>NZ_JAMLDY010000017.1 GCF_024211255.1 Sphingomonas liriopis | reverse complement strand
TCCCGGGTACCCTCATCCATCAAAGTACCACTTTGATGGACCTCATCGCGGGGTGGAGCAGCCCGGTAGCTCGTCAGGCTCATAACCTGAAGGTCACAGGTTCAAATCCTGTCCCCGCAACCAACATTACAGAACAGCCCCCATCGCTCCGCGACGGGGCTGTTCTTGTTTGCCGCGAATGACATGAGGTCTGAAACTCGCGCAACTGCCTCCGCCTCCGCTCCACCCGGTTCGTGCGGCTAGATCGTCACACTCTCGATGAGCGTCGCACCGTCTTCGGCCTGCTTCAACACGAACGCGATCTGCGCCTCGCTGTATTTCGATCTTTTCATCACTCGCGGCGCTTCCAGGCT
Organism: Sphingomonas liriopis; assembly: GCF_024211255.1. GTDB lineage: Bacteria > Pseudomonadota > Alphaproteobacteria > Sphingomonadales > Sphingomonadaceae > Sphingomonas > Sphingomonas liriopis. Next base: position 84,415 of record NZ_JAMLDY010000017.1, on the reverse strand, counting down.
CTCCAATCGTAACGGGAATTTTCCAGGTCAAAACGGTCCAGGAAACGGGCAGCAGGTCGCCTGTCTGAAACGCGAGCGTCTATTTCGATCCGGCGGCAGGGTTCGACCGCAATTCTGCAAGGAGCGTCAGCACCCGATCCGCCGCCTGAGGGCGACAGATCAGCAGATCGGGCAGATATGTATCAGGTTGGTTGTAGGTGAGCGGTGACCCATCGACCCGGCTGGCGTGCAGACCAGCGGCCAGCGCCACCGCAGCCGGCGCGCAATTGTCCCATTCATATTGTCCGCCGGTATGCAGATAGATGTCCGCCTCGCCGCGCAGCACCGCCATCGCCTTGGCGCCCGCCGACCCCATCGGAACCAGTTCCGCGTCCAGCGCCTCGGCGACGGCGACCGCTTCGCGGGCCGGTCGCGTGCGGCTGACCAGCATGCGCAACCGCTCCGGCGACGCGGGCACCGACACCGGTCTTCCCGAACACAGCGTCATCGGCACGCCGGGCAGCGCCACCGCGCCGTTCACGGGCCTGCCGTCGATCGTCAGTGCCACATGGACGGCCCAGTCGACGCGCCCTTCGCCATATTCGCGCGTGCCGTCGAGCGGATCGACGATCCACACCCGGCGGGCATGCAGGCGATCGGGGCTGTCCCTTTCCTCTTCGGACAGGATGGCATCGTCCGGCCGGGTGTGACGAAGCGCTTCCATGATGAAGGCGTTGGCGGTGCGGTCCCCCGCTTTGCCCAGCGCGTTGCCGGAAAACAGCCCGGAGCGCTGGAGCGTCAGGAGAAGCTCGCCTGCGGTCTCGGCGATGTGTCGCGCGAGCGCGACGTCGTCCAGCGCAGGGTCGGCAGGCGCGCGTGGGGCGGCACTGTTCACGGGATCAGCCTTGCGACGATCGCGTCGGCGGCCTGCTCCGCGGTCGTCACGGTGGTGTCGATGCGGATCTCGGGATCGAGCGGCGGTTCGTACGGGCTGTCGATCCCGGTGAAGTTCTTGAGTTCGCCCGCGCGCGCCTTGGCGTAGAGCCCCTTCACGTCGCGCGCCTCGGCGTCGGCCAGCGGCGTGTCGATATGCACCTCGACGAACTCGCCGGGTGCCATCATCGCGCGGACGATCTCGCGTTCGGCGCGGAACGGCGAGATGAAGGCGGTGATGACGATCAGCCCCGCATCGGTCATCAGCCGGGCGACCTCGCCGACGCGGCGGATATTCTCGATCCGGTCGGCCTCGGTAAAGCCCAGATCCTTGTTCAGCCCGTGGCGCACATTGTCGCCGTCGAGCAGGAAGGTGTGCCGGTTCATCCGCGCCAGCTTCTTCTCGACGAGGTTCGCGATCGTCGACTTGCCCGCGCCCGACAGCCCCGTCAGCCACAGCGTCGCAGGGCGCTGGTTCTTCAGCGCGGCATGATGGGCGCGCCCTATATCGGTCGCCTGCCAGTGGACGTTCTGCGCGCGGCGCAGCGCGAAATGCAGCATCCCCGCCGCGACCGTCGCGTTGGTGATCTTGTCGATCAGGATATAGCCGCCTAGCGCGCGATTCTGCGCATAGGGCTCGAACACAATCGGCCGGTCGGTCGCCAGCGTGGCGACGCCGATGCCGTTCAGCTCGAGCGTCTTGGCTGCCAGCTGCTCCATCGTGTTGACGTTGACCTGATATTTGGGCGCCTGGACCGTCGCGGACACGGTCTGTATCGCCAGCTTGAGCCAATAGGAGCGGCCCGGCACCATCGCGTCCTCGGCCATCCAGACCAGGGTCGTCTCGAACTGGTCGGCGGCCTGGGGCGGGTTGTCCGCGGCCGCGATCACGTCGCCGCGCGAACAATCGATCTCGTCGGCCAGCGTCAGCGTCACCGACTGGCCAGTGATCGCCGTGTCCAGATCACCGCCCGGCGTGACGATACGCCCGACGTGGCTGATCTTGCCCGACGGCAGCACGCGCACCGGATCGCCGACGCTAACCGTGCCCGTCGACACCAGCCCGGAAAAGCCGCGAAAGTCCAGATTGGGGCGGTTGACCCACTGGACGGGCATCCGGAACGGCCTGGACTGGTCCGCCGTCTGGTCCAGCTCGACCGTTTCGAGATGCTCCATCAGGGTCGGGCCATCGTACCACGGCGTATGTTCGCTGCGCGACGCAATGTTGTCGCCCTTGAACCCCGAGATCGGCATCGCGGTATGGGATTCGATGCCGATCGACCGCGCGAACGTCGCATAATCGGCGACGATCGCGTCGTAGCGCGCCTGATCATAATCGATCAGGTCCATCTTGTTAACCGCCAGCACCAGGTGTCTGATGCCGATCAGGTGCGCCAGATAGGTGTGCCGCCGCGTCTGCGTCAGCACGCCCTTGCGCGCGTCGATCAGGATCACCGCCAGGTCCGCGGTGGACGCGCCGGTGACCATGTTGCGCGTATATTGTTCGTGGCCGGGGGTGTCCGCGACGATGAACTTGCGCTTCTCGGTGCCGAAGAAGCGATAGGCGACGTCGATCGTGATGCCCTGTTCGCGCTCGGCGGCCAGCCCGTCGACCAGCAACGCGAAGTCGATGTCCTGTCCCTGCGTGCCGACGCGCTTGCTGTCCGCCTCGAGCGCGGCGAGCTGATCCTCGAAGATCATCTTGGAATCATAGAGCAGGCGTCCGATCAGCGTCGATTTCCCGTCGTCGACCGATCCGCAGGTGATGAACCGCAGCAGCGTCTTGTGCTGATGTGCATCGAGATAGGCGTCGATGTCCTGAGCGATCAGGCTCTCGACCTGATAGGCGCTGTCTTGTGCAGGCGCGACGATGCTCGCCATCAGAAATACCCCTCCTGCTTCTTCTTTTCCATGCCCGCGCCGCCGGCGTCCTTGTCGATCGAGCGGCCCTGCCGCTCCGACGTCGTCGTCAGCAGAGTCTCCTGGATGACCTGGCTGAGCGTCGTCGCCTCGCTCTCGACCGCGCCCGTCAGCGGATAACAGCCGAGCGTTCGGAACCGGATCGAGCGCTCGACGGGCGTTTCGCCGGCGCGCAGCGGAAAGCGCGCGTCGTCGACCATCAGCAGCATGCCGTCGCGCTCGACCGTCGGGCGCGGGGCCGCGAAATACAGCGGGACGATCGGCACGTCGTTGAGCTGGATATATTGCCAGATATCGAGCTCGGTCCAGTTGCTGATCGGGAAGACGCGGATGCTCTCGCCCTTGTTCTTGCGCGCGTTATAGAGGTTCCAAACCTCGGGGCGCTGATGCCTGGGATCCCAGCGGTGATTGGCGGATCGGAAGCTGAACACGCGCTCCTTGGCGCGGCTCTTCTCCTCGTCGCGCCGCGCGCCGCCGAACGCCGCGTCGAAGCCGTACAGGTCGAGCGCCTGCTTCAACCCTTCCGTCTTCCACATGTCGGTGTGGAGCGCGCCGTGATCGAACGGGTTGATGCCGCGATCCATGGCGTCCTGGTTGCGATAGACCAGCAATTCCATCCCGCTTTCGCGCGCCATCCGGTCGCGCAACTCGTACATCGCCTTGAACTTCCACGTCGTGTCGACATGAAGCAGCGGGAAGGGCGGAGGGGAGGGGTAGAACGCCTTGCGCGCCAGATGAAGCATGACGGCGCTGTCCTTGCCGACGCTGTACAGCATCACGGGGCGGTCGCATTCCGCGACGACCTCGCGAAGGATGTGGATCGCCTCCGCCTCGAGCCGTTCGAGATGGGTCAGGGTTCGCGCGTCGTGCGCCATCGGATGCTCGTTCCTTGCGTCGTGGTAGCGACTGCGTGCCTATGCCCTTCCGTCACCTGCGAACCTCCCATATGGGAGGGGGCGTGACGCTATCGCGAATCGACGAGCGCGATCTGCTGCCCGCGCTGCACGAAGGACCGCACGAGGATCCCCGATGGGGCACGTTCCTCCACCGGCTGCAACGGCGGACCCGCGCGGATTACGTCGCGATCGTGGTCGGGCGGCGCGACGTGCCGATTGAACGCAAGATCCAGTGGTTCGCCGGGCAGGACGTTCAGGCGCGGGCGCAGACGCTCGACGATCTCGCCGCGCTCGACCCGACACCGTATCACCTGCTGCGTCCGGGGCGGGTGTATTCCGCGTTCGAGCTGATCGACCCGCAGGATGCGGTGCACAGCCGGTTCCGCCGCGACTATCTGGAACGGATCGGGATACGATACGGCCGTTTCATGCGGATTCCGCCGGTCGGCGAACTGGACGGCTGGCTGATCGTGACGCGCGCCGCCGACGATTTCTCCGCGGCCGATGGCGCGCTGATCTCGTCATTGGCAGTCCATCTGCAGATTGCGCTGCGAACGCTCGTCGCGATCGAACGTTCGCGGTTCCGCGACGCGGCGAACGACGATGCGCTGTGCCGTGCGGGGGTGGGCTGGGCCGCGCTCGACTGCAGCGGCCGGATCGTCGAACGCGGCGGCGACACCAGTGGTCCTGCCGTTCCCCACGCGGACGACCCTGCCGACGTCGCGTTGTCCGTACGCGCCGCGGATCACCCGCTGGCCGCGACCGCGTTGCCCGCAACCGTCGTCCTGACCCGGCGTGCCAGGGTGCTGGGAGATCGCGTCGCCACCGCGCTTCGCGACCGGTTCGGCCTCACGCAGGGCGAGGCGCGGATCGCGGTGTTGCTGGCGCGCGGCGAAAGCCTTGCGGACGCTGCCCGGACACTCGGCCTGACGCTGGAGACCGCGCGCAACTATTCGAAGCGGATCTTCGCCAAGACGGGAACGAGAGGGCAGGCGGCGCTGATCCGCCACATCCTGACCGAGGCGGACGGGCTGGCGTGAGCCGCGCCCCCGTGCTCAGAGCAGCGCCTCGATCTCGCCGCGCAGATCCTCGGGCTTGGTCGACGGGGCATAGCGACTACGCACCGATCCGTCTCGATCGACCAGGAACTTGGTGAAGTTCCACTTGACCGACTTGGTGCCCAGAACGCCGGGCGCTTGGGCCTTCAGCCAGGTATAGAGCGGTGCCTCGTCCGTTCCGTTCACGTCGATCTTCGCGAACACGGGAAAGCTGACATCGTAGGTCAGCCTGCAGAACGTCGCAATCTCGTCCGAATTGCCGGGTTCCTGCTTGTTGAACTGGTTGCAGGGAAATCCCAGCACGACCAGCCCGCGATCCTGCAGGTCACGATACAGCGCCTCCAGCCCTTCATATTGCGGGGTGAAGCCGCATTTGCTCGCGGTGTTGACGATCAGGATCACCTTGCCGCGATAATCCGCCAGCGACCGCTCGGTGCCCGTCGCGTCCCGTGCGGTGAAATCATATATCGACTTCATATCCTGATCCCGATGCTGGCCCGATGCCGGCGGGCAAAGATCCGCGCCATTCCGACCGCAGATGCAAGTACCCCGCCTGCCACGAATGGCGGACGGGGCGCTGGTTGCAGTTACTTCGCGGGGGCGGCGGCCACCGGCTTCACGGGCAGCTTGGCCAGATCGGCATCGGTCTCGGCCAGTACCTTGTCGGTGAGCTGGTCGGGCGAATATTGCTGGATATCCTTGAGCGTCATGGCGCGCGCCATGTCGACCTGCTCGTTGGTCGTCATGCCGGGGATGTGCTTTTCGATCACGGCCTTGGCGGCCGGATCGTCGAGCAGCGTGCCGATCTCGGTGGTCGCGACCGAATACCGGCCCGCAGATGCGGCCGTCGTCGGCGCCGCGGCGGGCGCCTTGGCGGTCTGGGCATGCGCCAGCGTCGCGGGGGCAAGCAGAAGGGCGGCAACAGCCATCAACCTACGCATATAAATCCTCTCATCACGCAGCATCGAGGCTGCCTCAGCAATATCGTACGCTCTCGTATCTATGTCAAGCCTGATGTTGCGTCACCAGATGGCGCGCGCCGCCATGATGATATCGACGGTGCGATCGCCATAGCGCTCGAACTCCGCAAGACCGATCGGCCGGATCAGGCTCTGCTGAAGATACCAGCCCGTCATCGATGCGACGATCCGCGTTGCGATCTCGTCGGGGTCGCGCGCGGGAATACCGTCGCGGATCGCGGCGGCGCGGATATCGTTCGCGATGATCGCGATGATGTACAGCGATCCCACCTCGTGCATCGATCTGGCGAGCGCTGGGAAACGCCTGGCGGTCGACACGATGATCCGCTGGAACGCCTGCACTTCGGGATTGTCGTGCGAACGCGCGATGACGCGGACGTGGTGGCGCAGCCGCTGTTCGATATCGTCGGTCAGCTCGGCATCGCCGCGCGCCGCATCGGCGGACCACCGCGCGACAGCATCCTCGACGATCGCGTGGAACAGCGCTTCCTTCGACGGGTAGCGGCCGTACAGCGTGCTCTTGGACACACCCAGCTCCGTGGCTATCGCCTCCATCGCCGATGCATCGAAACCGTTTTCGAGGAAATGCCGGCGCGCGGTGGCGATCAGCGCCTTTTCGATGGCTTCCACCTGCTTGGCCGTCGGGCGGCCTCGGCGGGGTACGAACGTCGGTGCTGCCTGGGTCATACGGCGCTTTTATGCGAGCGTCCGCGCGATACCAAGGGGCAAGCAGGTCACCGGATCAGCCGACCAGCGCGCTGCGATCCAGCGCGGCGATGTTCGTTCGCGCGGTCAGCGCCATCGCCACGCGCATTTCCGCCTCGACGAGTTGGAGCATGTGCGTCACGCCCTTTTCTCCCGACGCCGCCAATGCATAGACCCAGGCGCGGCCGAGCATCACGCCATGCGCACCCAGCGCCAGCATCCGCACGACGTCGAGCCCCGAGCGGATGCCGCCGTCCGCCAGGATGGTCAGCCGGTCGCGCACCGCCTCCGCGATTGCCGGCAGCGCCGCCGCGCTCGACGGCACGCCATCGAGCTGACGCCCGCCATGGTTGGACACGACGATCCCGTCGGCGCCCAGCGTCGCCGCCGCCTTGGCGTCCTCCACGTCGAGAATCCCCTTGATGACGAGCGGTCCGGTCCAGCTCTCGCGGATGAACTCCAGATCCTTCCACGAAACGGTGGGATCGAAATTGTTGCGCATCCAGGCGAAGAAATCCTCCAGCCCCGTGTTCTTGCCCAGCACCGGCGCCACGTTGCCCAGCTGATGCGGGCGGCCGCGTACGCCGACGTCGTACGCCCAGGCAGGGCGCAGCAACGCCTGGACCGTACGCCGCGCCGAACCCATGAACCCGGACGCGCCCGCCAGCCCCGAGCGATAATCACGGTAGCGCGAGCCGGGGACGGGCATGTCGACGGTGAAGATCAGCGCGGAGCAACCCGCGTCCTTCGCCTGCGCCATCAGGTCGCGCATGAAGCCGCGATCGCGGATCATGTAGAGCTGGAACCAGAAGGGCGCGTCGGTGCCTGCGGCGACCTCCGCGATCGGGCAGGCCGACACGGTGGACAGGCAGAAGGGGATGCCCGCCTTGCTGGCCGCGCGCGCGGCCTGCACCTCGCCACGCCTGGCGTTCAGCCCGGCGAGCCCGATCGGCGCGAGCGCCACCGGCATCGCCAGCTTCTGCCCGAACAGCTCGGTCGACACGTCGAGCGCCGACACGTCGGTCAGAATCCGCTGGCGCAGCGCGATCGCCTCGAGATCGGCGATGTTCCGGCGCAGCGTCACTTCCGCATAGGAGCCGCCATCGATATATTCGAACAGGAAATGCGGCAGCTTGCGACGTGCGAGTTCGCGATAGTCGAGCGCGGAGGCGGCTTTCACGACTTGGCCTTCAGGAAGCCGTTGAACGCGATCCAGCGGAGCAGTCCGTCGAGCCAGCCCTCGGTCGTCGTACCCTTGACGCCCGCACCGAAGCCGTGGCCGCTGCGCTGATAGGCGTGGAACTCGACCGGACGGCGCGCGACCACCCAGCTCTCGACAAGGCCATAGCCCGCACGACCCGACAGCGGATCGTCGGTCGCCATCGCGACGAACATCGGCGGCGCGTCGGCGGGCACGGACAGCCGCTCCATCGGCGGGTAGATCGGCGCGATGAACGCCGGGCGATCCGCCGGCGCCGCCATGGTCGCAACGGCCAGCGTCAGCCGCGCGCCGGCCGAAAAGCCGATCATGCCCACGCGTGCGGGATCGATCCCCCAGCCGGGCGCCCGCGCGCGGATCAGGCGCAGCGCGGCGACGCCGTCGGCGATCGCCGTGGGCGGCGTCACGATCTTCAGCCCCTCGCCGGGCTTGCCGATCCAGCCCGACATCCGCGCGCTCATCGCGCGGCCATAGCCCGCGCCGTCGCGCGGCGTGGGGTCGAGCCGATATTTCAGGACGAACGCCGCGATGCCGTGCGCGGCCATCGCTCGCGCGATTTCCATTCCCTCGTGATCCCAGGACAACGTCATGAACGCCCCTCCCGGCGCGATCACGACCGCCGCTCCGTTGGCCTTGCCCGCCTCCGGCAGCACCGGCAGCAGGCTGGCGGACACGGTGTTGCGGACGGACATCGCACCGGGCTTGCCGGTCCACTGCTCGGGGCCATTGCCGGCGGGCAACTCACCCGTGCCGAGCGGTATCGCGCGGGCGAGTTCGGCGGGCGCAGGCAGCGACGACGGTGCGGTTTGAGCGATCGCCGGGGGCGGCGCGCAGGCGAGGAGGGCGAGGGCGGCAAGGCGCATGGGAAGCGGCGTCCTCATTGCAGGTTCACGAACGCGCCGCCGTCGACCAGCAGCGCCGCGCCGGTGACGTAGCGCGCCATGTCGGAGGCGAGGAAGACGATCGGGCCCGCCAGATCCTCGGGCTCGCCGAGCCGGCCCAGCGGCACGCGCGCGGCCATCCGCTCGCGCTTCTCGCCGTCGGCCAGATCGTCGCGGTTGATCTCGGTCAGGATCGTGCCGGGCAGCACCGAGTTGCAGCGGATGCCGTGCCGGCCCAGCGCGATCGCGGCGGACTGCATCAGCGAATGGATGCCTGCCTTGGTCGGCGTATAGTGCGTCTGGAACTCGCCGCCGACCAGTGCGGAGATTGAAGATACCGCGACGATCGCGCCGCCGTCGCCCTGCGCCACCATCTGGTTCGCGGCAGCCTGCACCATGTAGAAGGCGCCGTGCAGATTCACCTGCATCGTGCGCTCGAACGTGTCGGCGGGCATGTCGAGGAAGGCGTGGAACGGGCAGATGCCCGCATTCGACACGAACACGTCGACGCGGTCGAACGCGGCGACCGCGGCCTCGACGAAGGCGATCGCGGTCTCGCGCTTCGCCACGTCGCCCCTCACCGCGAGCGCGCGGCGGCCGAGTGCCTCGATCTGCGCGACGACCGCGTCGGCACCCGCCTGGTTGCCGACATAATTGATCGCGACATCGGCACCCTGCCGCGCGGCCTCGACCGCGGCGGCCGCACCGATCCCGGACGAGCCGCCCGTGACGAGGACCGTCTTGCCTTCAAGCAGCATCGTTACTCTCCTCTTGCGACCATCCTAGGTCTCGGCTGATGGCGTGCGCGGCGGCAACGACCGTCGCGGACAGGTCCTGCATGCGCGCGTCGTTCATGTATTGCGCCGCGCTCGACACACTGAGCGCACCGACGATCGCGCCGCCCACGTTGCGCACGGGCGCCGCGACGCAGCGGATCTGGTCCTCGTTTTCCTCGATGTCGAACGCGCGGCCCGCGGACGCATAGGCGTGCATCCGCGCCAGCCAGCCGGCGCGGTCGACCGGCGGCCCGCCGCCTTGCGTCTCGGCGTCGAGCCGCGCGGTCCAGAACGTCTCCGGCTGGTCGATCATCAGCGCCTTGCCCAGCCCGGTCGACGTCAGCGGCTGGCGATCGCCGATACGCGACGAGATCGTGATCCGTCGCCTGCCGGGCATCTTGTCGAGATACAGCGCATGGTCGCCGTCGAGGATGCCGAAATGCACCGTATCCTCGGTCGCCTCCGCCAGTGCCTCCAAATGCGGGCGCGCGACCTGAACGATATCCGCCTGTTCGCGCGCGAGATGCCCCAGCTGCATCAGCTTGGGCCCGAGCCGATACCCCTCACGCGGGGTGAAGGCGAGATAGCCACGCTCGACGAGCGAAGAGGCCAGCCGGTGCGTCGTGCTGCGGCTGAGCGCCAGATACGCGGCCAGCGGGGGCAGCGTCCTCGCGCCCTGCGCGACCGCCTCGATCACATCCAGGCCGCGCATCAGCGTCTGGCTGCCGGCCGTATTCGTCGCTTGGCCCGTCGGGCCCCGGAGTTCAGATCTCTCCCTATTCATCCCACTGGCTTACACGATGTTTCAGTATGTGGAAAATACATATTGTACGCTCATGTATCCTTCCGTTATGACGCGGCCAACCGCAGGAGGGGATTCATGCTCGCAAAGATCAAGCACGTCCGTGCGTTCACAGTACGTGGCGGTGGCGCGGACTATCACGATCAGGGTGCAGGTCACTGGATCGACGATCACATCGCGACCCCGATGAGCCGCTATCCCGAATACCGCCAGTCGCGGCAGAGCTTCGGTATCAACGTGCTGGGCACGCTGGTGGTCGAGATCGAGGCGGAGGATGGCACGATCGGCTTCGCGGTGACCACCGGCGGCGAGCCTGCCTGCTATATCGTCGAGAAGCATCTGGCGCGCTTCCTCGAGGGGCGCGATCCGACCGAGTATGAGAAGATCTGGGACCAGATGTACTTCTCGACGCAATATTACGGGCGCAAGGGGCTGGTCATCAACGCCATTTCGGGCGTCGACCTCGCGCTGTGGGATCTGCTCGGCAAGCTGCGGCAGGAGCCGGTCTATCATCTGCTGGGCGGCGCGGTGCGTGACGAGCTGCAGTTCTACGCCACGGGCGCGCGCCCGGATGTCGCCAAGGAGCTCGGCTTCATCGGCGGCAAGCTGCCGCTGCATCACGGACCGGCCGAGGGGCTGGAAGGATTGCGGAAGAACGTCGAACTGCTCGCGGACATGCGCGCGAAATGCGGCCCCGATTTCTGGCTGATGTACGATTGCTGGATGGCGCTCGACGTCGATTACGCCACCCGGCTGGCGATCGCGTGCCACGAGCATGGCCTGAAATGGATCGAGGAGGCGATCAGCCCCGACGATTACTGGGGCTACGCCGAACTGAAGCGCAACGTGCCCCGCGGCATGCTGGTGACGACCGGCGAGCACGAGGCGACGCGCTGGGGTTTCCGCATGCTCATGGAGATGGACTGCTGCGACATCATCCAGCCCGACGTGGGCTGGTGCGGCGGCGTGACCGAGCTGCTCAAGATTTCCGCACTGGCGGACGCCAAGGGCAAGCTGGTCATCCCGCACGGGTCGAGCGTCTACAGCTATCACTTCGTCGTCACGCGCCACAATTCGCCATTCGCCGAATTCCTGATGATGCACCCGGGACCCACCGAGGTGGTGCCGATGTTCGCGCCGCAGCTGCTCGGCGAGCCGGTACCCGTCAACGGCCGGATGAAGGCCGGCGCGCTCGACAGGCCCGGCTTCGGCGTCGAGCTGAACCGCGACATCCCGCTTCACCGCCCCTACACGCACTGAGGACTTACCCATGAAACTCTGCCGCTATGGCGCCAAGGGCGCCGAGAAGCCCGGGCTGGTCGATGCCGACGGCCGCATCCGTGATCTGTCGGGGCATATCGCCGATGTGACCGTCGAGGCGATCGCCGGTCTTGCCGATGTCGATGCGGAGACGCTGCCGTTGGTGGAGGGCAATCCACGTCTGGGCGTGCCCGTCACGGGTATTTCCAAGATCGTCGCGATCGGGTTGAACTACCGCGATCATGCGATCGAATCGAACCTGCCGATCCCGACCGAGCCGGTGATGTTCATGAAGGCGCTCTCCAGCCTGTCGGGCCCCAACGACACGGTCGTGCTGCCTAAGGGCTCCACGCACGGCGACTGGGAGGTCGAGCTGGGTGTCGTCATCGGCAAGACGTGCCGCCACGTCGCCAAAGAAGACGCGCTCGATCACGTTGCGGGCTATGTCCTGTGCAACGACGTGTCGGAGCGCTTCAACCAGAAGGAGCGGGGCACGCAATGGTCGAAAGGCAAGGGTCACGACACCTTCTGCCCGACCGGCCCCTGGCTGGTGACCCCCGACGAGGTCGGCGACGCGATGGATCTGGACATGTCGCTCGACCTGAACGGCGAGCGGATGCAGACCGGCAACACGAAGACGATGATCTTCCCGATCGACGAGCTGATCTCCTATGTCAGCGAGTATGTCACGCTGATGCCCGGCGACCTGATGATAACCGGCACGCCGCCGGGTGTCGGCGAAGGCAAGAAGCCGGACAAGATCTTCCTGAAGGCCGGCGACACGATGACGCTCGCGATCGACAAGCTGGGCACCCAGTCGCAGGACGTCGTCGCGTTCGATCTGGCGGCACTCGCATGAGCGTGTGGTCCGGCCGGTTCGAGGGCCGCACCGCGATCATCACCGGCGGTGCGTCGGGGCTGGGCAAGGCGGTCGCCGCGCGGATCGTCGCCGAGGGCGGTCGCGTCGCGCTGTGGGACATGAACGCGCAGACCCTGGCCGCGGCCAAGGCGGAGGTGGGCGCCACGCACACCGTCGCGCTCGACGTGTCGGACCAGGCGGCGGTCGAGCGTGCGGCCGCCGAAAGCCTCGCCGCGCTGGGGCAGGTCGACGTGCTCGTCTGCTCCGCGGGAATCACCGGCGCGACCGTGCCGGTGCATGAGTTTCCGCTCGACAGCTGGCGGCGCGTGATCGACATCAACGTCAACGGGCTGTTCTATTGCAACCGCGCGATCGTGCCGACGATGCTGGCGCAGGGCTATGGCCGGATCGTCAACGTGTCGTCGGTCGCGGGCAAGGAGGGTAACCCCAACGCCAGCGCCTATTCCGCATCGAAGGCCGCCGTGATCGGCTTCACCAAGTCGCTCGGCAAGGAACTGGCGGGCAAGGGCGTGCTGGCCAACGCGATCACGCCGGCGACGTTCGAAAGCCCGATCCTCGACCAGATGCCGCAAAGCCAGGTCGACTACATGCGCTCCAAGATCCCGATGGGACGGCTGGGGGAGGTATCCGAATCCGCCGCCATGGTGTGCTTCATGGCGAGCGAGGAATGCAGCTTCACGACCGCTGCGACCTTCGACACGTCCGGCGGTCGCACCACCTTCTGATCGGAACCGGACCAGGACGACCCGGAAGACCGGGCGTTCCTCCAGGGGAGGCCAATGACAGACATTCCCTTCGTCGATGCGCACGTCCATTTCTGGGATCTCGATCACCTGCGCTACGACTGGCTGACGCCGCCGTTCGACGCGTCGGGCCCCAATGGTGACGTCTCGCCGATCGCGCGGACCTATCTGCCGGCAGATTACCAGGCAGAGACTGCGGCGTGGCGGGTCCTTGGCGCGGTCCATGTCGATGCCGGCGCGTGCGCCGATCAGGCGTGGGACGAAACCGTCTGGCTCGAGCGGCTGGGCGATGAAACCGGCCTGCCCACGGCGATCGTCGCCTATGCCGACCTGGCCGATCCGGCGGTAGACGAAGCGCTGGCACGGCAGGCGGAATCGCCGCGGGTGCGCGGCATCCGCCAGATCGTCAACTGGCATGCCGATCCGCAGCGCACCTATACGCCCGACGACATGACGCTGTCGCCGGCGTGGCAGCGCGGCTTCGCGCGGCTTGCGGCGCACGGCCTGTCGTTCGACCTGCAATGCTATCCGGGGCCGATGGCGGCGCTGGCGCCGGTCCTGGCCCGCCACGGCGACGTGCCGGTCTTCCTCAACCACATGGGCATGCCCGTCGTGTCCGACGCCGACGGCCTCGCGCAGTGGCGCGCAGGGTTGCGCGCGCTCGCGGCGCTGCCGCACGTCGCGATCAAGCTGTCGGGCATGGGCTTTGTGCGGCGCGACTGGACGCCCGATCTCGTCCGGCCGCTCATCCTCGAGGCGATCGACCTCTTCGGCCCCGATCGCGCGATGTTCGCCAGCGATCTGCCGACCGACCGACTGTTCGGCACGGTCGATGCGCATCTGTCCGCCTATCACGCGATCGTCGCCGATTTCGGCCTGTCCCAGCGCCGCGCGCTGTTCGGCGGCAACGCGAACCGCCTCTATCGCCTCGACCTCGATCTGGAGACCTTGTGATGCCTCTCGTCCCCGTCCACGCGGCGGATGTGCCGCGCCGCACGCTGCGCGTCGCGCTGTCGTTCGCGATCAGCCTGTTCTTCATCTGGGGGCTGGCGTACGGCCTGCTCGACGTCCTCAACAAGCATTTCCAGGACACGCTCCACGTCGGCACCGCGGAGTCGACCTGGCTGCAGATCGCCTATTTCGGTGCGTATCTGGTGGTCAGCCTGCCGGCCGGCCTGTGGCTTGTGCGCGCCGGCTACAAGGTGGGCATCCTGACGGGGCTTGCGATCACCGCGATCGGCGCGTTCCTGTTCATCCCGTCCGCCGCCGCGGGCACGTTCCTGCCCTTCGTCCTGTCGATGTTCGTCCTCGCCTCGGGCCTCGCCTGTCTCGAGACCGCGGCGGACAGCTATGTCGCGGTGCTCGGCCCGCCCGAGGACGCATCGCGGCGGCTGAACCTGGCACAGTCGTTCAACGGGCTGGGCACCTTCATCGGCCCGCTGATCGGCGGGACGCTATTCTTCGCGGACGGCCCCGCCGCCGCCTCCGCGCAGGGCGCGCACGACAGCGTGCGGATGATCTATGCGGGCATCGGCATCGCGATCGTAATCTTTGCGCTGTTCGTCGCGCGCGCGCACCTGCCCGAGATCTCGGAGGACAGCCACGCGACCGAAGGCGGTCGCGAGGGGGGTATCCTGCAACGACGCCACTTCGTGCTCGGCGTCGCGACGCAGGCGATCTACATCGGTGCGCAGGTCGGCATCGGCGCGCTGTTCATCAACGTGGCGCTGAGCACCTGGAGCGGGCTGACGACGCGCGGGGCGGCGTATCTGCTGTCGTTCGCGCTGGTGACGTACATGATCGGCCGCTTCGCCTCGACCGCGCTGCTCGCGCGCGTCACCCCGCGCCGGTTGCTGACGATCTTCGCGGTCGCCAACGTCGTGTTGTCGCTGGTGGTCGCGGCGGGCATCGACCGCGTCTCGCTGATCGCGATGATCGGCGTGTTCTTCTTCATGTCGACGATGTTCCCGACGATCTTCGCGCTGGGCGTGCGCGATCTGGGCAAGGGCGCCAAGCGCGGCGCATCGGCGATGGTGATGGCGATCGGCGGCGGCGTCGCGCTGCCCTATCCGATGGGGCTGATGGCGGAGCGCTATGGCGCGCCCGCCGCGTTCGTCCTGCCCGCGATCGCGTTCGCGGTCGTCGCGCTCTACGGCGCGCGCTTCTCGAGGCTCGAGGACGAAGGATGAGCCTCGATACGGATCGTCGCGCCGTGATCGCGGGGGCGCTGGGCCTCGGCCTGATGCCGGGTGCCGCCGTCGCGCGCGCCGCCTCGCCCGCCTTCCTGTGGGGCGTCGCGACCGCGGCGCATCAGGTGGAGGGCGGCAACGTCAACAGCGACGTCTGGCTGCTCGAGCAACTGAGCGGGACGCCGTTCGTCGACAAGTCGGGCGACGCGATCGACCATTACCACCGGTTTGAGGACGATATCGCGCTAATCGCGCGGCTCGGATTCTCCAGCTATCGCTTCTCGATCGAGTGGGCACGCGTGGAACCGGCCGAGGGGCAATTCTCCGATGCGGAGATGGCGCATTACGCGCGGATGCTCGACTGCTGCCGGCGGCACGGGCTGACCCCGGTCGTGACGCTGCATCACTTCACCTCGCCGCGCTGGTTCGCTGCGTCGGGCGGGTTCGAGAACCAGAATGCGCCCGCCGTGTTCGCACGCTATGCCGCACGCGTCGTTGCCGCCTTGGGTGACCGGATCGGCTGGTTGTGCACGATCAACGAGGCCAACCTCTCGTTCGCTCCGTCGCCGCGCCTTCGAACCAGCGCAGCGACCGCGACCGGCTCGACCCATTTCTCGACCTTCCTGTTCTCGGACACCAGCGTCTCGAAGCCCATTGTCCGCGCCTGCCATGCCGCCGCGCGCACCGCGATCAAGGCGATCAGGCCCGCGCTGCCGGTCGGCTACACGCTGGCGATGGACGACGTCCAGGATTCGCCCGACGCGCCGGGCCGCGGCACCGCGATGCGATCCGCGATGTACGACGTGTGGCTGGAGGCGGCGCGCCAGGACGATTTCGTCGGCGTGCAGACCTATACCCGGCTGGTGGTCGGGCCGAAGGGCCCCGTCCGCCTGTCGCCCGAGACCCCCCGGACGCAGCTCGGCCAGGAGGTGTATCCCGCCGCGCTGGGCGGCACTGTGCGCTATGCGGCCAAGGTGTCGGGCCGACCGATCCTGGTGACCGAGAACGGGGTCGGCACCGAGGACGATGCGCTGCGCATCCGCTACATCGACGGCGCGCTCGCCGCGCTGGGCGCGTGCAGGCGCGATGGCATCGACGTTCGCGGGTACGTCCACTGGTCCGCGTTCGACAACTTCGAATGGCTGATGGGCTACCGGCCCAAGTTCGGACTGGTGGCGGTCGATCGCGCGACGCAGACGCGTACGCCCAAACCCAGCGCGCGTCACCTCGGTGCGATCGCTCGCGCGAGACGGTCGGGGCCGTGGGGCAGCCAGGACTTATGATACGCGACCGATCGTTATGTTGACAGACGCGCGGTCATTCTGTAAGAGACCATCCCACATTGTGGTACGCTCGGAAAAAGGGCGGCAATCATCTCCTGGGGAGGACGATTTTGCGTTTCAAATCATTGTCTATCGTGTCGGTTTCGGTCCTCGCGCTGGCGTCCTCGCCCGCGCTGGCGCAGCAGGCCGCCGATTCGGCGACGAACCCCGCGCCCGCCGCGGCCCAGTCGACCGCGGATACCGCCACCTCGCCGCCAGCGCCCGGCGGTGACAGCGGCGACATCATCGTCACCGCGCAGAAGCGCGCCGAGCGGCTGCAGGACGTGCCCAAGTCGGTCAACGTCGTCCAGGGCGACACGATCCAGAAGCTCAACCTGCGCAGCTTCGCCGAGATCGACCAGCTCGCGCCCGGCCTCAGCCTGACGGCGAAGGAGCCGACGACCAACTCGGTCACGCTGCGCGGCGTCGGTTTCGATCCCAATTCGGGCACCTCGCCGACGGTCGACATCTATTTCAACGAGACGCCGCTCGATTCGAGCAGTGCGTTCCGCGGGCTGTACGACGTCGGCCAGATCGAGGTGCTGCGCGGGCCGCAGGGCACGCTGCGCGGTCGCACGTCGCCGTCGGGTGCGATCACGATCGCGACCAGGCGCGCGAACCTCAACGAGATCGATGGCTATTTTCAGCAGACGCTGACGACGCAGGAAGGGATCAACTCGCAGGGTGCGGTCAGCGTTCCGTTGATCCCCGGCGTCCTCGCCGTGCGCGCCGCGGGGCTGTTCGACCGCAACATCGGCACGGGCGTCACCAACCTGCGCACCGGCGACGAGGATCGCGACCGCACCGAGAGCGGGCGGCTGAGCGTCGCGTTCCAGCCGACCTCGCGGCTGTCGTTCGACCTGACCTACCAGTATCTGAACAACCGCACGCGCCAGAGCCCCATGCTGTTCACGCTGCCTGGGCAGACGACCGCTCCGATCCTCACGCCGGCGGATCGTAGTGCGCTGGTGACCAGGCCCAACAACTTCTCGTATCGCGGCCACCTGGTCAGCCTGGCGGCGAACCTCGATCTGGGCGGCGTCGCGATCAACTATATCGGCGGCTACCAGAACATCGACCAGGGCCGCTCGGGCGACATCGCCTATGGCGGCTCCATCCCCGGCCTGTCGCAGAACCAGACGTTCACCACGGGCCGCGAACAGGTGTCGCAGGAAGTGCGGCTGACCTCGCAGGGCGACCGGTTCTGGAACTTCCTGCTGGGCGGCTATTACGAGCACGGCACCACGCAGACCAACGTGGCGCAGGACCAGTATCTGTTCTCGGTCGTGCCCGCGGGCACGCCGGTGCAGTTCGTGCCCAGGCTCAACGTCGGCGTCGACATTCCGAGCAAGTCCGACACATATGCGGTCTTCACCGATCACCGGTTCCGCGTGACCGATCGCGACCAGCTTCAGGTCGGGCTGCGCTATCAGGAGACAAAGACCGTCGCCGATTTCACCACGACGCTCAGTGGTGCGATCCTCGGCCCCGTGCCGATCGTCAGCTCCGGGATCGGCCCGGCCAACCGCGACCGTACGTTCCGTCAGTTGACCGGCGGCGCCAGCTATCGCCACGAGTTCAGCCGCGATCTGACCGCCTATGCCACCTATGGCCGGTCCTATCGTCCCGGCAGCATCAATGCCACGTCCGTGCCGCTCGACGAAAACCTGCTGGTGACCAGGGCGGAGACGTCGAACAACTACGAAGTCGGCGTCAAGGGCGCGTTCGCCGATCGCCACGTGCAATTCACGCTCGCGCTGTATCAGCAGGATTTCAAGAACTACCTGGCCTATACCAACTCGTACCTTGCGGTCTCGTCGGGCAAGAACGGCGTCGTCGACAACAACGCCGCGTTCACGTTCAACGGCGACGCGCGCGTGCGCGGCGTCGAGGGTACGCTGTCCGCACGGATCGGCACGCAGCTCCAGCTGGGGCTGAGCGCGACGTACAACGACGCCAAGTTCAAGAACGCGACTGCGCCGTGCAACGACTTCAACGGCGACGGCATCGCCGATTCGGTCGGCGCGCCGCGCGTGCCGGTCGGGCAGAACGTCTCACTCTGCCGCCTGAACGGTCGCCTGAGCGACCAGGCGCCGTGGGGCGCGAGCGTCAACGCCGAATATCGCGTGCCCGTCAGCGGGGAGCGCGAGGTGTTCGTGCGCGGCCTAGCGAACTACGTGCCCAAGCGTGAGGATCCGTTCATCAACGTCAAATATGGCGACCTGCTGAACAACAGCGTGTTCCTGGGCGTGCGCGGACCCAAGGACTCGTACGAGTTCTCGGTCTTCGCCAAGAACCTGGCCAACGTCGCGGTGCTGACGACGCGCGGATCGACCCAGGTCGACTACAGCGTGTTCTCGACGGGCTATGCGGTCGGCACCGCGGTTCGCCCGCGCGAGTTCGGCCTCAACTTCCGGGTGGCCTACTGATGACGACGGGACGACGTATCGCAGCGCTGGCGCTTCTTGCGTCGTCCTCGATCGCCACGGCACAGCAGGCGAGCCGCGCCGCGTCCCCCGACGCGCGTGCCGAGGCAACGCTCAAGCAGATGACGCCGGCGGAGAAGATCAGCCTGATCCACGGGCCGATGCCGTCGTTCCTGCCCGCGGCCAAGCGGCCCGTGGGCGTGCCGATCGGCGCGGGCGTCATCATGGGGGTGCCCCGGCTGGGCATTCCCAACCTGACCGAGACGGACGCCAGCCTGGGCGTTTCCAACCTCAACGACCTGCGCAAGGGCGACGTCGCGACCGCACTGCCGTCGGGCATGGCGCTGGCGGCGACCTGGGATCCCGAGGTCGCTCGTGCGGGCGGCGCGATGATCGGCAGCGAGGCGCGCGCCAAGGGCTTCAACGTGATGCTGGTCGGCGGCGTCAATCTGGTCCGCGATCCGCGCGCCGGCCGCAACTTCGAATATCTGGGCGAGGATCTGCTGCTCGCCGGCACGATGGTCGGCGCGCAGATCGCGGGCGTCCAGTCGAACCATATCATCGGCACGATCAAGCATTTCGCCGCCAATGCGATCGAAACCGGGCGCAACGTCCACACCGTCGACATGGACGAGGCAGAGATGCGCGAAAGCGACCTCCTCGCCTTTCAGATCGGCATCGAGACGGGCGATCCGCATTCGGTGATGTGCGGCTACAACCGCGTCAACGGCGCCTATGCGTGCGAAAACGCGTTCCTCCTCAACGACGTCCTGCGCCGCGATTGGGGCTTCAAGGGCTTCGTCATGTCGGACTGGGGGGCGGTCCATTCCTCCGAGGCGATCCTGAAGGGGCTCGACCAGCAATCGGGCGAGCAGATCGACGGCAAGCGCTGGTTTTCCGACCTGATGGTCGCCGCGGTCGCGGACGGGCGCGTGCCGCAGGGTGCGGTCGATACGTCGGTGCGGCGGATCCTGCGCACGATGTATGCCAGCGGCGTCGTCGACCGGCCGGTGACGGGGGGCGCCGCGATCGACTATGGTGCCAACGGCGCGGTCGCGCTGCGTGCGGCCGAAGACGGCATCGTGCTGTTGCGCAACGAGGGCGGCATCCTGCCGCTCGCGGCGACCGCGCGGTCGATCGTCGTGATCGGCGGGCATGCGGATATCGGGGTCCTGTCGGGCGGCGGATCGAGCCAGGTGCGCCCCGTCGGCGGCTTCGCGCTCGAGGAACGGCAGAAGGGCGCCGGTACGGCATCGTTCGCCAAGCGCAGCTATGGCGGCACCGCGCCGCTCGCCGCGCTCAAGGCCGTCCGCCCCGACGCGCAGATCAGCTTCGTCGACGGCAGCGATGCTGCGGCGGCCGCGGCGGCGGCGAAGGCGGCCGACGTCGCGATCGTCTTCGCGGAGAAATGGTCGACCGAGGCGGCGGACCAGAAGGACCTGTCGCTCGACGGCAATGCCGACGCGCTGATCGCGGCGGTCGCGGCGGCCAACCCGCGCACCGTCGTCGTGCTGGAGACGGGCAATCCGGTGGCGATGCCCTGGCGCGATCGGGTGCCCGCGATCCTGGCGGCGTGGTTCCCCGGGCAGCGCGGCGGCGACGCCATCGCGCGTGTCCTGACGGGCGCTGTCAATCCGTCGGGGCATTTGCCCGTGACCTTCCCCGCATCCGTCGCGCAGCTGCCCAATCCGGTCCTGCCGGGCAGCAACGTGGCACCCGCCGATGCGGCGACCCGGGCGACCTATGGCCTGATGGCGGGCACCAAGAGCTTCGCGGTGACCTTTCCGGAAGGCGCCGATGCCGGATATCGCTGGTATGCGGCCAAGGGGCTGACCCCGCTTTATCCCTTCGGTCACGGGCTCAGCTACACCAGCTTCCGGTACGACCGGCTGGCGGCGAGCGGCGGCAAGGCGCTGACGGTGCGCTTTTCGGTGACCAATACCGGCCAGCGCGCCGGTGCCGACGTACCGCAGGTCTATGTGACCCGGCCGGGCAGGGCCAAGCGACTGATCGGTTGGGGCAAGCCGATGCTGGCGCCGGGCGAAACCCGCGAGGTGTCGGTGGTCGCCGATCCGCGTGTGATCGGCGACTATGATGTGAAGGCGCAACGCTGGGTGGTGCCGGCCGGCATCTATGGCATCGAGGTCGGGCCATCGGCGACGGAGACTTCGCTTCGTGCACGGGTCAAGCTTGCGAAACAAACCCTGAAGCCCTGACAAAGGATCGAACCGCCATGCGCCTCCATGCGATGATGACCGGGGCGTGTGCCGCCGCGCTGATGCTCACCGGCACCGCGGCCACGGCGCAGTCGCTGGAAGACGGGTTCCGCAATCCGCCCAAGGAGGCGCGCCCGCGCTTTCGCTGGTGGTGGCCGGGCGGCGCAGTGAACGACCCCGAACTCGAGCGCGAGATCGGCGTCATCGACGCGGCGGGCTTCGGCGGTGCGGAGATCCAGGCGCTCGGCCCCAATTTCGCGAGCCTGACGCCCGACGAGAGGGCGCGGGTCAACGATTATGCCGAACCCGCCTTTTTCGGTCATGTCCGCGCGGCGGCAAAGGCAGCCGCGGCGCGGGGGCTGACGCTCGACTATACGCTAGGATCGGCTTGGCCGTCGGGCGGCGGCTTCGCGATCCCGCCCGAAAAGGCGTTCGTCGAACTGACGATGGCGCGCACGGAGGTGACCGGGGGCACCGGTACGCCGGTCACGTTGACGCTGCCGTCCCGCACCAAGCGGCTCGGCGCGCTCTCGATGTTCGACCCCCGCGTCAAGGATCCGCGCGCGGCGGACTGGCCGGCGCGGATGGATGCGCAGGCGAAGATCGTCGCGGTCGTCGCGCTGCGCGGCACCGCGCCGAAGCTGAAGACCGACGCCAGCACGATGATGGGGGTGGAGCTTTCTCCCTGGAAGGACGTCATCGCCTCCGGCACGCTCGATACGGCCAGCGCGGTCGTTCTGACCGACAAGCTGAAGGCCGACGGCACGCTCGACTGGCGGGCGCCTGCGGGGACATGGCAGGTCTTCGTCTTCAAGCAATATGCCTCGAACATGGGCGTGCTCGGCGCGGCGGGGCAGGGGCCGCAGCTGATCCTCGACCATATGGACCCAGGCGCGTTCGCCGCACACGCCGCGCGCGTCGGCGATCCGCTCGGCACGAAGCCCGTCGGCATCCGCTCGACCTTCGTCGACAGTCTCGAGCTGATGCAGGATCTGCCCTGGGGGCGGCAGTTCCTGACCGAATTCCGCAAGCGTCGCGGCTATGACCTGACCCGATATCTGCCGCTGACCTTGCAGCCGGGCTGGATGCAGGCGTGGAGCGAGCATTTCTCGCCGCCCTATTTCCAGGCGGGGGACAGCACCGCGGATCGCGTCCGCGCCGATTATCGCCGCACCGTGTCCGACCTGATGTTCGACGGCTTCATCCTGCCTTATGTCGCGTGGAACCATGCGCATGGCCTGAAGGCGAAGTTCCAGGCGCACGGCGGCGCGATCGACATCGTACGCGGCTATGGCGTCGTCGATATTCCCGAAACCGAGGATCTCGTCCACGAGGGCGATCCCTATTTCATGCGCTTTGCCCGATCCGGCGCGGACCTTTACGGGCACCGCATCGTCTCGGCCGAAAGCCTGGTGTGGAAGGATCGGCCCTATAACGTCACGCCCGACGAGCTGCGGCGGCGCGCCGATCTGATCTTCGCCGGCGGCGTGAACAGCCTGATCGTGCACGGCCACGACTATCGCCTCACCGATGGAGGCTGGCCCGGCTGGCATGCATTCCAGCCCAGCCCCTTCGCGCTCGGTTTCAGCACCATGTTCACCGAGAGCAATCCGGTCTGGGCCGGCGTGCCGACGCTCGCGCGCTATCTTGGCCGGATGCAGTCGGTGCTGCAGCAGGGGCAGCCGATCGTCCCGGTCGCCTATTTCTACGGGCAGACCGGCTATTACGTCGGTATCGAGGATGGCGGCGCGGGCAAGCAGGCGGCCGAGAAGGCGTTCCTCAGCGGCGGCTACGATTTCGACCGGATCAATCCCGACGCGATCGGCGACGCGCGGGTCGAGCGCGGCGTGCTCGTCGCCAAGGGCGGCGCGCGTTACCCGGTGCTGGTGCTGCCGCCGATCGCGGGGATCCGCGCGGAAACCGCGGAGGCGATTGCACGCTTCGCCAGGGCCGGGCTGCGCGTGATCTTCACCGATCGCGCGCCCGAACGCGAGGAAGGCCTCGCCGACGCGGCCAACCGCGACGCCCGCGTGCGCGCTGCCGTGGCCGCTGCAATGAAGGCGGGCGCCAGGGTCGTGCCCCTCGCGCAGGTGGTGCCCGCCTTGCGAACCGCCGGCGTGCCCGCGAACCTGACCTTCACCGCGCCGGGCGTCAGCGACGTCGTCTATGTCCAGCGCAAGGTGGCTGCGCGGACGGTGACGTTCGTCCACAATCTGTCGGATGCGCCGCGCGACGCAGGAATGATCCTGGGGGGGACGGGCGGGGTGACGCGCTGGAACGCGATGGACGGCACCATCGCGCCGGTCGCGGCGACCGCCGCGCCCGGCGGCGTGCGCATCGCGCTGCCGTTGGCGGGCGGGGAGAGCGCGCTGCTGGTGAGCAATCCGGCATCGAGTCCGCAGGTGGTGGCGCCCCCCGTCGTCGTGCAGAGCGTCGCGCTGCCCGCGTCGGGCTGGACGCTCGGCGTCGAGGGACATAGCGGCCGACAGCCCTATGTCAGGCCAGTCGCGACGGCGACGCTGGGGGACTGGCGCTCGGTCGACGGGCTGGCGGCATTCTCGGGCGTCGGCACCTATCGGCGCAGCCTCCAGGTCGAGCCGGGCTGGCTGGCGCGCGGGCAGCGGATCGTCCTCGATCTGGGGGCGGTCCACGACATGGCGACGGTGACGGTCAACGGCCGCGCGCTCCAGCCGCTCATCACCGCGCCGTTCCGCGTCGACGTGACCGATGCGGTGCGCGCCGGCGCGAACGACGTGGTGATCGCGATCGCGAACACGCCGCAGAACGCGATGATCGATCCCAGGGCGGCGGGCTACAAGCTGCTCAAGCCCGTTCCCGCCGGGCTCGTCGGCCCGGTCGTGCTCGAGGTCCGCCGATGATCGGCGGCGCGCCCATCGCGAAAGGTCTGGTATGAAACCGATGATGCTGACGGCCCTGGTCTCGACGATGGTTGCGGGGGCGGCGGTCGCGCAGGCGCCCGCGCGATCGGCGGCGCAGGGCTGGATCACGCAGGCCGACACGCCCGCGTCCGCCAACCCCGTCGTGCTGCATTTCCGCCGCGCGGTCGATCTGGCCGCGAAACCCGCGCGCTTCCCGGTGCGCGTGACCGCAGACAACCGCTTCGTCCTGTACGTCAACGGCACCCGCGTCGCATCCGGGCCGTCGACCGGCGACGTCGCGCACTGGCGCGAGGCGACGATCGATCTGGCGCCGTGGTTGAGGCGCGGTCGCAACGTCGTCGCGGCGGTGGTGTGGAACGGGGTGAAGCCGATCGTCGTCCCCGCCGACGCCACGCCGCAGCAGCGCCAGCGCGCGGAAGGCGCGATGCTGTTCACGCAGACCGCGCCCAATTTCCAGCAGAGCGTCGCGACCGGGTTCCGCCTGATCGGCGACGGCAAGGCGGCCGCGATCTCGACCGAGCGTGCCGGCTGGCGAGTCCGCCGCGATGCCGGCCACGGTTTCGAGAATGGCTGGCGACAGATCATCAAGAGCGGCCTTTTCTACGTCGCCGCGCACCCCGAGACGATCGACGCCGCCAGGGCCGATTTCGACTGGGCCGGGCCCGACGAACAGGGCACAGGCTGGCAGGATGCGACGCCTGCGCCCGACGCGGCGCGGCGCGGGATTGTCGCCGATCGCCTTCTGCCGCAGGGCTATGCGGCGACCTCGCCGGGCAAGGTCGTGCGCACCGATCTGGCCGGCGGCACAGCCTTCCCGACCCGCGCGGTGACGGTGCCCGCCAACAGCAAGGTCACGCTGCTGATCCAGCGCGACGCGATGGTGGCGGCCTATCCGCAGCTCGACGTCGATGGCGGCGCGGGCGCCAGGGTCACGCTCACCTGGTCGGAGGCGCTGTACGATGCGAACCGCAAGAAGGGCGACCGCGCGTTGGTCGGCGATCGCAGCGTGTACGGCATCCACGACACGTTCCTGCCCGACGGCCGGCCGCGTACGTTCGAGACCTTGTGGTGGCGCACGTGGCGCTATGCGGAGATCGCGGTCGAGACGAAGGACGCGCCGCTGGTGCTCAAGGGCCTGCGTGCGTTCGAGACCGGCTATCCGTTCGAGCAAATCGCCCGCTTCACCAGCGACGATCCGACGTTGACGCGCATCTTCGACGTGGGCTGGCGCACCGCGCGGATCGACGCGCACGAAACCTACATGGACACCGCCTATTGGGAACAGCTGCAATATACCGGTGACACGCGGTTGCAGATGCTGATCTCCTATGCGGTGTCGGGTGACGCGCGGTTGGCGGAGCAGGCCATCGACGCGTTTCCGGGCTCGAACGTCGAGGGCGGCCTGATGGACGGCGCCTATCCGCAGCGCGCGCCCAACGTCATCGCGCCGTTCTCGCTGATCTGGGTCGCGATGCTGGACGACTGGCGGATGCGCCAGCGCGACCCCGCGCCGATCGTCCGCCATCTCGACCGGATGCGGACCGTGCTCGACTGGTTCCGGCCGTGGCAGCAGCCGAGCGGCCTGCTCGGCAAGAACCCGCAGTGGAACTTCATCGACTGGGTGGGACAACCGGCAACCGACCGCAAGGTATTCCCGTCGTACGGCAGTACTAACGAGAGCTGCCTGATGACCGTGAGCTGGCTCGGCGCGCTGCAACAGGGGGCTCGGATCGAGGCGGCGCTGGGCGACCCGGCGCGCGGGACGGCGTATGCAGCCAAGGCCGATACGCTGAAGCAGGCGATCCGCGCGCGCTGCTGGGTGCCGGCGCGCGGCCTGTTCGCGGACAATCCCGACGGCGCGGTGTTCAGCCAGCACATGAACGCGCTGGCGATCCTCTATGACGTCGCGACGCCGGTGGAGGCGCGCGCTATCCTCGACAAGATCGTGGCACCGGGCAGGGGCATCGACGCACCCGCCGGGATGACCACGACGAGCTATT
Source organism: Sphingomonas liriopis (assembly GCF_024211255.1). Lineage (GTDB taxonomy): Bacteria > Pseudomonadota > Alphaproteobacteria > Sphingomonadales > Sphingomonadaceae > Sphingomonas > Sphingomonas liriopis. Next base: position 58,330 of record NZ_JAMLDY010000017.1, on the reverse strand, counting down.
ATTTCGCCTGGTATCTGGCGCAGGCGTTCGTCCATGCGGGGCAGGGTGACCGCTATCTGGGACTGCTCGATACCTGGCGAGACATGCTGAAGCTCAACTACACGACCTGGCCCGAGGAGCGCGGCGACACGCGTTCGGACACCCACGCCTGGAGCGCACATCCTACCGCCGACCTGCTTGGCATCGTGGCCGGGATCGGGCCCGGCGAAGCGGGTTATCGCAGCGTCCGCATCGCGCCCGCGCTCGGGACGCTCAAGCGCGTCGACGCGACGGCCGCGACGCCGGCCGGCCCGGTCAGCGTGAAATACGCGATCACGGGCACACGGCTGACCGCGCAGATCACGCGCCCCGCGTCTCTGCCCGGCACGTTCGAGTGGCAGGGCCGCAGCTATCCGCTGACCCGCGCCACCACGAAACTCACGCTACCCACGCAATAGGCGGGAGCCGGCCCGGCTCATCGCCGGGCCGGCGCTTCATGCGTCCGCCGCTGAGGTCGGTTCGGTCCACACCTGGCGAAAGAACGGGCTGGTCGCGGCTGTCGCGTCGTAGGTCGTCGGATCGATCATGCAGGTCGGGCACCAATGCCCGCCGCGCAGATACAGATTGGGCGTCATCGTGAAGCGGTGCCCCGACGCACACGACCATTCGACCGCGTGGTCCGGACCGTCGCACGCGTCGGCATGGCATCGCCCGCCACGAAAGGCCGCGGCATCGCGCAGGTCGCCGATCCGCCATTCCTCTGGCGTGCGGGTCTCGTCATAGCCATGGTCAAGGTTCACGGGGTCGCGTGACGGCTGCTTGAGCGCATAATTCGTCCAGTTGCGCGGGATCGCCTCCCAGGCTTCGCGCGATCCGAAATAACTGTGGATATGCGCCTCGTCGTTCGTCTCGAACCAGTGGAGCGATCCGCCGGGTGCACGCGCCAGCCCCTCGATCCGCTTGCGGACCATGCCGGGCAACAGTTTGGGTACCAGTCGCGCAAGTGCCGGGATATGGGTCGGGGCGTCGGCGAGATGCTCGTGGATCGATTGTTCGCGGAATGGCACCAGCGCCTCCAACCGATCGCTATCCGAATACCATTGCCCGTGGAAGTTGCGCGTCGCGAACCAGTGCGGGCGAAGGACTTCGCGATAGTTCGCCATGCTCGCGGCCATGAATTCGTGGTTCACCACCCGCGATGTCGCGCCGCCGCCGATATTGTAGAAGCCCCGCCAGAATGCGGCCGGCACGCCGTCGTCGCACACCGCCGCCATCAGCCGCCCGCTGTCGTTGGCGGTCGACCATTCGAACACGCCGTTCAGCGGATTGTGGAACATGATCGGATCGAACATCCGCCACATCTCGTGATGCGCCATCCCGCTCTGGCGCAGCGACACCCAGTGGCGGATGCCTCCTTGCGCGATCACCGCTTCGGCCTGGGTCTTGGTGACCGCATAATGGTCATAGGTGCTGATCTTGATCGGATCGCCCGTCCGGCCCCAGTGGATCGGAGTGTTACGGCTGCCCGTCTGCGCGACGGTGCCGATATAGACGAGGCGGGTCCGCTCGGGATCCGCCACGCGGTGGATCGCGGCGACGATGTTGCGCGCGCCGCCGACATTGACCGCCGTCACCACCTCGGGCGGCATCCGGTCCGCCAGCGGCGATACCAGCCCGCCGACGTGGAGGACGACGTCGGCGCCGCGGATGCCGTCGTCGAGCGAATCCGGTTTCGTCAGGTCGCCGACCACGATCGTCGCACAATCGGTGCGACGGATGTGCCTGGCAACCGGATGACCCATCTCCTCCGGGCGTATCAGCACCGTCAATGCGATCGCATCGCGATGCTCGACCAGCCGCTTGAGGGCTTCGCGCCCCATGTTGCCGGTCACGCCGGTCAGGAAGACCTTTTTACCGCCGCTCGTCATCACACCGCCCCATCATATCCGCGCTATCAATGATACGCAGTCGTACCATAGTCAAGGCATCGACGGTGTGCGTCCGGCCAGATCACCCGCTGATGTAGCTTGTCTTGACGGTCGTGTAGAACTCACGGGCATAGCTGCCCTGCTCCCGCGGGCCGTAGCTTGATCCCTTCCGGCCGCCGAACGGGACATGATAATCGAGGCCTGCGGTCGGCACGTTCACCATGACGAGCCCGGCCGCCGAATTGCGCTGGAAATCGCGGGTGCGGGACAGCGACGTCGTGCATATGCCCGACGACAGACCGAACTCCGTATCGTTCGCGACCGCCAGCGCCTCGTCGTAATTCGCCACGCGGATCAGGCTGGCGACGGGGCCGAAGATTTCCTCGCGGCTGCTGCGCATCGCATTGGTCGCACCGACCAGCAGCGCGGGGGAAAGGAAATGCCCGGTGGTCGCGCGTTCCAGCTGCTCGCCGCCGACCACCTCGCAACCTTCGTCGCGCGCGATCCGGATATAGTCCAGGTCGGTCGCCATCTGCCTGGCATCGACCACCGGCCCGATCTGCGTCTCGGCATCGAGCGCATGCCCGATCCGCAGCTTGCCCATCTCCGCGGTCAGCCGCTCGACGAACGCGTCGTGGATGCCTTCGGTGACGATCAGCCGGCTCGAGGCGGTGCAGCGCTGCCCGGTCTGGAAGAACGCGCCGTTCAGCGCGCAGGCGACCGCAACGTCGAGATCGGCATCGTCGAGAACGACGAAGGGGTTCTTGCCGCCCATCTCGAGCTGCAGCCGCGTCATGCGCCCGATCGCGCGCGCCGCGATCCTCCGTCCGGTCGGAACCGAACCGGTGAAGCTGATCGCGTCGACGCCGTCGACCAGCGGATCGCCAACGACCGACCCGCGCCCCATGACCAGGTTCAGCACGCCCGCCGGCAGCCCCGCACGGTGGAGTATGTCGACCAGCGCCCAGGCGCTGGCGGGCGTGAGGTCCGCGGGCTTGAAGACCACCGTGTTGCCATAGGCGAGCGCGGCGGCGATCTTCCACGCCGGGATCGCGATCGGGAAGTTCCACGGCGTGATGATGCCCACCACGCCGACCGGCTCGCGCGTGACGTCGACGTCGACGTCGGGGCGGACCTGCGGATATTTCTCGCCGATCGCGCGCACCGCCTCGCCTGCGAAATACTGAAGCACCTGCGCCGCCCGCGTCACTTCGCCGGTCGCGTCGAGCCGGGTCTTGCCCTCTTCACGCGCCAGCAGTTCGCCGAGTTCGGGCGCGCGCCGGAACAGCTCGGCGCTCGCCTGCGACAGGATCGCGGCGCGGAACGCCGCAGTCGTGCGCGCCCAGCCATGCTGGGCGGCATGCGCCGCGGCCAGCGCCTCGGCAACGAGGTCCGCATCGGCGGCCGCGAACAGACCGATGGTGTCGGACGTGTCGCTCGGGCTGGTGTCGGGGCGCGCATCCGCGTCCGAACGCCAGACACCGGCGACGAGATTGGCATATGTTTCCATGGTCGGGCCCTTCGGGATTGTTGGCGACGCCGTTACCGTACGACAGGACGCGGTACAACCAATGTGCGGAGTGGATATCGGTCGCCGCAGCGCGTATCGGTAATCACGCATACATATGCCGATGGTCGGCGCAGCCGGAACGGGATCACGACACATGGCGAACGGTAGGATGACCCTGCAGGAGATCGGCGACAGGCTGGAGATCCAGGACCTGTTGGCGCGCTACAGCTTCGCGATCGACGATCGCGACTGGGAGGCGCTCGATTCGATCTTCACCGCCGACGCCAGGATCGATTATACGCAAACGGGCGGCGCGGTCGGTTCGCTCGCGCAGGTCAAGGCGTGGCTTCCGCTCGCGCTCGAGCGGTTTTCCCGCTTCCAGCATCTCGTCGCGACCAGCACCCTTGATCTGGCCGGCGATCGCGCGAGCGGTCGCACGATCCTGTTCAATCCGATGGTGTATCGCGGCGCGGACGGGGTGGAGCAGACGTTCTTCATCGGCCTGTGGTATCGCGACGTGTTCGTGCGGACCACCGATGGCTGGCGTATCGCGGAACGGGTCGAGGAGATGAGCTGGTCACACAATGTGCCCGACATGCCCCCGATCCCGCCACTGGCGGCTTGAGCAGGCTTGGTGCGTAGTATATTACGGGAACATCGACGCAAAACGGTATTCGACCCAACGGTTGGGCGCGACATGCCGATTGACGCTTGATCGGTCACCCGATAGTTATCGTCCGTCAGCGTACGATTGACACGACGGGAAGAGGAATGGACCGCATGGCGACGCAGCTTACGACCGACGCGGGGCAGCCTGCGCTCGACTGGCAGGATCGTCGCCTGCCACTGGCCGACACGGCGGATCTGCGGGCCGCGCTGGTCGAGGCCAATGTGCAGACCCTGCTGATGGTCTATGTCCACCTCACGCATGACGAGGCGATGCTCGCCACGTTCCAGAACTACATCAAGCCCCCCTTCGCGATGCCGGGCACCGATATTCCCGAGGAATATCAGCAGGAACTGCGCGAGAAGCTGCGCCACGTGCTCACCACGCCCGGCGCCGCGCGCGAGGATGCGCCGTCGAAGGCGCTGATGCAGCGGATGATGAGCGTCAGCGTCGGCGAGCCGGTTGAGGACGAATTCCTGCCGCTGCTGATGGATCAGATCGGGTTCGAGCGATCGACGCCGCGCCGCGAGATCGCGGGCCGCAAGCCCGCACCCGCCGGGTTCAAGGTGCTGGTGATCGGCGCGGGGCTGACCGGGCTCGCCGCCTCGATCAAGCTGGAGGAAGCCGGCTACGAGCAGGTCGTGATCGAGAAGAATCCCGAAATCGGCGGCACCTGGTACGAGAATCGCTACCCCGGCGTCGGCGTCGACACGCCCAGCCATTTCTATTCCTATTCGTTCGAGATCACCCCCGAATGGACGACGTATCACCCGGTTGGCGCGGACATGCAGAAATACCTGCTGCACGTGACCGAGAAGTACGACCTGCGCCGCCACATCCGCTTCGAAACGACCGTCGTCTCGCTCGCCTATGACGACGAGGCCGCGATGTGGGACGTCACCGTGCGCGGCGTCGATGGCACCGAGGAGGTGCTGCGCGTCAACGCGGTCATCAACGCGCACGGCCCGGTCAATCGCTGGAAATGGCCCAACATCCCCGGCTTCGACACGTTCAGGGGCGTGCGGATGCATACGGCGACCTGGGACCCGGCGGTCGACCTGCGCGGCAAGCGCGTCGCGGTGATCGGCACCGGCGCCAGCGGCGCGCAACTCGTCCCCGCGATCGCGGGCGAGGTGAAGGACCTGACCGTTTTCATGCGCTCCTGCCACTGGGTGATCTACAATCCCGAGATCGCGCACGAAGTGCCGCCGGGCATGAAGTTCGCGTTGCGCCACATCCCGCATTTCCGCGAGTGGTTCCGCTTCCGCGTCTACTGGTTCGCTGCCGACGGACTGTTCGCCAACGTGCTCAAGGATCCCGAATGGCCGGTCGACTCGCCGTCGGTGTCCGCGCTGAACGAGGGGATGCGGCAATATGCGCTGGCGCATCTCGACGCCAAGTTCGCCGATCGCCCGGACCTGCTGGAAAAGCTGACGCCGGATTTCCCGATCTTCTCCAAGCGCATCATCCTCGACAATGGCTGGTTCGACGCGTTGAAGCGCGACAACGTGACGCTGGAGTCGGGCGGGATCGCCGAGATCACCGAGACCGGCATCCGGATGGAGGACGGCACGACCTACGAGGTCGACGTGATCGTCTGCGCGACCGGCTTCGACGTCGCCAACATGCTCGGCAAGCTTGAGGTCCACGGGATCGGCGGGCGCTCGCTGCGCGACGAATGGGGGCATGACGATCCGCGGTCGTACATGGGCGTGACGGTGCCGGGCTACCCCAACTACTTCCTGACGGTCGGGCCGAACAGCGCGCCCAACCATGCAGCGGGGCAGAACCTGATCTCCGAGGTGCAGGTCAACTACATCATCGAATGCCTCGACTGGGCCAATGCCAGCGACAAGCGCGCGGTCGAGCCCAGGCGCGACGCGTTCGAGGCGTGGAACACGCAGATCGACACGCGGATGCAGGACATGATCTGGACGCATCCCAAGGCCAACAGCTACTACAACAACTCGAAGGGCCGGATCTTCCTGTCGTGGCCCTACCGCCTCGTCGATTACTGGAACGAGATGCGGGGTCCGAAGAAAGATCACTTCGAGCTTCATTGAGACGGCTCGTGGACAGTCCGGTGGCAACAGCCTTCGCCCCGCCGCACACGGGAACGGCGCGCGCGATGGTCGTCCGCGCGCTGATCGCGCAGAACCTGACGATCGGATGCGCGTTCGGCGGGTTCGGCGTCACGCTGCTGGCGCTTCAGGCGCGATACCAGGTCCCACTCGGCGTCGTGTCGATGGGGCTTGCACTTGTGGTCCTGACAATGAGCCTCGCCGGCCCGTTCGTGGCCGTGGCCGTGCGTCGGCTCGGACTGCGCGCGACGATGCTGATCGGGATCACGCTGTCAGGGTCGGGCTATGTCGTGCTCGCACTGGCAGGCACCATCGCGATCGCGCTGGTCGCGTTCGCGCTGCTGATCGGCATCGGCGTCGCGCTGTCGGGGTCATTGCCCACCAGCCTGCTGGCAGGCGGATGGTATCCGCACATGCGCGGGCGCGCGGTAGGGATCGCGATGATGCCGATCCTCGTAATGGTGATGCCGATCGTCGGGCAGTCGGTGATCGCGATGCATGGGCTGTCCGCCTTCTATGGCGCGATGGCGCTGCTGCATCTGGTGCTCGTGCCCGTGATCCTGGGCGTGCGCGATCCGCCCTTCATCCCCGACGCCCGCGAAGTCGTGTCGGACGATCCCGGCGTGACGACCGTCGCGATCCTGCGTCGTCCGGCATTCTGGTGCATCGTGCTCGGCGGGGGGCTGCTCAACGCGGTCGGGATCACCGGCGTCTCGCATATCGTCGCGATCGCGGTCGAGCGCGGCATCGCGCCATCGCAGGCGGCGATGATCGCCGCGATCCTCGGAGGGGCGAGCATCGCTGGATCGCTGGTATCGGGATGGTGCGCGGATCGTTTCGGCGGCGCCTGGGCGATGGCGACGATGGCGGCGGCGTTCGCGATCGGCTGGGCGGTGATCGCGAACACGACACTTCTGGCGCCGATGATCGCGGCGACGTTGTTGATCGGCATGGCCGGCTCGGGCGTGTTCACCGCGTCGAACGTGCTCATCACGCGGCTGTTCGGGTTCCTGTTGCTCGGCCGGGTGATCGGGCTGATGAGTCTGTTCGGCCTGCCGTTGCTGTTCCTGCTGCCGCCGGCGGCCGGGCTGCTGCACGACCGGGCGGCGAGCTATGCGCCCGTGATGCTCACGATCGTCGCGATCTGCGCCGCGACCGCGGCGCTGCTGCTGTTCGTCGGGCGCAGCGAACGGAGAGTCATGGCAGGGGTGGGCGTATGACGACCAGCGACAGGGTAGCCCTCGTGACGGGCGGCACGCGCGGGATCGGCGCGGCGATCACGCGCCTCCTGCTTGCGCGCGGCTGGATCGTCGCGACCTGCGGCCGGACCCCGCCCGACCATGCGATCGACGACGGCGGCCGGACTGCGGACTTCCACGCGTGCGACATCCGGGACCAGCCGGCGGTCGCGCAACTGATCGCCGATGTCGTCGCGGCGCATGGCCGGCTCGATCTCGTCGTCAACAATGCAGGCGGATCGCCACAGGCGCAGGCGGCCAGCGCCAGCCCGCGCTTTTCCGAACGCATCGTCCAGCTCAACCTGCTCGCGCCTCTGCACGTGGCGCAGGCGGCCTATCCACACCTGCGAGCGGTCGGCGGCTCGATCGTCAACATCGCCAGCGTCAGCGGTGTCCGCCCGTCGCCCGATACCGCAATCTACGGCGCGGCGAAGGCGGGGCTGTTGAGCCTCACGACCAGTCTCGCGCAGGAATGGGGGCCCGAAATCCGCGTCAACGCAATCGTCGTCGGGCTGATCGAGACCGAAAGCGCGGAGATGACCTACGGCTCCGACACCGCGCAGCGGCGCATCGCGGCATCGCTACCGCTCGCGCGGATGGGGCGGGGCGACGACGTGGCGGAAGCGGTGGCGTTTCTCGCTTCGCCCGCCGCGGCCTATGTCAGCGGCGCAAAGCTCGAAGTCCATGGCGGCGGCGAGCGGCCGATGTTCCTGGAAATCGTCAAGCAGGAAACACCGGCGTAACACGTCGGAAAGGACGGTCGCCGCACGATGATGCGGCGACCGCAGATCCCCTCAACGATCGAAGTGATAACGGACGCGCAGCCCGTACATCCGCGGCTCGCCGTACAGCGTATCCCAATACAGCAGCCCGCCGGCCTGGAACACGTCGCTGTTGCTGATCCGGAACGTATTGTTCGTCAGGTTCGTCGCGAAGATGCCCGCGTCGATGCCCGAGCGCGCGATATCGCGCAGGTCGAGCGAGACATTGAGGATTCCGTACGCATCGAGCCGTGCACCGGGTTGTGCGGCGGGAATGTTGACCGCCTCGGTATATTGCGACGAGTTGTGCGCATAATTGACGAACAGCGCCAGCGTGCCCGCCTCGTTGCCCAGCTTGCGCTCGGCGGAGACATGCGCGCTCCAGATATAAGGCGAAACGTACTGGAACGGCAGGCACGACGAGTCCGCGACGCCGCCCGGCGCCACCAAACCGTTGCACGCCTGCGTACCCGAACTGGAGACATAGGTGTATCGTTTGTACTTGGCGTCGGTGTAGCTGAAGTTGCCGCCGATCTCGATGCCGCGGAACGGCCGTACCGACGCTTCCACCTCGATCCCCCGGATGCGCGCGTCCGCATTCAGCGTGCGCGCGCCGCCCGCGTTGGTGGTCACGTTATAGTCGCCGGTCGCGCGCTGGATACCGTCATAGGTGAGCGTGTACACCGAGGTGTTCAGCCGGAACGGAATGTCCGCTACGCGGAAGTCGGATTTGAAGCCCGCCTCGTACGAGGTGACCGTCTCGGGCCCGAAGGTGCGCGTGTCGGGATCGCCATTCTGGCCGAAGAACACCGCATAGGGATTGAACCCGCCTGCCTTGTAGCCGCGGCTGACCTTGGCATATAGCAGGACGTCGCGCATCACCTTGTAGTCCAGACCGACCAGCCACGACGGCGTGTTCGATTTCTGCGTCCCCGCGAAAAGACAACTGGCGACAGCAGATGCGACCGGCACGACGAGGGTGCTGTCTTTCCCGCACACGACGAGGCCGGCCGGCAGCAGCGAGCTGAAATTATACTGCGTCGCGAACCCCGCGATCTTGTCCCAGGTGTGGCGATAGCCGCCGGTCAGCCGCAGCCCGTCGAGCGACGGCGAGAGCGCGCCGAAATCCAGCGTCGCCTGCGCGTACACCGCCTTCGAGGTCGTGGTGGTGCCATATTCGGCGAAGCTCGCCTGACAGACCGCCGCGCTGCCCGTCAGCCCGGCGGGGCAGTATAGCAGCGCGTTCGCGCGCTGAAGCCCGGCGGGGCGCTGATCGAAATAGAAGCCGCCGACCGTCCAGTTGAACTTGTTGTCGAGCATGTTGCCCTGCAGCTGCAGTTCCTCGGTCCACACGCGCAGATTGTCGCGCGGTCCCTCGCGACCCAGCGTGGCATTGGCATAGGTCGTCGGGCCCAGCCCCGGCACGTCGATCGTCCCGGGCAGAACGCCGGGATCGACGTCGTGCTGCTGCAGCGCGGTCGCATCCGCGTCGTAGCGATAGCGGATCCGCATCCGCTGATACGCAACGATGTTGCGCAGCGTCAGACCCTCGGTCAGGTCGACATCGGTCGTGTTCGTCACGCCCCACGTCTCGGTCTGCTGGAAGACGTCGGTGCTGAACGCGGTGCGGCGCGAGCCGAGCGCGTCCGCGCGTGCGGTGTTCGCGCGATAGACGTCGCACGAGAATCCGCCGGCCAGCGGACTGTTGACGCAAAGCCCCAGGCTCGAAAGCGCAGGGATGTTGAACCCCTTGTGGATCAGGCCGGTGCCGTTGGTGTCGGATTTCGTGCCGTACGCCATCGTGTAGTTGGTGACGCCGTCGACCGGCTTGAACAGGATGCCCAGCCGTCCGGTGCCGTAATGCTCGTTGTCGCGATCCTTGTTCCAGATCACGTCATAGGTATAGCCGGTCCGGTCGTGGAACGCGCCCGCGACGCGGATCATCAGCTTGTCCGACACGATCGGCAGGTTGATCGCGCCTTCGACCTCGCGGCGGTCGTAATTGCCGATCGTGCCCTGGATCCAGCCCGACAGCGTATCGGTCGGCTTCCTGGGCACCAGCAAGACCGCACCGCCCGTCGTGTTCCGGCCGAACAGCGTGCCCTGCGGGCCCGACAGCACCTGAAGACTTTCCAGATCGAGGAAATTGCCCGGGCCGCCCTGTTGGCTGACCGTCAACGCGGACGGCAGCGGCACTTCGTTCAGATACACCACGACGCCGGGCGACGCCTGGAACGTGGCGCCCTGGCCGCGGATCGTGAACGATTGCGAATCGCGCGATCCCTGCCCATTGGGACCGACGACCAGCGACGGCACGTTTGCGGCGAGGTCCTGCTCGCGTGCGATGCCTTGCTGCTGGAGCCGTTCCGGCGCGATCGCGGTGATCGCGATCGGCACGTCCTGGTTGCGTTCCTCGCGCCGGTTCGCCGTCACGATGATGTCGCCGATGGTGTTGTCCGCCGGCACCGTTTCAGGCGCAGGCACGGGCGGCGCAGCGGCGGTCTGGCCGATCGCCGGGCTGGTCAACATGATCGACGCGGTCGCAGCGCCGAGCAGCAGGGCCGCGCGCAGCGGCGCGGATCGTTCATGGAGTCGCATTCGTCATCCCCTCATCCTGGTTTCGCCCGCGCCGTTTTCGGCGTCCGGTATTCGTATTAGGGCGCCATCCAATGGCCGCCGTTCACGTCGAGCGTCGCGCCGGTCACCACGCGCGCATGATCCGACAGAAGCATCAGCACCGCGCGTGCGCAGTCGTCCTCCGGCGGGATGATTCCGAGCGGAATGTCCTTGGTCACCGCGCCGACCACCGCGACCTCGTCTTCGCCACCCGCGACCTTGGTGGCGATGAACTGGCGGACGGGTTCGCCATGGATCCAGCCCATGCGACACGTGTTGACGCGGATGCCGTGGCGCCCGAGATCGGCCGCCATGTACTTGCCCAGCGTGTTGAGCGCGGCCTTCGACGTGGCGTAGCCCATTTCCAGGCCGTGTTCGGTGCCGAACGGCCGCACCGTCGCCATCGTCGACACGTTCACCACCGCGCCGCCGCCTGACAGATACGGCACGCACGCCTTGGTCAGCCGCAATGCGCCAAGGCAGTTGACGTCGAACGCGGCGGCGAAATCGGCCGGGTCCGCACTCTCGACCAGGCTCCATTCGCCGTGGAAATAGGCGCTGTTGACCAGGCCGTCGATCCGCCCGCCGAATGCCTCTGCCGCCGCGGTGGCGAGCGCGACGCACTCGTCGTCGCGCGCGACGTCGCAGCGCACCGCCAGCGCGGTGCCGCCCGCGTCGGCGATCTGCGCCTGTACTTCGTCCAGGAACGCGCGGTTGCGCGCCGCAAGCACCACGCGCGCGCCTTCCGCCGCTGCGATCCGTGCGAGCGCGCGTCCCATGCCGGGGCCGACCCCGCTGACGACGATCGTCTTGTCCGCAAGCAAAGCCATGATGCTTCCTCTCAGCCGATGTAGCGCGCGCGATAGTCGGCGAAGGCGTCGCGGATCGCGGACTCGTCCAGTCCGAACCGATCGAGCGAATAGTCGTGCGCGGGGCGCTGCTCGCGCTGGTTGCCCGCCAGGAACTCTGCCAGTGCGGCCTCGGTGTCGGGCCCGGGTTCGACGCCGATCCGGCGCAGAACGCGGCGGGCCTGCTCGACCGGCTGGCGGGTCACGTCGCGATAGTCGATGTCGATGAAGCGATCCTCGCCGATCCGTTCACGCGCGTCGGCGAACCGGCGCATCCATTCCTGCAGTCGCGGGAACCAGAAGCCCGCCACCTCGCGGTCGTCGATCTGCGCGACCAGCTTGTACAGCGCGGCCTGCATGCTGATGTACGACGGCACCGTATCGACCGGATCGCGATGCGTCATGATGAGCAGCGCGTCGGGGAAAGCGGCCGCGGCATATTCGGCGAATGGCAGGTTGGACGGGCTTTTGAGGACCCACTGCTTGCCCCGCCGAGACGGATCCTGCCATTGCAGATATTTCAGGATCGTCGTCAGGTCGGCATGCCCCTTCGACTGGTCGTATCCATCGAGCCAGCGCGCGAACGACGGGACGAACGTCATCGCCTCCACCATCGTGCTGACGAACATCTGGCCCAGAATCAGGATCTCTTCGTCGGGCGCATCGGGGTCGAGCGGGTGGATCGAGGCGAGTTCGGGCGCAGCCTGCAACCAGCCGTCGATCATCGCGTCGGCATAGGCGCGGCGCTCGACGGGCGCGCCGGGGGCTTCGCCGGGGAAGGGCGCGTAGTTCTGCAGCTCGAACCAGCGAATCCCGGTCATGCCCGGCGCCGATGCGAGCAGGCGCTGGAAGATCGTGCTGCCGGTGCGCGGCAATCCCAGGATGATCGCGGCGACGCTGACCGTCTCGTCATGAATCTCGGGGTGGCGTTTCAGATCCTCGACCATGCGCAGCCGGCTGGTCAGACCCTTGACGATCACCTCGCGCTGCCCCGCGACGCCGGCCGGAGTCAGCCTCCCCTCGCGATTTGCCGCCTCGAGGAACTGCGCCATCGGTTCGAGGAACCAGGTGTCTCCGAAGTCGGTCAGTCCCGCGCGGTCGCGGGCCGCCTCGAGCAGCGCGTCCCGGTCCAGCGTCTCGGGGTTCGCGACGATGGTCGCCATGCCGGCCCTCTCCTTTTTCTGTCACACGGCCTATTACGCGGCGGCGGCGATGACAATACGAAAAACACGAATTATTCCGGGCATTACCGTTGTCATGCGTAGTTACCACGTTATGATTGTGCGCGAAGTGCGAAAGCATGCGCTTTGGCCGGATCGCGATGGTTCGGCCGGTTCGCCCGACAGGAGCGTCCATGAATATCGAAGACATCGCTGGGCGCCTCGATCGTCTGGAGGCCATCCAGGCAATCGAAATTCTCAAGGCGCGTTACGTCCGCGCGTGCGATCGCAAGCAGCCGGCGGCGGTGCGCGCCTGCTTCACCGATGATGCGAGGATCGATTTCGAAGGCTTTCCGCTGTTCACGGACCCCGATGCGTTCGTCGCGATCTTCGAGCAATGGGGCTGCCAGCCGCACATCGTCGACATGCACCATCTGAACAACGCGATCGTGGAGGTGACCGGGCCCGACACCGCCCGCGCGCGGTTCGACCTGTTCTTCTTCCAGATCGACATGCAGGCCAGGCGCCATACGCAGCTTGCGGTCGACTATGACGACGACCTGCGGCGGGTCGACGGCGAGTGGCGGATTGCGCGCAGCGTCAGCCGGCGGATGTCGATGCTGGTCCGCGACCTGGGCGAGGACGAGCTGGAACGCGTGACGATCGCAGCCCGGTCGGACGAGCCGGGACCCGCCGCCGCGCCGCGATAGTCAGCTCACGTCAGGCGGCGGCCCGGGTGTCCGCCGCATGAAAGGCCTCCGCTCTGGCTTTGAGCGCACGCGCGCTGTCGTTGAACGCGCGCGTCACCCACGGGCCGGCGAACCGCATGACGTGGATCCCGTTGGGGCCGGTGAACGTATCGGTCGATACGTAGCGGCAGCGATCGGGGCCCAGCGGCGTGATGATCTGGTCACGCCGCGCGGGATATGGCCATTCGGGGCTGTCGACCAGTTCCCACGACAGCATCCGCTCGGGCTCGAACGCGCAGACATATTCGCAATTGGGCGCAAGCGTGCCAGGGGCCACCGGCGTCACCAGCCGCATGTAGACCGGTGCGCCCATTTCCAGCGTCGATTCTGCCCACACGCAGAACGGGTTCCATTCCCCATAGCGTGGCAGATCGATCAGGATCTGCCACACGACGGACGCCGGCGCGTCGATCTCGATCGGATCGGACGCGGCCAGGGTTGCGGGGTCGTACAGCGCGAACGGGTCGTATCCGTCCACCATCACGCCGCCTCGCGCTCTTCGGGTTCGGCCGGGAAGATCGCGGGCAGCCCGGGATCGTAGGTCTGCGTCAACGCCTGGATGAACGCGGTATCCGTCATCGGATCGGTGGGCATCACGAACGGCACGCCGCGGCGGCGCAGGTCGGCGATCAGGATGTCGAAGATCCGCTCGTGCGTCAGGTCGTCGCTATGGTCGAGCGACACGCGCAGCTCGTCCAGGTCCATGAAGATGTCGGCGCCCCAATGGATCAGGAAGCGGAACTCGGACTCCGGGATCCGCTGGATCACCTGCTCGCCGGTGCGGATCCGCCAACCGTCCGCACTGTCGGGATCGGCCTCCATCACCGAACCGATGTCGAGCCCGGCGGGCTTGCGCAGCGCGGCGGGGCCGCAGCTTTCCGCGCCATGGTACATCTTCTCGTTCTCGACGACGACCGCACGGCCCCACATCGGCGCATGGATCTGCTTGGGCGCCGCTGCCAGCCCCTGCGGCCAATAGGTGAAGCCGCCGCCGGTGGTGCCCTTGTAATACCAGGCTATCACCTGCGCCTTCTTCGTGCGCCAATGTTCGAACAGGTTCGACTTGACCATCATGTTCATCAGCCAGATCGGCGTGGTCTGGAGCGTGACGCCGCGAAAATTGGTCGCGTCGACATGCGGCGCGCCGCCGCCGCTGCACGGCCCCTGGATGTTGAACAGCATGTTTTCCGCGCGCGCATATTTCGCGCCCCAATAGTCGCGCACCTGGTTCAGCAGCGAAGGATTGAGGAAACAATCGTCGATCTCGGGGTAGAGCGAGGTCATCCCCTTGGCCAGATAGCCGCGGAACACCGGCGACAGGAACATGTCCCAGGTCGGCTTGAACCCCTCGGGCAGGTTGCCCGACGTGGTCGCGACGACTTCCTCGGGCGATTTGAAATGCTGCGCCAGGATCAGCGACCACGGCCCCTCGCGCCGGACGACGTCGAGCAACCGGCGATGCTGATCCTCGCTGTAGGCGCCTTCGATCACGCGCGGCTCGGCGACGGGCACGAATACTTCGGTCATCCTGTCTCTCCTTATCTTATTGTATCTGGCCCGATCAGGCGTTGACGCCCATCGCATGTCGCGCCGCGACATAACCGAACGTCATCGCGGGTCCCAGCGTCACGCCCGCGCCGGGATAGCTCTCGCCCATCACCGAGGCGGCGGTATTGCCGATCGCGTACAGCCCCGCGATCACGTGGCCGTCCGTATCCAGCGCACGCGCGTTCTCGTCGGTCACGATGCCGCCATTGGTGCCGATGTCGCCGCCATAGATCGGCAGAGCATAGAAGGGCGCGGCCACGATCGGTGCGAGTGTCGGGTTGGGCTTGACCGACGGATCGCCATACATCCGGTCATAGGCCGGACCGCCGCGGTCGAACTCGGTATCGACGCCGGTGATCGCGTCCGCGTTGAACCGCGCCAGCGTCGCCTTGAGCGTGTCGGCGGGAACCCCGATCGCGGCGGCCAGCCCCTCGACACTCGACGCCTTCTTCATCGTCTCGCGTACACCCTTGAGCTGGAGCGCGTCGGGAACGATCGGGAACAGCGGACCCGCCGGGTATTTCTTGCGATAGGTCGCATCGAACACGAACCAGGCGGGACTGGTCTTCCCGCCGCTGCGCTCGCCCTCGATCATCTTCTGCCCGACGACGTGATAGGATGCCGCCTCGTTCAGGAAACGGCGGCCGTCGCGGTTGACCATCATCGAGCCGGGCAGCGCGCGCTCGATCGACGACAGCCGCGCGCGATCCTCGCCGGGCACGCGGAAGACGGGTGCGCACCAGGTCGACTGCATGTTGCGCAGGCCCGCGCCGATCCGCGCCGCGGCGTTGATCGCATCACCCGTATTGTTGACCTGGCTACCCGAGATCGTCGGGTCGGGCGATCCGGGCAGATGCTCGGCGCGCATCTCGGCGTTGCGCTCGAACCCGCCCGCGGCGAGGATCACGCCGCGCCGCGCGCGCACGCGCACCGTCTTGCCCTCGTGCCGGACGATCGCACCCGTGATCGCGCCGTTCTCCTCGACCAGATCGACCAGCGGCGTATCGAGCCACACCGGAACCTTGCGTTCGCGCAGCGCGATCCACAGCCCCCCGACCAGCGCGTTGCCCAGCGTCAGGTTGCGATCCTTGCGCGAGCGGAGCCGGTGCTTCCAGTCGCTGGCGTACGCCCACAGCATCTTCGCCAGCACCTTTTGCCAGCCCTTGTGCCGGAACAGCAGGTAGTTGGTGTCGGTGAAGCTCCAGTTGACGATCCCGCCCAGGCTGGCGGCGGGAGAGGCGGAGCGCAGCTTCAGGATGTCGTCGCCCAGCAGCCGTCCGTCGATGCCGCGCGGCAGATGCGTGCGGAAGCCGTGCTTCCCGCCCTCATATTCGACGTGATAGTCGGGATAGGGCACGCTGTCGTAGCGGACCGGCGTTTTCGCGTGCAGCCAGCGCAGCATCCGCGGCGCCTGGTCGACGAACGCCTTGATCGTCCCGTCGGGCACGTTGGCGGCGCTTTGCGGGCGGATATAGGCGAATGCCTCCTCCGCGCTGTCCGCCTGCCCAGCATCGCGCGCCAGGTCGCTCGCCGGGATCCAGATCCCGCCGCCAGAGGTGGCAGAGGTGCCGCCGAACTCGTCCGCTTTCTCCACGACCAGCACGTCGCCATGCGCGTCGGCGGCGTTGATCGCCGCGGTCAGGCCACCGGCGCCGGTGCCGACGACGAGCACGTCGACCTCCTTGTCCCAAGTCGCCATCGCTTCGCTCTCCACCATAATACGTCGTTACCGTATCTTTTAGCTACGCAGATCGACAGTGCAAGCGTTCAGCAGTTCCACTGGAGCGGCAGCGCCTTCAGCATCATCGTCGAACCCGGCAGGTTCTCGATCGCGTGCCCCGCCGCGACGCGAAGCCCGGGCATCCGCGGCAACAATTCCTGCAGCATGACGGTGAGCTGGACGCGCGCCAGATGCGCCCCGATGCACAGGTGCGGGCCCGAACCGAAGCCCAGATGCTTGACGCGCCGGCCCGCGCCCGCGCGGTCGAAGTCCACGACCAGCGGGTCGGGAAAGGCGCGGCGGTCGAGCCCGGCGATCGGCGTCGCCGCGCATACCGCATCGCCCCGGCGCAGCTCCACCCCCCGCCACGTGAAGTCGGTCGCGACGGCGCGGCCGATATACGAGATGCCGAAACGGCGCAGCAGTTCCTCGAGCGCCACCGGGATCGTCTCCGGCCGGTCAATCAACGCCTGGCGGTGACCGGGGCTTTCGGCCAGGAACCGCATGATATGCGTCATCTGCGAGGTGATCGTGTCGAGCCCGCCCATGAACAGCATCATCGTGATCGCGCGCATCTCTTCGACGTTCAGCGGCCGGCCCTCGATCCGCGCGGCGAGCATCGCCTGGAACATCGGGCCCGCATTTGCCGCCGGCGCCGCGACCTGCGCGTCCAGCCAGCGCGTCACGAACGCGTTGGCGGCGACGAACCCTTCGGTCGTCTGCGCAAGCGTGGTGCCGCGAAAGACGAGCTTGATGAAATGCAGGCATTCGTCGCGATACGCCGCGTCCGCCCCCATCAACTCGAGGAAGATGTCGATCGGCAGCCGGTACGCGAAGTCGTGCACGAACTCGCACGTGCCCGGCGCGAACCCGTCGAACAGGTCGAGCGTCAGCCGCCGGGTGTCGGGCTCCAATGTCGCCAGCGCGCGGGGCGAAAACATGCCGTTGGCCATCAGCTTGCGATAGACGCCGTGCCTGGGCGGATCGAAATGGTTGGGGATCAGCGTCATCGGATTCTCGATCCGCGGGATCGCGAGCGACGTCGCCGTGAAGCGTTCGTGGTCGCAGAACACCTCGTCGATCAGCGCCGCGCGCGTCACCACCCAATAGCCGCCCAGATCGGGGGAAAAGAAGATGTCGGGCAAGTCGCTCATGCCCGCCAGATAGGTCCAGGGATCGTGCCGCAATCCGTCCTGGTCGCGAAAATCGAAGCGGTGGACGCGGTGTTCGGGCACATGCGAAGGAATGGGGGCGGGGGGCATCGGGCACTCTCCTGTGGCCGGCTGCGCGACCTGTAGGCATCGACTGTGCGATCGCCGCACAACCGCATCAAGCCGGTGACAATACGCGACCCGGCCCTTTCGCCGCCGCCCGGCCATCGGATCGGTCCGCGTCTTGACCGACGGACTACGCAGATGCAGGTCTGTTTCATGACGACGGAGCCAGCGATCATCGCCGAACGCGCGCTGCCCTATGGCTGCGCGCAGATCGTGGAATGGCGATGGTCCGGGCCGATCGACCTGACGGTGCGCGAACCGCGGCACATGATCGAGATGTCGATGCCGCCCTTTTCGACCGACGGCATGGCCGCCTTTCCCGCGCTCGATCCGGCCCGGTTCCGCTTCATGGGAACGCTGTTCATGCGGCCTGCCGACGTCGACATCCACGCGCGCAGCGTCGGTGGGCACGTCCGCGTCGTTCGGGTCACGGTGAACCCTGATGCAGGAACAGCCGCGCAACGCCTCGCGCTCGGCGGCGAGCGTGTGGGCGACGGGCTCGACCTGCGCGGCACGCGGCTTCGCCAGCTGATGGGGTATATTCGCGACGAATTGATCCGTCCCGGTGCCGAAAGCGACGGCCTTGTCCGCGCCTATGCCGATGCCCTGCTGATCGAGACCGGGCGCAGCATCGCCGCGCGGGCGGAGCGCACGCAGGTGGCGGCGCGACTGGCGGATTGGCAGCATGCGCGCGTCGTCGCGCGGATCGACGCGGAAGGACCCGTGCCGACGCTTGCCGAACTGGCCGCGCTGTGCGGCGTCAGCGAACGGCATTTCACGCGGCTGTATCGCGCTCTGGCCGGCGAAAGTGCGGCGTGCACGATCGAGCGCGCGCGGATGCGCCGTGCGATGGCATTGCTCGATGCGGGCGACCTGCCGATCAAGGCGATCGCCGCCGCCACCGGCTTCACGCGCGACAGTGCCTTCTCGGCCGCGTTTCGGCGTGCGACCGGACTGCCGCCGCGGACCTGGTGCCAGCGTCGCCGCGCCGCCGCCGCCGTGCACCGATCGTTGCAGGGGCCGCGATGACCGACACGACCGCTGGCCAGTACGACTTCGTCATCGTGGGCGCGGGATCCGCCGGCTGCGTCCTTGCCAACCGCCTTTCCGCCGATCCCGCGAACCGCGTGCTGCTGATCGAGGCGGGCGGGCGCGATCGCAGCATCTTCATTCACGCGCCCGGCGGGCTGCTTCCGATCATGTATCGCGGGCTGTTCCAGTGGATGCACGTCAGCGTGCCCCAGAAACACGCCGACGGACGCCAGGTCTACACGCCGCGCGGCCGCGTGCTGGGCGGATCGTCATCGATCAACGGCATGGTCTATGATCGCGGCGCGCGTGGCGATTACGACCTGTGGCGCCAGCTCGGCAACGAGGGCTGGGCATATGACGATGTGCTGCCCTATTTCCGCAAGCTCGAGGATTTCCGGCCCGGGGGCGATGCCGGCTATCACGGCAACGACGGTCCCGTGCTGGTGACCAGGCCGGGGATCACGCACCCGCTCGCGCGCGCATTCGCCGATGCCGCGGTCGCCGCCGGCGTGCCGTGGAACGACGATCCCAACGGCACGCACCGCGAGGGCGTCGGCCCTGCCGACGTCACCGCGTCCGCAGGCCGGCGGTGGAGCGCGGCGCGCGCCTATCTCAAGCCCGCGCGCTCACGCGCCAACCTGCACGTCGTCACCGATGCGCATGTCGAGCGCGTCGTCATCGCGCAGGGCAGGGCGACCGGTGTCGCCTACAGGCATCGCGGTGCCAGCATGACGGCGCACGCGGCGCGCGAGGTGATCGTGTCGGCAGGCGCGATCCATTCGCCGCACATCCTGATGCTGTCGGGGATCGGCCCCGCCGCGCACCTCGGCGAACATGGCATCTCGGTCCAGCGCGACCTGCCCGGCGTCGGCCAGAACTATCGCGATCACGTCGCGGTCTCGGTCAAGCAGGCGTGCACCCAGCCGATCTCGATGTTCAACTTCTTTCATCCGCTGGTCGCGGCGAAGGCGGCGGCGAATTTCGTGCTGTTTCGCCGCGGCCCGCTCGCCAATCCGCCCGCCGAGACCTTCGCCTATCTGCGCACGATGCCCGGCGCCGCGGAGCCCGACATCAAGATCCATTTCGCGATGGCGCTGTACGAGGCGATGGGGCGAAAGCTCATCATGGAGCACGGCTATTTCGCGCATGTCGATCTGCTCCATCCCGAAAGCGTCGGCGAGATCCGGCTGACCGGCGGCAAGCCCGGCGATCCGCTCGCGATCGATCCGAACATCCTGTCGACGCCGGGTGATCTAGCCCGCGGCCGCGCCGCGATCCGCGCGGTGCGCGACATCTTCGTGCAGGCGCCGTTCGATGCGGTGCGCGGCGCCGAACTCGCACCCGGCGCGGACGTTCGCTCCGACGACGAACTCGACACCTATCTCCGCCAGACCGCGGTGTCCGACATCCATACCGTCGGCACGTGCCGGATGGGGCACGACGCGATGGCGGTGGTCGATCCGCAGCTGCGCGTCCACGGCGTCGCGCAGCTGCGCGTCGTCGACGCCTCGGTGATGCCGCGCGTGCCGAGTGGCAACACCAACGTGCCGACGATGATGGTCGCAGAAAAGGCCGCGGACATGATCCTGGCCTGACGCGCCAATCAGCCCCGGCCGTACCCCGCGACCAGCGTCGCCGCCCCGCGCATCGCGCCTTCGATATACCCTACGCCCGTGCCGTCGCCGATCTCATCGACCGCCAGACCGTGCGCGCGTAACGCATCGGCAAGCGTCGAGTCGCCCCGCGCACCCATCGCGACGATGACGTGATCCGCCGCGATCGCCTGCGCTGTTCCGTGCGTATCGACGAAGCGCACCGCCTCCTCGTCGATCGCAATTCCCGATACGCCCGCGAACATCGCGACGCCATGCTCGCGCAGCTCCGCCAGCAGCCGCATCCGCCGCACGATCAACAGCCCGCCCCCCAGCTTGTCCGCCTCGCCGACGATCGTCACCTCGCGCCCGCGCTCGACGAGGAATTCCGCAAGCTCGCAGCCGACCAGCTCGCCGCCGACGATCACGATCCGCTGGCCCAGCGGCATCCAGCCGCGCGTCGCGGTTCGCACCAGTTCCAGATTGGCGGTCGCCCCCGTCGCCGCGCCGATCCGCGCCGCCACGCGTGCGGCCAGTCCCACCTTGCGCCGCACCGCCTCGGACCGTTCGCCGAGCAGCAGCGCGCGCAGGTCGTCGCCGGACAGCACATGGTCGCGCTCCGCCCCCGGGATCGGCGGCATGTCGCGCACCGCGCCCGATGCGACGACCACGCGGTCGGGCGTCAGCGACGCGATCAGGTCCGGCGTCGCCTCGGTCGACAGCCGGACCTCGACGCCGCTCGCCGCGATCTGCGCGCGCAGCCAGTCCAGCAGCCGCTCGTTGGGCTCGTAGGCGAGGGCGGCGAAGCGCAGCGTGCCGCCCAGCCGATCCGATCGCTCGATCAGCACGACCCGCGATCCCGCCGCGTCGAGCCTGCGTGCCGCCTCCATCCCCGCGGGGCCACCGCCGACGATCACGACCCGACCCGGCGCCGCGACGGGCGTCCAGTCGAGGTCCTCATACCCCGTCTCGGGCCGTACCGCACACCGCACCTGCTCGCGCAGATAGGCGGTGCTGACGCAGGTATAGCAATAGATGCACGGGCGGATGTCCGCCCCGCGTCCGTTCGCCAGCTTGGCGGGCAGCGCCGGGTCCGCGAGCAGCTTGCGCCCCATCGCGACGAAATCGCATGCGCCGTCCGCCAGCGCGCGTTCACCGCGATCGATCTCGATCCGTCCCGAAGCGATCACCGGGATGCGCACCGCCGCCTTTATCCGCGCCGCGAGCGCGAGATGCGCGCCCGGCACGTGCGGGATGTTCGACGCCGAGTGCAGCTTGCCCTGGCCGACGTCGTGATAGGCGGTGACGGTGATCGCGTCCGCGCCCGCCGCTTCGATCATCGGCGCCAGCGCAACCGCATCCTCGATCGCGATGCCGTTCGCGCGCCCGATCTCGTGCGCGTCGATCTTCACCCACATCGCGAATCCGGCGCCGACCGCGGCACGCACCGCGCGGACGACCTCGACCAGCAGCCGTGCCCGTCCCGCCAGATCGCCGCCATAGCCATCGGTGCGCGTGTTGGTGGCGGGCGAGACGAAGGACGACAGCAGATAGCCGTGCCCGCCATGGATCTCGACCCCGTCGAACCCGGCGCGCTTCGCCCGATCCGCCGCCGCGGCGAACTGTGCGACCACCACCGCGATGTCGGTCTCGTCCAGCACCTTGAGCTCGGGTACCGCGCCGCCCGCGAACGCGGCCATCTCCTCGGGCAGGAAATAGTCGGGGAAGTCGCCTGCGAACGGCGGCGGCACCGCGGGCGCCCAGAGCGGGTGGCCGTCCTGCGCCGAATGCGACGCGACCAGCCCGCCATGGTGGAGCTGCGCGGCGATCCGCCCGCCCGCGTCATGGACAGTCCGGGTCAGCAGCATCAGCCCGGGCACGAAGCGATCGTCCGAGATCGCGCTTTGCCGCGGCTGGACCGCGCCGACGGGCCAGGCGACACCCGTCACGCCCATCACGATCAGTCCCGCGCCGCCTTCCGCCTGCGCGCGATGATACGCGATCAGCCGTTCACCGACGCTGCCGTCGGGTTCGGCGAGGCTGACCCCCATCGCGGTCAGGACGATCCGGTTCGGCAGCGCAAGCGCCCCGATGTGACCCGGTTCGAGCAAGGCGGATCGCGCCGCACGCGCCGGAGTGCGATTCAGGGCGAACGCCATCGACAGAATCCTCTTCTAATCATATGCGTAGGCCAAATGCTCGACCGTGATGAATATAGGGCAAATCGTCACGTGTATATAGCTGTTGTGCGTAGTCAACGGTGGCCATCGTGATATGGTCGCACCCAACGCCGCGAGTGGGAGACGGATCGAATGAGCGACGAAACCGCAACGGATGTACATTTGGCAGATACGTGGCGCGCTTTCTGTGAGCGGCTGGCGGATTGCGGCGACGTCCTGCTTCGCCCCGATGCGCCGACAACGCCGCTCGATCAGGCGGAGGGGGTACGGTATCTTAGCCGGCTGACGCGCACCGCGCTGAACATGCTGGTCGATTCCGCCGATCCCGATTTCCCGCGGCTGTTCCTGCTGACCGACGACACGATCAAGATCGGCGCGGACAACCCCGACAATCTGTACCAGCAGGTCGTCGTGCGCGGCGATCGCGAATATCGCCTGACCGGGCAGCGCGGGACGGTGCCGTATCTGTCGATCGGGTCGAAGGCGAACCGCTACGCGATCGACGGGACGATGGCGTCGACCGGCGAGATCGAGTTCGCCGACGTCGCGGTCGAGGACGACGGCACGTTCGAGATCGTCGCGAGCGCGCAGCGACAGCCGGGCAACTGGCTGCCGATGGCGGACGATACCACGCTGCTCATCATCCGCCAGACGTTCAACGACAAGAGCGTCGAGACGCCCGCCACCGTCCGGGTGGAGCGGATCAGCCCCGGGCCCGACGTGCCCGCGCTGCTGACACCACAGGCGATCGAGGCGCAACTGTTCGGCGCGGCGCAATGGGTGCGCGGCACCGCCAATACCTTCGCCGAATGGACGCGCTGGTTCATGGCGCAGCCTAACCGGATCTACGACGGCGACCAGAGCGTGTTCTATCGCGCGGGCGGCGACCCCAAGATCTGGTACGGCCACCTCTATTACGATCTTGCCCCCGACGAGGCGCTGGTGATCGAGGCGCATCCGCCCGAATGTCGCTTCTGGAACTTTCAGCTCGACAACTGGTGGATGGAGTCACTCGATCACGTCAACCGCAAGGTCTGGGTCAATGGTGCGAACGCGCACCATGAGGCGGACGGCAGCGTCATCGTGGTGTGTGCGGATCGCGATCCCGGTTACGGCAACTGGATCGATCTGTCGGGGCACCGATCGGGAACCGCGCTGTGGCGCTGGATCGAGGCGCACGACCATCCCGTCCCGCAATGCCGTGTGGTCAAGGTCTGACGATGTTCCGGGGAGCGACGCCGCTCCCCGGATCCCGCGTCAGGCCGTGCCGAACGCGCGTTTCAGGAAAGCACTGGCATCCGCGATCGCAGCCTGCGCGCCCGGCAGGAACCCCACCCACGACACGAACCCGTGGACCATTCCCGGATAGCGCGTCATCTCCACCTCGACGCCCGCCGCGCGCCGCACCGGCGCATAATCCTTCGGTGGGCGTCGCCAATTCGCTGGTCGCCGCGGAATGCGGCGCGGTGCGGATCGACGCAAGTCTCGCGGGCATGGGCGCGGGTGCGGGCAACGCGCCGCTCGAGGTGTTCGTCGCCGCCGCCGATCGCAAGGGCTGGAACCATGGCTGCGACGTCATGGCGCTGATGGATGCGGCGGAAGATCTGGTCCGGCCGCTGCAGGATCGCCCGGTTCGCGTCGATCGCGAGACGCTCGCGCTCGGCTATGCGGGTGTCTATTCGAGCTTCCTGCGGCATGCCGAGAAGGCGAGCGAGACCTATGGCATCGACACACGCACGATCCTGGTCGAACTGGGCCGGCGCAAGATGGTCGGGGGCCAGGAGGACATGATCGTCGATGTCGCGCTCGACATGCTGCGGGATCGCGAGGCGGCGGCATAGGCGAGGGGTGGGCATGCGGCGGCTGTCGCTCGATCACCTGACGGTCGTCGATGCGACGCCGGTCGAACTGGCGCGGCTGGCGGCCGCGACGGCTGCACCGGCATCTGTGCCTTCCTGCACGCCATGCCGGTGCTGCCGGCGATGCCACCCTATGACCTGACCCGTGATTCCGCCGGCGTGCGTGACCTGCGGCACGTCCTGCGCGACACGGGGGTGACGGTCGATCTGGTCTACCCGTTCACGATGACCGGGCGCACGATCGTCGCCGACTTTGAGCCGGCGCTGGCCGCCGCCGCCGAACTGGGCGCGCCGCTGGCCAACGTGCTGTGCTACGATCGTGAGCCGCAGCGCCGGGTGGAGCGGCTAGGCGAACTGGCCGCGCTGGCGGCAGGCCACGGCATCGCGCTCGCGGTGGAATTCTACGCGCCGTCGCAGGTCGCGTCGCTTGTTGCCGCGCTGGATACCGTCGCCGCGGTCGCGTGCGACGGTGTTGGCGTGACGCTCGACCTGCTCCACCTCATGCGCGCAGGCGAATGGCCGCTGATGGCGTCGCGGCTGGCCGATCCGGCGATCCGCATCGTCCAGGTCAGCGACGGGCCGGGGGCGATGGCTGCGGACCGGATCGAGTGGGAGGCGGGGCTCCAGCGATGGCTGCCGGGTGAGGGGGGCTTTCCGATCGCGCAGGTCCTCGCCGGCATGGACGCGTCCGTGCCGGTCAGCGTCGAAGTGCCGCAGCAGTCTGCGATCGAGGCGGGGATACCGATGCTCGATCGGGTGCGGATGGCGGTCGCCGCGATGACACGCGCGCAGGGATGATGGGACGACTCGTCCGGCTTTGCCGCCGGCGGGTCGATCTATCGCACGACGTGGCATCGGCCGGTGCTTGTGAAGACCCGCGGCCACGGCGTCACCGGACGGGCCGGTAACGCCGCCGCCAACCGTCAGGCCGCGCGCAGTTCCGCGACCTCATCCGCGGTCAGGGTGAGCGCGGCCGCGCCGACGCTCTCCTCGACGCGCGTCGGGCTCGATGCGCCGAAGATCGGGATCACCTGCCCCGGCTGGTTGAGCAGATAGGCGAGCACGACGTCGGCGATCGGAACGCCCCGGTTCGCAGCGACGCGGCGAGCCGCCTCGAACCGGGCCTCGTTGGCGGGATTGTCGTAGAATGCCTTGAGATCGTCGGTCGCGCCACCGGCGTCGAGCTTCGAGAAATAACCTCGGCTCTGCCCGCAATACGGCACGATCGCGAGACCGGCGTCGATGAGCGACGCGCCGTGATCCTCGAAATACAGTTGATAGCCCTGCTGCATCGCATTGGGCTCGTTCGGCTTGGCCAGACCCCAGAAGGGCTGGACCGCGACGAAGCCTTCGCTACCCTTGGACTTGGCATAGGCGTTCGCTTCCAGAACGCGTGCCGCCGTCCAGTTCGAGGCGCCGAACCAGCGGATGTGACCCGCGCTCTTCGCCGCGATCAGCGTGTCGACGATCGGCTCGACGGGGGCCTCGGCATTGTCCATGTGCAGCCAGTACAGATCGATCGTGTCGACGCCGAGATGCTCCCGACTCTGCGACAGATCATCGGCGATGTCGGCCGGCGTCACGCGGTTGCGGTAGTCGCCGGCGCGCATGTCGTAGAATCCGCCCTTGGTGCCGATCACGAAATCCTTGCGAACCTGCGTCTTGAGCCATGCGCCAATCGCCCGCTCGCTCGCGCCGGCGGGCGCGTCGGGGATCCAGTCGCCATAGGAGCGCGCGGTATCGATGAAATTGCCGCCCAGGCTTGCGAACCGGTCGAGGATCGCGTTCGCGCCCGACTGGTCGATCGCGGTGCCGAGCATGTTCGTGCCGTAGCACAGCCGGCTGACGTCCAGGTCGGTATGGGCAAGCGTTACGTGGCCAAGCATCCTGATCTCCATATATGCGACCGTGCGGAACGGCCGGTTCTGGATCGGACGATAGCGTCGCTGATATGCGCAACTCAAGGCAAATATGGACGCCGGCGTTCTATTTGCGTAGCGTTCGCGCGATACGCGCCGCAGTCCTGGGTATGTCGATTGACGACGTTATCCCTTGGCGATTGCCGGATCGTCGCGTTATGCGTCGGCGGATGACCGAGAAAGTACGCTGAATGCAGATCCGAAACGGGAAGGCCTTTTCGGCGCCGACGCTGGACGACCTCGATACGAAGCTCATCGAGCTTCTGCGGGTCAACGGACGCGCGACGAACCAGGAACTGGCCGACCGGCTCTCGGTAACCGCCGCGACGGTATCGACCCGGCTTCGGCGCATGGAAGATGCGCACGTCATGCGTGTCGTCGCTGTCACCGACTTCTCCGCGCATAACTACAACGTGCTGATCGCGCTCGGCGTCAAGGTGCAGGGGCGCGACGTGCGCCAGGTCGGTCGCGATCTGGCGAAGCTGCCAGAGGTATTGAGCGTCAACATCATGAATGGTCCGCACGAACTGGAGCTGCTGGTGGGGCTGCACGATTTCGGCGAGATCAACACCTTGCTCCTCGAACACATCGCCGCGATCCACGGCGTGACCCACATCAGCCCCGGCATCGCCGCCGACATCGTCAAGTTCGAATTCAACGTGGTGCCGCTGTGAACGGCGCGAACAGTCGCCTCGACGAGCTCGACCGCAAGATCGTCGACAAACTGTCGCGCGACGCGCGCGTGTCGAACCGCGGGATCGCCGCCGATCTGGGCGTGACCGAAGGCACGATCCGCACGCGGATCAAACGGCTGCAGGCCGAAGGGCTGATCCAGTTCACGGTCGTGACCGATTTCCGGATGGCGGGCTCCCCCAACCTGTGCATGATCGGTATCGACGCGGATCCGTCGCGGGTTGCAGCGCTCGCGCGCGAGCTGTCCGACATGGCGGAGATCGGATGCGTCATCGTTCTGCTGGGTCGCTACAGCCTGATGGCGATGGCCTTGATGACCAGCGTCGAGGGGTTGAACGACCTGGTCACCGATCGGATTCGTACGCTGGCGGGCGTCCGCCGGGTCGAGACGTCGATCTCGATCCACAATCTGAAATACGAAGCGGGCGTGGCAAAGATTTCCGCCTCGGCCTGACCGCGCCATCGTCGCGGCTGGCCAAGGCGGTTGGGCCGGGCTCTACACGACGCAGATCGCTCCGAGCTTTTCGTTGCGCGGGGGCACGCGCGAAATCCTGCGCGGCATCAGCGCGCGGCCTGAGGCTGAGGTGAACCGATGGACGAACTGACCGAACCCTTCGCGCGTCTGCTGGCGGACGTATCGAGCCTGGATGCGGTGCGCGCGATCGAACGCGGCAGCGACTGGCGTGCCATGTGGCAGGCGTTGCCGACAGCGGGTTCCCCGACGCGCTGGTCCCGAAGCGGAAGGCAGCGCGGGCCTGTCGATGGCGCAGGTCGGGCCGCTGCTGACGCTGCTGGGGCATCATGCCGTGCCGTTGCCGGTCGGCGAGACGATGCTGGCGCGGGCGTTACTTGCCCGCGCGGGACTGGCGCGGCCCGACGGGCCGATCGTTCTGGTCACGGGCAGCGGCGTGACGCCGGGTGGCGTTTTTGCGGAACACGCGCTGCACGGCACGACCGAGACACCCACGCTCTCGCCGCCGACGCCGACGCACGGTCCGTCCAACGGCGGCGCGCTGGATGCCGTCCTGGACATACCCGGCAGCGTCGCGATGCGGCCGGTGTCGGCGATGCTGCGTGCGCATCTGATCGCGGGTGCCGCTACGCACATTCTCGATCTGATTCTGGCCCATGCCAAAGACCGCACCCCGTTCGGCAAGCCGATCGGCCGACAGCAGCTGGCGGTGATGGCGGAGCAGTCGGTCGCGGCGCGAATCGCGGCCGGGATCGGCACCGGGGTGATATCGTCCCGGGTGCGCGCGACGCAGCCGTCGCCAAGCACGGTGCGGCGATCGCGGCGGCGGAGATTGCGGGTATCGCACATGGCGTGTTCGGTGCGATCGGGATCAGCGAGGAACATGATCTGCAGATGCTGATGCGATGTCTGCACGTCTGGCGACTCGCGGATGGATCGGCCGCCTATTGGGCAAGCGAACTCAGCCGCATCCGCATCGGTGTGTCTGTCGCGTCAACCGTTGCGTGGTTCGGCGATGGCGCTGACGCCTCGGCTGCGTAAGGGCATTGCAAATTCCGCCACTCCGCCGTATTCGCGATTTGCGTATTAGAAGACGGCTATAAGCTGCGCATTATCGGAGGGGTGGATATGGTTACCGTTCGCGCGACTTTGTTCCTATCGGGTAGCTTGCTGGCGTGGAGCGTACCGGCGATGGCCCAGGAGGCAGCGCCCGGCGCGGTCCCCAGCGCTGTACAGCCGACCCCGGAAGCGCGCACCGACAACCCCCGCCCCGGTTCCGAAGCGACGCAGGACAGCGCGGAGATCATCGTCACCGCGACACGTCGTGCGGAAGCGTTGAAGGATGTCCCGCTGTCGGTAGACGTGGTGTCGGGCGCGGACATCAAAAAGCTCAACCTGTTCGATTTCAAGGACGTCCAGGCTCTGTCGCCGGGGCTTCAGCTGACCAACAACGACGGCCGCTCGAACGTCGCGACCTTGCGCGGCGTCACCTTCGATCCGGACTCGGGATCATCGCCCGCCGTGACCGTCTATATCAACGAGGTGCCCGTAGATCCGCAGACCGCATTCACCGGCATCTACGATGTCGGCCAGATCGAGGTGCTGCGCGGTCCGCAGGGCATCTTCCGCGGGCAGACATCGCCGGCGGGTTCGATCACGCTCACCACGCGGCGGCCCAACCTGAACGAGCCCGAGGGCTATGTCCAGGCGACCGGCACGCTTCGGGGCAGCGGTAATTTTCAGGGCGGTGCGAGCATCCCCCTGGTGCCCGGCACGCTGGCGATCCGCGGCGCGGTGCTGGTCGACGCGAACCGGGCGAACCAAGTCCGCAACGTGAATGGCGAGCGCTCGCGCGGCGACACCGAAAGTGCGCGCTTGTCGCTGCGTTGGTCGCCGTCGAGCAAGTTCAATTCGGTGCTGACCTACCAGTATCTCACCAACGACGTGTCGCCCTACATCGCGGTATTCGGGCCGGGCAAGCAGCCCAGTCTGCTCGATCCGTCGCGTAGCGGCCCGGCTCTTTCGATCGGTGACCGTCGTTCCGTGACCGAGGCGCGACCGCGCTTCCAGAATCGCACCAACCTCGTCACGCTGGCGGCGGACTATCATTTCGACGGCGCGACCCTGTCGTTCAATGGCGGCTACCAAGATACGCTGCTCAAGCAGAGCCGCGATCAGGATGTTGCCAATGCGGTTCCCAACAAGTCGCTGAACCAGACCACTAGCATTCCCTACAGGACATGGAATGCCGATCTGCGGCTGACGTCGAGCGGGGACGGGCCGTTCAGCTGGAGCGTCGGTGGGAATTATTTCAACACCAAGAACAGCGTCGATGTCACGCAGGAGAACGACGTGTTCAGCGGATTCGCGTTCACGCCATTGCCCGCCGCTCTCGCGACCTTCCCGATCGACGTCGCGGTCCAGGTTCCGGTGAAGTCGATCGCCTATTCGGGGACGGCCTCGGTCGGCTATGAGTTCACGCCGACTTTGAAGATCGAGGCTGGCGCGCGCTACAACTGGGCGGATATCCGGCGCCAGAGTTTCCTCAGCGTCTTCCTGCCGACGTTCGGCATCTACCAGCTCAAGAACTTCCCGACGATCTCGCCGCAAGGCGCGGACCAGCATTTCCGCGCGCTGACCGGCGGCGCCAGCCTGACGTGGAAGGTGACGCCCGACGTCACCACCTATGTCAGCTATGGCCGCTCGTTCCGTCCGGGCGTGTCGGCGGTCGCGGTCACGACGCCGCTCGACAGCAGCATCCTCATCACGCCCAAGGAAACGTCGGACTCGGGCGAGGTGGGCATCAAGACCAGTCTGTTCGAGCGGCGGGTCAACGTGAACGTCTCCGCCTTCTACCAGAAGTTCAAGAACTATATCGGCTATGAGCCCGCCCTGACGACGAATTCGTCGCGCGTCGCGGGGGCGGTCGATCCGTCGACCGCGCCGCTGCCCACGTTTGGCAACGCCAGCTCACGCGGGATCGAAGGGCAGATTTCGGCGCGCATCAGCGACGCCTTCGATCTGTCGGTCAACGCCAGCTACGCCGATGCGCATTACGACAATGCGCAGATTTACTGCAACGATTACAATGGCGATGGTGCACCGGATTCGAACGGGACGCCGCGGGTGCCCGCCGGCCGGCAGGTCGCGGTATGCACGCGCAACGACCGGCTGGCACAGATACCCCGCTTCAATCTGACCGCCAATGGCGAGGTCCATTTCGCGGCGGGACAGCTCCAGCCGTTCCTGCGCGGGCTGGTGAGCTATCGTCCGGGTTTCGACTCCGAGCTCGACAACTACTCATATCGTGCGTTCACCAACATCAGCCTGTTCGGCGGGCTGCGCGGACCAGACAACAAGTGGGAGCTCAGTGTCTTCGCCAAGAACCTGCTCGATCAGGCACGGGCGACACGGGTCGGCCAGGGGGTCGCGACCTACCCGACGACGGGGCTCGATCCGGTGACGTTCCAGCCGACCGGGGCGGCGGGCGCACCGTTCGACTCAGGATATCGTACGGCTGTCATTTCGCCACCGCGCGAGATCGGCGTGTCGCTCAACTTCAACTGGTAAGCGCGGGAACAGGATAGTGACGATGGACCATTTCGGCTTCACCAAACTGATCGTCGACGATCTCGAGGCGACCGCCACCTTCTACAAGACGGTGTGCCGGCTGACCGAGCTGGCGCGTGTCTCCGCCGCGGTCAACGACCGCAAGATCGACGAGATCCTGTTCAACCCCACGGGACAGGGGGCGGCGACCTTCGTCCTGTGGAAGTGGCTCGATCGCGCGGGCGCGACCGGCGACAGCGTGATCCTGGGCTTCCAGACCGAGGACGTCGACGCGTTCGTCGAACGCGCGACGGGGGCGGGTGGAGCGCTCGTCCAAGCGGCCACGGACATGCCAGAACATGGCGTCCGGGTCGCGTTCGTCACCGATCCGGAGGACAATCTGATCGAGGTCGTCCAGGTGACGGGCGCCTGGAACCCGCCCGTCGCGTGAGGACGGGACTGCCGGCCGCGCGGGGGGTGCGCGACCGGCAGTCTTCGCTATCCGGCGACACGCAGGTCGTACTGGCTGGTCGGGAGCAGGTCGACGCAATCCGCCCCGATGAAGCGCGCGCAACTGTCCGCCATCGCCTTCGTATTGCGGGTGAACTGGGCCTCGTCGCCGACCGCGTCGAAGAACACGTACGGATCGTCCATCGCGTCGGCGGGAAAGCATTCCTCGACGATCGCGGCATAGTCGTGCGGCCCCGCGACCAGCGGGCGGACGATCAGGTTCTGGATATATTCGAAATTCGCCTGCGTCTCGATCGCGACCGACGTGTGCAACCCCTGCCAGGCATGGCGCCACGCCGGCTCGTCGAGATGCGCGGGCCGTTTGAGGAAGCAGATCTGCGAGAACCCCTTGGTCCGCGTGCCCGGCGGCGCGGGCGTGTCGGGGTTGCGGATCACGGTCGACGCCATCACCAGCCACGCCGCGATCCGCGTGCCACCGTCGGACAGCAGCGCATCGATCGGTGCACGGAACGCGTCGTGCGCGACGTCGAGCCAAAGCTGGACGACCGCGTCGGGCTGTTCGGCGCCGCCGCAACGCATCCGCAGCCCGGCGGCGCGGACGACATCGTCGTCCTGCAGGTTCAGCCGTATGCCCCGCACGTCGTCGCGCGCCAGCAACGCAGGCGCCATCGTGTCGCGAAGCCGCACGTTGAGCGCCGTGCGATCCTCGTTCCCGCGGCGCCACAGCGCATAGATCACCTTCTGCATCGATCGGGTCCTCAGTCGAAATTCGCCTGCCCGCCGTCGAGCGGGATGGTGGCGCCGGTCAGATAGCTCGCCGCCGGATCACACAGCAGCACGACTGCGCGGCCGATGTCGTCGTGCGGATCGCCCAGCCGCTTGAGCGGGATCGTGCGGAAGAAGGCGGTGGCCTCGGACGGGTTCGCTTCGATCCACGCCTGCATCGCCTCGCTCAGCGCGTGCGGCGCGATCGACAGCACGCGGATGCCGTCCGCGCCCCATTCGGACGCGGCCGCGCGGGTGAGGACCCGCGTCGCCTGCTTGACCGCGCCATAGGCACCGAACCCGCCCATGTCCCAGCGCACGCCCGCCGAACTGACCAGGTTGAAGATGACGCCGCCGCCACGCGCGCCCATGTGCGGCGCGACCCGCTTCATCAGCCGGAACGTGGCCAATGGCCCGCTCTCGAACCCCGCGACGAACGCCTCGTCGGAAACATCCGCCAGCCGGCCGAGCGGCACCTGCTGCGCGTTGTTGACCAGGATGTCGATCGCGCCGAACGCGTCGAGCGTCGCGGCGACCAGCGCGTCGAGTCCCGTCGGGTCGCGCACGTCGGACACGTGGCACGATGCGCCCTCGATCCGAGCCACCGCCGCGCGCAACCGGTCCTCGTCGCGCCCCGAGATCATCACCCGCGCGCCCGCGCCCGCCAGCGCGCTTGCGATCCCGAAGCCGACGCCTTGCCCGCCGCCGGTGACGATCGCGACCTTGCCCGAAAGATCGGTCATGCGGGCTCCATATCCTTGCCGCCCCGATAGCCCTTCAGGCTGGCGATCCGCGCGTGGGCATCGATCGAATGAATGCGGTCGCCGCTCATGCCGCGGCGGCCAACGCGGCATCACGTGCGACCGCCGCCGCGACCCGTCGCGCGAAATAGGTCGATTCGCCCAGGCACACGCCGCTGGCGTAGCTCGACGAGCCCTGCGCCAGGTTCGAGGCGGTCGCGCCGGCCGCGTAGAGCCTGTCGATCGCGCTGCCGTCCTCGCGCAGGACGCGACCGTCAACGTCGGTGGCGAGGCCCCCCAGCGAGAAGCCGGAGAACACCGCCTTGCCCAGCGAACAGTCGACCGCGGCGAACGGTGGCACGACCAGTGGCTGGCACCAGTCGGCATGCTTGTGCATCGCGCCGTCGCGGCCCTCCGCCGCATCGGCGTTGTAGCGCGCGACGGTCGCCTGCAGGCGACCTTCCGGCAGGCCAAGGTCGCGCTCCATCGATGCGAAATCCTCCCACACGTCGATCAGCTGCTGCTGGCCGAAGCTGGGCGGCTCGTACATCGCGGTATCGACGATCAGATAGGCGACGTGGCCGGGCTGGTCGACGATCGCCTGGCTGGTGCGCGCGTGATAGCTGTCTTCCGCGACGAAGCGGTCGCCGTCGCGGTTGACCAGCACGCCCTTCAGATAACCCTCGGGCGGATACAGCGGCGAGGTGATGAGCTGCGCGTGCATATGCTTCGTGGCGCCGCCGACGCTCCGCCCCAGCCGGATGCCGACGCCGTCTGCATAGGCGCCGCCGACGACATACACGTCGTCGCGCGCCATCACCGGCAGGTGTTCGGCGAGCATCGCGGGGTCCATGGCGAACCCGCCGGTTGCCAGCAGCACGCCGTGGCGCGCGGTCGCGACACGCTCTGCCCCTTCGCTGCGATAGCGTACGCCCGTCACCGTGCCGTCGTCGGTGACCAGATCGGTGACGTTGGCGTCATAGGCGAAGCGCACGCCTGCGCCCTCTGCGGCGGCGATCAGCCGTTCGATCAGGACGTGTCCCGCGGCCCCCTGCGCGGCGACCATGTGGCCGCGCGGGGCGGGGCGGGCGACGGTGACGTGGGGATGCGCCTTCTCACCGCCGGTCCACGACAGCGTTTCGTCGGAAGGCACCTCGAAATGCTTGCCGCCGAAATATTTCGTGTTGAACGGCACCCCCTGCGCCTTCAGCCATTCGAAGTGCGCGACGCTGGCCTCGCAATAGGCACGGATCTTGTCGTGCGGCGGATCGGGCATCTCGCAGGTGAGGAACGCAATCATGTCCTCGACCGAGTCCGCATAGCCGTTGGCGGTCTGCACCGAGGTGCCGCCGCCGAGATAGAGATACCCGCCGGACGCGGCGGTCGACCCGCCGCCGCCCGACGCGCGTTCCAGCACCAGCACGTCGAGCCCGGCGCGGGCCGCGTCGATCGCCGCCGAGGCACCGGCCGCACCCAGCCCGACCACGATCAGGTCCGCCATCTCGCCATCCGTCATGGCTCGCATCCTCTTTCAGCTCGGGCTTTGCGTATCTTATCGTCCGGTTCCTCTATATATTCCAAGAGATCGCGCCATAACAATCATTGATATGCGTAGGATGCTTCTGGTAAAGGCAAAGCCGACACGGGCTTGCGCCGGGCCGCATCGAACGCGCATGGCACGCAGCAGCAGGACGAGAGGATGAAGACATGGTGACCTCCAAGGATTATCGCCTCGGCGACTTCGACTATCCGCGCGGCTGGTTCATGGTCGGCCCCGCGAGCGAAGCGACCAAGGCGCCGCGCGCGATCCGCTATTTCGGGCAGGATCTGGTGATCTATCGCGGCGAGAGCGGCAGCCCCTATGTGGTCGAGGCGTATTGTCCGCACATGGGCGCGCACCTGGCGAACAATTCGACCTCGTACATCGTGCGCGACAACGAGCAGATCGAGGGCGAGTCGATCCGCTGCCCCTATCATGGCTGGCGCTTCGGCACCGATGGCCAGTGCAATCACATCCCCTATTCGGACGCGCGGCCCAAGGCGGCGAGGCTGCGCACCTTCCCCACGCTGGAGCGCGCGGGCATCATCTGGGTCTGGCACGATCCCGAGGGGCTGGAGCCCGATTTCGACCTGCCCGTCTTCGGCGGCCACTATGATTCGCCCGGCTGGGTCAACTGGAAGATCGACCATATGGGCGACCTGCAGAGCCACCCGATCGAGATCGTCGACAACATGGCCGATCTGGCGCATTTCCAGCCGATCCACGGATCGATCAACACGACCTATTTCGCCAACGAGTTCAAAGGCCATCAGGTCTGGCAGTATTTCTCGTCGGGGCACCGCACGCTCGTCACCGAGCCCAACGCACAGCTCTACACCTCGACCTGGTACACCGGACCCGCAATCCTCCAGTCGGACATGAAGGGCGATTTCGACTCATTCATCATGATCGCGCACACCCCCGTCGAGGAGGGCTGCACGCGCGTGTGGCACGGCCTGATGGTGCAGGTGAACGACGGCACCGCGCCAATCACCGACGAACTGCGCGGCGCAGCGCTCGCCTATCAGGAGGGCAGCCGCATGGCGCTGGCACAGGACGTCGAGGTCTGGCAGCACAAGCGGCCGTGCTTCAATCCGATGGTCGTGCCCGGTGACGGGCCGTTCGGCAAGCTGCGCACCTGGTACAAACAGTTCTTCCAGCCGCGCGACAAGGCGGGCGAGTATCAGAAGCGCGCCGAGGGTCTGGTGGTCAGCGTCGATCGCCGCAACGAACCGCAAGCGGCCTGAGCGAAGAGGCGAAAACAGTCATGCCGATCAGGTCGGAGCGCCCGGTGGCGCTCGTCACCGGCGCCAGCCGTGGTGCGGGGCGCGGGATCGCGGCCGCGCTGGGCGGCGCGGGATACCGCGTGTACGTAACGGGTCGCACGCTTCAGGAAGGCGCAGCGCCGCTGCCCGGCACGATCGGCGCGACCGCGGCGCAGGTGGATGCGGCCGGCGGGGAGGGGCGCGCGGTCCAGGTGGATCACGGCGACGCGCAGGCGATCGCGGACCTGTTCGCGCGGATCGGCGACGAGAGCGGACGGCTCGATATCCTCGTCAACAACGTCGCCGCGCTCCACGACGATCTGGTGAAGCCGGGGCCGTTCTGGGACAAATCCCCCGACCTCGTCGGCATCCTCGACGTGGGTCTGCGCTCGCACTATCTCGCCAGCTGGCATGCGGCGCGGATGATGGTGCCCGCAGGGACCGGGCTGATCGCGTTCACGTCCAGCTTCGGTTCCGTCTGCTACATGCACGGCCCCGCCTATGGCGCGCAGAAGGCGGGGGTGGACAAGTTCGCCGCCGACATGGGCGTCGATTTCCGTGGCACCGGCGTGGCGGCGGTTTCGCTGTGGATGGGGCCGTTGCGCACCGAGCGAAGCGAGCGGACGCTGGCGGAGCATCCCGAGCAGTATGAAAGCTTCATGGCCGAGGCGGAGACGCCCGAGTTCAACGGCCGCGTGATCGCCGCGATCCATGACGATGCGGAGCGCGAGACGCTCAGCGGGCAGACGCTGATCGCTGCCGAGGTCGCCGAGCGTTACGGCATCACCGAGGCCGGGGGGCGGCGCCCGCCTTCCTATCGCGCGATGCTGGGCGAGCCGCGGATCGCGCATCCGGCGATCGTGGCATGACCGATCACGGGCAACGGTTCGCGGGCAAGCGCGCGATCGTCACCGGCGGTGCGTCGGGCATCGGTCGCGCGACCGTGCTGCGTCTGGCCGCGGAGGGCGCCGAGGTGCTGGCGGTCGACATGAACGCGGACGCGCTCGACGCGCTGGCGGCGGACGGCATCGCGACCCGCACGGGCTCGGTCGCGGACGAGGCGACCGCGCGCGCGATCGTAGGCGACTGGGCCGCGGGCGGCGCGATCGACGTGTTGGTCAACATGGCGGGCGTGATCCGCTCGGGCCATGTCGCCGAGACGAGCCTCGACGATTTCCTGTGGTGCGTCCACGTCAATCTGGGCAGCACGTTCCTGATGTGTCGCGAGGCGCTGCCGCATCTCGAGCGCAGCGGCGGCAACATCGTCAACGCCGCGTCGACCTCCAGCCAGTTCGGCCATCCCTTCCTCGCGGGCTATGCCGCCAGCAAGGGCGCGATCGCGGCGTTCACGCAATCGCTGGCGTGGGAATATATGAAGCGCGGTGTCCGTGTGAACGCGGTCGCGCCGGGCAGCATCGGCACGCCGCTGGCGCAGAGCGTCCAGACCGGAATGGTCGCGGGCGCGGATTGGGATCTGTACACGCACATGCAGGCACCCAACGGCTTTCAGGAGCCTGACGCGATCGGGGGCGTGATCGCGATGCTGGCCAGCCGGGACGGCGCGCACATGAACGGCGCGATCGTCCGCGTCGACGGCGGCGTCCACGCCTAGCCCAGATCGCTCTCGACGGCGCCGAGGACGGCCGGGTCGCCGCTGTGCATCTGCCACAGCGCGTCGCGCCGCACGATCCGCCATCCCTCGCCGTGCCGTCGCCAGCGATCGACATATTCGCCGGTCGAATCGAAGATCGCACCGGCCGGATCGTCGCGTCGCTGGTGGCGGGCCTGGACATAGGCGCGGCTGACCGCCGTGTCGCCGTCGACGTCGATCAGCAGGCTGCCGATCAGATGCTGCGTCGGCCCGCACATGTCGAGGAACCGCCGCATGTGCGCCTCGAGCGCGACGATCCCGGCGCGGTCCTGCCCATCGCCATAGTCGAACACGATGTCTGCCGCGAACACCTCCGACAACCGGTGCCAGGATTTCGTATCGAGCGTGCGCGCGAAGATCGACAAGCCGCGCGCGATCGCGCGTTCCGCAAGCAGCATGTCGAGCGTGACGGTATCGGTCATCAGAAACGCTCCGGCCGCATGATCGCATCGGTCCCGCCGTCGATGAAGATCATCTGGCCGAGCAGATAATGCCCCTCCATCGTCAGCAGGTGGACGATCAGTTCGGCGATCTCTTCGGGCTGTGCGAATCCTTCGACGGCCATCGGGTTGGACTGCGCGATCAGCGCCATCATCGCCGGGTCGTCGAACAGCGGCGCGGTCATCGGCGTCGAAACCACGCCGGGCGCTACGCCGTTCAGCAGGATCCCCGATCCGGCCCAGTCGCGCGTCACCGCTTCGCGGCGGAGCCACAGCGTCAGCGCCAGCTTCGATGTCATGTACGACGTTTGCGCGGATGCAGCGGCGGCGGCGATCGCGCCCGCCTCGTCTCCGGCCAGGCACAGCGCGACCGTGGCCGCGTCGCTCGGCAGCAGGACCGACGTCGATCCGATCGCGACCGCACGTCCGCGCCCGTGTTTTGCCAGCAGCGGCCGCACGCCCTCCAGCACCGCGACCGCGCCGAAATGGTTGATCGCGATCGTCTCCGCCGCGCGATCGGGCGCGGAAATGCCCGCGGCGGCGAGGACGCCGTCGATTCCGTCGGGCCAGTGCCGCGCGATCGCGTCGATCGCCTGCGCGCGTCCCGTCGGGGTGCCGAGGTCTGCGGCGACATCCGCATTCGCCCGGTCCACGCCCAGCACCGCGTGTCCGGCATCGCGAAGGCGCGCCGCGGTGGCGCGTCCGATCCCCGATCCGGATCCCGTCACTACAAAGCGCTTCATACGCATACGCTCCACAAACCACCGAATCGCCAACAGATGGCGCATATCAATGCCATGGAACGGTACGCATATGCCAACAACGTAATTGCACGGTAGCGTACGATGAGGTAGTCATGCGGTCACAACCCGTACGAAATGGAGAGGGTCATGTTGACCGAAGCCCGCAAGCGCGAACTGTCCGAAATCCTGCGTCCCGTCTCGCCGCCGCAGCAGCTCGACAACCTGTTCACCGACGATCAGCGGCGCCGCATGCTCGACGTCGTCCACGACAAGGGCGAGTGGAAGCTCATCATCGCACAGCATTTCGCCAATGCCGAGGAGCTGATCGCGACGTTCGCGGGCGGCTTCCCCGAGGGGTTCACCCCGACGCTCGATATGTTCCTGACGCCCACGTTCCGCGGCTTCTTCGCGAACTATTCGGCGGTGCTGTATCCGGAACTGCACGACGTCTTCTACAACGAGACGTTCCTGGCGCATGCGCGGTCCTATTGGGGCGCCGAATACGCCAAGCCGCAGATGATGCTGTTCAACATCAACGGGCCGTGCGGAAACAACGATCCCGGCCATCTCGATTCGCCCAGCTTCCGCGGCGTGCGCTACGAGAATTCGCCGACCTGGCTGTGCTCGATCATGGGCCGCTCGGGGCTGTTCCAGGACTATCTCATCAAGATGGCGCAGGTCATCACCTGGTTCAGCAACGATCCCGCCAGCGGCTTCACCTATTGGCCCAATGGCCCGCTTGCCAAGCCGGAGCGGCTGCGTTCGCCGATCTACAACAGGGGCGTGCTGGTGCAGAACGAGATGATGGTCCATCGCGGGGAGGCGTGCGGGCCGGTCGAGCGACAGCGCCCCGACGGGCTGGGCTTCGACAGCGTGTTCACGGGTGCCGAGGGCGATCGCGACGGCTGGGTGGTCAAGACCGGCGATCGCGAGATCGAGCGTTATCATACCGACGATCTGCGCTTCCTGGTCCATTGGTCCGCCGAGGTCTTCCAGGATTTCGCCGAATTGAAGAAGAACATGGACCAGTCGGACGACTTGACGGTCGACCGCGTGTTCGACACGCTGATCGCCGACGTGCGCGCGAAGGGTATCCAGATCGAGACGCCCACCGATCCGTTGCGCGATCCGGTGTTCATCAAGGCGCTGAACGACGCCTATGATTACGGCGGCCCTACCGAATATCCCGCCGAGGCGCCGCGCGGCGGGGTGTACGCCGCAGCCGCCTGACGTCCTGCTATCCCCTGCGACGCGCAGGGGCATCCAACGAGACGGCCGCGCACCCGCGGGGGTGCGCGGCCGTTTTATCGACGATCAGGTCAACGCCGCAGCGAAAATACGAGATGCCCTGATCTGAGGCCCAATTGCCTGTCCGTCCCGGATGGACCATCCGACCAATGGCGGGCGGCAGGGTCGCGCGGGGCTGTCCGTTGGCCGCGCAACCAAACGAAGAAGGGCGGCCGATCGCGACGATCGACCGCCCTTCTGAAATTGGTGTCCAACGATCAACTGCCGGTCGAGCCTTGCCGCTCGCAAGCCGGTCTGGGTGATCAATCCTCGAGCAGTGCTTTCGTCTCCGCCCCCATGGCCGGAGCCGCGCGGCTCTGCAGGAACGCGACGCGGCCCGCGACGATATCGTCGGTCATCTGCTCCTGCGTATCGACCCAGAATTCGCCCGCGGCGATCTTGGCGATGATCTTGTGGCACCCCTCGTCGAGATCCATGCCGTAATTGGCCATCATATGGGCCATCTTGGCGCGATGTCTGGCAGCGCCTTCGGGCTCGCCCTTGCCTGCGGCGGCATCGAAGATACTGGTCTTGAGCATGCCCGGGATCACCGAACTGACATGGATCGGCGCGCCTGCCACTTCCATCTCGAGGTACAGGCATTCGCTGAACGCCTGGATGGCGTGCTTCGACATGATGTAGGCGGTTTGCGTCGGCATCTGCCCGAATGCGCCCACCGACGCCAGATTGGCGATCCACGCCTGTTTCCCGGCCTTCAGCATGTGCGGCACGAAGGCGCGGACGCCGTGGACGATGCCGTTGATGTTGACGCTCAGCGTCTGCTCCCAGCGCGCGGCGGGAATTTCCCACGTCAGGCCCAGCGTCTCGATACCAGCATTGTTGACCAGCAACCGCACCTCGCCGTGCCGCGCGAACACGTCGGCAGCGAACGCGTCGAGCGCGGCGGGATCGGCGACGTCGAGCCGCTGCGCCTCGCTCCTGCCACCCGCGGCCATGATCGCATCCGCGACCGATCGGGCGCGCGCCTCCTCGATATCGGTGACGATCACGGTCATCCCGATTTCGCCACAGCGCCGCGCCAGCCCCATGCCGATGCCCGCACCCGCGCCGGTGATGACGGCGACGCCGCCCTCGAAGAGTTCCTGCTCGCGGCTCATTGCTCGACCACCGAAAGGATGTGGCTGTCGGCACCGGGGAAGACGTAGTCGAGTTCCAGCACCATGGAGTCGGCCAGCGGACCGCTGACCAGGATGTCGGTCTCGATGAATGCCTGGACGCCGTTGCGGCCGTAGCAATAGCGATCGACCGACCCGAAGGCGGGCGAGGCATCGAGCCGCGCGTCGACGTCGGCATCGCCACGCCGCGCGCGGTTCATGGTGATCTTCAGCCGGCCCTTGAACTCGCCCTCTGCGGCGTTGAGCGCCTGGAGCTCGCCGACGATGCCCTCCAGCTCCTCAAGCGAATCGAGCAGCACGCCCAGATGGAAGGTATATTCCGGGTCCGCATCGATCGCGGTCCGCAGCTCGGCAACCGACGGGTGCTCGCGATCCGTACCGACGCCAAGCGCCTCGCGCGCGGCATTGACGACCGCGGCCTGCGCGGGCGGCAGCAGGGAGAGGAAGACGATCCCGTCGCCGCGCGCATGATGGTGGCGATCGACGACGAAGCGATAGAAGGTCGTGCCGTCGGGCAGGGGGATCGACTGGGTCTCGACATAGCCGATCTTCGTCAACAGGCGAGCGGCGAGCGCGGCCTCGTCCTTGCGCCCGTAATGGAGTGCGACATGCCCCATCGTGCGATGGCCTGATGCGGCCCGTTCGGGTGCCAGTGTGGCCAACGAACTTCTCCTGAAAAATCGTGGTTGGAAACAGCGATGTCGGGTAATGCGCAAACGGTCAACAGCAAGCGGCGTGTTTGCGGCCCATCGCGCGGGGTAATGTCTGGATTCGCGTAGCGTCAGCCGCCGTTGAGCGAGGCGGGGGCGCCGGGCATGTAATGGTGGTAATATCCTGCCGCCCAACCACCATCGACCGCCAGCTCGGCGCCGGTGACGTAGCTCGCCTCGTCCGAACAGAGGAACAAGGTGGCCATCGCGACCTCATGCGGTTCACCAATCCGCTGGAGCGGGACGCGGGTGTAGCTCCAGTTGCGCT
Organism: Sphingomonas liriopis; assembly: GCF_024211255.1. Taxonomy (GTDB): domain Bacteria; phylum Pseudomonadota; class Alphaproteobacteria; order Sphingomonadales; family Sphingomonadaceae; genus Sphingomonas; species Sphingomonas liriopis. The sequence continues at coordinate 15,936 of NZ_JAMLDY010000017.1, read as the reverse complement.
CCGCGCCCTGCTGCTGCTGCGGGTTGCCCATGTGGGTATCGACCCCGCCCGGGTGCACCGAATTGACGCGAACGCCATGCGGCCCGAACTCGAGCGCGGCCGTCTTGGTCAGGCCGCGGATCGCCCATTTCGAGCTGCTGTAGATCGACAGCGCGTTGGCACCGCGCAGCCCGTCGACCGAGGAAATGTTGACGATCGACCCGCGCCGCGCTGCGCGCATCAAGTTGCCGACATGCTTCATGCCAAGCAAGGGGCCTTTGACGTTGACCGCGAACACCCGATCGATATCCGCCGGGTCGATCGCCTCGATCGGCCCGAAGGCGACCACGCCCGCGTTGTTCACCAGCGCATCTGCCCGCCCGTGCTGCGACTCCACGGCCCGGACCAGCGCCTCCCAACTCGCCTCCTGCGTCACGTCGAGGGACACGAACGAGGCGGCGCTGCCCAGTTCCTCCGCCAGCGCGGTTCCGTGATCGACGAGCCGGTCGGCGATCACGACGCTGGCGCCCTCCGCAACGAAGGCACGGACCGTCGCTGCGCCCATTCCGCGGGCGCCACCGGTGACGATCGCAACCTTTCCTTCGAGCCGTCCGCTCATCTGGCTGTTCCTCTCGTCGTTGACCTTTGGACTTGCAAGGATCGCCGGGGGCGATCCGGGCGAGGCGCTTTCACGCAGGGCGGCTCGAACCTGCCGACCTCGGGCTTCAGACGATCCCGCTCAGCAATGCGACGCGACTGCATAGGTCTCGTGACGCAGTGCGGGCAGAATCGTGTCGGCGACGAACGTGATGACCGCGAGCAGAACGAACGGCGTAGCGATGCACAAGATTGCGAACGCGACGATCAGGGCCATGTCGGTCAGGCTCAGTCCGGACGACGCGCCTTCGGGCGATCTGCCTCCGGCCGAGGCCAGGGTCGGAGTCCGGGGCGAAACGCGATCAGCCGTCACCATCTTCACTCTCCATCAGCCGCGCACTGAGATGCGTCGTGCCAAAAGCCATATCCGCTTTGTCATCCTTGTCAATATGCGTAGCAAGCACGTCAAGGAAATGTGCATTGGGCGGATTTATTGCGTCATAATGTCGGAAACTGCGTTTATTCGGGGATTGGGTATTGCCGTCGCGGGGCGAATGTCGTTGAACCGACCCAGCCGGTAATGCCTCGCCATCGGACGATGGAACTGGCGAGCGGGCGACCACGATGCCGGGACACTACGGCGCAGGCAGAGGATTGGAGCGGATCGGTGAGCAAGACCCATGAAAAGCAGAAACAGCTGCATCACGACGTGACCCATGTCGGCCTCAGGGCTCAGGCGACGGCTGTGGGGCTCATCCAACTGTGTATCGAGCTGCGCACAGCCAATGTGCTGGACGATTCCGCGTTGACCCGGATCAAGCAGGTGATCGGCGACGAATTGCTGCTTGGGCCCTATCGCCGCCATGCGTCCCGGGACGATCGCGACGAAGTGCGCGCCAGGCTGGATCGATTGTTCGCGGGTGAGGAGAAGATCGGACCGGTCGACGAACTGCAGTTCCTCACCGAGGGCGACACATAAACCGACCCCGTCGATGGTGCGATCCGAAGTGATGTCACGTCGATCACAAGATCGGCGATCGGCCGCTGACCAACCGAGTGCCATTTGCGGGCATATGGAGAATGACATGAAGGACAGACTGAAAGGCCGCCGCATCATCGTGTTCGGCAGTGCCACGGGTATCGGCGCGGCGACCGTCAAGCGGCTGACCGAGGAAGGCGCGCGTGTCTGCGCAGCCGACATCAACGTCGAGGGCGCCACCCAGGTCGCCGTCGAGGCTGGCGGAGAAACCTTCGCCGTCCATGTCGACATCTCCGACGAAGCCTCGGTGAACCAGGCGGTAGCGGCAACCGTCGATCGTTTCGGCGGGCTCGACGGCGCGCACATCAATGCCGCCGACCTGCGCGTCATCATGGAGGACAGCGACGCGCTCGCGATGGACCTTGCGGTATTCGACCGGACTGTCGCGGTCAATCTGCGCGGCCACCTGCTGTGCACCCGCGCCGTCCTGCCGCATCTGACGAAAAACGCTGCGTCGGCGATCGTCTATACCAGTTCAGGTTCGGCCCATGGCGCCGAGCCGACGCGACCGAGCTACGCGATGACGAAGGCGGGGGTCAACGCGCTGATGCGGCACGTCGCCTCGCGCTGGGGCAAGGAAGGCGTGACCGCCAACGTGCTCGCGCCCGGCTTCACCGTCACCGGCGAGATGAAGAAATCGATGGAGGGCAATGCCGAAGAGGCCAAGAAATGGGCCGACCATTTCATGGCGCGCACGCCGCATACCCGGCTGGGCGAGTCCGAGGACCATGCCGGCGTCGTCGCGCTGCTGCTGTCCGATGACGGCCGCTGGATCAACGGCTCCATCATCGACGTCAACGGCGGGTCGCTCATGCGCGGCTGACGCGGCCGGGCATCGAAACGGATGTCCGCGACGGACCCGCTCCGATGCGGCTATCGATGTGCGCGCGAGGAAGCCAGCTTACCATCTGGCGATTGCCGATAGCTTGTCCGGCGCACAGGGTCGTTGCGACGGCGCGAGGGCACCGGTCGTCAACAGGTGCGAGTTCGGCGGATCGATCGACATGCCGAGCGCACATATCGACAACGCCTTGCCGGCCGGCCTGGCAGGGGATACGCTCTACGATGCCGGTCGTCGCGACATCGGCGTCATCACCGGGCCGCTCGTCAGCCCGTTGAGCCGGAATTGTCTCGTCGGTGTCCGGGCGTCTGCAGAACGGCACGGCCTGTCTGTGCGCCTGCAGATCCGGCGAGGGGATTTCTTTCCCGAGTCAGGGCAAAGGACCGCAGCCGAGATTATCAAGGCCGAGCGCCCACCGACCGCGATCTTCAGCTTCCGCGACGAAATGGCGATCGGCGCACTGGCCGCGTCGCGCGCCGCGGAGCTCTCCTGCCCGGACGACATGTCCGGCGTCGGTTTCGTCGATATCGCAATGGCGCGCTGTCGCGCCCCATCACTGACCGCGATCCGACAGCCGGTGTGCTGCATAGGTCGCCGGACAGTCGGGCTGCTTCTGGCCATTCTCGCTCGGCCGTCAGCCCCGCCGGCTTCCGTCACGCTACCGCACCGGCTGATCGTGCGGCAAAGCGTGGCGGTACATCGCGAACCTTGATAACCCTTCAAAAGCGTCCGGGGAACCGCCTCGAGATATTGTCTGCGCAATGACGAGGCTGCCCGCGGCGTCGATGGCCCCCTCGACTACGTCAATGCAGGCGTCATGTTGGCGCACGGAACGCGCGTGCGGATGGCACACCCCACATCAGAGATCAGCACGTCGAAGCTGGGGCGTGGCTCCGATGAGCACCGATGCAGGTCAGCACGCTCGCCGCGACCAGACCGAAGGCCGCGATTTCGAGCGGCGCCGGGAGGCGCTGCTCCCAGAGGAAACCGTAGAGCAGCGCGAACAGCGTCTCGAACAGGATCATCTGCCCCACCATGGTCAGCGGCAGCAGACGGCTCATCCGGTTCCAGAGCTCGTTGCCGAGAATCGAGGCGCCGACCGCAACCGCAACCGACACGCCGCCGAGGTATAGCCACGCATCGGCAGCGTGGCGGACCGGTTCGGCCGCGAGACTGACCGGAATCAATGTCACGGCCTGGATGCCCGTGACAATCCCGGTCAGCAGATTCCAGTCATACACGGACATGCGATGGAGCCGGTGGAGGGCGCGGGCATTACCGACCGCATAGGCGCTCCAGGCGACAAGGGCCCCGACCGCGCAGGCAAAGCCGAAGAGCGCGCCGCCGGCATCGCTGGACGCCGGATGGCCGAGCGCCTGCCATCCGATGCACAGCGCGCCGGCAGCGCAGAGCAGCAGCGAGGGAGCGAGGCGGGCGAGCGGTATGGCGTCGCGGTCACGACTGCCGATCGTCGTCACCGCGACCGGCAGGAAGCCGATGACGAGCGAAGTGGTGGCGATGCCGGCCTGCTGAACCGCCGTCGACAGCAACACGTAGTAGAGGGTGTTGCCCGCCAGCGAGAGCCAGGCGAGCGTGTACCAGTCGCGGCGCTCCATCGAGGCGACGAGCGTGCGCCATCGCGGCGCGATCAGCACGGCCGAGATGATACCATAGGCAAGATAACGGCCGATCGCGAGCTGAAGCGGCGTGAAGTCGCGCACGAGGGCCGGGGCGAGGAATACCAGTCCCCACAGCGCGCCGGCACCTGCGCCACACGCGATCCCCTGGGTCGTGCGATGACGTCCGGCCGGACTGAAGGTCGATGTTGGCACGGCTGATCCTCACTGATGATGCCGCATCATACCACCGTGAAGGCGAGCGATGCGCTCTTGTGCAGCGGTTGAATTGCAACAAATACTCGCGAATGACCCGCGCTGCATCGACCCGATATCCCGTGCTGGACGGCTTCGACCGTGCGATCCTGCGTATAGTCCAGCGCGACAACAAGACGCCCCAGCGGACGATCGCGGAGGCGGTCAACCTCTCTGCCGCAGCCGTGCAGCGCCGGATCGCCGCACTGGAGGACGCAGGCATCATCACGCGCAACGTGGCGATCGTCGAGCCCGCGGCGGCAGGGATGGCGATCACGTCGATCGTCGAGGTGCATCTGATCGACGAACGATCGTCCACCGTCGATTCGGCAAAGGCGAGGTTCCGCGACGCACCCGAGGTCCAGCAGTGCTATTATGTCACTGGCGGGATCAGCTTCATCCTGGTCATCGTCGTCCCCGACCTGGCCGCTTACGAGGCGATCACCAGGCGTTTGTTCGCGCAGGACGAGGCGGTGGCGAGTTTTCGCAGCCTCATCGCGCTCGATCGCGTCAAAATCGGTAGCGAGCTTGTGATTCCCCCCGATGATCGTCTTTCGACCAGACGATGAAGGCCAGCGCGGCCGCCGCGGTTGGACACCACGATGCCATCGGCCCCGAGCGCCGCCGCCGCGTGCGCATCCTCGACGTCGAGGATGCCCTTGATGACCAGCGGCCCGTCCCAGATATCCCGGACGAACGTTGGGTCACGCCAGGAGACGGTCGGATCGAAATTGTCGCGCACCCAGGCGAAGAAGTCTGCCCATCCGGTGTTTTGCCGAGTACGGGCGCGACGTTGCCGAGCTGATGCGGCCGGCCGCGCATGCCGACGTCGTAGGTCCAGCCCGGACGGCCCAGCACCTGCAGCGTGCGTCGCGCCGAGCCGCGGAGGTCCGAGGCACCCGCGAGACCCGATCGATAGTCGCGTTAACGCGATCCCGGCACCGGCTGTCGACCGCGAAGACCAGTGCCGAGCAGCCTTCCGCCTTCGCCTTCGCCATCAGGTCGCACATGAAGCCGCAGTCGCGGATCATGTAGAGCTGGACTAGCAGGGCGGTTCGGTGCCCGCGGCCACCTCGCCGATCGGGCAGGCGGATACCGTCGACAGGCAGAAGGGGATACCCGCCTTCGAGCCGCCGCGCGCCGCGCGCCGCCTGCACCTCGCCGCGCCGGATGTTGAGCCCGGCGAGCCCGATCGGCGATCGGAGATGTTTCGGCGCAGCGTCATCTCCGCGTAGGAGCCGACGTCGATATATTCGAACAGGAAATGCGGCAGCCTGCGCCGGGCGAGTTCGCGATAGTCGAGCGTGGAGGCGGCTTCATGGCCGCGCCTTCAGAAAGCCGTTCATGGCCAGCCAGTCGTGAAAGGAGGCGATCCAGCCGGTGCTCGTCGTTCCCTTCGCGCCCATGCCGTATCCATGGCCACCCTTCTGATAGAGATGGAACTCGACCGGCTTGCGCGCAGCCTGCCACGCCTCGATCAGCCCGAAGCCCTTGCGCGCGAACAGCGGGTCGTCGCTCGCCATCGCAGCGAACATCGGCGGTGCCGCGGCCGGCACGGTGATCGTCCGCATCGGCCCGTAGATCGGCGCAGCGAAGGCGGGCATCGTCTCCGGCGTAGCGGCTTCGACGACGCCGAGCGTCGTCATCGCGCCCGCCGAGAAGCCGAGCATGCCGACACGCGCCGGGTCGACGTGCCACTCGCCCGCGCGGCGGCGTACCAGCGCCAGCGCGGCGAGGCCGTCGGCGACGGCATCACGCGATGTTTCGACCGCCAGATCGGGACCGGGCCGCATCGCCGTGGCGAACACCGCGCCCATGTCGCGCAGGAAACCCTTCGGATCGGCGGGCGTCTGACGCAGCCGGTATTTCAGGACGAAGGCGGCGATGCCGTGATCGGCCAGCCAGCGCGCCACCGGCCACCCTTCGTTGTCCATCGACAGCATCGCGAACCCGCCGCCGGGCGCGACGATCACGGCGGCTCCCGTCGCCTTTCCGGGAGGCGGCAGGAAAGGCGTCAGCGTCGCGCTGCGGACGTTGCGGACGACCCGCTGGCCGGCGAGATCGAGCCAGCCTTCCGCTTCTCGCGCTCCGGCAACGTCGCCCGTGTCAAGCGGGATCGCGGCCGGCTGTGCGGGAGCGGGAATAACCGTGATCTGGGCGGCGGCGGGCGTCGCCAGCGCCAGGGCGGCGGCGAGAACGACGTATCTCATTGCCGCTTCACGAACGCGCCGCCGTCGACCAGCAGCGTTGATCGCGACGTCGGCGCCTTGCCGCGCCGCGCCGATGGCGGCGGCGGCGCCGATCCCCGATGATCCGCCGGTAACGAGGATGGTCTTGTCTTTCAGCAGCAAGCTATCTCTCCCTGTCTTTCCTACGATCAACCCAGGTCGCGGCTGGTGCCGCGACGCAGCGGATCTGACCCTCGTTTTCCTTCAGGTCGAACGCGCGTCCTGCGCCGCCGACCGGTCACCTTGTCACAATACACCGCCTCGTCGCCGGCGAGGACGCCGAAATGCGCCGTATCCTCGGTCGCGGCGGCAAGATCCTCCAAATCGGGGCGTGCCATCTGCGCGATGTCGGCCTGTGCAGGCGCAAGATGACCGAGCGCGAGCAGTTTCGCCCCCCGTCGGTAGCCGGAGCGCGGGGTAGAAGCGGGATAATCTCGCCCGACCAGCGAGGTCGCCAACCGATGCGCCGTGCTGCACGTCGACCCCAGCCGATCCGCCAACAGCGCCAGCGTCGCCGCGCCGCTCGCCACCGCCTCGACAGTATCGAGTCCGCGCATCAGCGTCTGGTTGCCGACGGTCGTCCGGTCGGTCCTACCCGGGTGGATCATCCCACTTCCCTAGCCGTCGTGGCACAATGAGAAAATAGATATTGCATAGCTTCGTTCATTTTAGCCACGGGTCGTCCCGGGCAGGAGAGGCAACATGCTGTCGAAGATCAGGCACGTTCGCGCCTTCGTGGTTCGCGGCGGCGGCGCCGACTATCACGAGCAGGGCGACGGCCACTGGATCGACGATCACATCGCGACGCCAATGTCGCGCTATCCCGAATACCGCCAGTCGCGGCAGAGCTTCGGCATCAACGTGCTGGGCACGCTGGTCGTCGAGATCGAGGCGGAGGACGGCACGATCGGCTTCGCGGTGACCACCGGCGGCGAGCCTGCCTGCTACATCGTCGAGAAGCATCTGGCGCGCTTCCTCGAGGGGCGCGATCCGACCGAGTATGAGAAGATCTGGGACCAGATGTACTTCTCGACCCAATATTACGGCCGCAAGGGGCTGGTCATCAACGCCATCTCCGGCGTCGATCTCGCGCTGTGGGATCTGCTCGGCAAACTGCGGCAGGAGCCGGTCTATCACCTGCTGGGCGGCGCCGTACGCGACGAGCTGCAGTTCTACGCCACGGGCGCGCGCCCGGACGCGCCAAGGAGCTCGGCTTCATCGGCGGCAAGCTGCCGTTGCATTACGGACCGGCCGAGGGGCTGGAGGGATTGCGTAAGAACGTCGCGCTGCTTGCCGACATGCGGGAGAAGGTAAGCCCCGATTTCTGGCTGATGTACGATTGCTGGATGGCGCTCGACGTCGATTACGCCACCCGGCTGGCGATCGCGTGCCACGAGCATGGCCTGAAATGGATCGAGGAGGCGATCAGCCCCGACGACTATTGGGGCTATGCCGAGCTGAAGCGCAACGTGCCCCGCGGCATGCTGGTGACGACGGGCGAGCACGAGGCGACGCGCTGGGGCTTCCGGATGCTCATGGAGATGGACTGCTGCGACATCATCCAGCCCGACGTGGGCTGGTGCGGCGGCGTGACCGAGCTGCTCAAGATCAGCGCGCTGGCGGATGCCAAGGGCAAGATGGTCGTGCCGCACGGCTCGTCGGTCTACAGCTACCATTTCGTCATCACCCGTCACAACTCGCCGTTCGCCGAGTTCCTGATGATGCATCCCGGCCCCACCGAGGTGGTGCCGATGTTCGCGCCGCAACTGCTCGGCGAGCCCGTGCCGGTCGACGGCCGTATCCGGGCGAGCCAGCTCGACACGCCGGGGTTCGGCGTCGAGCTCAACCGCGACATTGCGCTCCACCGTCCCTACACCCACTGAGGATCGATCGATGAAATTTTGTCGCTACGGTGCCAAGGGTGCCGAGAAACCCGGTCTGGTCGACGCCGCAGGTCGCGTCCGCGACCTGTCGGGGCATATCGCCGATGTGACCGTCGAGGCGATCGCCGGTCTTGCCGATGTCGATGCAGAGACGCTGCCGTTGGTGGAGGGCGATCCACGTCTGGGCGTGCCGTTCTCGGGTATCTCGAAGATCGTCGTGATCGGCAAGACCTGCCGTCACGTGACGAAGGAGGCGGCACTCGACCATGTCGCCGGCTATGTCCTGGTCAACGACGTGTCGGAGCGGTTCAACCAGAAGGAGCGCGGCACGCAATGGTCGAAGGGGAAGGGGCATGACACCTTCTGCCCGGTCGGTCCGTGGCTGGTGACGCCCGACGAGGTCGGCGATCCGCAGACTCTCGACATGAGCCTGGACGTCAACGGCGAGCGGATGCAGACCGGCAACACGAAGACGATGATCTTCGACGTCGCCGAGCTGATCTCCTACGTCAGCGAATATGTCACGCTGGAACCCGGCGACCTGATGATCACCGGTACGCCGCCGGGCGTGGGCGAGGGCAAGAAGCCCGAGAAGATATTCCTCAAGCCCGGCGACACGATGACGCTGGCGATCGACAGGCTGGGCAGCTCGACGCAGTCGGTCGTCGCGTTCGATCTGGGGCGGTTCCGGTGAGCGCGGCGGATCGGTTCGCCGGCCGCGCCGCGATCGTCACCGGCGGCGCCTCGGGGCTCGGCAAGGACGTGGCGCGCCGGATCACCGCCGAGGGCAGCACCGCGGCCCTGTGGGATCTCGACGCCGCCGCGCTCGCCGCGGCGGCGGCGGAGATCGGGGCGACGCATACCGTCGCGCTCGACATCGCCGACCCCGATGCGGTGGCGCGCGCCGCCGCGCAGAGCGCCGCGGCGCTGGGCAAGGTCGACATCCTGGTCTGTTCGGCGGGGATCACCGGCCCGACCACCCCGGTAACCGATTTCCCGGTCGACGGCTGGCAGCGGGTGATCGACATCAACCTCAACGGCGTGTTCTACACCTGTCGGGCGGTGGTGCCGCACATGGTCGCCAACGGCTATGGCCGCGTCGTCAACGTCGCATCGGTCGCGGGCAAGGAGGGCAATCCCAACGCCTCCGCCTATTCGGCATCCAAGGCCGGCGTGCTGGGCCTCACCAAGAGCCTCGGCAAGGAACTGGCGCAGCAGAACGTGCTGGTCAGCGCGGTGACGCCCGCGACCTTCGTCAGCCCGATCCTGGAGCAGATGCCGCAAAGCCAGATCGACTATATGCTCGGCAAGATCCCGATGGGGCGGTTGGGCGAAACGCACGAGACGACCGCGATGGTCTGCTTCCTGGTGTCGGAGGAATGTAGTTTCTCGACCGCGGCCACGTTCGACACGTCGGGCGGCCGGACCACCTATTGAGCGGGCGCCCGCACCGGAGAGCGCGATGAACGACATTCCCTTTGTCGACGCCCACGTCCATTTCCGGGACCTTGCGCATCTTCACTACGACTGGCTGACGCCGCCCTTCGCCGGAGAAGGTCCGGAGGCGACGTGACCGCCATCGCGCGTGATTGCGGCCCCGCCGGGTATCGCCGCGATACGGCGGCCTGGAACGTCGCTGGCACCGTCGATGCGGGCGCACGCGCGGACGAGGCGCTGGCCGAAACGCAATGGCTCGACGGGTCGGCCGACGCCACGGGCCTGTCGACCGACGCGCTGTTCGGCACCGTCGCCCGACACCTGTCCGCCTATCACGCGATCGTCGCGGATTTCACGCTCGCCGAACGCCGCGCACTGTTCGGCGGCAATGCCGACCGTTTCTACCGCCTCGACCTCGATTGGGAGAACCGCCCGTGACACCCCCCGTTCCCGTTCACGCGGCGGAGGTGCCGCGCCGCACGCTGCGCGTCGCACTGTCGTTCGCGATCAGCCTCTTCTTCATCTGGGGACTGGCCTATGGCCTGCTCGACGTCCTCAACAAGCATTTCCAGGACACGCTGCACGTCGGTACGGCGGAATCGACGTGGCTGCAGGTCGCCTACTTCGGGGCGTATCTGGTCGTCAGCCTGCCCGCCGGGCTGTGGCTCGCGCGGGCCGGGTACAAGATCGGCATCCTCACCGGACTGGTCATCACCGCGGTCGGCGCGTTCCTGTTCATCCCTGCGGCGGCGGCGGGCACGTTCCTGCCGTTCGTGCTGTCGATGTTCGTGCTGGCATCGGGGCTCGCGTGCCTCGAAACCGCCGCCGACAGCTATGTCGCGGTGCTGGGGGCGCCCGAGGACGCGTCCCGCCGTCTGAACCTCGCCCAGTCGTTCAACGGGCTGGGGACGTTCATCGGGCCGCTGATCGGGGGCACGCTGTTCTTCGCGGACGGTGCACCGGCCGCGGCGGAGGGTGCGCACGACAACGTGCGGATGATCTACGCCGGGATCGGCATCGCCATCGTCGTCTTCGCGCTGTTCGTCGCGCGGGCGCACCTGCCCGAGATCTCGGAGGACAGCCACGCGACCGAAGGTGGCCGCGCGGGCGGCATCCTGCAGCGCCGTCACTTCGTGTTCGGCGTGGCGACGCAGGCGATCTACATCGGTGCGCAGGTCGGGATCGGCGCGCTGTTCATCAACGTCGCGCTGACCACGTGGAGCGGGTTGACGCCGCGGGCCGCCGCCTATCTGCTGTCGCTGGCGCTCGTCACCTTCATGCTCGGCCGCTTCGCTTCCACCGCGTTGCTCGCACGGGTCGCGCCGCGGCGGCTGCTGACGCTGTTCGCGCTGGCCAACGTCGCCTTGTCGCTGCTGGTCGCCGCCGGCATCGACAAGGTGTCGCTGGCGGCGATGATCGGCGTGTTCTTCTTCATGTCGACCATGTTCCCGACGATCTTCGCGTTGGGTGTGCGCGACCTGGGGAAGGGGGCGAAGCGCGGCGCGTCGGCGATGGTGATGGCGATCGGCGGCGGGGTGGTGCTGCCCTATCCGATGGGGCGGCTGGCGGAAGTGTACGGTGCGCCTGCGGCCTTCGTCCTGCCGGCCGCCGCCTTCGCCGTTGTCGCGCTCTATGGCTGGCGTTTCGCGGGGCTCGAGGACGAGTAGGACGAGCGCGCCGACACACGGCCGGGGACGGTTCGGATCTATCGTCGCGGCGGCGCGCGACGCCGGGGCGGATCAGTTTCCGGAGCGGAACTGATGGATGTGGTTGAACCCGTCGCCGACAAGCGGGAGCAGCGTGAGGTCGGCGAACTTGACGATCGCGAGGATGAGGAACGGTGCAATGACGAGCACGACCACCAGTGCCAGCAGCAGCGTGACGTCCGTCGCGATCGCGATCGGCGATCGGTCCGGGCTGCGCTGCGATCGATCATCGGGCTGAAGGTACATGCTCGCTCTCCACGATAGCGCAAGTTGCTTGCGTCTGCGTGAATGCTAAGCCCATGCGTCCATGGCTGTCAATATGCGTAGAAAAAGGCCGTTTTCTAGACGGAGAAGGACTGTGCGCCTGGGACGATCCGTATTTGCCGATCGATGACAGAAATACGCAAATGGAGGTTTGGTAGCGGCGCAGGCTGCTATAATGCGCAGATTGCAGGTTGACCTGCCTGCCGCTTGAAAGGATCATGCGTCGAAACCACGAAGGAGAGATCCGTGAGCGTTGCACCGACCGCCGCGCTGCCGGCAAGCCGGCGGACCATGGGGCATGTCGCCCTGCATTACGGCCAGAAGGAGGAAGCCTCGCTGGCGGCGCGGCTGCTGACGACCACGGGCTATGTGGAGACGCAGTCGTTCCCGTTGCCGGACGGATCGAGCTTCTACCGGTTCGTCGTCGACCGGCATCATCATGCGCGCGGGGACGGCATCGTCTTCCTGTCGCTGCTGCCACCCGCGCAGGCGGCGGTCGTCGATGCGGCGCGGGCGGCGCTGGGATTCGGTACCGCAGATGAGCATCCCTCGATCGCCGGTCTGCGCGCGGCGATCGACGCGGATCCCGAATATACCTTCCACCTCGGCGTTTTGCTCGATTCGCTCGAGGAGCTCGAACGCGTGGTGGAGGAACTGCAACGGCTGAACCGCGACGATCCCGAGATGAAGGGACGGCTGAAAATCACCATGAACCGCGCGCGGCGCGGCGAGCCGGCGGTAGATGCACGGCTGGACGCGTCGCCGGTGTTCGGCGACGTCGATCGCTACTGCTACGGACGCGCCGGCGTGCAGGCGTTCATCGAGACCGACATCCTCGTCGCCGGCCCGCTGGCCGATTCGATGGTGCTCGAACTCGACTACGTCTTCCCCGGGCATGACAGCCACATCCTGTCGGTGGTCGAGTCGTGAGCCGCGAGGAGGAGCTGTTCGCGGGCGGCGTCGCCGTCATCACCGGCGCGGGCGCGGGGATCGGCATGGGGCTGGCGCGGCGCTGCGGCGAGATCGGCATGACCGTGATCGTCACGGACATCGATGCCGAGCGCGCGCGATCGGTCGCCGACGCGATCGTTGCGGCCGGCGGCAAGGCGGAGGCGCTGCGGCTCGACGTCGGCGACCCCGCCGCGCTCGATGCACTTGCCGCGGATGTGTTCGCACGCCACGGGGCGGTGCGGCTGCTGGTGAACAATGCGGGGATCGAGACGATCGGGTTGACCTGGGAAGTCCCGGTCGCGCGCTGGGAGCAGACGCTGCGCGTCAACGTCAACGGCGTCGTTCACGGCGTGCGCGCGTTCGTGCCGCACATGCTGAAGGCGGGGGCGCCGGCGTGGATCGCCAACCTGTCGTCGGTCGGCGGGTTCAGCCAGATGCCGACGCAGACCGCGTACATCATGTCGAAACACGCCATCCAGTCGTTCTCCGAATGCCTGTACCTGGAAATGGAGCTGGCCGGTGCGCCGATCCACGTCAGTTCGGTGATCCCCGGCATGCTCAAGACGAGCATCTTCGACGCCGCCGCGGGTGTCGGCGAGCCCGCCGCCGCGGCACGGCACCGTGCGACCATGGCGCATATGATGGCCAGCTATGGCATGGAACTGGACGAAGGCTGCCGCAAGATCGTCGCCAAGATCGCCGCCGGCGAATTCTGGGTGGACACGCAGGAGGAGATGACTCGCGATATCGTCGCCGGTCGCGTGACGTTCCTGCAGGAACGTGGCGTACCGACATTGGCCGATCAGGCCCGCGCGCTGTTGCAGGACTGACGAGGCGGGGCGGGGGCGGCTCTGCTGCCGTCCCCGTTCCTGTTTCCGCTAGGACCGATCGACATTCAGAAGATGACGTGCCGAAAACGGTGGTTTTGCGTGACCCGGAGCGCAGCGTACTTTCGGTACGTGAGCACCGGAAGCATGCGAAACCGCCGTTTGCAGGCCGTCAAAGCTGAATGTCGATCGGTCCTAGACGACGATCGCCGGGTGCGGGATGCGTGGCTCGCCCAGGCGGTCGCGGTACGACGGAGGACGGCGACCGCCCGCTTCGGTGATGCCGTAACGCCCGGCGATCTCGGCGGCGATCAGCGTTTGGCCGTTCAGCGCGGCGCGGCCGGCATCGTCATGGATGGCGGCGATCACGCGGCCGTTGAATTCGGGCGTCTCGGCATCGTGCATGAACGCCGCATATTGTTCGGGATGCTCGGTCAGCGTGCGTTCGCTCCACTCGGTGCGCAGCGGCCCCATCCACAGCGAGACGGCGGTCACGCCGGTGTCGCGGAAGTCGACGCCCATGTCGGCGGCGAACTTGTCCACCCCCGCCTTCTGCGCGCCATAGGCGGGGCCGTGCATGTAGCAGACCGAGCCGAACGAGGAGGTGAAGACGATCAGCCCCTGCCCCGCGGCAACCGCGACGCGGCGCGCGGACGGCGGGGACAGGATGGTCACGCCGCCTGCGGATCGCTGCGCCGGTCGACGCTGACGACCAGCCCCTCGACGCGCTGCTGGATCGGCGCCACCTTGTCACGCGACTGGAAGAACTGCCTGTACTAGGCCGGATCGACATTCATCGTAGCCAGATCATGGTGGCGGCGAGGTGGACAAATCCGGTGAAGTGGATGGTGCGGCGGTCGTAGCGGGTGGCGAATCGTCGGAAATGCTTGAGGCGCCCGAAGCATCGCTCGATCTGATTGCGATGCTTGTAGATGTCTGCGTCGTGCGGGATGACGACCTTGCGGTTGCGTTTTGACGGGATGACCGCGGTGGCGTTCATGCCTGCGATCTGGTCGCGCAAGTCGTTGCCGTCATAGGCTTTGTCGGCCAGCACCGCCCCGGCCTGCTGGCCTTCGAGCAGATCGGATGCGGAGGCGATGTCGCTGGCTTGCCCCGGCGTGATGCGGAACCGCACAGGGCGACCGAACGTGTCGGCGAGCATGTGGATCTTGGTCGTCAATCCACCTCGGGAACGCCCCAGCGCCTGATCCTCGGCCCCCCTTTTCCGGTCGCAGCCTGTTGATGGGCGCGAACGATAGTGCTGTCGATCATCAGATACTGGTTGTCCCGGTCGGCTGTCAGCGCCTCGAACACGCGCTCCCAGACGCCGGCATGGCACCAGCGGCTGAAGCGCCGGTGCACCGTCTTCCACTTGCCATAGCGCTCCGGCAGGTCGCACCAGTGCGCGCCCGAGCGCAGCACCCACAAACATCCATTCAAAGAACAAGCGGTTGTCCGAACCCGTTCGGCCGGGATCAGTCGTCTTGCCCGGAACCAGCGACGCAATCCGCGACCATTGCGCCTCGCTCAACTCGTACCGCTTGATCCCCATCACTCCCTCCGCGCTGCGACACGGATGCCTATGAATCAGCCTGCAACGAGTTTGGGAATCCTGAATGTCGATCCGGCCTAGGTCCTGAGCTTGCCGAAGGGGCCGTCGCCCGGCACCACCATCGGATTGATGCACGGCAGCTTGTGCTGCCAGACCTCGACGTCCTGCGCAAGCGCGAGGCGGCTACCCTCCTGATAGGCGAGCGCACCGGCGCGATGCTCGTCGGTGATCGGCGCGGTCCCGTCGTTCACCTGCACCATCAACCCGTGCCAGACCCGCGTGCAGCCTTCCTCCACGGGGGTATGGGCGATCATGATGAACGAGTTGAAGTCGCCCTTCATCTCCGACTGCAGGATCGCCGGCCCGGTATACCAGGTGGTGGTGTGCAGTTGCGCCCCCGCTTCGCTTACCAGCGTGCGGTGTCCCGACGAGAAATACTGCCAGACCTGATGGCCCTTGAACTCGTTGGCGAAATAGGTGGCGTCGATCGAGCCGTGGATCGGCTGGAAATGCGCGAGATCGGCCATGTTGTCGACGATCTCGATCGGGTGGCTGTTCAAATCGCCCATATGGTTGATCTTCCAGTTGATCCAGCCCGGCGAGCCGTAGTCCCCGCCGAAATCGGGCAGCGCGAAGTCTAGGGTCCGGACTCATAACCACCAGATGACGGCTGCTGCGAAGGCGATGGCAGCCATGAAGGTCTTGATGTTACGGTCGAAGCGGGTGGCGATGCGTCTCCAGTCCTTCAGGCGACAGAACAT
>NZ_JAMLDY010000016.1 GCF_024211255.1 Sphingomonas liriopis | reverse complement strand
TCTGGTGCCAGCAGCCTCATGCAACTGTTCAGGTGTGTGACCAACGCGGGCGGGGAACCGAGCCGGACTGCGGCATCTCCGTGCCAGGGGTCCAACGGTCTCCCGCCCGCCATCCTTATCGCATATCTGCAACACACGGGGGTCCAGTTAGGTCAGCGCTCGTACGTCATGGCAGATGCTCGCCCAACTGGACCCCGGCCTTCGCCGGGGAGGCGCCATGCGGTGAGGTTTCGTTCACACCCCGAAACATCGTGAGGGGGCAAACGGCAACACGCCTCAACCTCCATTGGACAATGTCCGCATGCCCCTGCTTAAACAAGGGCATGCGCGTGCTCCTGCTCCTTCTATCCGCCTCGCTCTCCGCGACCGCCGTCGCCCAGAGCGTCCCCGCCCCGATCGATGCGGTCGATCCGATGATCGGCACCGGTGGCGAAGGCCACACCTTTCCCGGCGCGACCGCACCGTTCGGGATGGTACAGCTGTCGCCGGACACCGATGCGACCTGTGCCTTGCGCGCCTGCTACGGCCATGCTGCAGGCTATCGCTACGACGACCCGACGATCCAGGGGTTCAGCCACACGCATTTCTCGGGCGCGGGCCATTCCGATCTCGGCGATCTTTTGGTCATGCCGCAGGCGGGCGAGACGGTGCGGATGGACCCGGGCGATGCCAAAGTGCCCGGATCGGGATATCGCTCGCGCTTCGATCACGCGACCGAGCGCGCGAAGCCGGGCTATTATGCGGTGAAGCTGACCGACAGCGGGATCGCCGCCGAACTGACCGCGGGGACGCGCGTCGGCGTCCACCGCTATGCCTTTCCGAAAGGACGGGCGGCACATCTGCTGATCGACCTGCGCTCGTCGCTGTACGATTATCCCGGCAAGATCCTGTGGTCGGGGCTGCACCTGCGCCCCGACGGCACGCTGACCGGTTTCCGCGAGACGCGCGGCTGGGCGCCGGGGCGCAAATTGTTCTTCGCGATGCGCTTTTCGACACCGCTGACCGGCCACGCCTTCGTCGATCGCGACACGGACGTGCCGTACAAGGGCTTTCAGGGGCCGGGACGCGGCAGCGATGCCGTCGCCGAGAAGCTGGGCAAGGCGCTGGAGGCGCGGCTCGATTTCGGCACGCTCGCCGCGCCGCTCGAGGTGAAGGTCGCGCTGTCGGGGGTGGACGAGGATGGCGCGGTCGCCAACCTAGCCGCCGAGCCGGGCGGTTTCGACGCGATCCGCACCGCAACCACCGCCGCCTGGACCGCGGCGCTCGGCCGGGTGGAGATCGATGCGCCCGCGCCGATGCGGACCAGCGTCTATACCGCGCTCTACCACAGCCTGCTCGCGCCGAGCGTGTGGAGCGATGCCGACGGCCGCTATCGCGGGCCCGACGATCAGGTGCATGCCGCGAAGGGTTTCACCGTCCGCTCGACCTTTTCGCTGTGGGACACGTTCCGCGCCGAGCATCCGCTGCTAACGCTGGTCCAGCCCGCCGCGACGACCAACGACGTCGTCAATTCGCTGATCGAGAGCCGCCGCAACAGCCCCGACGGCATCCTGCCGGTGTGGCAGTTCGCCGGGCGCGAGACGTGGACGATGATCGGCTATCACGCGGTGCCGGTGATCACCGACGCCTATCTGAAGGGCTTTCGCGGTTTCGACGCCGATGCCGCGCTCGACGCGATGGTCGCGAGCGCCAGTTACGCACCCTACGGCGGCCTGGGCGACTATATCGCGCGCGGCTACGTGCCGATCGACAAGGAGCCGGAGGCGGCGTCGAAGACGGTCGAATATGCCTATGACGACTGGACGATCGCGCGGATGGCGGGCGCGATGGGGCGCAAGGATGTCGCCGACCGGTTCGCGAAGCGCGCGGGCAACTGGCGCAACAGCTTCGACGCGAAGAGCGGCTGGCTGCGCGCGCGGCTGTCGTCCGGCGCGTTCCGCACGCCGTTCGATCCGACCGCGATCAACTACGGATCGGATTATACCGAAGGCAACGCCTGGCAATATAGCTGGTTCGTGCCGCAGGATCAGGCGGGGCTGTTCCGCCTGCTCGGCGGCGATGCGAAGGCGATCGCCAAGCTCGACGCGATGTTCGATTACGACACTTCCAAGCTCGACTATAGCCACGCCGAGGATATCGCCGGACTGATCGGTCAATATATCCACGGCAACGAACCGAGCCATCACGTCGCCTATCTCTACAGCTATGCCGGTGCGCCGTGGCGGACGCAGGAGCGGCTCGCGCAGATCGTCGCGTCGCAATACAAGCCGACGCCCGATGGCCTGTCGGGCAACGACGATCTCGGCCAGATGTCGGCGTGGCTAGTCTTCACCGCGCTGGGTTTCTACCCCGTCGCGCCGGGATCGAATGAATATGTCATCGGCCGGCCGTTCGTCGCGCGCGCGGCGATCACCCTGCCCGACGGCAAGCGCTTCACCGTGGTCGCGGACGGGCTATCCCCGGCGAACCGCTACCTGACCGGGGTACGGCTTAACGGCAAGCCGCTGACCCGCACGTATGTGGGGGACGACGAGATCCGCAGCGGCGGCGAGCTGCGCTTCACGATGGGCGCGGTGCCGGACAAAATCTGGGGCAGCGAACGCGCTGTACGGCCGTTCTCGATGACGCGCTGATCCGGCCCCACCCATTAAATGATGGACCATCGATCTATAGTGTGAGACTTCATCGGCAACGATAGAAGAGGATGCCGTCATGAAGCTCTGGATCGCCGCTCTGCTCTGCGCCGCCGCGGGGGTGGCATCGGCGCAGACCACACCGGTGCTGACCGCGAAGCCGGGCGCGCAGGCGACGCCGCCGAAGAGCTGGATCGACGCCACCACCGGCCATCGCCTCGTCCGCATCTCCGACGAGCCGGGTAGCAGCAGCACCTATTTCAACGTCAACAGCTACACCCCCGATGGCCGCTGGATGGCGTACAGTTCGCCGAGCGGGATCATGGCGCTCGACCTCAAGACCTGGGGCTCGAAGCTGATCGTGCCCGGCCGCGTCAGCCTGCAGTTCGTCGGCCATCGCACCGGCACGGTCTATTATCTGACCGCGCTCGAACAGACGCAGGGGCATGATGCGAAGGTCGCCGCGGCGATGCCGCAGCGGGGGCCGCGCACGATCATGGGCTATGACATCGCGACGGGCAAAAGCCGGCGGATCGCCGACCTGCAACCGGGCTATTCGATCGCGACGATCAACGCCGACGAGACGCTGTTCGCCGGCGCGCGCAACACCGGCGCAGGTGCCGGCGCGGGCGTCAACCCGGGCAGCGTGCTCACCACCCGCGACCCCGCCGACGAACGCGGTTCCAATGGCGAAAAGCTCACCTATGCCGAGGGGCGCGAGGTGCAGATCAACCGCCGGCTGATGCAGCGCATCCCGATGGAGATCTTCACCATCGACATCGCTACCGGTGCGAAGAAGACGATCACCGCGTCCACCGACTGGCTCAACCACCTGCAATTCTCGCCGACCGATCCCGGCCTGCTGCTCTATTGCCATGAGGGCAACTGGCACGTCGTCGACCGGATGTGGCTGATCCGCGTCGATCGCCCCGATCGGCCCAAACTGATCCATACCCGGACGATCAACATGGAGATCGCCGGCCACGAATGGTGGGCGCGCGACGGCAGGACCGTCTGGTACGACCTGCAGACGCCGCGCGGCGTGGATTTCTGGGTCGCGGGCTACGACGTCGGCACCGCCAAGCGGCGCTGGTATCATATCGATCGCAACGCCTGGGGCGTGCACTTCAACAGCGCGCCCGACGGCAGCGTCTTTGCGAGCGACGGCGGCGATCCCGAGATGGCGGCGCACGCCCCCGACGGCAAATACATCCAGCTGCTGCGCCCGCGCGCCATTTCTGACGTCGCCGGCATCCACGCCGCCAACAGCGCCGACCTCATCACACCGGGCGCGGTCGATGTCGAGCGGCTGGTCGATCTCCGCAACCACGACTATCGCTCGGAACCCAACGCGAGCTTCACCCCCGACGGAAAGTGGCTGGTGTTCCGGTCGAACATGTGGGGCGCGGGTCACGTCTATGCGGTCGAGGTGGCGAAGCCGGGACGCTGATCCCGGCAACCGCCTTCCTCCTCCGTTAGTGCTGGTGAAGCCGCTTTTATCCGCCCTTAAGCCGGCGCCATCGCCGCATCGTCCAGCTCGGCGGCCTTCAGATACGCCGGCCGCGTCACCAGCCGCGCAATATAGGCATCGAATGCCGGCCGCTTGGGCAGCGAGCCGAACTGCGCGCCCCAGATCACCTGCGACCCGACATAGACGTCGGCGGCGGTGAAGCGGTCGCCGGCGATGTAATCGTGCGCCGACACCGCCTGTTCGAGCACGTCGACGACGCGTTCGTACGAGCCATATCCCGTCATCCGCTGCTGGTCCGCGGTTGGCTCGACCCCCAGCGAGCGGTTGGTGATCGCCGCTTCCACCGGACCCGCGGCGAAGAACAGCCAGCGGTAATAGTCCGCGCGCTCGTCGTCGTTCGGCGCGAGGCCCGCCTCGGGAAACGCCTCCGCGCAATAGGCGCAGATCGCCGCGCCTTCGGTCACCGTCCGGCCGCGGTGGACGATCGCGGGCACCTTGCCCATCGGATTGATCGACAGATACGGCTCCTGCTTCATCGTCGAACCGTAGTCGAGCATCACGACGTCATAGGCGACGCCGACCTCCTCGAGCATCCAGCGCGCGATGCGGCCGCGCGACATGGGATTGGTGTAGAGCGTCAGATCGGCGGTCATGGCATCCCCCATCACAGATTTTTGGCGAACAGGTCGAGCATCCGGCCCCAGGCGCGCTCGGCCTGCGGCTGATTGTAGACCTTGCTGTCGATGACGCACCAGCCGTGCATCGCACCGTCATACACCTCGATCTCGGCAGGGCGTTTGGCGGCGGCGAAGGCATCGCGCAGCGCGACCTTGTCGTTCGGACTGCGCGCATCGTCGTTGGTGGCGATCGCGATCAGATAGCCGCCGCGCAGCCCCGGCACGAGCCGGTGCGGGCTGTCGGGCGCCTCGCTCACCAGCCCCGCGCCATGGAAGGACGCGCCGGCATGCACGCGCCCCGGCACCGCCGCCGCGGTGCGCAACACCATCGGCCCGCCCATACAATAGCCCGCCGAACCGGCGCCGCGCTTGGTGTCGACCTCCTTCTGCTTGTCGAGGAAGGCGAGGAAGGCAATGCCGTCGCGCGTCGTCGCCTCCGCCGTCAGCGCCGCGCGCCACGGCATGATCCGCTCGCGCACCGCGGGCTGGTCGAACGATTCGCCCGGCTGGACGATCGGCGACTTGGTGGCGCGGTAGAATTGGTTGACGACCAGCACCGCATAGCCCGACTGCGCGAGCCGGTCGGCCATCTGCCGGAACGCCGGCCGCAACCCCATGATGTCGGGCCACATCAGCACCGCGGGGTGCTTGCCGCTGGTCGGCGCGGTGAAATAGGCGTCGCACTGGCCGTCGGGCGTGGCGACGACGACATCGCGGCCCTTGACCGGCCTGGCGTTCGCCGGCGCGGCGGGCAACACCATCGTGACGCCGACCGCACCGGCGGCGGCGCCGAACTGGCGGCGGGACAGATGCGCTTGCGTATCGGCGGCGGTCAGTTCGTCGCACATGGTGCTCTCCCAGGGGTTTGGGAGAGGCTAGTCCAGCGCGGGACCGGGCGCCAGAGGGAAGGCGGACACCCGCCAAACCCCCTTCGTCACCCCGGACTTGTTCCGGGGTCCACCGTGCCGCGAGCGCGGAGCAAGAGGCGCGATCCCTACGCCCCGCCGCAGAGTGGACCCCGGAACAAGTCCGGGGTGACGGTGGAATGGGGACAGCGGCGATCGCCGCCGCTTACCCGATCAGCGCTTGAACGGGTCCTGGAACAGCGCCGCCGCAGCCGCCGCCGGATCGTTGTGATCCACGTCGACACCCCGCGCCGCCGCGTCGCGCTCGGCGCGCAGGCTCGCGATCAGCGCCTCGCGATCGCCCTCCAGCCGCGTGTCGGTCGGCGCGGCTTCGTTGCCCGACGCCTTCGACGCCTTGGCGACGGCCGCGTCGAGCTCGCGCTGCGTGGTCAGGCCCAGCGTCACCGGATCCTTCGGCGTGATGTTGCCGATGTTCCAGTGGCTGCGGTCGCGGATCGCGGCGATCGTCGTGCGGGTGGTGCCGATCAGGTTGCTGATCGCGCCGTCGGTGATCTCGGGGTGGTTGCGGATGATCCAGGCGATGCCGTCGGGCTTGTCCTGACGCTTCGACACCGGCGTGTAGCGCGGGCCCTTGGTGCGGCGGACCTGCTCGGGACCCTTGATCATCTTGAGGCGGTACGACGGATCGGCCTGGCCCTTGTCGACCTCCTCCTGCGTCACCTCGTGCGTGCGGATCGGATCGCGCCCGGTCAGCTTGGTCGCGGCGGTGTCGTCGGCGATCGCCTGCACTTCGAGGATATGCAGACCGCAGAAATCGGCGATCTGGTCGAACGACAGCGACGTGTTATCGACCATCCAGGATGCGGTCGCATGGGGCATGAGCGGCTGGGCCACGGGGAAAACTCCGTCGGAAATGAATAGGGCCGCCCCTTACCGGAGCGGCCGCTTGCACCGTCCGATGTACTGCGCGTGTGGCAGAAGGGCAAGGTGGTGCTTTGTGAGGCCGCCCACCCCCACCGTTCGCGCTTACATCGTCAGCACGATCTTCCCCACGTGATCCCCCTCCTCCATCCGCGCATGCGCCGCGGCGGCCTCGGCAAGCGGGAAGGTCCGGTCGATCACCGGGCGCAGGCGGCCGGCCTCGACGTGTGGCCAGACGGTGCGGGCGATCTCGTCGGCGACCAAGGTCTTGAACGCGGTGTCGCGCGCGCGCAGCGTCGAGCCGGTGAGCGTCAGGCGGCGGCGCATGATCTCGAAGATCGGGATCGTCGCCTGCGCGCCGCCCTGTACCGCGATCGAGACGTGGCGGCCGTCGTCGGCCAGGCACTGGAGATTGCGCGGCACATAGTCGCCCCCGACCATGTCGATCACCGCGGTGACGCCCTTGCCGTCGGTGATCGCCTTTACCCGCGCGACGAAATCGTTGCTCTTGTAGTTGATCGCGTGATCCGCCCCCAGTTCCAGCGCGCGCGCGCATTTGGCGTCGGAGCCGGCGGTGACGATGATCGTCAGCCCGAAGATACTGGCGAGCGCGATCGCCATCGTGCCGATGCCGCTGGTGCCGCCATGGACCAGCACGCTGTCACCCTCGGTCGCGAAGGCGCGTTCGAACAGATTGGTCCAGACGGTGAAGAGCGTTTCGGGGATCGCCGCCGCCTCGACCATCTCCAGCCCGTGCGGCACCGGCAGGCACTGGCCGGCGGGCGCGACCGCATATTCGGCATAGCCGCCGCCCGCCAGCAGCGCGCAGACCGGCTGGCCGAGCAGCGCGTCGTCGACGCCCTCGCCCACCATGACGATCGTGCCGGCGATCTCGAGCCCCGGAATCGACGGCGCGCCCGGCGGTGGCGGATAGCCGCCCTTGCGCTGCAATACGTCGGGGCGGTTGACCCCGGCGGCGGCGACGCGGATCAGCACCTCGCCGCCACCGGGCTGCGGCACCGGCCGCTCGACCGGTCGCAGCACCTCCGGCCCGCCGGGTGCTTCGGGGTCGATCGCCTGCATCGTCCGGGGCAATTCGCTCATCCGCCAGCATCCTGTTCGTAAGGGAGTCCCCGGCTGCCTTATTGACATCGGATGGCCGGGGGTCAACGTTGGCGGAACGATGGACCCGGACGACGCTCCCTCGCGCGCCGACGATGCGCTCGCCGCCCTGCTGCGGCAGGACCTCGACCCGCTGTCGGTCGCCGAACTGGAGGCGCGCATCGCCGCGCTGGAGGGTGAGATCGCCCGTACCCGCACCGCGATGACGCGCGCCGTTAACCATCGCGCAAGCGCCGACGCGTTATTCAGGCGATGAGCCTCCGCCGCACCGGATGGGCAATCAGCCCGGCGTTCCGGTCGCGACGTCAAGAGCTTGATGCAACGCCCGCCCGTACCGACATGGTTGGAAAGGGCAGCGCATCACGTCGCGGCCCGACTGGAGTAACCTGAATGCCATCCTTCGCCCCCGCGCTCGAGACCACGCTGCACAAGGCGCTCGAGGCCGCGTCCTCGCGTCGGCACGAATATGCGACGCTCGAACATCTGCTGCTCGCGCTCATCGGCGACGAACATGCCTCCAAGGTGATGGAGGCGTGCCACGTCGATCTCGGCGAGCTGAAGACCACCGTCGCCCACTATCTCGACACCGAACTGGACGCGCTCAAGGTCGATGCGCAGACCGATCCGTCGCCGACCAGCGGCTTCCAGCGCGTCGTCCAGCGCGCGATCCTGCACGTCCAGTCGTCGGGCCGCGACGAGGTGACCGGCGCCAACGTGCTCGTCGCGCTGTTCAGCGAGCGCGAAAGCTATGCGGTCTATTTCCTGCAGCAGCAGGACATGAGCCGGCTCGACGCGGTCAGCTTCATCAGCCACGGAGTCGGCAAGGGCGGCGCGGCCGCCGAAACGCCGACCCCCAAGGGCGTCGAGGAGGACAAGGCGCCCAAGGGGCAGGACAAAGGCAAGAGCGAAAGCGCGCTCAAGCAGTTCACCGTCGACCTCAACGAAAAGGCGAAGAACGGCAAGGTCGATCCGCTGATCGGTCGCGGGCCGGAGGTGGATCGCACGATCCAGATCCTGTGCCGCCGTTCGAAGAACAATCCGCTGTACGTGGGCGATCCCGGCGTCGGCAAGACCGCGATCGCCGAGGGCCTCGCGCGCAAGATCGTCGAGGGCGAGGTGCCCGACGTGCTTAGGGAAGCGGTGATCTACAGCCTCGACATGGGCGCGCTGCTCGCCGGCACGCGCTATCGCGGCGATTTCGAGGAGCGGCTGAAGGCGGTCGTCAACGAGCTCGAGAAGCTGCCGCATGCGGTGCTGTTCATCGATGAAATCCACACCGTCATCGGTGCCGGCGCAACAAGCGGCGGGGCGATGGATGCGTCGAACCTGCTGAAACCCGCGCTGTCGGGCGGGACGATCCGCTGCATCGGCTCGACGACGTACAAGGAGTTCCGCAACCACTTCGAGAAGGACCGCGCGCTGCTGCGCCGGTTCCAGAAGATCGACGTCAACGAGCCCACCATCGAGGATACGATCAAGATCCTCGCCGGCCTGCGCACCGCGTTCGAGGACCATCACAAGGTCAAATACACCCCCGACGCGATCAAGTCGGCGGTGGAATTGAGTGCACGCTACATCAACGACCGCAAGCTGCCCGACAAGGCGATCGACGTGATCGACGAGGTCGGCGCGATGCAGATGCTGGTGCCCGCCAACAAGCGCAAGAAGACGATCACGGCACGCGAGATCGAGGCGGTCATCGCGACGATGGCGCGCATCCCGCCGAAATCGGTCAGCACCGACGACACGCTGGCGCTCGCCAGCCTGGAAACGGACCTCAAGCGCGTCGTCTTCGGCCAGAATGCGGCGATCGAGAAGCTGGCAAGCGCGATCAAGCTCAGCCGCGCCGGCCTGCGCGATCCCGAAAAGCCGATCGGCAATTACCTGTTCACCGGCCCCACCGGCGTCGGCAAGACGGAGGTCGCCAAGCAGCTGTCGACGATCCTCGGCATCCCGCTGCAGCGCTTCGACATGTCGGAATATATGGAGCGCCATTCGGTCAGCCGGCTGATCGGTGCACCTCCGGGCTATGTCGGCTTCGATCAGGGCGGGCTGCTGACCGATGCGGTCGACCAGAATCCCCATTGCGTGCTGCTGCTCGACGAGATCGAGAAGGCGCATCCCGATCTGTTCAACATCCTGTTGCAGGTGATGGACAACGGGCGCCTGACCGATCAGCACGGCAAGTCGGTCGACTTCCGCAACGTCATCCTCATCATGACCACCAATGCCGGTGCCGCCGACATGGCGCGCGAGACGGTCGGTTTCGGCAACCTCACCCGCGAGGGCGAGGACGAGCAGGCGGTGCAGAAGATGTTCACGCCGGAATTCCGCAACCGCCTGGATGCGATCGTGCCGTTCGGCTACCTCCCCACCGAGGTCGTCGCGCGGGTCGTCGACAAGTTCATCCTGCAGCTCGAGTTGCAGCTTGCCGACCGCAACGTCCACATCAACCTGGACGATGCCGCGAAGAGCTGGCTGACCGAAAAGGGCTATGACAAGCTCTACGGCGCCCGCCCGATGGGCCGCCTGATCCAGGAGAAGATCAAGCAACCGCTCGCGGAGGAACTGCTGTTCGGCAAATTGGTCCATGGCGGCGAAGTGACTGTCAGGATGAAGGACGGCGCGCTGTCGTTCGCCATCGAGCCCGCCGCGCCCAAGAAGCCGCGCAAGAAGGGCAAGGCGGAACCCGTCGACGCCAAATAATGACTCCGAAACGGATCGAACCGCCCGTGGTTCGATCCGTTTTCGTGGTAACGTCGACGCGTGGAACCGTCCGACGCTCCCTT
The DNA here is from genome assembly GCF_024211255.1 of Sphingomonas liriopis. Lineage (GTDB taxonomy): Bacteria > Pseudomonadota > Alphaproteobacteria > Sphingomonadales > Sphingomonadaceae > Sphingomonas > Sphingomonas liriopis. The sequence goes on along the minus strand of NZ_JAMLDY010000016.1, from coordinate 74,614 downwards.
GTCGCCCTCCGGCGGCGATGCCGATACGGCGGCGCTCGCCGACCTTGCGGCGGGGCGGATCGTCGACAGCGAGACGGTGGCGCGCTGGCTGGGTGGCTGGCATCTCGCCCGGGCGGAACGGCGCGGCACGGTGCCGCCCGACCTGATCGCCGCGCTGGTCGAACAGCGCGCCGGCGGCGACCGTTCCATGCCACCGCCGCCGGCGCCCCGCAGCGACGGCCTCACGCCGGACGCGTCTACGCGAGACGTGCCGCTGATATGGACGGGCACCGCGATCGCCGACTGCCACCGCGTCCGCGGATTGCTCGCGCACTTCGGTACGGGCGCCGAACAACGGCTGGCGGCGGGGCTGATCGCGGCGATGGTCGAGCTGATCGTCGATGGCCCCGCCCGCCCGCGCGGCCGCGCCGACATCCCGCTGCTACCGCCGCTGGTGCTCCGCGTCGCGATCGATCCGCGACGGATCGCGGTGCTCGGCCTGCGCTGGACTGGCCGCATCACCTGAGCGCAGCAGCGCGGCGAGCGCGGCCTTGGTCGGCGTCGTCAGCGGTTCGGGCAGCGCATCGAGCGGATACCAGACCGGCCCGTCATGCTTGGCCGGTTCGACGTTGCGCGGTTCGCCGGTGAAGTCGCGGATGCGATAGATCGGCGCGACCCAATGCGTCCCCGCCGCCACGTCGATCTGGTCGACGAAACACAGCAGGTCGGCGGTGCCGACGACGATCCCCAGTTCCTCCTCGACCTCGCGCCGCATCGCTGCCTCGGCGGGCTCGAACAGGTCGATCTTGCCGCCGGCGAGGCCCCAGCAGCCCGCCTCCGGCTGGGTCCGCCGGCGCAGCAGCAGGATGCGGCCATCGACGACGATCGCCGCACCGCAGCCGACACGCGGTTCGCTCCATGGGGTCATGGCGCGCTTCCAAGCGCGGCGCGGCAGACCTGTCAATCGCGGCCGCCGCGCGATATCCTGAATCGCCATTTACCAAAGGTTTGCAAAGCCGGCGTTAGGCATCGGGCCATGGCCGGCCGGTTCCCGATGCGACGAATCGCTGTATTGCTGCTGCTGATCGTCGCCGGCCTGTTCGCCGCGCCGGCGATGGCGGCGATGACGCCGCTGCGCACCTGCGTCCTGCCCGACGCCGGCGGCGAGCGCCCCGCCGCCTTGTTCGCGAACCCCGCCCGGTTCGACTGCACGACCCGCCAGACCGCGTACGGCACCGGCGATTTCTGGCTGCTGTCGCAACCTTTGCCCGCCATCGGTCACGGCGAACAGGTGCGGCAGGCGAGCTTGTGGCAGGACCGCCTAACGCTCTACGTCCTCTACGCCGACGGTGCGATCCGCCGGACCGGCTTCACCAGCGCTACCACGGGCCGCCACCTGATGCTCGGCGCGATCGTGCAGATGGCGCTGCCCCAGCATGCGGCGCGGCCGGTGCGGCTGCTCTGGCACATCGAGGGCTCGCTCAACCGCCGCGGTATCCTGGTCGGGCCGACGCTCGCCGATCATCACGCCACCGCCAAGGCGGAGATCGTCATGGCCGCGTTGTATGCGGCGTTCGGCGGCATGTGCCTGGCGCTGCTGATCTACAATCTCGCGCTGTGGGCGGCGCTGCGCCGTGCTTTCCAGCCCGCCTATTGCCTGATGGTATTGTGCCTGCTCGCCTATGCGTTCAGCTCGTCGGGGCTGCTCGGCCAGTGGACCGCCATCGACAACAACGACCGACAACGGCTGAACTATGTGCTGCTGGCCTGGTCGGCCGCCGCGGCGGTGATCTTCGCACGCGCCTTCCTCGAACGGCGGGTCTTCGACGGCTGGTTGCGACACTACAGCAATGCGGTGATCAGCTTTCTGCTGATCGCCACCGCCAGCTATGCGATCCTGTCACCGCGCTTCGCCGATATCACCGATCCGCTGAGCACCGCGGGCTACTTCCTCGTCATCACGTTGCTGGTGCCGATCCTGTGGCGTGCGTGGCGACGGCGAAGCAATTTCCTGTGGGTGTTCGCTCTGGCCTGGGGGGCGCCGGTCGCGCTCGCTTCGGTCCGCGTCCTCGCCGCGTTCAACGTGATCGGCTGGCATCTGTGGATCGACAATTCGACATTGCTCGCGATGTCGCTGGAGGCGGCGCTGTCGTCGCTCGGCGTCGCCTATCGCATCCGCCTGCTCAGCCTGGAGCGCGACGAGGCGCGCGAGCAGGAGATCGCCGCACGGCTGCTCGCCGCGACCGACCCGCTGACCGGGCTGCTCAACCGCCGCGCGTTCCTGGACAGCGCGATCGGCCGCGACGAGCCGCACCAGCTGATCCTGATCGACATCGATCATTTCAAGAGCATCAACGAAACCATCGGTCACGACGGCGGCGACGAGGTGCTGCGCGTCATCGCCCGCGCATTGCGTGCCGCGGCGGCGGCGCAGTCGCTGGTCGCGCGCGTCGGCGGCGAGGAATTCGCCATCCTGACGCCGCAGGCCGCCGCCCTCGACGCGCGCGCGGTGCTCGATACCTTGCGCGAAGAGCGCATGCCCTTCGACCTCACCGTCACCGCCAGCATCGGCACCTGTACCGGCGCGCTGCCGCGCGAGACCGACTGGAAGGCGATGTACCGCAGCGCCGATCAGGCGCTGTTCGCGGCCAAGGCGGCGGGGCGCGACCGCGTGCGCGTCGGCACCGATCTGGTCCGCGCCGCCTGAATACCCCGCCTTGCTGTCCGGCATGGCGTCGCGCCACGGCTTCTGCTAAGCCTGCATCGCTGGGAGGAAGAGCGATGTCGAACCATCGGAAGTTGGCGATCGTGGCCGTGGCCGCACTGACGATCGCCGCCGTGCGCCATCCCACCCCGGACATCCGCCTGCTGACCCACGATATCGGTGATCCCAGCCCGCACCGTATCCAGGCGGCGATCGACCTGGGGCTGGTCGGCGTCTCGGTGCTCTACACTTGGACCGCGCGCCGGACCTGAACGGGGGCACGCGTCGGATCAGCCGAACACCGTCTTCAAATTCATGAACTCGTGCAGCCCATAAGGGCCCAGCTCGCGGCCATAGCCCGATCGCTTGATCCCGCCGAACGGCGCCTCCGGGGTGGAGGCGAGCATCGCGTTGACCGCGACCATCCCCGCCTCGATATCGCGCTCGAACCGCGCGCGCTCGGCGGCGTCGTTGGTCCACACCGACGATCCCAGCCCGAACGGCACGTCGTTGGCCAGCGCGATCGCCGCGTCGATATCGGCGGCGCGGAACACCATCGCCACCGGGCCGAACAGCTCCTCCTGCGCGGCCGGGTGGTCGATCGGCACGTCGACCAGCACGCCCGCCGACATATAGGCGCCCTTGCCCGGCAGCGCCTCGCCACCGAACAATAGCCGCCCGCCCGCCGCCTGGATCGCCGCCAGCTGGTCGAGTGTCGTCTGGCGCTGCTCCTCGCTCGACAGTGGCCCCATGTCGCTGCCCGCGTCCATCGGATCGCCCGCCTTCACCGCGCGCATCGCCGCGGAGAAGTTTTCCATAAACGCGTCGTAGACATCGGCATGGACGATCATCCGCTTGCCGCAGATGCACGACTGGCCGCTGTTCTGGACACGCGCGGTCACCGCCTGCTTCACCGCTTCGTCCAGATCGGCCGACGGCATCACGATGAACGGATCCGATCCACCCAATTCCAGCACCACCTTCTTGAGGTTGCGCCCCGCCGCCTCGGCGACCTTGATCCCGGCGCCTTCGCTCCCGGTCAGCGTCACCGCGACGATGCGGGGATCGGCGATCAGCGCATCGACCTTGTCGGATCTGATCGCGAGGTTCTGGAACAGCCCGGCGGGCGCCCCCGCGGCGACGATCGTCCGCTCGATAGCCGCGCCGCACCCTTGCGTCAGCGAGGCGTGCTTGAGCAGCCCGACATTGCCGGCAAGGATCGTCGGCGCGGCGAAACGCACCACCTGCCAATAAGGGAAGTTCCACGGCATCACCGCCAGCACCGGCCCCAGCGGCAACCAGCGCGTGATCGCCGGCCCGGTGGGCGTGTCGAGACGCGTCGGCGCCAGCATCGCCGGCCCCTGCTGCGCATAATGGCGAAAGGCGGCGGCGCATTTCTGCACCTCGGCAATCGCCGATTTCAGCGTCTTGCCCATCTCGCGCGTCGCGATTTCGGCGAGCTCGCGGGTGTTGGCGTCGAACTGTTCGGCGATCCGCTCGAGCAACGCGGTGCGCTCGTCGAGCGACGTCGTCCGCCACGCGCGATAGGCGGTTTCGGCACGCGCGATCTTCTCCTCCAGCTCGGCGGCGGTGAGTTCGGGAATGCTGGCGCCGGGCTGGCCGGTCGCGGGATCGATGCTGGTGAACATGGCCCTGAAACGCGCGTCGCCACGACCCGATCCCCGCCGCGTTCGTGAGCACCGGAACGCCTCCCCACCCCCTTCGTCACCCCGGACTTGTTCCGGGGTCCACCGTTCCGCAGGCGTATCGCTCCGATCACATGCGGTGCGCCTCGCCGCGGAGTGGACCCCGGAACAAGTCCGGGGTGACGCGGGATATTTGGCGCCCGTCTGTCCCGCCCGCCCGCATCGGTCGGCGAGCCGCACCGGCCACCACCCCGCCCGTCCTTGCACCCGCCCCGCCCCTGCCGCATAGCACGCGCCATGGATACGCCGATCGAAACCCTGTCGTTCGAGGACGCCCTCAAGGATCTGGAACGCATCGTCAGCCGGCTGGAAAGCGGCGAGGCGACGCTGGACGAATCGATCCAGCTGTACGAACGCGGCGACCGCCTGCGCCAGCGCTGCGCCGAGCGGCTCGACGCCGCGCAGGCGCGGATCGAGGCGATCCGCCTCGATGCCGAGGGCAAGGCCGCCGGTACCCGCCCCTTTGCCGCAGGCTGATCGGGTGACCACGCCGCTCGACGCCGCGCTCGCGCGCGTTTCCGCGGACATCGACGCGCGCTTCGACCGGCTGCTCGCCGTGCCCGACGATCCCCGCGCCGATCTGTACCACGCGATGCGCCATGCCGCGATCGGCGGCGGCAAGCGGCTGCGCCCGCTGCTGCTGTGCGCCACCGCCGATCTGTTCGGGGTGGATCGCGACTGTTCGGGCGACGTCGCCACCGCGGTCGAGGCGATCCACGTCTATTCGCTGATCCACGACGATCTGCCGGCGATGGACGACGACGACCTGCGCCGCGGCAAGCCGACGGTGCACAAGGCGTATGACGAGGCGACCGCGATCCTGGCGGGCGACTGCCTGCACGCGCTGGCGTTCGAGGTGCTCGCCGATCCCGCGACGCATCCCGACCCCTTCGTCCGCGCCGAACTGGTGTTCGAACTCGCCCGCGCGTCGGGCCCCGGCGGCATGGCGGGCGGGCAGATGATGGACCTGGTCGCCGAACGTTCTCGCTTCGACCTCGCCACCGTCACCCGGTTGCAGCAGATGAAGACCGGCGCGCTGATTGGCGTCTCGGTCGAGATGGGCGCGATCCTCGGCCGCGTCGCGCCCGAAGGGCGGCGGTCCTTGCGCGGCTATGCGCACGACCTTGGCCTCGCCTTCCAGATCGCCGACGACCTGCTCGATGCGGAGGGCGACGAGGCGGTGGTCGGCAAGGCGCTGCGCAAGGATGCGGAGGCGGGCAAGGAGACGTTCCTGTCGCTGCTCGGCGTGACCCGCGCGCGCGAACAATGCCGCATGCTGGTCGACCAGGCGGTGCAGCATTTGCACGCCTACGGTCCCGAAGCCGACGTGCTGCGCGCCATCGCCCGCTACGTCGTCGAACGGGATCGGTAGGACGACGACACCTCCACCCGTTCACCTCGAGCCTGTCGAAGGGCATTGAGACTCACCGTACTTCGACAAGCTCAGCACGAACGGATTATCAAGAATCAATAAATTTCAAAGGGATATCGCAATGACAGAGCGGATCGGCGTCTATCCCGGCACATTCGACCCCGTGACGCTGGGGCACATGGACATCATCCGCCGCGGCGCCAAGCTGGTCGACCGGCTGGTCATCGGCGTCACCACCAATCCGTCGAAATCGCCGATGTTCACGATCGACGAACGCATGGCGATCGTCCGGCGCGAGGTGGCGGACATCGCCGGCGCGATCGACGTGGTCGCGTTCGACTCGCTGCTGATGGACTTCGCCGAGCGCGAAGGCGCGAAAGTCATCATCCGCGGCCTGCGCGCCGTCGCCGACTTCGAATACGAATATCAGATGGCCGGCATGAACCAGCAGATCAATCCGCGGGTCGAGACGGTGTTCCTGATGGCCGACGTCGCGCTGCAGCCGATCGCCAGCCGCCTCGTCAAGGAAATCGCCATGTTCGGCGGCCCGATCGGCCGCTTCGTCACGCCCGCGGTCTGCGAGGAAGTCGTCGCCCGCGTCGAGGTGATGGGCCGCAGGGGCAGCTGATCCGCCCCGGCATGCTCGGGCCACCCCCTCGCCCCACCTCCCCCGTCACCCCGAACTTGTTCCGGGGTCCACCGTGCCGCAACCGCGAAGCTCGACCCTCTTGTCCCTCGCCCGGCCGGGAAGTGGACCCCTGAACAAGTCCGGGGTGACGGAGCCCTTCCGGCGGTCGACCGACCCCGACCGACACGATAAGCGCCCCCTGCCCCATTCGCGCCACGATGTTCGGTTTGGTGCAATCGGCGATTTGCTCTAAGCCGCCCGGCATCACCTAGGTTGGAAATCCCATGCGTCCGTTCGCCCGTCTGTTCGCGTTTCTCCTCTGCCTGCTCGCCATCCCCGCCGCGGCGCAGAACGTGCCCGTCGACATGCCGGGGCGCGCGACCCCACCGCTGACCACGGACAAGGAGAACCTCTGGCTGCTCGACCTGTCGGACGGCGGCCGCGTCACCATCTGGCTGCGTCCCGACGTCGCGCCCAAGATGGTCGAACGCGTCAAGGCGCTGACCCGCCAAGGCTTCTATAACGGTCTCGCCTTCCACCGCGTCATCGACGGCTTCATGGCGCAGGGCGGGGATCCTAAGGGCGACGGCACCGGCGGATCGACGCTGCCCAACGTCGATGCCGAATTCAACTATCTGCCGCACGTCCGCGGCGCCGTCTCCGCCGCGCGCGCCGATGCGGTAAACAGCGCCAACAGCCAGTTCTTCATCGTCTTCCAGCCGCGGCTCAGCCTCGACAAGAAATACACCGTCTTCGGCCGGGTGATCGACGGCATGCAGTATGTCGATGCGATCGAGCGCGGCGAGCCGCCGACGGACCCGACCAAGATCGTCCGCGCCGCGATCGCCGCCGACAATCCGCCGCCCTATACGCCGGTCGCGGCGCCCGCCCCGGTGACGCTCGGCGCCCCCGTGACGCTGCCCGGCGTCGGCCCGGCCGGCACCGCCGCCCCCAAGCGTGCGCCTGCCAAGCCCGCGCCCAAGCCGACCCCCAAGGCCGCCCGCACGCCCAAGTGAAGGTCGACCTGTTCGATTTCGTCCTGCCGCCGGAGCGTATCGCGCTGCGGCCGGCGGTGCCGCGCGACGCCGCGCGCCTGCTCGTGCTCGACGGCGCGGACACGCGCGATCTGTCGGTGCGCGACCTGCCCGGCCAGCTGCGCGCGGGCGATTGCCTGGTGTTCAACGACACGCGCGTCATCCCGGCACAGCTCGAGGGTACGCGCGGTGATGCGAAGATCGGCGCGACGCTGCACAAGCGCGAAGGGCCGCGACGCTGGCGTGCCTTCATCCGCAACGCCCGGCGGCTGCGCGACGGTGACGCAATCGACTTCGGCGCCGGGGTGATCGCCACCGCCTCGGACCGCGGCGAGGACGGCAGCTTCGCGCTCGATTTCGCCGGCGACGAGCCGGTCGAATTGCTGCTCGACCGCGCCGGCCGCATGCCGTTGCCCCCCTATATCGCCGCCAAGCGCCCCACCGATGCGCGGGACGCCGCCGATTACCAGACGATGTTCGCCGCCGAACCGGGCGCCGTCGCCGCGCCCACCGCAGCGCTGCACTTCACGCCGGCGCTGATCGCCGCGCTTGCCGGGGCGGGTATCGGTCACGAGACGCTGACGCTTCATGTCGGCGCCGGCACCTTCCTCCCCGTCAAGGCGGACGATACCGCCGACCATCGCATGCACGCAGAATGGGGCCGCATCGACGCTGCAACCGCCGACCGCCTCAACGCCGTCCGCGCCGCCGGCGGCCGGGTGATCGCGGTCGGCACCACCTCGCTTCGCCTGATCGAAAGCGCCGCGCAAACCGACGGCCGCATCGCCCCGTTCGAGGGCGACACCGCGATCTTCATCACCCCGGGCTACACATTCCGCGGCATCGACGGCCTGCTCACCAACTTCCACCTGCCCAAATCGACCCTGTTCATGCTGGTTTCGGCGCTGATGGGGCTGGATAGGATGAAAGACGCTTACGCTTATGCGATAGAGAATGGCTATCGTTTCTACTCTTACGGCGATGCTTCGCTGTTGCTTCCGTAGAGTACTCCTGGATGGGTGGTGGTAGGCGAGCTTACACGCGCCTTTAACAAGGAGCCGCCGGCCTGACCTCTCCAACAAGACTGACCGTGGGAGCGGCAGATAACCCGAGATAAGCCATTTACGACAGCGTGATTTGACGCCTCTCAGCGGAAAGCGCTGAAATCTTAAAGGTGCCGCAATAGGGCTGCCCATGCTGGCATCGGTGCTGATGGGATGCGAGCGGATGCAGGCGGCCTACGCTCACGCCATTGCGCACGGCTACCGCTTCTACTCCTACGGGGATGCGTCGCTGCTCCTTCCGTAAGTGCCTCTCGGTGGGTAGCTGATGGGAATCTTACCCACGCACCCTCGGGAGGACATCTCATTCGAAGTGCGGGGGTCGCAGGTTCGAGGCCTGCAAGCGGCACCATCCGTCTCACGGCACTTTCAGCAGCTTGCGGGTACACGTCCGGCGGAGGCCCCTTATCAAGGGCAGCCCACGTGGGTCCTATGTGGGGTAGTTTTGAATAGGGTAGGCGGCTAGCGGCTTGCTCGTGCTGACTCTTTCATCGATTGTACGACCATCGTACTTCGGCCTAAGGAGAGGATTTAATGAAAACGCGGCTGGTGGCTGCGGCGGCACGGCTGAATGTCGCTGCCGTCTAAGTGTCGCCGGGCCAAAAGCCCCGCATTGGCGCGGTGCCACAACCGCTCGGTTGTCACACTTCAAGGGTATCCTAACGCCAACGCGGTGGACCTTCCTTCGCCAGATCGGCTAGCTTGGTTTATGCTCCGACGTTCCGACCAAAGGTAGAGGTATTGTGGTTCTTCGAAGAGTAGATTCTACAACGTACTACGACACCCTCCCCGGCCTTGCTCATGAATGTGGTGATATTTGGCGCAACCTTCCCGCCTTCGGCACGCTCGGCCAGGAGTCATGCTGCGGCATCATCATCACCCCGGCATGCGACCTCTCTTGGCAAAAGTCTGATACGCTTACGTACCTGCCCATCATTCCCCTTCGATCCTTTTTTTCGATGGATGCCGCTCTTCCCGGACTAGTCGAGAAGTTGGTCGCGGCCCTCGGGGTGATTCCATGCGAGACAACCGTAAGTTGGACGGGAAATAGCTATATCGTCCCACCCGAAGATGAGATCGCAAGGCTGGAAAGCGACCTGAAAGCGTTCAGATCAGCGCAGCAAAGGAGCGCAAAGATCAACTCAGCAATTGATCGCGTGCTTGCTGGTGCAGATATATTGAGATGTATCAGAGATTCTGAGCTAATTCAAATTCCTTCGGATAAGCTTTTCGCTCTATACGGGTCAGAGTGGGGTAAAATAAAAGAGAGAATAGTACAGAACAGCTATTCTCCAGCTCTCCACTTTTTGCCACATGACAGACAAGACCTGGTGTTTAGCGCAGTTCCAAATCACTCGGTTGTGTTGTTTCGTTATCCTATCACGATTCCTGTAAGAGTGCTAAGTCGAGCCCAAGAGAGTGCTGATGCATCATGGACCCATTCTCTTGACCTGATGAGTCTTGCACCAGCGTTGCGCGTTGCATTTGGAAACGCGAGGCCGGTTAAGCTCGCCGCATTAAAGCCGGCTTTTCTAGCGGACCTTTTAACACGGTTTTCAGCGCTGTATAATCGAGTTGGGTCACCTGATTTCTCAGCTCAAACTGTTGAGACTTACGTACAAGAGGTAGACGGCTGATGGAATATGTTGGCGTCACACGAGAAACCTGCTCATGGCTGCTGGCACATCCTGGCGTGTTAAGCGCACTTGCGGATACTCTCATCAATGCAGACTTGTCCGGCCTTTCGCGCGCCGATCTGGCCACCGGACCGTTAAGACTGTCCGGGTCCGAAGATAGCCGCATTATAGCAATTTGGAATGCAGAGTACCTCTCTAACACTGGTAGTGAGAGTTGGGGCATATTCCGCCTCGAAGGGTGTCTTTCAATCAAGCAACATCCGGAAATCGCGCCACAGGTAATCGAGCGCTTTTTTTACGTTATTAGCCAGCGCCTACAAGGTCTAATGATAGAAGGTGATTTTATACATCGTGCAAGACCCAATGGATCACATACTTGCCTTGCAGGGCGCGGGAACGACGCCCGAAAACTATCCATATGCTACTATGAGGCCGCACCAGGCTTTAGCGGTCTAACATCAAAAGCGCTCATTGGTATCGGGCCGGAGCATGATTTCGATGAGTTAACCAACGGCATTGAGCCCGAACTCCGAAAAGTGCCCGCGCTGATCGAGTTATGTGATGGACTGGCAGATAAGCACACTCGACGCCCTGCCTTGGAGGATCAACAGTTCTCCGAACTGCGAGCAGCGGTTGCTCCAACAGATGTAGACACCGGATTTCTTGCGAGCATAACAGTTAATACAAATAATGTGCAAAGTGATAGGGTTGTAAACCCATATGAGACTATACATTGGACGTACCAGGACTGGCTCGGCAGTGGGGTATTAAACCCGTCACAGCGCCGCGCCCTTTCCGTTGATGTCCTTCACGGCCATCCAATGCGAATTATCGGGCCTGCAGGATCAGGTAAAACACTGCTCATGCAATTGATCGCATTAAGGTTTCTTCAGTGTCGACAAGCTACGGGTCATTCTATCAAGGTAGCCTATATTGTCCACAATGCTGCGATGGCTGCAACGGTTGCAGACCGCTTTAGAGCCTTGGGCGGAGAGGAGTTCCTCACCGGGTCAAAGCACGAGCTCATTGTAACGACCCTTAGCGAGTATGGAAGGCAAAAGATTGAAATAAGTGAGCAGATGGTTATCGACCGCGATGCTCAGAAGACAAAGGAGTTCCAGTCGGAGCAGATACGCGCCGCTCTCCGTCAAGTACTAGACACCCGTCCCCAACTATTTGAGGAAAGTGGCCTACTCAAGCAGGTGTGGGCCGAGGAAGAGCTGTTCTCAGCTTTTGCCGTCCTTGTTATGTCTGAGATATCCGCCGTGATTAAGGGGCGTGGGCTCACAGAAGAGCGTGACAGGTATATCAATGCCGATACCCCGTTCAGCCGCTTCCACCGCATCCTTTCGCAGGTCGAGCGATCAGTCGTGTTTGACTGCTTCGAGGCATATCACGCAGTGGTGTTCGAACAATTCGGCATGCTTGACTCTGATGACATAGCCTTGTCCCTCGCAGGAAGGTTAAAAACACCAGTATGGGAGCTAAAAAGAAAATCAGAGGGTTTTGACTTAGTACTTGTGGATGAAGCTCAGCTATTCAATGAAAATGAAAGGCGGGTATTCCCTCTTCTTTCAAATGCAGCTGTTAAGCACGTTCCGATTGCTTTGGCGCTTGATGAAGCGCAAGAGCCGTTTGGGCTCTCCGCTGCCGGGCTTGGATCGCTTGGCATCACAGATGTTGAAAGTGAAAAACTGCCATCTAACCACAGGTCGACTAAGGAGATCATAGCGCTAGCATTCTTTGTAATTCAAAGAACCACTGACCTGTTTGGAAGCGAATTTCCCGACTTTACCGACGCTGACGACGCTTCAGTCCTATCAAGTCATGCTCTGGCAAGCCCACCAGTAATAATTACCAGAAGCGAGGACCAGACCTATCCGCGGTTCCTCGTCCGGTCCGTTAAACGACTCAGGTCTAAAAACATACGACAAATCGCAGTCATTTGCCATGCAGAGACCTACTGGAAGGATTTAGTGGAAGCGTTTGAGGAGTCAGAGCTACCGCTTCATGTCATTACCCAGCGTGGTGAAAAAGTCGTACCAGACCAGCCGCTTGTTATTCTGAGTCGACCTTCATTCATTGGTGGTCAGGAGTTTGACGCAGTGCTCCTCGTCGGTCTTGAGCAGGGAATTATGCCACCACGGGTAGTAAATAACCCACCACTGGCCGCGGCCTTGGAACAGCAGGTTTTGCGCGAAATTTATCTTAGCGTTTCGCGTGCTCGCTTTAGGGTAGTTGTTGCGATCAATCGGGGTGGGACGCCCAACACTGTGCTAGAAGCGGCAATATCGGCCGGAATGATAGCCTCAGGCTCAATCAATTGAGGTGTCAGAACCGGACGGTTTGACGCTGCCGGTAAATGATCGGTTTTCTGCGGGCGTCCGAGTGTCAAAAGTCCGCATCAAAACGACCGCGTTTGGAAATAGCGTGACGAGAATTAGCAGCCAGTGCGGGCTCCTGGCTGCATGCTCAGACGCGCAAACCCGACCATCTTATATGGAGGTCGACAGGCACCCGATCGCCGCGCCCGCGAAGGGCTATTGCGATCCGCCCGCCGGCCTCCCATGATCGTCGAGCCCCTCGTGAAAGCCGGGGGGCGGGGCGTCGAAACCTCAACCTGTAGGAACTCGGTCGCGAACGCATGTTCGAGGCCGGGTGGCATGCGCGTATGTCCAGCCGGCAACGGTAAAGGCGCATGCGCCTGTGCCTACGGTCAGGTTTCGAACATCCGGCTTCGGCCGCCGCTCCCGAGAGGTACATAGGGGCGGCACGAGGGTCTAAGCCGAAGGTCGCTCTGCAACGGGGCGACGACAAAGATGCGGCACACACACGGCACGTCGGCGCGAACCCTTCGCCCCGGCGCGACGCCGCGCGTCCGCAGCACATCCACCATCATCACCAACGGGAGAACACCATGCGTGCACAACGATGGGCGACGTGCGCCCGATACTCCGCCGCCCTCGTGGCTGCCTTCCTCAGCCTTCCTGCTGCGGCTTTGGGACAATCACCCGGCAACCCGCCGGAGCTTCAGAAAGCACTCCAAGCCGCAGCCGACAGCTTCAAGCGGAAAAACGCAGGGCCGGTCGTGCTCACCGGCGGCGCGGTGGGACCCCGCCTGCTGCTGGTGAACTTCGACCCGGCGCCCGGTGTCGAGCGTTCGCTGGCGCTGAAGAGCATGAAAGAAACAGCTTGGGACCGCGGCATCTGCGCCAACAAGGACGTCCTCACGGTCATGAACAAGTGGGGCGTGACGATCCGGATCACGCTCTCTCAAGCGGGACAGGCCGCCGAGACGGTAGCCGACGTGACCGCGACGTCCTGCGCGCGAGAGGCGTCGATCGAGGCCGGCGTCAGCAAGATGATAGGCGGGGTTGCCTTCGCGCCGCGGCCCACGAAAGATCAGGCGCTGGCCCTCGTTCAAGCCTACGTCGCCGCTAACTTCTTCGATCCAGACGCTGCGAAGATCAAGTGCGGCGATCCGGGGCCAGCGGCATGGGTGAAGCCGATGCTGGGCCGCCGCCGGTACGGCTATTTCGTCCAGTGCAGCATCAACGGCAAGAACCGGTTCGGCGGCTACGTCGGCTTCCAAACCTTCACGTTCCGCATCAACGGCGATGAGTTCGAGAGCATGGACATGGACACTCTGACCGCCGGCCGAATGGAACCGGCGCAGTGAGGGCGTCCGCGCCCGTCCTGATCGTGTCGCACCTCGCCGTGGCGGGCGGGGTGTACGCGCTCACCGACCGCCGCCCGATCGACACGGAGGTGAGGCACACCGGCTTCTTCACCGTCGAGACCACCAAGGTGCTCGCCACCACCGTCGAGAGCCTGCGCGACGAGAACCGGCTCCTCGTCTTCAGCTACACGGGCAACGCCCGCGTCTCGGCCGAGCGCACCCGCTTCTGGCTGCTTAGCGGCACCCAGGAGCTGAACGTCCCGGCGGTGGTCAACTACTACCTCGACCTCTCCGACTTCACCCTCGCCGACGTCAGCTACAACGACGCGGCCAAGGTCGTCGCCGTGCGGCTGCCCGCTGTGACGCTGGGCGACATCGCTTTCCAGCCGGAGAACGCCAGCACCGTCAACGGCGGTGTCCTCACCTTCGGGGAGGACACCGTCGAGGCGCTGCGCAGGCTCAACTACAAGAGCGCCCGCCGCGCGATGGTGGCGCAGGCGCAGCAGCCCGGCCTGCTCAACGAGGCCCGCCGCCGGGCGCGGGAGAACGTCCAAAGCTACTTCGAGATACCGCTCCGCATCGCCGGGCGGCCCGACGTGAAGGTGGTCGCCACCTTTCGCTGACCTACCGCCGGCCTAGGCCGACACAACCAACATCAATCCTGCAAGGGCGCCCCGGAGCAATCCGCGGGCGCCTTTGTCGTTTCTGGAGAACCGACATGCTTTCGATACGTAGCTCCGCGGACATGGAGGAGGCGCTCGGGTCCTTGCTCGACCCCGCCCTCCGCGCCCTGCTCACCGAAAGGCGCGACCAGCTGGTCGAGAACACCGGCCTGGATCTAGCCGACCTCGTGCACATCGTCGTCGCGCAGCGCGGCGACACCCTCGCCGCCGTCGAGGCGGAGGCGGGCGTGCCAATCGCCGAGGACCTGCCGTTCGAGTGGGTGCAGCGACACGGCCGCTGGCTGGAGGCGGTCGTCATCCTCTCGGACGATGGCTTCGGGGTCGCGCTGTTCGTCCCCGACTGCGTCACCACCGACCCGGCGCTGCTGCTCGCGCTGCTCGCCCACGCCTGAACGCGACCGACCTACCCTCCCAACCACCCGCGGCGCCCCGCGGGAGCGACCGCCCCCAAACGAGGAATCGCGATGATCCACCTGTTTGACCGCGCCACGATGGCGCGTGCCCTGACCTTAGACCTCGACCCGCGCCTCCGGGAGCTGCTCGCCGAGCGTATCGCCGGCTTAAAGACCGAGTACGGCGACCTGACCGACTGCACCGAGTTCCTGATCGTGGAGCCCGGGGACACCGAGGCCGACCTCGTGCGGCACGTTGGCTTCTACCCGCTGGTGGACCCGATAGACGGCCACCGCTGGCCGGACCCGCGCTTCAAGCCCGGGTGGGACTACCTCGCCGACCGCGGCGGCTGGTTCGAGCTGATCGTGACGTTCGGCTCGACGTTCGCCTACATATTATTGATTGCTGACTGCCACGGCGCTGCTTCCGATCTGAGACTCCTCTGCCGATCATTCATTTCCCATGGAACCGGCGGCGGCGACGAGTGTTGAGCGCTCCGTCCGTCAGTAGACGGCGTAAGGCGAGATTGGCTCCAGAGTTTGCACGCCAATCGTTCAAATCGTCACCGGCAAACTCCCCGCTTTGAAAGCGGTGAACAGAATGACTAAGTTCCTGAATAGATTGCTGGACGCTGTTGCGTTTGGTTTGCTGATCGTCCTGCTAAAGGCAGTCGCAGGCGTAGCACAATTTTACAATCGCGATGCGCCACGCCTTGAGCTTCCGCTCCAAGCGAGGGACACAACCTCAACACGGCACGGTCTTGTTGGGGAGGCTCGCCTGTGAGCGGTTTGGCCCAAAACATTCGCGAAATCGCTGTAGGCGTCCGCCCCCTGCTGTCCCCTGTTACGGGCATACGCCCGAATTTTTGCGGCGCGGACCTGACAACCACCGCCGCTGCGATCAGGGTTCTTGTGGAGAAGGGCGTGGATACGCCCGAAGCAATCTACGCTTATCTCCACAACCGAAGCTGCCCACACGACCTGGCGACCGTTCGCTTCCTGCTGGATGTCTATGCCGGTTTCGATCGTCGGCAGTGCCTGTGGTTCAGGACGGAAGCCGGACGCTATAAACCGCTCGACTGACCATGACCTGTTCTCCCCGTCGATCGCCTAGATCGGCGGGGAAGCAGTTGCTCCAGGTCGAGCGTCCGCCTCTCTCCCAATCGTTAGCCCTTTCGCTCAGCGGAGGGTCGCCCCTCCCCCTCGCCGTCAAGTGTGCCGGCGGGGGCGGGACGGAAATCTGAAAACTAGAAACTGCCGCCCCGTGTGCGCCGCCGTGCGCCGGGACCAAACGCAGGAGTAACCCATGACGACCAGCTACGCGGGATCACCGCCACCCTCGCTGAAGAAAATCAACCCGCTGCTACAGTACACGCTACAGGGCGAGGCAGCCGCCCTTGAGGAAAACGCTGTGGCGCAGAAGCCGTTGCTCGGCTCCTTCTGCCTCATGGGACAAAGCACCGTGATCGCCGCGCCACCCAACGCGGGGAAGACACTTCTCACAATCGCCACCCTGATCGAGGCGGTCGAGCAGGGTAGGATCAATGGCGAGGACGTTTTCTACGTCAATGCCGACGACAGCACTCAAGGAGTGGCCGAAAAGGTCCGTGTCCTAGACGAATATGGAATTCACATGTTGGCGGAAGGCTACAAGGGCTTTCGCGCCAACCTGCTGGCGCCCGCCCTTGAGGAGATGATTGAGAGCAATACTGCCAGTGGCAAGTTCCTGATCCTCGACACCTTCAAGAAGTTCACCCAGCCGATGAGCAAGCCGGACACCAGCCGCTTTCTTGAGGGCGTCCGCCGGTTCGTGCTGAATGGCGGAACCGTGCTGTCCCTGGCCCACGTCAACAAGCATCAGGACAGCAACGGCAAGAACGTCTTTGCGGGCGTCAGCGACATCATCGATGACATTGACTGCATGTACCTGCTGGACCTCAGGACCAAAGCCGACGGTGAAAAAATCATCCAGCTGACGAACAAGAAGCGTCGCGGGAACAACCCTGACGTGATTGCCTACGCCTACTCGCCGGCGCCCGACATCGGATACGCCGAGCGGCTGACGTCGGTGCATGAGACGGACCCGCTAGGCGAACTCTCCGACTCCGAGCTTGATTACCAAACCTCCGACGAGGAGATCCTATACTCCCTCGCCATGCACATTCATCACGGGCCTGACCGCGGCAAGATGGTGCTGGTTCGCACCACCGCGGCCCACCTCAGCGTTTCTAAGCAGCGCGTTCTCAAGCTCCTGGAAGCGCATACCGGCGACGACCCGCAGAAATATTGTTGGCGCAAGGTCGTCCAAGCTCGAGGTCTCCACTCGTTCGCGCTGCATGGCGACGTCCCTGACCCTCCAGCCTGACTTTCCGGCCGGGGCGGCGGCAGCGTCCAGTTTTCAGTTTTTCGGGACCTGGACGCTCCGCCGCTTGGGATTGTTATCCCCTTGGAAAGTTTTAGGACTAAGCGAGCGCGACGTACCGCTACCCTCCTTCGCTGGTCCAGAAGCGTTCCACCCTGCTCGTGCGGCTGATCAAGTTGCCCGCACGCCCCGCTGCACCTCGTGGGCGGGATTTTCGAACCCCAGGGCGCGGATTGCGCCGCTTTGTACCCACCCCCCCGACCGCCGCCGGGCGCCCGTCTGCGCGCCTGCGCCGCCGGCCTTCCAGAAGGATATGCCGACATGCCAGTTTTGAAATTGGACGCCGCTACTGTCCAAGGACTCTATTGCCCACCCGGCAAGGCCAAGGAGGTCTTCCGGGACGAAGCTATCACGGGCTTCTGCGTCGAGATGCACCGCAGCGGCGCGGCCACCTACGCGCTCAAGTACCGCGACCCGAACGGCACCCAGCGCCAGTACAAGATCGCCAACGTCGCGGACCTCTCGTTCGCAGAGGCCAAAAAGGAGGCGATCCGCATCCGCTCGCGCGTGGTCGTAGGCAAGAACCCGGCAGAGGAGCGAAAGGTCGAACGCATCGTTCCGACCCTCAACGAACTGGCCGCGCGCTACCTCGACTACGTGAGGACGTACAAGCGCAGCCACGACATCGACGCGCGCTACCTCAAGCTGCACCTGCTGCCCAAGTTCGGCCGCCGCCGGATCAACCAGCTGGACCAAACCGAAATCATGGAGTGGCTAAACGACAAGGTGCGGAGGGACGGCTACGCGCAGGCGACCGTCAACCGCTGGCAGGTAATCCTCGGGCACATGCTGCGGATGGCGAAGGTGTGGGGCGTCCCCGGAGCGGAGGTCAACCCGCTTGAGGGCGTGAAGCAGAAGGACCCGAACAACAAGGTGGAACGGTTTCTAACGCCCGCCGAAACGCAGCGGCTCAAGCGCGCCGTGGAGGACAGCCCAAACCCGATGCTAGCGCCGATCGTCGCGCTGTTGCTGATGGCCGGCTGCCGCAAGCGCGAGCTGCTGGACGCCAAGTGGGAGGAGTTCCGGCTCGACCAGCGCTTGTGGCGCATACCGACGAGCAAGACGGGCAAGCCTCGGCACGTCCCGCTCAGCGAAGATGCGGTGGCGGTGCTGCAGTCACTGCCGCGGGTGGAGGGTTGCCCCTATGTCGTCCCGAACCCGAAGACCGGTCTGCCTTTTACTTCCATCTACAACTCGTGGAACACCGCCCGCATCGCGGCGAAGCTCCCCGACGTCCGGGTCCATGATCTTCGTCACAGCATGGCGTCGAACATGGCCAACTCGGGCCAGTCGCTGCTGGTCATCGGCGAGATACTCGGACACGCGCAGCCGAAGACGACCCTTAGGTACGCGCACCTGAGCAACGAAGCGCTGCACCGCGCCGCCAACGCCGCTTCCGCCGTCAGCGGTTGGGGAAGCTGACTACAGGCCGGCCTCTCGGGTGACCTAGCGGTCGCTCGGGAGGCCGGCATCCCTTCGCCAACCAATTTTTTTGCATTCTCCGCTACGTCGCTTACGCTCGATGCCCATAGAGCGTCGGTAAGCGACCTCAATTCTGCAAAACCTACGCGCAAGGGGGATGAGTTGGCGTCGCTGCAAGAAAAGTTTCCTCACGAAATCGACCGCGCCACTACCAGCCTTTCAGCTTCTGAGGATAGCTGGCAGCTGTACTGGACGTTGCACGGGCCAGATAGACGGTACAACTCGCGCCAGCTTACGATCCTGCCCGCTGGCCACAAGTACCAATCACTTTGTGGATTACCGGGATACATCTCACTTGAGAAGCTTGAGGAAGCCTGCCGCGCCGCTAACGACAAGCTGAAGCTGCTACTAAGTGATACCGACTTTAAAGACAGTGAGGTCGATCTGCCCATTGCGGACGGCATCATGGTGCGAATGGGTAGGTTTAAAAACGGGGTTTTTTACAGCTATCATTGTCTGTTTGGTCATAATGCGGGTTTCAACGCACTTATGAGTGCGTTCGCTTGGGCGCGGGAGCGCGGCCCAGTACTTATGAAGAAATGTCATCT
The DNA here is from genome assembly GCF_024211255.1 of Sphingomonas liriopis. GTDB lineage: Bacteria > Pseudomonadota > Alphaproteobacteria > Sphingomonadales > Sphingomonadaceae > Sphingomonas > Sphingomonas liriopis. Next base: position 55,287 of record NZ_JAMLDY010000016.1, on the reverse strand, counting down.
TCTCAGCACCTGAAAAGGTAAGATAAATCTTCCATGTGCGCGACAGGTCTTTGCTGATGCTCTCACCCGTAACTCCGCGAGCAGTCCGGTACGTCAAGCTCGGCGAAGGCGGCATGTGGGAAAGCGACTGCTTCGCTCGCGGTGTGCTTCGAATGGGGTTCGGGTCTGATGCCGATCGTGGATTTGCCCTCTGCGAAGCTCGCGACTGGGACGGTTTTGCGGCGATGTGGCGCGAGTACGGGAAGGCTCCAGGCGTCGCGACACGCTTCGCTAATGAGACACGGCACTTTGTGGAAGACGACGGCTCGATCCTCTGGATCACGTTTTCGGGCCAGCGGCTGCTATGGGCGACATTAGAGCCCGGGAGTCCTCTACAACGCACCCACGACGGCGACAGCACGGCGCGTCCCGTGGTCGGCGGATGGCGCGACACAGACATAAATGGCCTGCCGCTCATCAAGGGAAACCTCGCCGGCGATCTCGTCAGCCTCGCCGCTTACCGGGGCACGTCGTGCAGCGTCCCGCGTGAGGATTATGTCGTCCGCAAGGTCAATGGGCGCCGAGCGGACGAGGTTGAAGCCGCCGAAATAGCCCTGTCTGCAATGCGCGATGCGACGCTCGCGCTGATCCGAAGCCTCCAGCCAGACGATTTCGAATTGCTTGTGGACCTCCTCTTCACGCAGAGCGGCTGGCGACGGGTCGGCATTCTCGGCCGCACGCAGAAGACGCTGGACCTCGATCTCGTTCTCCCGAGCACCGGAGAGCGAGCAATGGTCCAAGTGAAATCGCGCACCGACTCTCGAGAGTTGGCCGATTACGTCGCACAGCTCGAAGTGGACGGCCCGCACAAGCGGCTGTTCTATGCTTTCCACTCTGGCGAGGCGTTGACGGCTGACCCTCGGGTCAACGTGCTCGGCCCAGACAGAATCGCCGATATGACCCTCGACGCAGGCCTGATGCGCTGGGTCATGGAAAAGGTGGGCTAGACGCTCGCCCGATCGGAGTGGCCGGCGGGAGGCTGGATTTCGGCAGCCGATCAAGCCAAAGCGCCTCCGCTAGGAAACTCCGCCGCGGAGGCTTCAGCTAAAAGTGGGAGATCGTTAGGAGTGCGAGGAAGTCGTCACCGTAACGGACACAACTCATTGTTTTATATGAGATTTCTTTTCTCGCCGCAGGCTCTGTTCATGCTGGTATCGGCGCTGATGGGGCGGGAGCGGATGCAGGCGGCCTACGCGCATGCCATCGGACACGGCTATCGTTTCTATTCCTACGGGGATGCGTCGCTGTTGCTGCCATAGCGGTTGCCTCGCGCGGCCAGTCATGGGATCGATTGCGCGCGCCGATGATCGTGGCGCGGGAAGGACGGGGCCTTGTCCAAGCCGAGGAATCTGGCGGATATCGCGGTGCTCGCGGGCGTATCGACCGCGACGGTTTCGCGCGCGCTCGCCGATCATCCGTCGGTCAGGGCGGCGACGCGCGAACGCATCCTGGCACTGGCGCGCGAACATGACGTCCGCCCCAACCAGCTCGCGCGCAACCTGAGGCTGCGCCATACCGGCGCGATCGGGCTCGCCATGCCGCTCGGCCATGCGCGTACGCAGCATCTGACCGATCCGTTCTTCCTCACGCTGCTCGGCTTCCTCGCCGACGGGCTCGTCGAGCGCGGCTACGACATCCTGCTGTCGCGGGTGATCCCGAGCTGCGACGACTGGCTCGACCGGCTGGTCGACAGCGGTCGCACCGACGGGCTGATCCTGATCGGCCAGTCCGACCAATATGACACGATCGAGCGCGTCGCCGAACGCTATGCGCCGCTGGTCGTCTGGGGCGTCCACCGCGACGGGCAGAGACAGCTGACGATCGGATCGGACAATCACGGCGGCGGGCGCCTCGCCGCGGAGCATCTCGCCGCGCAAGGCCGGCAGCGGCTGCTGTTCGTCGGCGACCCCGCGCCGCCCGAATTCGCCGATCGCCTTGCGGGCTTCCGCACCGGTGCCGCCGCCGCGGGGGGCACGGTCGAGGTGCTGGCGACCGCGATGACCCCCGATCAGGCGCTGGCGGGCGTGCGCGCGCGGATCGCGGCGGGGGACGTGCCCGACGGCATCTTCGCCGCCTCCGACGTCGTCGCGATGAGCGTGCTGCGCGCGCTCGCCGAGGCGGGCGTCGCGGTGCCGGACGAGGCGACGGTGGTCGGCTATGACGACGTCACGCTCGCCGCGCAGACGGTGCCGCCGCTCACCACGATCCGTCAGGATCTGGCGAAGGGCGCAGGCCTGATGATCGAGGCGATGATGCGCCGCATCGCCGGCGAGCCCGCGACCTCGACTGTGTTGCCCCCCGAACTGATCGTCCGCGGATCGAGCCTGTCATGATGCTATTGCCCCTGCTGCTGCAAACCGCCGCGCCATTGCCCGCCGGCGCCGTCCCCGCCGCCCCGGGCCAGCCGCCCGCGACGCTGGTCGTCGCGCCGGTGGCGATGGCGATCGCCGCCTTCGACGCGAACGGCGACGGCCGCACCACCCGTGCCGAGCTGGAAGCGGGCGTCGCACGCAGCTTCGCCGCGATCGACACGGGCGGCAGCGGGTCGCTCGGCTATATCGCCTTCGCCGACTGGGCGGAGCGCTGGCTCGGCGACCGCAACGCGCTGCCCAGCCCGTTCGAGGTCGACACCGATGGCGACAACCGCATCACGCTCGCCGAACTGCAGGCGGCGTTCGCGCGCGTCTTCGCGCGCCTCGACGTCGACAAGGACGGCAGCGTCACGCGCAAGGAGGTGCTGACGATCCGCGCGATGGCGCCGCGCGAGCCCATCGATCGGGGGAAGAAGAAGCGGTAGCACCCCGTTTCACCGTCGCCGCGCTCACCCTCACCCTTCGCCGCCTCCGGCGGCTATTCCCTCTCCCGGCGGGAGAGGGAGGGAGCGGCATAGCCGCGGAAGGGTGAGGGCGATCGATGCATTTCATCCGGCTCGACACCGCCCGCCGCCTCCGCCAAAGCCCTCCCATGTCCCGTTTCGCCTTCACCATCGCCGCCACCGACGGCCGCGCGCGCACCGGCGCGATCGAAATGCAGCGCGGCACGATCCGCACCCCTGCCTTCATGCCGGTCGGCACCGCTGCCACGGTGAAGGCGATGAAGCCCGCCGACGTCGCCGCTGCCGGCGCCGACATCATCCTCGGCAACACCTATCATCTGATGCTGCGTCCCGGTGCCGAGCGCGTCGCGCGGCTGGGCGGGCTGCACGGCTTCATGGGATGGGAACGGCCGATCCTCACCGATTCGGGGGGGTATCAGGTGATGAGCCTCGCCGATCTCACCAAACGCTCCGAAGAGGGCGTGTCGTTCAAGTCGCACCTCGACGGCACCCGCCATCTGCTCAGCCCCGAACGCTCGATCGAGATCCAGCGGCTGCTCGGGTCCAACATCGTCATGGCGTTCGACGAGCTGGTGCCGACCACCTCGACGCGCGAGGTGCAGGCCGCCGCGATGGAACGCTCGATGCGCTGGGCGAAGCGCAGCCGCGATGCGTTCGACGCGGGCGGCGAGCATGCCGCGAACAACGCGATCTTCGGCATCCAGCAGGGTGCGCTCGACGAAGGCCTGCGAAAAGCGAGCGCCGACGCGCTGATCGACATCGGCTTCGACGGCTATGCGGTCGGCGGCCTCGCGGTCGGCGAAGGGCAGGAAGCGATGTTCGGCTGCCTCGACTTCGCGCCGAACCAATTGCCCGCCGACAAGCCCCGCTACCTGATGGGCGTCGGCAAGCCCGACGACATCGTCGGTGCGGTCGAGCGTGGCATCGACATGTTCGACTGCGTCATGCCGACGCGATCGGGGCGCACAGGGCAGGCGTTCACGCGCGAAGGGCCGATCAACCTGCGCAACGCGAAGTTCGGCGAGGATCGGGGGCCGCTCGACCCGGCATGCGACTGCCCGGTCTGCGCCACGTGGAGCCGCGCCTATATCCACCACCTCGTCCGCGCCGGCGAGATCCTCGGTGCGATGCTGATGACCGAACACAATATCCGCTTCTACGAGGCCTTGATGGCGGACCTGCGACACGCCATTGCGGCGGGAGAGTTGACCTCGTTCGCCGCCGGTTTTCGCGCGCGTTATCAGCGGGGCAAGGGAGAGTAAGCATGTCCGACCAGCCCAACGAGATCCTCGAAGCCGCCGCCGCCGCCAAGGCGCAGCAGGACGCCGCCAAATCGCGGGAACCTGCGAAGAAGAACCACTGGCCGATGCGGATCATCGGCGTCGGCATCGGATCGGCTGCGGTGGCGGCGGCGGTGCTGTTCGCCAATTCGGGGAAGACGAAGGACTAAGGGCCGCTCGTCACCCTCACCCTTCCCACTGCCTTCGGCAGCGGGCCCCTTCCCTCTCCCATCGGGAGAGGGAGGGAGGCGCGAAGCGCCGGAAGGGTGAGGGTGAGAGGGCCCCGTGATTGACACCGCCCCCATCCTCCGGTTCAACCCCGCGCATCCTTCGTTCCAAGCCGGAGCCTCCCATGCGCCTCGTCCGTGCCGCCCTTCTGCTCGGGGCCGCGCTCCTGCCCCTTTCCGCCACCGCCCAGACCGCGCGGCCCAACACCGCGGCGGTCAAGCCGATCGCCTATACCGAACGCACGCTGGCGAACGGCCTGCGCGTCTATGCGCTGCGCGACACGACGACGCCCAACGTCGCGGTGCAGGTGTGGTACGATGTCGGGTCGAAGGACGACCCGCAGGGCCGCTCGGGCTTCGCGCACATGTTCGAGCATCTGATGTTCAAGGCGACGCGCAACCTCGTCAGCGAACAGATGGACCGGCTGACCGAGGATGTCGGCGGCTATAACAACGCCTCGACCAACGACGATTACACCAATTATTACGAGGTGATCCCCGCCAACCACCTCCAGCGCCTGCTGTTCGCCGAGGCCGACCGGATGGCGAGCCTCGTCGTCGAACCCAAGAGCTTCGCCTCCGAACGCGACGTGGTGAAGGAGGAGCTGCGCCAGTCGACGCTCGCCCGCCCCTACGGCAAGCTGTTCTCCACCTATCTGTCCGCCGCCGCCTATACGACGCACCCCTATGCGCGCTCGACGATCGGCAGCATCGAGAATCTCGAGGCCGCGTCGATCGATGACGTCCGCGGCTTCCACGCGACCTATTACCGGCCCGACAATGCGATCCTCGTCGTTTCGGGCAATTTCGACGCGGCACAGCTGAACGCCTGGGTCGACCAGTATTTCGCCAAGATCGCCAGGCCCGCCACCGCGATCCCGCGCGTCGCCGTCACCGAACCGCCGCGCACGAAGGCGGTGAGCTACACCGTCTACGAACCCAACACGCCGCTGCCCGCGGTGCTGATGAGCTGGCACGTCCCCGCCGACCGCGATGCGGACATTCCGGCGCTGACCGTGCTCAACACGATCCTGTCGACCGGCGAGAGCAGCCGGATGTACGAAAGCCTCGTCTACCGCGACCAGCTCGCGCAGGACGCCTCGTCCTTCCTCGACAGCAAGCAGGGCACCGGCAACCTGATCGCCTACGCGATCCTCGCCGGCGGCAAGACCGTCGATCAGGGCGAGGCGGCGTTGAAGCGCGAGATCGCGCGCTTCCGCGACGCGCCGGTCAGCGCCGCCGAACTCGCCGAGGCGAAGAACGAGATCCTGACCGCGACGATCAAGAGCCGCGAGACCGCGGAGGGCAAGGCGCGCACGCTCGCCTCGTCGGTCATCATCGACGGCGATCCCCGCGCCGCCGACCGCCAGCTCGCCGCGATCGCACAGGTGACCGCCGCCGACGTCCAGCGCGTCGCGCGCAAATATCTGGCCGAGAACCAGTCGGCGACGATCCGCTACCTGCCCGACACCGCCAGGCCCGCGGGGCAGAGCGGCGACACGATCGCCGTCGCCTCCACCGTGCAGACCTCGCCGCTGAAAGCGCCCGCCCAGATCGCGATCGTCACCCCCGCGCCCGAGGGCCAGCGCGTCCAGCCCCCCGCCGCCGCCGCGCCGGTCAGGGCGAACCTGCCGCAGCCGGTCGAGACGCGGCTCGCCAACGGCCTGCGCGTCATCACCGTCGAGCGGCACGATCTGCCGATCGCCACCGCCTACCTCGTCGCGACCGGCGGGCAGGCGCTCGATCCGGCGAACCGCTCGGGGGTCAGCAACCTCGCCGCCGGCCTGATGACCAAGGGCACCACCACCCGCTCGGCGACCGAGATCGCGCGGCAGGTCGAAAGCCTCGGCGGCTCGATCGGCGCCGGTGCGGCGAGCGAAGGCGGCACGGTCGAAGTGACGGTGAAATCCGACCAGCTCGCGCCCGCGATGACGATCCTCGCCGACGTCGCGCAGCACCCCGTCTTCGCGCCGGAGGAACTGGAACGCGCCCGCGCGCAGCAGGTCGATGCGGTCACCGTCGCGTTCAAGAATCCGGCGCAACTCGCCGCGCTGGTCGCCGACCGTGCCGCCTTCGGTGCCTCGCCGCTCGGCGCGCCGGGCAGCGGCACGCCCGCGTCGCTGAAGGCGATCGTCCGCGGCGACGTCACCGCCGCCTATGCGCGGACGTGGCGCCCCGATCAGGCGGCACTGATCCTCGTCGGCGACGTCACCGCGGCACAGGCGAAGGCGCTCGCCGAGACGCAGCTCGGCGGCTGGAAGGCTCCCGCCGGTGCCCCCGCTGCGCTGCCCGCCTTCGGTACGCTCCCCTCGCCGCGGACGATCGTCGTCGACATGCCCGGCGCAGGGCAGGCCGGCGTCGTGGTCGAGCGGCCCGCGATTCCGCGCTCGGACGCGCGTTACTATCCGTTCGCGGTCGCCAATACCGTGCTCGGCGGCGGCTTCTCGTCGCGGCTCAACCAGGAAATCCGCATCAAGCGCGGCCTCGCCTACGGCGCGTCGAGCGGCGTCGATGCGATGCGCGGCACCGGCAGCATCGCCGCACGCACCCAGACGAAGAACCAGACCGCGGCGGAGGTCGTCACGCTGATGACCGCCGAAATGGCGCGGATGGGCGCCGCCCCGGTGCCCGAGGCGGAGCTGGCGACGCGCAAGGCGGTGCTGGTCGGCAACTTCGGCCGCACGGTGGAGACGACCGACGGCATCGCCGGCATCCTCGGCGAATACGTCCTCGACGGCGTACCGCTCGCCGAACTGCAAAGCTACACCGCCAAGGTCGAGGGCGTCACCTCGGCGGCGGTCCAGTCCGCGTCGGCCGCGCTGCTCGATCCCAAGGCAGCGAGCGTCGCGATCGTCGGCGACGCCAAGCAGTTCATCGCCCCGCTGAAGGCTGCACGGCCGGAAACGGAGACGCTGACCGAGACGCAGCTCAATCTCGATAGTGCGACGCTGAAATGATCGGCTGATCCCCTCTATTCGTCATCCCCGCGAAGGCGGGGAGCCATAATCACGACGGCCGCGGATAGAACCGTACCGTCAGCCAGTATGGATTCCCGCCTTCGCGGGAATGACGATCGTGTAGGGGAAGCGACGGCCCGCATATTCGGTGGGCTTCGACGAAACCCATCGTGCTCCCGCGACGGCGGGAGCCCAGGAGTCCCGCATACCACGGTCGCGGTCCTGCTGGACTCCTGGGTTCCCGCCTTCGCGGGAACACGATACCGGGTCCGGGTAGAGAGTAGAGCGCTCCACCACCCATTCCCTACCACCACCCCCATCCGTACCATCGCGGGACGCCGCCGAATCCGGGGCGGACGCTACACCTCTCATAAGCTATGCGGCGGCTATGCGGGTGCCGATGCAGACGATCCGGACGATGACGCGCGTGTGGGCGGCGCTGGTGGCGATCGGGCTCGCGCTCACCGTCGCGCTGTCCGCGCAGGCCGCGTGGCGCGCGATCGCCGCACACGGAAGCATGTCCACGCCGCCGCTCCCCGCCCCCGCCGGCTACGAAGCGGAGGAGCATTTTCCGGGCGCCGCGCTGCTCTACGCCGATTTCACACCCCCGGCGACGCAGGATGCCGCAGCCCCGGCGCAGGGCGTCACCGGCACTACCGCCCTCCCCGCACTCCCGGTATCGCTCGCCGCGGCCAGCGCCGCGCTGCGCGCCGATGCCGGCAGCGTCGCCGCCGCGCCCTTTTCGATGAAGACGGCGAGCGGCCTCGACCGTGCGCGCGCGCTCGAATGCCTGACCGCGGCGATCTATTACGAGGCGGCGTCCGAACCCGACGCCGGCCAGTCCGCGGTCGCGCAGGTCATCCTCAACCGCGCGCGCCACCCCGCCTTCCCCGCCACCGTCTGCGGCGTCGTCTATCAGGGGTCGGAACGGTCGGGCTGCCAGTTCAGCTTCGCCTGCGACGGTGCGATGGCGCGCGTGCCGTCGCGCACCGCCTGGGCACGCGCCGCGCGCAACGCGAGCATGGCGCTGGCGGGTTACGTCTACGCGCCGGTCGGCCTCGCGACGCATTACCACACCTATGCGGTCACCCCGGCGTGGAACCGCAGCCTGGTAATGACCGACGTCGTCGGCGCGCACCTGTTCCATCGCTGGAAGGGCTTCTGGGGCACCAGCGCCGCCTTCCGCCAGAGCTATCGTGGCGGCGAGCCGCTGCCCGGCCCGCACACGCCGGTGCTCCAGCCGCCGGTCGCCGCCAGCCCCGCGCTGATCGCCGCAGCCGCGCCGCTGCCGGTCGCGCCGGTGACGCGCGCCGCCGACGTCCGTCCCGCCTATGCCGAAAGCGGTAGCTACGTGACGCCGCCGCCCGCGCCCGCGCGCGCGCACGACAATCTGCCGCCTGCCTCGACCGTGCTCGACAAGTGGAAGGATTCGGGCAAGCCGCTGTTGTAGGACTGCGGAAGATCAAACCCGTTCGTGCTGAGCCTGTCGAAGCACAGGGGTCCACAAGCAAGCGCTGTATTGGCGGCGCGCTGTGCTTCGACAGGCTCAGCACGAGCAGTAAAAAGGGCGGTCGAACGTCAGGCATTCGTTTGAGCGAACGCTATGTCGTCGCAAACATTATTCCGCCGCCACAAGGACATCGTCACCCCGGACTTGTTCCGGGGTCCACCCGTCCGCAAGCCCGAACGTTCATGCTCGCGGAACGGTGGATGCCGGAACGAATCCGGCATGGCGACGATAACGACGGCGGCCCCGGTTACTTCGCCGCCTTCACATATTTGTCGAACCACGCGATCGCCCGCTTGCGCACGTCCGCCGACTGCTCCGGCCCGGTCACGCAATGGCCGGCGTCGGGATAGATCACGAGGCTCACCGGCACGCCTTGGTCCTTCAGCGCATGCCACCATTCGATCGACTGCGTCGGCGGCACCTCGATATCGCGTTCGCCGACGTAGATGAAGGTCGGCGTCTTCGCCTTCTTCGCCTGATAGACCGCAGACACGGCCTCATACGCCTTGATGTCGTCGTACATCGACTTGCCGAAGAACGGCAGCAGCCACTGGTCGATGCCGTTGGTGCCATAATAGCTGACCCAGTTGGACAGGCCGGCACCCGCGACGATGCCCTTGAACCGGTTGGTCTGCGTGTTCGCCCACATCGTCATGAACCCGCCGTAGCTGCATCCGCCGAGGCCGAGCCGGTTGCCGTCGACCGGCGCCACCCGCTCGACCGCGTCGATCCCGGCGAGAATGTCGCGCAGGTCGCCGCCGCCGAAGTCGCGCCGGTTGGCGACGGTGAACGCCTCGCCCTGTCCGAAGCTGCCGCGCGCATTGGGCAGGAAGACGTAATAGCCCGCCTTGACCAGTTCGCCGTTCATCGAATGGGGCGCGACATAGCCCGGCACCGATGCGGACGACGGCCCGCCATGGACCATCGTAATCATCGGCGCCTTGCCGCCCGCCGGCGCATCGCGGGGGCTGAGCAGCCAGCCCTGCACGTCATAGCCCTCGTTCTTCCAGCTGATGCTGCGCGCGGTGGCGAGCGCCGGCGCAGCGTCGTTGTCGTGGGTGATCTGCCGCACGCCGGCGATCGGCCCGGCATAGATGGCCGGCGCATGTTCGTAATCCTGCACCACCGCCGCGACGACGCGGCCGTCGGCGGAGAACACCGCGCGCCCATCGCCCGCAGCCGCGCTGGCCGGCTTGGCGAAGCCCGGCACCACCGGCTGGCCCGGGGTCAGCGTACCGAACTGGAGGCGGTCGCCCGCCAGCGTCACCGTGCGCAGCCCGCCCGCGGTCCAGTCGACCGTGGTGACCGTCGACTTCGCGCCCGCGGTGACGTTGGTCGGCGTACCGCCGGCGATCGGCACCGTGAAAACGTCGCCGCCGATCGAGCCGAAATCGCTCATCAGCCCGCCGACATAGGCGACCGTCCGCCCGTCCGGCGAGACACGCGGCTGGTTGAGCTGCGTCGTCGGCTTGGCTATCGATCGCACCGCGCCGGTCGCGGCGTCGATAGCGTCTAGCGTCGCCACCCACCAATTGTCGTCGCCATTGCCGAGCGCCGTCGTCGCGACGAAGCCGCGCCCGTCCGGCGTCCAGTCATATTCGTAGACGTAGCGTCCGGCGGGCGACAGCGGCGTCACGCTCGTCGCCGGGGTGGCGATATCGAACACCGCGAGACGCTGTTCGTCGTTCTTCTCGCCGATCTCGCCGATCATCCGCACGCCCGCCTGCGTCGCGCCCGCTTCCTTGGCGGCGCCCAGCGTCACCAGCAGCGCGATGCGCTTGCCGTCGGGCGACACGCGCGGCGTCTGCGCGATGCCGGGGATCGTCGCGATCGTCCGCGTCGTGCGTGCATCGGCATAGGTCAGCCGCACCGTCGCGCCATCACGCGCGAGGAAGACGAGGTCGCCGTTGGGCGCGAAGGTCAGCCCGGCATAGCTGCACGTCGGGCACGGATCGATCGTCCGCAGCACGCGCCCGTCGGCGACGCTGCGCAGCGTGACGACGCCATGGCCGCCCGCGCTCTCGATCGCCGCGACGCGGTCGCCGGTCGGCGCGATCGCCAGCGCACCATATTGACGAAGCCCCTGCGCGTTCGCGGGAAACGCGGTGGCGGCCAGCAGCAGGGCGGTGGCGAGGGTATGGCGCATCGGAACTCCGAAGAAAGACAAATCGTGGCGGGAGCTTAGCGGCTGGCCTGCCCGCCGCAAGCGGAACGGCAGGACGGCCCGGCCCGTTCATGCCTGCAGAGGAGCCTGCCATGACCGATCCCAAGACCGACGCCGACGCCCCGACCACCGAGACCCGCGACCCCAATCTGTCGACCGAGCATCAACGTCCCGGTGACGCGCGCCGCCCGAGCGAGACGCTCGACAAGGGCCAGCCGCAGGGCGAGACGATCCCGCGCAAATCCTCGCTGCTCGGCAACGACTGACGCGAAAAGGGGTGCGGGACCGATCGATCCCGCACCCCTTTCGTTTACGCTTCGGCGCGTGGCGTCAGCGACAGCGCACGTTGTTGCGATCGACCGACCGGCCGACCGCGGCACCCGCCGCGCCGCCAAGCAACGTGCCGAGCAGGCCCGACCCGCCCGGCGCGATGATGTTGCCGAGCACGCCGCCCGCGACGCCACCGACGATCAGCCCGGTCGTACCGTCGTTGCGGCGGCAATAGTAATTGCCGTTCTCGCCGCGATAGACGCGATCGCGGCTCGACAGCCGCCGCTCGCGATAGCGCGGGCCATCGACATAATAGCGATCGGCATAATAGCCGTTATAGGACGGATCGACGCGGTTGTAGTCGTAGGCCGAATAGCCGCGATAACGGCTGTCTGTGCCATACGTCGAACAACCGGCGAGCGTCGCCGCGGCGGCAACGGCCGCGATCATAGGTATCCGCATTGCATCCTCCCTGTAGCGGCAGCGCCGACGGGTATCGCCGCCGCTGCTGTGGTCATGACAGGAGAATGCCTGCCGCCGGTTATGGTTGCAGACCCGCGATCACGCCGCCCCTGCCGCCTCGCTGAAGCCGCTGCCGCGATCGGCGACCAGCGTCGGCGCAGGGCCGGTGGCGGGGCGCAGCGACTCCCTTTCAGCATCGGTCGGCACCGCGGTCGGATCGGGGCGGAACGCCTCGGCGGCGCGATCGCCGCTGCCCGGGTGCGTGTCGCCCATCAGGTCGGTCGGGACATGCTCGGCGGCAGGATTGCCGGCCCGCTCCTCGAAATGCTTCTCGGTTTCCGCCATGCCGACCGGCGCGGCGGCCATCGTCGCCGGCCGCGGCGTGACCGGGCTGGTCGTGCTGTCGCCCGGCACTGCACCCACGCCGTCGTCATCGCTCGACGCAGGCCGGCGCGCGCCCGGCTTCGGCCCGAACGCCGCCGTCGCCGCGGTCCATGCCGCCGCACCCGCCGCGAAGGCGCCGAGGCCGAAGCCGATCTTCCTGTAATCCATGGCTTTGTATCCCGATTGCTGGCTGTCGCTCCCCAACGGTGCGGCTCCGCGGCGGTTCCGGTTCACACACGATCGAGGTCCACGGCGCGACGGCGTCATTTCGCGTCGGGTGTCGACCCACGCGGCGGGGAACAATCGGTCGCCGCGCCCTCGTCGCGCATCCGCCGGACGGCGGCGGAGGCGATCGTGCGGCAACGGTACAGCTGGAACCGCACCTTCTTCGCGCCGAAATCGAGCGACACGCGGCGAAAGCTGCCCATCAGGTCGGTGCCCAGCAGCATCGCCGGCCGGTCGCGCAACCCGAACAGGCGGAACGGTGGCAGATCGGCGAAGCCGACGCGCACGCCACGCATCACGATGCCGCCGATCCGCAATTCGGGCACGATGGCGACCGGCACCGTCATCGCCTCCCCCGTCACGCTCACCAGCGTCGCCGACACCATCGGCGGCAATCCGCGGCGGAACAGCGCGTCGCGCAGCGCCAGATTACCCACCGTGATCTGCGATCCGGTATCGACAACCGCACGCACGCCGATGGTGCCGGCGCGCGCCTGCGTCAGGATCAGCTGGCCGCCGCTGCGCCGCGCGGTCACGACGATCTCGTCGGCCTGCGTCGTCACCGGCTGGCGCGTATCCTCGATCGTGATCGCCTGCGTCTCGAAATCCAGCCGCAGCCGCTGCCCGCGCAGCGCGTCGATCCCCACCAGCCCCTGCGCGCCGAGATAACGTTCGGGAAGCGTCGGTGCGGCGACGTCCGCCACCACGCTGCCGCCGATCCCCAGCCGCGCGATCCGCACCGTCGCCCGCGGACTGGCACCGGCGACGCCGTGCAGCGTCACCATCGGCCCCGCCGGCAGCCGCAGTTGCATCGCGAGCGCGCCGCCGATCACGCTGCGGTCGGCGCCGCTGTCAACGACGAAGCGATACGGCCCGTGCCCGTCGACCGTCACGTCGACCGCCATCCGCGTCTCGACCTGCGCGCCCGCGACGCTGTCGCCGGTGACCTCCAGCGTGTCGTCGAGCGTCGCTTCCTCGGGCCGGATCGTCGGCGCGCGTTGTGCCGGCGGCACCTCTTGCGCGGCGAACAGCAGCAGCGCGACCGGGACGAGGGCGGACGGGGCGACCATGACCGACGATAGCATCGCTGCCCGCCGGCGCCAGACCCTGCCCCTTGCCAAATCCTCCCCTTGCCAAATCGCTGGCCCGCCATATACTAACATCATTGTCAGTAAGGATCGGTTCGATGGCTCAACTGCCCCCCTTCCCCGGCACCACCGGCAAGCGCGCGTGGCGCACCGCGTTCGACGCGCTCGGCAAGCTGCTCGCCAATGGCGACGACACGGGCCAGGTGTTCCGGATCATGCGCGCGCTCAACGTCGGCGACACCGTGCACGCTTACGGCCGGCTGCTCGCGACCAGCGATGGCGGGCGGATCGCCTATGAGCGTATCGAACTGGCGCAGCGCTTCTCGGATCGCGACTGGGTGGCGGGCTTCGCGCCGGGCACGGTCGGCGCGGCGTATCGCGACTTCCTCGCCACCACCGGCTATTCGGCCGACGGCCTCGTGGAGGTCAGCCGCGTCGATCCCGGCGAGACCGACGTCGTCCACCCCTACGCCTGGATGGGCCGCCGCACCCGCGACGTCCACGACATCTGGCACGTCCTCACCGGCTACAAGGCGGACGAGACGATGGGCGAGGCATGCCTCGTCGCCTTCTCCTATGCGCAGACCCGCGGTCTCGGCTGGGCGTTCATCGCCGGCGGTGCGGCGCTCAAATCGCTGCGCGTCACCGGCGGCACGCTGTTCGCCAGGGCGGTGCGCGAAGGCTATCGCAACGGCAAGCGCGCCCGCTGGCTGCTCGGCGAAGATTACGAGGCGCTGATGCACGAACCGATCGACGCCGCCCGCGCCCGCCTCGGCATCGCCGAACCGGTGGTGTACAAACAGGCGCAGGCCACGCTCGGCGCGCAACTCGCCTCCTACGCCTCGGCGCAAAAGGAGCGCGCGCAGGCGGCACTCGCCTGACCGCCTCCCCCCGTTCGCTCTGAGCCTGTCGAAGGGCCTTGAGTCTCCGGCCGGATCGACATGCGGCGTCAGGTCGATCCGGGTTAAGAAGCAGGGATGGTTCACGCGGAGGCGCGGAGGGCACGGAGATGGATCGCACGGGGCAGCGGCTTCCCGTCATTCCTATGGCAAGATGGGGAGCGCCGTTGGCGCGGCAGGCGCGACACCTCTGCGTCCTCCGCGCCTCCGCGTGAACAAAAACGTTCGTTCGATCCGTACGCTTATGGCGCTCCACCCCAGGACGCTTCCATGGCAAACCGGCGAGCGGATTTTACTGCCCGCCACTTTGCTATAGGCGACCGCGATGCTTTCGCGCCTCGTCCTCACCGATTTCCGCAATCACGCGGGTCTGGTGCTGACCCCGGGTCCGGGCTTCGTCGTGCTCACCGGCGAGAACGGCGCGGGCAAGACCAACGTATTGGAAGCCGTGTCGCTGCTCGCCCCCGGCCGCGGTCTGCGTCGCGTGGCGCTTGCCGAGATGCAGCGACAGGGTGGCCCCGGCGGCTTCGGCATCGCCGCGACGCTGGCCGCCGAAGGGGGCGACGTCGAGATCGCCACCGGGACGATTGCCCCCGCGCCCGAACGCCGCCAGCTGCGCATCCAGGGCGCCGCCGCCACCGCCAACACGCTCGCCGAGTGGCTGACCGTGCTGTGGCTGACCCCGGCGATGGACCGGTTGTTCGTCGAGCCGGCGGGCGAGCGCCGCCGCTTTCTCGACCGCCTCACCCTCGCACTGTCGCCCGCCCACGCGCATCACGCCGCACGCTACGAAGCGGCGATGCGCGCGCGCAACCGGCTGCTCGCCGCCGACGAACCCGCCGACCCCGAATGGCTGACCGCGCTCGAGGCGCAGATCGCGCATCACGGCGGCACGATCGACGCCGCGCGCGCCGACACCGTCGCGGCGCTGGGCGAACGCCTCGCCGATCAGCCCGACGGCCCCTTCGCCCGCGCGGCCTTGGCACTGGAGGGCTGGCGCGGCGATGCCGGCCGGCTCGCCGCCGAACTGCGCACCGGTCGCGCCCGCGACGCCGCCGCCGGCCGCGCGCTCGCCGGGCCGCACCGCGCCGACCTCGCCGTCACCCATCTCGGCAAAGGCCAGGCCGCCGCACTCGCCTCGACCGGCGAACAGAAGGCGCTGCTGCTCGGTATCGTCCTCGCCCACGCTGAACTGGTCGCCGGCCGCACCGGCCACGCGCCGATCCTGCTGCTCGACGAAATCGCCGCGCACCTCGACCCCGTCCGCCGCGCTGCGCTGTTCGATCGCCTCGGCCACCACGGCCAGGTGTGGATGACCGGTACCGAACCCGCGCTGTTCGCCGGTATCGACGCCGCCGCGACGCGCATCGCGCTCGGCTGAACGCCGCCTGTCGGCGCGCGTCACGGAACGTTCAAGCGGCCCGCGCCATTCCACCGCCATCGGGCGGGGGAGATGGAGACAGACGATGATGAAGTCCTTCGTATTGGCCGCCGCTTTGGCCGGCACGCTTGCCACCCCCGCGCTGGCGCAGGATCGCTGGGACTGGAGCCCGGGGGATCGCCCCTATCGCCTCGTCGGCGCCGGCGTACAGGGCCTCTATCCCGAACTGCGCGGCACCCCGCGCGGCCGTGCCTTCGTGATGCGCAACTTCGACCGCAACCGCGACGGCCGCATCTCGCCACGCGAAGCCGCCGATGCCAACGAAGCCTTCGCGCAGATCGCCGGCCCACGCCGCGACCGCTTCGACTGGGCCGCGCGCGACCGCACCGTCGTGGTCGAGACGCGCGAGGTCGTCCCCGTCGGCCAGTGGGATCGCCGCGCGATGCACGATTACGGCTTCCGCCAGACCCCACGCGGCGCGACGCTGACCCTTTCGGAAGACGTGCTGTTCGCCACCGACAGCGACGTGCTGCGCCCCGGCGCGATCGACAAGCTGCGCCCGCTCGCCGGTTATCTGCGGTCCAACCCCGGCGTCCGCGTCGCGATCGACGGCTACACCGATTCGCGCGGGACGAATGCGCACAACCAGGACCTGTCCGAACGCCGCGCCGCCAGCGTCCGCGCCGCCTTCGACGCGATGGACGTCACCCGCGCGCGCTTCAGCGTCGCCGGCCACGGCGAAGCCAACCCCGTCGCTACCAATGCCACCGCCGCCGGCATGCGCCAGAACCGCCGCGTCGAGGTGACGCTGCTCGGTCGCCGCGCGACGGAGTTCGCGCGCTACTGACCCTTACCTCCTCCCTCGGCGACGCCGGGGGAGGACTTGGGCAACCCATTTCGCTTTCGTTACAGGCCGCCAATCCCTATATCGCCTGGATGGCAGAACCCCAGAATACGAACGACTACGGCGCCTCCTCGATCAAGGTGCTGAAGGGCCTCGACGCCGTGCGCAAGCGGCCGGGCATGTATATCGGCGATACCGACGACGGATCGGGCCTCCACCATATGGTGTTCGAGGTCAGCGACAATGCGATCGACGAGGCGCTCGCCGGCCATTGCGACCGGATCGATATCCAGCTCAACGCCGACGGCTCGGTTAGCGTCACCGACAACGGCCGCGGCATCCCGACCGGCATCCATCCTGAAGAGGGCGTCTCGGCAGCGGAGGTCATCATGACCCAGCTCCACGCCGGCGGCAAGTTCGAGAACACCAGCGACGACAACGCCTACAAGGTGTCGGGCGGCCTTCACGGCGTCGGCGTCTCGGTCGTCAACGCCCTGTCCGAATTCCTCGACCTCACCATCTGGCGCGACGGCGAGGAGCATTACATGCGCTTCGCGTTCGGCGACGCGGTCGCGCCCTTGAAGGTCGTCGGCAAGGCCGAGAGCAAGAAGGGCACGCGCGTCACCTTCCTGCCGAGCCCCGCCACCTTCAAGATCACCGAATTCGACTTCGACAAGCTCGAGCATCGCTATCGCGAGCTGGCGTTCCTCAACTCGGGCGTCCGCCTGTTCCTCACCGACGCGCGTCACGACGAGCCCAAGACGGTGGAGCTCTACTACGAAGGCGGCATCGCCGCGTTCGTGAAGTGGCTCGATCGCGCCAAGACCCCGCTCTTCCCCGAGCCGATCGCGATCAACGGCACCCGCGACGACGTGACGATGGACGTCGCGCTGGAGTGGAATGATTCGTACTACGAAAACGTCCTCGCCTTCACCAACAACATCCCCCAGCGCGACGGCGGCACGCACATGGCCGCGTTCCGCGCCGCGCTGACCCGCACGCTCAACAATTACGCCGAAAAGTCCGGCCTCCTGAAGAAGGAGAAGGTGACGCTGACCGGCGACGACATGCGCGAAGGGCTCACCGCGATCGTCTCGGTCAAGCTGCCCGATCCCAAGTTCAGCAGCCAGACCAAGGACAAGCTCGTCTCCTCCGAAGTCCGCCAGCCGCTCGAATCGCTGATGGCCGACAAGCTCGCTGAATGGCTCGAAGAAAACCCCGCGCACGGCAAGTCGATCGTCGGCAAGGTGATCGACGCCGCCGCCGCGCGCGAGGCCGCCAAGAAGGCGCGCGAGCTGACCCGCCGCAAGGGCGTGATGGATATCGCCAGCCTGCCCGGCAAGCTCGCCGACTGCCAGGAGAAGGACCCCGCCAAGTCCGAACTGTTCCTCGTCGAGGGCGATTCGGCCGGCGGCTCGGCCAAACAGGGCCGCGACCGCCATTTCCAGGCGATCCTTCCCCTGCGCGGCAAGATCCTCAACACCGAGCGCGCCCGCTTCGACCGGATGATCTCCAGCCGCGAGATCGGCACGCTGATCCAGGCGATGGGCACCGGCATCGGCCGCGACGACTTCAACGCCGACAAATTGCGCTATCACAAGATCGTCATCATGACCGACGCCGACGTTGACGGCGCGCATATCCGCACGCTCCTGCTCACCTTCTTCTACCGCCAGATGCCCGAGCTGATCGAGCGCGGCCACCTCTTCATCGCCCAGCCGCCGCTCTACAAGGCGACGAAAGGCCGGTCGGAGGTGTACCTGAAGGACGACGCCGCGCTCGACGAATATCTGGTCGAGGCCGGCGTGGCTGCGATGGTGTTCGAGACGCCGGGCGGCCCGCGCTCGGGTGCCGACCTGCGCCAGCTGGTCGATCACGCCCGCCGCATGCGCACGTTGATGCGCTACGTGCCGCGTCGCTACGACCCGGTCATCATCGAGGTGCTGGCATTGGCCGGCGCGCTCGACCCGAGCTTCACCCGCGACCAGCGCGCCGCGACCGTCGCGGAGGTCACCCGCCGCCTCGAATCGGGCGACGAGGAGGCACGCTGGTCGGCGCGGCTGACCGAGGATGGCGGCATCCATTTCGAGCGGCTGTGGCGCGGCGTCACCGACCACCACATCGTCGAGGCGACCTTCCTCGCCAGTGCCGAGGCGCGCAAGCTCCACGGGCTCGCCAGCGAACAGGCCGAAAGCTTCGCGCAGGCCGGCAAGCTGATGCCGAGCAAGGCCGCCGCCGCGGCCGCCGAAGCCGACACGCCGCCCGAGGCCACCGGCGAGGCCGGCGGCCAGATCGGCAGCGTCACCACCACCGTGTCGCGCGGCGAAAGCCTCGTCGCGCGTCCGTCGCAGCTGCTCGACGCCATCCTCGCCTCGGGCCGCAAGGGCCTCGCGATCCAGCGCTACAAGGGGCTGGGCGAAATGAACGCCGAACAGCTGTGGGAAACCACGCTCGATCCGTCGAACCGCACGATGCTGCGCGTCACCAGCGACGACGTCTCGGCGGCGGACATGATCTTCACCCAGCTGATGGGCGAAGTCGTCGAACCGCGGCGTGAGTTCATCCAGGACAATGCGCTGAACGTCGCCAACCTGGACGTCTGATCTTGTTGTTCGTCATTCCCGCGCAGGCGGGAATGACGAACGCGGACGACGGCTTACCCCAACACCGGCGTCACCCCGGACGTGTTCCGGGGTCCACCGTTCCACGCAGCCCACGCATGCGGATCGGTGGATGCCGGAACAAGTCCGGCATGACGAAGCGTGCGTAATCAGCGTTTCGCGCTGACCGACGCGCCCTACCCGAACCGCCCCCGCTGCGCCGCGACCAACCCGGTCAGCCACTCGCGAAACGCCCGCACCTTCTTCGTCCCCCGCGTATCCTGGTGCGTCACCAGCCAGAACGACCGCCGGATCGTCCGCTCCGGCAGCACGCGCCGCAGGCTCCGATCCGCATCGCCGATGAAGCGCGGCAGCACCCCCAGCCCCGCCCCCGCCGCGACCAGCCGGTATTGCGCGTTGATGCTCGAACTGCGGATGCGCGGCTCCAGCCCGTCGTGGATCTCCGCGAGATAGCGCAGCTCGGGTGCGTAGAGCAGGTCCGGCACATAGCCGATCAGCGGATGATCGCGCACCGCCGCAGGCTCGACCGGCAACGGATGCCGCGCCGCATACAGGTCCGCCGCATACAACCCCAGCGCGTAATCGGTCAGCTTGCTGCTGACCAGCGGCCCGGTCTGCGGCCGGGCGAGCAGGACCGCGATGTCCGCCTCACGCCGCGACGGGCTCAAAAAGCCGCTGCTCGCGACGAGATCGACCGTCAGGTCGGGATGCGCCGCGGTGAAATCGCGCAGGTGATGCGCGACGAACCACGTTCCGAACCCCTCCGACACGCTCACCCGCAGCACGCCCGACAGACGGTCGGGATCGGCATCGGTCGCGACGATGCCGCTCGCCGCCTGCTGCATCGCTTCCGCCGCGACCAGCAGCGCCTCGCCCGCCGCGGTCAGCACCTGTCCCTCGCGCGATTGCTCGAACAAGGTCTGGCCCAGCGTCGCCTCCAGCCGCCGCAGATGCCGCGCCAGCGTCGTCGCGTCGATCCCCGCCGCCGCCGCGGCGCGCGCGATCTGCCCGGCGCGCGCTACGCGCAGAAAATCCTGAAGGTCGTCCCAGCGCGGCTGCATATCTGCAGGTCGCACTCGCACTTTCGGCCCTTGCCTGCAATCCTGTCCGGGTCGATCTTGCCCACGAGAACGGAGAGGTTCATGCGCACCATCGATCATGCCATCGTCGGCCACACCGGCGACGACGCCAGCCGCTACGGCGACGTCTTCGACCCCAACAGCGGCGAGGTGCAGGCCCGCGTCGCGCTCGGCACGACCGCCGACCTCGACCGCGCGATCGCCGCGGCGCAGAAGGCACAGCCCCGCTGGGCGGCGACCAATCCGCAGCGCCGCGCCCGCGTCATGTTCCGCTTCAAGGAACTGGTCGAGGCGAACATGGACGCGCTCGCCCGTCTGCTCTCCTCCGAGCACGGCAAGGTCATCGCCGATTCGAAGGGCGACATCCAGCGCGGGCTCGAGGTCATCGAATTCTGCTGCGGTATCCCGCACGTGCTGAAGGGCGAATATACGCAAGGGGCAGGCCCCGGCATCGACGTTTATTCGATACGCCAGCCGCTCGGCATCGGTGCAGGCATCACGCCGTTCAACTTCCCGGGCATGATCCCGATGTGGATGTTCGGCGTCGCGATCGCCACCGGCAACGCCTTCATCCTCAAGCCCTCCGAGCGCGATCCGTCGGTGCCGGTGCGCCTCGCCGAATTGATGCTGGAGGCGGGCGCGCCCGAGGGCATCCTGCAGGTCGTCCACGGCGACAAGGAGATGGTCGACGCGATCCTCGACCATCCCGCGATCAGTGCGGTCAGCTTCGTCGGCTCGTCCGACATCGCCCATTACGTCTATCGCCGCGGTGTCGCGGCGGGCAAGCGCGTGCAGGCGATGGGCGGCGCCAAGAACCACGGCATCGTCATGCCCGACGCCGACCTCGATCAGGTCGTCGCCGACCTGTCGGGCGCCGCGTTCGGCTCGGCGGGCGAGCGCTGCATGGCGTTGCCCGTAGTGGTGCCGGTCGGCGACAAGACCGCCGACGCGCTGCGCGAAAAACTGATCCCCGCGATCGCGGCGCTGCGCGTCGGCGTCTCGACCGACGACCAGGCGCATTACGGCCCCGTCGTGAACGCCGCGCACAAGAGCCGCGTCGAGAACTGGATCCAGACCGGCGTCGACGAGGGCGCCGAACTGGTCGTCGACGGCCGCGGCTTCACCCTGCAGGGGCATGAGAAGGGCTTCTTCATCGGCCCGACGCTGTTCGACCGCGTGACGCCCGACATGTCGGCGTACAAGGAGGAGATCTTCGGCCCCGTCCTTCAGATCGTCCGCGCGCAGAGCTTCGAGGATGCCGTGCGCCTGCCGAGCGAGCACCAATACGGCAACGGCGTCGCGATCTTCACCCGCAACGGTCATGCCGCGCGCGAATTCGCCGCGCGCGTCAACGTCGGCATGGTCGGCATCAACGTGCCGATCCCGGTGCCGGTCGCCTATCACACCTTCGGCGGCTGGAAGCGCAGCGCGTTCGGCGACACCAACCAGCACGGCATGGAGGGCGTCAAGTTCTGGACCAAGGTCAAGACGATCACGCAACGCTGGCCCGACGGCTCTGCGCTCCCCGGCGGCAGCGAGGACGGTGGACCCAGTCGCATCCAGGATGCGTTCGTCATTCCCACCATGGGATGATCCATATGCGTCTGACGGTCCTTGCCATCGCTGCCCTGAGCCTCGCCGCTTGTTCAGGCGGCGAATCGGCCAACAATGAATCGAGCGGCGGCAGCGCCGCGGTCGAGCCGACGCCCGGTAACCTCTCGATCGACCCGCAGAACACGGTCGTGCCGCTCGACCCGCCGGGCAATGCCGCGGTCCAATCGCCGGTGCCGCTGCCGACCGCCAGCCCCGTGGCGCTGACGGCGCTGCCCGCCGGCTTCGAGGGCCGCTGGGGCATGGTGCCCAACGATTGCGATCCGAAGCGCGCCGACAACAAGGGCCTGCTGACCATCGCTGGCGACCGCCTGTCCTTCTACGAATCGCGTGGGACGGCCGGCAGCATCCGCCAGACCCAGCCGACGCAGGTCGCCTTTGCCCTCCCGATGAGCGGCGAGGGGCAGACCTGGTCCGAACCTACCACGCTAACCCTGCTCGACGACGGCAAGACGCTGGTCCGCGAGGCCAAGGGCTCGCCCGACCGCGCCGGCTCGTTCCGCTACAGCCGCTGCCCGGCCTGAGGATTTCATGGAAAACCAGTTCGACCTCACCGACGATCAGCGCGAGATCCAGGATCTCGCGCGCCGCTTTACCGCCGACCGTATCACGCCGTTCGCGGCCGAATGGGACGAGCGGCACATTTTCCCGCGCGAGACGATCAAGGCGGCGGCCGAGTTGGGCTTCGCCGCGATCTACGTGTCGGAAGAGAGCGGGGGCATCGCGCTCGGCCGGCTGGAGGCGGCGCTCATCATGGAGGCGATGGCCTATGGCTGTCCCTCGACCAGCGCGTTCGTCTCGATCCACAACATGGCGTCGTGGATGATCGATCGCTTCGGCTCGCCGGCGGTGAAGGACAAATACCTGCCGAGCCTCGTCACGATGGACCGGCTGGCGAGCTATTGCCTGACCGAACCCGGCTCGGGCTCCGACGCCGCCGCGCTCAAGACGCGCGCAGTGAAGGACGGCAATGATTACCTCGTCACCGGCTCGAAGCAGTTCATCTCCGGCGCCGGCGAGAACGAGGTGTACGTCACGATGGTCCGCACCGGCGAGGACGGGCCCAAGGGCATTTCCGCGCTGGTGATCGAGAAGGACATGCCCGGCGTGTCGTTCGGCGCCAACGAACGCAAACTGGGCTGGCATTCGCAACCCACCCGGCAGGTGATGTTCGACAACGTGCGCGTGCCGGCGGAAAATCTCGTCGGTGCGGAGGGCGAAGGCTTCCGCATCGCGATGATGGGCCTCGACGGCGGCCGGCTCAACATCGGCGCGTGCAGCCTCGGTGGCGCGCAGCGCTGCCTCGACGAGGCGGTGCGATATACCAAGGATCGCAAGCAGTTCGGCCAGGCGATCGCGGATTTCCAGAACACGCAATTCACCCTCGCCGACATGGCGACCGAGCTCGAGGCGGCGCGCGCCTTGCTCTACATGGCCGCGGCCAAGGTCACCGCCAACGCCCCCGACAAGACGCGCTTCGCCGCGATGGCCAAGCGGCTCGCCACCGACATGGGATCGTCGGTGGTCGATCGCGCGCTCCAGTTGCACGGCGGCTACGGCTATCTGATGGATTATCCGGTCGAGCGCTTCTGGCGCGACCTGCGCGTCCATTCGATCCTGGAGGGCACCAACCAGGTGATGCGGATGATCGTCGGCCGCGATCTGCTGCGGCAGTAATACCAGCGGGAGGGTCGATCCCATCAGAACAGGAGAGCAAGACATGGCACGCGTCGCCTTCATCGGCCTCGGCAACATGGGTGGCGGGATGGCCGCCAACCTCGCGAAGGCGGGGCACGACGTCCGCGCCTTCGACCTCAGCGCCGATGCGCTGGCCAAGGCGAAGCAGGCCGGCTGCCTCCCCGTCGCTTCCGCCGCCGAGGCGGTTGAGGGCGCGGAGGCGATCGTCACCATGCTCCCCGCCGGTGCCCATGTCGAAAGCGTCTATGCCGACGCGGTCTTCGGCCACGCGCCGCCTGCGGCGATCCTGATCGATTGTTCGACGATCGACGTCGCCACCGCGCGCCGCGTCGCCACCGCCGCCGGCGCGAAGGGGCTCGCCGCGGTCGACGCCCCCGTCTCTGGCGGGATCGCGGCGGCACAGGCCGGCACGCTCACCTTCATGGTCGGCGGGCCGCAGGACGCGTTCGACCGCGCGCAGCCGTTCCTTGCGCAGATGGGCAAAGCGGTGATCCACGCCGGCACCAGCGGCGCCGGCCAGGCCGCGAAGATGGCGAACAACATGCTGCTCGGCGCGACGATGATCGCGACGTGCGAGGCGTTCCGGCTCGCCGAACGGCTGGGGCTCGACCTGCAGACCTTCTACGACATCTCCTCGGTCAGTTCGGGGCAGAGCTGGTCGATGACCAGCTATTGCCCCGTCCCCGGCGTCGGCCCCGAGACCCCCGCTGACCGCGATTACCAGGGCGGGTTCGCCGCGGCGCTGATGCTCAAGGACCTGCGGCTGGCGATGCAGGCGGCGCAGGAGGCCGGCGCCACCACCCCGCTCGGCACGCACGCGACGGAGCTATACGAGGCGTTCGTCGCGCAAGGCCACGGCACGACCGATTTCTCGGGGATCATCCGGACGTTGTAGGGCGCGCGCCGCTCTACCCATCGTCATTCCCGCCTCCGCGAGGATGACGCGGAAGGAAACGGCATCCGCCCTCACCCGTCTCCGCGTCTCCGCGCCGTCGCGCGAACCCGTCGCACCGCGCCCACCGCCGCGGAGCCGAGCAGCGTCCCCAGCCCCGCATAGCCCAGCCCGAGATGCGGCGGCCGCGCCGCGAGCACGTCCCCCAGCCCGACCGCACCCGAGCGCAACCCCGCGCGCCCGATCGCGCCCCAGCGCCGCGCCGTTTCCCAGCGGATCAGCTTCGCACTCTCCGCATCGGGCCGCGCCTCGGCGAGGAACGCCGCCTGCAGCGCCGCGATCCCCTCGCCCAGCCGCACCAGCGTCGCGCGGTCGGGCACCGGCACCCCGCCCATGTTGTGCAGCACCAGCAGCCGCGCGAGCGCCGCCGCCGCCTCTTCCCCCAGCAGCGCCGCATGCCGCTCGGCCAGCACCCGCATCGCTGACGCGCGCATCGTCTCGGTGAACCGCTTCGACGCGCCACCGTCATGCTGGCGGTACAGCAGCAACGGCGTATCGATCCGCGCCACCCGCCCGAAGGCCGCCACGCGATGGTACAGGTCGAAATCCTCGGCATAGAGGATCTCGGGCCGGGTGAACGGATCGAGCGCATGCGCCACCGTGGCGCGCACCATCACCGTCGACCAGACCAGCGGATTTTCGATCCAGCCGAGCCACGCGATCAGATCGGGCGTGGTATGCGGGGCATAATGCATCGCCGACACGCGCGTGCCGCGCAGCTGCTGCGCCTGCGCACCGACCAGCACGACGTCGGGATGCGCCTCCAGATACGCGACCTGCATCGCCAGCCGTTCGGGCAGGCACAGATCGTCCTGGTCGAGCCCCGCGACATAGCGCCCGCGCGCTTCGCCCACGCCACGGTTGCGGGTGCGCACCGGGCCGCCGTTCACCTCGTTTTCGATCAGCCGCACGCGGGGATCGGGCCAGCCGCGCACCAGCGCGCGCGTGTCGTCGGCGGAGCAATCGTCGACGACGATCGCCTCCCAATCGGTCAGCGTCTGGCGCTCGAGCGATTCCAGCGTCTCGCCGATGAACGCCGCCCCGTTGTAACCGGGGATGACGACCGAGACGATCGGCGCGCCGGTCATGCCGCCGGTCATGCCGCCGCCTGGGCCTCCCGCTCGAGCAACTGGTCGACGATCATCTGCCCGACGTCGTTCTGCCACAGCCACAGCCCATTCGCCTGGCCCGTAAAGCTCGCCTCGCCGCCCAGCTTGCCCCACGGCACGAACCCCGCCGACAGGCCGATGCCATAGGCGCCCGGCACCGGCCGGTCCTGCGCATCGAGGATCCGGCAGTGCCGGTCGACCATCGGCCGTCCCGCGTGATGCGCCAGCGCCAGCGGCGCGCCATCGACGCCGAGCAGCGACACCGCCCGCGGCCGATAGCCGAGCGCGCCGACGACCAGATCGGCGCCTTCGATGATCTCCCGCGCCGCCGCATCCTCATCGCCGCCGATCCGGTGCGACGTGACGCGCGGATCGGGCGTCCGCCCGCCCAGCGCCAGCATCCGCAACACGAGCTCGCGCGATTCGAGCCGCAGGCCCGCCAGCCGCAGCACGAAGCCGCTGACCGGGCAGATGTCGTTCTCGTCGAAATCGTGGAAGCCGTCGGCATGCGCCGCCGCGATCGTCGGATAGAAGGGCTTTAACGGCTGACGATGCAGGATCGTCACCGCCCCCGCGCCGAAGGCGAAGCCCGGCTGACTCTTGAGCAGCAGCACCGCCGCAGCGATCGCGCTGGTCGACGCGCCGACGATCGCGATTCGCGGTGACGGCACCCCACGCAGCCGCTCGTGCACCGCCTCGACCCCGCCCTGGCGCAGCAGCACGTCCGACCGCATCAGCCGCCGCCCCGCCAGCACGCCGAGCGGCATCCCCGCGACGCGCTTGCCCGCGACCTGCGCATCGGTCTGATACCCCCCAGTCGCCACCACGACGTTGCGCGACACCAAGGTCCGCACCGCCCCCGCGCCATCGCGGACGCTCGTCGCCCAGCGGCCATCGGCGGTGCGCTGCACCTGCGTCGCGTCATGGCCGGTCAGTACCTCTCCGCCGTGGCGCGTGACGATCGCCTTCAGCCGATCCGCGGTCGCGGTCAGCAGCGGCGCGGTATCGGCGAGCGGCGCGCCCAGTTCGCCGACATAGCGTTCCATCAGCTGCCCGGCGGGATGCTGCGCCAGCGCGGCGAGTTCGGGATGCGGGTTGTCCTTCACCGCCGACAGGAACGTCTCCGCGGTCGTGTCCGAGCGGATCGCATAGGAGCCGAGCTCGCCCGCCCCCATCCGCGTCCGCCGCTCGACGATCGCCAGCCCCGCCTCGGCCAGCGGCACCAGTTTGTCCTGCTTGCTCGCCGACGTCAGCATCGCGGTGCCCGCCGGCCCGCCGCCGATCACCACCGTCGCCAGATCCGTCGCCACGCTACGCTCCTCCGTCCTCAGGCCGACACGCCCCGCCGCGCCATCGGCGACGCGCTCGATCGCCGCGATCAGCCGCGCGGCGATCACCGGCGCATCCGCCGGCGTCATCGCATCGGTGATCGGCAGGCTCAGCATCCGCGCGGCGACGTCGTCGGCGACCGGCGTCGGCTCGACCAGGCCATGGTCGCGGAACAGCGGCTGTTCGCCGATATGCGGGCTGAAATATTGGCCGACGCCGACGCCGTCCTCGGCGAGCGCGGCGACGATCGCGGAGCGGTGCGCGGCGAGGTCGCGCGGCAACAGCACCGGCATGAACTGCGTCGCCTGCCGCCGCCCCGTCGCCACCTGCATCGTGAACGCCGGCAGCGCCGCGCGATACGCCGCGTCGATCGCGGCGCGCGCGTCGCACACCGCGTCGATCTCGGCGAGCTTCGCCCGCGCCATCAGCGCGATCACCTCGGGCAATTTGGCGTTGATCCCGGGCAAGGTCGCGCTGCGCCCGGCCTCGAACCCGAAGTTGATCATGCCGCGCAATTGGTCGATCAGCGTGGCATCGCCGCTGTAGACCAGCCCGCCCTCGGCGACCGAGAAGGTCTTGGTGGCGTGCATCGAATAGACGATCGTGAACGGCGCGCCCGTCCCGAAACCGCGTCCCCCCTCGTCGATCGTGCCGAGCGACGCTGCCGCGTCGATCACCACGCCGACGCGATGGGTCCGCGCCAGCCACGCGTAGCGATCGAGATCGATCGCCGTCCCGAACGTCGCATAGGGCACGATCACCCCGATCCGCTCGCCGTAGCGGGCCAGCAATTCCTCCTCGTGACGCGGATCGGCGGTCCAGCCATCGGCCTCGACGTCGCAGACCAGCGGCGTCAGCCCCGCCCACAGCGCCGCCTGCGCGGTCGCGGCAAAGGTCAGCGCCGGCATCAGCGCCAGCGTGCCCGGCCGCGGGTGCATTCCCGCCGCCTGCCGGATCGCCACCATCAGCCCCAATGTCGCATTGCCGACCGCCAGGCTTGCGCCCTCGCCGCCGAACAGCTGCGCGGTGATCTCCGCCTCGAAGCCGCGCACTTCGGGGCCGTTGTTGCTGAACACGCCCGACGCCTCGATCCGGCGCAATCCTTCGGTCAGGGCGCTCAGCCGGGGCGGCCGCGGCGCGATCAGCGGGAATTCCATGGGCAACGGTCCTGAAAAGTCGAACCGCACGCCTACGTCACCGCTCCTAAGAACCCGTTAGCGATGACCGCCAAAGGACCGGGACAGCGTCCGCCCCGCCCCACCGTTCGTGCCGAGCCTGTCGAAGTACGATGAGTCTCACCGCCCTTCGACAGGCTGAGGGGCGAACGGAGGAAGAATGCACGCCTCAAAGCGCAGCAACATTCCGCAACAAAGCATTGACTGCCGCGGCAACCGTTGCCATGGCAACCATATGGCCTTCTATTCCGACTCGAACTTTCATCCGGAAAACTCGATCGGCTATCTGCTCCGCCGGTCGGAGCAGCTCGGCGCCGCCGCGCTCGAACCGATCTTCGCCGCCGCCGACATCACCAAGACGCAATGGAGCGCCCTGGTCGCGCTGCATTTCAATCGTGCGACCACCTGCGCGGAGATCGCGCGCGACCTGTGTTACGACAAGGGCGCGACGACGCGGCTGGTCGATACGCTCGAGGAGCGCGGCTGGGTGGTGCGCGACCGCGACGGCGACGGGGACCGGCGCGTCGTCCGCCTCGCGCTGACCCCGGCGGGCGACCGCATCGCCGCCGAGGTCCGCGACCGGGTGATCCGGGTATGGAACGTCTGGGTCGGCGATTGGGACGACCAGGACATCCGCGATCTGACCCGCCTCCTCCAGCGGCTCCGCGACACCCTCCAGCAGCCCCTCGACCAAGGCGTCCTCGCGTGAAGATCACCCGATTGTCCCCCGCCGCGCTGCTGCTCGCCAGCGCCTGCGCGATTCCCGCCAGCCCGCCCGCGGTGACACCCGTGGCACCGACCGCGCTCGGCCTCGCGCCCGAAGCCGCACCGGCGATTTCCGACAACTGGTGGACGGCGTTCGGCGATCCGCAGCTCGACCGCCTCGTCGCCGATGCGACCGCGGGCAATCCCACGCTCGACGCCGCGCTCGCCCGCGTGGCGCAGGCGCAGGCGGTGCTCGCCAGCCGCGACGCCGCCAATGGCCCCGACGTCTCGTTCGACGGCTCGGCGCAGGTCAGCCGCCTGTCGGGCCGCTACACCATCCCGCCGCCCTATGCCGGCACCGTCCGCTTCATCGGCCAGGCGCAGGCGAACCTGTCGTGGAACCTCGACCTGTTCGGGCGGCAGAAGGCGGCGATCGAAGGCGCGCGCGCCTCGACCCGCGCCGCGGGCCTCGACCTCGCCGCCGCGCGGCTCGCGATCGCCGGCTCGGTCGTCCAGACCTATATCGACCTCGCCCGTGCCGAGGCGCAGGCGGCGATCGCCCGCCGCACCATCGCCACGCGCACCGATTCGCTGCGCCTCGTCAACGTGCGCATCCGCAACCGGCTGGCGAGCAACCTGCAGGCGGTCGCCGCGCAGACCCTGCTCGCGCAGGCGCAGACCGCGCTGGTCCGGGCCGAGGGTGCCCGCGCGCTCGCCACCAACGCGCTCGCCGCGCTGGCGGCCCGCGGCCCCGATTATGCCGCCGCGATCCGCCCGGCGACGCTGCGTCTCGACACCGCCTTGCCGCTGCCTGCGCGCGTTCCCGCCGACCTGCTCGCCCGCCGTCCCGACATCGCCGCGGCACAGGCGCGGATCGAGGCCGCCGCCGCCGGCCGTCAGGTCGCGCGCCGCGCCTTCTATCCGAACGTCAACCTCGCCGCGCTGGCCGGTTTCCAGGCGGTCGGCCTCGGCAATCTGCTCAGCCTCGACGCCGGCACCGTCGGCGCCGGGCCGGCGATCCATCTGCCGCTGTTCGACAACGGCCGGCTGAAGGCCGACCTCGCCGGCGCCACCGCAGGCCTCGACCTCGCCACCGCCGATTACAACGACCGCGTCATCGGCGCGGTGCGCGAGGCGGCGGACGCCATCGCGCTGATCGGCAACCTCGCGCAGCAGCGCGCGCGCACCGCAGAGGTCGTGCGCGGCTTCGGCGAAACCAACCGCCTCAACGCGATCCGCGTCTCGAGCGGGCTCGATAGCAAGCTCGACCTCGTCGACAACGACGTCCGCCTGCTCGACGCCGAGCTCGCCCAAGCCAATCTCGTCGCCGATGCGGCCCGCCAGCGCGTCGCGCTGGTGCTGGCGCTCGGCGGCGGCGTCCCGTCCGCCCAGGAACCCGCCCGATGACCGATACGCAAGCCCCCGCTCCCCAACCCGCGCCCGAAATGGCCCCCGATACGGCCAAACCCAAGGCGCGCCGCCGCGGCCTGACTATCCTCGCGATCGTCGTGGTGATCGGCCTGATCGTCTGGGCGGTCTTCCACTTCCTGCTCGCCAAGCCCGAACAGGAAACCGACGACGCCTATGTCGCCGGCGACGTCGTCGCGATCACCGCGCGCGATCCCGGCCAGATCACCGCGATCCACGCCGACAATACGCAGACGGTGAAGGCGGGCGACCCGCTGCTCGACCTCGATCCCGCGACGGCCGATGTCGCGCTGTCGTCCGCCGAAGCGGAGCTCGCCCGCGCCGTCCGCGCCACCCGCGCCGATTTCTCGAAGGTCGGCGAAAGCGGCGCAGCGGTCGTCCAGGCGCGCGCGCAGCTCAGCGCCGCGACCGCCGATTACGCCCGCCGCCAGGGTGCCGCCGCGCAGGGTGCGATCTCGGGCGAGGAACTCGCGCACGCCGCCGATGCGGTGAAGGTCGCGCGCGCCAACCTCACCCTCGCACAAAGCCAGCAGACGCAGGCGCGCTCGACCGTGCAGGGCACCGACACGTCCACCAACCCCGCGGTGCTCGCCGCCGCCGCCGCCTATCGCCGCGCCGCGATCACGCGCAGCCACATGCACATCGTCGCGCCGATCGACGGCGTCGTCGCGCAGCGCACGGTGCAGATCGGGCAACAGGTCGCCGCCGGCACGCCGCTGATGGCGGTCGTGCCGCTGTCGAAGGTGTGGGTCGACGCCAATTTCCGCGAGACGCAATTGAAGGACCTGCGCATCGGCCAGCCCGCGACGGTGACCGCCGACATGTATGGCGGCGACGTCGTCTTCCACGGCCATGTCATCGGCGTCGGTGCCGGGTCGGGCAACGCCTTCGCGCTGCTGCCGCCGCAGAATGCGTCCGGCAACTGGATCAAGATCGTCCAGCGCGTGCCGGTGCGTATCGGCCTCGATCCCAACGAACTGGTCCGCAATCCCTTGCGCGTCGGCCTGTCGGTCAATGCGACGGTCGATACCGCGAACCTCGGCGGCCAGCGCCTCGGCCGGCCGGCGGCGCAGGCCTATGGCAACAAGCCCGTCGATGGCGGCGACCCCGCGGTCGAGGCCCGCATCCGCCAGATCATCGCCGCCAACCGTTGACGCCCGCGTCGCCCTCACCCTTCGCCGCCTGCGGCGTCTTTTCCCTCTCCCGCCGGGAGGGGGAGGGAGCGGCGCGGCCGCGGAAGGGTGAGGGCGAACCGACACCCCGGAACACCATCTGATGGCCGCCCCCACCCAACCCCAGGGTCCCGCCCCGCTCGTTGGCGGACAACGCGCGCTGATCGCGTTCGCGCTCGCGCTCGGCACGTTCATGATGGTGCTCGACAGCACCATCGCCAACGTGTCGCTGCCGACGATCGCGGGCAACCTCGGCGTCTCGTCGGACAATTCGACCTGGGTCATCACCGCCTTCGCGGTCGCCAACGGCGTCGCGGTGCCGCTGACCGGCTGGCTGATGGGCCGGTTCGGCGTCGTGCGCACCTTCTGCACCGCGGTGGCGGCGTTCACCGTCGCCTCGTTCCTGTGCGGCATCGCCTGGGACCTGCCCTCGCTGATCGTCTTCCGCATCCTGCAGGGCGCCTGTTCGGGGCCGATGATGCCGGGCAGCCAGGCGCTGCTCATCTCGATCTTCCCGCCCGACAAGCGTTCGACCGCCCTGGGCGTCTGGTCGATGACGACGCTGGTCGGGCCGGTGATGGGGCCGATCCTGGGCGGCTATATCAGCGACAATTACCATTGGAGCTGGATCTTCCTCATCAACATCCCCTTCGGCATCTTCACGACATTGATCTGCTGGAACGGTCTGAAGAGCCGCGAGACGCCGACGCGCAAGCTGCCGATCGATACCGTCGGGCTGATGCTGCTCGTCCTCTGGGTCGGTTCGCTGCAGGTCATGCTCGATCTCGGCAAGAACGCCGACTGGTTCAACGATCCGGCGATCTGCGTGCTCGCGGTCGTCGCGGCGGTGGGCTTCGTCGCCTGGATCATCTGGGAACTGACCGACGCCAATCCGGCGGTCGACCTGTCGCTGTTCCTCAACCGCAATTTCGCGATCGGCACGCTCGCCTTCTGCCTCGGCTATGCGGTGTTCTTCGCCAACACGCTGATCCTGCCGCTCTGGCTGCAGACGCAACTGGGCTATACCGCGACCTGGGCGGGCCTGATCGCCGCGCCGAGCGGCGTGGTGGCGGTCGTCATCTCGCCACTCGCCGCGCGATTGTCGGGCAAGGTCGATGCGCGCATCCTCGCCACCATCTCGTTCCTCGCTTTCGCCACCTCCTACTGGATGCGCTCCAACCTCGTCACCGGCGCGAGCATGTTCGACTTCATGGCACCGCTGCTGGTGCAGGGCATCGCGATGAGCATCTTCTTCCTCGCGATGGTAACGATCCTGCTCGACGGCATCGCGCCGCCACGCATCCCGTCGGCGACCGGCATCTCCAATTTCGCGCGGATCGTCGCCGGATCGTTCGCCGCGTCGATCATCACCACCGCCTGGGACCGGCGCGAGGGGCTGCACCAGAGCCGTCTCGCCGAGGCGATCGGTAACGGCGTGCCTTTGCAGATGGCGACCGACGCGCTGCAACGGATGGGCGCGACCTCGACGCAGGCCGCCGCCGCGATCACCCGCCAGATGGTGGGGCAGGCCTATCTGCTCGCCTCGACCGATCTGTTCCGCGTCTCGTCCTGGCTGTGCGCGGCGATGGTGGTGATCGTCTGGTTCACCCGCCGGCCGAAGGGCGGTCACGGCCCGATCGCCGCGGATTGATATTGCCGGGACGTTTCCCGACCGTCTCCAAATCTGCGTCCGTTCCGGGCGCGGTTGACCGCTACGGCCGCCTTGCCTAACTCCATGCCATGACCGCCCCCACCATCCTCCTGGTAGAGGACGATCCCGCTCTCCGCACGCTGACCACCCGCGCGTTGCAGGAGAACGGCTATCTCGTCCGCCCCGCCTCCGCCGCGCCCGAGATGTGGCTGGCGCTGGAGGCGGGCCCGGTCGACCTCATCCTGCTCGACATCATGCTGCCCGGTACCAGCGGCATCGATTTGTGCCGCGCGCTGCGCCAGAAGAGCGAGGTCCCGATCATCTTCATCAGCGCCAAGGGGTCGGAGACCGATCGCGTCGTCGGCCTCGAACTCGGCGCCGACGATTACATCGCCAAGCCGTTCGGCACGCGTGAGCTGATCGCGCGCATCCGCGCCGTGCTGCGCCGCGGCTCGCTCGAACGCAGCCCTGGCGAGCGCGAGGAGGGCGTGCTGACCTTCGACGGCTGGCAGGTCACGTTGCCGCGGCGCGAGCTGACCTCGCCCACCGGCGCGGTCGTCGACCTGACCGGTGCGGAGTTCGACCTGCTCGTCAGCCTCGCCGAACATGCCGGTCGCGTCATCGCGCGCGAACGGCTGATCGAACTGTCCCGCACGCGGCTGGGCGACAGCTCCGACCGCAGCATCGACGTGCTCATCAGCCGCCTGCGCCGCAAATTGTCGAGCGCCGGCAAGGACGCGCCCATCATCACCGTTCGCGGCGTCGGCTACATGCTCAACACCGAGGTGACGCGCCGTTGAGGCGGGGTTCCCCACCCCACCCCCAAACCCCGTTCACCCTGAGCTTGTCGAAGGGCCGGTTTCCCCAAGCGACGTCTTCGCTCGTGGAAACGCGTGCTTCGACAGGCTCAGCACGAACGGGGGCGGGGGCACATCCGCCGGTCATCTCATGAAACGCCGCCCCCAAACCCCGTTCGCCCTGAGCTCGTCGAAGGGCCGGTCTCCACGGGCGACGCCTTCACTTGCGGAAACACGTGCTTCGACAAGCTCAGCACGATCGGGGGTGGGCGCACGTTCCGTGGCCACCACTCCATGAAACGCCTCCTCCAGCCCTCGATCGGCCTGATCGGCCAGATCGTCGCGATCCTGCTCCTCACGATGGTCATCGAATTCGGCGCGAGCACGCTGCTTTACGAGCGCGCCAGCCAGTTCTCGGTGCGCGACGACGAGGCGCGGCGGCTCGCCGAGCATCTCGTCATCGCCCGCCGGCTGATCGCCGAACAGCCGCCCGCGCGCCGTGGCGACATGGCCGCCGACCTCACCACCGAACGCTATGCGCTGCACTGGCAGCAGGACCTGCCGCCGCCGCCGCCGATCACCCCCGCGCTCGACGGCATGCGGCATCAGGTGGTCGATTGGGAGCCCTCGCTCGCCGTCACCGACCTCCGGCTGAAGCTGACCTCGCCGGGCCGCAGCTCGGTGGTCACCGGCGGGCTGCGGCTGCCCGATCGCAGCTGGCTGTATTTCCGCACGCTCGAACCGCTGCACAACCTCAATCTCGCCGCCGAGCGCATCTTCCTCGCGCTGGTCCCGGCGCTCGCACTGATGGTGATCGGCGGGCTGCTGATCCGCCGCGCGCTCCGCCCGATGCGCCAGCTCGCCGACGCCGCCGACACGTTCGGCGACACCGAGCACGATCCGATCCCCGAAACCGGCCCGCGCGAGGTGCGCCACGTCGTCGTCGCGTTCAACCGCATGGCGGCGCGCATCCAGCGGCTGATCGCCGACCGGACGCAGGCGCTCGCCGCGGTTGGCCACGACCTGCGCACCCCGCTCGCCCGGCTGCGGCTGCGCGCCGAGGGCGTCGGCGATACGCCGATGCGCGAGGCGATCCAGCGCGACATCGGCGAGATGGAGGCGATGGTCACCTCGCTGCTCGCCTTCCTCGGCGGCGACAGCGATCCCGAGACGCCCGTGCTCATCGACCTCGCCGTGCTGTGCGCGACGCTGATCGACGACGTCGAGGACCGCGGCCTGCCCGGCGTCTACGAAGGCCCCGCGCATTGCGAGGTCACCGCGCGCCCCACCGCGCTGAAACGCGCGCTCGCCAACCTCATCGAAAACGCGCTCCATTACGCCGGCAACGTCACGCTACGGTTGGAGAGCATTGACGACGGCGTGACGCTGACCGTCGAGGACGACGGCACCGGCATCCCCGAGGACCAGCTGCGCCGCGTCCTCGAACCCTTCGTCCGCCTCGACACCGCCCGCCCACGCGACACCGTCGGCTTCGGCCTCGGCCTGCCCATCGTCGCGCGCATCGTCGAGACGGAGGGCGGCACGCTGACCCTGTCCAACCGCCCCGAAAGCGGTCTGCGCGCGGCGATCACCCTGCCGGTGTAGGCGAGGCCCGCCGTTCCACCCTTCTACCGTTCGCCCTGAGCCTGTCGAAGGGCTGGTTTCCGCGAGCCACGTCGCCCCTTGGAGAGACAGGTGCTTCGACAGTGAACAGGTGAAACATCCCCCGGACGTTTCAGCCGAGCCTGGGAGGCTCGGCGACCTGTTCACCAGCACGAACGGGTCTTTAGAGGAGTCGCGATTCCGCCACCCACCCAAGCAACAAAACAAAACACTCCCGCGGCGCTGCAGCAAAACCGTGCGCGTACATATCCTGTCCAATGCGGCTCATGCCGCCCGCCACAGGAGTATCCGCACCGTGAACGAATTGATCGGCCGCGTCGTGAGTTTCGAGAAGAAGGTCTTCGCGGACCAGCACGCGCTCTATTCCACGCTCGCCCACCATGGCCAGTTCCCCAAGGCGCTGATGATCTCCTGCGCCGATTCGCGCATTGTGCCCGAACACATCATGCAGGCGCAGCCCGGCGACCTGTTCGTCTGCCGCAACGCCGGCAACATCGTTCCCCCCTTCTCCGCGCACACCGGCGGCGTCTCGGCGACGGTCGAATATGCGGTCGCGGTTTTGGGCGTGCGCGACATCATCGTGTGCGGCCATTCCGATTGCGGCGCGATGAAGGGCCTGTCGGGCGATCCCGAGAAGCTGGCGGGCGTGCCCACGGTCGCCAACTGGCTCAAGCACGGCGCCGCCGCGCGCGCGGTCGTCGACCAGAGCTACCCCGAACTGACCGACGGCGAGCGCATCCGCGCCTTGAGCCTCGAAAACGTCATCGCCCAGCTCGCGCACCTGCGCACGCACCCGTCGGTCGCCGCCGGCATCGCACGCGGCGAGATCACGCTGCACGGCTGGTTCGTCGACATCCACGAAGGCGTCGTGCTCGGCTTCGACAACGAAGCGGGCCGCTTCCGCGCGATCCGCGAGGGCG
Organism: Sphingomonas liriopis; assembly: GCF_024211255.1. Lineage (GTDB taxonomy): Bacteria > Pseudomonadota > Alphaproteobacteria > Sphingomonadales > Sphingomonadaceae > Sphingomonas > Sphingomonas liriopis. The sequence goes on along the minus strand of NZ_JAMLDY010000016.1, from coordinate 18,851 downwards.
AAAGCTTCCCCGTCGCGCTGCAGGCCGGCCAGCGCCGCGCCTCCGACGTCGAATTCGCGGCGGCCGCGGAATGACCAACCTGCTGGGCGCCCTGAAGCTCCCGTCCCCAAGATTACCTTCAGGGCCGGTCCTCACCCGGGACCTCACCGCATCGATCGTCGTCTTCCTCGTCGCCATGCCCTTGTGCATGGGGATCGCGGTGGCGTCCGGCGTGCCTCCTGAAAAGGGGCTCATCACCGGCATCATCGGCGGCATCGTCGTCGGTGCGCTGGCGGGATCGCCGTTGCAGGTCAGCGGCCCCGCCGCCGGCCTCGCGGTCGTCGTGTTCGAACTGGTCCGCGATCAGGGCCTGTCGGCGCTCGGCCCCATCCTGATCCTCGCCGGCATCATTCAGGTCGTCGCCGGCATCGCGCGGCTGGGCGGCTGGTTCCGCGCGATCAGCCCCGCGGTCGTCCACGGCATGCTGGCCGGCATCGGCGTGCTGATCGTCGTCGGCCAGTTCCACGTCCTGTTCGACGCCAAACCATTGCCGAGCGGCCTCCAGAACCTCGCCGCCGCCCCCGGCCGCCTGTTCGGCCTGTCGCCCGACAATATCCAGGCGACCGAGATCGCCTTCGGCATCGGCATCCTGACCATCGTCGCGATGCTCGGCTGGGAAAAGCTGCGGCCCGCCGCGATGAAGCTCGTCCCCGGCGCGCTCGTCGGCGTACTCACCGGCACGGCGCTCGCGATGGCGTTCGGTCTCGACGTCGCGCGCGTCAACGTGCCGCAGTCGATCGCCTCGGCGATCACGCTGCCCGGACCCGAACTGCTGTCCAAGTGGATGGACCCGTCGATCATCGCCGCGGCGCTCGCCATCGCCTTCATCGCCAGCGCGGAGACGTTGCTGTCGGCGGCGGCGGTCGATCGCATGCACGACGGCGTGCGCACCAACTACAACAAGGAATTGCGCGCGCAGGGCATCGGCAACCTCCTGTGCGGCCTCGCCGGCGCGCTGCCGATGACCGGCGTCATCGTCCGCTCGTCCGCCAACGTGCAGGCGGGCGCGACCACACGCCTGTCGACGATGTTCCACGGCATCTGGATCCTCGGCTTCGTCGCGCTGCTTCCCTTCGTGCTGCGCGAGATTCCGATGGCGGCGCTGGGCGCGATCCTCGTCGTCACCGGCTGGCGCCTCGTCAGCCTCGCCCACGCCCGCCACCTGCTGTCGCACTACGGCCCGCTGCCCGCCTTCATCTGGCTGGCGACGCTCGTCACCGTCGTGTCGAAGGACCTGCTCACCGGCGTGCTCGTCGGCATCGGCCTGTCGATGCTCGAGCTGGTGCCGCACCTCAGGCGCCTCGGCCTCAACGTGTCCGAAGGCGACACCGGCGGCGTGCATGCGATCGGCCTGTCGGGATCGGCGACCTTCGTGTCGCTGCCCAAGCTCTCCGACACGCTGGAACGCGCGCCGGTCGGCACGCCGGTGCGGCTCGACGTCACCAACCTCGGGACGGTCGACCATACCTGTGCCGAGCTCATCAAGGACTGGTTCCAGCGCCGCCGCGCCGCCGGCGACATCGTCGAGCTGTTCGGCGCGCGTGGCAAGACTGCCGCACTCGCCCACTGATCGACCTTCGATACCGAAAAGACCATTGTCTCGACGATAATGCTGCGATAGCGAAGTTGCGTCCGGGAAGGATCGGCGCCCCTCCACGCAGGAGCGAGCGCGCTGGCGGCCCGGACGCAGGAGGGACCCTCCAATTGGTTCGAAAGGGGTCCCATGAAGTATCTGTATCCGGTCGCCGCCACGCTCGCGGCCGTCATCGCCCTCCCTGCCGCCGCGCAGGAGACCGCACCGCCCAAGGCGGTCACCGTCACCGGCAGCGTCGCGCTCGTGTCCGACTATCGCCTGCGCGGCGTATCGCAGACCGACGAGGAAGCCGCGATCCAGGGCGGCATCACCATCGCGCACGAAAGCGGCATCTACGTCGGCGCCTGGGCGTCGAACCTCGCCGGTTGGGGCACGTTCGGCGGCTCGAACATGGAGCTCGACCTGATCGGCGGCTACAAGGTGCCGGTCGGCGGCGGCGCGCTCGATGTCGGCCTGACGTGGTACATGTATCCGGGCGGCGCGTCGAAGACCGACTTCGCCGAACCCTTCGCCAAGCTGTCGGGGACGATCGGCCCGGTCAACCTGCTCGCCGGCGTCGCTTATGCGCCCAAGCAGCAGGCGCTCGGCAAATATTACAACAGCGGTGCCGCCTACGCGACCGGCATCCCCAACAACCCGGGCAAGAAGAACGACAACCTCTACCTGTGGGGCGACTTCAGCAGCGCCGTGCCCAACACGCCGCTGACCGCCAAGGCGCATATCGGCTATTCGAGCGGCAATTCGGGCCTCGGCCCCAACGGCACCTCGGCCGCGCCGACCGGCAAATACTGGGACTGGATGCTCGGCGCCGACTATGCGATCAAGGGCACGCCGCTGACGCTCGGCATCGCCTATGTCGACACCGACATCACCAAGCGCGAATCGGCCTACCTCCAGCCGAACTTCTCCTCGACCAAGGACGGCAGCAGCATCGCCGCCAGCCAGGTCGTGTTCGCGCTGACCGCCGCGTTCTGACCCTCCAATTCCTCCCCGCTCCGCGGGGAGGGGGACCGCCCGGCGCAGCCGGGTGGTGGAGGGGTGCTTCCGCAAGCGACATCGCGCGTGGAAGCCCCCTCCGTCACCGCCCGCCGATGATCGCGTGACCAACGGACTGCCACAAATCCTCCGTCACCCCGGACTTGTTCCGGGGTCCACGGTTCGGCAGGCGGTAACCTCGAGCCTCTTGTCCTACGCCTGCGGACCAGTGGACCCCGGAACAAGTCCGGGGTGACGGAGGGAGAGGACGCCGTGATGACCCGGATAATCGGCGCCAAGCAATAGCCCACGCCATATCGCAGCGAACCCGACAGGGAACCACATCCCCTCATCCGCGCTACCACCTGCATGCACGATGCGCTGATCTTCACCCCCGACCACGTCGACCTCACCCGCTCGCCGCTCCGCCGCGGGATCGCCGAACCGACGTACGTCCTCGGCGCCTTCAACCCCGGCTTCACCCGCCTTCCCAGCGGCAACCTCCTGCTGATGGTCCGCATCGCCGAAGCGCTGTCCGACCCAATCCGCGACAACCACGTCCACGCGATCCGCTGGACCCCCGCCGGCTACGTCCGCGACGCCTGGCCGCTCGCGCAGATCGACATGACCGACCCCCGCCAGTTCGAGCTGAAGGGCAGCCGCCACCGCATCCTCGCGCTCACCTCGCTGTCGTGGCTGTTGCCGGTCGAGCTGGACCCCGATGGCGAAACGATCGTCGCGGTCCACTACGACGCCGCGATCGAACCCGCCGCGAACTACCAATGCTACGGCGTCGAGGACGCGCGCATCACCCGCATCGGCGACGTCTGGTACATGACCACCTGCTCGGTCGGCGCCGAACGCCATTGCACCACGCTCCACACCTCGCGCGACGGCCTCCATTACCGGCTGGAGGGGATCGTTCTCGACCACCAGAACAAGGACATGATCCTGTTCGAGGGGCTGGTCGGCGACCGCTTCATGGCGCTCACCCGTCCCTTGGGCGAGGTCTATTTTGCCTATCCGCCCGACAGCCCCTATGTCGGCGGCCCGTCGATCAACTTCGCGGCATCCCCCGACGCGCTCCACTGGAAACCGCTCGACGCTCCCGGTTTGCGGGCGCGCAAGGCATCGGCCTCGGCGATGAAGATCGGCGGCGGCACCCAGCCGGTCCTGACCCCGCAGGGCTGGCTGATGATCTACCACGGCGTCGAGGCACGCGAGAGCGTCGGCATCTACCGCAGCTTCTGGGCGCTGCTCGACCGTAACGACCCCGCGCACATCCTGCGTGTCGAGGACGAGACGCCGCTGCTCGAGGCAAACCCCGCGCTCACCGTCCCCATCGCGCACCAGATGTACCTGCCGACCCCGGTGGTCTTCTCCACCGGCCTCGTCGACACCGGCGACGATTACCTCGTCGCCAGCGGCGAGGCCGACCTAGCCTGCCGCATGACCCGGATGTCCAAGGCGCGTTTCGCATGACCGCGTGGTGGCAGTCGGGCACGATCTACCAGGTCTATCCTCGCTCGTTCCAGGACAGCGATGGCGACGGCATCGGCGACCTCAAGGGGATCGAAGCGCGCCTCGACCACCTCGTCGCGCTCGGCGTCGATGCGCTCTGGATCTCGCCGATCTTCCCCTCGCCGATGCGCGACTTCGGCTATGACGTCGCCGATTATTGCGGCATCGACCCGCGTTTCGGCACGCTCGCCGATTTCGACGCGCTGCTCGCCGCCGCGCATGACCGTGGCCTCAAGCTGCTGCTCGATTTCGTCCCCAACCACAGCTCGACCGACCACCCCTGGTTCCGGGAAAGCCGCTCGTCGCGCGACAACCCGAAGCGCGACTGGTACATCTGGCACGATCCCGCGCCGGATGGCGGCCCGCCCAACAACTGGATCAGCGATTTCGGCGGCTCCGCGTGGGAATACGACCCCGCCACCGGCCAATATTATTATCACGCCTTCCTGAAGGAACAGGCCGACCTCAACTGGCGCAACCCCGATCTGCGGGCCGCGATGATGGACGCGCTGCGCTTCTGGTTCGACCGCGGCGTCGACGGCTTTCGCATCGACGTGCTCTGGCACATGGTCAAGCACGCCGGCTTCCCCGACAACCCGCCCAACCCCGCCTATCGCCCCGAGATGGGCGAGATGCACGCCGTCCTCCAGCTCCACTCCACCGACCAGCCCGACGTCCACGCCATCGCCGCCGACATGCGCGCCATCGCCGACAGCTACGACGGCGACCGGGTCCTGATCGGCGAAATCTACCTGCCCGTCGAACGCCTGATGCACTATTACGGCCTCGACGCCCCCGAAGTGCATCTCCCCTTCAACTTCCAGCTGATCGACGCGCCATGGGACGCGCGCCACCTTGCGCAGATGATCGCGGAATATGAAGCCGCACTACCGCCCGGCGGCTGGCCGAACTGGGTGCTCGGCAATCACGATCGTCCGCGCATCGCCACCCGCGTCGGCTTGGGCCAGGCGCGCGTCGCCGCGGTGCTGCTGCTGACGCTGCGCGGCACGCCGACGCTCTATTATGGCGACGAGATCGGCCTGACCGACGTCGCCATCCCGGCAACCCGCGTACAGGACCCGCGCGAACTGCGCGAACCCGGCCTCGGCCTCGGCCGCGATCCGGTACGTACGCCGATGCCGTGGAACGCCAGCGACCATGCCGGCTTCTCGACCGGTGAACCGTGGCTGCCACTCAACCCCGACTGGCCGACGCGCAACGTCGCCGCGCAGAGCGGCGATGCCGGCTCGATGCTGGCGCTGCACCGCGACCTCCTCAACCTGCGCCGCAAGCATGACGCGCTCGCGATCGGCGACTTCGCGCTGATCGAGGCGGCCGGCGACGTGCTCGCCTACGAACGCCGCCACGGCGACGAACGCATCGTCGTCGCGCTCAACCTCGGCGCGACGCCGCAGCCGGTGACATTGCCGGCCGGCGACATCTTGCTCGGCACCTTGCCCGGCCGCGGCGAGCCCGGTCTGCTCCGCCCAGACGAAGCTGTCATCCTCCTCATAACCCGCTAAGCCCACCTCCATGAAGATCGCGATGCTCGCCCCCATTTCGTGGCGCACCCCGCCGCGCCACTATGGTCCGTGGGAGTTGGTCACCAGCCTGCTCACCGAGGCACTGGTGACGCGCGGCATCGACGTGACGCTGTTCGCAACACAGGACAGCCTCACCGCCGCCACCCTCGCCGCGGTCGTCCCCGCCCCCTATTCCGAAGACCCGAGCATCGACGCGAAAGTCTGGGAATTCCGCCACCTCGCCCACCTGTTCGAACGCGCCGGCGAATTCGACCTCATCCACAACCAGGCCGATTTCCCCGCCCACGCCTTCGCGCACCTCGTCGACACGCCGATGGTCACCACCATCCACGGTTTCTCGTCGGATCGCATCCTGCCGATGTACCAGCCTTATCAGGACCGCGTGCACTACGTCGCGATCAGCGACGCCGATCGCTCGCCCAAGCTGAACTACGCCGCGACGATTCATCACGGCATCGTCCTCAACGACTTCCCCTTCGACGCGAGCGGCAGCGACGACCTCCTCTTCTTCGGCCGCATGCATCCCGACAAAGGCGCCGCCGAAGCGATCGCGGTCGCGCAGGCTACGGCGCGCGACCTTGCCATGTACGGCATCGTCCAGGATCAGGGCTATTACGAGCGCGCCGTCGTGCCGCACCTCGGCGACCGGATCCGCCACCCCGGCGCGGTCGGCGGCGACGAGCGCACCACCGCGCTCGGCAAGGCGGCGGCGCTCCTCCACCTCATCGGCTTCGACGAGCCCTTCGGCCTGTCGGTGATCGAGGCGATGGCCTGCGGCACCCCCGTCATCGCGATTCGCCGCGGCTCGATGCCCGAACTGATCGACGACGGCGTCACCGGCTTCCTCGTGAACAGCGTCGACGAAGCGATCGCCGCGGTCGCGCGCCTGCCCGAGATCGACCGCGCCGCCTGCCGCCGCGCGGTGGTCGAACGGTTCAGCGTCGAGCGGATGGCCGACGCCTATATCGCGCTGTACCGAGACATATTGGGTGGCTGAACCGCGACGGCGAACCGTCGAGAGGGTCCGACGCATCGCCCCACTCCCTGCGTCACCCCGGACTCGTTCCGGGGTCCACCGGGCCGCAGGCCAGCGGTCGCTCCTCGGGCCCTATGCCTCGCCGCAGAGTGGACCCCGGACCAAGTCCGGGGTGACGGAGCGGGTGAAACAGGCGTCTGACACCATTGCACCCCATACCGCGATCGCGCGTATAGCAGCATCATGATCGCCCGCCTGCGCCGCTTCCTGTCCGAAGAAGACTGGACGTTCGCCACCCACGAACTGCCCGTCCTCCCCGGCTCGCCGGGATCGGTCGAGCACCGCACCCGCCACCGCATCGCTTACGGCGCGATCGCCATCCTGCTCGGCCTGACCGGCGGGTTCGGCAACGCGCTGATCTCCGCCAACACCTATACGCTGCAGGGTGCGCTCGGCCTCGACCCGGCCGAGATCGCCTGGCTGCCGACGGTCTATGTGATGACCAACGTCAGCATCAACCTGCTGCTCATCAAGTTCCGCGCGCAATTCGGGCTCAGGCCCTTCGCGATGATCTTCCTCGGCATCTATGCCGCGCTCACCTTCGCGCATCTGTTCGTGCGCGGCTTCGACACCGCGATCCTCGTCCGCGCGGCGAGCGGCATGGCCGGCGCCGCCGTTTCCAGCCTGTGCCTCTATTACATGATGCAGGCGCTGCCCGCGAAATGGCGGCTGAAGGCGGTGGTGGTCGGCATCGGCATCCCCCAATGCGCGACGCCGCTCGCCCGCCTGTTCTCGCCCGACCTGCTCGCCATGTCGCAATGGCGCACGCTCTACCTGTTCGAACTCGGCCTCGCGCTCTTGAGCCTCGCCGCGGTCGCCTTCCTCCGCCTGCCGCCGACGACGCGGTCGAAGGCGTTCGAGCGGCTCGACTTCCTCACCTTCCCGTTGTTCGCCGGATCGATGGCGCTGTTCGCCGCGGTGCTGGGGCTGGGGCGGATCGTCTGGTGGACCAACGCAGCCTGGATCGGCTGGGCGCTGATCGCCGCGATCCCGATGCTCGCCGCGGCGCTGCTGATCGAGCATCACCGCGTCAATCCCTTGCTCAACACCCGCTGGCTGGGCAGCGCCGACATCGTCCGCTTCACGATCGTCACGATCATGGCGCGCATCGTGCTGAGCGAACAAAGCTATGCCTCGGTCGGCCTGCTCACCGTGCTCGGGCAGAACAACGACCAGCTCGTTCCCTTCTTCACGATCATCTTCCTCGCCTCGGTCGCCGGCGTCGCGCTCAGCGCGATCACGCTCGACGTCACCCGCCTGTCGCACCCGATCATGCTGGCGATCGGCCTCGTCGCGATCGCCGCCTTCGCCGACAGTCACGCGACCAGCCTCACCCGCGCACCGCAGATGTACGCCAGCCAGGCGCTGATCGCCTTCGCCGCGACCTATTTCCTCGGACCCGCGCTCTTGTTCGGCATGACCCGCGCGCTGCAACAGGGCACCGGGCATATCATCAGCTTCATCGCCTTGTTCGGGATGATAAATTCGATCGGCGGCCTCGCCGGCACCGCGTTGCTGGGCAGCTATCAGCAGATCCGCGAAAAGGCGAACAGCGCCGCGCTGGTGCAAAGCATCGACCCGACCGATCCGATCGTTGTGCAGCGCCTGCAGGCGGGCGGCGCGGCGGTGTCGCGCGTCGTCGGCGATCCCGCGCTGCGCAGCGCGGAGGGCGGCGCGATCCTGTCGCAGACCGCGACTCGCGAGGCGAACGTGCTCGCCTATGACGACGTCTTCCGGTTGATCGCAGGTCTCGCCGCGCTCACCTTCTGCTATCTCGTCTTCCTCATGATCCGCCGGACGCGTCGCGAACGCCGCGCCGCGCTGGCACAGGGCCCCGCATGACTGACACCCGCAGCCCCGTCGATTCCACCCCCGCGACCGAGGAGGCGCAGGCCGAAGCCGTGCCCGCTCCACCCTCCGCGCCACCCGCCGGATCGGGCTGGCGACCGCAGCCGGTCAGCCGCACCGCGCTGGTCGTCATCGTCGCGCTCGCGTTGGGCGGCGTACTCGCGGTGCTCGCCGCGTGGCGGCTGCCGCCCTTCGCCAACGCCAACCAGTCGACCGACAACGCCTATGTCCGCGGCCGCACCACGGTGATCGCGCCGCAGGTGTCGGGCTATGTCACGCATGTGTACGTCCGCGACTTCATGGACGTGAAGCCCGGCGACCCGCTGGTCCAGATCGACGACCGCATCTACCGCCAGCGCGTCGACCAGGCGCAGGCGCAGGTCGATGCACAGAATGCGACGCTCGCCAACGCCCGCCAGACCGAGCGCAGCCGCACCGCCAGCCTCGCCGCACAGTCCGCCGCCGTCGCCAATGCCGAGGCGCAGCTGATGCGCGCGCAGGCCGACATGAACCGCGTCAACGACCTCGTCACCGATGGCTCGGTATCCTTGCGCGAACGCGACCAGACGCTCGCCGCGCTCCGCCAGGCGCAGGCCGCGGTGCAGCAGGCGCGCGCCGCGCGCGAGATCGCGCGGCAGGATATCCGCACCGTGCAGGTCGGCCGCGGCGGCCAGCAGGCCGGCGTCTCGGGCGCCGAAGCCGCGCTGCACCTCGCCCAGATCGACCTCGCCAACACCGTCATCCGCGCGCCCGAACGCGGCCGGCTGAGCGAGGTTGGCGTCCGCGTCGGCCAGTACGTCACCGCCGGCTCGCAGCTGATGTTCCTCGTCCCCCCCGAAACCTGGGTCATCGCCAATTTCAAGGAAGCCCAGACCGCACGCATGACCATCGGCCAGCCCGCCAGCTTTACCGTCGACGGCCTCGCCAACGCCCGCCTGACCGGCCATATCGAACGGATCTCCCCCGCCGCCGGCTCCGAATTCGCAGTCCTCAAATCCGACAATGCGACGGGCAATTTCACCAAGGTCCCGCAACGCATCGCGGTGCGCATCCGCATCGATCCCGGCCAGCCGCTGATCCAGCGCCTGCGTCCCGGCATGTCGGTCCAGGCCCGCATCGACACCGCCGACGGCCCGGTGGTGCAGTGATGCGTGTTCACGCGGAGGCGCGGAGGCGCGGAGAAGACGCGCGCGCGGCGGCGCAGCCGCCCCTCGAAAACCCGGCCGATGATGAAGCCACGGCAGAGGCCAAAAGCACGACACCTCCGCGCCTCCGCGCCCCCGCGCGAACCCATATCTCCCTGTCCCCGCGCCCCCCCGTTGGTTGTCACGCGAAGACGCAAAGACGCGAAGAGGTCAGCCCCTCGGCGACGGAACCGCGTCCCAACTCGGTCGATGATGACGGGGCCGCTGGCGCGGCAGGCGCACCCTCTTCGCGTCTTCGCGTCTTCGCGCGAACAACCCTTCTATCGCTGACGCTGGCCGCCTGCATCGGCCCCCGCCCGCCAGCCCCCGCCGCCAGCGCCGTCGTCGCCCCACCCGCATGGCGCACCGCGCTGGGCCAGGGCCAGCCGATCCGCGCCGACTGGTGGAACGCGTTCGGCGATCCTGTGCTCACCGACCTCGTCGCCCGCGCGCTCGCCAACAACGTCGACCTCGCCGCCGCCGCATCCCGCATCGACGAGGCCCGCGCCGCGGCCCGCCTCGCCGCCGCGCAGCGCACGCCGACGCTCGGCGGCACGCTGCCGGGCACCACCGGCCAGACCGTCAGCCCGTTCGGCACCCCCAGCGACGCATTGGGCGCGCAGCCCGCGATCACCGCCAGCTACGACCTCGACCTGTTCGGCCGCCTGCGGCAGGCGAGCCGCGCCGCACAGGCGCAACTGCTCGCCAGCGAAGCCGCGCGCGACACCGTCCGCCTCGCCATCGCCAGCGGCGTCGCCACCAATTACATCACGCTCCGCGCGCTCGACCTTCGCCTCGACGTCGCCCGCCAGACGCTCGCCGCGCGCACCGAAGCGCTGCGCATCGCCCGCCGCCGCGCCGAGGCGGGCTATACCTCCAACCTGGAACTGCGGCAGGCCGAAGCCGAATATCGCGCCACGCAGCAACTCGTCCCCGCCGCCGAGCTCGCGATCCTCCGGCAGGAGAATGCGCTCAGCCTCCTCCTCGGCACCGCCCCCGGCCCGATTCCCCGCGGCCTGCCGCTCGACCGCCTGCTCGCCCCCGCCATCCCCGACGGCCTGCCCGCCGACCTGCTGCGCCGCCGCCCCGACCTGTTCCAGGCGGAACAGACGCTGGTCGCCGCCGATCGCAGCCTCGACAGCGCGCGCGCGGCGATGCTGCCCAATCTCGCGCTCACCGGATCGGCGGGCGTCGTGCTGTCGACCGCGCTCGCCAATCCGATCGCGGTCTTCTCGCTCGGCGCCAGCATCCTGTCGCCGATCTTCGACGGCGGCCGCCTGCGCGCGCAGAGCGACATCGCCACCGCGCGCCGCGATCAGGCCGCCTTCGCCTATCGCCGCACCGCATTGGTCGCCTTCCAGGAGGTCGACAACGCGCTCGCCGGCGTCCAGCGCTCCGCCGAACAGGCGACCGCGCTGGGGCTGCAGGTCGACGCGCTCGCCGCGGCGCTGCGCAACGCCAGCAACCGCTATCGCGCCGGCTATACCTCGTACATCGAACAGCTCGACGCGCAGCGCGGCCTGCTCACCGCCGAGCTCGCGCTGGTGCAGGCGCGCGCCGATCGTCTCGCCGCCTATGCCGCGCTGTATCAGGCGATGGGCGGCGGCTGGACGCGCGAGGATGTCGCGGCGACGACGCGCTGACGCGGGCGCAGGATCACTCCGTCGCGCAATGCGTTGGACCGGCCTCACAGGAGTGATCGCCATGCCGACCGACCAGCCCAGCAACGCCCCCGACGCCCCGACCCCGCGCGAACCCGACACCGCCGCGGCGGTGCTGCACGACGAGAGCTTCGACACCGCCCCCGGCGGCGGTGGCCTCGGCCCGCGGTCGGCGAGCACCGGCACGCCCCCGCACGGCACTACGCCCAGCGCGCCGATCGACACCGGCCTTCCTGCCGAAGACCCCGTCACCGAAGCGGGCCAACGGGCGACCGAGCCGCGCTGACGCACTCGGCTTTACCTGCCACCGCCAGAGAGTATGACGCCGCCGATGGCCGATGAAGACCTGCAGACCGCCGGCGCGATCAGCGTCGGCAGCTGGGACTGGGACGTCCCCGCCGACCGCGTCACCGCCGATCCCGCCTTCGCGCGCCTCTACGGCGTCGATCCCGCGGTGGCGCGCGACGGCGCCGCGATCGCCGCATTCTTCGGCGCGATCCACCCCGACGATTTGCCGCGCGTGCAGGCGGAGATCGCCGCGGCGCTGGACAGTGGCGCACCGTTCGAAAGCGACTATCGCCTGCGCCAGCCCGACGGTCGCGCCCGTTGGGTCGCGGCACGCGGCCGCGCCACGCTCGGCGCCGACGGCCGCGCGATCCGCTTCCCCGGCGTCAGCTTCGACATCGACGCACGCAAATCCGCCGAGCTGCGGCTGCAGGCGCTCGTCGCGCTCAGCGACAGGCTGCGCGCGCCGGGCGATCCCGCCGACCTCGCGCACGCCGCGGTCGAGATCCTCGGTCGGTTGTTCGACGTCAGCCGCTGCGGCTACGGCACGATCGACCGCGCGGCGGAGACGATCGTCACCGAACGCCCGTGGTGCGCACCGGGCATCGATCCCCTTCCGCCGATCCTCCACTTCCGCGACTACGGCTCGTATATCGAGGACCTGAAGCGCGGCGAGACGGTCGCGATCGACGACGTCCGCGACGATCCCCGCACCCGCGACACCGCCGAGGGGCTGAAGGGCCTCGCCGCGATGGCGTTCGTCAACATGCCGGTGACCGAACAGGGCGGCTTCGTCGCGCTGCTCTACCTCAACAACGCGGTGCCGCGGGTTTGGCTCGCGGAGGAGGTCGCCTTCATCCGCGACGTCGCCGAACGCACCCGCGACGCGGTCGAACGCCGCCGCGTCGAACAGGAATTGGCCGCGCTCACCGCCAGCCTCGAACAACAGGTCGAGGCGCGCACGCAGGAGCTGATGGTCGCCGAATCGCACCTGCGCCAGGCGCAGAAGATGGAGGCGGTCGGCCAGCTGACCGGCGGGCTCGCGCACGATTTCAACAACATGCTGACCGGCATCTCGGGCGCGATCGAGATGATGCAGGTGCGCATCCGCCAGGGCCGGATCGGCGAGCTCGATCGCTACGCCAATGCCGCGCACGGCGCCGCCCGCCGTGCCGCCGCGCTCACCCACCGCCTGCTCGCCTTCTCGCGCCGGCAGACGCTCGATCCCAGGCCGACCGACATCAACCGGCTGATCGGCGGCCTGCGCGACCTCATCCAGCGCACCGTCGGCCCCGGCATCTCGGTCGAGGTGGTCGGCGCCGGCGGGCTGTGGCCGGCGATGGTCGATCCCAACCAGCTCGAAAATGCGCTGCTCAACCTGTGCATCAACGCGCGCGACGCGATGCCCGACGGCGGCCATATCACGATCGAGACCGCCAACCGCTGGCTCGACGAGCGCGGCGCGCGCGAACGCGACCTCGAACCCGGCCAGTATCTCTCGCTGTGCGTCACCGACACCGGCACCGGCATGACGCCGGAGGTGCAGGCGCGCGCCTTCGACCCCTTCTACACCACCAAGCCGATGGGCGAGGGCACCGGGCTCGGCCTGTCGATGATCTACGGCTTCGCGCGCCAGTCGGGCGGACAGGTGCGGATCTATTCGGAGATCGGGCAGGGCACGACGATGTGCATCTATCTGCCGCGCCATTACGGCGATGCCGAGGGCGAACCCGACGACGCGCTTCCCGCCGCCACGCTGTCCGCGACGGCGGAGGGACGCCACGCGGTGATGGTCGTCGACGACGAACCGACGATCCGCATGCTGGTGGTCGAAATCCTCGAGGAGATGGGCCATACCGTGCTCGAAGCCGGCGACGGCCCGTCGGCGCTGCGCCTGCTCGGCACCGGCGCACACGTCGACCTGCTCGTCACCGACGTCGGCCTTCCCGGCCAGATGAATGGCCGCCAGGTCGCCGACGCAGCGCTCGCGCTGCTCCCCGATCTCAAGGTGCTGTTCATCACCGGCTATGCCGAAAATGCGGTGATCGGCAACGGCCCGCTCGCCCCCAACATGGCGCTCGTCACCAAACCCTTCGCGATGGACGTCATCGCCGACCGCATCCGCACGATCCTGGAGGGGTAGGCGCGGGGTGAGCAGCGCTCGCCTGCCCCAAGCGCCCCGTCACCCCGGACGTGTTCCGGGGTCCACTCCGCGGCGGGGCGTACGGCTGGAGGCGAAAGGGCACGCCTGCGGCCCGGTGGACCCCGGAACAAGTCCGGGGTGACGGCGTGTGTGGGGAAACGGACTGACGCAAGCAAACCGCCCTCCCGGCGGGCACGACCGTTACCCCGCCAGCGCCAGCAACCGCTCCGCCTCGGCCAGATGCAGCCGCTCGACCATCGCGCCGTCCAGCCGGATTGCCCCCTTCTCCGCCGCCTCGGGCGCGGCGAACGCCGCCACCACGCCCCGCGCCCACGCCAGCTCTTCGTCGGACGGCCCAAACGCCGCATTCGCCGCCGCGATCTGTGCCGGATGGATCAGCGTCTTGCCGTCGAACCCCAGCATCGCCCCCTGCGCGCACTCCGCCGCGAACCCGGCCGCGTCGCCGATCGCGTTGTAGACGCCATCGAGCACCACCAGCCCCGCCGCGCGCGCGCCGATCACCAGCTGCGCCAGCGCCGGCACCAGCGGCGCCCGATCCACACCGGATCGACACCGCATCTCCTTCGCCAGATCGTTCGTCCCCGCGATCAGCAATTCGGTACGCGTCGCCGCCGCCGCGCCGACGATCTCCGCCAGCCGCAGCATCGCCCCGCACGTCTCGATCATCGCCCACACCGGCGGCCCGTCCGTGCCCAGCGCCGCGCGCACCGCGACCAGATCGGCGGCCGACGCCACTTTGGGCACCACGACCGCCGCCACGCCCGACGCACGGCTCGCGGCGACTGCATCGCCCTGCCCCCAAGGCGTATCGAGCGCATTGATCCGCACCGCACAGGTCCGCCCGCCGAACCCCTCCGCCGCCTCGGCCAAGGCCGCCTCCCGCCCGCGGGCCTTCGCTTCGGGCGCCACCGCATCCTCGAGGTCGAGGATCACCGCATCGCAGTCCAGCCCCCGCGCCTTGGCCATCGCGCGCGGGTTGGAGGCGGGCATGAACAATACGCTGCGCCGGCGGCTGGTGGGATGATCGTCGCTCATGCCGCGATCCTAGCCCGGCGATCAGGCACTCACCAGCCGCGCCAGGTCGATCAGCGCACGCGGCATCGCCACCCCCGACGGCGTCGCGATATAGCGCGACACCCAGTCCGGCCCGTATTTGGCCTTGAACGCGCGCAGGCCCGCAAAACCGTACAACCGCTCGCCATTGGCGAACAGGGCATGGCCCAGCCGCGCCCACACCGGCGCCAGCCGTCCGCTCGGCATGCCCGACAGCGGCGCCATCCCCAGGTTGAACCGCTCGTAGCCCTCGCCCCGCGCCCATTCGATCAGCCGCACGACCATCGCCTCCATCGTGCCATAGGGCGCGTCGGGGCGATGCCGCATCAGGTCGACCGACGCCTCCTCGCCATCGCCCGACGTCCAAATGTTGGCGAAGGCGACGATCCGCCCCTCCACCCGCACCAGCGCCACCGGAAAGCGCGACAGATAGCCGGCGTCGAACACCCCCAGGCTGAACCGTTTCTCGCGCCCCGCCTTTTCCGCGAGCCACGCCGCCGACACCTCGGCCAGCTCCGCCATCAGCGCCGGCACCGTGGCTGCCGGCTCGACCGAGAACACCGCCCCCGCCGCCTCGGTGCGCCGCACCGCATGGCGCAGCGACTTGGCCTTGGGCCCCGCCAGCGCGAACCCGGCGAGCGCGACATGCGCCTCCTCACCATATTTGATCGCCTGCAACCCCAGTTCGACGAACAGCGGCAGCATCCGCTCGCTCGCCTGATAGAAGCACAATCGCCCGGCGCGCGCGTCGCAGGCGCGGCGGATGCTCCAGACGAGCTCGCTCCACGCCGCCACCGGGCCGACCGGATCGCCCATCACCACCCAGCTGCGCCCCTGCACGCGATACATCAGGAACGCATCGCCCGCCGCCGACACGACGAAGCTCTTGTCCCCGGTGAACGCCAGCGCCGCATCGGTGCGCGTACTCGCCGCCAGCGCCGCGTCGAGCACGCCCTCGGGCGGCAGCGCATCGGGCAGCGTCCGCGTCCGGCTCGCGGTCAGCAGCTGCCACGCCGAGGCCGCGGTCAGCAGCACGCCCGCCGCGAAGCTCGCGCGCAGGAAGCGCGGCGCATTGCCGTCGAGCGCGAAGCGCCACCACAATTCGTCGCTGTACGGCGTGCGCTGATAGGCGAAGAACCCCGCCCACAGGCTTAAGCCCAGCGCCGCGGCGGCGGCGATCAGCCACGGCCAGCGCGGCCGGTCGGTCAATATGCCGCCCTCGCGATAGAAGCTCGCGCGGCAATATTGCAGCACCCCGGCGACGACCAGCTGCAACGCCGCCTCTTCGTAGTCGAGCCCCTTGAGCAGCGAGAAGATCGCCCCCCCGACCAGCAGCAGCCGCGCCGCCGCCCACCCCGACCGCAACCGCGCGTTGAGCGCCGGCGCGACCAGCAGCATCGCGGTGCCGATCAGGCTGCCCGCCATGTGCGACCCTTCGATGAACGGCAGCGGCACCATGTCGTCGAGATCGGACAGGCGGTCCTTCACCCCCGGCAGCGCCCCCGACACCAGCAGCACGAACCCCGCGACGAAGACCAGCACGGTCACCGCGGTCGGCGCCAGCAGCTGCCCGGCGCGATCGACATAGGACAGGCCGCGGCGGATCGGATGGCGCAGCCGCCACCCCTCCGCGCCCGCGATACCGATCGCCGCGACCAGCAGCGGCAACAGATAATAGATCAGCCGATACAGCAGCAGCGCCGCGAACAGCGCCGGCCGGTCGCCCGGCACGCTCGCCAGCACCACCGTCTCGAACACGCCGAGCCCGCCGGGGACGTGCAGCAGCAGCGCGACGACCACCGCCACCGCATAAGCGACGACGAACCCGGGGAATGCCCCCGGCGCCGCGGCCGGCACCAGCACGAACAACGCCGCCGACGCCACCGTCAGGTCGGCGAGCGACAGCGCCCCCAGGCTCGCCATCTGCTTGAGGGAAGGCAACGCGACGCCGAAGCGCTCCGGCCCCAGCGTCGTGATCCCGCGCGTGCGCAGCAGCGGCAGCACCGCGAGCAGGCCGATCAGCACCGCCCCCAGCCCGCGCGACAGCCCCGGCCCCAGCGTCACCGGCCCCAGCACCACACCGTCGCCGACGATCAGCCCGACCCCGGCCGCACCCGCCACCCCCGCCCAGAAGGCGAGGCCGCAGATCGCCGCGACCTGCGCGATCTCGCCGAACGCCAGCCCCGCCGCGCCGTACAATCGCAGCCGCGCCGACCCGCCGGTAATCAGCGACAGCCCCAGATTGTGGCTCAGCGTATAACTGGTGAACGACCCCGCCGCCGCGATCCGCCACGGCAGCGGCCGCCCGACGCTGCGCAACGCCACCCAGTCGAGCCCGGTCAGCAGCAGATAGCTCGTCGTGGTCAGCGCCAGCGCCGCCGCGATCCGCGCGCGCGGCACCTCGGCCAGCGCCGCACGCACATCGCTCAGATGCACCTCGCGCAGCACCAGCCGCAGCGCCGCGAAACCGATCCCCGCGACCAGCAGCACCATCGCGACGGTCAGGCTGCGCCGATGCCGCGTCGCCAGCGCCAGTGCCGCGTCGATTCGGCCCATCGGCCGGCTCATCGGCCGGCTCACCGGAACGCGCCCGGCGCTGCCCGCCGGATCGCGGCGAGGATATGCCCGAACAGCCTCGCGTGATCGTCGTTCAGATAATGCCCGCCCGGCATCGCCACGATTCTCGCACCCGGCAAATGCACGTCGGGACAGGCGCTGTCCGTCTCCTCGACGCCATAGATGCAGGTGAGCGGCGCCCAGTCGAGCCGCGCCAGCGTCGCCGCGGCGATGCCGTCGGGCGTGCCGCGATAGGAAAGCCCCGACGGGTCTGCACGCAGGAACACGGTATCGCCCGGCACCACCAGCACCACCCCCGCGACATGCGCGCGCAAGCGCGCCGGCAGGGCGGCCAGCCCGGTCTGCAGCATGTCCGCGCCATAGCTCTGCCCGATCAGCACCAACCGCCCCGCCCCCGTCCGCGCCAGCGCCGCCCGTACACCATCGGCGACGATCCGGTCGACCTCACCGCGCGTCCGCCGCCTCGCGAACAGCGTCGGCGCGTTGAGCGCGACGACACCGATCCCCGCATTCGCGAGCGCCCGCACCGTATCCGGCGCCGGCCCGAACCGCAGCCCCATGTCCCCCGACAGATACAGCACGCCGACCGGCCGCTTCTTGCCCTCTGCCGCGAAGACATGCACCGGATCGCGATCGAAGAACCCCGCCACCCCCGCGACCGCGACCAGCACGACGAACGCCCCCACAGCCACGCCCGCGATCCCGACCAGATGCCGCCGCAGGGATCGAATAAAAGTCGCACGCATCCCCCACCATGCACCCCGCCCGCTATCGCCGCGATGGCATGCCCATGAACTTTTCGTCACCCGCCGGTCATGCGCGACGACGACATCGCTTGTTTTACCCGCCCTCGCCAAACCTCCCCCGTCACCCCGGACGTGTTCCGGGATCCACGGTCCCGCAAATCCAACGGACAGCAGGAGCGCGGCGAGGTGCCCCCCAAACACGTCGACGCTTATCCACTCCGGCAAGCAAGGCGGTGCTCCCGCGCAGGCGGGAGCCTGGGGCCAAGCAGAGCCACGTCTGATCGCGCATGTAACCCTAGGCTCCCGCCTGCGCGGGAGCACAACCCAAAGGTGGCGCATTCCATGGCTTGCTCGAAACGGATGGCTGCCGGCTTGTTCGAAGGTCCACAGCGGACAGCAGGAGCGCGGCACGGTGGACCCCCCTGAGTTCACAAACGAAGTGCAACACCTGAGACAGGTGCTGCCATGTCGACCTATCGCCAGCTATCGCTTGAAGAACGATGTTCGATTGCCCGGCTTCATGAAGCCGGGCAATCGATCCGGCAAATCGCTGCAACTCTGGATCGCCAGCCGTCGACCGTCTCGCGCGAGCTGAAGCGCAATGCCGGCGCGACGATCGGCTAC
>NZ_JAMLDY010000015.1 GCF_024211255.1 Sphingomonas liriopis | reverse complement strand
GAACCGGACGAACCCGATCCGACAGCCGGCCGCCGGGGTGGGGGTGGCCACCCCCACCCCGGCTCCGCATCCTACGCGGCAAACCAACTCTACGTCATTCCACTAAGACGAGGGCGAACGGGAGGAATACGTGACACACGTTCCAACTCCCCCGTCACCCCGGACTTGTTCCGGGGTCCACTCCGCGGCGGGGCGAACGGCTCGTAATCAAAGCGATACGCCCGCGGGACCGTGGACCCCGGAACAAGTCCGGGGTGACGCAGGGAGTTGGAAACGGATTGGTGCCCCCAAAGACCGACGCGCCCTCTGGCCCATTCCCCCGGTCCCCTGTAACCGTGCCCCCCGTGAGGATCGCGATCATCGACACCAGCACGACGCGCGCGGCGATCATCTCCGATGGCCTGCGCGAGGCCGGGCTCGACGATCTCGCCGTCATCGATCCCGCCGGCCCCCTCGTCGCCCAGATCGAGGCGTGCGCGCCGCAGGTGGTGCTCATCAACCTCGAGAACCCCAGCCGTGATCTGCTCGAGGATTTCTTCGCGATGTCGCGCGCGCTCGACCGGCCGATCGCGATGTTCGTCGACCAGTCCGAACCCGAAAGCACGATGGCCGCGGTCGACGCCGGCGTCTCCGCCTATGTCGTCGACGGCCTCGCCAAGCAGCGGATCAAGCCGGTGCTCGACCTCGCGGTGCGCCGCTTCCAGGCGTTCTCGCGGCTGCAGAGCGAACTCGCCGAGGCGAAGAGCGCGCTCGCCGACCGCCAGACGATCGACCGCGCCAAGGCGATCCTGATGAAGCGCCGGGGGCTCGACGAACCGGCCGCCTATGCGTTGCTGCGCGGCCATGCGATGCAGTCCAACCGCCGCATCGCCGAGGTGGCGGAGGCGATCGTGACCAGCGACGCGTTGTTGGGAGAGTTGCCGTGAGCGCCGAGACCTTCCGCATCGGCTTCCTGCCGCTGGTCGATGCGGCGCTGCCGATCCTGGCGCACGAACTGGGCTTCGCCGCAGCGGAAGGGCTGCGGATCGAACCGGTGCGCGACCTCACCTGGGCGACGGTGCGCGACCGGCTGCTCTACGGCCATACCGATGCCGCGCATCTCGTCGCGCCGCTCGCCATCGCGACGACGCTGGGGCGCGACCGCCCGGCGGTACCGCTGGCGGTGCCGTTCGTGCTCGGGCTCAACGGCAATGCGATCACCTTTTCCACCGCGCTCGGGCAGGCGTGCGGGCTGGGCGAGACGCTGGGCGATCCCCGCACGGTCGGCGCGGCGCTGAAGGCGGTGGCCGAGGTGCGCCGGGACGCTGGCCGGCCGCTGCGCTTCGGCGTCGTCCACCGCCATTCCAGCCACAATTACATGCTGCGCTACTGGCTCGCCGGCGTCGGTATCCGGCCCGACGAGGACGTCGCGATCACCGTGACCAGCCCGCCGTTCGCCGCCGATGCGCTGGCGAGCGGCGAGATCGACGGCATCTGCGTCGGCGAGCCGTGGAATTCGATCGCGGTCGATCGCGGCGTCGGCCGCATCGCGCTGGCCAGCGCGCAGATCTGGCGGCGCGGCGTCGAGAAGGTGCTGGCGCTGACCGCGCAGACCGCGGCCGAACGCCCCGAGGCGCTCGCCGCGCTGCTGCGCGCGCTCCACGCCGCCGCCGCGCATTTCGTCGCGCCCTGCACCGCGGAGGACAGCGCCGCCATCCTCGCCCGGCCCGAGTACCTCGACGCGCCGGTCGATGCGATCCTGCGCGCGATCACCGACCGCATCCGCCTCGTGCCCGGCGGCGCACCGGTCCATTACCCCGATTTCATGTTCCAGTATCGCGAGGCCGCCAACTTCCCGTGGCGCAGCCAGGCGGCGTGGCTCTACACGCAGATGATCCGCTGGGACCGCCGCCCGTTCGACGCGGACGAGGCCGCTGCGGCGGTCGCGACCTTCCGCCCCGACCTCTACCGCGCCGCGCTCGCGGGATCGGGCGCGATCCTGCCCGGCGCCAGTTCGAAGCTGGAGGGCGCGCTCGGCGAGACCATCGCGGCGGGATCCACGCAAGGCCGCCTGATGCTCGGCAGCGACCGCTTCTTCGACGGCCGCGCCTTCGACCCCGACGACATGGCGGGCTATCTGGCGGCGCTGCCCTGAACCCTGCACCGATCGGCCGGCGTCGCGCCTTTCATGTATAATGGCAGGATTGCGATTTCCGCCTGAAACCGAACGACAGGCTGTCGGGCCGGGGCACGACGATATCGAAGCTCCATGAGCTTTGACCGTTCACCGTGACCCAGTGATCGTCGGACGATGCGTATTCGGTGTTTCCCGAATAGGAGCTATACCGGATATTGTCGCATTTCACCTGTCGCCTGCAGATGTTTTCGTAGCGAACGGTCAGCGTCGACGTGGAATTTCCGCATTTCTGCGAACAGTGCGCGATCGCTTCGACCTTGCTCTTCATGCAGGACGACGGTTCCGGATCGACGACGCTCGCGATCGGTGTCGGTGTCGGTGTCGGTGTCGGTGTCGGTGTCGGTGTCGGTGTCATGCAATCGGGCACTTCGACCCAATTGGAAACCAGTTCTTCCGCGCCGTTCTTGGCCTTCAGGCGCAGGCGAATACCTGCAGGGCCATGCGATCCGGCATTGCGCGAAATCATGAAGCCGCGGTCATCGCGCTCCACGCTCGCTATCTGCGCCGGATCGGACAATTCGTTGCTGATGTCATATTCTTCTTCGATGCTGTTGAAGGACAGCTCGTTGCCTCCCTTCGGCCGGAAACGCGCCTTGAATACGCATGCGCCCCACCCTTCGATGGCCGCGCCGAATTTGTTGATCCCGTTTTGGGTGATGCGCCAACCGACCGGCACGAATCGCTTGATCGCGGATCCTGCCACCAATCGTGCAGGATCGACGATTTCCACGACGAACCTGTCCTTTGTCTGGCGGCTTATCTTGAACGCTTCGACGGGGCTTACCTCCAGGGTGTCCTCGTCTTTCGCGCCCGCCAGGATGACCGTGAATTTCTGCCCTTGCAGCGAGGCCGGCGCATAAGGGCTCGCGGCATCGATCGTCGCGATGATCTTCGCCCAGCCTTCCGGATCGGTCGACTGTGCTGTTGCGCTGCCTACCGCCAAGATAGCAGGCACCAAAAGTACGTGCGCGATCTTCATCATCACCCCCCGGTTGATATGCGATCATGGGATTAGAGCATCTATTGTTCCCGATTCCCAGCAATGCCTGCACGTACACACAACCGCTCCCGCGGCGATGGCGGGCGGCCGCATCGCTATATGGGAAGGTCGAACCCAAATGCTGCACCCGCGAAATCCTCTTGCGTGGCCCGCGCGAATCGGGCAGCTTGTGACTCGTCCGGCAATGGCGTCGGGCACGGGATAGCAGCGCAACCTCTCCAGCGTCGGGGAGGGTTACGCTGACGGAACCGGGCATCGGCCCGGCATCCGTATAGAGGCAACGAAGCCGCCAGAACGTGATCCCGCGAGGGTCGCCGTTCTGGCGGCTTTTTCGTTTTTTCCGGCCCTTCGCGGCCGAAACGGGGGAACAGGCGATGGCGACGGCACTCTGGGACGACACGCGCGAACCGGCGAAGGGCGGGTTCTGGGCGAGCGGGCATACGCCGACGCTGGTCGCCGCCTTCCTCTATTTCGACCTCGCCTTCATGGTGTGGGTGCTGCTCGGGCCGCTCGCGCCCGATATCGCGAAGGCGCTGTTGCTGACGCCTGCGCAGAAAGGGCTGATGGTCGCGGTGCCGACGCTGGCGGGGGCGCTGCTGCGCGTCGTCAACGGCCTGCTCGTCGACCGGATCGGGCCGAAGCGTTCGGGCGCGATCAGCCAGATCATCGTCATCGCCGGGCTGTTTTCCGCTTGGAGCCTGGGGGTCACCAGCTTCGCGGGCACGCTGGCGCTGGGCGTCATCCTTGGCTTTGCCGGCGCGTCGTTCGCGATCGCGCTGCCGCTCGCCAGCCGCTGGTATCCGCCCGAGCATCAGGGCAAGGCGATGGGCCTCGCCGGCATGGGCAATTCGGGCACGGTGCTCGCCGCGCTGTTCGCGCCGGCGCTGGCCAGGGCGTTCGGCTGGAACGCGGTGCTCGGCCTCGCGTGCGTGCCGCTCACGCTCGTCTTCATGGTCTATATGGCGCTGGCGAAGGACCCGCCGGGCGCACCGGCGCCGCGCAGCTTCGCCGAATATCTGTCGCCGCTGCGGCAGGCGGACGCCTGGTGGCTGATGGGCTTCTACGCCGTCACCTTCGGCGGGTTCGTCGGGCTTGCCGCCAGCCTGCCGATCTATTTCACCGATCGCTTCGGCCTGACGCCGGTGCAGGCGGGTTACGCCACCGCGGCGTGTGTGTTCGCCGGATCGCTGGTGCGGCCGATGGGTGGCGCGCTCGCCGATGGAATCGGCGGGGTGAAGGCGCTGACCGCGGTGTTCGCCGCCGCGGCGCTGGCGCTGGTCGGCGTGGCGCTGGCGGGCGGGTTCGTGCCGGCGCTGGCGCTGTTCGTCTGCGCGATGCTGGCGCTCGGCACGGGCAATGGCGCGGTGTTCCAGCTGGTGCCGCAGCGCTTCGCCGCAGAGATCGGCGTGATGACCGGCCTCGTCGGCATGGCCGGCGGGATCGGCGGCTTTTACCTCGCCTCGTCGCTGGGGCTCGCCAAGCAATATGCCGGCAGCTTCGCGCCCGGCTTCCTGATCTTCGCAGGCCTTGCACTGGTGGCCCTGATTGGCTTGCAGGCGGTCAAGCCCCGGTGGCGTGCCAATTGGGGCACGGCCGCGGGCGTCAGGATCTGATCGTCATGCGTCTCGCCCCCTTCGCCCTCCTGTCCCTCTGCGCCGCGCCCGCCGCCGCGCAGACGGTGACCCCGCTCGCCGAGGCCCGGCTGCGCTACGAGCATGTCGAACAGGACGGCCTGCCGCAGGACAGCGATGCGGTGACGGTGCGGGTGCGCACCGGCGTCCAGGCGGCGATGGGGCGGTTCTCGGCGCTGGTGCAGGCGCAGGGCAATCTGGCGATCCTGCCCGACTATTTCGACGGGCTGCACGGGCCCGCCACGCTGCGGCCGCTGGTCGCAGACCCGCAGAATATCGCGATCTACCGCGCGCAGCTGCGCTATGCCGCGCCCGGCGTCGCGCTGACCGCGGGGCGGCAGACGATCGTGCTCGACGACGAGCGCTTCGTCGGCACCGCCGGGATGCGCAACAACAGCCAGAGCTTCGACGCGGTGCGCGCCGAACTGTCGCCGGTGAAGGGCATCAAGGCGGACGTCAGCTACGTCTGGTCGATCCGCACGATCAACGGCATCGACGGGCGGGCGGCGCGGCCGACCGCGATCAACGGCGACACGGTGCTGGCGAACCTCGGCTGGGCGTCGCCGATCGGCACGCTGACCGGCTTCGCCTATCTGATCGACGAGGATGCCGCCGCGGTGCAGGGCTATCGCCTGTCGAGCCAGACCTATGGCGGCCGGCTCGCCGGTGCGCGGGCGATCGGCAAGGCGAAACTCGCCTACCAGCTGAGCTACGCGCGCCAGTCGGACTATCATCGCAATCCCAACCGCTACGCCGCCGATTACTGGCTCGCCGATGTCGGCTTCGACCTCAACGGTCCCAAGCTCGGCGCCGGTTACGAGGTCCTCGGCGCCGACACGGGTCGAAATGGAGGCGTCGCGCTGACCAGCTTCCAGACGCCGCTGTCGTCGATCTTCAAGTTCCAGGGCTGGGCGGACAAATTCACCACCACTCCCGCCGACGGCATCCGCGACGCCTATGCGTCGGCCGGCTGGGGCTGGAAGCAGCTCGGCACGCTGAAGGCGGTGTCGCTGACCGCGGTCTACCACCGGTTCGAGAGCGACCGGCTGGTCCGCCATTACGGCGACGAGATCGACCTGCTCGCCAGCGCCAGGATCGGCCGGACGACCGCGAGCCTTCGCTACGCCGACTACAACGCCGACCGGCTGTTCACCGACACAAGCAAATTATGGCTCCAACTGGACTGGTCCCTATGAAGCATGAACCGATCCCGCGACCCGCAGGCGACACCCGCGACCATCTGATCGTGATCGGCAACGGCATGGCCGGGTGCCGCGCGGTCGAGGAACTGCTGGCGCGCGACCCGGCCCGCTATCGCGTGACGATCTTCGGCGCGGAGCCTTTGGTCAATTACAACCGGATCATGCTGTCGCCGGTGCTGGCGGGCGAGAAGACGTTCGACGAGATCGTCATCAACGGCCGCGACTGGTATGACGGCAACGGGATCACCCTGGTCAGCGGCGATCCCATCATCGCGATCGATCGCGATGCCCGCACCGTCACCGCGCGCAGCGGCATCGTCATGGGCTACGACCGGCTGC
This sequence comes from Sphingomonas liriopis, assembly GCF_024211255.1. Taxonomy (GTDB): domain Bacteria; phylum Pseudomonadota; class Alphaproteobacteria; order Sphingomonadales; family Sphingomonadaceae; genus Sphingomonas; species Sphingomonas liriopis. The sequence continues at coordinate 81,401 of NZ_JAMLDY010000015.1, read as the reverse complement.
TGATCGCGACCGGTTCCGATCCGTTCATCATCCCGGTGCCGGGCAAGGACCTGCCCGGCGTCATCAGCTTCCGCGACATGAAGGACGTCGAGCACATGCTCGCCGCCGCGAACCGGGGTGGCAGCGCGGTGGTGATCGGCGGCGGGTTGCTCGGGTTGGAGGCGGCGCACGGCCTCTCCCTGCGCGGCATGAAGGTCACCGTGCTGCACATCATGCCGACGCTGATGGAGCGGCAGCTCGACGAGGCAGCCGGCTGGCTGCTCAAGACGGCGCTGGAGGCACGCGGCCAGACGATCCTGACCGGCGCCGACACCGCCGCGATCGTCGGCGAGCACCACGTCGAGGCGGTGCACCTGAAGGACGGCACCGTCATCCCCGCCGACCTCGTCGTGATGGCGGTCGGCATCCGTCCCTCGGTGGCGCTAGCGCGCGAGGCGGGGCTGGACGTCGGGCGCGGGATCAGGGTCGACGACCATATGGTCACCTCCGACCCCGCGGTGCTCGCGGTCGGCGAATGCGTCGAGCATGACGGCCAAGTCTACGGCCTCGTCGCGCCGCTGTGGGACATGTGCCGCGCGCTCGCCGACGGCCTCACCGACGCGCCCAGCGGCTACCGCCCCGCTGCGACCTCGACCAAATTGAAGGTCGCCGGTCTCGACGTCTTCTCCGCCGGCGATTTCTCCGGCGGTGACGGCGCCGAGGACATCGTGCTGCGCGACGCCAGCCGCGGCATCTACAAGCGCCTCGTGGTGAAGGACGACCGCATCGTCGGCGCGGTCCTCTACGGCGACACCGCCGATGGCGGCTGGTATTTTGACCTGCTGCGCCGGGGCGACAGCGTCGCCGCCATCCGCGACGCGCTGATCTTCGGCCAGGCCTTCGCCTCGGGAGGAGGCGTCGCGGACCCTAAGGCGGCCGTTGCGGCGCTCTCCGACACGGCGGAGATCTGCGGCTGCAACGGCGTCACCAAGGGACAAATCGTCTCGTGCATCGCCAAGGGCGCGCACAGCCTCGATACCGTCCGCGCGACGTGCAAGGCGTCGGCAAGCTGCGGCTCATGCACCGGCCTCGTCGAGACGCTGCTCGCATTGACGCTCGGCGACGAGGTCGAGGCGGGGCCGAAAACGATGTGCAAATGCACCAGCTTCGGCCACGACGACGTCCGCCGCGAGATCGTCGCGCAGGGGATGCGATCGATCCCCGAGGTGATGCAGCGCCTGCACTGGTCGACCCCCGACGGCTGCTCGTCATGCCGCCCCGCGCTCAATTACTACCTGCTCTGCGCGCTGCCCGGCGAATACGTCGACGACCAGCAGAGCCGCTTCGTCAACGAACGGCTCCACGCCAACATCCAGAAGGACGGCACCTATTCGGTCGTCCCGCGCATGTGGGGCGGCCTCACTTCCCCGAAGGAACTGCGCGCGATCGCCGACGTCGTCGAGAAGTTCGACGCGCCGATGGTCAAGGTCACCGGCGGCCAGCGGCTCGACATCTTCGGGATCAGGAAGGAGGACCTGCCCGCGGTCTGGGCCGACCTCAACGCCGCCGGGATGGTCAGCGGCCACGCCTATGGCAAATCGTTGCGGACGGTGAAGACCTGCGTCGGGTCCGAATGGTGCCGCTTCGGCACGCAGGATTCGACCGGATTGGGCGTCAGGATCGAACGCGCGACCTGGGGCAGCTGGATGCCGCACAAGTTCAAGATCGCGGTCAGCGGCTGCCCGCGCAACTGCGCCGAGGCGACGATCAAGGACTTCGGCATCGTCTGCGTCGATTCCGGCTATGAGCTGCACGTCGGCGGCAACGGCGGGATCAAGGTCCGCGTCACCGACCTGCTCTGCAAGGTCGCTACCGAAGCCGAGGCGATGGAGATGTGCGCCGCTTTCATCCAACTGTACCGCGAGGAGGCGCGCTACCTCGAACGCACCGCGCCATGGATCGAACGCGTCGGCCTCGCCTACGTCCAGTCGCGGCTGCTCCCCGATGTGCAGGCACGCGCCGACCTCGCCGCCCGCTTCGTATATTCGCAGAGCTTCTCGCAGGACGATCCCTGGGCGGCGCGCGTCGCCGGGGCGGAACGCGAACATCATGCGCCGATGGCGCGCTTCCAGCCCGTGGGGGAAATGGCATGATCGGCGAATGGCTCGACATCGGCTGGGCCGACGAGATCCCGGTGCGCGGCAGCCGCACGGTGCGGGTCGAGGGCGGCGACGACATCGCCGTCTTCCGCACCGGCGAGGGCAAGGTCTTCGCGCTGCTCGACCGCTGTCCGCACAAGCATGGGCGCTTGAGCCAGGGCATCGTCCACGGCGGCGCGGTGGCCTGCCCGCTGCACAATTGGCGGATTTCGCTGAGCACCGGCGAGGCGCTCGGCGAGGACAAGGGGTGCACGCCGGTCGTGCCGGTGAAGGTGAGCGGCGGACGCGTCCTCATCTGCCGGGCGAGCACGCTGAAGGCAGCAGCATGAAAGCCCTCTCCCCTCCGGGGAGAGGGTTTGGGAGAGGGGCCGGTGTCTCACCGAGACCGCCCTCTCTGCGAGACCCCTGCCCCTCTCCCAACCCTCTCCCCAGGGGGGAGAGGGCTCAATGATCCTCACCACCTGCGCCTATTGCGGCGTCGGCTGCGGCATCCGCGCCACCGTCACCGGCGAGCGGCAGGTCCGCATCGAGGGCGACCCCGACCACCCCGCCAACCGCGGACGCCTCTGCTCGAAAGGCACGCATCTCGGCGAAACCGTCAGCCTCGACGGCCGCCTTCTCCACCCCATGATCGGCCGCAAGCGCGCATCGTGGGACAAGGCGCTCGACCTCGTCGCGCGCAAATTCCGCGACGCGATCGCCACCCACGGCCCCGACAGCGTCGCCTTTTACGTCTCGGGACAGTTGCTCACCGAGGATTATTACGTCGCCAACAAGCTGATGAAGGGCTTCATCGGCTCCGCCAACATCGACACCAATTCGCGGCTGTGCATGTCCAGCGCGGTCGCCGGCCATATGCGCGCGTTCGGCGAAGACGTCGTGCCCGCGAACTACGACGACATCGACGCCGCCGACCTGATCGTGCTGGTCGGATCGAACACCGCCTGGTGCCACCCGATCGTCTACCAGCGCATCCGTGCGCGGTGCGAGGCGGGCGCGAAGCTGGTGGTGATCGATCCGCGCCGCACCGAGACCGCGGAGGAGGCCGACCTCCACCTGCCGCTGCGCCCCGGCAGCGACGTCGCGCTGATGAACGGCGCGCTCGCCTGGTGCCGCGACGTGGGCGTGCTCGACGCGGGCTTCGTCGCGGATCACGTTGCCGTACCCGACGGCTTCTGGGATGCGATCGGCGAGGGTAGCGACCTGTGGTCGGTCGCGCGCACCTGCGACCTGCCCGTCGCCGACCTCAAGCGCTTCTACGAGCTGTTCGCCGCCACCCCGCGCACCGTCACGCTGTTCAGCCAGGGGGTCAACCAGTCGCTCGCCGGCACCGATCAGGTCAACGCGATCCTCAACCTGCATCTCGCCACCGGCCGGATCGGCAAGCCGGGCGCCGCGCCCTTCTCGATCACCGGCCAGCCCAATGCGATGGGCGGGCGCGAGGTCGGCGGACTCGCCTCGACGCTCGCCGCGCACATGGACTTCGCGCCCGGCAACCGTGAACGGGTGCAGCGCTTCTGGGCCTCCCCTACCATAGCCCCGAAGCCCGGCCTCAAGGCGGTCGACCTGTTCCGCGCCGTCGATGAGGGGCGGATCAAGGCGCTGTGGATCATGGCGACCAACCCCGCGGTATCGATGCCCGACGCCGGCCGGGTGCGCGACGCGCTCGCCGGCTGTCCGTTCGTCGTCGTCAGCGACGTGATCGCCGATACCGACACCTCGGCGCACGCGCACGTCCGCCTGCCCGCCGCGGCGTGGGGCGAGAAGGACGGCACCGTCACCAATTCCGACCGCACGATCAGCCGCCAGCGCGCGCTGTTCCCGCGGCCCGGCGAGGCGCAGCCCGACTGGTGGATCGTCAAGGAGGTCGGCCGGCGGATGGGGTGGAAGACCGCCTTCGCCTACGATCGCCCTGCCGAGATCTGGCGCGAGCATGCGCGCCTGTCGACCTATCAGAACGACGGAAAGCGCCTGTTCGCGCTGCCCGGTCAGGCGAGCGGCGGCAACGCGCGTTATGAGGCAATGCAGCCGTTCCGCTGGGGCGGCACGCCCTTCGCCGATGGCCGCTTCCCGACGCCCGACGGCCGCGCGCGGCTGGTGCCGGTCGTGCAGAAGCCGCTCGCCGCCCCGCTCAGGGACTGGCCGATGACGCTCAACACCGGCCGCTATCGCGACCAGTGGCACAGCATGACGCGCACCGGCCTCGCCCCCAAACTCGCCCGCCATCGCGAGGAGCCGCTGGTCGAGGTCCATCCCGCCGACGCCGACCGGCTCGGCATCGCCGACGGCGGCCTTGCCCGCGTCGCCACGCCGCAGGGTGACAGCCTGTACCGGGTGAGCGTCAGCGCCGGCCAGCGCCCGGGCGAGCTGTTCGTGCCGATCCACTGGACCGACCGCACGTCGTCTGGCGGCCGCACCGGCCTGCTGCCGCGCCCGCTCGCCGACCCGATCTCCGGCCAGCCGGGGTTCAAGATGACGCCGGCGCGGATCGCGGCGGTGGCGACGCGCTGGCGCGGCTTCCTGATCGTCGCGGGCGAGCCGCCGCGCCGCCCCGACTGCCTGTGGGCGACGCGCGTCGCGGTGCCCGCGGGGACGCTGTGGGAACTCGCCGGCGACGGCGATGCCGGACTTCTCGACGCGGTGCTGCCGGCGGGCGAGCGGATCGAGGCGATCGACCGCGCGCGCGGCACGCGCCGCATCGCGGTGATCGCCGGCGGGCGGCTGGTCGCGGCGCTGTTCGTCACGGAAAGCGGCGAACTGCCGGCGCGCGACTGGCTGATCGCGCAACTGTCGGAGGCGCAGGCTGCCCCCACCGTTCTCGCCGGCCGCGCGCCGGGCGCGACGATCGACCGCGGCGCGATCGTCTGCGCCTGCTTCGACCTCGGCGTCAGGACGATCCTCGCCGCGATCCGCGACCGGCACCTCGCCGACGTCGCCGCGATCGGCGCGGCGATCGGCGCCGGCACCAATTGCGGCTCGTGCCGCCCCGCCCTCGCCCGCCTCGTCGCGCAGGAGACGACCGATGCAGCCTGATTTTCCCGCCGGTTCGGTCTGGCTCGCCGGCGCCGGCCCCGGCGATCCCGAGCTGCTGACGCGCAAGGCCGAACGGCTGATCGCGACCGCCGACGTCGTCTTCCACGATGCATTGGTCGGATCGGGCGTACTCGACCTGATCCCGCCCGGCACGCAGCGCGTCTCCGTCGGCAAGCGATCGGGCCGCCATTCCAAGGATCAGGCGACGATCGACACGCTGATCGTCGCCGCGGCCCTCGCGGGCCAACGCGTGCTGCGGCTGAAGGGCGGCGACCCGTCGATCTTCGGCCGCTCGACCGAAGAGATCGACGCCTGCCGCGCCGCGGGCGTCCCCGTCCGCGTCTGCCCCGGCATCACCGCCGCCAGCGCCGCCGCCGCCTCGGGCGCGACCTCGCTGACGTTGCGTGGCCTCGCGCGCCGCCTCACCTTCGTCACCGCGCATGCGCGGGGCGACGAGCCTCTCGATCTCGACTGGCCGGGGCTCGCCGCGGCGGACACGACGCTCGCCGTCTATATGGGCCGCGCCGCCGCCGGCCCGGCCGCCGCCAACCTGATCGCCGCCGGGATGGCGCCCGACACGCCGGTGATGGTCGCGGTCAACGTCTCGCTGCCGACCGAGCGGCTGATCCGCGGCCGGCTCGACGCGCTCGCCTTCCTCGTCGCGGCGATCGGCGAGCGCGATCCGGCGCTGCTGCTGATCGGCGAGGCGGTCGGCCAGCGGCCGTCGATCGGCGCGCCCGAACGCCGCAGGGACGTGCGATCCGCCGCCTATCGCACGCACGCATGTTGACTTGCGTGGCAAGTTCGGCCTTGCTCCCGCTGTGCCGAAAGACGCCAAGGATCATAAGGGGGAGGACGGGGAAGCGCCGCAGCGGACGCGTAACCCGGGACGCCGGCTTCGCGGCGCGGTCGCCAACAATCTGGGAATCGCGATCCTGTCGGGCCGCTATGCTCCCGGCGACGTGCTGTCGGGCGAGATCGCCGCGGCCGAGGCGCTCGACGTTTCGCGCGGCGCCTATCGCGAGGCGGTGCAGGTCCTGACCGCCAAGGGGCTGGTCGAAAGCCGCCCCAAGACCGGCACGCACGTGCTGCCGCGCGAACGCTGGAACCTGCTCGATCCCGACGTGCTCGCCTGGGCCTTCGCCGGCGAACCCGATCCGCGGCTGGTACGCAGCCTGTTCGAGCTCAGGCTGGTGATCGAGCCCGCCGCCGCCGCCTTCGCCGCCGAACGCCGCACCCGCACCGATATCAAACGGATGGGCGAGGCGCTGAAGACGATGCGCCATCATTCGCTGGCGACGGCCGAGGGGCGCTCCGCCGACCGCGATTTCCACGATGCGTTGCTGCATGCGACCGACAATGACGCGATGATCGTGCTGGGATCGTCGATCGGCGCCGCCGTCGCCTGGACCACCCAGTTCAAGCAGCGCACCCGCGCCCTGCCCCGCGATCCGATCCCCGACCATGCCCGCGTCTATGACGCGGTGGTCGCGCGCGACGTCGCCGGCGCGAGCGCGGCGATGCGGCTGCTGGTCGAACAGGCGCTCGCCGACACGCGCGGGGCGATGCCCGCGGCAGAATGACCTACCGCTCGCCGGCCAGATAGGCGGCGAGCCGCGCCGGCGTTTCGGGCGGAACATGCAGGCCCAGCTTGCTGCGGCGATACAGGATGTCCTCCGCGGTACGCGCCCATTCGACGGCAACGAGATAGTCGACCTCGCGCGCGGTCAGGCCGCCGCCGAAATCCTCGCCCGGATCGCCGTCGAGGATGGCGTGGATCTTGGTGCCATAAGCCCGCGCGAGGCGGCGGAGCCGTTCGGCCGGCACGTCCGCGTAACCTGCGATCAGGCCCGACAGGAAACGTTCGAAATCGCCCCCGGGCAGGTCGCCACCGGGCAGCACCGCCCCCGCGGTCCACGCCGGCGCCAACGCGGGCAACACCGCCGCGAGCTGGGCCAGCGCATGTTCGGCGAGCTTGCGATAGGTGGTGATCTTGCCGCCGAAGATGCTGAGCATCGCCGCCTGCCCCGCCGGCGCGTCGAGATCGAGCACGTAATCGCGCGTCACCGCCGCGGCCTTGCCGGCATGGTCGTCGTGCAGCGGCCGGATGCCGGCATAGCTCCACGCGATGTCGTCGCGCGTCACGCCCCGCGTGAAATAGCGGTTGACGGTGGCGATCAGATAATCGGTCTCGGCGTCGCTGATCGTCGCCTTGCCCGGCGCCCCCTCCCACGGCTGGTCGGTGGTACCGACCAGCGTGAAGCGCCCTTCGTACGGGATGGCGAAGACGATGCGGCGGTCGTCGTTCTGCAGCATCAGCGCGTGGTCGCCCGCGTACAGTCGCGGCACGACGATATGGCTGCCCTTAACCAGCCGCACCGCACTGTCGCCGTGCGCACCGGTGGTGCGGCCGAGCACGTCGTCGACCCACGGACCCGCCGCATTGACCAGCACGCGCGCTGTCACCTCGCGGGTCCCAGCGTCGTCGGCGAGCGTCGCCTGCCACAGCGCACCATCGCGGCGTGCGGCGGTGAGCCGGGTACGCGTCGCGATCGTCGCGCCGCGGTTCGCGGCATCGCGCGCGTTGAGCACGACCAGCCGGCTGTCCTCGACCCAGCAGTCCGAATAGACGAAGCCCTTGCCATGACGGTCGGCGAGGCCGTCGCCATAAGCAGAGGCATCGAGCGCGATCGTCTGCGTCGGCGGCAACCGCTTGCGGCCGCCGAGATGGTCGTAGAGGAACAGCCCCAGCCGCACCATCCACGCCGGCCGCGGCGAATGCGTCTGCGGCAGCACGAAACGCAGCGGCCAGATGATGTGCGGCGCCATGCCCCACAGTCGCTCGCGCTCGATCAGCGCCTCGCGCACCAGCCGGAACTCGCCATATTCCAGGTAGCGCAGCCCGCCGTGGATCAGCTTGGTCGACGCCGACGAGGTATGGCCGGCGAGATCGTCCTGCTCGACCAGCAGCACGCTGAGCCCGCGCCCGGCCGCATCGCGCGCGATCCCGGCACCGTTGATGCCGCCGCCGACGATCAGCAGGTCATAGGGGGGCAGCAGGTCATGAGGTTGATGCGAGGCCATGCCGCGCCCTTGTGCCGCAAGCGGGGGGCGGGCGACAAGCCTTGACCCTCCCGTCACGGAACGACACTCCTCGTGCGAGGAGAGGATGCATGGCCAAGCATATTCTGGCGATCGATCAGGGGACGACCTCGACACGCGCCATCGTCTTCGACGACCGCGCGCGGCGCGTCGCGGTCGCGCAGGCCGAGTTCGCACAGCATTATCCTGCGCCCGGCTGGGTCGAGCACGATCCCGAGGACATCTGGCGCGACGTGCTGGCGACGGCACGCGAGGCGATCGCGCGCAGCGGCGTCGCCCCGCGCAACATCGCCGGCATCGGAATCACCAACCAGCGCGAGACGACGCTCGTCTGGGACCGCGCGACCGGCGAGCCGATCCACCGCGCGATCGTCTGGCAGGACCGGCGCACCGCCGACCGCTGCGCCGAACTGCGCCGCGCCGGCGCGGAGGACGAGGTGCGCGAGCGGACCGGGCTGCTGCTCGACCCCTATTTCTCCGGCACCAAGATCGCGTGGCTGCTCGACCACGTCGACGGCGCCCGCGCGCGCGCCGAACGCGGCGAGCTCGCCTTCGGGACGATCGACAGCTTCCTGCTGTGGCGGCTGACCGACGGCGCGGTGCATGCCACCGACGTCACCAACGCCTCGCGCACTTTGCTGTGGAACATCCGCGACGGGTGCTGGGACGCGACGATGGGCGAGCTGCTCGGCGTGCCGATGGCGATGCTGCCCGAGGTGCACGACAATGCCCACGTCTACGGCACCACCGCGCCCGGCCTGTTCGACGCGTCGATCCCGATCGCGGGCATCGCCGGCGACCAGCAGGCGGCGCTGTTCGGCCAGGCCTGCTTCGCGCGCGGCATGACCAAATCGACCTACGGCACCGGCTGCTTCATGCTGCTCAACACCGGCGCGGAGGCGATCCGGTCGGAGCATCGGCTGCTCACCACCCCCGCCTATCGGCTGGACGGCGCGACGACCTATGCGCTGGAGGGATCGATCTTCGTCGCGGGCGCGGCGGTGAAGTGGCTGCGCGACGGCATCGGCGTCATCACCAACGCGCGCGATACCGACGACATGGCGACGCAGGTCCCCGACAACCACGGCGTCTACATGGTCCCCGCCTTCGTCGGGCTGGGCGCGCCGCATTGGGATGCGGAGGCGCGCGCGGCGATCTTCGGGCTGACATTGGGCGCGACGCAGGCGCATCTGGCGCGGGCGGCGCTGGAGGCGGTGGGCTACCAGACGCTCGACCTGGTCGAGGCGATGGTCGCCGACGGCGGCGGCCACCCCGCGACGGTGCGCGTCGATGGCGGCATGGCGGCGAACGACTGGCTATGCGGCTTCCTCGCCGATCTGTTGCAGGTGCCGATCGAGCGCCCCGCAGACCTCGAGACGACCGCGCGCGGTGCCGCCTTCGACGCCGGGCTCGCCACCGGCATCTGGTCGGGCCTCGGCGAACTCGAAGCGCTATGGTCGCGCGAACATTGCTTCGCGCCGTCGATGCCCGACGAACGTCGCGCGACACTGGTCGCCGGCTGGCGCGACGCGCTGCGGCGGACGCTGACGACCTCCCGATAAAGCAGCATCACCCCACCTCCTCCGTTCGCCCTGAGCCTGTCGAAGAGCAGATGAGTCTCGGAGTGCTTCGCCAAGACCGGCAAGAGCGGCCTTCCAAACTCAACCTGTTCCAGCCCGGGAACGGCGCCCTGCCGCACGCGTTTCGGGTGGCCGTTCAACAGGATAAGCCCCCTTATGCGCACGCTCTCCGCCGCGGAGATCGCCACGATGGCGCCGAACACCGATCGTGCCGCACCGGTACTGGGGATCGCCGAAACCGCCGCGGCGCTGGCGAACGTGCTGGAGACAGGCGACGTGATCGTCGCCGAAACCGACGAGACGCGCGCCGCGGCGATCGCCCGCGCGCTGGCGGCGATGGCGCCGTCCGCGGACGTGCTGTTCTGCCCGGGCACCGACGCGCTGCCCGGCGACGACGCCCCCGCCTCCCCCGCCAACGTCGGCCAGCGCGTCTCGGCGTTGCGCGCGGTGCGACGATTGGTCGCCCAGCAGAAGAAGCGCGCACCGATCGCGCTCGTCACCACCGGCGAGGCACTCGCCCGCGCCTATCCGCCCCCCGCCGCCTTCGACGCCGAACCGCCGCACGTCGCCATCGGCGATCCCTGCGATCTGGGTCAGCTGTGCGAGACGCTGGTCGGCATCGGCTATATCGCCGACGAACGCGTCGACGAACCGGGCGAGGTGGCGCGCCGCGGCCAGGTGCTCGACGTCTTCCCCGCCGATGCCGACGCGCCGCTGCGCATCGAGGTCGCCGACGGCATCATCACCGCAATTCGCAGCTACGACCCCGCCGACCAGCGCGCCACCGACGACGTCGAGCGCCGCGAACTCGGCCGCGTCGCCGAACCGCCGCTCGGCGATACGCACGGCACGCTGATCGACCACCTCCCCGGCGCGCGAATCGTCGTCAGCCCCGCGGCGGACGAGCGCCGCCGCCGGCTGTTGCTGCTCGGCACCGACGCCGCCCGCCGCGGCTCGCGCCGGGCGGCACGCGAGGTGATCGACGAAAAGCGCTGGCGCGCGGCGCTGAAGGACCGCGGCATCGCCACGCTGGCGGCGGCGGGCGACACACCGCCGCGCTTCGTCGAACAGCGCGCACCGCTGCGCGCCTTCGGCAAGGCGGGCAAGGCGGCGATCGCCGCTGGGACCCGCGTCGTGCTGATCGGCAGCGATCGCGACCTGCGCTTCCTCACCCGCCGCGTCGAAAAGGCACTGGCGCTGACCGCCACCCCCGCCGCCGACTGGGCCGCGGTGCGCGATGCCGCGCCGGGATCGCTGCTGACACTCGCGCTCGCCGCCGAACGCGGCTTCCATCGCGACGGCGTGCTGGCGGTCGCTGCCGCCGACCTGATCGGCAGCCGCGCCGACCGCGACGACGGCATCGTCCAGCGCGTCGACCTGTCGCTGGTCCAGACCGCCGAGATCCGCGTCGGCGACACGGTGATCCACGAGGATCACGGCATCGGCACCGTCACCGGGCTGGAGACGCTGCCCGAAGCCGAAGGCAGCGCCGGCGGCGATGCGATCAGGCTGATCTATGCGCGCGACGCGGTGCGGCTGGTACCGGTCGCCGAGGCGGATCGGCTGTGGCGCTATGGCGCGGAGGACGATGCGGTCACGCTCGACACCTTGAACGGCAAGAGCTGGCACGAACGCCGCGCCGGCATCGACGCCGCGATCGCCGAGACCGCACGCCAGCTGACCGCGCTCGCCGCGACCCGCGCCGACCGTACCGCGCCGGTGCTCGACCCCGACCCCGCTGCCTACGAACGCTTCGCCGCGGGCTTTCCCTTCTCGGAGACCGCGGACCAGCTCGCGGCCATCGAGGCGGTGCGCAGCGACCTCGCCTCCGGGCGCCCGATGGACCGGCTGGTGATCGGCGACGTCGGCTTCGGCAAGACCGAGGTGGCGTTGCGCGCCGCGGCGGTGGCGGCATTGTCCGGCCGGCAGGTCGCGCTCGCCGCGCCGACGACGGTGCTCGCCCGCCAGCACCTCGACAGCTTCGCCGCGCGCTTCGACGGCACAGACATCGTCGTTGCCGGCCTGTCCCGCCTGTCGACCGCGGCCGAGAAGCGCCGGGTCAAGGCGGCCCTCGCCGACGGTAGCATCCATGTCGTGATCGGCACCGGCGCGGTCGCGGCGAAGGGCGTCGCCTACAAGGATCTCGCGCTCGTCATCGTCGACGAAGAGCATCGCTTCGGCGCCGCCGACAAGGCGAAGCTGCACGACCTGTCCGCCGGGCACATCCTGACGCTGTCGGCGACGCCGATCCCGCGCACGCTGCAGACCGCGCTGGTCGGCCTGCGCCAGCTGTCGATCATCGCGACGCCGCCGGCGCGGCGCCAGCCGATCCGCACCGCCGTCTCCGCCTTCGACCCCGAGCTGCTACGCGCGGCGCTGCTGCGCGAACGCGCGCGCGGCGGGCAGAGCTTCGTCGTCGTGCCGCGCATCGCCGACATGGCCCCGCTCGCCGAGCGGCTCGCGAAGCTCGTCCCCGAACTCGACCTGCTCCAGGCGCATGGGCGAATGCCCGCCGCCGAGATCGACGAGGCGATGGTGCGCTTCGGCCGCGGCGACGGCGACGTGCTGCTGGCGACCAACATCATCGAGGCGGGATTGGACGTGCCGCGCGCCAACACGATGGCCATCGTCCACGCCGACCGCTTCGGCCTCGCGCAACTCCACCAGCTGCGCGGTCGCGTCGGGCGCGGGCATCGCCGCGGACAGGTGCTGCTGTTCACCGACGCCGAACAGGCGATCGCCCCGCGCACGTTGAAGCGGCTGCGCACGCTGGAGGCGTTCGATCGCCTCGGCGCCGGCTTCGCGATCAGCGGCCGCGACCTCGACATGCGCGGCGCGGGCGATCTGCTCGGCGAGACGCAGGCGGGGCACATGAAGCTGATCGGCGTCGAATTGTACCAGCAATTGCTCGAAGGCGCGCTGCGCACCGCGCGCGGCGAGACGGTGGAGCGCTGGACACCCGAACTCAACCTCGGCGTCGAAGGGCGCCTGCCGGAGGACTGGATCCTGGACGCGGACCTGCGCATCTCGCTCTACGCCCGCCTCGCCCGGCTGCGCGACGCTGCCGATCTCGACGCGTTCGAGGACGAATTGCAGGACCGGTTCGGCGCGCTTCCCGCGGAGGCGCAATTGCTGCTCGCCATCGCCCGCATCCGCAGCCTCGCGCGCGACCGCGGCGTCGCCCGCATCGACGCCGGTCCCGCCGCCATCGCCCTGACGCCGCGCCCAGGCGCCGATGCGATCGCCGGGCTGACCGAGAAGAACGGACGCTGGATCCTCGGCGAACGGATCGACGATCCCGGCGAACGGCTCGAGCGGCTGGCTACATTGCTGGAATGACCCCGCTTGCGGTGACTGCTGCACCACCCCCCACCGTTCGCCCTGAGCCTGTCGAAGGGCCTGAGTCTCACCGCCCTTCGACAGGCTGAGCACGAATGGGTGGGGGAACAACGCCACCCGCCGTCAGCAACCGCCACCCGGTCGGCAGATAATCGGTCGACATGTAGAAATAGAAGGCACAGCTGCCGTCCGTCCGATAGCTGCCGCCCTTCAATATCCCGTAGGCGGTCGTGCCGAGAAAAACCGGACTGCCGCTGTCGCCGCCCTTGCACGTCGGCCCGGCGACCGTCGTCCATGTCGGCAGGCAGGCGCCACCGCACAGGTCGCCCGCGGGCGCGAAATCGGTCAGCTCGACCTCCGAACAGCTATACCCGGTACGCTCGCCGCGGTGGCAGACGACGTCGCCCGCCCGCGTCCCCGCCCGGCTGCGCGCATCGGTCACCGGCCGGCTGAACGCCTTGGCGGTATCCGCGAAGAACACCGGCGCGAGCTGATCGGTGGCGAGGTTGATCTGCACGTCCTGATGCCCCCAGCCCCATTGCCCGACGAAGGGCAGCGCCGCCTCGCGCCCGTCCGCGCCGCGCACGCTCAGCGCATCGGGACAATGCGCCGCGGTCGCGATGCCGGTACGCATGCCGTCGGTGACGACGAAGCCCGCGGTGCACAGGAACCGGCGCGCATCGCCCGGTATGCGGCCCATCAGCCGCATGCCGCCCGCGACCTCGTCCATGTCGAGCGCGGGCTGATCGACCACCCGCAGCCGTACCGGCACATGCGTCAGCGCGGCGAGCCGCGCACGGAGCGCCTCGGCCCCCTCGCGCGCCACGTCCCGGCCGGAGACGACCGCGACCAGCTCCCCGCTGCGCTGATCGACCCCCAACCCCGGCGGGCTGATCAAACTCGCCCGGATCGTCGCCTGATAGGCGGTGATCGCCTGGACGATCTCGACCTGCGTCGCCGCCGCACCGGGGACGAACGCCACCGCGACCGGCTCGCCGTCGAGCATCACCGTCTCGTCCGCCACGGGTGCATCGCCGGTCAGCCGCACGACGATGCGGAACGCCGGCCGATGCTCGATCGCGATCCCCGCCAGCCGGTCGCCGAAGCGCCGCGCGAGATCGTCGGTCACCGCCGCGCTCGCCGCCTGCAACCGCAACTGGCGCGCCGCCTCGTCGTCGGACACCCCCAGCCGCGCCGCGACCGCCGCCGCATCCTGCGCCAGCGCCTGCTCGCCCGATTGCAGCGCGGGCGCGGCCACCTGTGCCCCGGCACCACCTGCCGCGACCAGCGCCGTCACCACGATCAGGAATCGAAGAACCCACCCCACGCGGCTATTCTATCCCCGCCACGTAACTGCTGCCTGAACGATGGTCCCCGCCCCGATGCGCGCGCACAACAAAAAAGCCCCGGTAACCCATTGGGAAACCGAGGCTTTTGAATGGTGGGCGTGGCAAGGATTGAACTTGCGACCCCTGCGATGTCAACACAGTGCTCTACCACTGAGCTACACGCCCGCCGGAGGTGGGCCATTAGCCGGGGTTATCCGGCGTGGCAAGCGGTCAAATCGGGGGAAGCGTCAATTTAGGCCGCTCGCGCTGCCTACCTCGAACACGCGGTCGACCTCGGCGACCAGGTCGCGCAGGTGGAAGGGCTTGGACAGGACGCGCGCGTTGGGCATCTCGCGCCCCGCCTTCAGCGTCACCGCGGCGAAACCGGTGATGAACATCACGCGCAGGCCCGGCACCATCTCGGCGGCGCGGCGGGCGAGTTCGATGCCGTCCATCTCGGGCATGACGATATCGGTCAGCAGCAGGTCGAACCGCTCGGTCTCGAGCAGCGGAATCGCCGCAGTGCCGCGATCGACGGGCGAGACGGCATAGCCAGCGCGTTCGAGCGCACGCGCCAGATATTCGCGCATGACCTGATCGTCTTCGGCCAGCAGGATACGGATCATCGGCTCGTCGGTCCCTTTTCGCGTCGTCGGTGCGCCGACACCGTCATGACCGGGAGATATGAAGATTTCCAGAGCGTCGTACGCGCAAAAGCGCTAGGACGTGCCACAGATGGACGCTTCGTTCGAACGGATCGGCGCACCGGATGCCGCCGACGCCCCCTTCGCCCCGCCCTTAAGCCCGGTGGTGCTGTCGGTGCCGCACGCCGGGCGCGACTATCCGGCAGGGCTGCTCGCCGCGCTGCGGCTGCCGCCGGCGGCGCTGGTCGTGCTGGAGGACCGCCACGTCGATGCCGTCGCGCATGCGGCGCGGACGGTCGAGACGATGCTGGTCCAGCGCGCGCCCCGCGCCTGGATCGACCTCAACCGCAGCGAGCACGAACGCGACCCCCGCGTCGACGAAGGCGCGCGGCCGCAGGCGCAGCCGGCGGCGTCGGCGAAGCTGCGCAGCGGGCTGGGGCTGGTGCCGCGGCGGGCGGGCAGCGCCGGCGACCTGTGGCGGCGGCGGTTCAGCGCGGCGGAAGTTACCGCGCGGATCGCGCAGGACCATCGCCCCTATCACGACGCGCTCGCCGCGACGCTGGTGGCGGCGCGCGCGCGGTTCGGCATCGCGGTGCTGATCGACGTCCATTCGATGCCGCCGATCGGTGCCCATGCGCAGGTCGTGCTCGGCGACCGCTTCGGCCAGAGCAGCGCCGGCCGCTTCGTCGCGCGGCTGGAGGCGGAGGCGGCGGCGATGGGGATCACCAGCGCGCTCAACACGCCCTATGCGGGCGGCCATATCCTCGAACGCCATGCCGCGCCGGCGGAAGGGGTGCATGCGATCCAGCTCGAGATCGACCGGTCGCTCTACCTCGACCACCGGCTCGACCAGCCCGGCCCCGGCTTCGCGCGGACGGTCGCGCTGCTCCGCCGGATGCTCGCCGCGGTCGAGGACGAGGCGCTGGCGGGCGACGCCACCGGCGTCGCGCTCGCCGCCGAATAAAAAAACCACCCCGTGCCGGAGCACGAGGTGGCCAAGGTTCAGGGAGGAGACACACCAGAAGGTGTGTCATACGGCGTCGCGAAAGGGGGGACACGATGCCGTACAGGAGACAAAATAGGTGAAGCGCGTTTTGGTTCAACCCCTTGTCGATGAAGGGGTGAATTTTTCGTCGTTGCGCCGGTTCAGCGCCGCAGCGCCGGCGCCATCCGGACGAGCACCGTATCGCGCAGCAGCAGATGGTGGCGCAGCGCCGCGGCGATGTGCAGCACGACCAGCGCCGCCATCAGCCAGCCGAGCAGCCCGTGCGCGTCATGGCCGAAGCCCGACAGGCCCTCGCCGACGGGCAGCTTGGGAATGTCGAACAGCCCGAACCATTGCAACGGCCGCCCCGGCCCGGGACCGCTGACCATCAGCCAGCCGGTCAGCGGCATCGCGATCATCAACAGGTACAGCGTCCAGTGCGTCGCATGCGCCACGCCCTTTTCCCACCCCGGCGTCCCCGCGGGCAGCAGGGGCGGACGGTGCGCCAGCCGCCACGCGACCCGACCCGCGGTCAGCACCAGCACGGTGATCCCGATCGCCTTGTGCGCGCCCATCAGCGATCGCAGGAACGGGATGGCATCATGCCCGATGCCGATGACCAGATTGACGATGACGAGCAGCGCGATCGTCCAGTGAAAGAGAATCGCGATGCTCGAATAACGCTCGCCGCGCGGCAGGCTGGCCATGTCCGTTCCCCTTGGTCGTGACAGGCACAGTCGGCTGGCCGTTGCGTCGGGTCAAGTCCGCTACAGGTCGAGCGTAGAGCCCCCCCCCCCACCACCCTCGTCACCCCGGACTTGTTCCGGGGTCCACTCTGCGGCGAGGCATGCGGCCGGAGGTGAGACCGTATGCCCGCGGCCCGGTAGACCCCGGAACAAGTCCGGGGTGACGAGGGAGCTGGGCGAGGTCTCGAGCCCTCGCGGGCCCCCGCCCCCCCAACGCGAACGGGCGGGCGTCGCACCTCGCGACACCCGCCCGTCCCGTCACCCGATCGGCGAAACGATCAGCCGAGCTGCTGCTGCGGCACCTTGCCGAGCTGGACCTGGCGCCCGAACAGTTCGCGCATCAGCGACAGCGAGAACAGATGCGCATAGAGCAGCGGCAGCATGCCCGACTGGCTCATCTTGCGCAGCTGGTCGCCGCGCAGGCCCGACAGCTTTTCCTCGTTGATCATCTGGAAACCGCGATAGACGAACGGCGGCTGGCTCTCGTCGGCCTGGATGGTGACCTCGCCCTCCATCAGCAGGTCCTGCTCGCGCAGCTCGTTCATGAAGTTCTGCGTGCGCGCGCCGGCCTGTTCGAACTGCTCGGCGAAATCGAGGATCGCCTTGGTCGTCTGGCTGGGCTTGCCGTCCTCGAACAAGGGATCACCCTCGTCGAACGCGCCGATCGCCTCCGACGTCGGGTCGAAGCACAGCGACAGCTCGTCGGCGTCGGGACGCAGGCGGGCGAGCATGTACGGATAGCGGCGGACATAGGCCGGAACGTAGAAGTTCGTCTCGGTCAGCCTGCCGTCGTCGCCCATGAAGACGTTGACGCCTTCGTTGAGGCCCATCAGCGCCAGCGGGATGGCGTCGTCGCCGACCGAGAAGACGATCGGCATGTGGCGCTGGACCAGCGGGAATTCGTCGGTGGTGATCGGGATCGCGTGCTGGCCGACCAGGAACGGCGCGCTGTCGAGCTGGCGGACGCGCCAGGTGGCGTGCGTCTCGCTGGAGAGCGGCTCGAGGCCGTTGTAGAACAGGGGAAGCGGCGCGCTGGCCATCGGAACTCTCTCCGTATTCGGGTGTTTGCGGCGCAGCCGCGGTTGGCGCGCTGCTCTATTGACCCGGCGCAGCCCGTGCAAGCGTCACGAGCTTGCCTGGGTTGAGGATGCCGTGCGGGTCCATCGCCGCCTTCACCGCCCGCAAGGCGGTCAGCCGCGCGGGCGAGGACAGGCGTTCGAGCTCGCCGAGCTTCATCTGGCCGATGCCATGTTCGGCGGCGATCGACCCGCCTGCGGCGATGACGAGGTCGTCGACGAAGCGGGTCACGACGGGTACGTCCTCGGCATACCAGCGCGCCGGATCGGTGCCGGGGGCGGCGCGAACGTGAAAGTGGATGTTGCCGTCGCCCAGATGCCCGAAGCCGCTGGCGTGCGTGCCGGGAAAGCGCGCCTCGCACGCCGCCGCCGCCTCGATCATGAAGCGCGGCATCGCATCGACCGGCACCGACAGATCGTGCTGCGACGCGGGGCCGAGCGCGCGCTCCGAATCGGAGATCGATTCGCGCAAGCGCCAGAAACCCGCCGCCTGCGCGTCGCTGGCGGCGATCGTCGCATCGGCGATCAGCCCGTCGACGAGCGCCGACCCCAACAGTTCCTCCATCAGCGCGGTCCCGCGCTCGTCGGTATGCTCGATCAGCAGATGCCAGCGATGCTCGCCCGTCAGCGGCGCTCGCGCATCGGCGACATAGGCGAGCACCGCGGCGAGTGATTCGCGCGGCAAAATCTCGAAACTCTCCAGCGTCTCGGTCGCGTGGCTGAACCGGCGGAGCAGCGCCAACGCCGCCTGCGGATCGGCGGTCGCCGCCCAGGCGGTGGTCCGCGTCGCCGGCACCGGCACCAGCCGCAGCGTCGCGGCGGTGACGATGGCGAGCGTCCCCTCCGCCCCGACCAGCAATTGCGTCAGGTCGTAACCACGATTGTCCTTCTTCAATGGCGCAAGTCCGTCGTGGATGCTGCCGTCCGCCAGCACCGCCTCCACGCCGGCGACCAGCCCGCGCATCGACCCGAAGCGCAGCACCTGCGTGCCCCCGGCGTTGGTCGAGACCAGCCCGCCCACCGTCGCATTGCCCTTCGCGCCGAGGCTCAATGGAAAGCGCCGCCCGACCGCCAGCGCGGCGTCGTGCAAGTCCGACAGGATCACGCCGGCCTCGGCGACCGCCAGCCCCGCCTCCGCATCGACGCGGCGCATCGCGTTCATCCGGCGCAGCGACAGGATCAGCGCCGATCCGTCCGCCGGCGGGGTCGCCCCGCCGACCATCGAGCTGTTGCCCCCCTGCGGCACCAGCGGCACGCGGAAGTGCGCGGCGGCGGCGACCGTCGCGGCGACCTCCGCGGTCGAAGCGGGCGCCAGCAGCGCGGGTGCGAGTCCATGGAACCGACGCCGCCAGTCGGTCTCCCACGGCGCGATGGCGTCGCGGTCGGTGACGATCCCCTTCGCCCCCAGCACCGGGCGAAGGCAATCGAGCAGGGCGGATTGCGCGGGCGTCATCGCGCGTCTCGCTAGGCCAAGTTCATCGTCCGTTCAACGACCCGCGCTACAGGCCCGTGCCTGCCATGCTGCATCCCGCGATCCCCGCCTCGCTGCTCGCCCTCGCCGCCCCCGCGTTCGCCTCGCTCGGCGACGGCCCCGGGCAGCTCGACGGCGTGCAGGTCGCTCAGGTCACCGTCCACGAGCGGATCATCATCCGCGTGCCGCGCATGGGCCCGGCCCGCGCCGCCCCCATCCCCGCGCCGATCCGCTGGAAGGAGAAGAAGGGGCCCAAATGCATCGCCGCCGCCGATCTGGGCGGCGCGCTGATCGCCGAACCCGGCGCGGTCGACCTCGTGCTGGCCGGCGGCAAAAGGCTGCGCGCGCGGCTCGACGACGATTGCGGGCCGATGGATTTCTACAACGGCTTCTACCTGCGCCCCGCCGCCGACGGCCAGGTCTGCGCCGACCGCGACGTCATCCGCATGCGATCGGGCGCGAGCTGCGGCATCGCGACGTTCCGGACGCTGGTGGCGAAATAGGGCGCACGCCCCTGCCCCACCTCCCCCGTCACCCCGGACTCGTTCCGGGGTCCACCGTTCCGCAAGCGCATCGTTTACGCCATGCGCCGTTTGCCTCGCCGCGGAGTGGACCCCAGCCTTCGCTGGGGTGACGGAAGGAAATGGGGAAGCGGTTCGACAGAGTCGCCTTTCCTTGACTTTTCGCCCCAAATCCGCAAGCGCGACGGCATGGTAGCCGCGCTGAGTGCGCGGCCGACTATTTCCCGGACCCTTGCATGAGCCTTATGGCATGAGCTTCGCCGACCTCGGCCTTTCCGACGAACTCCTGACGGCGGTCACCGACGCCGGCTATACCGAACCGACGCCGATCCAGGCGCAGGCGATTCCGTCGGTGCTGATGATGCGCGACCTGATCGGCATCGCGCAGACGGGGACGGGCAAGACCGCCGCGTTCGTGCTGCCGATGATCGACATCCTCGCCCACGGCCGCAGCCGCGCGCGCATGCCGCGCAGCCTGATCCTCGAACCGACGCGCGAACTCGCCGCGCAGGTCGCGGAGAATTTCGAGAAATACGGATCGGGCCACAAGCTGTCGATGGCCCTCCTGATCGGCGGCGTGTCGATGGGCGATCAGATCAAGGCGCTGGAAAAGGGCGTCGACGTACTGATCGCGACGCCGGGGCGGCTGATGGACCTGTTCGGCCGCGGCAACATCCTGCTGACGGGGTGTTCGATGCTGGTCATCGACGAGGCCGACCGGATGCTCGACATGGGGTTCATCCCCGATATCGAGGAAATCTGCACGAAGCTGCCCAAGCAGCGCCAGACGTTGCTGTTCTCCGCGACGATGCCCGCGCCGATCAAGCGGCTCGCCGACAAGTTCCTCGACAACCCCAAGACGATCGAGGTGTCGCGCCCCGCCTCGACCAACCTCAACATCAAACAGTGGCTGGTGCCGGTCTCGGGCAACGCCTTCAAGAAGCGCGACGCGCTGCGCGGGCTGCTGGCGCAGGACGAGGTGCGCAACGCGATCATCTTCTGCAACCGCAAGACGACGGTGCGCGAGCTCAACAAGAGCCTGAAACAGCACGGCTTCAAGTCGGGCGAGATCCATGGCGACATGGAACAGGCGCAGCGCATCGCCGAACTCGACCTGTTCAAGGACGGCAAGATCAACATCCTCGTCGCCTCCGACGTCGCCGCGCGCGGGCTCGACATCAAGGGCGTCAGCCACGTCTTCAACTTCGACGCGCCGTGGCATCCCGACGATTACGTCCACCGCATCGGCCGGACGGGGCGCGGTGGCGCGACCGGCATCGCCTATACGCTGGTCACGTCCGAAGACGCCGAGAACATCCAGAATATCGAAAAGCTGACCGGCCAGAAGATCGACCGGCTCGACGTCGCTGAGGCGCCCGCGCCGGCGGCCGCCGCTGCCCCCGAAGCGACCGAAGAGCCCCGCCGCGCCCGCCGCGAACGCGCACCCCGCAAGGACGCCCGCCGCGACACCGCGCCGGAAGCCGAGGCTGCGCCCGCCGCGCCTGCCGAGCCCGCCCGCGTGGCCCGCGCCGAACGGCCGGAGCGTCGCCCCGAGCCCGTCGCCGTCGCCCCGGCGCGCAACGACGCCCGCAGCGAAGAACGCCGCCGCCCGCGCCGCGACGAGCGCGACGATGGGCCCGACGACGGCTGGAACGGGCCTATCCCCGACTTCCTGCGCGCCGTCATCGCGCTGTGACCGGCGGCGCGGCTCGCCCCGCGCCACCGCCTGCCGCCGCGATCGAAAGCCCGTGCACCGGCGTGTGCGCGATCGCCGACGACGATCGCTGCCGCGGCTGCGCGCGCACGCTCGACGAGATCGCCGGCTGGAGCCTGATGACCCCCGCCGCCCGCGCCGCTGTGATGGCAGCGCTCCCGTCGCGGCGGCGCTGACGAAACACGCCTCACGCGAAACTCTCCGCCATCGGGTTCGTTCGAACCGAAACCGACACGGCAGGAAGAGACGCATGACCCTCGACGGCAAGACCATCGCCATCCTCATCGCCCCGCGCGGCACCGAGGAACCCGAATTCGCCAAGCCCAAGGCCGCGGTCGAACAGGCCGGCGGCAATGTCGTCGTCGTGGGCCTCGAAGCCGGCGAGGCGCAATCGGTCAACCACGACCTCGATCCCGGCGCGACCTTCGCGGTCGACAAGGCGGTTCGCGACGTCTCCGCGGACGATTTCGACGGCCTCGTCATTCCCGGCGGCAGCGTCGGCGCCGACAAATTGCGCGGATCGCAGCCGGTGGTCGATTTCGTCCACGCCTTCTTCGCCGCGGGCAAGCCCGTCGCCGCGATCTGCCACGCGCCATGGACCTTGGTCGAGGCGGACGTGGTCAAGGGCCGCACCCTCACCTCCTTCCCGACGCTGCAGACCGACATCCGCAACGCCGGCGGCACCTGGGTCGACCGGGAAGTCGTGGTCGATCAGGGCCTCGTCACCAGCCGCAACCCCGACGATCTGCCCGCCTTCTGCGCCAAGCTGGTCGAGGAATTCGCCGAAGGCCGCCACGCCGAACAGGCGGTGAGCGCATGAGTTCGGGCCGCTTCGCCGGCAAGGTCGTCCTCGTCACCGGTGCCGCCTCCGGCATCGGCGAGGGCGCCGCGCGCCGCTTCGCCGCGGAGGGCGCGAAGCTCGTGCTCGGCGACCTCGACGCGGCCGGCCTCAAGCACCTCGCCGCCGACCTCGGCGGGGATGTCGCGACGCGCGAGACCGACGTGTCGAGCCTCGCCGCCTGCGAGGCGCTGGTCGATGTCGCGATCCAGCGGTTCGGGCACATCGACGTGCTCGTCAACGACGCCGGCGTCGACCACCTCGGCAAGCTCGACGAGGGCGACTTCGCCGCCTTCACCAAAGTGATCGAGACCGACCTGTACGGCGTCGTCCAGATGAGCCGCGCCGCGATTCCCCACCTGCGCGCCAGCAAAGGGTGCATCGTCAACGTCTCGTCGGTGTCCGGCCTCGGCGGCGACTGGAACCACAGCTTCTATTGCGCGGCGAAGGGCGCGGTGACCAACTTCACCCGTGCGCTGGCGATGGACGAGGCGAAGGCGGGCGTCCGCGTCAACGCGGTCAACCCGTCGCTCACCTATACCGCGCTCACCGCGGGGATGAAGGACCAGCCCGACCTCATCGCCAGGTTCGAGGAGCGCATCCCGATGGGCCGCGGCGCCGAGCCCGCCGACATCGCCGGCGCGATCGCCTTTCTGGCGAGCGACGACGCGCACTATATAACCGGCGTCAACCTGCCCGTGGATGGCGGCCTGTCCGCCTCCAACGGCCAGCCGCCGCTCAGTTGAGGAGAATCCCGATGCCCGATTATCGCAAGACCGACGAGGCGATCGCCCGCCTGACCCCCGAACAGTTCCACGTCACCCAGCAGAGCGGCACCGAGCGCGCCGGCACCGGCGAATATCTCGGCAACAAGGCCGCCGGCATCTATGTCGACATCGTCTCGGGCGAACCCTTGTTCGCCTCGACCGACAAATACGAATCGCATTGCGGCTGGCCGAGCTTCACCAAGCCGATCGAACCCGCCAACGTCGCCGAACTGCGCGACGCCAGCCACGGCATGGTACGTACCGAGGTCCGCTCGGCGAACGGCGACAGCCACCTCGGCCACGTCTTCCCCGACGGCCCGCGCGACCGCGGCGGCCTGCGCTATTGCATCAACTCCGCCTCGCTCCGCTTCGTCCCCCGCGAGGAGATGGAGGCGGAAGGCTACGGCGATTACCTCGACCAGGTCGAAGAGGTGGCCTGAATGAAGGGATCGCCTGAATGAAGAGGGCGCCTGATTAAAGCCCGCCCCCTTCCCCCCGTTCGTGCTGAGCCTGTCGAAGTACGATGAGTCTCACCGTCCTTCGACAGTGAGCAGGTGAACGGACGGGGGCGGGGGGCTCACCCCCGCCGCGCCGTCGGCCGCGTCCCCAGCGCGTCCAGCGCATCGGCATTGTCCCGCCCCCACGCATAGAGCAGCTCGACCGGCTCGACGCAGCGCACGCCCAGCGGCGTCAGGCGATATTCCACCGCCGGCGGCACGACGCTGCCGACGTGGCGCGACACCAACCCGCTGCCCTCCATGTCGCGCAGCGTCTGCGTCAGCATCTTCTTCGAAATCCCCGGCAGGCTGCGCAGCAGCACCCCCGTCCGCGCCGCGTCGTCATGCCGGCCGTGCAGCGTGTGCAGGATCATGCTCGTCCATTTGGTCGCGAACAGTTCGAGCACGCGGCGCGGCGCGCAATCCTCGCGCCATGTCTCGTCGGGGCTGCCGGGTCGCATGCTGGTTACCTTAGGGTGCCTGGGTCCCTGAACGGTGCCGTCTGGCATCCGTTCCGCCCGCTGCCTAGCTCGTCATCCTAACGCAGGAGCATGGACGATGGGCCGGACGGCATTGGTAGTAGGCGCGAGCGGTATCATCGGCAGCGCGACGGCGGCGCATTTGGTCGAACAGGGCTGGACGGTGCATGGTCTCGCGCGGCGGCCGAACGCGCAGCCGGGCGTGACGCCCGTCGCCGCCGATCTGCAGGACGCCGCCGGGACCGCCGCGGCGCTCGCCGACGTCCACCCCGACGCGGTGTTCGTCACCACCTGGGCGCGGCAGGACAGCGAGGCGGAGAATATCCGCGTCAACGGCGCGATGGTCCGCAACCTGCTCGACGGCCTGCCGGCGCCGACCGCCCCGCGCCACGTCGCGCTGGTCACCGGCCTCAAACATTATCTCGGCCCCTTCGAAAGCTACGGCCAGGGCCACCTTCCCCAGACGCCGTTCCGCGAGGAGCAGCCCAGGCTCGACGTCGCCAATTTCTACTACGCGCAGGAGGACGAACTGTTCGCCGCGGCGGCGCGCGACGGCTTCACGTGGAGCGTCCACCGCCCGCATACGGTGATCGGCATGGCGGTCGGCAATGCGATGAACATGGGGACGACGCTCGCCGCCTATGCGACGCTGTGCCGCGAGACCGGGCGGCCGTTCACCTTCCCCGGCTCGGCGGCGCAGTGGAACGGCCTCACCGACATGACCGACGCGCGCCAGCTCGCGCGGCACCTGCTGTGGGCGGCAACCACGCCCGCCGCGGCGAACGAAGCCTTCAACGTCGTCGATGGCGACGTCTTCCGCTGGAGCTGGATGTGGCCGCGGATCGCCGACTGGTTCGGGGTGGAGGCCGCGCCGTTCGACGGCACCGTCCGCCCGCTCGAAGCGCAGATGGCGGATGACGCCGGCCTGTGGCGCGCCATCGCCGCACGCGAAGGACTCGCCGAAGCCGATCTGTCGCGGCTCGCCTCGCCCTGGCATACCGACGCCGATCTGGGCCGCCCGATCGAGGTGGTGACCGATATGTCGAAGAGCCGCCGGCTGGGCTTCACCGCCTACCAGCCGACCGACGACGCCTTCTTCGACCTGTTCGCGCAACTGCGCGACCAGCGCCTGATCCCCTGAGGGCGATATGCGCCGATAACGCGTTAAACTTGATCCAGATATAGTGGACCACCCCCCGACTTGCGCTACGGCAAGGGCCGGCATCACCGCCGTCGTTGGAGGCATGATGCCCGTGCCATTGCCCGTCATCGTCTGCATCCCCGCCCGTGACGAGGCGGCGGCGTTGCCGGCGCTGTTCGCAGCACTGTCCGCGCTGGCGGCGGACGAGCCAGCGATGGCGGTCTGCCTGTATCTCGACGGCGACGACGGCGGCAGCGCCGAATGGCTGCGGCGCAACGCGGCGCTTCATCCCTTCGCGCTCGACGTCGCGGTCGGCGATGCCGCGGGCGAGCCCAATGCCGGCGCCGCGCGCCGTGCCGCGATGGCGATGGGGCTCGACCGGCTGGGCACGCGCGACGGGCTGCTGTTCACCACCGACGCCGACAGCCAGCCGCGCCGCGGCTGGATCGCCGCGGGCCGCGCCGCTTTGGCTTCGGCCGATGTCGCCGCCGGCCGGATCGTCCGCCGCGCCGCCACCGCCGACCCCGAACAGGCGCGGATCGAGCGCTATTACGACCGCCTCCACGCCTATCGCCGGCTGGTCGATCCGGTGCCGTGGGAAGCGCGCGACACGCATCATTTCAGCGGCGGCGCCAATATCGCGATCCGCGCGGCCGCCTATCGCGCGATCGGCGGGTTCCGACCGCTGCCCTTCGCCGAGGATGCGACGCTGCTCGACGATGCCGCACGCGCAGGCCTGCGCGTGCGGCGCGACGGCGCGATGCTGGTCGAAACCTCGTCGCGCCGCCACGGCCGCGCCGTACAGGGGCTCGCCAGCGCCTTGCGCGCGCTCGACGACGGCCAGGCGCCGCGCATGTCGCATCCCGACGGCGCGGCATGGCAATGGGCCGCGCAGGCCGCCGCCCGCCACGCCTTCGCGACGATCGACGATTCCGCGGTGCGCCTGCGGCTGGCCGAGCGGCTGGGGCTGACCGGCGACCATATCCTGGGCGTCGCGCGCGATTGCGCCAATGCGGAGGCGTTCGCGATGCGCATCGTCCCCGCCGCCTCGCTGCCGACCGACGGCGTCTCGCTCGCCGAAGCGGAGGAGGCATTGGCCCGGCTCGAGGCGGCATTATGCGAGGTGGCGGCATGACCGACATGGCGATCCGCCTGCGCGCGGCGATCGCGGCGGCGGGCTGGGATCATGCGCCGCCGCGCGACCCGCGCGATGCCGCCGAGTATCTCGCGATCCTGCGCCCGCTCCATGCCACCGGCCGGCGCGATCTGCCGCTCGGCCGGCTGCTGGAGGGGCATGTCGACGCCGGGCAGATCGTCCAGCGCTACGGCAACCCCGATCAGGTCGCGCGGCTGCGCCACGCGCTCGCCGGTGGGGCGATGCTCGGCGTGTGGAACGCCGCGCTGCCCGGCGAGCCGCTGGCCCTCGCCGACGGGCGGCTGCGCGGCGCCAAGAGCTACGCCTCGGGCGCCGGCGTCCTGACCCATGCGCTGGTCACCGCGCAGGGCGACGGCGGCACCCGCCTGCTGCTGCTCGACCTCGCCGCGACACCGCCGGTCGTCGACCGCGACTGGTGGCGGACGACCGGGATGCAGCGGTCGGAGACGCATCGGGTCCGCTGGCCCGACGTGGCGGTCGACGACGACGCCGCGATCGGCGAACCCGATTCCTACGCGCGCGAACCGTATTTCAGCGGCGGCGCGCTGCGCTTCGTCGCGGTCCACGCCGGCGGCATCGCCGGGCTGTGCGATCAGGTCCGCGACCATCTCGTCGCCACCGGCCGCGCCGACGATCCGTTCCAGGCCGCCCGGCTCGCTGAGGCGTTCTGGCTTGCCGATCAGGCCGCGGCCTTCGTCCGCCGCGCCGCCGTCGACTGGTTCGAGCACGACGGCGAGGCCCGGCTCGCACGCATCGCCGCGACGCGGCTCGCCGTGACCGACGCGGCGGAACGCGCCATCGCGCTCGCGCAGGCCGCGGTCGGGCTCGCCGGGCAATTCCTCGACCATCCGCTGTCCGCGCTGCTCGCCGACCTCGCCGTCTATCTGCGCCAGCCCGCCCCCGATGCGCAGCGGCTGCGCGTCGGCCGCGCGGTGCGCGACGGCCTGCTGTCGCCATCGCTGTGAGGCTGGCGCTGCGTCGCCCGCGGCGGGCATTGATCGTCGCGCCGCATCCCGATGACGAGGTCATCGGCGCCGCCGGCCTGATCCAGCTGCTCCGCCGCCGCGGCACGCGCGTGGGCGTCGCGATCGTCAGCGATGGCGCCGCCTCGCATCCCGGCAGCCTGCGCTGGCCCCGCCCCCGCCTGATCGCCGCACGCCGCCGCGAAAGCCTGCGCGCGCTGCGCCGGCTCGGCATCCCGGCGGGCGACGTCGCCTTCCTCGGCCTGCCCGACAGCCGCCTCTCCGATGGCGTACCGTCCGGCACCCTCCGCCGCCTGACCCGCGGCATCGACCTGATCGTCGGCCCGGCGGCGAGCGATGCGCACCCCGATCACCAGGCCGTGGCGGCGGCGTTGCATCGCCTGCCCGGCCGCGCGCGCCGCCTGACCTATCAGGTCTGGCCACCGCGCACCGCGATCGGCGCGCGGGCCCGCACGCTCGTCGTGCCGGGTGGAACGGCCGCCAAACGCTCGCTGATCCGCCTCCACGCGACGCAATTGGGGATGATCCGCGACGACCCCGCCGGCTTCGCGATCGCGGCCCACGAACTCGCCGCCTTCGCGCACCCGATCGAGACGTTCGTCGAGCTGCGGCGATGAGCGCGATCCGCCTCGACGGCTTCGCCGACAAATTCGCCGCCGACGCCGATCCATGGGGCACGTTCCGCAACCGCGACGAGGCGGTCAAGCGTACCGCGATCCTCCACGCGCTGGGCCCGGGCCCCATCGGCCGCGTGCTCGAACTCGCCAGCGGCAACGGCTCGAACAGCGCCGAACTCGCCCCGCGCGCGCTCCGCCTCGATGCGACCGAGGGCACCGCGGAGGGCACGCGGCTGACCGCACAGGCGATCCGCCCCTACCCCCGCGCCCGCGCGATCGAGCTGGCGCTCCCCGCCCGCCCGCCGCGCTGCACCTACGATGCGATTCTCATCGCCGAACTGCTCTATTATCTCGACCGCCACGCGATGGCACAGGTCGCCCGCGAATGCGTCGCGGCGCTACGCCCCGGTGGCCGCCTGATCCTCGCGCACCATCGCATCGACTTCTACGATTTCGCGCAGCACGCCGCGGGCATCCACACCCGGTTCCTGCACGAAACGGCGCGCGACTGGCGGGTCACCCCCGTCCGCGCCACGCGCCGCTGGCAGGTGATCGTCGCGCGCTGACCGGCGCGACGATCACGCCGTCTTCACGCCAGCGTACGGACGTTCGGTTCGCGATCCCAATAGCGCTTCTTCGCCGCCTCGACGAAGCCACCCAGATCGGTCACGCCCTCGTCCGCCTCGACGCCCGCCTTGTCGAGCAACGGCTTGGCCTCGGCATTGAAGCCGATCGCCTTCAGATGCCCGAACGCATCCATCACCCATTGCACCGCCGCGCCTTCCTTGACGAGCTTGGCGGTCGCCTCCTTCGACAGGATCACCGCGCAGGCATCGAGCGTCGCCGAGGGCTGGCCGAACAGCTGCGAATCCGCCGCCACCGACGATCCGTCCGACAGCGGCACCTTGCCGACCTTCGGCGCTACGACGATGGCACGCCCGCCGGCGTCCTTCACCGCATCCTTGAGCGACGCCAGCGCCTTGGCATCGCTGCCGTCGGCGATCAGGATACCGACCGAGCGCCCCTCAAGCGTATGCTTCTCGAGCGGCCCGCGGATGATCCGCAGCGCCGGCGACGGGTCCATGTCGAGCACCGGCGCCGCGGTCGGTGACGCTTCCGGCAAGTCCATCGCCAGCCCGTCGGCAACGCGCGCGGCCAGGTCCTCGTCGACGTTGCGCAGATTCGCCATCACCGCGGTGCGGATATGCTCGATGCCGACCTTGGACAGTTCGAACACCAGTGCCGAGGCGAGATGCGCCTGCTCCGCCGGATCGATCGAGCGGAAGAACAATCGCGCCTGGCTGTAATGATCCGCGAAGCTCTCCGGCCGGATGCGCAGCTTCTGGCCCTCTTCCTCCGACGGGAAGGTCTTGTACCCCTTGTCCGGGTCCTCGCGCGCGCCGGCCTCCTCGCCGACCTTGGCGAGGCTGTTGGGCTCGTAGTTCGCACGCCCCTTGGGCACCGCCATCTGCATATGCCCGTCGCGCTGCTGGTTCATGAAGGGGCAGCCCGCCGCCTCGGCGCGCCCCTTGGCCGCATTGATCGGCAGCTGGTGGAAGTTCACCGACCCCAGCCGCGACAGCTGCGTATCGGTATAGGAGAACAACCGCCCCTGCAGCAGCGGATCGTTGGAGAAGCCGATGCCCGGCACGACATGGCTCGGCACGAACGCCGCCTGCTCGGTCTCGGCAAAGAAATTGTCGGGATAGCGATCGAGCACCATCTTGCCGACGATCTTCACCGGCAGCACTTCCTCCGGGATGATCTTGGTCGCGTCAAGCACGTCGTAGGGCTGGCTGTTGGCGAACTCCTCGTCGAACAGCTGCACGCCCAATTCCCACGTCGGGAAATCGCCGCGGTCGATCCGCTCGAACAGGTCGCGGCGCTGGAAATCGGGATCGGCGCCGGCGATCTTCACCGTCTCGTCCCAGATCGTCGAGGCGAGGCCCGCCTTCGGCTTCCAGTGGAACTTGACGAAGGTGCTCTTTCCTTCCTTGTTGATGAAGCGGAAGGTGTGGACGCCGAACCCCTCCATATTGGCAAAGGTGCGCGGCAGCGTGCGGTCCGACATCGCCCACATGATCATGTGGGTCGATTCGGGCATCAAACTGATGAAGTCCCAGAAGGTGTCGTGCGCGGTCGCCGCCTGCGGATAGCCGCGGTCGGCCTCCATCTTGGCAGCGTGGATCAGGTCGGGGAATTTGATCGCATCCTGGATGAAGAACACCGGGATGTTGTTGCCGACGAGGTCCCAATTGCCCTCACGCGTGTAGAATTTCACCGCGAAGCCGCGCACGTCGCGCGGCGTGTCGACCGATCCCGCTCCGCCCGCGACGGTCGAGAAGCGGGTGAACACCTCGGTACGCTGGCCCTTCTTGCTGAACAGGTCGGCGACGGTGATGTCGGCGAGGCTTTCGGTGCATTCGAAATAGCCGTGCGCCGCAGACCCGCGGGCATGGACGATCCGCTCGGGGATGCGCTCGTGATCGAAATGGTTGATCTTCTCGCGATAGACCTCGTCCTCCAGCAGCACCGGGCCGCGGGCGCCGGCCTTCAACTGGTTCTGGTTGTCGCTGATCGGCGTGCCGTGGTTGGTGGTCAGCACGGGATGATCGGCATCGGTCGCCTGATGCGTTTCGCCGCCGTTGCCGGGGTGAAGGTCGGTATGGCTGGTCATGCGGGATCCCTGATAAAGTCCCGACGCCAACGGTCGGGACGATCCGCAGGTTGCACCGTGACGCCAATATTCGACCGGCCCTGCCCCTCCACCCGTATCGACCGATAAAACCGGCCGGAATCGGACACGATTAACGCGTCATTATCCTCTTTCGTGCAGGTCAACCGTCGGGGAAACAACCGAAAGAGTGGGCATCATCAATGCGTAAATGGGTGTATCTGCTGGCCGCCACGACCTGTGCCGGCGTGTCGACGTCGGGACATGCGCAAGGGTTGCGCGGCGTCGCACCGACCGCGAAACAGGCCGAAGCCGACAAGGCGCAGCAGGACGCGTCGAAGAACAGCGCCGACATCATCGTCACCGCGACCCGCCGGTCGCAGCGCCTGTCGAACGTGCCGATCGCGGTCAGCGCCTACAGCACCGCCGCATTGCAGAATTCGGGCGCGACGGACATCCGCCAGATGGCGCAGCTCGCGCCGTCGCTGATCGTCTCGTCGACCGGTTCGGAAGCCAACGCCACCGCCCGCCTGCGCGGCATCGGCACGGTGGGCGACAACCCCGGCCTCGAAAGCTCGGTCGCGGTGTTCATCGACGGCGTCTATCGCAGCCGAACCGGCTCGGGCCTCAACGACCTCGGCGAAGTCGAGCGGATCGAGGTGCTGCGCGGGCCGCAGGGCACGCTGTCGGGGCGCAATTCGTCGGCCGGCGCGATCAGCATCTACACCAAATATCCCGAATTCAAGTTCGGCGGCTATGGCGAGGCGAGCTACGGCAACTACGACGCCGTGCGCCTTGCCGGCGCGCTGACCGGCCCGGTGCTGAAGGACGTCCTCGCCTTCCGCATCGACGGCGTCTACGGCAAGCGCGACGGCTTCTATCGCGACGTCGTCAACAACACCGACTATAACGACCGCAACCGCTATTTCGTCCGCGGCCAGCTGTTCTTCAAGCCGAGCTCGGACTTCTCGATCCGCTTGATCGGCGACTATACGCATCGCGACGAAAAGTGCTGCGGCGCGGTCTATGTCGATACCCGTGAAAAGGTCGATCCCACGCCCGGCACGCCCGGCGACTTCACCGTCGCCCCGCAGAACCGGATCGTCTCGATCCTGCAGAGCCTCGGCGGCGTGCTGCCCAGCGACGGCGATCCCTACAACCGCCAGATCGCCAATACGAAGGGCCGCGCCTACAGCAACGTCACCACCGACTACGGCGGCTCGGCGCGCATCGGCTGGAACATCGGCCAGGTGCAGCTCATTTCGATCAGCGCGTATCGCGAATATAAATCGGGCGGCGCCGCCGACATCGATTACGGCAACGTCGATATCGGCTATCGCCCCGACGACGGCAACGCCTATCGCCAGTTCCACACCTTCACGCAGGAAACGCGCCTGTCGGGCAGCCTGTTCGGCAACCGCCTCGACTGGCTGGTCGGCGGCTATTACGCGCACGAAAAGCTGCAGGTCGTCGACAATCTGAAGTTCGGCACGCAGTACGGCGCCTTCGCCGCGTGCCGCATCGTCGCGACGATCAACCCGACCGCCGCGCTGCGCAACCCCGCCGCCACCGGCTGCCTCAGCGCCGCCGGCCGCGCCGTGCTGACGCCTGCGGTGGGGCCGCAGATCATCGCCGGCATCGACCTGCTCGGCACGCTCAACGACCGCGGCAGCCTGCGCGACGTCTACAACCAGACGAGCGAGAATTTCGCCTTCTTCACCCACAACATCCTGCGCATCACCGACACGCTCAGCGTGACCGGCGGCCTGCGCTACACTAACGAACACAAGTCGCTCGACGCCAGCTTCAACAACAACAACACCGTCTGCCCGGTGCAGCAGGCCAATCTGGCGCCGCTGCTCGCCAGCAGCAACGCGACCGCGCGCACGCTGGCGGCGGGCATCATCACGCTGACCTGCACCGGCAATTCGACCGCGGCGCTGACCGGCGTGCCGATCAAGGATTCGATGCGCGAGGGCCAGTTCACCGGCACCGGCGTGCTGTCGTGGAAGCCCGCGCCGAGCACCCTGCTCTACGCCTCCTATGCGCGCGGCTACAAGGCGGGCGGCTACAACCTCGACCGGTCGGACCTCACCGCCACCGTCTTCGCGACGCCGACCGCGGCGAGTGCAAGCAACCTGCGCTTCGACCCCGAAACCGTCCAGGCGTTCGAGGTCGGCATCAAGTACAGCAGCGCGAAGTTCACCGCCAACCTCGCCGGCTTCCGCTCGGCGTTCAAGAACTTCCAGCTCAACACCTTCAACGGCACCAACTACATCGTCCAGAACATCAGCGCCTGCAACGCGAGCCTGGGCGGCGCGGATCGCGACGAATCCTCGGCGACCGGCACCTGCACCGGCGGCGTCAAGGCCGGCGTGGTGACGCAGGGGTTCGAGATCGAGGCGGGCGCCTATCCGACCCCCGACGTCACCTTCAACCTCGGCTATACCTACGCGCATACCCAGTATCGCGACAATCTGGTCGGCAGCGACGCGGGCGAGGCGCTCAACGCCGCGCTGTTCCTGCTGCCCGGCAACCAGATGTCGAACGCGCCGCGCCACACCGTCACCAGCTCGGCGAGCTGGACGCCTGCGATCGGCGGGAACGGCCTCTCGGCGCTGTTCTACGTCGATAGCCGCCTGACCAGCGACTATAATACCGGGTCGGACCTGTTCGCCGAAAAGCGCCAGGACGGCTTCTTCCTGGTCAACGCGCGCGTCGGCATCCGCGGGCGCGACCAGCGCTGGGCGGTGGAATTCTGGGGGCAGAACGTGCTCGACACCCGCTACCAACAGGTCGCCTTCTCCGCGCCCTTCCAGGGGGCGGGCAGCCAGTCGCAGGTGACGCAGTTCGGCTCGCCCAATTTCGCGACCGGCAATGCGATCGCCGCGGCCTTCCTCGCCGAACCGCGCACCTACGGCATCACGCTGCGTTCGCGCTTCTGATCCGCCCCGCCGCCTGACTCCTGCCGTCTGACCAGGGACCGTTCGACATCATGAAGATACCGCGCAAGCTGGGCCTGTCCTTCCTCGTCATCAACGCATCGGCGGTCGCCGTGATGCTGGTGCTGTTCGCCAGCCTGATGATGATCGAGCGATCGACGCAGCGGAACAATTTCAGCCAGACCGTCTATGCCAAGGCGCTGACGCTGGAAACGTCGATCCTGCGGCAGAACAGCCAGTTCCGCGGGTTCCTGGTCACCGGCGACCCCACCTACCTCAAATCCTACGACGAGGCGCGCAAGGAGTTCGACGACACCGCCGCCGAACTCCAGCGGCTGCTCACCGATCCGGCCAAGCTGGCGCAGGTGCGCGAGGCGCAGCGCCAGACGCTGGCGTGGCGGCGCGACTGGGGCGACCGGCTGATCGGCTGGGTCAAGGCCGGGCGCCGCGACGAGGCGCAGGACCTCGTCCGCGGCGCGGGCAAGGCGGTGCTGGTCAGCAAGGTGGCGTTGCCGCTGCGCGACCTGCGCGCCGAGGAAACGCAGGAGATGGCGGCCAATGCCGCGCGGCAGGACAGCGCGATCCGCTATGCGATCATCGCGCTGGTCATCGGCGCGATCGCGCTGGTCGGCATCGCCATCACGCTGTCGATGCTGCTCAGCCGCCAGATCGCCCGGCCGATCACCGCGCTGACCGATGCGATGGCCGCGCTCGCCGCGGGCCGGCACGACATCGCGATCGATGCGGCGGAGCGCGGCGACGAACTGGGCGACATGGGCCGCGCGGTGCAGGTGTTCCGCGACACCGCCACCGCCAAGGTCGCCGACGACGCCGATCGCGCCGCGGCGATGACCGCGATCGGCGGCGGGCTGCACCGCCTGGCCGAAGCCGATCTGACCGCGCGCATCGCCGACGTCCCCGACGCCTTCCGCAGCCTGTCGGCCGATTTCAACAACGCCACCGCCAGCCTGTCGCGCGTGCTGGGCGAGGTGCGCGGCAGCGTGCACGCCATCAAGCGCAACTCGGGCGAGATCAATCAGTCCGCGCTCGATCTGGCGCAGCGCACCGAACAGGAAGCCGCCGCGCTACAGGAATCCGCCGCGGCGCTCGACGAAGTCACCAGATCGATCCGCGACGGCGCGGGTGCGGCGACCGGCGCCAGCAGCGCGATGGCGGACACCCGCGACGAGGCCGAACGCGGCGGTACGATCGTCCGCAAGGCGATCGGCGCGATGAACGGCATCGAGACCGCGAGCAACGAGATCGCCGAGATCATCAGCCTGATCGACGGTATCGCCTTCCAGACCAACCTGCTGGCGCTCAACGCAGGGGTCGAGGCGGCGCGCGCCGGCGATGCGGGCCGCGGCTTCGCGGTCGTCGCCTCCGAAGTCCGCGCGCTCGCGCAGCGATCGGCCGATGCCGCCACCGAGGTGAAGAGCAAGGTCACCTCCGCGCATGCCCACGTCCGCGCCGGCGTCGAGCTGGTCGACCAGACCGGCCAGGCGCTGTCGCGGATCATCGATCGCGTCGCCACCGTCAGCGGCTCGATCGACGCGATCGCGCAACAGTCGGATCATCAGGCCAAAAGCCTCGGCCAGATCAACGTCGCGATCAGCGAGATGGACGCGATGACGCAACAGAATGCCGCGATGGTCGAGGAAACATCGGCCGCGGCGCGCCAGCTGGTCGCCGAGGCGGAACAGCTCGCCGGTTCGGTCGCGACCTTCGTGATCGACGGCGCACCGCCGGCGTCGACGCCACGGCTGGTCACCCGCGATGCCGCCCCGCGCCATGCCGCCACGCCCCGTCGCGTCGCGAACGGCGACTGGAACGCATTCTGACCTCCATGACGGCGATCGCCAGACCGATGCAGTACGATTCCTCGCCCGCCGACCCGCTCGCGCAGGCGCCGATGGGTCCGCTCGCGCGGCAACCTATGGGTCCGCTCGCGCGGCAGGGCGCCGCCGTGCGGACGATGGGGTCGGACTTCGTCGCCGCGATCCTCGAGGCGGGCGAGCGCCAGCTGTATCGCGCGCCACGCACCGCCGCGCTGATCGCCGCCTGGCCGCGCGACGCCGCCGCCGACGCGATCGCGATGCGCTTCAACGCCGCGCTGCATGCGCTCGCGCGCGGCGGCACGCTGCCCGCGCTCGCCGCGCTCTACCGGAGCTACACCGGCGATATCGATCGCGTCGTCGGCGATGCGATGGCGGCGGCGGACGCGGCCATCGCCGAGGCGATGCAGGCGTGTCCGCAGACCAACGAGGTCGGCCGTACCGCCGCGATCATGGCGGCGCTGACCGTCCTGCGCGGGCTGCACGACATGCCCTGCGACCTGCGCGAACTGGGCGCGAGCGCCGGTCTCAACCTCAATCTCGACCGTTACGCCTATGATCTCGGCGGCCATCCGGCGGGCGACCCCGCCTCGCCCGTGCGTATCGCGCCGTCGTGGACCGGCCCCGCGCCGCACCCGCGCGCCGTGGAAATCGCCTCGGCGCGCGGCGTCGATCTCAGCCCGATCGACGTCGCCGATGCGGCAGCTTGCGAGCGGCTGATGGCCTATGTCTGGGCCGACGAACCCGAGCGCGCCGACCGCCTCGCCCAGGCGCTCGCCATCGCGCGCATGCGCCCGCCGCAGGTCAATCGTGGCGACATCGCCGGCTGGCTCCCCGCCGAGCTCGCCGCGCCGCAGCCCACCGGCGTCTGCCGCACCTTCGTCCACGCGATGGCGCTGCAGTATCTTGACGCCACCAGCCGTGCCGCGGTCGAGGATGCCTTCCGCGACGCCGGCGCGCGCGCCACCGCGGCGCGCCCGCTCGCGCGGATCGGCTTCGAATGGACCCCGGCGCGCGATGCCGTGCATCTGCTGCTGACCAGCTGGCCCGACGGCGTCACCCGCCATCTCGCCACCTGCCATGCCTATGGCGCGTGGATCGACTGGCACGTACCGGCACGCCAAATATCCCGCTCGGCATAGCCGCCCCCGCTACGAAGACGGATCGCGACGCGGCATAAGACGGGGCATGTCCGACCCCGCCCCCGCTCCGATCCAGACCCGCGCCGGACTGGTCGCAGGCCACGCCCACGGCGCCCTCACTTTCTATCGCGACATCCCTTATGCCGCGCCGCCGGTCGGCGCGCTGCGCTTCGCCCCGCCCGCGCCGGTCGCACCCTGGTCCGGCGTCCGCACGGCGAGCGGCGCCAATGCGCCGCAGCGCACCCGCACGGTGCCGCAGCTCGACGCCGCGCCGCTGATCGGCCACGGCTGGGCGAAGGGCGACGATTATCTGACGCTCGACGTCTGGTGCCCGGCCGGCGACGCCACCGCGCGGCCGGTGATGGTCTTCATCCACGGCGGCGGCTTCGTCGTCGGCAGCAAGAATGCGAGCGTGCAGGACGGCGCCAGCTTCGCGCGCGACGGCATCGTCTATGTGGCGATTCAGTATCGCATGGGCGTCGACGGCTTCCTGCCGATCCCCGGCGTGCCGACCAACCTCGGCCTGCGCGACATGATCGCGGCGCTCGGCTGGGTCCGCGACGAGATCGCGGCATTCGGCGGCGACCCGGCCAACGTCACCGTCTTCGGCGAGAGCGCCGGCGCGATGGCGATCGCCGACCTGATCGCCTCGCCGCTCGCCAGGGGGCTGTTCCAGCGCGCGATCGTGCAGAGCGGCCACGGCGGCATGACCCGCAGCGTTCCCGTCGCGCAACGGCTGGTGAAGGCGATGGCGAAACGGCTCGGCATCACCCCCGACCGCGCCGGCTTCGACAGCGTCGCGCCCGGCGAACCGTTGCTCGATGCGGTGGAACAGGTGTCGCTCCCCACCACCCGCCTCGACCTGCGCGAAGCGGACGGACGCGAACCGGTGTTCGGGATCAGCCGCTTCGTCCCCGTCCACGGCGACGACGTCCTCCCCCTCGCCCCGCTCGACGCGCTGAAACAGGGCGCCGGCGCCGAGGTCGATCTGCTGATCGGCAGCAACGCCGAGGAGATGAACCTCTACCTCGTCCCCAGCGGCGTCCGCGACAAACTGAACACCGCCGTCGGCAAGTTGCTGGCGTGGGTCGTGCTGCGCAAGTCGCAGCCGCGCGCCTGGAGCGTGCTCAAGGCGTACGGCATGGGATCCGGCAAGCGTGCGGGCCAAGCGCTGACCGACGCCATGGCCGACCTCGTCTTCCGATGGCCCGCGCGCCGCTACGCCGAGGAGCATCGCGGCCGCACCCATATGTACGAATTCGAATGGCGCTCGCCACGCTTCGACGGACAGCTCGGCGCGTCGCACGGCATGGAGCTGCCCTTCGTCTTCGACAGCCTCGCCACCTGTACCGGCAACGAGGGACTGTGCGGCACCGCCCCGCCGCAGGAACTGGCGACGCGCGTCCATGCGATCTGGGTCCAGTTCGCGCGCGACGGCTCGCTCCCCTGGGCACCGTTCGATCGCGACACCCGCACCGTCTACCGGCTCGCCGCCGGCGAAGCGGTGACCGAACCGCCAATGCCCGCCGCCGCCTTCCTGCCCTGACGCCTGCCCGTTCGCCCGCCCCCTCACCGTTCGCCCCGCCCCCTTCCCCGTTCGCATCGCCCCCTTCCCCCGTTCGCCCTGAGCCTGTCGAAGGGCTGCTCTCCCCAAGCGCGACGCCCGCGGAAATCAGGGCTTCGACAAGCTCAGCCCAAACGGGCGGGATGGTCGGTCCACCCGTCAACACCCCACCCCGGAGTCCGCCATGTACCTCGACCGCCTGCGCCTCGACGGCCGCACCGCCTTCGTCACTGGTGGCGCGCAGGGCATCGGCTTCGCCTGCGCCGATGCGCTGGCCGAGGCCGGCGCCCGCGTCATCGTCGCCGATCGCGATCCCGACGCGCTCGGCGCCGCGATGGAGGCTTTGCGCGCCAAGGACCACGCGATCGACGGCGTCATCCTCGACGTCACCGATTCCGCCGCGGTCACCCGCATCGCCGACAGCGCCGGCGCGATCGACGTGCTCGTCAACAACGCCGGCATCGCGCGCAGCGATACCCCCGCCGAAGACGTCGCCGACGAACATTGGCTGGGTGTCCTCGACGTCAACCTCAACGGCACCTTCTGGTGCGCCCGCGCCTTCGGCCGCCACATGCTCGCCCGCGGCAAGGGCAGCATCGTCAACGTCGGATCGATGTCGGGCTTCGTCGTCAACCGCCCGCAACCGCAGAGCTATTACAACGCCAGCAAGGCCGCGGTGCACCAGCTGACCCGCAGCCTCGCCGCCGAATGGGCGCCGCGCGGCGTGCGCGTCAACGCGGTCGCGCCGACCTATATCGCCACCCCGCTCAACGCCTTCGCCGACAGGGAAGGCGAGATGTACAAGCGCTGGATCGACGGCACGCCGCAGGGCCGGCTCGGCGAACCCGAAGAAGTCGCCTCGATCGTCCATTTCCTCGCCTCCGACGCCGCCAGCCTGATGACCGGCAGCATCGTCATCGCCGACGGCGGCTACACCTGCTGGTGATCGGCCAAGCGCGAGAGCCGATCGGCATAGTCGCGCAACCTTTCCGATAGGTTGCAGAAGGTGCACAACCTATCCGACAGGTGGGCACAGACTCACCGATCGTAGAGAGGATTACCGATGCGCCTTCGCTCCCTGTTCGCCGCTTCCACCGCGCTTGCCCTCGCGCTTCCCGCGCTGGCCCAGGCGCAGGTCGCCGAGGCGCCCGACGCCACCGACACCGCCCCCGGCAAGGCGACCGGCCCCGCGCCGCAGACGGGCGACCAGGAAATCGTCGTCACCGCCCGCAAGCGCGCCGAGACGTTGCTCGACGTGCCGATCGCCGCCACCGCGATCAGCGGCAACACGCTGACCGAACGCGGCATCAATTCGGTGCGCGAGGCGGCGACGCTGACCCCGGGCCTCAACATCACCAGCGACGGATCGGGCCGCGCCTTCGTCTCGATCCGCGGCGTCGGCGTGACGCTGGTCCAGTCCGTGCAGCCGGGTGTCGGCCTGTTCATCAACGGCATCTACCAGCCCAATACCTCCTACCTCAACAATCCGCTGCTCGACATCGACCGGATCGAGGTGCTGCGCGGGCCGCAGGGCACGCTCTACGGCAAGAACACGCTGGGCGGCGCGATCAACGTCATCACCCGCCAGCCGTCGAACACCACCGAGGCGCGCGGCAATTTCAGCTTCGCCGGCCCCGACGACAGCTTCCTCGCCTCCGCCTCGGTCAGCGGCCCGATCATCAAGGACGTGCTGCAGGTGCGCCTCGCCGCCGGCCACCGCCAGCAGGACGGCTTCCTGCGCAACAGCATCCTCGGCATCGACGCGAGCCCGTTCAAGACCGATTCGCTCAACGGCACGATCCGCTTCGTCCCCACCGGCGACGTGGTGCTGACGGTGAACGGCTATTACGACTGGGTGAAGGGCGCCAACACGCCCTATTCGCGCGTCACCGGCCCGACCGATTATTCGCGCATCGTCCAGTTCAACGTGCCGACCCGCGTCGAATATCGCTATCGCGGCGTCAACGCGCGGCTGGAGGCGCCGATCGACGGCATCAATTCGAAGTTTACGCTGGTCGGATCGTATGACGCGCGCGACGGCCTGTCGCCCGATGCCGACGCGGACTTCGGCCCCGCCGACATCGCCCGCGCCAACGGCACCGATCGCCTGCGCACCAAGACGGTCGAGACGCGCCTCGATACCGAGATCGGCGGCACGATCAGCACCCTGCTCGGCCTGTTCTACAGCCGCGAGGAGACCACCGCGTTCGACCGCACGCGCATCCTCCCCGCCAACCTCACCCGCCTGACCAACAACGCGACCAAGGCGGATACCTATGCCGCATTCGGCACCATCTTCTGGAAACCGACGACCGCATGGGAGGTCGCGCTCGGCCTGCGCTACGATCACGAAAAGCGCAGCGCCGACGGCAACGTGTCGATCAGCGTCGGCGCGGCGACCTTGCCGACCACCTTCACCACCGCGCAGCTGAAGTCCGACCAGGTCGAACCGCGCCTGTCGGTGACGCGCCACTGGTCCAGCCAGCTGATGACCTATGCCTCGGTCGCGCGCGGCTATCGCGGCGGCGGCTTCAACGCACCGACCGCGCCGATCCGCCAGTACAAGGGCGACAGCGCCTGGACGTACGAGATCGGTACCAAATACGTTTCCCCCGACCGCAAGCTCAGCCTGTCGGGCGACGTCTTCTACAACGACTACAGCGATTACATCGGCCTCAACTCGATCGCGCCGGCGGCCGGCGGCGGCCTCGTCACCGTCGACCTCAACTCGGGCGACGTGAAGAGCTACGGCGCCGAGCTGGAGGCGACGATCCGCCCGGTGCGCAACTGGTCTATCAACGGCAGCGTCACCTACATCCACGCACGCCTGACCAATTCGGCGCCCTACACGCTGGTGACCGGGCGGACGCTGTCGTCCGACCGGCTGACCTTCCAGCCCGATTTCGCCGGCAACCTCTACACCGATTACACCATCCCCTTGAGCGGCACCGACAGCGTCACGCTGACCGGCGGCGTCGTCGCCAAGGGCAGCCGCCTCGCCGGCACGCTCAACCAGACGACGCCGACGATCCTGCGCCCCTATGCGCTGGTCAACGCCGCGATCACCTATCGCACCGGCCCGCTCGAGGTCGCGGTGTTCGCCAACAACCTGCTCCAGAAGCAGTATTTCGACGCCTATATCGAAAAGACGACGCTGCAGCTCGCCGGCCTGCCCGCCTCCGACCTCGGCATCATCGGCGATCGCCGCCGCATCGGCGCGCGCCTCGGCTTCCGGTTCTAGGCCGGTGCAGCACGCTCCCATCACCCGTGCCGAGGTCGACCCGGCGTTCATCGACCGGTTGCGCGAACGCTTCGGCAACCGGCTCCACCTCACCGACGCGATGTTGCGCCAGCATGGCTCGAACGAGGCGCATTTCGATGTCGTCCTGCCCGACGCGGTCGTCTTCGCGCATTCGACGCAGGATGTCGTCGATCTCGTCAACCTGTGCGTCGCCGCCGACGTGCCGATCGTGCCGTTCGGCGCCGGCACCTCGATCGAGGGCAATGCCGTGCCGGTGCGCGGCGGCGTCAGCGTCAACCTCGGCGAGATGAACCGGATCGTCGCGGTCAACGCCGAGGATTTCGACTGCACCGTGCAGGCCGGCTGCCGCCGCGAACAATTGAACGAGCATCTCCGCGACACCGGCCTGTTCTTCCCGATCGATCCCGGCGCCAATGCGACGATCGGCGGCATGGCCTCGACCCGCGCCAGCGGCACCAACGCGGTACGCTACGGCACGATGCGCGAGGCGGTGCTGAGCCTCAAGGTCGTCACCCCCGACGGCAAGGTCGTCACCACCGCCCGTCGCGCGCGCAAATCGGCGGCGGGCTACGACCTCACCCGCCTCTACGTCGGCAGCGAGGGCACGCTCGGCATCATCACCGAGGTGACGCTGCGCCTGCATCCGATCCCCGAAACCATCTCCGCCGCGGTCTGCGGCTTCGATAGCCTCGAAGGCGCGATCACCACCGTCGTCCAGTCGATTCAGGCCGGCGTGCCCTTGGCGCGCGTCGAGATCCTCGACGACATGCAGATCCGCGCGGTCAACGCCTGGTCCAAGCTGACCCTGCCCGAAGTGACGACGCTGTTCTTCGAATTCCACGGCTCGCCCGGTGGCGTCGCCGAGCAGGTCGAGATGGTCGGCATGCTCGCCGCGGAGAACGGCGGCGGAGACTTCGCCTGGTCCAACCTGCCCGAGGAACGCGGGCGTCTGTGGAAGGCGCGGCACGAGGCCTATTACGCCGCGGTCGCGCTGCGCCCCGGCGCGGTCGGCTGGGCGACCGACGTCTGCGTGCCGATCAGCCGCCTGCCCGAATGCATCACGCAGACCAAGGCGGACCTCGCGACCTGCAGCGTCCCCGCGACGATCCTCGGCCACGTCGGCGACGGCAATTTCCACGTCGTCTTCGCGATGGACCCGGCGTCCAAGGAGGACCTGCACGAGGTCGAGGGCGTAAACGCCCGCCTCGTCGCGCGCGCGCTGGCGATGGACGGCACTTGCACCGGCGAACACGGCATCGGCATCGGCAAGCAGGACTGGCTGGTCGAGGAACTCGGCGACGCCGTCGACGTGATGCGCATGCTCAAGCGCGCGCTCGACCCCAAGGACCTGTTCAACCCGGGCAAGATCTTCAGTCTGTGATGGTCGGGTCTTCTTAAGCCCCTCCCCTTGAGGGGAGGGGTTGGGGTGGGGCGGTGTCTCACCGAGACCGACGCTCGCGGACAGCCCCCACCCCAAACCCCTCCCCTGAAGGGGAGGGGCTTTGATTAGCCGTCCCTAGGAACCAGCCATGCCCGCCACCCCATCCTTCACCCGCTCGCTCCTCCCCCTCCTCGCGCTCGCGCTCGCCATGACGCTGGGCTTTGCGATGATGGGCTCGTTCGGCACCGTGCAGGAAGGCGCCAAGGCCGAGCTTCACCTCAGCGACTACACCCTCAGCCTCATCCAGGGGCTCAGCGCCGCGCTGCCGCTGGCGCTCTTCTCGATCCCGATCGGCATCTGGGTCGATCGCCACAACCGCGTGCGGCTCATGATCGTGCTCGTCGCCACCTTCGTCGTCGGCACCGTCCTCACCGCGGTCGCGCGGAGCGTCGGTATCCTGTTCGTCGCGCGCATGCTGACCGGCATCGGCACCACCGGCGCGCTCACCGCGGCGCTGTCGCTGTGCGCCGACCTCTGCCCGCCGACGCAGCGCGGCCGCGCGCTGCTCGTCGTCAACCTCGGCAAGTCGCTGGGGCAGGCGATGGCCTTCGCGCTCACCGGCGCGCTGTTCGGCCTGTTCCTCCATGGCGGCACCCCCGACTGGTTCTGGCACGCCGCCCCGTGGCGCAGCGCGCACCTCGCGCTCGGGCTGCTCGGCGCCGCCTTCATGATCCCGCTGTTCCTGCTGCGCGAACCCAAGCGGCACGAGGTCGCGGCGAGCACCCACGCCCCCTTCCGCATCGTCGCCGGCGAACTGTGGGCGCGCCGCACCTTCCTGCTGCCGCTGTTCATGGGACAGGTCAGCGTCGTGATGGCGGACGGCGCCGCGGCGATCTGGGCCGCGCCCGTCCTCTCGCGCAGCTTCGGCCTGCGCCCCGATCAGGTCGCCGGCTGGATGGGCCCGCTGATCTTCGGCGCCGGCGTCATCGGCGCGGTCGTCGGCGGCCTCTCCGCCGACTGGGGCCACAAGAGCGGGCGGCGCGGCGGCCTGCTGTTCGGCGCGGTGATCGCCGCCGCGCTCGGTATCCCCGCCGGCCTGTTCCCGATCGCGCCCTCCGTGCCGCTGTTCGGTGCCGCGCTCGGCCTGCTGCTGCTGTGCGGCGCGGTCACCGGTGTCGTCACCTCGGTCGCGCTCACCGTGCTCATCCCCAACGAGCTGCGCGGGCTGTGCATCGGCGCGTTCATCGCGGTCGCGGGGTTGATCGGCTTCGGCGTCGCGCCCACGCTCGTCGCCGCGGCGAGCGGCCTGTTCGGCGGCGAATCGCACCTCGACCAGGGTCTCGCCGCCGTCGGCGCGGTCACCGGCGCGCTGTCTCTGGTCGCCTTCTGCGTCGCGATGCGCCGCGCACCGCTCGCTGCTATCGCCGAACCTATCCGAAAGCTCTTGCCATAGCTATCGGATAGGTCCATTCTCCGTCAAAAGAACGAGAGGATGGTATGAAAGCCAGGATCGACGTGTCGCCGGAGATGATCGCCTTCGTCGGCGATGGGCCGTTGCCGGCGGCGGCATGGCCCGCGGGTGCGATCGGCTTCGCTTATCGCCTCGCCGCGGCGACCTTCGTCTTCCACCCCGATCCGCAGGCCGACGACCTGACCGACGCCGACCTGATCTTCGTCGTCTGTCCCGCCGCCTGCACCCGCATCTTCGGCGCGGTGCCGGTGACCGGCGGCGC
Organism: Sphingomonas liriopis; assembly: GCF_024211255.1. GTDB lineage: Bacteria > Pseudomonadota > Alphaproteobacteria > Sphingomonadales > Sphingomonadaceae > Sphingomonas > Sphingomonas liriopis. Next base: position 36,713 of record NZ_JAMLDY010000015.1, on the reverse strand, counting down.
CTGGCATCTGTCTTCGGACATGCGCGCCATCGCGCTCGCCATCCAGCATTGCCGCCTCACCGGCAATGCCGCCGTCACGCTGCGCGGCGCCAAGAGCATCGAACTGCTCTGCGCGACGTTCGAGAAACTGGGCGACGACAGTCTGGTCCCCGCCGACGGCGCCGGCGCGCTGCGCGCCGCCGAGGCGCAGCGGATCGCCGATGCCCGCCGCCTGATCGACGAACGCTGGCACGAGAAGCTGACGCTCGATTCGATCTCGCGCGCCTGCGGCCTCAACCGTGCCAAGCTCACCCGGGGTTTCCGCTCGATGTTCGCGATGAGCGTCGCCGACGCGATCACCGACCGGCGCTTGAGCGGCGCGCGCGACATGCTGCTGGCGACCGACCTGCCGGTCTCTTCGATCGGCTATCGCTGCGGCTATCTCAACAACGCCAGCTTCACCCGCGCCTTCTCGCGCCGCTACGGCCAGGCGCCGACGCAGCTGCGCAACCACCGGCTCGCCGCATGACCCCCGCCGTCCCCGGGTCGCTGGTCGACCAGGCGGTGCGCCGCGTCCGCGACCATATCCGCGATTGCGACCTCAAGGTCGGCGACACCCTGCCCGGCGAGGGGCAGTTCGCCAGCGATCTGGGCGTCAGCCGCGCGGTGATGCGCGAAGCGTTCGGCGCGCTCGCGGCGCTGCGCGTCCTCGACGTCGGCAACGGCCGGCGCGCGCGCGTCGGGGCGATCGACGGATCGGTCATCGCCGCCTCGATCGACCACGCCGTCGCCACCGCGCAGATCACGACGAGCGAGGTGTGGGACGTCCGCCGCACGCTCGAACTGCGCACAGCCGCGCTCGCCGCCGAACATCGCAGCGACGCCGACGCGCGGCTGATCGTCGATCATGCCGCGCGGATGACCGCCAGCAGCGACGACCTCCACCAGCTCATCCGCCACGACATCGCCTTTCACCAGACGATCGCGCACGCCAGCGGCAACGGCCTGTTCCACCAGATCGTCCGCTCGTTCGAACAGCTGATGCGCGTCGCCGTTCCCACCGCCTGGCACACGCGCCAGACGCCGGTGCAGCGCGACACCGTCTTCGCGATCCACCGCGACCTCGCCGCCGCCATCGCCGACCGCGACCCGCGCGCCGCCGCGACGCTGATGGACGCGCACTTCGATCGCGCGATCAGCGATATCTTCTGAGAGTCGATTGGAAATGCGCTGCAGGCGCATTTCGGCGGTGCCGGCCCGCTCCCCCACCCGAGGGCGGCGGCCCGGAATACTTCGTCACCCCGGACTGGTTCCGGGGTCCACCGTGCCGCGAGCGTCGGAAAAGAGCCTCGAAACGACAGGTGCGCCGAACCGTGGACCCCCGAACCAGTCCGGGGTGACGAAGGAATTGGGGAGCCGCCGACCAAACACTCATATGCAATAGCCCTGCGTCGGCCGCCCACACGGTATCCTGATGGGCGCCCGACGGGTCCCAGCAAACTAATACTTTGCTGGGCGCCCTCGGGTGGGGGAGCGAGCCGGCACCGCGTGAAATTGGCTCTTTCGCCAATTTCCAAACAGGCTCTGAACCGCCGGCGCGTTCGGGCGTAACGGTATCGCCGCCATCGCACCGGCGCTTTCAGAAGGACACCGACGATCTTCCACCTCATCTTCGCGAGCCCCGCGCTCTATGTCCTCGCCCGCACGCTCTGGCCGCTGGCGCTGCCGTTGTGGGCGAAGGGCGGCATCGCGCTGCTGTTGATCGCCGCGTCGCAATATCATGGCTGGAGCCGGCTCTCGTCGGGATCGGTATTCGCCCCCGAATTCCCCCGCGCGCTCGTCATCCTGTTCAACTGGACGTTCGGCGCGATCCTGCTGCTCGCGCTGCTGCAGATCCTGCTCGACCTCGGCACGCTCGCCGCGATGCTGGTCCGCTGGCAGCGGCTCGCGCTGCCCGACGGCGTCCGCTACGCCGCGGCGGCGCTGGCCGCCCTCCTCGCCGCGATCGGCGTCGCCAACGCCATCCGCGTGCCGCCGATCCGGGACGTCGCGATCGCCATTCCCGGCCTGCCGCCGCAGTTCGACGGTTACCGGCTGGTGCAGCTGACCGACCTGCACATCAGCCGCCTGTTCCCCGCCCCCTGGGCGCAGGCGGTGGTGACGCGTGCCAATGCCGCCGGCGCCGACCTGATCGTCGTCACCGGCGACTTCATCGACGGATCGGTCGCGATGCGCCGTGCCGACGTCGCCCCCTTGCGCGACCTGCACGCCCCCGACGGCGTCTACGCCATCCCCGGCAACCACGAATATTTCTTCGATTACGACGCATGGATGCGCCACCTCGCCGACCTGGGGATGCGCATGCTCCCCAACGCGCACGCCATCCTCTCCCGCGGCGCGGCGCAGCTGGTCGTCGCCGGCGTCACCGATTTGTCCGCGCCGCAGCACGGCCGCCCCGGCCCGGACCTCGCCGCGGCGCTCGCCGGCGCCCCCGCGGAGGCGCCGATCCTGCTGCTCGACCACCAGCCGCGGCAAGCCCGCCACGCCGCCGCCCGGGGCGTCGCGCTGCAGTTGTCCGGGCATACCCACGGCGGCATGATCCTCGGCCTCGACCGCCTGTTCGCGCGGCCCAACGGCGGCTTCGTCTCGGGCCGCTATGCGGTCGGCGCGATGACGCTCTACGTCAGCAACGGCACCGGGCTGTGGCCCGGTTTCGCGCTGCGCCTCGGCCGCCCGTCCGAACTCACCCGCATCACGCTGCGCACGGCGGCCCGATAGCGGACCCGGATCGGATCGCGACGCGTTCCGCCCTCCCCTGCTTCGGAGATTCCCATGACCGCCAGCCTCACCGCGACCTTCGACACCCGCCGCGAAGCCGAAATGGCGGTCGAACGCCTCGTCCAGCAATTCGATCTCGACCGCGACGCGATCCGCATCATTGCCGAGGGCGAGGACAACAGCGTCGGCGAGGACACGGCCGGCGCCGACACCGAAGCCGGCGCGCCCAGCCCCGACGACCGCAGCGACGCCCCGCTCAACGGCGCGATCCGCGTGACCGTCGATCTCGCCGACGACACCGCCGCCGCAGAAGTGCGCGACGCCTTCGCCGAATTCGACGCCTCGGACGTCGACCGCGCCTAGCGCCGTCTGGTCCGCGCGCACCGCGTGCCGCAACTCAGCGCCGCGCGATATCGATCCGCAGCGTCTCCGCCACGCGGGTCAGCAGCGCATGCGCCTGCCACATCGGCGCCCCGGCGGCGCCGGCGGCGCGTGCGACGTCGACCTGCACGTCGATCGCGGTCTGGACGATCTCCACCCCCTCCTCCAGCGTCATCACCGACCGTCCGACCAGCGCGTGGATCAGGCTTTCGACCAGCAGCAGCGCCGCCTGCCCCTGCGCATCGGGCGGCGGCGCCTCGACCGGCGGCGGGAGGTGATTGTCGTTGGAGGACATCGGGTTCGTGCCTTGGCAGCCAGGCGAAGGCACGGTCGCCCCCGATCGTCGTGGCCGGCGGGAATGGCGACGATACCGTCCTCCATAGCGGCAAAGCGCGGTGCCGACACAACCCAACTCAATATTGGTCAATAACACTCGTCAATATTGTTGCGCGGGACAACGGTGTACGCATCGGTCATGTCCAACCGGTTCATCAAGAAATTGGCCAATCTGGCCGAATTGTCCGCTGATGACCGCAGGGCGTTGGAGATCGTCACCGCGCACCCGCGCCGGTTCGCCGCGCGGCAGGACCTGATCCGCGAGGGCGACGAGCCCGGGCCGGTGTTCGTGGTGCTCGACGGCTGGGCGTGCCGGTACAAGATCCTGCCCAACGGGCTGCGCCAGATCATGGCCTTCCTGATGCCGGGCGATGCCTGCGACCTGCACGTCAACATGCTCGCCGCGATGGATCACGGCATCCAGGCGATCGGCCCCGCCTCGGTCGCGATGATCTCGCGCGCGCAGATGCAGGCGATGATGCACGATCATCCCGCGATCGCGCGCGCCATGTACACCGCGCAGCTGGTCGACGAAGGGATCATGCGCGCCTGGATCGTCAGCATGGGCCGGCGCAGCAGCATCGAACGCGTCGCGCACCTGATGTGCGAACTCTACCTGCGCGCCCGCGGCGCCGGCATGACGCAGGACACCGAATTCGCGCTGCCGCTGTCGCAGATCATCCTCGCCGACGCGCTCGGCATGACCCCCGTCCACATCAACCGCGTCCTCAAGGAACTGCGCCTGGCGGGCGCGATGGCCCTCCGCCGCGGCAGTTTAACGATCCTCGATCCGGTGAAATTGGTACAAATCGCCGGCTTCGACGAAAACTACCTCCACCGCCGCCTCCGCCAGGCCACAGCGATCTGATCGCCTTCGTTACCTCACCCGCAACAGCGCTTGAACTTCTTGCCAGAGCCGCAGCGACATGGATCGTTCCTGCCGATCTTGCTCACCCGCTCCGTGCCCACCGGCTCCGGAACGGCGCCGCCCCGGCGCTGCCGCGCGGCATGGAGCTGCACGATGGCGGCGGCGATGTCGGACGGCGCACCGTCCTGCAACGCATCGATCTGCATGCTGTCGAGCGTGCCATCATCCTCGGCCACCGCGATCAGGGTCATCATGCGCACCGCCGCATCGGCGGCTTCCACATCCGCACCATCGACGACCGCAGCCCAGGCGTCGGGGCGCAACTCCATCGCCGCGGCGAAGCCGTCGATCCATGCCTCCCACAGCACGTCGCCGTTGCGTTCGTCGATGTCGAAGACCGGCTGCGGCTTGCCGCGCCCCAGATCGCGCGCGATGGCATCGTGCTGTGCCATCACCGCGTCGGCGAACCATCGCACGTCCTCGGGCTCGTCGAACGGCGGCGCGTCGCTGTCGTCCGAACCCCAGACGCTCTGCATCCATTCGGCCGGGACGATGGGTTCGGGCCCGACGACGATCCCCGTCAGGAACCCGTCGAGTTCGGTCAACAGCATCGGCTCGTCGAGCGGCAGGGCGGCGAGCGCATCGTCGAGCCGACGCAGGCGCGAGGGAAGCTGACGCATGCGGTTACGCGCGCCCATGCCATGCCGCGATGACGGTCGCGACCATCACAGGCTGAGCTTGCGCCGACGCATCTCGGTCGCCGCCATCCCGGCCAGCGGCGTACCCGGCGCGTTCGCGAAGATATCCGCCAGATCGAGCAGATCCTCGTCGCCCAGCGCCACCACCGCCGCCTCGATGTCGCTGAGCCGGGCGGCGGCGCGCTCGGCCTCCGCCATCGTGCGTTTGATCCGTGTCCTGAGCATCCCGCGCGGGTAGCAGCATCACGCCCGCGATAGCACGCGATTTCCTGTTCGTGGCGTAGTGGCCACCCGTGTCGCCGGAGGTTGTACCCCTCAATTCGGCCTGACAGGACGCGATCCGCATGATAGCGTCGTCGTATGTTCGCGCAGTTCCTGACGCCGGCGTACCTTCCGTTCGCGATCGCCTTCGTCGTCATGCTGGGGATCGGGCTGATCGAGGGGGTCGGCCTGGGGCTCGGCCACTTCGACCTCGACGCGGACGTCGCGGCCGACGGGCATGCGGGCGTGCTCGACTGGCTGGGCCTCGGCGGCGAACTGCCGATCCTGATCTGGCTCACCTCGCTGCTCGGCTGCTTCACCGTGGCGGGCATCGCGCTCCAGCAGGGCGCGTCGGCGCTGTGGGGCGCGCCGCTTGCCTGGCCGCTGGCGTCGGGCGGCGCGCTGCTCGCCGGCGGGCTTCTCAACACCGTCGTCGCCAACGGGCTCGCGCGGATCATGCCCGGCTTCGAAACCAGCGTGATCTCGACCGAAGACCTGCTGCGCCGGCGCGGCACCGTGCTGGAGGGCGTCGCGCGTCGCGGCTCGCCCGCCCGCGCCAAGATCGTCGACCAGTTCGGCCAGGCGCATTTCGTCATGGTCGAGCCGCATAACGATACCGCCGTCATCCCGGCCGGCGAGACGGTGCTGCTCGTCCGCCGCCACGGCACGCTGTTCTTCGCGCTGCCCGATCGCGACACGCTTCTTCAATCGATCTGACCTACCGCCATTCGGCACGCCACGGGGAGGGTTTATGCCTGCATCGCTTCTGAACGTCCTGATCTACGCCGGCATCGTGCTGTTCGCGCTCGTCGTGATCGGCATCATCCTGACCCGCCTCTACCGCCGCGCGACCAAGGACGTGGCGCTGATCCGCACCGGCTTCGGTGGGGAAAAGGTGGTGCTGAACGGCGGCATCATGGTCATCCCGGTGCTGCACGAGCTGATGCAGGTCCGCCTGACGACGGTGAAGCTGGAGGTGTCGCGCCTCAACAAGGACGCGCTCATCACGCTCGACAAGTTGCGCGTCGACGTCGTCGGCCTGTTCCACATCAAGGTGAAGCCGGACGCCGAATCGATCGCCGCCGCCGCGCAGACGCTGGGCGATTCGGTCAACAGCCCCGATGCGGTGAAGTCGCTGCTCGACGGCAAGCTCGTCTCCGCGCTGCGCTCGGTCGCGGCGACGATGACGATGGAGCACCTCCACGCCAACCGCGCCGACTTCATCCAGAAGGTGCAGGAGGCGCTGATGACCGACCTCGACATGAACGGCTTCCAGCTGGAATCGGTCAGCATCACCCATTTCGACCAGACCGCGTTCGAACATTTCAATGAAAACAACGCCTTCGACGCCGAGGGGCTGACCGTGCTCACCCGCACGATCGAGGAGCGCAAGAAGATCCGCAACGACATCGTCGCGACCAACCGCGTCGAGATCGAACAGCGCAACCTCGCCGCCAACAACCAGAGCCTCGAGATCGCGCAGGCCGCCGAACAGGCGCGGCTGACGCAGGAGCAGACGCTGGCCGCGCTCCGCGCCGAACAGGCGACCGCGATCGCCACGGCGGAGGCCGAGCAGACCCGCCTTGCCGAGATCGCGCGCATCACCGCGACGCAGGCGCAGACCGTCGCGCAGACCGAGGCGGACAAGGTCGTCAAGACCGCCACCATCGCCCGCGACGGCGCGATCCAGACCGCGACGATCGAACGCGACCGCACGATCGAGATCGCGCGCATCACGACCGCGGTGCAGACCGCGCAGAAGTCGGAGGAAGAATCGACCGCCACCGCCGCCGCCAACGAAGCGCGCGCGCTCGCCGTCCGCGCCGAGGAAAGCGTCATCACCGCCAAGGCGACCGAGATCGCCAACCGCAACAAGAACGTCGCGGTCATCGCCGCGACGCAGCGCGCGCAGGAAGAGGCCGTGCAGATCACCGTCGCCGCCACCGCGGAAAAGGAAGCCGCGGAAGCGCGCGCGATCGCGCTGCGCACTGAAGCGACCGCCGAGGCCGACGCCGAAAAGGCGCGTGCCGAGGGCCGCGAGGCGGCGTTCAAGGTCGATGCCGCGGGCCAGGCGTCGATCAACGAGGCGACCAACATCCTCAGCGACGCGCAGACCGCGCTGCTGATCCGCAAGGCGATGCTCGACGCGCTGCCCGCGATCATCGCCGCGGCGGCCAAGCCGATGGAGGCGATCGACCGGATCAGCATCCTCGATGCGCGCGGGCTGCACGGCGACGGCGGCGGCGACCATGGCGCGAGCGGCGGCCAGGGCAATCTCGCCGACGCCGCGGTCGCCGCCGCGATGCGCTATCGCGTCGGCGGCCCGCTGATCGACGGGCTGATGGCCGAACTCGGCATGACCGGCGGATCGCTCAACGGCATCCTCGACGGCAGCGCCGCACCCGCACCGCGCGCCGCGAACGGCAGCGCCGCACACGACGCCGCCGCCCCGTCACCGGGCAATTAGAGCAAGAAGACTTCACGCGAACCCGTTCGTGCTGGTGAGCAGGTCGTCGAGGCCCCCGGCCTCGACTGAAACGTCCGGGGGACGTTTCACCTGCTCACTGTCGAAGCACAGGTGAGTCTCAGGCCCTTCGACAGGCTCAGGGCGAACGGTAGAGAGTTGGATCAACCAAAAGTATCAAACGATTGCCCTTCCTGTTCGATGGAAGTGCCCCGAGGTTATCATATCGTGGCCGCCCGCCGCGCACCGCGCGTTACCGGACGAAGCCGGGCGCGCCGAAGCGGTTCAGGAAAAAGGCGAAGATATCGGCGCGTTCCTCGATGGTCTGGTCGCGGGTCGAGCCCAAACCGTGGCCCGCCTTGCCGTCCGAACGGATCAGGACAAGGTGCCGGTCGCCCCATCTGGCGCGCATCATCGCGGCAAGCTTCGCCGACATCCACGGATCGACGCGCTTGTCGTTGAGGCCGATCGTGAACAGGAAATCGGTGCCGCCCGGCGCCTTACCCAGCAGCAGCGTCGAATCCTGCGCCGCCAGCGCCTTGAACCCCGCCTCGGTCCCCGGATCGCCCATCTCGCCATATTGGTTGGGGCCGTTGTTCGCCGCCGCCAGCCGGGTCGCGTTGACGATGCCGACGCGCGTCACCACCGCGGCGAACAGGTCGGGCCGCTTGAGCGCCGACGGCGGGATCAGCAGCCCGCCCGCGCTGGAACCGAAAATGCCGAGCGTCTTGGGCGTGGCATAGCCCAATTTCACCAGCCGCTCACCGCACGCGATCAGATCGGCATGGGCATTGACCTTGTTCGCCAGCATGCCGCCGCGATGCCACGCTTCGCCCAACTCACCGCCACCGCGGATATGGCAATAGGCGTAGACGCCGCCGCGCTGGTTCCACACGTCCCAGTTCGACGAATAGAAGGGCTGGCCCGACACGCCATAGCCGCCATAAGCGTCGATCACCGTCGGCGCCGGCCCCTTGCGCGGGCCGGAATAGACGCCTGAATAAACGATGGTCAGCGGCACCCGCGTGCCGTCGGCGCTGTTCGCCCATTCCTCGACGACGGTGCGCGCCTTCGCCGAGGGCGGCGTCGCATTGGCCAGCCCAAGCGGCGTGACCTTGCCCGCGACCGCGCGGTAATAAGCGTCGGTCACGGTATAACCGCCCATCGCGAAGGTCACCGCCTTGCGATCGGGCGTCACCGCCATGTCGTTGATCGACTGGCTCGCCGGCAGCGCCAGCTTCTCCGGCGCGCCACCGCTGCGGGGCAGGAACCACAATTCGCTCGCCGCCGATGGCAGCGTGGTCGTGACGTACAGCCCGCTGTCGGTGGCGGTGATCCCGCTCAGCACGCGTCCGCCCGACGCCATCACCATCCGGCTGCGCGCGAGCGATGGCGCGCCCGCGGCCAGGTCGATCGCGCGCAGCTCGCCATTCTCGTCGGTCTTGCTCGTCAGGTAATAGAGCGTGTCGCCGACGATATCGGCGCTGTTGATCCGGTCGTCATAGTCGGCGACTTTGGTCCAGACGGGCTTGCCGGTGCGCAGGTCGGCCAGCCGGCCGACCGCGATCGGGATTTCCGCACGCGCATTGGCCGCGATCGCCAGCACCCAGGGCGACGTCGGATCGGGCAGGACGATGGGAAATTGCGCAGGATCGACCTTGAAGCCGTGATCGGGACCGCTGCCGCCCAGCACCGCCACGTCGCGCGTGACCGGCGTGCCGAGGACGTGCAGATAGGCGACCATGTTCTTCATCTGGTCGCCGCCCGCCGCGGTCGGTGCCAGCCGGGTGTAGGTGACCGTGCGGTCGTCGATCCAGCCGACGCGGAATTCGCCCCATACCGGGGTCAGCACGTCCGCGCCCGGTTGCCCGGTGGCGACGTCGTAGATGCGGATCGCGCCGGTCTCGCCACCGCCCTCGCCGATATGGATCGCGACATAGCGGCCATCGGGCGACACCGAGAAGCTGGAGATCGCGCGCGGCGTCTTGCCGTCGGTGCCCGCCATCGGATCGAGCAGCAGCCGGTCCTTGCCGCCCTCGCGCACCATCAGCACCGGGATCTGCTTGTCCGGCGCCAGTTTCTCGTAGAACAGCCGGCCGCCCGCCTCCTGCGCGGTGAAATAGCGGCTGTCCGCGCGGCTCAGCGCCTGCATGTCCTTGAACAGCGCTTCGCGTCCCGGCAGCGCGGCTAGCTCGGCGGTGGTATGCGCGCTCGACGCATTGACCCATGTCTCGAGCGCGGCGCGCCCGTCGGCCTTTTCCATCCAGCGATAGGGATCGTCGATCGCGACGCCGAACACCGTTTCGCGGAACGGTTCGGCCCGCGGCAGCGTGGGAAAGTTCGTCAGCCCCCGCATCGCCACCGTCTGCGCCGGCGCCGTCGCCGGCATCAGCAACGCCGCCGTGAACAGGATCCTCTTCATCGTCCGCCCCCTTCGTCTTCACCCCATGGCGATCAGTCTCGCTCCATCGCGCCCGGCTCGTCAACCGGCCTGCGAACCGCGTCGCGCCGGGCGGACGAAGGGCAGCTTTGCCCCACCCCAGCAAAGCTCCCTTCATATCCCACCAACTTAGTAGAGAATGGCGGCAGGAGGACCTGCCATGTCACTGAAACTCGGCGATACCGTTCCCGACTTTACCCAGGATTCGACGATCGGGCGGTTCGGCCTGTACGACTGGGCCGGCGACAGCTGGGTCGTGCTGTTTTCGCATCCGCGCGACTTCACCCCCGTCTGCACCACCGAACTCGGCGCGGTCGCCGCGCTGAAACCCGAGTTCGAACGGCGCGGGGTGAAGGTCGTCGGCCTGTCGGTCGATGCGGTCGACAGCCACGCACGCTGGGCCGACGACATCGCCCGGACGCAAGGGACCGCGCTCAATTTCCCGCTGATCGCGGATCACGACCGTTCGGTGTCGGAGACGCTCGACCTCATCCACCCGCATGCGTCGGACACGACGACGGTGCGCACCGTGCTGGTCATCGATCCGGCGAAGAAGCTGCGGCTGACGCTGACCTACCCCGCCTCGACGGGGCGCAATTTCGCCGAGATCCTGCGCACGATCGACAGCCTGCAGCTGACCGACCGGCACAAGGTCGCGACCCCGGCGAACTGGCAGCAGGGCGGCGACGTCATCATCGTCCCCTCGGTCGACGACGACGCGGCGCGCAGCCTGTTCCCGGACGGCTGGGCGGCGCCGACGCCCTATCTGCGGGTCGTCAAGCAGCCGGCGTGACCATGGCCGCGCCATCGCAGCCGCCGCACGCGCGACGCGGCGTCGAATGGCCGACGGTCGCGCTCGCGGCGGCGATCTATGGCGGATGGCTGGCGCTGACCTGGTGGCACGCCGCGCTGCCCACAATCGCGATCGTCGCGATCGGCGGCTGGCTGATCGCGTGGCAGGGATCGCTGCAGCATGAGACGATCCACGGCCATCCGACCGGCATCGGCATGCTCGACGACGCCATCGGCTATCCGCCGCTGGCGCTGTGGCTGCCCTATCCGCTCTACCGGCGCAGCCATATCGCGCATCACGCCAGCGCGCGGATCACCGATCCGGTCGAGGACCCCGAATCGCGCTATCTCGCCACCGACGCCGCGCCGTGGCACTGGTTCGCGGCGCTCCAGTCGACGCTGGTCGGACGGCTGGTATTCGGGCCGCCGCTCGCCGTGCTGGCGCTGCTGCGCGACGAGCGCGTGCGCTGGCGCCGCGATTCCAGCGCGGTGGTGCGCGACTGGCTGCCGCACCTGCTGGCCATCGCGCCGATCCTCGCCTGGCTCGACTGGACCGGCTTCGGGATCGGGCGCTACCTGCTGTTCGTCGTCTATCCGGGGATGGCGCTCACCCTGTTGCGGTCGTTCGCGGAGCATCGCGCCGACCTGCCCGGACCGGCACGCGCGGCGACGGTGCGGCACGGCGGCGTCTTCGCGCTGCTGTTCCTCAACAACAACCTGCACGCCGCGCATCACGAGCGTCCCGGCGTGCCCTGGTATCGCCTGCCCGCCTATCACCGCCACCATGCCGCACGGCTGGAGGCGCTGGCCGGCCGCACCTACCGCAGCTATGGCGAGATCGTCCGCCGCTTTGCGCTGCGGCGGCACGATGCGATCCTCCATCCGGCCCCCCATCCGGCGCAGGATGCGCGCGAATGACCGCCGGTATCGCCTCGCTCGGCATGTACGACCACCCCGCACAACAGGCGGCGAACGATGCGCTGTGGACCGCGCTGGGCGAGGCGTTGCGCCGTCGCGGCGTCGCGGCGCCGGAGCGGCTCGATCGAACGCGCCCGCCCGAGGCGATCTGGCGCGACCCCGCGCTGCTGATCGCGCAGGCGTGCGGCTATCCGCTCGTCACCGATCCCGATCTCGACCTGCGCGTCGTCGCCGTGCCCGTCTATGCCGTGCCCGGCTGCGCGGGGGCGCGCCATTTCAGCCATATCGTCACCCGCCGCGACGACGGCCGTCGCGGCATCGCCGATTATCGCGGCGCCCGCGCCGCGATCAACGCCGCCACCTCGAACAGCGGCTACAACCTGTTCCGCGCGGCGATCGCCCGCTGCGCCGGGCGCACGCCGATGTTCGCCGCGGTGATCGACACCGGATCGCACCGCGGCAGCGTCGCTGCGGTGGCGGGCGGCGACGTCGATATCGCCGCGATCGATGCGGTCACCTGGGCGGCGATCGCCCGTTTCGAGCCGGAGGCGGTGGCGGGGTTGCGCATCCTCGCCGCGACCGATTCCTCGCCCACGCTCCCCTTCGTCACCAGCCGCCACACCTCGCGCACCACGCTGGCGCTGCTGCGCGCCGCACTCGACGAGGTGTCGACCGCACCGGCTCTGGCGGAGACGCGCGACACACTGTTCCTCGAGCGCATCGTGCCCGCCAGCATCCACCGCTTCGCCGCGCTCCGTGGCCTCGAACGCGACGCCGCCCGCGCCGGATACGCCCGCCTGCAATAGGGCCGCCTACAACGCGACCGCGATCCGTCCCCGCACCGTGCGCCGGCTGCCCGGCGTGATCCACACCGTGCTGAACGAGCTTTCGAGTTAATAAGCGTCGGTGACGTTCTCGTTCGTCGTCGGCGCGGCGCTGTCCGGCGTCGCCGTGGGGACGATCGCGCTCGTGCTGCTGATCGCCGCTGGCTATGCCGCCTTCTGGATCCTGCTCGCCGCGCTGGTCGCGCGCCTCGGCTGGAGTTCGGTCGCCAATGCGGCGACGCTCGGCGCGGCGTGGTTGCTCATCGTGCTCGTCGCGCCGACACTCGCGCATGTCGCGATCGATCGCGCCGTCCCCGTCGTCCAGGGCAGCGAGATCGCGCTCGCGCAGCGCGAGACGGTGAACCGCGCCTGGGACATCCCGCGCGAGGAAACGATGCGCCGCTTCTACGCCGCCCACCCCGAATGGTCCGGTTCGCCGCCGCTGCCCACCGCCTTCCACTACAAATGGTATCTAGCCTTCCACGAGAACGGCGATGCCGCCGTCGCCGGCCGCGTCGCTGCCTATCGCGCCGGGCTGGAGCGCCGCGCCGCCGCGGCGGAGGCGCTCTCGGCTGGGTCCTGCCGCCGGTCGGCATCCAGGCGGCGCTGACCCGGCTCGCCGGCACCGATCTGCACGCGCAGCTCGCCTATCGGAATCGCATCCGCGCCTTCCACTGCGACCTGCGCCGCTTCTATTACGGCTATCTGTTCACCGATCGCCCGTTCGGCGCGGCGGACTTCGCCAAGGCCCCGCGCTTCGATTCGCGATGACGGGGCGATGCCGCGCTGGTCGGGGTGATCGCCTTCGCTTATGGACGACGGGTAGAGAGGGGACATGCATGACCGATCGACCGCGGTTTCGCCGGACCCTTATCGGGTGCACGCGCTAATCGATGCCCGCCCCGACACGCCCCCTCACCGACGGCGAACGCGCGCTCGCGGCGTCGGTGTTCCACGACACGATCGACTATGACGCCGTCCGCCTGTCGCGCAGCAAATGGGCGTTCTTCCAGCCGCGCGACACGGTGATGGCGCCGCGCGGCTGCATCCATTTCCACCCCAAGGGCCATGCCTGGCGCGACGATTTCGCCGCCGCCGCGCTGACCGACCAGGGCCTCTTCATCCACGAGATGGTGCATATCTGGCAGCATCAGCGCGGGATCTGCCTGCCGCTCGCCCGCCATCCCTTCTGCCGCTACGATTATGCGCTCAAGCCCGGCCGGCCGCTCCACCGCTACGGCATCGAACAGCAGGGCGAGATCGTCCGCCACGCCTTCCTCCTCCGCCACGGCGCCCGCATCCCCGGCGCGCCCGCGCTGGCACAGTACGAGACGCTGCTGCCGTTCGGGTGAACCCCGAACGGCAGCCCTACAACAGATCGAAATCGATCGCCGCATGCCGGTCGAGCGTCCGCGGCGCCTCCGGCATCGGGTATTTGAGCCCCGTCGCGCAGTTGAACAGCACCACCCGTTCGTCGGCATCGACCTCGCCGGTCTTCAGCGCCTCGCGATAGGCGGCGAGCGTCGCGCCGCCCTCGGGACACAGCAGCAGCCCGTCCCTGCGCGCCGCCTCGTCCACCGCCTTCAGGATCGCCGGATCGCCGACGCCGACCGCCTTGCCCCCGCTTTCCCGCACCGCACGCAGGATCAGGAAATCGCCCACCGCCTTCGGCACGCGAATCCCCGCCGCGACGGTAGCTGCATCCTCCCACCGCTCGGCATGCTCGACCCCAGCCTCGAACGCGCGCACGATCGGCGCACACCCCGACGCCTGCACCGCATACATCCGCGGCCGCTTCGCGCCGATCCAGCCCATCGCCTCCAGCTCGGCGAACGCCTTCCACATGCCGATGAGGCCCGTCCCGCCGCCGGTCGGATAGAAGATCGCATCGGGCAATTCCCACCCCAGTTGCGCGGCGAGCTCCAGCCCCATCGTCTTCTTGCCCTCGATGCGATAGGGTTCCTTGAGCGTCGAGAAATCGAACCAGCGCCCCTCGGCGGCGCCCTTCCCCACGATCGCCCCGCAATCGTCGATCAGGCCGTTGACCCGCCACACCCGCGCGCCCTGCATCGCGATCTCGCGCACGTTCACCTCGGGCGTATCCTCGGGGCAGAAGACGATCGTCTCGATCCCCACCCGCGTCGCATACGCGGCGAGCGCCGCGCCGGCGTTGCCGTTGGTCGGCATCGCGATTCTGGTGACGCCCAGCTCCTTGGCCATCGCCACCGCCATCACGAGGCCGCGCGCCTTGAAGCTGCCGGTCGGCAACCGCCCCTCGTCCTTGACCCACACGTTGCCGCCACCGCCGCTGGCGAGCAGCGGGATCAACGGCGTCTCGATCTCGCCCAGGCTGACGACATTCTCCGTCCGCCGCACCGGCAACAGCTCGCGCCACCGCCACAGATCGGTCGGCCGGCCCTCGAGCGCGGCTCTGGACAGCGCAGCACCGATCGCGTCGAGGTCGTAGCGCACCAGCAACGGCCGCCCGGCGCGCGACAGCCCATGCAGCCGATCCGCGTCATAGCGCTCGCCGGTCAGCGAACATTCGAGGTGGGTGACGAAGGTCGGCCGATCGGTGGTGAGATTGGGGTTCATGAGGGAAGCGATAGCCTTCTCAAGGCCATAGCGTCCACTTGATTGAACGCCTGATCGTAGCTACAATCAGCCATGGACATCACGTTCGACCCGGCGAAGGACGTGATAAACCGGGCCAAACATGGCGTATCGCTGGCCTTTGGCGAACAGATATGGGCCGATGATGCCGTCGTGATCGTTCCGACTATTCGCGTCGAAGACGGCGAGCGCCGGTTCAGAGCGATTGGCATAGTGGACGGACGATTATGGACTGCCGTTCACGTCTATCGCGATCGGACAGTCCGAATGATCTCGGTCAGGAGAAGTAACGATGGCGAGCGCCGCATCTACGATAGCAATTAAGGCCGATCCCAACGATCCCGAGGATGGCGACATCACCGAAGAGGCGCTGCAACAGGCGCTCGCCGAACGGCGTGAGCGCCTGCGCGTGCGCGGCGCGCAGGCGGCGCCGACCAAGCAACAGGTGACGCTGCGCCTCGACGCCGACATCCTCGCCAAGTTCCGCGCCACCGGCCCCGGCTGGCAGGCGCGGATCAACGCGGCGTTGAAGGCGGCGCAGGTCTGAACCCCGCGCCGCCCGCCACGCTCAATCCGGCTTCTTCGCCACCCCGACCAGCGCCGGGCGGAGCAGCCGGTCCTTGAGCATATAGCCCGCCTGCATCTCCTGCACGATCGTGCCGGGCGCGGCGTCGCTCGGCACTTCCATCATCGCCTGGTGCTTGTTGGGGTCGAGGCTCGCGCCCATCGCCTCGATGCGGGTGATGCCGTTGCGTGCGAACACGCTCTCCAGCTCGCGCCCCGTTGCCTCCAGTCCGGTGACGAGGCCCTTCAGCTTCTCGTCGGCGCGCAGCTCGGCGGGGATCGCCGACAGGCCGCGTGACAGATTGTCCGCCACCGACAGGATGTCGCGCGCGAACGACGTCGTCGCGTAATTGCGCGCATCGGCCACTTCCTTTTCGGTGCGGCGGCGCACGTTCTGGATCTCGGCCTGCGCGTACAGCGTCTGCTGCTTCGCCTCGGCCAGCTGGTTCTCCAGCTCGGCGACGCGATCGTGTTCGGCCACTTCGGGCGCGGCCTCCGCCGTCTCCTGGCGCAAGGCGTCCGCGCCAGAGTCCTGAGGCATCTTGGTCTCTTCGGTCATGTAGGTCCCTGTAGTATCAGCCCATCAATCGGGCGAGCGTCGCCGCCGTGAAATCCACCATGGGCACGACGCGCGCATAGTTCAACCGCGTCGGCCCGATCACGCCGACCACGCCGACCACCCGCCCGCCGGCTCCGCGAAAGGGTCGCGCGATCACCGAAGAGCCTGACAATGCGAACAACTTGTTCTCCGCGCCGATGAAGATGCGGGTCGCATTGCCGGCGCTCGCGCTGTCGAGCAGCTGCGCGATTTCCTGCTTGCCCTCCAGATCGTCGAGCAGGTCGCGCACCCGGTCGAGGTCGGCGGCGGCGGCGGCGTCGATCAGCCGCCCCTGCCCCCGCACGATCAGCACCGGGCGGCGCGAATTGTCCTCGCTCCACACCACCAGCCCCGCCTCGACCAGCGCACGCGCCGCGCCGTCGAGCGCCGCCGCATCCTCCTCCAGCTGCCGCCCGATCCGCGCCCGCGCCTCGGCAAGCGTCAGCCCGCCCAACGTCGCGGTCATGTAATTGCCCGCCTCGACCAGCGCGGAGGGCGTCATACCGACGGGCAACTGGATGACCCGGTTCTCGACCGAGCCGTCCTCGCTGACCAGCACCGCCATCGCCTGAGTCGCGGACAAGGCGACGAAGCCGATCGAGCGCAGCGCCAGCTCGCGCTTGGGCACCATCACCAGCCCCGCGCACGCCGACAGGCCGGACAGCGCCGCCGTCGTCGCCGCCAGCGCCTCCTCGACCGGCCCGTGATAGCCGACGCGCGATTCGATCGCCGCGCGCTCCTCGGCGGAGGGTTCGAGCGCCTGCATCATGCCGTCGACGAACAGCCGGAGGCCGCGCTCGGTCGGGATCCGCCCGGCGCTGGTATGCGGGGACGCGAGCAGCCCCAGCTCCTCCAGCTCCTGCATCACCCCGCGGATCGACGCCGGCGACAGATTGAGGCCGGACGCCGCCGCGATCGTCTTCGACCCCATCGGCATGCCATTGGCGACGTAGCCGTCGACCACCGTGCGAAAGATGTCGCGCGCGCGATCGGTCAGTTCGGTGACGGGCGGGGTCATGCGCCTTTATCTAGGGCGGATCGCGGCGCGACAACAGGTCTTGGGCTGTCCTCACGCCAATCCCTTCGTCACCCCGGACTTGTTCCGGGGTCCACCGTTCCGCAGGCGTGCGCTCTCCCCTTAGACCGCACGCCTCGCCGCGGAGTGGACCCCGGAACAAGTCCGGGGTGACGGAGGAGGGAGGCAACCTCGCCCCTCCCTACTGGCGTCGCACCGCACCGCCGTCTAGGGCTGCCGCATCAGACCTTGAGGAGAGTTGAATGCGCCCCAGCGGCCGCGCCCCCGATCAGATGCGCCCCATCAGCATCGAACCGAACTTCACCCGCCACGCCGAAGGATCGGTGCTGGTCGGCTTCGGCGATACGAAGGTGCTGGTCACCGCCAGCCTCGAAGAGCGCGTGCCGCCGTTCCTGCGCGGCAAGGGCGAAGGCTGGGTCACCGCCGAATACGGCATGCTCCCCCGCGCCACGCATACCCGCGGCAGCCGCGAGGCCGCCAAGGGCAAGCAGTCGGGCCGCACGCAGGAAATCCAGCGGCTGATCGGCCGCAGTTTGCGCTCGGTGGTCGACATGAAGTTGCTCGGCGAACGCCAGATCACGCTCGATTGCGACGTCATCCAGGCCGACGGCGGCACCCGCACCGCGGCGATTTCGGGCGCGTGGGTCGCGCTGCGCCTCGCGGTCAACACGCTGCTCGCCAGCGGCAAGCTGACCGTCGACCCGATCGTGCAGAAGGTCGCCGCGGTCAGCTGCGGCATCTATCAGGGCACGCCCGTCCTCGACCTCGATTACGTCGAGGATTCGGGTGCGGATGCGGACGGCAATTTCGTCCTGCTCGAAAACGGCAATATCGCAGAGGCGCAGGCGACCGCCGAACACGCCACCTATGACGAAGAGGCGCTGCTCCGCCTGCTCCGCCTCGCGCGGATCGGCTGCACCGAGATCTTCGCCGCACAGGACCGCGCGGTAAAATGAGCGGCGAGGGCGACATCCCCCAGGCGATCCGCAAGCTGGCGCCGGGCCAGCTGGTCATCGCCAGCCACAACTCCGGCAAGGTCCGCGAGATCGCCGAGCTGCTCGGGCCCTACGGCATCGAACCCGTCTCCGCGGCGGATCTCGACCTGCCCGAGCCCGAGGAGACCGGCACCACCTTCGTGGCGAACGCCGAATTGAAGGCGCGGATCGCCGCCGATCTGTCGGGTCTGCCCGCGCTCGCCGACGACAGCGGCCTGTGCGTCGATGCGCTGGGCGGCGATCCCGGCATCTTCTCGGCACGCTGGGCCGGCGAATCGAAGGACTTCGGCCACGCGATGCGCCTCGTCGAGGACCGCCTCAACGAGGAACCCGACCAGCCCCGCGACGCGCATTTCGTCTGCGCGCTGGCGCTCGCCTGGCCCGACGGCCACGTCGAATGGTTCGAAGGCCGCGTCGACGGCACGCTCGTCTGGCCGCCGCGCGGGGGCAACGGCTTCGGCTATGACGCGATGTTCCTGCCGGTCGGCGGGACCGAGACGTTCGGCGAGATGGACGCGGATGCCAAGCACGCCGTCAGCCACCGCGCCGACGCGTTCCGCCAGCTGGTCGCCGCGGTGCTGTAGGCGATGGCGGGCGTCGATCCGGTCCTCGTCCAGGGCTGGCTCGCCGCCCGCTCGCTGTCGCGCGGCCTGCCCCGGCCGGTCGCCGACCATGGCGGCTGGCGCGTCGATACCGGCGGCGAGGCGGAACTGCGCCGCTATGTCTTCGCGCAGGCGAGCCCCGGCCTGACGCAACTGCTCGCGACGGTCGCCGAACCGCGCGTGTTCGTGAAACTCTGCGCCGACGCCGCCACCTTCGGCGCGCTGCTGCCGGCGGACTGGACGATCACCGACGCCAATTACATGATGGTGCCGGATCGCGTGGTCGCCGCGTCCTGCGCGCTGCCGCCCGGTTACGACCTCGCATCGACCAGCGCCGGCGGCGTCACCCACGTCACGATCACCGATCCGGCAGGCGACACCGCGGCCAGCGGCTATGCCGCGCAGCTGGACGGCATCTTCGTCTACGACCGCATCGTCGTGCAGGAAGCCCACCGCCGCCGCGGCCTCGGCCGCGCGCTGATGGCCGCGCTGGGCGCGGCGCGCGATCCCGCAACGCGCGAAATCCTCACCGCCACCGCAATGGGCGCGGCGCTGTATGGGTCGCTCGGCTGGCGGGTGTACGCGCCCTACACGACCGCGACACGCCTCAAATCCTCCCCGGCACGGGGAGGTGGCGCCGCGTAGCGGTGACGGAGGGGGGCTTCCCCAAACGATTCGCTCGCGGAAGCCCCCCTCCACCACTCGGCTGACGCCGAGCGGTCCCCCTCCCCGTACCGGGGAGGATCAGTAGGCCACGCTCCCCACCACATTCCCCGGCGGCGCATAGCGGCACACCAGATAATCGTCCGTCGCATTGCTCGCGAGCGCGCAGCCGACCGTCGTCGTGCCCCGCCAGACCACCTGCCCGTAATGGCCGACATCCTGCCACCGCCCGGTGCGGCTGAAGTTGGGCACCGGCAGGTTCACGAAGTCGCGCTTCTCCGCGACCCAATGCCCGACCATCTCGTCGTAGCGATAGGCGCCGCGCGTGCCGGTCCACAAATTCTCGCCCTGCCGGTCCATGCCGATCGACTGCACGGCATGTTCGAACCGCCCGGTCCGCGCCATCGTCTCGGCATAGCCCTGTGCCGACGCCGCCAGCGTCTCGCTCCACGCCAGCGGCGCCACGCCCACCGCGGCGCGCGCGCGATTGTGCCCGCTCAGCATCGCCGCGCGCAGTACCACCGATCCACGCGCCGCCGGCTCGCTACCGGTGCGCGGCTCGACCACGCGCTCGGGCGCTTGCGCACACGCCGCGACGAACAGCAGGGCGGCAGCAAGCCATGGATGGCGTTTCGGCATCATCGCCGCCATATCGGCACCATCATGAATTCCGACAAGACGCCGCTCGCGCTCTACGTCCACTGGCCGTTCTGCGTCTCCAAATGCCCCTATTGCGACTTCAACAGCCACGTCCGCGATGTGGTGGACCAGCAGGCGTGGCGCGACGCATTGCTCGCCGACCTCGCGCACGAAGCCGGCATGCTGCCCGGCCGCACGCTGGGGTCGATCTTCTTCGGCGGCGGCACGCCCTCGCTGATGCCGCCCGCGACGGTCGCCGCGATCCTCGACGCCGCGCAGACCCACTGGTCGCCCGCCCCGGACATCGAGATCACGCTGGAGGCGAACCCCTCCTCGGTCGAGGCGGCGCGCTTCGCCGACCTCGCCGCCGCCGGCGTCAACCGCATCTCGCTCGGCCTGCAATCGCTCGACGACACCGCGCTACGCTTCCTCGACCGCGCGCACGGCGTCGACGAAGGCCTCGCCGCGCTCGCGACCGCCCAGCGCCATTTCGAACGCGTCAGCTTCGACCTGATCTACGCCCTCCCCGGCCAGAGCCTCGCCGCGTGGGAGGCCGAACTCGCCCGCGCTTTATCGTTCGGCACCGAGCATCTGTCGCTCTACCAGTTGACGATCGAACCCGGCACCCGCTTCGCCACCGAGGCGGCACAGGGCCGCCTCATCATCCCCGACGGCGACACCGCCGCCGACCTGTTCGAGGCGACGCGCGCGATGACCGGCGCCGCGGGCCTCCCCGCCTACGAAACCTCGAACCATGCGCGGCTCGGCGCGGAGAGCCGCCACAACCTCACCTACTGGCGCTATCGCGATTACGCCGGCATCGGCCCCGGCGCGCACGGCCGCCGCCGGGCGATGGCGACGCAGCGCCACAAGAAGCCCGAAAACTGGCTGTCCGCGGTCGCCCGCAACGGGCACGGCACGCAGATCGAGGACCCCCTCGTCCCCCACGACCGCGCCACCGAAGCGCTCATCATGGGCCTGCGCCTGCGCGAAGGCGTCGACCTCACCCACGTCGCCACTCTCGCCGGCGGCACCGCCCCGATCGCCTGGGACGCGGTGACGCGCCTCGCAGCACAGGGCCTGATCGCGCACGACGCCGACCGCCTGCGCATCACCGAGGCGGGCGCGCTGTTACTCGATGCGATTTTGCCGCTGGTGGTGACGGACGAACCGTCTCGCCGATAAAGAAGAGATGTTCACGCGGAGACGCGGAGGCGCGGAGAAGAAGATTTTTTGCGTGCGCAGAGGCGCAGAGGACGCAGAGATGAGTACCGGCGGCGCAGCGGCCTCGAAGTCTCACAAGTTACTTAAGCGCTGCGCGCGAGATCAAAGCCTCTCTGCGTCCTCTGCGCCTCTGCGCGAACCCACTCTTTCTCCTTCTCCGCGCCTCCGCGTAAAAAACGTTAGCGCCCGAACCCCGCAGGCGCCGGCGACACGACCACCGTCGTGCCGCCCTGGACCTCCTGCACCTCCAACGCCCGCTCCGCCACGCCATCGCGCCCGAAGCGGAACGCCCCGTCGATCCCGGCGAAACCATCGCCATCCCGCAACCGCCCCTCGGGAAACGCACGCCCGACCGGCCAGTCGCGCGAGATGCGCACCGTCAGCAGCACCGCGTCATAGCCCAGGCTCGACAACCGGTACGGCGCCGCGCCGTAGCGCGCGCGGTATTTGGTCGCATATTGCCGGTACAGATTGTCCGCCACGCTCGCGAACCACGCGCCGTTCAGCCCCGGCCGTGCCGCCAGCCCGCTCTCCGAATTCCACAATTCGGTGCCGAGGATGCGCGTCGACGCCCCGCTGCCGCGCTTGACCAGCGGCGCCGCCACGCCCGCGCTCGCGCTGCCGTCGGCGACCAGCACCGCGCCATAGGGCGCCTTGGCGTTGAGCCGCGTCACCGCGCCGGCGATGCCGCCCGCCACCCGGCCATAGGTCTGCAGCGAGACGACCTCGCCCCCCGCCCCCTCGACCGAGCGCAGGAACGCCGTCGACGCGCGCTCGCCGTACAGCCCGTTGGGGATCAACCCGGCAAAGCTCGTCACCCCGCGCCCGCGCGCATATTGCACCACCCGGTCGATCGATTGCGCCGGCGCATAGCCCATCAGATAGACGCCGTTGCCCGCCACCGACACGTCGTTGGAGAAGCTCAGCACCGGCACCCCCGCCGCCTTGGCGATCGGCGCCACCGCGCGCACGTCGTCGGACAAGAGCGGCCCCAGGATCAGCTGCGCGCCCTCGGCGATCGCGCGTTGCGCCGCGGCGCCCGCGCCGGTCGCGGTGTCGTAATTGGTGATGCGCACCTTGTCGGTGCCGGTGTCGAGCACCGCCAGCATCGTCGCATTGGCGATCGAGCGGCCGACCCCGGCGTTGCTCCCCGACAAGGGCACCAGCAGCGCGACGCGGTTGCGCGCGGCATCGCGCGGCAGGCCCGCCTCGACCGCCTCGGGCCGGTTCGCCTGCGGCCGTGCGACGGGGCGATCGGGCGCCGCCACCGGCCCGCGCGGCACCACGGTCGAGCAGGCGGCGAGCATCGCCGCGCCCAGCACCGCGACCCAGCGCGCCACGATGCGCGAGCGCTGTCCAACCCGTGCTGCCTCTGCCATGACGTGTCCCGTGGCCATATTCGAAAATCCCCCTGAATCCAGGCTGTCCCCCGGTCTGTACATCGTCGCGACGCCGATCGGCAATCTTGCTGACCTAAGTCCCCGCGCCGCCGACATCCTGACCCGCGCCGACGTCGTAGCGGTCGAGGACAGCCGCGTCACCGCCGGCCTGCTCCGCCATATCGGCGCCAAGCGCCCGATGGTTCCCTATCACGACCACAATGCCGAAGGCGTCCGCCCCGGCCTGATCGCGCGCATGGCCACCGAAGCGGTCGCGCTCGTCTCCGACGCCGGCACCCCGCTGATTTCCGACCCCGGCTACAAGCTGGTCCGCGACGCGCGCGCCGCCGGCCATCTGGTCGTCACCATCCCCGGCCCCTGCGCCGCGATCGCCGCGCTGACGCTCGCCGGCCTGCCGACCGACCGCTTCCTGTTCGCCGGCTTCCTGCCCAGCAAGGCCAAGGCGCGTAGCGACGCCATCGCCGAGATCGCGACCGTCCGCGCCACCCTGATCCTCTACGAATCGGGTCCGCGCCTGTCGGCCTGCCTGTCTGCACTCGCGGAGGGCCTGGGCGACCGCGACGCCGCCGTGACGCGCGAGATCACCAAACGCTACGAAGAGGCGGTCACCGGCACGTTGACGACGCTCGCCGCCCGCTACGAAGACGCTCCCCCGAAAGGCGAGATCGTCATCGTCGTCGCCCCGCCGGGAGAAGCCCCGCCCCCCGATGCAGCAGATGCCGACGCCGCGCTGGCGGAAGCGCTCACCCGCCTGCCGGTTGCGAAGGCGGCGGGAGAGGTGGCGAAGGCGTTCGGGCTGGACCGCAAGGAGCTGTACGCGAGGGCGCTGGCGATGAAGGGGTGAGGGCTGCGTCTGCTGAAACTTGACGTCGGCGTACTTGCCGGACGGTGTGCGCCGCGGCACCTTCCCACAATGCCCCGTCCGCCCCGCCGACCCACCACGCACGCGCGCCAGAACGCCGAAGTCGCCGGGCGACGCGGCGAGCGGCTCGCCGGCTGGTGGTTGCGGCTGAAGGGCTGGTCGATTCTCGACCGCCGAGTCCGCACACCGGCGGGCGAAGTCGACTTGGTCGCACGCCGCGGGAAATTGATCGCCTTCGTCGAGGTCAAGACGCGGGCCACCGCCGCCGAACTCGATGTCGCGATCGACCAGCGCCGCCTCGCCCGCGTCGCCGCGGCGGCGGAGGTGCTGATGCCGCGCTATGCCGGCCCGGGCGACGACATCCGCGTCGACGTCATCCTCCTCGCCCCCGGCACCCGCCCGCGCCATATCGAGAATGCGTGGATCGGGGAGTAGGATGCCCTCCCAACTCCCGCCGTCACCCCGGACGTGTTCCGGGGTCCACCCATCCACTACGGCAGGACTCGAGCCTCTTTCCATATGCCTCGCCGCGGAGTGGACCCCGGAACAAGTCCGGGGTGACGGAGGATATGGGCGAGCGCCGCCCCTCCTCCACGCGAACCACAGCTACACCGCCCCCAAGCCCCACGCAGGTGACATTCGCCCGGGCGCGCCCTACCTGCCGTTGGAAATTCCAATCGGAGTGCCCCGATGTCCCTCACCGTCGCCGTCCAGATGGACCCGCTCGCGCAGATCGCCATCGCGGGCGATTCGACCTTCGCGCTGATGCTGTCCGCGCAGGCGCGCGGCCACCGGCTGTTCCATTACACCGCAGAGGACCTCAACTACCGCGACGGCCGCGTCTGGGCGAAGGCGCACCCCGTCACCGTGCAGCGCGTCGAGGGCGACCATTTCCGCTTCGACGCCCCCGTCAGCCTCGACCTCGGCGACACCGCGGACGTCGTGCTCATGCGGCAGGACCCGCCCTTCGACCTCGGCTATATCACCGCAACGCATCTGCTCGAACGGATCGCCGACCGGACGCTCGTCGTCAACGATCCGGTCAGCGTCCGCAACGCGCCCGAAAAGGTGTTCGTCCTCGACTACGCGCGCTTCATGCCGCCGACGCTGGTGACGCGAAGCCTCGACGAGGCGCGCGCCTTCCTTGCCGAACATGGCGACATCGTCGTCAAGCCGCTGCACGGCAACGGCGGCAAGGCGATCTTCCGCGTTGGCAGCGACGGCGCCAACCTCTCCGCGCTGATCGAGGTGTTCAACCAGACGTGGCGCGAACCGCACATGATCCAGGCGTTCCTGCCCGCCGTCGCGCAGGGCGACAAGCGCATCGTGCTGGTCGACGGCGAGGTGGCGGGCGCGATCAACCGCCTGCCCGGCGAGGGCGAGATCCGCTCCAACCTCGCGGTCGGCGGCTCCGCGGTGAAGACCGAACTGACCGAGAAGGAGCGCGAAATCTGCGCCGCGCTCGGGCCGGAGCTCAAGCGCCGTGGCCTGCTGTTCGTCGGCATCGACGTGATCGGTGGCGAATGGCTGACCGAGATCAACGTCACCTCCCCCACCGGCATCGTCGCGATCGAACGCTTCGACGGCACCGACGTCGCCGGCCTCATCTGGGACGCGATCGAGCACAAAGTGGCGGAACGCGGCTGACGCGTCCGCCGTTGAGGACAGAAGCAACACCCCGAACCGCCCGAACCGTTCGTGCTGAGCCTGTCGAAGCACCTTGGGTCTCACTTGCCCTTCGACAGGTTCAGGGCGAACGGAGGCTATATGTCCAGCACCCCACACCAACGCCCATGACCGAGTTCATCCTCAACGCCATCGCCTGGGGCGGCTATCTCGGCATCTTCCTGCTGATGGCGCTGGAGAACATCATTCCGCCGATCCCGTCGGAGGTCATCATGGGCCTCGGCGGCATGGCGGTCGCGCGCGGCGACATGACGATCGTCCCGCTGGTGCTGTGGGGCACCGCCGGCACCACCGCGGGCAATTACGTCTGGTATCATGTCGGCCGCCACATCGGCTACCAGCGCTTCCGCCCGTTCATCGACCGCCATGGCCGCTGGCTGACGATGGAATGGGAGGACGTCGAAAAACTCCATCGGTTCTTCGTCAAGCGCGGCGGCTGGGTGGTGTTCGTGTTCCGCTTCATGCCGACCTTCCGCACGTTGGTCTCGCTGCCCGCGGGGATCACCTGCATGCCGCTATGGCGATTCCTGATCTGGACCTTCGCCGGCAGCCTGATCTGGAACGCCATCCTCGCCGCCGCCGGCCTGTACCTCGGTTCGCGCTATGCGGAGCTCGACAAATACGTCGGCCCGCTCGCCATCGCGCTGACCGTGGTGATGATCGGCGGTTACCTCTGGCGCGTCGCGACGTGGAAACCGCGACGGCGGTGAGCCCTGAGCGTCTCGCGACCAAACTCGCGCGCCCTCAGCCGTGCGGATGCGCGTTCCGGTACACGTCGAGCAGATGCGCCGCATCGACCGCGGTATAGATCTGCGTCGAGCTGAGGCTGGCATGCCCCAGCAGCTCCTGCAACGCGCGCAGGTCCGCGCCCCGCCCCAGCAGATGCGTCGCGAAGCTGTGGCGCAGCGCATGCGGCGTCGTCCGCTCGCCCAGCCCCAGCCGCCCCCGCGCCATCCGCACCGCGCGGCGGATCATCACCGGCGACAGCGGCCCGCCCTTGGCGCCGCGGAACAGCGGCTCGTGCGGCGCCAGCACCCACGGCTGTTGCGCGGCGTAGGCGTCGATCGCGTCGCGCACCTGCGGCAGCAGCGGCACGATCCGCGTCTTGTCGCGCTTGCCGGTCACGCTCAGCGTCGGCCCCAGCGGCAGCACCCGCGCCGGCAGCGCGATCGCCTCGCCGATGCGCAGCCCCGCGCCATACAGCAGCAGCAGTACCGCCCAGTCGCGCGCGCCGATCCACGGTTCGGCCGCATCGTCCGCCACCTCGCCGGCGAGCGCCATCACCTCCTCGGGCGCGATCGGCCGCGGCACGCCTTTCCTGACCCGCGGCCCCTTCAGGCCCGGCGGCGCCGCCTGTGGCGCGGCGAAAGCGAGGAAGCCGCGCACCGCCGACAGTTCGCGCGCGGCGGACGCGTTGCCCAGCCCCTCGGCCCGCCGGGCCGCCAGGAACG
The DNA here is from genome assembly GCF_024211255.1 of Sphingomonas liriopis. Classification (GTDB taxonomy): domain Bacteria; phylum Pseudomonadota; class Alphaproteobacteria; order Sphingomonadales; family Sphingomonadaceae; genus Sphingomonas; species Sphingomonas liriopis. The sequence continues at coordinate 9,641 of NZ_JAMLDY010000015.1, read as the reverse complement.
CGCGCAGGTCCGCCGCGGTCACCCGCGCCAGCATCGCCGCGCTCGCCGCCTCGCCCCAGTGCCCCTGCAGAAAGGCGACCAGCCGCTCCGCCGTCGCGCGATAGGCGCGCACGGTATGCGCCGATCGCCGCCGGTCGCGTGCCAGATGCGCCGCCCATTGGATCGATAGCGGAGGCGCGGGATCGTTCATGTCACCGTACTTGTGACGCGCGCCGGCCGCCGGGGGAAGGACATTTTAACCGATAGCATGCAAGGGCTTGGCGACCATGAGCGATGCAGCCTGCTTCTCCGATCTGCGTTACGACGAAACCGGCCGACTGGCCGCGTTGCACGCGCTGGACATGCTCGACAGCGATCCCGAACGCGAATTCGACGCGCTGGTCGCGCTGGCCGCGCAGATGCTCGGCTGTCCGGTCGCGCTCATCACGATGATCGACCGCGAGCGATTGTGGATCAAGGCGACCACGATGCCCGGCGAACGCAATGTCGACCGCGACATCGCGATCTGCGACTGGACGATCCGCCAGGACGTGCCGATGATCGTCGACGACCTGGCGCAGGACGATCGCTTCCGCGACAATCCGCTGGTCGTCGATCATGGCAACCGCTTCTACGCCGGCACCGCGATCCATGTCGCCGACGGCGACGGCATCCGCCAGCCGATCGGCACCTTGTGCGTGCTCGACGACAGTCCCCGCTCGCTCAACGCCGCGGGCGAAGCGGCGCTGCGCCATCTCGCCAGCCTCGCCGAGGCGCTGATCGCGGCGCGGCGCACCGCATTGGAGGCGCTGCGCATCGCCAAGACGGGGGAGGAGCTCGTCGGCCGGCTCGCGCGCAACGACCGCATCTTCCGCCAGGCGGAACGGATCGCGATGATCGGATCGTGGCGGCTGTCGGTCGCCGATTCGACGCTCGACTGGTCCGAAAACGTCTTCCGCATCCACGACCTGCCGGTCGGCGCGATTCCCGCGCTGGCGAACGCGCTGGACTTCTATCCGCCGCACGCCCGCGCCATCGTCAGCGACGTGCTGGCGCGGACGATGGCGACGGGTGAGCCGTTCGACTTCGAAACCGACTTCATCACCGCCGACGGCCGCCAGCGCCGGGTACGCTCGGCGGGCGAGGCGGAGATGGCGAATGGCGTCGTCACCGCGTTGGTCGGCGTATTCCAGGACCTGACCGAACGCCACCAGCTCGAGGTGCAGTTGCGCCGCTCCGCCGACATCGACGCGCTGACCGGCATCGCCAACCGCGCGGCGTTCGACCGCGAGCTGGATGCGGCGATGGACGCCGCCCGGCGCGACGGCTCGCCGCTGATGCTCGCGCTGATCGATCTCGACGGGTTCAAGGGGATCAACGATTCGCTCGGCCACGATGCCGGCGACGACGTGCTGCGGCTGACCGGACTCGCGCTGACCCAGCCCTGGCTGCGCGACTGCTTCGCCGCGCGCATCGGCGGCGACGAATTCGCCATCGTCGTCACCGACCCGCAGCTCATCGCGCACGCCGCTCAGTTCCGCCTCGATATCGAGGCGGCGCTGCGCGTGTCGGTCGAGGCGGGCGGGATCACCATGACCAGCGGTGGATCGGTCGGCACCGCGGCGTTCGACGCCGACTGCCATTCGCTGCGCGACTTCGCCCGCCGCGCCGATGCGATGCTCTATGCCGCCAAGCGCGCCCGGGTCGGCGGCCGGCGTGCGCTGCCGCGCCGGGCGGCTTAAGGCTTCACGCCGACTCGCCCAGCCCCCATATGGGGCGGGTCATGTCTTCGCGTGCCCGCGTCCTCGTCCTCAATTCCGCGCTCGGCCCGCTCGACTATCGCGTGCCGGCAGGCATGGCGGTCGAGCCGGGGTCGGTCGTCATCGCGCCGCTCGGGCCGCGCCAGCTGCTCGGCGTGGTGTGGGAGCCGGAACGGCTGCCCTCCGACGCGGAGGTCGGCGACAACCGCCTGCGCCCGCTGCTCGGCGTGGTCGACGTGCCGCCGCTCGCCGCGCCGCTGCGCCGGCTGGTCGAATGGACCGCCGGTTATTATCTCAGTCCCCCGGCGTCGGTCGTGCGGATGGCGCTCGCCTCGACCTCGGCGCTGGAGGGCGCGCGCACCGCGACCGAATATCGCGTCACCGGCCACGTCCCGCCACGCCTGACGCCGCAGCGTGAGCAGGCGCTGGAGCGGATCGGCGACCGTCAGGGCCTGATCCGCGAACTGGCTGCCATCGCCGACGTCTCCGACGCGGTCATCCGCGGCCTGGTGAAGACCGGTGCGATCGAGGCGGTCGAGGTCGATATCGACAGCCCTTACCCGCGCCCCGATCCGGCGTTCGGCCCCCCGACGCTGGCCGAGGCGCAACGCGCCGCCGCGCAGACGCTCGTCGAAGGGGTAGCCGCGCACGCATTCCGCCCCACCCTGCTCGACGGCGTCACCGGATCGGGCAAGACCGAGGTCTATTTCGAGGCGGTGGCGGAGGCGATCCGGCAGGGCGGCCAATGCCTCGTCCTGCTCCCCGAGATCGCGCTGACCGAACCCTTCCTCAAGCGCTTCCACGACCGTTTCGGGTGCGAGCCGGTGGCCTGGCATTCGGGCCTACGCTCGACCCAGCGCCGCCGCGCCTGGCGGGCGATCGCGACCGGCGAGGCGCTGGTGACGGTCGGCGCGCGCTCGGCGCTGTTCCTGCCCTATCGCAACCTCGGCCTGATCGTCGTCGACGAGGCGCACGAGACGAGCTTCAAGCAGGAAGAGGGCGTTCATTACCACGCCCGCGACGTCGCGGTGATGCGCGGCAAGTTCGAAGGCTGCCCGGTGATCCTCGCCAGCGCCACCCCGGCGATCGAGACGCGCCAGCAGGTCGCATTGGGCCGCTACGAAGAACTGAAGCTGCCCGGCCGCTACGGCGCCGCCGAGATGCCGACGATCGAGCCGATCGACCTGATCCAGTCGCCCCCCGAACGCGGCCGCTGGCTCGCCCCCAAGCTCGTCGCCGCGCTGGAGGAAACGCTCGCCAGGGGCGAACAGTCGCTGCTGTTCCTCAACCGTCGCGGCTATGCGCCGCTTACCCTGTGCCGGACGTGCGGGCATCGTTTCCAATGCCCCAATTGCACCGCCTGGATGGTCGAGCACCGGCTGACCCGCCGCCTCGCCTGCCACCATTGCGGCCACGTCATGCCGACGCCGCGCGCCTGCCCGGAATGCAAGGAAGAGGACAGCCTCGTCGCCTGCGGCCCCGGTGTCGAACGCATCGCCGACGAGGTCACCGCGCTGTTTCCCGAGGCGAAGACCGCGGTCGTTACCTCAGATACGATCTGGTCCCCGGCCAAGGCGGCGGAGTTCGTCGGGCGGATGGAGGCGGGCGACATCGACATCGTCGTCGGCACGCAATTGGTCACCAAGGGCTATCACTTCCCCAATCTGACGCTGGTCGGCGTGGTCGATGCCGACCTTGGGCTGGAGGGCGGCGACCTGCGCGCCGCCGAACGCACGTTCCAGCAGATCCGCCAGGTGTCGGGGCGCGCCGGGCGCGGCGCCAAGCCCGGCCACGTCTTCATCCAAACGCACAGTCCCAAGGCGCAGGTGATGCAGGCGCTCATCACCGGCGACGCCGAGGCCTTCTATGACGCCGAGACGGAGGCACGCCGCGACGCCGGCGCCCCGCCGTTCGGCCGCTACGCCGCGATCGTGATATCGTCGGAGGATCAGGCCTGCGCCAACGAGATCGCCCGGCTGGTCGCGCGATCGGCGCCGCGGGTCGACGGCATGGCGGTCTACGGCCCCGCCCCTGCCCCGCTGGCGATGCTACGCGGCCGCCACCGCTACCGCCTGCTTGTCCACGCCCGCCGCGCGCTCGACGTGCAGGACGTCATCCGCGACTGGCTCGGCGCGCTCGACTGGCCGGCGAAGGCGCGGGTGACGGTCGACGTCGACCCGTACAACTTCCTGTAGCGACCCCCGTCCGTTGCGGGGGCTGGCGCGTCAGGCGGCGCGTTCGGCCAATACGGTCAGGCCCTTGGCGTTGACCTCGGCGAAGCCGCCCTGGATCGCGATCGTTTCGGGCGTGGCGCCTTCGGTGCGATAGACCGACAGTGCGCCGTCGCGGACGGTGGACATCAGCGGCGCATGGCCCTCCAGCACGCCGAAGTCGCCCTCGGTGCCGGGAACGACGACCATGTACACGTCCTCGGAACGGACGAGCTTTTCGGGCGTGACGAGTTCGAAGTGGAGCATGGTGTTGCCTATACTCCCTCTCCCCTCCGGGGAGAGGGTCGGGGTGAGGGGAAGGTGTCTCGCAGAGAGGCCGGTCTCGGTGAGACGCCGCCCCTCTCCCAACCCTCTCCCCGGCGGGGAGAGGGCTTTTGCATCGGCTTACGCGTCCTGCGCCATCTTCTCGGCCTTGGCGACGACTTCGTCGATGCCGCCGACCATGTAGAACGCGCCTTCGGGCAGGTGATCGTATTCGCCGTCGACGACCGCCTTGAAGCTGCGGATCGTGTCCTCGATCTGCACGAACTTGCCGCTGATGCCGGTGAAGACCTCGGCGACGTGGAACGGCTGACTGAGGAAGCGCTGGATCTTGCGGGCGCGCGTGACGGTCAGCTTATCCTCTTCGGACAGTTCGTCCATGCCGAGGATGGCGATGATGTCCTGCAGGCTCTTGTAGCGCTGGAGCAGCGACTGGACGGCGCGCGCCGTCTCGTAATGCTCCTGGCCGACGATGCGCGGCTCGAGGACGCGGCTGGTCGAATCGAGCGGATCGACCGCCGGATAGATGCCGAGTTCCGAGATCGCGCGGTTGAGCACGGTCGTCGCGTCCAGGTGGGCGAAGGACGTGGCCGGCGCCGGATCGGTGAGATCGTCCGCGGGGACGTACACGGCCTGCACCGAGGTGATCGACCCCTTGTTGGTCGAGGTGATGCGCTCCTGCAGCGCGCCCATGTCGGTCGACAGCGTCGGCTGATAGCCCACCGCCGACGGGATGCGGCCGAGCAGCGCCGACACTTCGGCGCCCGCCTGGGTGAAGCGGAAGATGTTGTCGACGAAGAACAGCACGTCCTGCCCTTCCTGATCGCGGAAATATTCGGCGATGGTCAGGCCCGACAGCGCGACGCGGGCGCGGGCGCCCGGCGGCTCGTTCATCTGGCCGAACACCAGCGCGACCTTCGAGCCCTCGCTGATCGGATTGCCCTCGGCATCCTTGGCGATGACGCCCGCGTCGAGGAATTCGTGATAGAGGTCGTTGCCCTCACGCGTGCGCTCGCCGACGCCGGCGAACACCGAGGTGCCGCCGTGGCCCTTGGCGATGTTGTTGATGAGCTCCTGGATCAGCACGGTCTTGCCGACGCCGGCGCCGCCGAACAGGCCGATCTTGCCGCCCTTCGCGTACGGCGCGAGCAGGTCGATGACCTTGATGCCGGTCACGAGGATGGCGCTCTCGGTCGACTGGTCGACGAACAGCGGCGCGGGCGCATGGATCGGCGCGCGCAGATCGGTGGCGACGGGCCCGCGCTCGTCGATCGGCTCGCCGATGACGTTCATGATGCGGCCGAGCGTCGCCGGGCCGACGGGGACGCTGATCTGGCTGCCGGTGTCGCGCACCGACTGGCCGCGGGTCAGGCCCTCGGTCGCGTCCATCGCGATCGTGCGGACGGTGTTCTCGCCGAGATGCTGCGCGACCTCGAGGACGAGGCGCGTGCCGTTGTTGTCCGTCTCGAGCGCCGAGAGGATGGCGGGCAGGTTGTCCGGGAAGTGGACGTCGACGACCGCGCCGATGATCTGCGAGATCGTGCCCGTCGTGTTGCTGCTGCCCGTGTTCTGCGTTGGGCGGATGTCGTCTGCGGCGGTTGCCATGGCGGTTCTTCCTCTGTTTCGACCGGACTAGCTGCGCTCTACCCAGCTACCTGTAATCGTTCGTCTGTACCGGCGCTCGACCATGGCCCAATCGCCTGTCGCTCCGCCAAACTCAATCAATCTCATTTCGAACGAGCAGACTTGGACTCGCTCTTCACTTCGACACTTCAATCCGCGAATCTCGACCTCGGGCTGAAAAGCCACACCGGGGGCGGAAGCGGTCTGTGCTGCCTTTGCCCGCGCTATTCCGATCTTGCCGGCTTCCTGCATGGCAATGTTCGCTTCGTTTATCGTCTTCATTTCAGCGCCTGCTGCCGGTGACGCGATTAGCATCAACACGGAGACATAGCCCATATCCGTCCAGCTCTACAGCGCCTCCGCACCCGAGATGATCTCGACCAGTTCGGTCGTGATCGCGGCCTGACGCGTGCGGTTATACTGGATCGACAGACGGTTTATCATGTCGCCCGCGTTGCGGGTGGCATTGTCCATCGCGTTCATGCGGCTGCCCTGTTCCGACGCGGCGTTTTCGAGCATCGCGCGGAAGACCTGGATCGCGACGTTGCGCGGCAGCAGGTCGGCGAGGATGCCCTCTTCGTCGGGTTCGTATTCGACGACGGCGCCGGCGGACGTGGCCGAAGTGGAGGGCACGTCGGCCTTGGAATCACTCACCGCGACCGGGATGATCTGCTGTCCGACCGGCAGCTGCACCAGCGCCGAGACGAACTTGGCGTAGAACAGGTGCGCGACGTCGAACTCGCCCGCGGCATAGCGCGCGAGCAGGTCGTCGGCGACTTCGCGGGCCTGCTGGAAGCCCAGGGTCTTGTGCCCGCCCAGCTCGTGATCGGCGGCAATCGCATTCGGGTAGAAGCGGCGCAGCACGCGGCCCTTCTTGCCGGCGAGGTAGAAGCGCACGGTCTTGCCCTGCGCCTCCAGCTCCTCCGCCTTGCGGCGGGCGGCGCGGACGATGTTGGTGTTGAACGCGCCCGCAAGACCGCGTTCCGACGTCGCGACGACGAGCAGATGCACCTGGTCCTTGCCGGTGCCCGACAGCAACGGCGAGACGGTGGCGCCGCCGGCGAGCTGGCGCGACAGGCTGGCAACGACCGCCTCCAGCCGCTCGGCATAGGGACGCCCGGCCTGCGCCGCCTCCTGCGCACGGCGCAGCTTGGCGGCGGCGACCATCTTCATCGCCTTGGTGATCTTCTGGGTCGATTTGACCGAGTTGATCCTGATCTTGAGGGCCTTCAGGCTTGCCATTCTAGTTCGTCACCATTCCCTCGAACCGTCATGCCGGACTTGTTCCGGCATCCACTTCTCCTCAAGACCCGGCGGGATTTGAGGCGCGGTGGACCCCGGAACAAGTCCGGGGTGACGGCGTGTGTGTGTCAGCCGCTATGCACCAAACTCAGGCGAAGGTCTTCGCGAACTGGTCGAGCGCGGCCTTCAGCCCCGCCTTCGCCTCGTCGCCGAGATCGCGCGTCTCGCGGATCTTGGTGAGGACGCCGGCGTGATTGGCGCGCAGGTCCTGCAGCATCGCCGCTTCGTAGCGGACGACGTCGTTCACCGCGACCTTGTCGAGATAGCCGTTGGTCCCTGCGAAGATCGACGCGGTCTGTTCCTCGAACGGCATCGGCGAGAACTGCGCCTGCTTGAGCAGCTCGGTCAGGCGCGCGCCGCGGTTGAGCAGCTTCTGCGTGCTCGCGTCGAGGTCCGAACCGAACTGCGCGAACGCCGCCATCTCGCGATACTGGGCGAGCTCGAGCTTGATCGAGCCCGACACCTTCTTCATCGCCTTGGTCTGCGCGGCCGAGCCGACGCGGCTGACCGACAGGCCGACGTTGATCGCGGGGCGGATGCCGGCGAAGAACAGGTCGGTTTCGAGGAAGATCTGGCCGTCGGTGATCGAGATCACGTTGGTCGGGATATAGGCCGACACGTCGCCTGCCTGCGTCTCGATGATCGGCAGCGCGGTGAGCGAACCGCCGCCATTGGCGTCCGACATCTTGGCGGCGCGCTCCAGCAGGCGGCTGTGCAGGTAGAAGACGTCGCCCGGATAGGCTTCACGGCCCGGCGGGCGGCGCAGCAGCAGCGACATCTGGCGATAGGCGACCGCCTGCTTCGACAGATCGTCGAACACGATCAGCGCATGCATGCCGTTGTCGCGGAAATACTCGCCCATCGCGGCGCCCGTATAAGGGGCGAGGAACTGCATCGGCGCCGGCTCCGACGCGGTCGCGGCGACGACGATGGAATATTCCATCGCGCCATTCTCTTCGAGCGTCTTGACGAGCTGCGCGACGGTCGAGCGCTTCTGGCCGACCGCGACGTAGACGCAGTACAGCTTCTTCGATTCGTCCGAACCCTGGTTCACCGTCTTCTGGTTGATGAACGCGTCGATCGCGACCGCCGACTTGCCGGTCTGGCGATCGCCGATGATGAGCTCGCGCTGGCCGCGGCCGACCGGCACGAGCGCGTCGATCGCCTTGAGGCCCGACTGCATCGGCTCGCTGACCGACTGGCGCGGGATGATGCCCGGCGCCTTCACCTCGACGCGGCTGCGGCCTTCGGCGACGATCGGGCCCTTGCCGTCGATCGGATTGCCGAGGCCATCGACGACGCGGCCGAGCAGGCCCTTGCCGATCGGCACGTCGACGATCGTGCCGGTACGCTTGACGATGTCGCCCTCGCGGATTTCCGAGTCCGACCCGAAGATCACAACGCCGACGTTGTCGGCCTCGAGGTTGAGCGCCATGCCCTGCACGCCGTTGGCGAATTCGACCATCTCGCCCGCCTGGACGTTGTCGAGGCCGTAGATGCGGGCGATGCCGTCACCGACGCTCAGCACCTGGCCGGTTTCGGACACCTGGGCCTGATCGCCGAAATTGCTGATCTGGTCCTTGATGACCTTGGAGATTTCTGCGGCGCGGATATCCATTTGCGTTAGCCCTTCATCGCGTGCGCGAGAGTGTTGAGACGGGTGCGGATCGACGAATCGATCATTTGCGAACCGATACGGACGACCAGGCCGCCGAGCAGTTCGGGATCGACCGTGAGGTCGACAGAAACGTCGCGGCCGACACGCTGGCGGAGCTGCTGCTTCAGCTCGGACACCTGTTCGTCGGTCAGCGGATGCGCGCTGGTCACGTCCGCGGTCGCTTCGCCGCGGTGGCGGCTGGCGAGCTGGCGATAGGCGCGGATGATCTGCGGCAGCGCGGCGAGGCGCCGGTTCTCGGCGAGGACGCCTAGGAAACTCCTGGTGGTCGCATCGACGCCGAGCGCGTCGGCGGTGGCGAGCACCGCCTTCACCGCCGCGCCGCGCGCGACGAGCGGGCTGGTGGTGAGGGTACGGAAATCCTCGCTGTCGGCGAGCGCCGTGCGCACCGCGGTCAGGCTCGCCTCGACCGCGTCGATATTCTTGCCGTCGCGCGCGAGTTCGAAGAGCGCGAGCGCGTAGCGGCCGCCCAGGCTCGCCTGTACGCCGCCACCCGAATTACCGCCCAAGTTACCGCTGGATGTCTCCACGGATGCGAAGTCCTCGTGCCGAATGTTGGCCCATGGGGAAGAGGGCGCGCAAACGCGCACCTGCTATGGGTGGCGGGCGGCTAGCATGGGGGTGGCGGGAGTGCAAGTCGAGTGGTGGGATGAGCGGTGGGTTGGAATGACGTTTGCCCCCATCCCTCCGTCATCAAGTCAGTTGTTGTGTGGTGGGAGGGCATCGCGGATGCGTGCGTTGGCGATGGTGATGATCTTACGCATGAGGGCGGCGATGGCGAGGCGCTTGGGTTTGCCGTTGGCGAGGAGG
>NZ_JAMLDY010000014.1 GCF_024211255.1 Sphingomonas liriopis | reverse complement strand
CAGCGAAAGCTCGACGCCATCCTCGCCAGACACAACCACACACCCAGGAAATGCCTCGGCTTCCGAAACCCCGCCGAAGTTTTCTTCCCGTTGCACTTCGATTGTGAATCCACACCCGGAACACGTCCGGGGTGACGGTAGGCCGGAGGGGCCCGTCCCGCGCGATCATCATATGCATCGGCCGCTTTCCACCCTATTCCCCATACGCCGACCCTGTCAGGGTGACGGCCATGACCCTCTCCCTCTCGCACGCGTTCCACAGCGCGTGAACCGCCTCTCCCCTGACCGCGCCGACGCGCGCTTCATCCGCCGGCTGTTCTACATCCTCGTCATCGCTGCGGTGGCGGCGGCGCTGTTCAAGGCGGGGAATCTGCTCATCCTCGCCTTCGGCTCGATGCTCGGCGCGATCGCGATCCACGCGCTCGCCGACCTCTATCGCGATCACCTGAAAGTGCCGGAAAAGGCGTCGCTCGGGCTCGGCATGGCGACCGCGTTCGGGATCGTCGGCTTCCTCGTCTGGCTGTTCGGCGTCCAGTTTCGCGAACAGGTCAACGTGCTCGTCACCCAGCTGCCGCAGCTGCTCGACCAGCTCGCCGGCTGGGCGTCGCAGAGCCCGGTCGGCGCCAAGATCGTCGATGCCGTGCAACAGGCCTATGCCGGGTCGAAGGTCGCGCGCGACGTCGGCGGGCTCGTCACCGGCGCGGGCGAATTGCTGCTCAACACGTTGCTGCTGCTCGTCGGCGCCGCCTTCTTCGCCGCCGATCCGGGGATCTACCAGCGCGGCTTCCTGTTCCTGATCCCGCCCACCAAGCGCCCCGCGATCGAGGATGCCCTGTTCGACGTCGGCTCGACGCTGCGGCTGTGGCTGCGTTCGTCGCTGATCCTGATGACCAGCATGGGGCTGCTGATCGGCGTCGGCCTGTGGATTTCGGGCGTGCCCTCCGCCGCCGCACTCGGCCTGCTCGCCGGCCTCAGCGAGTTCATCCCCTATATCGGCCCGACCGCGGCGATGATCCCCGCGCTCGGCCTCGCCGCGACGCAAGGGACCGGGCCGCTGATCGGCGCGCTCGTCACCTATGCGGTCGTCCGGCTGATCCAGACCAACTTCATCACCCCTTACGTCCAGGCGCGCGTCATCTCGATCCCGCCGGCGATCACCGTCTTCGCGATCATCGGCATCGGCGTGATCTTCGGCATCTTCGGCCTGTTCTTCTCCGCCGCGCTGCTTGTCGTCATCTTCACGCTCGTGCGCAGCCTCTATCTGCGCGAGGTGCTGGGCGAGGATATTCCGCGCAGCCGCCACCAGACGCTGCTCGGCCCCGACCTGACGCCGCAGGACCCGGACGACGATTCCGGAGAAGCAACACCGCGCGACTCGCGGGAATCCCTCGATTAAGTCGAAATTAACCTTTTGCCTTCAGATGTTCTTTGGTTAATGAATCGAGGCGAGCCGCGCAGCAGGGGTGCTCGGGGCCTCGCCAACAGGGGACGACGCATGCGGGTGTTGTTGATCGAGGACGAGCCGACCACGGCCAAGGCGATCGAGCTGATGCTCGGCACCGAAGGCTTCAACGTCTATACCACCGACCTTGGCGAAGAGGGGTTGGATCTCGGCAAGCTGTACGATTACGACATCATCCTGCTCGACCTCAACCTGCCGGACATGCACGGCTACGACGTGCTCAAGAAGCTGCGCGTCGCGCGGGTCGCGACGCCGGTGCTGATCCTGTCGGGCATCAACGAGATGGATTCGAAGGTCAGGAGCTTCGGCTTCGGCGCCGACGATTACGTCACCAAGCCGTTCCACCGCGAAGAGCTGATCGCGCGCATCCATGCCGTGGTGCGCCGGTCGAAGGGGCACAGCCAGTCGGTCATCCGCACCGGCAAGCTCGCGGTCAACCTCGACGCCAAGACGGTCGAGGTCGACGGCGCGCGCGTGCACCTGACCGGCAAGGAATATGCGATGCTGGAGCTGCTCTCGCTCCGCAAGGGCACGACGCTGACCAAGGAGATGTTCCTCAACCACCTCTACGGCGGCATGGACGAGCCCGAGCTGAAGATCATCGACGTTTTCATCTGCAAACTGCGCAAAAAACTCAGCCTCGCCTGCGACGGCGAAAACTACATCGAAACCGTCTGGGGCCGCGGCTATGTCTTGCGCGAACCCGAAGAGGTCGTCGCGGTCGCCTGACAACACTTTCCCTCCCCAGTAATCGGGAGCAAGGGCCGCGGCATCGGGGGGTGCCGCGGCTCTCTTTGTTTTAGGAATCATGATCCGTCCCGGACCAATTCTTTTGCAGCAAAGAAGGAGGTCGGGCACTCACCTTGTGCGGATGTGCCCGTAATGGCGCCATTGCCTTGACGGCGCGAATCCTGCCGATGAGCCTCATCTCACATAACGGGCGGGGGCGCGGCGATGACGACATTAGGCAGGACGATCGCAATTTTCGCAGCGGCGAGCGTGGCATGGCCGGCATCGGCCAGCGCGCAGCAGTTGACGACGGAACAGGCGGAGCGAGCCGAAGCCGACCTCAAGGCCCGGTATCGCGATGCGCTCGCCATGGCGAGGGACCAGGTCGCCGACGCGCGCCGCCGCGAGCGCGCCGAGCGGCGCCTCGCCAAGGCCAATGCCGCACGCGCCTCGGCGCAACGCGAACTGGCACAACTCGGTATCGCCGTACCGGCCGCCGCTCCGGTCCCGGCTTTGGCGCCGGCGCAGGCTGGCGCACCTGCTCCTGCTCCTGCTCCGGCCGCACCGGTGGTCGCGCAGCAAAAACTCGATGTCGCCGCGGTTCGGGCCGCCGCAGATGCGGAGGCGGAGAACAAGGCTACGCGCGATTTCGGCGGGCTCGCGCTCGGCACCGGCCTGTCGCTCACCGTCGATCTCGGTACGCGCGACCGCATCGCCGAAGCCACGGTGGTCGACGGCATCGTGCGCATCAAGAAAAGCAACAACACGCCGGCCCGGCTGCTGTTCGAGAGTCATTACCTCTTCAAGCCACAATTCGACCTGCTCGGCGTGGAATCCGACATGTGGGGTGTCGGGCCGTTCGTCGCGATCCAGCCGGGCGACAAGGAGGTCATCAACGCGATCGGCCTGGGCGTCATGCTCGCCTTCCGGCGCGAACCGACCAAGACCGACAGCTTCAACCTCGGGTTCGGCGTCATCATCGATCCCGACGTGCAACTGCTCGGCGACGGCATCGAAGCCAACAAGCCGCTCCCCACCGGCGAAACCATGATCCGCTACCGGGAGGATTCGCAGATCGGGCTGATGGCGATGGCCTCGTTCAGCTTCTGACCGACGCCGACGTACCTACTTCCGCTCCCAAACCTTCTGCCCGCCGATCCACGTTTCCTGCACCTTCGTCGCGCGCAGGTCGGTGGGCGAGGCGAGCAGCGGGTCGCGGTCGACCACGACGAAATCGGCCTTCAATCCCGGCGCCAGCCGGCCGATGCGGTCCTCGGCGAAGCCGGCATAGGCCGCGCCGCCGGTATAGGCCCACCACGCCTGTTCGCGGGTCACCGCCTGTTCGGGGTGCCAGCCGCCGAACGGCTGGCCGTCGGCGTCCTGGCGGGTGAAGGCGGCGGCCCAGCCCGCCCAGGGATCGGGCTTCTCGACCGGATAGTCGGAACCGAACGCCAGCTTCGCGCCGTTCTTCAGCATCGAGGCCCAGGCATAGGCGCCGACCAGCCGCTGCGGCCCCAGCCGCGCCTCCGCCATCGTGCGGTCGCTGGTCTGGTGGACCGGCTGCATCGATGCGATCGTGCCGTATCTGCCGAAGCGCGGCAGGTCGGCGGGATCGACGATCTGCGCATGTTCGATCCGCCAGCGCCGGTCGCCCTTGTAGGTCTGCGCCATCTCGTCGATCGCGTCGAGCGCCTCGGCATTGGCGCGGTCGCCGATCGCGTGGATCGCGACCTGATAACCGTCCATCGCCGCACGGCTCATCCAGTTGCGCAGGACCGTGTCGCTCATGAAGCCCGCGCCCGACTGGCCCGGCGCATCGGCATAGGGCGCCTTCAGCCACGCACCGCGCGACCCCAAAGCGCCATCGGCGTACAGCTTGACCCCGACCAGCTTCAGCCGGTCGCCGTACAGCCACGGGCTCGGTCCGACCGCGCCGATCTGCACCGTCGTGTCGACGCCCATGCCATAGCTCATGATCCGCAGTCGCAACCCGCCATTGTCGCCGATGCGGCGATAGGTCAGCCAGTCGTCGATGCTCGTCCCCATGTCGGCGGTCGCGGTGACGCCATAGCTCAACAGGATCGCCTGCGCCTTGAGGAAGGCAGCGTTGCGGTCCTTGCCCAGCGGCCGCGGCACGACGCGGGCGACCAGCTCCTGCGCGGCATCGACGAAGACGCCCGCGGGCTGCCCGCCCGCGCCCTTCTCGATCCGTCCGCCAGCGGGCGCGACGCTCTTCGCGGTGACGCCGGCGGCCTTCAGCGCGGCGCTGTTGCCCCAGCTGGCATGGCCGTCGGCGCGCGCCAGCCAGACCGGCCGATCACCGACCGCCGCATCGAGATCGGCGGCGGTCGGGAACCGGCCGAGGCCCCACACCTCCTGATTCCACCCGCCGCCGATGATCCACGCGCGATCGGGGTTGGCACGCGCATAGGCCGCGATCTTCGCCTGCGCCTCGGCGAGGGTCTTCGTGTCGGACAGGTCGAGTTCGAGCGCGCGGAAACCCAGTTCCATGACATGGCCGTGCGCGTCGATCATCCCGGGCAGCAGCGTCTTGCCCTTGAAATCGACGCGCCAGTCGAGCTTGTCGGGGCGTTTGTCCTTGCCCGACAACAGTTTGGACACATTGCCCTCCGCGGTCACCAGCATCGCGCCGAAGCGGACGACCTTGCCGTCCTTGTCCAGCGTCATGCCGTTGACGTTGTCGACCAGCCCGTCGGCCCATGCCGCGCCGGACATCGTCATCGTTGCGGCGCATGCCGCGAGCGTCACCGTGAAAGCCTGTCTTGCCATGGCATCCCGCATAAGCGGTGTTCCCCCACCGCACCAGATGGTCTAGCGGCTCGGCATGGCTACGAAATCCGCTGTCACCGCCGCTTTGCCCGTCACGATCGACGACGTCCACGCCGCGCACGCCCGTATCCGCGACGCCATCGTCCGCACGCCGACTTTGGTCAGCAAGACGCTGAGCGACATGACCGGCGCCACTGTGTTCCTGAAGTTCGAGAATCTGCAGTTCACCGCGGCGTACAAGGAACGCGGCGCGCTCAACACGCTGCTGCAGCTGTCGCCCGAGGCGCGCGCCAAGGGCGTCATCGCCGCCTCCGCCGGCAATCACGCGCAGGGGCTCGCCTATCACGCCAACCGGCTCGGCATCCCTGCGACGATCGTCATGCCGCGCACCACGCCGACGGTGAAGGTGACGCAGACCGAGGGGCACAAGGCCAACGTCGTGCTGGAGGGCGAGACGTTCGACGCCGCCTACGCGCACGCCCGCGTGCTCGAGGCGGAATGCGGCTTCACCTTCGTCCATCCGTTCGACGATCCGCGCGTCATCGCCGCACAGGGGACGGCGGCGGTCGAGATGCTGGAGGACGTGCCCAACCTCGACACGCTGCTGATCCCGATCGGCGGCGGCGGGCTCATCTCCGGCACCGCGATCGTCGCACGCGCCGCGGATCACCCGATCGAGATCGTCGGCGTCCAAGCGGAACTGTTCCCGTCGATGTACAACCGTATCCGCGGCACCGACCTGCCCTGCGCCGGCGATACGCTGGCCGAGGGGATCGCGGTGAAGGAGCCGGGCGGCATCACCTCGCGCATGGTCGCCGAACTGGTCGACGACATCGTGCTGGTCGGCGAACGCAATCTGGAAGAAGCGGTCAGCCTGCTGCTGCAGATCGAGAAGACGGTGGTCGAGGGCGCGGGCGCCGCGGGCCTCGCCGCGCTGATGGCCTATCCGGAACGCTTCAAGGGGCGCACCGTCGGCATCATCCTGTGCGGCGGCAATATCGACACGCGATTGCTCGCCAACGTGCTGCTGCGCGACCTCGCCCGCTCGGGCCGGCTCGCGCGCCTGCGCGTGCGGCTGCAGGACCAGCCCGGCGCGCTGTTCAACGTCGCGCGCATCTTCGACGCGCAGCGGGTCAACATCATCGAAGTGTACCACCAGCGCATCTTCACCTCGCTGCCCGCCAAGGGGCTGGTCACCGATATCGAATGCGAGACGCGCGACCGCGCCCATCTCAATCGCCTGATCGTCGCGCTGCGCGAGGGCGGGTTCGAAACGAGCGTGGTCGAACAGGCGTAGGGCGGGTCGCCCCCGGGACTCCCGTTCGCCCTGAGCCTGTCGAAGGGCCTGAGTCTCACCTGCCCTTCGACAGGCTCAGGGCGAACGGTCGGGGACGTGGATAGGCAAGAGGGCGCACGGTGGACAATATGTCCCATCGCATCCCCGGCGCGACGGCCTATCTCCCGTGTCATGGAAGCAGACACGCCCGCATTCCCGCCGCTGAACGACGGCAACGCCAAGTTCCGCTGGATCCTGCGCTGCGGCTGGAAGGGGCTGTGTCCACGCTGTGGACAGGGGCACATGTTCCGGTCGTGGCTGAAGATCGTCGATCGCTGCGCGCATTGCGATCTCGACTATCGCTTCGCCGCGCCGGACGATGGCCCGGCGTTCTTCTCGCTGTGCATCGTCGCGCTGCCGTTGATCGCGTTCGTCGTCTGGGTGCAGGTGGCGTTCGCGCCGCCGGCGTGGGTGCACCTCGTCACCTCGGTGCCGTTCATGGCGCTCGGCACCTTGCTGCCGCTCCGCCCGCTGAAGGGCTGGCTGGTCGCATCGCAATTCGTCAACCGCGCGCAGGAGGCGGGGACGCGGCAGCTCTGGGCGCAGCTGCACGGCACACAGGGCGACCGCAGCGATTTCGATCAATAGCGCCGGACATGAAAACGGGGACCGCGCCGTCGCGCCGCCCCCGTTTCATTAGGTCGGAACCGTCAGCTTAGTTGCTGTCGGCGCTGTCGTCCTTCGACGCGGCGACCGCGACGATCGCGATCACGCCCGCGGCGATCAGCGCGGCGAAGATCAGCCCGCCACCGGCGAGGTCGTTCTTCTTCGCCGACGGCGTGCTGGCGCGCACCGACTTGGCGACCGACAGCGAAGCGGCGGGGTTGGTGGTGGGGGCGGCGAACGCAGGCGTCGCTGCGATCGGCGCGGCGGTCATCGCGAGCGCGGCGAGCGAGCCGGCAAACATCTTGGTCATGGGAATACTCCGGAGATTGGGTCCTAGGACTGCTGCAACGACCCGGCGCCATCGTTGTTCCCGCAGTGCAGCATTGTCCCGAAATGGACCCGTCGCTGGTGCCGGAAAGACTCTCTGCCAGCGATTAACCCTCTTTGATGGTAAAGCCGCTTTTCAGGACCGCGCGGGTGATTCATATGTCGTGCGCGCCGCGGTCGCGGTGGCCAATATCTCGGGGGATTGCCGGCGGTGACTGCGCCTTTTCGTTTTCCGCGCTTCTTCGTCACCACGCCCGCGCCCTGTCCGTACCTGCCGGGCCGGCAGGAGCGCAAGGTGTTCACCGAATTGAGCGGCCCGCATGCGACCGAACTGAACGACGCGCTCGGCCGGATCGGCTTTCGCCGGTCGCAGGGGGTCGCCTATCGCCCGTCGTGCGCCGGCTGCACCGCCTGCGTCTCGGTACGCGTCGTCACGCCCGATTTCGTCCCCAACGCCAGCCAGCGCAAGCTGCTGCGCCGCAACGACGATCTGGAGGTCACCGCCTGTCGCCCGTGGGCGACCGACGAGCAGTTCCAGCTGCTGCGCCGCTACTTGGGCGCGCGTCACCCCGGCGGCGGCATGGCGGGGATGGACGAAGACGATTACGCCGACATGGTCGAGCATTCGCCGGTCAATTCGCAGATCGTCGAATATCGCACCCCCTCGACCAATGGCGAGCGGGGACGGTTGGTCGGCGCCTGCCTGACCGACCGGCAGGCGGACGGCCTGTCGATGATCTACAGCTTCTTCGCCGCCGACGACGAGACGCCCGGCGCGGCACGGCCGGGCCTCGGCAACGTCATCATCATGGATCACATCGCGCGCGCGCGCGACGCGGGCCTGCCCTACGTCTACCTCGGCTATTGGGTGAAGGGTTCGGCGCGGATGGCCTACAAGACGCGCTATCGCCCGATCGAGATGCTCGGCCCCAACGGTTGGCGCGCGCTGACCGACGAGGAACTGGCCCCGGTGCCGGACGTGCGGCAGGTCGCACTGGCCTGACGGGCCTATCCACGTCCCCCCTTCCCCGGCAAAGGCCGGGGCCCAGTCGGGCAAGCACAGGGGCATGGTCGCGAACGTCGCCCAGCTGGACCCCGGCTTTCGCGAGAGCACTGCGAACGTTCGTACCCCTTTCCCGTGCTCCCGCGCAGGCGGGAGCCCAGAGCCAAGCAAAACAACGGCTTATGGAGCGCGTGACTCCTGGACTCCCGCCTACGCGGGAGCACTGAGGGACTTTCGCAGAGGTCTCGCCTTCGCCAGGAAGGCGGATGGGGGCCTGGATCGGATTACGTTGGAAGTCGTAGACGAATGCCGGAACGGGCCTTGCTCTCTTACCACGTCACCCCGGACTTGTTCCGGGGTCCACGGTCCCGCGAGCGCGGCCCCTCAGCCTCTTGCCGATGGCCGAGCCGCCCGGTGGACCCCGGAACACGTCCGGGGCGACGGTGCCTTGTGGGGCACCGTCTATCCCACGAACCCGAATGTCGATCCGCCTCAGATCGGGTCGCTTTCCTCGCCGATCACCGCGCCGTCGGTGACCACGCGCCGCGGGGCTTCGCTGCCCAGATGGACGCGCACGCCGGCCGCCATCAGCATCCGCGGAGCCGACACCGCGTTCGTCGCGACCGGGCCAGCGCTCGCCACCGGCGTCATCTTGCCGCGATGGATGGTGACGCCGCCCACCTCGCTGCTGTCGCGATACATGCCCGCGGTCTGCAGCCCGGGAGCCGCGATCCCGCCGACGCCGGGTTCGACGCCGGCATAGGACGCACGGAAGCTCAACGCCCCCTCCATCGCGCCACGCCAGCGGTAGAAGACATGCGCGCCGACCGATCCGATCCGCGCCATGCTCGATGCCCACCACGGCAGGATCGCGCTGGTATGGTAGAAGGTCGCCGCGCCGACCGGCGCATAGACGTCGCCCGCCAGCGCCGCCTCGGCGATGGCGCGGGCGCGCGCCCACGAATAGGGATCGCGGCGATGCGCCATCGATCCGTCGCAGGTGAAGGAGAACTGGCACCCCGTCCGCCGGTTCGACCCCTGATAGACGACGCCGCAGACGCTGTGCGGAAAGGCGCGATCGCGCACGCGGTTGAGCACGACCTGCGCCACCGCGCGCTGCCCGTCGACCGCTTCGGAGCGCGCCTCGTAATAGACCGCGGCGGTCAGGCATTCGGTCGCGCGCGCCGCATCGTCCTGGCTCTGCATCTGCGCGAGGAACGGCGGCGCGGCATCGACCAGCGCCGGCGCGGCATCGTCGGCGATGCTGGCGCGCAGGCTAGCCGGTAATCCCTCCAGCCCCGGCATGTCGCCCGGCACGTCGAGCGCGAGGTCGCGGAGCAGCTGGCGCGGCGTCGGCGGCGGCACAGCCTGCGCGACGCGCGACCCTTGGGTCTTGGGCGGCACGCACGACGACGCGGTCAACAGCGCCAGACCCAGCAAAAGCTGGCCGATCGTCGAGATGCGCGAATGCCCCACGCTGCCGGGTTAGGCGCGCCGGGTTGTGATCCGGTTAACCGAGTCGACTTTCGCTTCGTCTGGCCATGGGGCCGGCCGTAATGCCTCGGTGCCTTTCCCGAAATCTTCGTTACCCCGGACTTGTTCCGGGGTCCACCGTGCCGCACACCAATCGCCCGTTGCGCTTGCCGAACCGTGGACCCCGGAACAAGTCCGGGGTGACGGAGGCCTTGGTGCAGCCGGCGAGCACCGTCGCCAGACGTGCCGCCCCTCCCGGCATGGCCGACCATCAGCCCCCTATTGCGCCGCCGACACCTTCACCGCGACGTCGAGTTCCTCCTCGCCCTCGCCCAGCCGCGATCCCGCCACTGGCGCGGCGCCCGAGGCGTCGAGCGCGGCAGCGACGCGGACGCTTTCCTCCTGCGGCGAGCGGCCGGTGCACGGGTCGAACCCGACCCAGCCGAGCCGCTCGACGTGCGCCTCCGCCCAGCCGTGCGGGGTCGGGCGCAGCGAGCCCTCGACGATGCTGTAGCCCGACACGTAGCGCGCCGGGATGTCGAGAGAGCGCGCCGCCACCGCGAAGATATGCGCCAGATCGCGCGACGTCGCCGCGGGCCGCGCGAACGCCTCCGCCGCGCTCAATCCCGGCGCCGGTCGCGCGCGGTCGAGCGCGAAGCGTTCGTGCAGCGCGCGGTTCAGCCGGTGGAGCATGCCGACCGGCCCCTCCGCGCCCGCCGTCACCTCCGCGGCGAAGGCGGCGATCGCCGGATCGCGCGGCGTCGCCTCGGTCGCGCGCAGGAAGACGGCGGGCGGCAGCACCTCGCGTACGCCGCGCACGACGCCGTCGGAATGGCTGGTCAGCACCTCGCCGCGCACCGCGATCTCGATGTCTGCGATCGGCCCTTCCGCGTACAGCATCGTGACCGCATTGCCGAAGCCGTCGCGCCCGCGCCGCATCGTCGCGTCGCAATCGACGTCGATCCGCCAGCGCGCCACCGTCTGGTCGTGGCTGTTTTCCGGCGTCATGCGCAGCATCTGCACCAGCCGGCTCTGCGGCGCGGTGAAGCGATAGACGGTGCGGTGATCGATCGAGAGCCGCATCAGCCGAACCGGAACTGGCGACCGATCGCCTCGTGCAGCTGGCCGTTTTCGCGGATGAACGCCTGCAGATACTGGTGCAGGCCGCTGGCGATCACCTCGCCCGACCGCGTCCGGCCGAGCCGCGCGGCGCGCATCCGCGCCATCCGGTCGGCCTCGCCATGGCTGCCGGTGCGTTCGGCGAGCAGGCCGAGCAGCTCGACGGTCGTATCGGCGGATGCCGTCAGGCTGCGCGGCAGATCGTGGCTGGCGATCAGCAGGTCGATGACGTTCGCCGGGGTCAACCCGTCCGAATAGAGCCAGCGATAGGCGGTCACCGCGGACACGACCTGCAGGATCGTCGTCCACTGGTCGCGATCGACGATCCCGCCGACCGCCTCGCCCTCCGGCAGCAGGATATGGTATTTGACGTCGAGCAATCGCGCGGTGTTGTCGGCACGCTCGACCGCCTGCCCCAGCCGGATGAACCAGTGCGACTGGTTGCGCAGCATCTGGTGCACCGCGCCCTCGAACCCGCGCGTCTCGTTCTTGACCGATTCGACGAGCCGCAGCGTCTGCGCGGCGTCGCCGACCTGGCTGCGCGATTCGAACACCAGCCACGCGCGGTTGATCGCGGTCCACGCCTCGCGGCTGAGCGCGGTGCGCACCGCCTTGGCGTTGTTGCGCGCGCGGTCGAGGCAGCGGATCACCGACCCCGGATGGCTGGTATCGACGGTCAGGAAGCGCACCACGTCGGTCTGCGTCAGCGTCCCGCCATGCGCGGCGAAGTCGACCTCGGTCTCGGTGACCGCGAGCGCCGACGACCACGCCACCTCCCCCGCCGGCCGCGACGACATCACGTCGAGCCTGACCGTCGCCTCGATCAGCCGCGCGAAGAAATCGGCGCGCTCGATGTACCGGCCCAGCCAGTAGAGCGACGAGGCCGTCCGCGAGAGCATCATGCCCCGAACCCCTGGCTCTGCGTCATGCCGCCCATCGACTGCGTCTGGCGCTGGCCATCCGCCATCAGCACGAAACTGTCCTTGGTCCCGCCGCCCTGGCTCGAATTGACGACCAGCGACCCCTCCTTGAGCGCCACCCGCGTCAATCCGCCCGGCACCACCTGCACGCCCTTCGACCCGGTCAGCACGAAGGGGCGGAAATCGACGTGGCGGGGGCTGAGCCCGCTGTCCGCCAGCGTCGGCACCGTCGACAGCGCCAGCGTCGGCTGCGCGATATAACGGTGCGGCTCGGCGATCAGCGCGCGTCGGAAGTCCTCGATCTCCTGCCGGCTCGCGGTCGGCCCGACCAGCATGCCATAGCCGCCCGACCCATCGACCAGCTTCACCACCACCTCGTCGAGATGATCGAGCACATATTGCAGCGCCTGCGGTTCGCGGCAGCGCCACGTCTCGACGTTGGGCAATTTCGCCTCGCCGCCCGAATAGAAACGGACGATCTCGGGCATGTAGCTGTAGATCGCCTTGTCGTCGGCGATGCCGTTGCCCGGCGCGTTGATGATCGCGACATTGCCCGCGGCATAGGCCGCGATCAGCCCGGGCACGCCGAGCATCGAATCGGCGCGGAAGACCAGCGGATCGAGATAATCGTCGTCGACCCGGCGATAGATCACGTCGACGCGCACGCGCCCCGCGATCGTCCGCATCCAGACCTGATCGTCGTCGACGACCAGATCGGCCGCCTCGACCAGCTCGATCCCCATCGAATCGGCGAGGAAGCTATGTTCGTAATAGGCCGAATTGTAATGCCCCGGCGTCAGCACAACGCACACCGGCCCCGATGAGCCGCCGCGTGGCGCGACCGACTTCATCGTTTCCAGCAACCGGTCGGGATAGCTGTCGACCGGCTCGACGCGATATTCGCGGAACAGTTCGGGGCACAGCCGCACCATCGCCTCGCGGTTCTCGAGCATGTAGCTCACCCCCGACGGCGTGCGGGCATTGTCCTCAAGCACGAAGAACGCGTCGGGGCCGGTGCGCACCAGATCGATGCCGCAGATATGCGCCCAGATGCCGTGCGGCGGGCGCATCCCCGCGATCTCAGGCCGGAACTGCGGATTGCCGAGGATCAGATCCTCGGGCAGCACGCCTTCCTTGAGGATACGACGCTCGCCATAGATGTCGTCGAGGAAGGCGTTGATCGCCTCGACCCGCTGCACCAGCCCTTCGGACAATTTCGCCCATTCGTCGGCGAGAAAGACGCGCGGCACGATGTCGAACGGAATAATCCGTTCGCGCGTGTCGGTGTCGCCATAGACCGCGAAGGTGATGCCGAGCTGGCGGAAGGTCGTCTCCGCCGTCTCCTGCCGCCGGCGCAGTTCGTCGTCGGGCGTATCCGCCAGCCATTTGCCCAAGGCTGCCAGAGGCAAACGCGGCGGCGTATCGCCGTCCATCCCCATGATCTCGTCGAACGCCGGTCGTTTCCCCATCGGAACGGTAAAGCCCTCCACGTTATGCAAGTTCCATGCTGCGGGGAATCGCTGCGCTGCACAAGGGGCGCGATGTGGTGGTGGGATTTATTCTGCCTGCGCGCGGCGATTATGGCTCAGACGCCGCCCCTATCCTTCCGTCACCCCGGACTTGTTCCGGAGTCCACCGTGCCGCAGGCGCACGCTCACACCTCAAGCCCCAAGCCCCACGCCTCGCCGCAGAGTGGACCCCGGAACAAGTCCGGGGTGACGGGGGTGGCTGGGCGAGCGATAACCCTAGATTAGCGTAGCGCCGCCAGCATCCCCGGCGTCAGCACCTGCGGCAACACCCGCGGCCCCGCGGCCCCCGGCGCATAGTACAGATACAACGGTACCCCCGCCCGGTTATGCGCCTGGATGAACCGCCCAAGCGCCGGATCGCCATCGGTCCAGTCGCCGACCAGCACCGCGACCTTGTTCTTCGCGAACGCCGCCCGCGTCGCGGCGGTGTCGATCGACGAGGCCTCGTTGACCTTGCACGACAGGCACCAGTCGGCGGTGAAATAGGCGAACACCGGCCGCCCCTCCTTGCGCAGCGCCGCCAGCCGCGCCTCGCTGAACGCATCGCCGCCGACCGCGGCCGGCTTCGCCGCGCCACCGGTCAGCGCCGCCGCCAGCCCCGCCGGCACCACCAGCGCCGCCGCCGCGACGACCCAGCCGAAACCTTCCCCGCGCTTCTGCCGCTGCCCGCCGAGGCTCAGCACGACGCCGGTGACGACCATCGTCGCCACGCCGATCGCCAGCCCCATCGTCCCCGCCTGCCGCCACGCCAGCCACAGCAGCGCGCATACCGTGAGCGCCATCGGCACCGCCAGCACGCGCCGGAGCCGCTCCATCCACAGCCCCGGCCTCGGCAACCGCCGCCGCAACGCCGGCACGAAGCCGATCGCTAGGAACGGCAGCGCCAGCCCCAGCCCGAGTCCCGCGAACACCGCCAGCGCCGCCGGCCACGGCAGTACCAGCGCCGCCCCCAGCGCCGCGCCCATGAACGGACCCGAACACGGCGTCGCGACGAACGCCGCCAGCGCGCCCGTCGCCACCGACCCCGCCGCGCCGCCGTGCGACGCGAATTGCGGCACCGGCACCTCGAACCGCCCGGCGAGGTTGAGCGTGATCGCGAAGGTCAGCGCGATCAGCAGCACGACGATCCGCGGGTCCTGCAACTGGAACGCCCAGCCGACCACCGACCCGCCCGCGCGCAAGGCCAGGATCAACCCGCCGAGCGCGACGCACATCAGCACCGCGCCGAGCATGTAGCCCAGCGCATCGATCCGCGCCGCCCGCTCGTCCTCGCCGCCGCGCGCCAGATGCAGCGCCTTGAGGCTGAGGATCGGGAAGACGCACGGCATGACGTTGAGGATCAGCCCGCCGAGCACCGCCCCGGCGAAGGCGAGCAGCGCCGCCGCCCAGCCGCTGCGGTCGCTCGCCTGCGCTACCGTCCCAGCGGTCGCATGGATGCTCAGCCCCAGATTCGCCCCGATCCGCAGCACCCCCTCGATCCGCCCCTTCGGCGCGCCCTCGGTCGCGATCAGCAGCCGGTCGCCGTCGCGCGTCACGCTCTGCGGCGCGGCATATTTCACCATGTCCGGCCCGAACGGGAAAAAGGCGGCGTCCTGCACCGTCGCCGCCGCCGGCAACGGCACCGCGATGACGAGCTTGCCGTCCTTGACCTGATACGTCCCCGCCGCGTCGAGCGGCTTGGGGATCGCGCTGCGCCACCGGTCGAACTCCGCACCGTGCGACGGCGCGCCGTCACCGACGGTCAGGTCGAGGCTGAGGTCCTGCGCCTCCGGCACGCAGATCGCATTGGTACAGACGAGATAGCTGATCGCCAGTTTCACGGGCAGCTTCGTGCCTTTGGCGAGCCCCGCCGGCACCCGCAGCGTCACCAGCGGCGCATAGGGCGTCTCGTACACATAGTTCATCAGCCCGGCGATCAGCAGCGTCGTCGGCACAGGCCATTGCGGCTCGCCAGCGATCGCCGCCCCCTTCGGCAGGGTCCATGCGAAGGAGGGCGCGAACCCCGCATCGCCCGGATTGCGCCAATAGCCGTGCCAGCCCGGCGCCGGCCGCGTGTCGATCGCCAGCGTCACCGGTTGCCCGGCGCGGGGGCTGTCGCTCTCCGCCACCAGCCGCATCGCCAGATGCTTTGGCCCGTCCGCCGGCGCGAGGTCCGCATGCGCAGGAAGCGCCCACAGCATCGCCGTCAGCGTCATCAGCGCGCAACACAGCACGCGCATCGCTTCATCGGCGGTACGCCGCCCAACCCTGGTTGCCCGATTCATCACCCGTCGCCATAGCGGTGCCGGCCCCGTAAAACGAGTGTTCCCGATGAAAGCGCTGATCGCCGCCGCCCTGCTCGCCTCCGCCGCTCCCGTCGCCGCGCAGCAGGCCGCACCGGCCCCCGCCCCCGTCGCGCCGACCACGCCGCCGCGGCTGATCGTCGCGATCTCGGTCGATCAATTCTCCGCGGACCTGTTCCAGCAATATCGCAACCATTTCACCGGCGGCTTCGCGCGGCTGCTGACCGGCGCGGTCTTCCCCTCGGGCTATCAGAGCCATGCCGCGACCGAGACATGCCCGGGCCATTCGACGATCCTCACCGGAATGCGCCCCGCCCACACCGGGATCATCGCCAACAACTGGATCGACCAGTCGGTCGCCCGGCCCGACAAGAACGTCTATTGCGCCGAGGACGAGACCGTCCCCGGCTCGGACCACAATAATTACACCGTCAGCGACCGGCATCTGAAGGTGCCCACACTGGGCGAGATGATGAAGGCGGCACGCCCCGCCACCCGCGTCGTCTCCGTCGCCGGCAAGGATCGCGCCGCGGTGATGATGGGCGGGCACACGGTCGATGAACTGTGGTGGTGGGACGGCAAGACCTTCGCCACCTATGCCGGCCGCGCCGAACCTGCGGTGGTCACCCGCGCCAAGGCCGCGACTGCGGCGCTGATCGCCCGCCCGCAGACCGCATTGCCGCTGCCCGGTTTCTGTACCGGCCTGTCGCGTCCGATCGTCGTCGGCGACCAGACGCTCGGCACCGGCCGGTTCGAACGCGCGGCGGGGGATACGAAGGCGTTCCGCTATTCGCCGCCCTTCGACGCCGCCGTCTTCGCGCTGGCGGCGGGGCTGATCCAGGACATGAAGCTCGGCCGCGGGCCGACCACCGACATCATCGCCATCGGCGCCTCCGCCACCGATTATATCGGCCATGCCAACGGCACGCAGGGCGCCGAGATGTGCATCCAGATGGCCCAGCTCGACGCGACGCTCGGCAGCTTCTTCGACACGCTCGACGCGTGGGGCGTGGATTACGAGGTCGTGCTGACCGCCGATCATGGCGCACACGACATGACCGAACGCCAGTTGCAGCGCGCGATGCCGATGGAGGCGCACGTTCCCGCCGGCCTGAAGGCAGATGCGATGGGCGCCGCGATCGGTACGGCGCTCGGCATCGCCGGACCGGTACTGGTCAGCGCGGAATCGAAGACGGGCTTCGACAGCGACGTCTTCCTCGCCCGCACGCTGACACCGGCACAGCGCGCACGGGTCGTCGCCGAAGCGGTTCGGCGATATCGCGCCGACGCCCGCGTCGAGACGGTCTTCACCGCGGCGCAGATCGCCGCAACGCCGAAGCCGACCACCCCGCCGGAGACATGGACGCTGATCGAGCGCGCGCGCGCCTCGTTCGACCCCGCGCGCTCCGGCGACCTGCTCGTCCTGCTGAAGCCGCGCGTCACATCGGTGGTCACCCCCGGCACCACCTATGTCGAAACGCATGGCTCGCCATGGGATTACGACCGCCGCGTGCCGATGCTGTTCTGGCGCAAGGGGATGGCCGGCTTCGAACAGCCGCTGTCGGTCGAAACGGTCGATATCGTCCCCACACTGGCGGCGACGATCGGCCTGCCGGTCAAGGGCCTCGACGGCCGCTGCCTCGACCTCGATCCGGGGGCAGGCGACACCTGCGCGCGATAAGGCGGCACGCCGGATTGACCTGAACCGACGTCCCATCCGGGCGTTCGTTCGTCATGAGCCTGTCCGAACCCCAACACGCCCGTTTCCACCTGAAGGCGGGCAAACGCGTGCGCCTCGTCGCGGATGTCACCGTCACCAACGGCGGCCTGCTCGCGATCGGTGCGTTGGTGTCGTCGATCCTGCTGTCGTCGGCGGTGATCGTGAAAGCGGCGCGGCAGGACCGGCTCGCCGATCGATAGATGATTTTCGCGCGAAGACGCGAAGACGCGAAGAAGAAAAAGAAGGTTGGTTCACGCGGAGGCGCGGAGACGCGGAGGTGTCGTACCCGCGGCAACGCCGCGCTTCCACAACAACGCCAGTCCATGCCGTGCCGTCAAAGATCGAAGGCGCCGGTGGCGCCGAATACGACACCTCCGCGTCTCCGCGTCTCCGCGTGAATCACCTTCTTTGCGCCTTCGCGTGAACCTCAACGCACCTCGAACGACCGCATCCCCGCCAGCCGGTTCGCCCCCACCGCCAGCCGCTCATGGCTGAGGTCCGCGACGAACGCCGGGTTGCCGCTCGCCCCCGGTGCCATCCGCGCGTCGTTGTCCTCGATGCGCAGCCCCGCCGACGGATAGGTCTTCGCCTCCGCCGCGACGACGATCAGCCCGCTGCCGTTCTCCTTCGCCCGCCCCTGCACGAAGGTGTTGCGCGCGATCAGCCCGCGTGCGCCTTCGGACAAATCGATCATGTAATTGGTCTTCCGCCCCGCGGTATCGTCGAAACTGTTGTCGGTGATCGTCACGTTCGGCACGCGCAGCTTGACGTAATGCCCGCCGGTCCCGCGTTCGAAGCGCGAATTGGTGATCGTCACCTGCCCCTTGTTGCCGAGGTAGATCGAGTGCGAGCAATTGACCGCTTCGTCGCACTGGCCCAGCCCTGAAAAGGTCGACCGGTCGATCGTGATCCGCTGCCCCGTCGGCTCGCCGCCCAGGATGCCCTCCTGGCTGTCGAGGAACATCGAATCGGTGACGGTCAGATCGCCCATCTCCGCGCGGATCCCGGCGCCATTGCCGTCCGACACGCTGTAGCCCCGGAAGACGAGGCCATCGACCACCGCCCCCTGCCCGCGCAGCACCAGCGCCGCCTTGTCCTCGCACGTCTCCTTCTCGAAGATCGCGGTGCCGGGCTGCTCGGCCTTGAAGGTGATCCGCCCGCCCTGCTGCACCGCGCACTGGCGATAGACGCCCGGCGCGATAAGGATCGTCGCCGTCCCCATGCGGATCGACGACACCGCCTGCTGCAGGTTGGCGAAGCGCCGTCCCGTCTCGACGACGATGAACGGCCCGGGCACCTCGGCAAAGGCGGGAGCGGCGAACAGGGCGAGGGCGAGGGCGAGGAGCGCACGGGTCATGCCCCCGTCTGCGCCTGCCGATACGCGCGATGCCAGCCGGATTCGCGGTTAATGCCGCCCGCCCGCCGGCGATCGGGTTACTCCCCTAGCCACCTGTCCCGGAGCGGGGCATTGCGACGCGCGCGTTACTCCGGTTAGACGCACGTCACAGCGCGCGCCGGGGGGCACGTAACGAGAGGCGCCAGGGGGGGGACGACCATGCACGCGATGTCGGCGACGGAGGTGTTCCTCCTCGCGATCCTCATCATCTTCACGCTGCCATGGCTCGTCTGGCGGGTCGCACGCACCGACTATTGGGCGTCGCTCGTCGTCGTGCAGATCATCGGCGGCATCCTGCTGGGGCCGGGCATCCTCGGCGCGATCTTCCCCGATTATTACGCCTTCGTCTTCACGCCTGCGACCCTGGGCGCGCTTAACGGCATCGCGTGGTGGGCGGTGATGCTGTTCGTCTGGGTCGCCGGCCTCGAACTCGACATCGGCGAGGCGTGGAAGCGGCGGCGCGAGACCGGCGTCGCCGCCGGCCTCGCGCTCGGCGTGCCCTTGGTCGCAGGGAGTCTCGCCGCGCTGGTCATGCTGCGCTTCCCCGGCTGGCGCGGGCCGGAGGGTGCGGCGTGGCAGGTCGTGCTCGGCATAGGCATGGCCTGCGCAGTCACCGCGCTTCCCATCCTCGTGCTGCTGATGGAAAAGCTCGACATCCTGCGCGAGCCCCTCGGTCAGCGCGTGCTGCGCTACGCCAGCCTCGACGATATCGCGATCTGGGGCGTGCTCGCGCTGATCCTGCTCGACTGGGAGCGGGTCGGGCGGCAGGGCGGCTTCCTGATCGGTTTCGCCGTCGCCACCTGGGCGGTGCGCCGCCTGCTGCGCGCACTCGGCGAGGACGACCGCTGGTACGTCGGGCTGATCTGGCTGGCGCTGTGCGGGTTCGCGGCGGACTGGGCGGGGCTGCACTTCATGGTCGGCGCGTTCCTGGCGGGCGCGGTGCTCGACGCGCACTGGTTCGGCGAGGAGCGGATGGACCGCTTCCGTCAGACCGTGCTGCTCGCGGTGATGCCGGTGTTCTTCCTGTCGACCGGCCTCAAGACGCAATGGGGCGTCGGCGGTGCATCGGTGTTCGCGGTCGCCGCGCTGCTGCTCGCCGCGTCGGTCGGCGGCAAGCTCGGCGGCGTGCACCTCGCCGGCCGCATCCTCAAATGGCCGAAGGGCGATGCGAAGGCGATCGGCTGGCTGCTCCAGACCAAAGCGCTCATCATGATCATCTTCGTCAACATCCTCTTGGACAAGAAGATCATCACCAACGAGACCTTCACCGCGTTGCTGCTGATGGCGGTGGCGAGCACGATGCTGACGATGCCGGCCGTCGCACCGATGCTGCGGCGCCTGCCGGGGTTGAAGCAGCGGGGATTCTGATACGCCGTTGCCGTTGTCATTCTCGCCCGCGCGAGGGTGACAACGGCAAGATGCCGGTCAGTCGAGGTTCGGCCGCAGCCAGCGTTCCGCCTGCTTCACGTCGACCCCGCGCCGCGCGGCATAGTCGACGACCTGATCCTGCCCGATCCTCGCCACGCCGAAATATTCCGCCTGCGCATGCCCGAAGTAGAAGCCCGACACCGCCGCGGTCGGCAGCATCGCGAAGCTCTCGGTCAGCTCCAGCCCCGCATTGCCCTCGACGTCGAGCATGTCGAACAGCGTCCGCTTCAACGAATGTTCGGGACACGCCGGATAGCCGGGCGCCGGCCGGATACCGCGATACTGTTCGCGCACCAGCGCCTCGTTGGTCAGCTGCTCGCCCGGCGCATAGCCCCACAGGTCGGTGCGGACATGCGCGTGCAGCCGCTCGGCGAACGCTTCCGCGAGACGATCCGCCAGCGCCTTCAGCAGGATGTCGTTGTAATCGTCGTTGTCCGCCTTGAAGCGCGCGATATGGTCGTCGATGCCGTGGATGCCGACCGCGAAGCCCCCCATCCAGTCGCCGGCGGGATCGATGAAATCGGCGAGGCACATGTTGGCGCGGCCTTCGCGCTTGGCGATCTGCTGGCGCAGGAACGGCAACCGCACGCTCGCCTCGGCCGTGCGGTCGAGGTTCGGGATGTGGAAGCCTTCGGGAATGCTCGCGCCATCGGGGCTGCGGTGCGACTCGCGATGCTGCGTATAGACCCAGACGTCGTCGTCATGACGATGGCACGCCCATAGCCCCGCGACGCCCTTCGCGGTCAGCCACTTCTCCGCGATGATCGTGTCGAGCATCGCCTGCGCGTCTTCGTACAGCCCGGTCGCGCTGGTCCCGACCACCGCGTCGGTCAGGATCGCCGGGAAATTGCCGGCGAGCTCCCAGGCACGGAAGAACGGCGTCCAGTCGATGTAATTGCGCAGATCGGCAAGGTCCCAGTCGTCGAACCGGTGGATGCCCGGCTGCGCCGCCGCCGGCGCCTTCAGCGCCATATCGACCACCAGCCCGCGCTTGCGCGCCTCGGCGAGCGGCAGCAGATCGTTCTGCCCCTTGTTGGCGCGCGCCACGCGCACCTTCTCGTAATCCTCGGCGACGCCGGCGACATAGGCGTCGCGCTGCGTGTCGCTGACCAACGTCGTCGCCACGCCCACCGCACGGCTCGCGTCGAGCACATGGACGATCGGCCCGTCATAGGCGGGCGAGATGCGCAGCGCGGTATGCACCTTCGACGTCGTCGCGCCGCCGATCAGCAGCGGCATCGTCATGCCCGCCCGCTTCATCTCCTCGGCGACGGTCACCATCTCGTCCAGCGATGGCGTGATGAGGCCCGAGAGCCCGATCATGTCGGCGTCATTCTCGTTCGCCGCCGCGATGATCTTCGTCCACGGCACCATCACGCCGAGATCGACCACGTCGAAGCCGTTGCACTGAAGCACGACGCCGACGATGTTCTTGCCGATATCGTGGACGTCGCCCTTGACCGTCGCCATGACGATCTTGCCCTTGCCCTTCGCGCCGGGCTCCTTGGCCGCCTCGATGAACGGCAGCAGGTGCGCCACCGCCTTCTTCATCACGCGCGCGCTCTTCACCACCTGCGGCAGGAACATCTTGCCCGATCCGAACAGGTCGCCGACGACGTTCATCCCGTCCATCAGCGGCCCTTCGATCACCTCGATCGGCCGTGCGAACTGCTGCCGGCATTCCTCGGTATCGTCGACGACATGCGCGTCGATGCCCTTGACCAGCGCATATTCCAGCCGCTTGGTGACGGGAAGCGAGCGCCACTCGGCCGCCGCCTTCTCCGCCACCGCATCGGTGCCGCGATACTTCTCCGCCAGCGCAACGAGCCGGTCGCCCGCCTCGGGATCGCGGTTGAGGATGACGTCCTCGCACGCCGTGCGCAGTTCGGGATCGATCGTGTCGTAGACGTCGAGCTGGCCGGCGTTGACGATTCCCATGTCCATGCCCGCGGGAATGGCGTGATAGAGGAAGATCGAGTGCATCGCGCGCCGCACCGGCTCGTTGCCGCGGAAGCTGAACGACAGGTTCGACAGACCGCCCGAGATATGGACGTGCGGGCAGCGCGCCTTGATCTCGCGACACGCCTCGATAAAGTCGACGCCGTAATTGTTATGCTCCTCGATCCCCGTCGCCACGGCGAAGACGTTGGGATCGAAGATGATGTCCTCGGGCGGAAAGCCGATGCCGATCAGCAGGTCGTAGGCGCGCGAACAGATCTCGACCTTGCGCTCCTTGGTGTCCGCCTGCCCGACCTCGTCGAACGCCATGACGACCACCGCCGCGCCATAGGCCATGCACTTGCGCGCATGGTACAGGAACGCTTCCTCGCCCTCCTTCATGCTGATCGAATTGACGATCGGCTTGCCGGACACGCACTTCAGCCCCGCCTCGATCACGTCCCACTTGGACGAATCGACCATCACCGGGATGCGCGCGATATCGGGCTCGGCCTGGATCAGCTTGAGGAAGGTCGTCATCGCCTCGTGCGCGTCGAGCAGGCCTTCGTCCATGTTGACGTCGAGCACCTGCGCCCCCGCCTCGACCTGCTGCAGCGCCACCGCGACCGCGGCCGGATAGTCGCCCGCCATCACCAACTTCTTGAAGCGCGCGGAGCCGGTGACGTTGGTACGCTCGCCGATATTGACGAATTGGGCGGAGGAAATGGTCATGGGTCTTTTCTACTAAAAGCCCTCTCCCCTCCGGGGAGAGGGTTGGGAGAGGGGCTGTGTCTCATCGAGAGGCCGGTCTCGGTGAGACCCCTTCCCCTCACCCAACCCTCTCCCCACCGGGGAGAGGGCTATCAACGTCACGCCGCCATCGTAAACGGCTCCAGCCCCGCCAGCCGCGTCCGCACCGGCGCCACCGGCACCGGCCGCGGCGTCACGCCCTGCGCCATCTCGGCGATCGCCGCGATATGTGCCGGCGTCGACCCGCAACAGCCGCCGAGCACGTTGACCTGCCCCGCCTGCGCCCACTCGCCGACCAGCCCCGCGGTCGTCGCCGGCGCCTCGTCATACGCACCCAGCTCGTTGGGCAGGCCGGCGTTCGGATAGATCATGATGAGCGTGTCGCAGATCTCGCTCAGCGTCTTCACATGCGGGCGCAGCTGCTCCGCACCGAACGAACAGTTGAGCCCGATCGTCAGCGGTCGCGCATGGCGCACCGCATGCCAGAACGCCTCGACGGTATGGCCCGACAGGTTGCGCCCCGACAGATCGGTCAGCGTCATCGACATCATGATCGGCAGGTCGCGCCCCAGCGCGTCGCCCGCTTCGAGCGCCGCCATGATCCCCGCCTTGGCGTTGAGCGTATCGAACACCGTCTCGATCAGGATGAAGTCCGCGCCGCCCTCGACCAGGGCATCGATCTGCTCGCGGTACACGTCCTTCAGATAGTCGAAGTCGATCTCGCGATAGCCGGGATCGTTGACGTCCGGGCTCAGCGACAGCGTCTTGTTGGTCGGCCCGATCGCCCCGGCGACGAAGCGCGGCCGGCCATCCTTGGCCTGGAACTCGTCGGCGAGGCGGCGCGCCATCTTTGCGCTCTCGACGTTGATCTCGCGCACCAGATGCTCGGCACCGTAATCGGCCTGGCTGATCCGGTTGGCGGAGAAGGTATTGGTCTCGGCGATGTCCGCCCCCGCCTCGAAATAGGCGCGATGGATCGACTCCGGCACCTCCGGCTTGGTCAGCGCGAGGATGTCGTTGTTGCCCTTCTGGTCGTGGGTCAGGCCGAGGCTGCCGGCATAATCGTCTTCCGACAGCTTCCAGTTCTGGATCTCGGTCCCGAACGCGCCGTCTGTGATGAGGATGCGCTTGGCGGCTTCGCCGAGGAATGTGTCGCGTGTGGTCATTGTCACTAACTCCCCCCTCCCGCTTGCGGGAGGGGTCGGGGGAGGGCCTGTCAGGATACCGAAACGCTGGGGACAGGCCCTCCCCCAGCCCCTCCCGCAAGCGGGAGGGGAGCGTCACGCCGCCGCCACCGCGGCCGCCGGCTTCGACCGCACCCCCAGCAGGTGGCAGATCGCAAACGCCAGCTCCGCGCGGTTGAGCGTGTAGAAATGCAGCGACTTCACCCCGCCCGCGTACAGCTTGCGGCTGAGCTCCGCCGCCAAGGTCGCCGCGATCAGCTGCCGCGCCGCCGGATGATCCTCCAGCCCGTCGAACAGCCGCGCCATCCACGCCGGCACGTCCGTCCCGCACATCGCGCTCATCCGCACGACGCTGGCGAAGTTGGTCACCGGCATGATCCCCGGCACGATCTCCGCAGTAATCCCCGCCGCCGCGATCCGGTCGCGATAGCGGAAGAACGTCTCCGGCTCGTGGAAGAATTGCGTGATCGCGCGCGTCGCGCCGGCGTCGAACTTCGCTTTCAGATTGTCGATGTCCGCCGCCATGTCTGGCGAATCGGGGTGGCATTCGGGATAGGCCGCGACCGAAATCTCGAACGGGTGCAGGCGCTTGAGGCCAGCGACCAGCGCCGCGGCATTCTCGTAGCCGCCCGGGTGGCTGACGAACTTCGCGCCTGCGGCGGGCGGATCGCCGCGCAGCGCGACGATATGCCGCACGCCCGCCGCCCAATATCCTTGCGCAACCTGGTCGATCTCCGCCTTCGTCGCCTCGACGCAGGTCAGATGCGCCGCCGCGGCCAGCGACGTCTCGCGCTGGATGCGCGCCACCGTCGCATGCGTCCGCTCGCGGGTCGACCCACCCGCGCCATAGGTCACCGACACGAAGCTGGGGCCGAGCGGCTCCAGCGTCCGCACCGCGTCCCACAGCTGCTCCTCCATCTTCTCGGTCTTGGGCGGGAAGAACTCGAACGACACGTCCAGGTCGCCCGCCACGTCCGCATAGAGCGGCGCCTTCAAGGCGATCTGCGCCTCTTCGAGCTGATTCACCGAAATCGTCATGCCGCTTTCACCTCACGCAGGCTCGCACCGGATTTGCGTCCGAGCCACAATGTCACCGTCAATTCGCCGCCCTCGAGCGTCTCCGTTCGCGCCGGGACGAGCCCGGCATTGCCGAACCAGCCCGCGATCTGCTCGTCCGCGAAACCCAGCCGGGTATGCGCGTCGCGCGTGCGCAGATCCTCGCGGTCGTGCGGCGCGAAGTCGACGATCAGCAACCGCCCGCCCGGTCCCAGCACGCGCGCGGCTTCCGCGATCGCGGCACCCGGCTGCTGGGCGAAATGGAGGACGTGGTGCAGGATCGCGACGTCCGCCGCGCCGTCCGTCATGGGGAGCGCATACAGGTCCGCCTGCCGCAATTCGGTATTGGCGCGGTCGTGCAGCTTGGCGCGCGCCAGCCGCAGCATCTCCGACGATCGGTCGATGCCGAGCGCGCTGTCCGCCTGTCCGCCGAACAGCTCGAGCATCCGGCCGGTGCCGGTGCCGATGTCGATCAGATGCCCGAGCGGCCCGTCGCCGAGCACGCCGGCCATCGCCGCCTCGACCTCGCTCTCGGCGATATGGAGCGACCGGATCGCGTCCCATTCGTCGGCATGGCCTTCGAACCATTGCGCCGCGCTCGCCGCGCGATCGGCGCGTACCGCGGCGAGCCGCGCGGCATCGGCCACCGCCCAGTGATCGGGCTCGCTCTTCTGCCACTGGTCGATCGCCACCGCGACCGGCCCGGTCGCCGCCGCCTTGCCGAGCGCGACGAAGACCCAGCTGCCCTCCTTGCGCCGTTCGGCGAGGCCCGCATCGCACAGGATCTTCACATGCCGGCTGACCCGCGGCTGGCTCTGGCCGAGCACCTGCGCGAGCTCGCCCACCGACAGCTCCATCGTGCGCAGCAACGAGAAGATGCGCAGCCGCGTGGCATCGGCTAAGGCACGGAAGATATCGAGCGCGAGGGTCATGTCGCATCAACATATAAAGATATCTTTATATGAGGTCAACGCGGAC
The DNA here is from genome assembly GCF_024211255.1 of Sphingomonas liriopis. Taxonomy (GTDB): domain Bacteria; phylum Pseudomonadota; class Alphaproteobacteria; order Sphingomonadales; family Sphingomonadaceae; genus Sphingomonas; species Sphingomonas liriopis. The sequence goes on along the minus strand of NZ_JAMLDY010000014.1, from coordinate 66,558 downwards.
CCGAACCGCCCGACCCGCGTTTGCGCGACGTTAGTGACCATATCGGGAGATTATGATGAAGCGCCTGCTGATCCTCGCCGCCCCGCTCGCCATCGGCCTCGCCGCGTGCAGCCAGAACACGCAGAACGAGACCGCCGAAGCCGCCAACTCGATCGCCGCGGATACCGAGGCGACGACCCGCAACGCGGTGAGCGACGTCGATGCCGCCACTGACCAGGCGTTCGGCTCGGCCGAGCGCCATCTCGACAACGCCGGCGACCACCTCGACAATGCGGCCGGCCGTGCCGACGCCAGCCTCGACCGCGCGGGAGCCGCGATCGGCAATGGCGCCGACCGCGCTGCCGACGCCACCGGCAACGCGCTGGAACGCGCCGGCCGCTCGCTCAAGGACTAAGCCATGACGAAGGGGAAGACCGCCCGCACGTCGCGCCTGCCGATCGCGGCCGTCCTCCCCCTCGCATTGCTCGCCGCCTGTTCGGGTGGCGACGACGACGATCCGCGTGCCGTCACGGCCGACGAAGCCGCGCAGCTGAACGATGCCGCCGCGATGCTCGACGCCAACAGCGTCGACCTCGACGCGCTCGATACCGATGGCACTACCTCGAACGACACGGACGCCCAGCCATGACCAAGCGCCGCCTCGGTTCCACCGACCTGCAGATCGCCCCGCTGGTGCTCGGCGGCAACGTCTTCGGCTGGACCGCCGATCGCGCGGTGGGCTTCGCCGTGCTCGACGCCTTCGTCGCCGGTGGCGGCACGATGATCGACACCGCCGACGTCTATTCCGCCTGGGTCGATGGCCACAGCGGCGGCGAATCGGAAACGATGATCGGCGAATGGCTGAAGGCGAGCGGCAAGCGGGATCAGGTGCTGATCGCAACCAAGGTCGGCATGCTGCCCGGCGAGGGTGGTGAGAAGCTCGCCCCCGCCCGCATCGCTGCCGCAGCGGAAGCGTCGCTCAAGCGCCTCGGCACCGACCGCATCGACCTGTATTACGCGCATCAGGACGACGAGAACGTCCCGCAGGAAGCGGTGCTCGAGGCATTCGGCAGACTGGTCGATGCCGGCAAGGTCCGCGTCATCGGCGCCTCCAACTTCCACGCCGCGCGCCTGAAATCGGCGGTCGATGCCGCCAAGGCGCACGATCTGCCGCGCTATCACGTGCTCCAGCCCGAATATAACCTCGTCAGCCGTCACAAGTTCGAAGGCGAGCTGCAGGATTATTGCATCACCGAGAATATCGGCGTGCTGCCCTATTACGGCCTCGCCTCGGGCTTCCTGACCGGCAAATACCGCAGCAAGGACGACCTCGGCCAGAGCGTCCGCGGCGGCCGGATTGGCGACCTTCTCAACGGCAAGGGCGCAGATGTGCCCGCGGCGATGGACGGCGTGGCGGAGGAGACCGGCGCGAGCCATGCGCAGATCGCGCTGGCCTGGCTGATCGCACAGCCCGGCGTCACCGCGCCGATCGCCAGCGCGACGAAGGTCGCGCAGCTGGAGGACCTGCTGCCGGCGATGGAGCTGGAGCTGAGCAAGGATCAGCTGGACCGCCTGACCAACGCAGGCGCGTGATAATATGGGGCGGGGTTTGCCCTAAATCCTCCGTCACCCCGGACTCGTTCCGGGGTCCACCGGACCGCGAGCGTTGGACAAGAGGCTCCAACCGCATGCCTCGCCGCTGAGTGGACCCCGGAACAAGTCCGGGGTGACGAGTGCTAAGGGGCGAGTGGATCGGCCACCCGCCCCCGGCCATCACGCCGCGAACTGGTTCATCGTATTGTGCGCGCCGCCCGCCTTCAGCGCGGCCTCGCCGGCGAAATATTCCTTGTGGTCGTCGCCGATGTCGCTGCCCGACATATTCTGATGCTTCACGCAGGCGATGCCTTCGCGGATCTCCTTGCGCTGTACGCCCTTGACGTAGCCAAGCATCCCCGCCTCGCCGAAATACTCCCTGGCGAGATTGTCGGTCGACAGCGCCGCGGTGTGATAGGTCGGCAGCGTGATGAGGTGGTGGAAGATCCCCGCGCGCGCAGCGGCATCCTTCTGGAAGGTGCGGATACGCTCGTCCGCCTCGGCGCCCAATTCCGTGCCGTCGTAATCGACGCTCATCAGGCGCGCGCGGTCGTAGGCCGAGACGTCCTTGCCCTCCTGCTGCCAGGCGTCGAACACCTGCTGGCGGAAGTTGAGCGTCCAGTTGAAGCTGGGCGAATTGTTGTAGACTAGCTTGGCGTTCGGCACGACCTCCCGGATGCGGTCGACCATCGACGCGATCTGTTCGATGTGCGGCTTTTCCGTCTCGATCCACAGCAGGTCGGCGCCGTTCTGCAGGCTCGCGATGCAGTCCATGACGCAGCGGTCGGAGCCGGTGCCTTCGCGGAACTGGAACAGGTTCGACGGCAGCCGCTTGGGCTTCATCAGCTTGCCGTCGCGGTTGATGACGACGTCGCCGTTGATCGTCGACAGGTCGGTGACCTCCTCGCAATCGAGGAAGCTGTTATACTGGTCGCCGAGGTCGCCGGGTTCCTTGCTGACCGCGATCTGCTTGGTGAGACCGGCGCCCAGCGAATCGGTGCGGGTGACGATGATGCCGTCCTCGACGCCGAGTTCGAGAAAGGCGTAGCGGCAGGCGCGGACCTTCGCGAGGAAGTCCTCGTGCGGCACGGTGACCTTGCCGTCCTGATGCCCGCATTGCTTTTCGTCGCTGACCTGGTTTTCGATCTGGAGCGCGCAGGCGCCCGCCTCAATCATCTTCTTGGCGAGCAGGTACGTCGCCTCGGCATTGCCGAAGCCGGCGTCGATGTCGGCGATGATTGGCACGACATGCGTCTGGTGATTGTCGATCGCGTGCGTCAGGCGCTGCGCCTCGACCGCGTTGCCCGCCTCGCGCGCATGGTCGAGGTCGCGGAACAGCAGGCTGAGTTCGCGCGCATCGGCCTGGCGGAGGAAGGTGTAGAGTTCCTCGATCAGTGCGGGGACGCTGGTCTTCTCGTGCATCGACTGGTCGGGCAGCGGCCCGAATTCGCTGCGCAGCGCGGCGACCATCCAGCCCGAGAGATAGAGGTAGCGGCGATCGGTGGTGCCGAAATGCTTCTTGATCGCGATCATCTTCTGCTGGCCGATGAAGCCGTGCCAGCAGCCGAGCGACTGGGTGTAGGCCGCGGGATCGGCGTCATAGGCGGCCATGTCGCGGCGCATGATCGCGGCGGTGTAGCGCGCGATGTCGAGGCCGGTCTGGAACCGGTTCTGCAGGCGCATGCGCGCGACCGATTCGGCATCGATTCCGCCCCAGGTCGCCTGGGCTCCAATGGTCTGGCCGGCGGCGCCGATCTGCTGCTGATAGGTCATGGTCCACATCCTCACTCTGTACGAATGACAGGATGTGTATCGAAGTTGACAGCCGATGGTGTGGATTACGCACGCAAAACCGCGTTATCCTGTCAATCTTATCGTCTTTATGCTGTCGTAATGTATGGTTATTTACAGTCAATCGCCGGCGAAGGTGAAGCCCGAGACGCCGCGATCACGCTCGTTGATGAGTAACGCACGACCCGCCGGCGGCGCGGAGCGTTGCGGGCAATCGGTGCGATGGCAGGCGCGACAGCCGAGCCCGATCGGCGTGGCATCGCCCTTCAGATCGACGCCGCGCGCGACCGCGAGCGCGCCGCCGAGCTCCGCGGCGACGCCGATCCCGACCGCGAACTCCGCCAGTACGCCGCCATAGCGGCGGCGCTGCGGCGTCACGGTGCGCGCGATCGTCAGCCAGCGCGCGCCATCCTCCAGCTCGACGAGCTGGACGGCGAGGCTGCCGGGGCGGTCGAAGGCGTGGTGCAGCCGCCACAACGGGCACCGCCCCTCCGCCTCGGCGAGCGGCGAGGCACTGGCACCGGAGAAGCGCTTCGAACATTGCCCGGCACGATCGATTCGAATCAGGAAGAACGGCAGGCCGCGCGCGCCGACGCGATGCAGCGTGGTCAGCCGATGCGCGACCTGTTCGAACCCCGCGCCGAAGCGGCGTTGCAGGAGTTCGAGGTCGTAACCGGTCGTCTCGCACGCGCGCAGGAAACGGGCGTAGGGCATCATCACCGCCGCGGCGAAATAGCTGGCGAGGTGGCGGCGGAACAGCCGTTCGGACGAGCGATCGGCGAAGGCGGCGCCCTTGGCGAGCGCGTCGATCTCCGCCCGCGCCTCGATCTGCGCCAATTGATACGCCGCGGCGAAGGTGCGCGACGCCGAATCGAGCACCTCGCTCAATTGCAGCTGGCGCGCATGGAGGTCGAGGCGGCGGAGCAGGTCGGGCATGACGTCCATCGGCAGGATGCGGATCGTCAGCTGGTGCTTGACGCGCAGCCGCTCGGCAATCGCGCCGTACAGGTCGCCCGCGCCGAGCCGCAATTCGTCGGCGAGCGCCTCCGCCGCGCCGTCGAGGTCGGCGAAATGGCCGCGCCAGCGTTCGATCTCGCGGCGCACCTCGCCGACCGGATCGACACCCTCGCCAGCCTCGCCGGCGCCTCCCGCGCCGAGCCGGTCATAGGCGCGCGCGAACGCCTCCGCGCCGCCGGGCGCACCTGCGAGCCATTCGCCGACCTCGTTGCGGTCGATCTCCAGGTCGGCGAAGATCGGGTCCGCCAGCCGCCGCCGCATCGCCGCCTCGCCACCGCCGGGCTCGCCCGCGGTCAGGGTACGCGGATCGAAGTCGTAGGATTCGGCGAGCTTGACCAGCAGCGCCGCCGACAACGGGCGCTGGTTGCGCTCGACGAGGTTGAGATAGCTCGACGAAATCGTCAGCGCCTCGGCCATCGCCGCCTGGGTCAGTCCCGCCTGGCGCCGCAGCCGGCGCACCGCATGGCCGGCAAACAATTTACGATCCGCCATTCACCCCTCCGTCGTCACATCGAACCTCAGGTATGGCGGCCGCTTTGTCAATTTCTGACAGTGTGACCGATCCGCCTGTCCGTGAGGTGGACACGATGACCTTGCATCGCACCGTTGGCCTACTGCCGCTGTGCCCGCTCTCTAGCTAACGGATTTTTCGAGAGTTTCCTGGGGAGGAAAGGTGGCCGCCGGTGTTTCGTACACCGGCGGCCATTCCGTTTCTGGGGTTCAGACGATGTGGCTGCGGAACCAGTCGGCGAGCGTCGCCTCGTCCATCTCACCCGCCGCGACCGCCAGCATCGTACGGATCGCATCCGCCTTGTCGAAGACGATGGTGACGTCGTTCAGCCGCAGGAACAAGCGTGCCATGACCCAGGCGGTCCGTTTGTTGCCATCGGCGAAGGGATGGTTGCGAGCGATGCCGAAGGCATAGGCCGCGGCGAGCGCGCATCGATCCGATTCGCCATAGGCATGTTTGTTGACCGGCCGCGCGAGTGCCGATTCGAGCAGCCCGTGATCTTTCGTCCCGGCAAGGCCGCCATGTTCGGCCAGCTGCCGATCATGCACCGCGATCGCGACGTCGGCGCTGAGGAAGCGCGGATCGACCGCGGTCATTTGGCAAGCACGGCAAGGATGTCGCGATCCTCACGCATGATGTCCTCAGCCGCGCTCATGGCCTCGGCGAAATCGGGATCGTGCGGGCGCAGGCCGACACCCCAGGGGTGTTCGGTCAGGTAAAGCATATCGCCCAACCCTACCCGCAGTTGTGCGAGCACTTCCTTGCTGAGGATCACACCCTGCGAATTGCCGATCTTGATGATCCGCAATTCCTGCGCGGCTTTGATGTCGACTGGCTTGTTCATACCTGTGTTATAACATCGGTGCGGGAGCCACACCAGCCCGTCGCGCGTACCACCTTCCATCGCCACCATCGGGCGACGAGGACCATCGATGACCCAAGGCCTGACTGCCCGCATCCGCGAAAATATCGTCCTGTATGGCGCGCTGGCGGCGAACCTCGGCATCGGCATCGCCAAGTTCGTCGCGGCGGGAATCACCGGATCGTCGTCGATGCTGACCGAAGGCGTGCACAGCTGCGTCGACAGCGGCAACCAGATCCTGCTGCTCTACGGCCAGCATCGCGCCAAGCGGCAACCGGATGCGGTCCACCCCTTCGGCTACGGGCGCGAACTGTATTTCTGGGCGTTCGTCGTCGCGATCCTGATCTTCGCGATCGGCGCGGGCGTGTCGGTGTACGAAGGCTACCTGCACATCGTCGCGCCTGAGCCGCTGTCGGACCCGCTGGTCAATTACATCGTGCTCGTCATCGCTGCGGTCCTCGAAGGATCGTCGTGGTTCATCGCGATGCGCGAATTTGCCAGGACGAAGGCCGAAACGACGTGGTGGCGCGCGATCCGGCAGAGCAAGGACCCCACCGGCTTCATCGTCTTGTTCGAGGATTCGGCAGCGCTCGCCGGCCTCGCCATCGCCGGCATCGGCGTGTGGGCGAGCCATGCGTTCGAAGATCCGCGCATCGATGGCGTCGCATCGATCGTCATCGGCCTGATCCTGGGCCTCGTCGCGACGCTGCTGGCGCGGGAGGCGAAGGGGCTGCTGATCGGCGAGCGCGCCAACCCGCACGTCGTCGAGACGGTGCGTGGCATCATCGCGAAGCATCCCGCGATCACCACGGTCAACCACGTCCGCACCATCCACACCGCGCCCGACGCGATCTTCGTCGCGGTCAGCGCGGATTTCGTCGACAGCATCACGATGGGCGCGGGCGAGACGATCATCGAGGAGATGGAGGACCAGCTGCGCGCCGCGGTGCCGGGGTTGAGCTCGATCTATATCCGGCCGGAGAAGCGCGAGAATGCGGCGCGGCTGGAGGGGTGAGGTCGCCTCGCTGTGTCATCCCCGCGCAGGCGGGGATCCATAATCACGACGGTAGCAGCAAGAGCCGTGAGGTCAGCCAGTATGGATCCCCGCCTGCGCGGGGATGACGAACGTGGGGGCACGGTTCGGCTCTTCCCAACGGACGCGGATGCTCGAGGGGAGTTGCCGTCCCCCCTCTCCCATCGGTATCAAGCGACCATGCACCGCTCCATCCTGCGCCCGCTGCTCGCCACCTTGCTCCTGCTCGGCTCGATGTTCGGCGCCGCGCCGGCGTGGGCGGCGGTGACGATCACTTTCTGGAGCCATGAGCTCGGCAACAACTTTCCGCACGCCTTCTTCACCTTGCGCGGGGTGCCCGACGCGGGCGGCGCGCCGGTCGACGTCAATTATGGCTTCACCGCCAAGTCGGTGTCGCCGAAGATCCTGATGGGCACGGTGGCCGGGCGGCTCGACATATCGAAGCCGCATTATATCGACGGCAGCGACGCGCAGTTTTCGGTCGTGCTGAGCGACGCGCAATATAACGCCGTGCTGGCGCTGGTCGCGGCGTGGGACGAGAAGACCGGTGACGGCCATTACAACCTCAACACGCGCAATTGCGTGCATTTCGTCCAGGAGGCGGCGCGGATCGCCGGGCTGGACGGGATCGACCATCCTGAACTGATGAAGAAGCCGCGGTCGTACCTGAAGGCGGTGGCGGCGGCGAATGCGGGGCGGGTGACGGTCGTCGCGATGCACGGCAAGGCGTATCTGGCGTCGTTGCCGCCGCTCGGTGGGCCGGTGGTGGTGGCGTCGCCGGTGACGGCGCCGGTGGCGCCGGTGGCTGCGGTGCAGGCGACGCGTTGATTAGGCTCCGAGCGCCGCATTCCCCCCAATCCTCCGTTCGCCCTGAGCCTGTCGAAGGGCAGTGAGTCTCACCCTGCTTCGACAAGCTCAGCATGAACGGTTGGAGAGGGCAAAACGTTGGAGGGAGGGCCAGACGGAGGTTGGCACGCCGGTCAGCCGGTCAGCCGGTCAGGCCGGCACGATCTCCATCACGTCGAGCGTCGACTGGAACCCCGGGAAGGGGAGCACCAGGCGCCAGCGCGCCGGGCCGATCCGTTCGACCAGCCCCGCCATGTCGCGGCGTTCGTCGCGGCCGTAGCGCATCGGGCGATCCTCGTCGCCGAGCGCCAGCGTGCCGAGGAAGACGCCGCGCGAATCGGTGCTGTCGAACAGATGGCCGCTCGCCCGCTGCGCGCCGTCGGTGACGAAGCGGCGGACGATCCCCTCTTCGCTGACCCGGCACGCGGTCCAGTCGCCGCGCAGCAGCGCGCGGATACCCGGCCCGGTGCTGCCGAGCCGCCAGCTGCGACAACGGTAGCGCCCCGGTGGCAGCGCCGCGCCCTGCGCCACGCGATCGGGATCGAACAGCGCCGCATCCGCCGCCAGCGCCGCGCGTCCGTCCGGCGTCGCGCGCACGCGGTCGAGCGCCTTCATCCACGCATCGCGCCACTGGCGCAGCCGTTCGCGGTCCTGCCGGGTCGCGGCCTTGCGCCAGTCGACCGCCACCGCCTCGTTCGCCTGCGCATGCACCGCGGCCCCGGCGAGCAGTACGCCGGCGAGCGCCAGCCCGACGGCGAAGCGCGCCGCCTTCATGCCGCGGTCCAGCCGCCGTCGACCGACAGGTTGGCGCCGGTGATCGCCTTCGCCTCGTCGCGGCACAGGAACAGCGCCAGCGCGGCGACCTGTTCGGGGGTGACGAACTCCTTGGTCGGCTGCGCGGCGAGCAGCACGTCGTTCATCACCTGATCGCGGGTCAGCCCGCGCGCCTTCATCGTGTCGGGGATCTGCGCCTCGACCAGCGGCGTCCAGACATAGCCGGGCGAGATGCAGTTGACGGTGATGCCGTGCGTCGCGGTCTCCAGCGCCAGCGTCTTGGTGAGGCCCGCGATGCCGTGCTTGGCCATCACATAGGCCGATTTGTTGGGGCTGGCGACGAGGCTGTGCGCCGAGGCGGTGGTGATGAGCCGCCCCCAGCCCTGTCGCTTCATGTGCGGCACCACGGCCTTGGCGACGTACCACGCCGACAACAGGTTGATGCGGACGATCGCTTCCATCTTGTCGTCGGGGAAGTCCTCGATCGCCGCGACGTGCTGGATGCCGGCGTTGTTGACCGCGATGTCGACGCTGCCCGTCTCACGCGCGGCGCGATCGACCAGCGCGGCGATCTGGTCGGGCTGCGTCATGTCGGCGGGATCGTACAGCGCCGCAGCCCCGCTGGTGGCGGCGAGTTCGGCGCGGATCGCCTCGATCCGGTCGGCGTCGCCGAAGCCGTTGATGACGACGCTCGCGCCCTCGGCGGCGAAGGCGCGCGCATAGGCGAGGCCGATGCCCGAGGTGGAGCCGGTGACGATCGCCGTCTTGCCCGAAAGGAACATGTGTATCTCCCGATGATCGCCCACGTTCCTGCGTCGATGCGTGCGACGTTGCAACCGGGGGCATGGTTGGGGCATTCCCTTGCCGAGCCAAAGGGAGCCATACATGCGCCTCGACGATTTCGACCCCAACGACATCAACGTCGAGGACCAGCGTGGCCAGAGCTTCGGCGGCGGTGGCGGCGGTGGCGGATTGCTGTTCGGGCTGTTGCCGCTGATCGGCAGTCGTTTCGGCTGCGGCGGGATCGTCGTCGTGCTGCTGCTGATGGCGGTGTTCGGCGGGCTCGGCAATCTCGGCGGCATGCTGGGCGGCGGGCAGCAATCGGCGCCGACCAGCCAGCGGGCGGGCACCGACGTCGCGTCGAGCTGCACCGTCGATGCGCAGAGCAAGGCGGCGTGCAACGCCTTCCAGTCGGCGGAAAATACGTGGGAGGCGCTGTTCCGCCAGTCGGGCGCGCAATTCCGGGAGCCCAAGCTGGTCTTCTACGGCGGCACCGGCCGCTCGGGCTGCGGCGCGGCGCAGGCGGCGATGGGGCCCTTCTACTGCCCGACCGATCAGGGCATCTATCTCGACACCAGCTTCTTCGACGAACTCGCCAACCGCTTCGGTGCGAAGGGTGATTTCGCGCAGGATTACGTGATCGCACACGAATTCGGCCATCACATCCAGAATCTGCTCGGCACGTCGGAGAAGGTGCAGCAGGTCCAGCGCAGCGCCAGCGAGACGGAGGGTAATGCCGCGTCGGTCCGGCTCGAGCTGCAGGCGGATTGCTACGCCGGCGTCTGGGCGGCGCAGAACCGCAGCCGGATGGAACCGGGCGACCTCGAGGAAGGGCTGACCGCGGCGCAGGCGATCGGCGACGACACGCTCCAGAAGCAGAGCCAGGGCCGCGTGGTGCCCGACAGCTTCACGCACGGGACGTCGGCGCAGCGACAGGCGTGGCTGCGGCGCGGGATCCAGACCGGCGATCCGGCACAATGCGATACGTTTTCGGGCGCGATCTAGGTGGCATTGCTCCCCTCCCTTTTAGGGAGGGTTTGGGGTGGGTGGCGTTCTGGCGGTACGGCGGCCATGCCGCTTGCCTTATCCGTAAGCCCGGACGCCACCCACCCCCAGCCCCTCCCTTTTAGGGAGGGGAGTAAGATTACCGACTCGCCAGCTGCCGCGCGAAATGCACTTCGACCGCCTTGGTGACGCTCTCCGCGATCCGCTCGCGGCCGTCGCGGCTGTCGAGGAACGCCGCGTCCGACGGATTGGAGATATAGCCCGTCTCGAACAGGATCGAGGGCATATCGGGCGCCTTCAGCACCATCAGCGACGCCATGCGGTGGAAGACGGGCTTGGTCGGGATCAGCGGCTTCGCCTCGCGCCCCAGCAGGCGGGCGAAATTGGCCGAGCTGTTCATCGTCTCGCGTTGGGCGAGGTCGATCAGGATCGACGAGACGTCCGCCCCCGCCTCGCCCAGGTTGACGCCGGCGATCACGTCCGCCTTGTTCTCGCGCGCCGCCAGCCGCGCGGCCTCCTTGTCCGATGCGACCTCCGACAGCGTATAGACCGATGCGCCGCTGGCTTCGCCGCTACCGACGCTGTCGCAGTGGATCGAGATGAACAGGTTCGCCTTCAGCCGCCGCGCGATGCCATAGCGTTCGCGCAGCACGAGATAGCGGTCGTCGTCGCGGGTCAGTGCGACGCGCACGCGGCCGGTGGCGAGCAGTTCGTCGCGGATCGCCTTGGCGATACGCAGCGTCACGTCCTTCTCGCGCAGGCCCGTCGCGGGATTGATCGCGCCGGGATCGACGCCGCCATGGCCCGCGTCGATCACCACCAGCGGCCGGCTGTCGTCGCCGCGCACCCGCGGCAGCGCGACCCCGCGCGCCGGCGGCGGCACCGGCACCGACACCTTGTACTTCGGTTTCGCCGCCCAGTCGCCGAAGTCGAACGCCATGAAGCTCAAAGGCCCCGCCGCACTCGCCGCGGCGAAGCGTGCAGCGGTTGCGGGTTCGAGCGACACCGTGAGGCTGCGGCCGTCGTTGGCGAAGCCGCCGTCGCCGAGGATCGCGGGCGTCGCGAGGTCGAACAACAGCCGCGTGCCGCCGCCCTGCCGCACCTGGCGCACGCCGCTGACCGGGCCGCCGGCGAGCGCCTTCGCGCCGGGCAGCGCATCGGCGACATCGATCGCGATCTGGCGGCTGCCCGACAGGATTTCGCCGCTGGCATCGGCGACACGGCCGTCGAAGCGGATGACGATGCGGCCGTCCGATACCGCGACGCTGCGGATCGCCGTCGCCGCCCATGCGGGCATACTGGTGCACCAGCCGGCGATCAGGGCGAACAGCGCGAACACACGGCGTCCTTGCCGCGCGATCGGTGCGCGGGTCCAGCGAAAAGCCATCACAAACCCCTTTGGCGATTCTGGTGCGATCGCCGGGACTTGTCTTGGGGCCGAGGGTGCGAACGCCGGGTTGCCCGGCAAGGTTAATCCGGGATTCGGCATTTTTTTGCCGCCCGCCCCGGCAAATTCCTGCCAGTTGCGGGAAGCAGGGGGCGATGCTACCAATGTCCTGCACCCGTGCGTCGCGCCTTGTCATGAAGACGATGCACCGGGTCCCCGCGCCGTCCTGGCGCGGCCTTAACCAGGTTGACGCTCGCATGCCGCACTTCTCCTACGTTCGACACCGCCCGGCCCCGGCCGGCGGCGTGGCGAACGTGTGGGAGGGCCGTGCCCCCCGACGTGCCTCGCGAGCAGACGCATCTTTGCCACACCCCAGCGCCGGTTCGCCCGGCGCCCTTTATCGTCGCGCGAGCGCGCCCTCCGGCCCGACCCCGTCGGGATCGACCGCAGGCGCGCGCCGCGCGTGGAGACTATCCAATGACCACGCGTATGCTGATCGACGCACGCCACCGGGAAGAGACCCGGGTCGCCGTCGTCAAGAATAACCGGATCGAAGAGTTCGATTTCGAAAGTGCCGAGCGCAAGCAGCTCAAGGGGAATATCTATCTTGCCAAGGTGACGCGTGTCGAGCCGTCGCTGCAGGCGGCGTTCGTCGATTACGGCGGCAACCGCCACGGCTTCCTCGCCTTCAGCGAGATCCACCCCGATTATTATCAGATCCCCAAGGAAGACCGCGACGCGCTGCTGCGCGAAGAGGCGGAGCATGCCGCCGAGGAAGCCGCGCTGCGCGCCGAGCATGACGCCGACGACGACGATCATGAGGGCGACGATCACGGCGACGACGACCACGACGACTTCGACGACGCCGACCATCACGACGACGGCGAGCATGACGAGGGCGAAGGCGCTGCCGAGGGCACGTCGAAGAAGCCGCGCACCGCGAACGACGAGGAGGTCGAGGCGCTGCGCCAGCGTCGCATGAACCTGCGCCGTCGCTACAAGATCCAGGACGTGATCCGCCGCCGTCAGGTGCTGCTGGTCCAGGTCGTCAAGGAAGAGCGCGGCAACAAGGGCGCGGCGCTGACCACCTATCTGAGCCTCGCCGGCCGCTATTGTGTGCTGATGCCCAACACGAGCCACGGCGGCGGCATCAGCCGCAAGATCAGCAATGCGTCCGACCGCAAGCGGCTGAAGTCGATCATGGCCGACATGCAGCTGCCCCCCTCGATGGGCTGCATCGTCCGCACCGCGGGGCTGCAGCGCACCAAGGTCGAGATCAAGCGCGACTTCGACTATCTCGCGCGGCTGTGGGACGGTATCCGCGAGGCGACGCTGGGTTCGGCGGCGCCGGCGCTGATCTATGGCGACAGTGACCTCATCAAGCGCGCGATCCGCGACATCTACAACAAGGACATCGACGAGGTGATCGTCGAGGGCGAGGACGGCTATCGCCACGCCAAGGAGTTCATGAAGCTGCTGATGCCCAGCCACGGCCGGCGCATCAAGCAATATGCCGACGCCGTGCCGCTGTTCCAGCGCGCGCATGTCGAGGACCAGCTCGCCGCGATGTACCATCCGGTGGTGCAGCTGAAATCGGGCGGCTATCTGGTCATCAACCCGACCGAGGCGCTGGTGTCGATCGACATCAATTCCGGCCGTTCGACGCGCGAACACAATATCGAACAGACCGCGACCGCGACCAATCTGGAAGCAGCGCAGGAGATCGCACGCCAGCTGCGCCTGCGCGACATGGCGGGCCTCGTCGTCATCGACTTCATCGACATGGACAACAATTCGAACGTCCGCAAAGTCGAGAAGGCGATGAAGGAGGCGCTGAAGGACGATCGCGCGCGCATCCAGGTCGGCCGCATCAGCTCGTTCGGGCTGATGGAGATGAGCCGGCAACGTTTGCGCACCGGCGTGCTGGAAGCGTCGACGCGCGCCTGCCCGCACTGCGAGGGCACCGGGCTTGTCCGCACCGCCTCGTCGGCGGGCCTCAGCGCGTTGCGCCTGATCGAGGACGAGGCCGCGCGCGGCCGCGGCTCGCTGCTGACGCTGCGCGCGTCGCAGGAGGCCACGATCTACGTCCTCAACCGCAAGCGCGCCGACATCGCCGAGATCGAGGACCGCTATGGCGTGCAGGTCGAGATCCTGCCGGATCGCGAGGAAGAGGGCGCGCGCATGTCGGTCGAGGCCAGCGGCCCGCCGCCCGCGCATCCGCCCAAGATCGAGGCGCTGCTCGAGGAGGAGTATGACGACGTCTCCGAGGATATCGAGGACGAGGAGGACGAGGAAGAGATCGCCGAGGCGAGCGAGGAAGAGCCGCGCCGCGAAAGCCGTCCGCGCGAAGAGCGTGGCGAGGGCGATCGCGAAGGCCGCGGTCGTGGCCGCCGCCGCCGTCGTGGCCGCCGCAATCGCAACCGCGAGGACGAGAACGGCAACGTCGTACAGGACGAGACCGACCGCGACGACGCCGGTCAGGACGAGCCCGAACAGGACGGCACCGAGCGGGACGAGGCGCACGCCGAGGACGCGGACGCCGGTGCCGAGCCGCAGGCGAACGAGGATGCCGAGTTCGCCGGCGAGCAGCCGCAGGGCGAAGGCCGCCGCCGCCGTGGCCGTCGCGGTCGTCGCGGTGGCCGCCGTCAGGCCGAGGGCACGCAGGCCGAAGGCGCGAGCGAGCCGCAGGACGACGACGCCGATACGGCATCGATCGAACGCGAGCCGATCGCCGAGGCCGGCGACGCGGGTCCGGTGACCACCGGACTCGACGCCCCCGCCCCGACCGCGGTCGAGGATGCCGACCCGGTCGAGGCGCCCAAGACCCGCCGTCGTCCCCGCGCCCGCAGCGCGGCACCCGTGGTCGAAGCTTCGGCGGAGGCCGCACCGGTCGCGGAAACGCCAGCGGTCGAGCCCCTGGTCGAAGAGCCCGCGGCCAAGCCCAAGCGCACCCGCAAGAAGGCGGCACCCGCCGCCGCCGAGCCGGTGAGCGAAGTGCCGGCGGCGGAGGCACCCGCCGAGGCGCCGGCTGCGGAGGAGAAGCCCAAGCCGCGCCGCCGTACGCGCAAGGCAGCGGTGGCGACCGACGCCGCCCCGGCCGACACGATCGAGGCCCCCGCGGCGGCCGAACAGGCACCGCAGCCCGTCCCGGTTCCGGCTCCGGCTTCTACCGAGGATGACGACGCGGCGCCGACCGCCGGTGGCGACGGCGAAACGCCGCGCCGCGGCTGGTGGCAACGCACCTTCGGCGCCTGACCGACAGACCCCCTTCTGCTCTCTGAGCGGGAGGGGGTTCTCGTCGCGTACGATGTCGCAAGCGGGTGAACGGCGACGCAGGTCTATTCCGTCGCACCGGACGCTGCGGCACGGCTTGCCATCAAGGCCCCGTCACCGGGGACGTGTTTCCTACCGATACCCTTTGACCAGGTCATCGTCGTTCGCGCACAGGTTGGCATCCATACGCGCTCCCGCTTTTGATAGCGTCGAAGGGTCAGCCGGCTGGACGCCAGCCGGCGCGGGAATGGCGATTATCAGGATATCGCAGGGACATGAGGGCCGACATGGTCCGGGTACTATTGTGCAGCGAACATAGCGGTTTCCTCCCATCCGTTTGACGTTCGGGGTGCGACACCGGATAGTGGATCGCCTCTCGCATAGATGAGTTCGTCCGACCGATGACGTCGCGATTTCCCACGACGTCGGCCGGCGTCGTCTCCTCTACCCGTCCGATGGCCATCCCATGGGCGGTCCTGCTGCTCGCGGCGTTTGCGCTGCGCATCTGGCAGTTCGGCAACCCGGTGATCCATATCGACGAGCAATTCTATCTGCTCGTCGGCGATCGCCTGTGGCACGGCACCGGCCTGCCCTATGTCGATGCATGGGACCGCAAACCGTTCGGTCTCTTCCTGATCTATGCGGCGACGCGGATCTTCGGCGGCGATGGCGTGCTCGCCTATCAGATCGTCGCGACGGTCGCGGCCGGTCTGACCGCCGGCATCGTCCAGCGACTGGCGACACGCATCGCGCCGGGGCGTGGCGCGCTGTTCGCAGGGTTGGCGTATATCGTCTATCTGTCGGTCAACGGCGGCGATGGCGGGCAAAGCCCGGTCTTCTACAACCTGCCCGTCGCGCTCGCCGCGCTCGCGGTGGTGCGCGTATACGAACGGCCCCGCTTCGATCGAACGGCGATGGCGTTCGCCTCCGCTGAGATGACTTCGTTCGGCATCGCGCTGCAGATCAAATATTCGGTGCTCTTCGAGGGGGTGTTCTTCGGCGTGGCGTTGCTCGTTCGCGCGTGGCGATGCCGTGTTCACGTGGCACCGCTCGCTGCCATGGCGGCGACATGGTGCATGCTCGCCCTGCTGCCGACTGCGGCGGTCGTCGGCTCATACTGGATGATCGGCCAGCTCGACGCGCTGGTCTTCGCCAACTTCCAATCCGTGTTCCTGCGCCAACCACCCGACCGGGCGCTGATGATCGAACGGTTGACGCTGATCGCATTGCATCTGTTGCCGCTCGTCGCGGCAGCCATCTGGGCATTACCGGCGATACGGCAACGGCGCCCCATCGGGCCGCTGTTGCTCGGTTGGGCGGCGATGGCGATCGTCGGGCTGTTGCTGTTCGGCACCTATTTCGATCATTATGCGCTGCCGTTGGTGCTCCCGCTCGCGGTGATCGCCGCCCCGACGTTCGCCAGAACGGTGCGAGGCGTGCCGATGATCGTGCCGATCGTGACGATCGGCCTCGTCTATGTCGGCATCAATACCAGCGTGCTGCGTGGCACGCGGGGCGATGGCGAGGGCGCCCGCCGCTTCGCCGCGCGTATCGGTCCATCCCCCCGCGGCTGTCTGTTCGTGTTTTCCGGCGATCCCATCCTGTACCAGCTGACCGGATCCTGCCTGCCGACAGCGTATAATTTCCCGACGTTCCTCAGCGAGATGGGCGACAGCCGGACGTTGCGAATCGATCCTCACGCCGAACTGCGCATGGTGATGGCGCGCCGGCCCGGCTACGTCGTCATCAGCAGCATCGATCCCGGTGCGACCGACATCGCCGCGCACGCCTTCATGCGGCGCGAACTTGCGCGCCATTATCGGCTGATCGACCGCTCGGTCCTGTCCGAGCGGGTCGACCAGCTCTATCAAGCGAAGGGACGTTAGACGCGCACCAGCATCTTGCCCGTGTTGCCGCCGGAAAACAGTCCCAGGAACGCGTCGGGCATCGCGTCGAGCCCGTCGAACACCGTTTCGTTGCGCTGCAGCTTGCCGTCCTTCAGCCAGCCGCCCATGTCGCGATAGAAGTCGGCGGCGCGGTCGGTATAGTCACTGACGATGAAGCCCTGAATCCGCATCCGCATGCCGATCAGCCGGGCGAGATAGCGCAATTCGGTCGGCTTGGCGCTGTTGTAGACGTCGATCATCCCGCAGATCGCGAAGCGTGCGCCCTGGTTGCCGTGTGCCAGCGCCGCGTCGAGATGCTCGCCGCCGACATTGTCGAAATAGACGTCGATGCCGGTGCGCGCGACCTCGCCCAGCGCCTTCACCACCGGCGTACCGCTCTTGTAGTCGATCACCGCATCGGCGCCGAGCGATTCGACCCAGGCGCATTTATCCGCGCCGCCCGCCGATCCGATCACGCGGCAGCCCTTCGCCTTGGCGATCTGCACCACGGTCGATCCGACCGCGCCCGCCGCGGCGGAGACGAAGACGGTGTCGCCCTCCTTCGCCTGCGCGACCTCGAGCAACCCGAAATAGGCGGTCATCCCCGGCATGCCGAGCTGCCCCAGATAGGCCTGCGGATCGACGTCGAGCTGCGGGAGCGGCTGGACCTGATCGGCGGGCAGGACCGCCTCTTCGCGCCAGCCGCCGAAATGCTGGACCATCTCGCCCGCCTTGAACCGGTCGGAGCGGCTCTCGATCACCTCGCCGATCGCACCGCCCTGCATCGGCGCGCCCAGTTCGAACGGAGGCGTGTAGCTCTTCACGTCGTTCATCCGGCCGCGCATGTAAGGATCGACCGACAACCAGCGGTTGGCGATGCGCACCTCACCCTCGGCGAGCTCGCGCGGCGGCAGGTCGACCAGCGCGAAATTCTCCGGCGTCGGCAGCCCCTTGGGGCGGGAGGCGAGTGTCCATGCGCGTGCCATCGTCGGGTCTCCTGAAGATTTGCGGCCAATGTGGCGGGATCAGTTGCGATCTGCAACGAAAAAGGCCCGGGGGATACCCGGGCCTTTCCCTGTCGAGGTTCGCCGGGCCTCAATAGGTGCCCGAGAAGCTCCGGTTCAGCGTCTTGCCGTCCGTCGACGTGCTGGTCGCCGACGATTGCGCGCCTGTCTGCGTCGGGCGGCGGTTGCCATCGCTGTCGTCGCCGAACAGCGCCTGGTTGCGCTCCTCGTCGCGCCACGCCGCCTTGGCTTCGGCGGCGGTCTTGCGCAGCGTCACCTTGCCGTCGACCGCGTCGAGCCAGCTCGACGGGATCGAATGATGGCGACCGCCGGCATCGGCGTCGTTCTTGGTCAGCAGGATGCGATCGCCGCGCACCTTGTCGACCGTGCCGACATGCTCGCCGTCGGAGCCGACGACATCCGCATGCTCCTCGACCTTGTTCAGCAGGTCGCGCTGGCCCTGGCGGCTGGTGCGCCACGCGCCGAATTCGTTGTCGAACTTGGTGCGGTTCTCGCGGCGATATTCGTGATAGTCGCGGTCGAGCGCGTCGATCTGGCCGCGGCGCCAGCTGTGGTAATCGTCGTCGCGCGCGCCATAGGCGCGTTCGTCGAGGCGCGAATCATATTCGCGGCGGCGCTCCGCCTCCTCGTCGCCGAACCACGAGCGGACCTCGTCGCCGGCGCGCGCGAAGAAGCCGCGGTCCTCGTATTCATAGCCCTGCGGCTGGCGGCCGTAGCCCTGCTGGCCGCGCGGTGCCTGGCGATTGCGGTAATCGTCGTCGTCGGCATGCGCGGTGCGGCCGAAATCCTCGAAGCGGCGGCTGCCCGAGCCGTAGCTGCCGTGATATTCGCGTTCCGGCCCGCGATAGCGGTCGGCGTCGGCGCCGTAGCGGCTGCGGTCGTAGGAATCGCGACTATAGTCGCCGCGCTGCTGCTGGTCGCGCTGGCCGTAGCGCTGGTTGCCGTATTCGCGCGCGCCATAGCCCTGGCGGTCACGGTCACGGTCACGGTCACGGTCACGGTCGTCGTACGCCCCGGCGGCGCGATAGTCGCGTGCGCTCGAATAGCTGTAATCGCGTCCCGCGCCGTAATCGCGGCCATAGTCCTGCGGGTCGATGCGGCCGTAATAATCGCTCTGCGGATCGGTGCCGCGCGGATAACGTTCGTAGCCCATGATGGTCTCCTGAAGTATCGCTCCTGCGGGTGCGGGGCACGTCGTTGGCGCGCGTCCCTGCTCCGCGGATAACAAACCGCGTTCGAGCGCTTCGTTCCTGTCGTTGAGGGCGCGCAACGACTTTGCGTCGCGTCGGCGAGGCGGTTGGTCGCAGCGGGATCACGCGCCGGAAATTTCGACGATCCGCATCGGCGCTGTTGCATCAATTTCGCGGCCCGGCTAATGGGCTCGCTCCCGGGCGGCGCCCGGGTCCCGGGGTGCGGGGCTGTAGCTCAGATGGGAGAGCGCTGCAATCGCACTGCAGAGGTCAGGGGTTCGATTCCCCTCAGCTCCACCACCACCCCGACAGAAACGGCAGAAATCAGCCACTTTCCGCATCGTTGGTGTCTAACCTCGCAGGCAGGTTAGACATTTCCCACCGCGCCAGCATGCCGATCGCTTGGTCCGCCATGCGCTGCTGATTGACCGCGCGGGTGTAGCGCGACACCTCCTGATCGGTCTTGTGGCCGGACACGGACTTCATCGACTGGTTCGACATGCCGAGCTCGGCCATGCGGCGCATCGTCGCCTTGCGCAGGCCGTGCGCGGCGCACTGCGGCAGGCCCGCCTCGTCGCACCGTTTCCGAAACCAGTTGCCGAACCCGGCATCGCTGAACGGCTTCCCGAACTCCGTCACGAGGAAGCACAGGTGGCCCTTTTGCGCTGGCGGCATGGCGACAATCGCCTCCAGCAGCTGCGGCGCGACGGGCAGACCGAGGTCGGAGCCGGTCTTGCCCTGGGTGAAGTGCAGCCGCCCGTCGCGGATGTGCTGGCGACCCATCCGGATCGCATCACCGCGCCGCTGATCGGTCCAGAGCATGAGCTCCATCGCAAGGCGGGCCTTGGTACCGAGCGCGTGGTGCTCCCGGTATTGGGTAATCTCCTCCTCGGTCCATGTATGGTGGCCGCTGGACCGCTGACCGGGGCCGATCTTCACGCGGTCTGCATCGGCCGCCGGGTTCGAGGCATGCATCCCGGCCTTCTTGGCGAACGCGAACAGGCGCACGAGCTCCTTGCGCAGCTTCCGCGCCGCCTGAATGCCGCCGACGATCCGCTTGCCCTCCTGCCTCTTCGGGATGCGCGCGGCGACGATCGCCTCGACGTGCTCGAACGTCATGCGCGCGACCGGGAGGTGGCCATATTCCCGCCGGAACCCGTCGAGGATGCCGCGAACCGTCGCCTGGGTCTGCGCGGTCGGACCGAGCCGGGTCGGCGTGGCGAAATAGCGGGTGACCAGATCGGCGACCGAGCCGGGCGCGGCGCGATCGGCCGCGACCATCGGCGCCTCCGCATCCATGAACACCCGATATTCGGCACGGAATTCCTCGGTGCCGAGCGCCGCCTTGAAGTACCCGCCGGCATAGCCCTTGCGCCGGAAGCGCAGGCGCTCCTTGCCGTGCCGATCCTTGAAGGCAGTGACGAACTCGGGGAGGAACCTACGCTTTGCCAAGGCACGTATCCCATGGGTTCGGCTCGACGGCCGGGGCGACGGTGTCGGACAGGATGACGATCTTCCCGTTCGGGTCAATCTCAACGCGGCCGGGGCGCATGCCTCCCTTGATGACGCCGGAAACGGCGCGGGCGATGTCGTCCTGTTTGAAGCGAGCGGGTGCGGTCATAGGCTCAGATCGGCAACGGCATCCCTGCCCTGCCCCTCGTTGGACCGGACGTAATGCCGGCGGGTGATTGGTGATCCGGGCGCATGGCCCATCAAGCGCTGCAGGACGTGCTCGGGCTGCTGGCTGGCGACCTTGGAGGCGAACCACTTGCGCATCAGCTTGGGGGTGATGCTGCGGACACCGGCGGGACCGGCTGCGCATTCGTGCACCAGCGCGTCGACGGCGCGGCGGATCGCCTTCTGCATCGCCGCGACGGACGAAAAAACCTGCTGATCCGGCGCACGTCCTGCTGACGCCTCGAACCACAGGGCGCGGGCGCGGTCGTTGAGCGGCGCCCAGCGTCGCCGGCTGGGTTGCTTTACAGGAAAGTCCGGCCGCTGCCCGATGCCGATATAATGGCGCTCGCCGGGCGCGGCCTGCGTCGTCCCGACGAATTGCGGCACGTAATCGCGGCTTTGCACCCGCTCGAGTTCGTGCGGGGATAGCCCGGTCAGCATCATGAATTCGAGCGCGCGGGCGTGCTGCTCGGGCACGTTCGCGAGCACCCAAAGGAACGCGTCGTCCGACGGCAGGTCGGCCTCGACGTTGGCGACCGACAGCGTCGGGAAGCGCGGCTTGGCGAGGAGATGCCCCTCATCCACGCACCAATTGAGCACCTGCCGCAGGACGTTGAGCTCGCCGCGTACGGTGACGGGCGCGCAGGTCTGCAGCCGTTCACCCATCCAAAGCTCGATGTGCGACTTGCGCAGCTGGTCGAGCGCGTGCTCGCCGAGCGCGCGCTGCAGCTGCATAACGATCGCCGTCTGGTTATCGTACGTGCTCTCGGCGACGAGGCGCAGGCGGACCATCTGCTCTCGGTAGGAGCGCCAAGCTGCGAGGGCTTCGGTGACGTTCATCACAGGGTCCAGACGCGAACGGGGTGGCCATTGCGGCGCACGATGCGGGCGCGATACCCGGCGAGTTCGAGCGCGCAGGCGGCGACCCGGCTACGGGTGGGGCTTTCACCGCGCTTGATGCGGACTGCGACCTTCGTGTTCATCTTCTAGTTTCCCATGGCTGTGGTACGTGGATGCTTCGGGCGACAGGGTGACCTATCCCGCCCAGGGCGCCGGTGCGGGGGCAAACCGGCGCCCTATCATCAGAACGGATCGATCATGCCGGCGCCGAACGTCACGGCATTGTCGCCGCTTCCCATCGTCATCGTTGCACCGTTTCGCTTGAGCAACTCGTTCAGCCGCTCGGCCGCCTCCCGGACCTCCGGATCCAGCTTCTCGGGCATCGGCGGCAGTTCCTCGCCGTGCAGATCGCGGGCGATGTCCTCGAGCGGGCGGCGGACGGGTGTCGTCGGTTTCCGTGTTTGCTCGAGCGGCAACGCGCCCTGATCGCGCAGGCCCTCTTCGTAGATGCGGATGATGCTGTCCGCCGCTGCCGTCTCACCCTCGCCTGCCTTCCGGCGTTTCAGGATGAGCTCGACCATGTTCACGTCGAAGCCGTCGGCCTTGATGAGCTCTTTACGGGCGGAGATATCGAGGCGGATTTCATCCTGTTGCTCGTTCAGGGCTTCGCGCGCGCGAACATGATCCCAAAGCTTTCGCCGATCCTCGTCGGATAGCGGGCCGCCGTTGTGGCGGTGGGCTGGCTCCTTAACCACGGTTGCCTCCCTGCCGGTCCGGCCGGCGCTGCTGCTGGAACCCCTTCCGCTCCCGGTCCTCTCGCCGCGCGCGGTGGGCGGCGAGGTAGGCCAGATGCTGGGGGTTGTCGTGATCGTAGAGCGACATCAGTCGAACAGGCCCATGGGCTCGGTAGGCGCGCGCACCGGCTCGGGCTCGGGCTCGGGCTCGGCTTCCTCCCACGGCAGGGTGTCCGCCTCGGGCTGCACGTCGCCGTCATCGCCGTCATCATGACGAGGTTCGAAGTCGGCATCGTTCGGCGCGACGGTGTCGATGTCGGGGCCGACGGTGGAGGGTTCGGGGGAGGCGACGGGAGCGACACCGCCATCCTCCCCCTGGCCGCTCGCGGGCTCGACCACCGTTTCCGGCTCCCCACCCGCTGCGGATTTCTTCTGCCGGCGCTTCGGCGCGGCAATGGCTTCTGGCTCCGGTGCCGGCTCGCCATCGATCGACACGACGGCGCCGTCCTCGAGCACGATCCCGACCTTCCCGCTGGTGTCGACCGCCTCGACCCACAACTGAAAGTCGTTCTCCTCGGCGAGCGTCGCGAGGATCCGCTCGCCCTCGTCGTCCAGCAGCGAGCCGTCGCGTACCAGCATGACGCGGAGCTTCGGCGACGTCGCCATGCCGATCGCCGTCGACACGCGCAGCTGCTCGGCCGACGATGCCTGATCCAGCGGCAGGCCATTGAACAGCACCTCGCCGTCGCCGAACGACAGGCCGGGCACGGGCATGTTCGCCCGCTCGATCGATGCGGCGATTGCCTCGCGCCGGCCGTCGATCTGGCCGGATAGCTCGGCGCTCTCGAGGTTCAGCCGTTCGACATACATCTTCTGCGCGACATGGGCTGCTTCGGCGGCGATCTTCGCGTTCGTGTCGCGCGCGGCGCGCAGGGCGGCCTGCACCTCGGACACGTCGACGGGATCGGGGAGCGGCTCGGCCTCGGCCAGCTGCTTCTCCTGTGCGGCGATCGTCTCATCCAATTCCGCTAGTTCTTGGCGAAGCTGTCGCAGGCGCTCCTCCCGCGCGAGGATATCCTCCCGGCACCTGACCGCCAGCGCCTTGTTGCTGTCGATCGCGCGGCCGAACTCCTCCCGGTTCACCCGGCGACGCTCGATCTGGCCGTTTGTCACCGATGCCGTGGCGATCTGCGTCTCGAGCGCGGCCTCGTCGACCTTCTGCGCAGCCGCGTCGGGATAGGTCGGCATCTGTAGCAAGCGCGCGGCCTCGCGATCCTTCTCGCGGTTCTTGTCGCGGCGCGCATCGTAGTCGGCAGCGATCTGGCGCTCGAGCGCGTCGACGTCGACGTCGAGCTTCACCAGCTGCCGGAGCCGGGCCAGCTGCGCCTTGGCATCCAGCCGCGTGAACGCCAGCGGGTCGAACGCGACCGACGCATAGAGCCCGTCGAGCATCTTCTGCGGCGACGGCGCGCGGAACCCGTCGGCGTTGGTGACCTCGATGCTGTCGCCCTTCCCGTCCTGGGTGAACCGGCGGAGGATCACGACGCCGTCGTCGAGCTCGACGCGGATCGATCCCTCGTCCTCGCCGCGGCGCACCGGGCGAGAGGGCATCACCGCCTTGCCGCCGAGCGCCGCCATGATCGCGTCAAGCGTGGAGGACTTGCCCTGCGCGTTGCGGCCCCGGATCGGCACGACGCCGCCGCCGGGCGCGATGTCGATGACGGTCAGCTTCTTGAAGTTGTCGGCCTGCAGCCGGATAATCTTGGACATGGTGGTTCCTTGGCTGTGGTTAGATGGTGCCGCCGTAAGCGGCGATGATGGCAGCGCGGTCGGCGGGGGCGATCCGGTCCAGCGCTGCTCTTCCGGCGTCTCGGGCAGCGGCGCGCTGCGCCTCGCGCTCGCGTAACCGTGGCAAATGCTCCGTCCGCCAGGCTTCGTTTTCGGCACGGATGCGGGGTAAATCGTCAGCCCAGGCCATCAGGCGCGCGCTCCCGCCGCTTCCTCGGCGAACGTGCGCAGCATCCCCGGCACGTCGTCCTTCAACGCCTTCTGAAATGGCCACCACACGGCGAGGAGGTTCTCGCGGGTGGGCTTCTGGCCCCTCGCATCGACGACCTTGATGCACATCAGGAACGCGACGACCTGAGCGAAGTCGAGGGCGAGCTTTGACCGATCGTCAGGCAGGATGAACTGCTCGAGCACCTTGTCCATCAGGTCCGACGCGCCGTTCATGTAGAACTGCCGCAGCGCGTCCATCGGCTCCTCGAGCGTCGGCATATCTGTCGGGATCGGCAGCGGGGCGTCGTCGCGCGGGCTCACAGGTGAATTTCCTGACGATCGAGACCCTCGCCATGGATGATGACGACGTCCCGGAGCACCTTGCCTGTGCGCTGGTAAAGCTGACGCGGCAGGCTACGAGGCAAGTTGTCGGCAAGCCACTCGGCAACGAGCGACTTCCCGCAGCCCTGCGGGCCGGTGATGGTGATCGTGAGACGGTCAGACGCCATCGTACTCTCCTTGGTTCTGGGGCGCGTCGTCGCGCTGGGTGTCGGTGTCGGGGGTCAGGTCTGCCTTGCGCGCGTCGTATTCGGCGCGAAGCTCGCCCTGGAACGGGGCCATGTCGCGGTGCGCCCAGAGGCGTTCGAGACGATCGAGGGTCGGCGCTGCGGCGATGGCGGCGATCGCCTCGCCCCGACGGGGATCGACCTGCTTCGCGCCGTCCGCCCATTCCGCCAGCGCGCGGCCGACGTCGCGGGTGATCCGCCGGTCGAGCGGGATCAGCGGAACGTGCTCCTCGTTCACCTTGCGGGCGACGGGGACGCCGGGGTTCGTCGGCAGGAACAACAACGACGTGCTGATTTCGTACGGCAGGTCCTTCTCGCACTGCGGTTGCCAGCGCTCGAGCAGCGGCCGGTCGGCGGCGGCAATCACCTCCGAAACCATCTTCGGCTTGCCGTTCCACATCTCGGGCTCGCCCTGACCGTTCAGCTTCGGCACCTGGCGCATCAGCATCTTCTCTTCCGACCGCAGGCAGAGGACGATGTGCATCGGCGCGCGGAGCATCTTCGCCACGAGCCATTTGTGGCCCGGCTTGATCGCGCTCTTGGGCTCGGACCAGTTGCCCGGGCTCTTAACCGGCTGGACGATCCAGTGGTCGCGCTTCCAGCTTTCGGGGTTCGCGATGCCCGCCTTCGGGATGCCGGCCTCGAGCCGTTCGGCCCAATCCTTCACCCCGCCCTCGCCCGCCCACTCGTGGGAGAAGCTGTCGATCATCAGCGCGTCGATGCCGGCGCGTTCCGCCTCGTCGATCAGGTCGCCGAACGCCAGCGGCGAAAACGGCGGCTGCATGTCGAGGTGCAGGAAGTCGTACGACGACGCGTAGTAGAGGGCGCGCTTGTTCTCGGTGTCGATGACGCCCAGGCGCGCCGGGCGCCCTTCGCGCGCCGCCACCGCCTCGCCGATGCCGGTCAGGATCTCGAGGCCGGACTTCGTCTTGCCGGATCCGGATGCGCCTTCCACGCCGATCAGCAGCGGGATGTCCTTGCGGACCGCCTTCTGGAAGATGCTCATGCGGCACCTGCGAAAGTCAGCGCGCGAGCCTCAGCGATGAAGTGCTGCGCCTCGACGTCGCGCATGTGCGCGGCCATCTCGTCCAGTTCTCGCTTCATCCAAGCCGGAAGATCGGTACGTCGAAAAAGCTCAGCCCCGATGTGTACAATCGCAGAGCGCATGTACCGCGCGTCGTGGCGAGCACCAAAGCTATAGAGCTTTACGTTCCGGCCTACCCGCATGCTCGTCGGCATGGAGTGGTTCCAAATCATGCGAAGCGTGAAGAACAGATGCGTGGTCCTCATCTGCGATGGCGCGATGTCGCCTTCGTTGTGGGTGCGCCACAGCCATCCGGGGACGACAGCAGTCGACCGGAAGGCCGGCGGGGTCTGGGTGGTCGCGACGATATTCATGCCGCCACCGCCGGCGCATGCTCGCGCAGCTGCGGGTACAGGCGCTCGGCGCCGGCGGCGGTGATCCGCCACTCAACCTTCCCGCCGGGGCGATGGCCGGTGCGGATCGCATAGCCGCGCTGCTCGAGGGCGTTCAGCGCCTTGTCGGCGGGATCGGCGGTCTGGCGCGCCCACGCCAGCCGCTGCAGGGCCATGCGTTCGGTCACGCCGCCTGCTCCACGCGATAGGCGTCCGGCTCCTTGAGCGCGAGCGCGGGTATGCCCTGCTCGAGCATCGCCTGCTCGCCTTCCCACTCGCGCAGCATCCGTGCTTCCCACGCGGTCTTCGCCCAGGTCGGCGGGTCGACGTAGTGGACGGCCGGGACGAACCCGCGCCACAGGTTCGCGCCGGCGGCGGCGGCCCAGCGATCGATCGCCCACTGGCACCGCTCGTTCGACCAGTGGCGATCGTTGAGCGCGACGACGGCGACGAGGTAGGGCGGGTTCGGGTCCTGGACGACGAACTTGAAGTCGACCGCGTCAAACGGGATGGTCTCGCCCGCCTCGAGCCCGGCGATCGCGGCGAACCCCCGACTATACCATGGGTCCTGCACGTCCTTGCCCGTGCCGATGATACCCTTGATGAAGCCGTCGGGGTCTGCGCCCTGCTGACCGTTGTACGTTTTGTAGTCACGGATCACGAGGCGATCGGTGCGCCGCCAATCGTACAGCGCGCGGCCCCACATCTTTCCGAGCGGCGTCGGCTCCTGCCAGAAGCCCGCCTGCTCCGACACGCCGGCCTCGGGCGTGAACGTGTCCTGCTCGCCCTTCATCACGGCCAGCTGCTCGAACAGCGCGACGCGCATCGCCTCGGCCTGTTCGTAATGCTTGCGGAGCACCGGTGTCCGGCCGGCTGCCTTGCTGTCCTTGCGGGCGGCCTTCGCCGCCGCCGTCGTCCACGCGTCGGCGTCGACGACGTCGATCTCGCGCCCCTTACCCAGCACCAGCGTGTGGGCGACGGTGCCGATGTCGAACTTCTTGTTGTCCTCCTCCGGCTCGTCGCGCGGCGTCAGGCGGGGATGCCCCTCTTTCGCCTGGGCGATCGTGCCGGTGACGACGGTGGCCAGAAGCCCCGACGACATGGACGGGCGCGGCGCCGGATCCGCGTGATAATGCTCGGCGTCGATGTCGAGGAAGCCCCAGCCGGTGACGGCTGGCGGCGCGTTGGTGGTGGACACGGGGGGCATATCCCAATCGCGCCGGAACAGCCCGGCGCCATTGGGATAACAATACGGCTCGTATTTACCATGTCAATACGCAGCGTATGGATTTAGATGCGGCGGCGGAAGTGGCTCTGCTGCGCATTGACGACGATGCCGACCACCCTCGTCTCATCGTCGGTCAGGGCCTCGGCGTCCGGAGCTCCGATCGGCAAAACCAGATCCCGAAACTCTGCCCGCGTGCTCTCGCAATGGAGCTCCCACATTTCTCCGTTCTGGACGAGGCGCTTGCAGGTCATCTCGACCAGATCATGCCGGCGCCGCTCGACTATCACGAGGTCGCCGTCCTGGGGCGACACCTCACCGAACGCGACGCGGATCGCCTCCAAGTTCGAACCCGGCGGGATGGTGCGGTCCATGGAATAGCCATCCATTCGGACAGCGAAGCGTTCAAGCCCCGCCCGCGGCGGCGGCCCGACCTCGATTTGGTACCACTCGTCTTTCGGCCAAGCGATTTGCTCTCTCCATACTCCCGCCGCGACGGCGCCCTGTACCCACAGCACCTCTTTCACGGGCGCATCGCTATCGAGCAGCTGCACCTCCGGGACCTTTATTTGGTCCAAGGCAAGCAGCCATCCGGGGTTCACCCGGAAGGCACGCGCGTATTTCTTCGCCTCGTCAACGCCGAAGCCGCGCGTGGCATTCTCGTGACTGGTGTATGTTGATGGGGTCCATCCGCGCGCGGCCGCTGCTGCAGCTGCTGAGGGGAACCCTGCCGTGTTGCGAGCCTCACGGAGGCGACTGGCCATCATTTCTCTATCCGTCATCCTTCAATTCATACCGACTGTATGCATACACAGGGTATTGACGAACGATCAATACGTTGCGTATTCATTAACCATGAAAGATTGGCTCGACCCCATCTACGCGCCGTGGGACGGCAACGCTTCGGCGATGGCCCGCGACATCGACGAACTGCCGGTGACGGTCAGCCAGTGGCGTTTCCGCGGCCGTATCCCCGACGATTATTGGGCGAAGATCATCGCGGCGGCGGCGGCGAAGGGCCATACCCTCCCCTACGAGGCTTTCATCCACCCCGATAAGCGGCTTGCTCCCGCCGGCGCCGTCGCTGCCGCCGGGCAGTGAGATGGAGCTCCGCGACTATCAATCGGTCCTGACCGACCGCGCGCGTGAAAGCCTGCGTCGGCGGATACGGCGCATCCTGCTAGTCGCGGCGACAGGCGCGGGGAAGACGGTGATCGCGGCGTTTATTCTCGGCCGTGCCGCCGAGCGGGGATTAACCGGCTGGTTCGTCGTTCACCGGATCGAGATCATCCTTCGCACCGCCGAGACGTTTCGCGACCTCGGTATCGACTTCGGGATCGTGGCGGACGGCTTCCCGCTCGAACCCGACAAGCCCGTGCAGATCTGCAGCGTCGATACGCTGGTGAACAAGCTCCACCTCCTGCCGACGCCGGCGGGCATCGTGTTCGACGAGGCGCACCACATCGTCGCCGGCAATCATAGCGTCGTCGCGGGCTCTGCGCCCGACGCGTGGCACATCCTCATCACGGCGACGCCCGAGCGCCTGGACGGCGCTGGCCTCGCGCCCTTTGCCGATGAGATGATCGTCGGCCCGCAGTCGGGCGAGTTGATGAAGCGCGGGTTCCTGTCACCGTACCGCTACTTCGCGCCCGGCTCGCCCGACATGCTCGGCCTCAACATGACCGAGCTCGCGCAGGCGATGGGCGAGGCGAAGCTGGTCGGCGATGCGGTCGAGCACTGGCACCGCGACGCGCTGGGCCTGCGGACGATCGGGTTCGAGATGAACCGGGCCGCCAGCCAGGCCAGCGTCGCAGCATTTCGCGCGGCCGGCGTCGAAGCGTGGCACGTCGACGGATCCATGCATCGCGATCAGCGCCGGGAGCTCTTCACGGCGTTCCGGACGGGCCAGATCACATATCTGTCGCAGGTGGCGATCGCCGGCGAGGGCGTCGACATCCCCGGCGCCGAATGCGCGCTGCTGCGGTATAAGACGAACTCGCTGACGAAGTGGATGCAGGACGTCGGCCGCGTGTTCCGGCCGCTCTATTCGCCGGGGTTCGATGCCGGCACCGCCACCGACGATGAGCGGCGCGCATCGATCGCCGCCGGTCCGAAGCCATCGGCGGTCATCCTCGACATGGGCGGGAACGCCTTCGACTTCGGCATGCCCTGCGATCAGCGGCAATGGTCGCTGCTGGGGGCAAAGGAACGGCGCGCGTCGGAGCGGGTGCGAGACACGATCCCGATCCGGCAATGCCCCGAATGCTATCAGGTGTCGCCGTCGACGGTGAAGGTCTGCCCCTGCGGGTACGAGCACGGCACGGTCTACGTCGCGCCGATCGCCGCCGCCGATTCGCTGTTCGAGCTCGGCGCGCTTGGCCGCGACGCGCGTAAGGCGGCGCTGGCGGCGGAGAAGGAAGCCACCCGCAAGCGCGAGAAGGACGAGGAGCGCGGCGCGTCGATGGCGACGCTGATGCGCCTCGCCCGCGAGCGGAACGCCATCACGCCCGGCCGATACAAGGACCCGAAGAAATGGGCCCTGATGAAGATCGGCCTCCGCGAGCAATACCGTGGAGGCGGCCGGCAGCGGTTCGCGGCCTCCCGATGATTTCCACAGCCAGGGAGATGATACGATGAGCGGGTTTGATTTCCGCGACATGCTGGGCGGAGCGGCCGCCGGCGTCGAGCCGGACGACGCGCTGGCCGACGGCGCCAGTGCGGAGCACGCCCAAGGTCTGTGCGCCCACCTGATGCGCCAGAAGAAGCACGTCGGCCTGAACGTCGAACAGCTGTGCCGCGCCATCATCTACACGGCGAACGCGACCGACGTCTGCGCGGGCGGCCTGCTGGCGCTGATCGTCGAACGGATGAGCGAAATCGCGTTCCGAGAGAGCTCCGAAGACCAGCGCGACCACCTCATCGCCGAGGTAATTGCCCTGCTGCCGGAGGAATACCGTGGCTAAATCCGAACAGCGCATCCTGCAGGAAACCCTGATCGCGGCCACCGCCCTGCCCCGGACGTTGCTCTACCGGAACAACACCGGGCAGGCGTGGCAGGGTCAGCGGATCAGCCGCGCGCCCGGCGCCACCGTGATCGTCGAGCGCGGCATGGTGATCCTGCGCGACGCACGGCCGATCGATTTCGGATGCCTCGGGTCCGGTGACATCATGGGCGTGCACGACGGACTGCCGATCGCCGGCGAGGGCAAGACGCTCTCGGGCCAGCAGCGCACGGGGCAGGTCAATTTCCAGCGTCGGTGGGAAGCCGCCGGCGGGCGGTACATCGTTTTCCGTTCGGCAGAGCAGTTCCTCGCCGGGCTCCGGGGGGAATAGGCGTGGGGCAATGGGAAGCGTCAGGGCAGACGGACGATTGGTGGACCCCGCCGGTTGTGTTCGACGCCCTTGGTTGCCGGTTCGACACGGACGTCTCGCACCCGGGCGACGCTCGGTGCTGCGTCCCGGCGCAGCGGTGGATCATGACCGAGAGCCTAGACCGTGACTGGGCTGACTATGGCTTCATCTGGATGAACCCACCGTTTGGGGGAAGGAACGCGCTCAGTCCATGGCTTGGTAAGTTTTTCGAGCATCGCAACGGCATTGCGCTGACGCCAGATCGGACGAGTGCGCCTTGGTTCCACGCTGCTTGGCGCTGCGCGGACGCGGTGCTGTTCACCCGTAAGCTACGCTTCCTACGACCCGATGGCAGCGAAGGCGTCTCGCCCGCTAACGGGACGGCATTATGGGCCTGTGGTGGCCAAGCTGTATCCGCTCTTCACCGAGCAGCCCATCAGGGCTTCGGCATCTTCGCGGTCCCGGCATAATGGCCACGCGCCTGGCGCCATCACAATCAGAAGTCGAGCGCGCGTTCGCGGATGCGATGCAGGCGGCGGGGTTCAACCCGGGGCCGATCAACGCGGGGACGGACGCGTTCGTCCGGTTCGACGCGCCCGGCGACAAGAAGGGCAAGGCGAACGGGTTCTACAAGCTCAAGCACGGCGACTATCCGGTCGGCTGGTTCGGCGATTGGAAGTCCGGCGAGCAGCACCAGTGGTTCTTCGCCGATCCCAACGCCTCGCCTCTGTCCGATGCCGAGCGCGCGAAGATCAAGCGCGAGCAGGCGCGGCTCAAGGCCGAGGCCGCGCAGGCGCGCGAGCAGAAGCAGGCCGAGGTCGCCGAGAAGGCGTCGTGGATGTGGGGCAAGGCTGACGCCAACGTCGAGGGCCACCAGTATCTCGCGCGCAAGCGTGTCGCGATACCGCGCGGGCTGCGCGTGTTCACAGCGAAGGACGGCACCCGCCTCCTCGCCGTGCCGATGTTCTCGTTCGACATGAACGGCCAGCCACAGCTGACGAACCTCCAGTTGATCGACGGTGAAGGGCGGAAGAGCTTCCTCAAGGCCGGTCGGGTCGAAGGGTGCTTCTTCTCGCTCAAGGGCGACACCTCGTACATCGTCCTATGCGAAGGCGTGGCGACGGCGTTCTCGATCTGGGAAGCGACCGGCCTTTCGGTGGTCGCGGCGTTCAACTCGGGAAACCTGATCCCCGTCGCGAAGGACTTCGCGCGCAACCGGCCAATGGCAACGATCCTGATCGCCGGCGACGACGACGTGATCGCGCCCGACGACTGGGCTGATCGCGGCGCGGGCAAGCCATGGGTGAATGCCGGCCGGCAGAAGGCGGGCGCGGCGGCGAAGGCCATCGGATGCCGGTGGATCATGCCCGTGTTCGCCGACGGTCCCGCGCGCGATCGGACGGACTTCAACGACCTGCACCTGCGCGAGGGCGACAAGGTCGTCGGCGCGCAGGTCATGGGCGCGCTGCGCAGCGTCGACGCCGAGGACGCGGAACCGGGCGCGACGATCGTCGAAATCGAGCACGTCCAGGACGAGAGCTGGCGCACACAGATCCCGGAGACGGCGAACGGTCATCCGGACGGATCCAACGTCCAGGGCGTGGCGCTCTACATCGCGAACCATCGCCTGCTGCGCGGCCGGCTGCGGTTCAACACCTTCACCCGCACCATCGAGCTCGACGGCAACGACATGGAGGACTTCCACGTCGCTGAATTCCGGCGCGTCATGCACAAGGATCATTTCCGCGCGCGGAAAAGCGACGTCGCGGACGAGATGATCGCCGACGCGCGCAAATCGTCGTTCGATCCGCTGACCGAGTATCTCGCTGGGCTCAAATGGGACGGCAAGCCGCGCCTCGACATGTGGATGAC
Organism: Sphingomonas liriopis; assembly: GCF_024211255.1. Classification (GTDB taxonomy): domain Bacteria; phylum Pseudomonadota; class Alphaproteobacteria; order Sphingomonadales; family Sphingomonadaceae; genus Sphingomonas; species Sphingomonas liriopis. Next base: position 33,927 of record NZ_JAMLDY010000014.1, on the reverse strand, counting down.
GCGCTACCTCGCCGCGCCGGACACCGCCTACGTGCGCGCTGTCGCCCGCAAGACGTTGGTCGGCAGCGTAGCGCGCGCGCTCGATCCCGGATCGAAGAACGACGACATGGCAATCCTCGAGGGGCCGCAAGGTACAGGTAAGTCGACCGCGCTGCGCTACCTCTACGGCGATCGGTTCTTCACCGACAACCTGCCCGACTTCCATTCAAAGGACAGCTTTCAGCAGCTGCAGGGCTCGTGGTGCGTCGAGGTCGCCGAGCTCAACAAGATGTCGAAAGCCGACGTCGGCGACGTGAAGCAGTTCCTGTCCCGCGTCGAGGACAAGTACCGGCCGCCCTACGAGCGCATGCCGATCCGAGTGCGGCGCCGCACCGTGCTGTGGGGCACCGTGAACCCCGACGAGGGCACGGGCTACCTCAAGGACCAGACGGGCAACCGGCGGTTCTACCCGATCGAATGCGGATCGATCGACCTGACCGGGCTTCTGGCAGCGCGGGATCAGCTGTGGGCCGAGGCCGCGGCCGCGTATCGGGCGGGCGAAAAATGGCACCTGACCGGCGAGCTCGCCGAGATCGCGAAGGAGGAGCAGGACAAGCGCCGCGAGGCGTCACCGTGGGAACCCGTCATCGCGAACTGGCTGGCCGAGGGCGCTCGCGACGAGGTCACGGTCGCCGAAATCCTCAACCACTGCCTGCGCATCCCGGCGGAACGGCAGAACGTCGCGACCTCGCGCATGGTCGGCGCCGCGCTGCGCGGGCTGAAATGGACCAGCGTCACGAAGCGCCTGCCGTCGGGCAAGCCCGCAGCGGTCTTCATGTCGCCCGAGCGAAAGCAGCAACACGCGCTCGCCGGCGGGCCGGGACCTCGAGATGTGTTTGACGATTGGGGCCACGGCCAATAGACAGGCCGCGTTCCATGGCTGTGGGACACCGAACGCCCGCACTGGATTGATCCCAGGTGCGGGCGTTCCTCGTTTCAGGCGGGCAGGCGCTCAGTCTCGATCGCAACGGGCACGGCGAGATAATATTCCCGCCTGCTCTCGTCATAGCTCGCCAGCCCGGCGACGATCGCGTCGTCCTTCGCCTCGTCGAACGTGTCGCGCCATGGGCCGCGTGGATTTTCGAAGACGATGACGCGGTAGCGGGTTCGGGGCACGATCAGTAGTGGCTGTACGGCACGGGCGTTACGCCGTGCTCCTGCTGCAAGTCCGAAATGGTGCTGCGCAGATTTTTCTCTACGGCACGCATGCATGACCGACAGAACGTGATCTGTCGCGTGGGGTCCATCCCTGAACCATGCTCTTCACGGACATGCTGGTTCGGGATGAAATATCGCGCGTGGTCATCGTCGATCGATGGGCCGACAGCGAGTAGGACCGTGTAATGGCCATCGCCGTTACAGGCGATGCAGTCGGATCGGAGAGCCTGCATTATCGTTCCTTGGCTGTGGATCGACTGATTTAGGCGCGGCTCTATCGAGTCGCCAAGCCCCTCGCCCGCTCGGCATGATCCGGTGAATGGGTCATGCAAACCTCCAGTGCGTGGGCTGATAATAGACGTACATGCTGTTCGGCTCGTCGGTGAACCAGAGTCGCCCACGCAAAGTTAGGAAGCACTTGTTGCGGGTGCCGCGCACGTCTTCGATCTTCGTCAGCACGCGAACGCCTTGTGGCGCCTCACTGGTTGAGTACCACCCGCTCACAGCGGCTCTCCCGCGTCGGGCAGGTCGCGGATGGCGGCGGCAAGGCCTCTTGCCTCACGCTCAACGACGACATGCGTTATAGCGGCCATCGTTTCACCGGCAGATGATGAGCATTTCGCAGCACGACCCGCTGCATCATCCGCCAATATGTCAGCCAATCGCGCGCACCGTTCACGCATCGCCCCAGCATCCGCGGGCTTGGGGGTGGCGAGGGCTGCACGTTCGCCAGCATCGTACCCCTGCCAGTATGCCAGCCCCTCTCCCGTCTCCCCGCTCCTGTCAGCTGCGGGCGCTTGGGGCGGGAGGGTGGCGGCGGGGGTGTAGGCGATGATGTCGACGTATGGGTTGTTATGCTGCCAGCATTCCGCCCCTTCCCCGAAATGAAATGGGGCAAGCTCGTACTGATCACCAGGTTCGGCGGAATCGTCGTAGGTGTAGACCGGCCCACCATCCCAATCCACCGGTGCGCTATCACCGCCATGCCAAGCGACCATCCCAGCCGGGATCGCCCTCTGTTCGCGCTCATCCGACATGGTGGGGGTCCTTGGTGAGGGTGGCGCGAGCGACTGCATTCTCGATCGCCTGAAAGCCCGGACATGGATCGTCCAAGGCCGCGCTGCACACGTCGGCGTAAGTGACCATCGTGGCCCCACAGCGTTCACAGATGACGCTATCGCCGAGGATCGCTTCGGCGGGCTGCGTGTAGTAGCCCATCACCGCTGCCCTCCCTGTGAGAGCGCCGCTCGACGGAGGTCTATCGCACGGCCGAAGGTCAGCGAGCAGGAAGGACAATGCTCCCATTGCCCCTCGCCCTCGCAGTTGACGCACGTCTCGCGCTTGTCCTCGGCATCCTCCTGCGCTTGCAACGCCTCCCGAAGCCCAACCCCGCCCTCTGCGTCCTGCACGGCTGGCGACGGGGCTGCGGCGAGCATGGCGCCGTATACTGTCCTCGGGCTGCCCCCATCGCCGCACAGGTAGGCGGCCCCCAACATCGCCTCTGTCGGCTCGACCGGCACCAGCTTCCAACCGGCCGGCGCTGCAAAATCGTTCACACCGGTGCGAGAACCTTCACCAGCGGGCGAGGTGGTGCGGTTTCGATGATCGGCGTGGTCTGCTGGTTGGAGGGCGGCCAACATATCGTCAGCCGTATAGCCGGCCCCGCTCTGACCTTCCTCACCGCCGTAATTGCGGGCGTTGTAGCTGGTGAGCCATGCGCGAGGATCGCCAGCAGCGGGAGCGGAGGACAGGCGGTGGGCGACGGCGTAGCGCGCCAACCCGATTAGGACGCCAAGATCGCCGGCATCAACGACCGTGTCGATCGGGATCGGATTGCCGTCGTCGAACGGATCAGCCTCCGTCGCGTCGTCGTAGGCGATCTGCATGTTCTCGATGCAGGTGTCGGCGTTGTGCCAGTCAGGCAGCGCCACACTCTCAACGCTCATACCGTCCTCGGATTTCTCAGCCATGGACAGGCTCCTCTTCGTGCTTTCGGGTAGGATTGCCGGCGAGCTCGTCCAGCCAGCAACGGATCGCGACGAGTGCCTTGCTGTCGCCGGTGGCGCGAGCGCGGATTTCCTCGCAGGCGTAGTGCAGCGCATCGCCGCGCGTGCTTGCGAAATTGCCCCATTTGGGTCCGACGCGATAACCGCCGCCTGATCCGCCATCGTCGTGAAAGCCGGTCGCCCACATCCACAGGCCGTCCGTGTGTCGGTGGAGCTCGATGCGAGCGCGATCCCAGCGCAAGCGAGGATGGGGCAGCGTCAGCACCTCGTCTATCTTGCCCTGAATGACAGGGCCGTTCGGGTCGACGCGGCGAATGATGGCAGGCGCTCGGGTCGGCGCGATGGCCGCGAACATGTCGAACTGGCGCGGGTCGGCGCGGATCATGCCTGCCGCCCCTGCTCGATCCACATCAGGAGGTCGGTCGGCTCCGGCGGAGGTGGCGGAGGCGGAGGTGGCGCCACGAACAGGACCGGCGCGGGGCGCGCGGCAACCTCCATCGCCCATGCGATGATTGCCTGCGCGTCTGATGCCGGCATGTCGCCGCCCGGCCACGGGTTCGAGCGGAAGTAGCTGCGCGTGTCGTTCGGATCGGGCTTCCATCGATGCTGGCGCCGGGCGCGCTCGATGACGTAGGCCACGTTGGCGCGGATTGCGGCGTCGCGAGTGAAGAACCGGAGGCTGTGAAGCGAGAAGCCGCCCGAGGGCATGAAACGATCGCGGTTGCGATCCCAGCCCTTTGGCTTCGGTAGGCTATTCGAATGCCAGCAGAGCCAGCTGCCGTCATTCAGCGCGAGCACGGCGATCGCCCAATCCCACTCGTTGCCGTACCGCCAGCGCCGATGGCCGGGGTCGACCAGCGGGCAGCGATACATTTCCGTCGCCTGTCCCTGATCGTAATAGGTGCCGTGTTGCATATGGCCGAGGTCGCCCTCGATCGTGCGGATCGTTCCGCGATAACCGCGCGGATCCTCTGCGTTCTCCGCCTCCCGCTTGGCGCGCCAGATCGGCGCCTGCGCGATGCGCCATGCCTTCCAGCCTTCCTCATCGTCGACGTCGGGCAGTTGGTCGGTCGGCACTGGTGCCGCTTTTCTCTTGGCGAATGACATGGCTGTGTCTCTCGTGTCGTTGCAGGCTAGACGGCGCGCTCTCACCACGCCGTCAGGTCTGCAGCGTCACGCGGGCAGCGCGATCCACGTCAGCCATAGCCACCCGAGCACGATGCAGAGCCCGAGGAACCCGAGCGTAATCCGGCGCCCATCGAGCACGATCGGCGGCGCGCAGCGTTGGCACGCGCACCCCAGCGGATGGTTGAGCATCGCGGGTTCCTCGTAGCGGGTGGTGGTGACCGGCTCGCGCGCGAACATGGCGGCGGCGCTGTCGTCGAGACAGCCGGCGATCTGGCGCATGCGGGCCATGGTCAACACTCACCAATATCGGTGAGCGTCTCGCCTGCGAGCTCCGTGGCGGTGACCATGACCTTATCGAGGCTGATCCCCGTCGCGCGCGCGAACAGGATCACGTCCGCCATCAGCATCTCAAGCGAGTGCTCGTCCCCGTTGATTTCCCATCCTCGCTGATCGTGGAAGGCGTTCAGCGCATCGCCCACGTCCTCAGCGATCGAAAGCAGCTTGCCCTGTGCGGTATCGGCCATCGCTCAGCCCTCCCGCTTGTCGAAGCGGCCCGTCTTCGGGTTTCGGATCGCGACGACCTGGCGCTCGGCCAGCTGCGCGCGCAGATCAGCGATCGTCGTCTCGGCCTCGATCAGCAGCGACTGCGCGCTCTTCCGCATCTCCGCGACAATCGCGTCGTGCGTCGCCCTCATCATGAACATGGGTGTCTCCTGGCTGTGGAGCACCATCAATACGTTATGTATTTGTCTTCGTCAATACGACAAGCATTGATGCACGCGCTACGATGAGCATGAGGAGAAAGCGACAGACATGCGCAAACCGAACTGGGCGTGGCCGAACGAACGCATATACCCGGCCAATTTCATGGTCCGCGCAGGCAGGATTGTGCACTGGCTCGCGCTTGGGTTGGCCGCGCTCGTTCTGCTCATCGGCGTCGTTGGATTGGTCGCGTCGTTTCTTCGAGAGCCGCCGGCTCCAAACGTGTTCGACCAGTTCACACCCGCCGTTGATCCGCGCCCTCAGCAGATTGCGACCTGCATCGAGGCCATCGTCTTCGCACCCCTGATTGCCCTTGTCGGGCGCAGCTTTCGCTACCTGCTCGCTGGCGAATAGGTGGTCGCGCCGCAGAGATGGCGCGACCCGTAATATCAGTTCAGCAGCGTCTCAACGATCTGCCGCGTCAGTATCCCGCAAGGGCTATCATCCTGCCATTCCGACAAATCGCCCCCATGCAATACGGCGATCGCCTTCGCCCGCGTCAGCTCCGAAGGACGGTGGTGGTTAGAGCCAGGGCGGAGGGCCAACTCCTCTCTGGCTCGCACATAATTATTAGGCGTCTTGTGCTAGTCAACCATATTGCGCAACTCATGCCGCCATGCCTATTATCAGGCATGACAAACCTCAAAACACTCCGCATTCCGATCATGATGACGGCGGCCGAGGTCGCGCGCATCGACGAATGGCGGAGGCGCCAACCGGACCTGCCAAGCAGATCGGAGGCAATCAGACGTCTTGTAGGCGCTGGACTAGGCGTCGAACCAGAACCTGCGCTGACCTCCCCTGTGGTAGAACAGGCGAGGTTTAAGCGCCTAGCTGGAAGGCCCCCAGCAATACCGGCGTCGCAAAATCCTCACAAAGATCAGGTGATCGCAAAGGCGATAGAAGGCCTTGAATATACGACGATCGCCTATGTCTGTGAGGTTACGACCGGTCACCCTCTCGAAGTTGTGAAGGTAGGCACACCAACGGTTGATCCTCGCGACCGATCAACCATTGCCGCAAACCCACATGTTGAGAAGGGCATTGCCAACTCGCTACTGCGCCTTGGTTGGGTCGAGGCGGTCGACACCGAACGGGACGAAGTGGTCTGGGTGCCTCGCAAGGCAATTGGCCTGTAATCGAAGCGGCGCCCGTTAACGGGAACGCATAAGAGACCCTATGATGTGGAAATAGCTTGGTTCACTAGCACAACCTATTTCCACATCACCCGCTCTCAATAGATTTCAGAATTACACGCTAACGGTCAACGTCCGTCAGCCCACCAATACGCAGCGCATTGGACAGCCCGACCACGCATACGCTATGTGTGATCGTCGGGGGCTGTGGTGGACGACGAAACACGCGAAAATCCGGGACTGGTCATCGTGGAGGGCAGTGTCCTCGCGTCCACCGCTTCTCGTGCGCGTGACGATGACGGTCTGAACAAGGTTCAGCGCGCATTTGTCGACTGGTACTGCTCGGGCGTTCCTGCCGCGCTCTGTGGCCGCAGCGAGGACGCGCCGCCGGGCGATGGGTATGCGGCAGCGCTGGCGGCTGGATATGCCGAGAGCGGCGCCTCCAACATGGCGACGCGGAACCTCCTCAAGCCCCAGATACAGGCCGAAATCGAGCGTCGCGTGAAGATGGGACGCGGCTCGGCGCTGCTCGCCGGCACATCGGCGCTGTTCAAGGTGCTTGATAAGGGCTCGGATGAGCGCGCGATCGTCACCGCAGCGACGGCGCTGCTCGATCGCTTCGGAATGGCACCGCCAAAAGGCCCGGCAACGCAGGTCAACCTCAACGTGATGAACGGAAGCGCCGCCCAGGCCATCCTCGTCGAGGTTCAGGAGCGTCGCCAGCAGCGCTTGGTCCACCAATCGGACCATGCCGATGACTGATCTGTCCGCCATTCCACCTGCAATGACGGACATCGTGATCGGCGCACGATGCCGGCGATGCGCCTGCCCGATCCGCACCTTCCAGGGCCGCGTCTTCGTCCGATGCTCGGCCGGTAAGGGGGGGGGTGATCGATCAGGGTCCCGTCCCCCGAACCCGATCCATAGTTGCCCCCACCAACACCCACAGCCGAAATCAGCAGGAGCCCGATGTGGATGAGGGTCAGTCCTCAACCGAGGCTCGCGCCGGGACGCCGATCGTTCGGTTCGTGGGGATGGACCATGGGGCGCGGACCGCGATCGTCGTTCGTCATCGATGGTGGGCGGACCTGCGCCGGTGGTGGCGGTCATGATGCCCGAACCCCAATCGCCGCTGCGCGAGGATCAGCTGTTGATCGTGGTGCTGGTTGCGCTGGCGCTGATCTGGGCGGTGTGGCCGTGATCGCCGCGATTGCCGCGCTCCTGATCCTGACGACGACGATGTTCCTCGCGGTCGACCTGCTGTTCGAGTGGTCGGCCGGATCGCCAGTGCACGGCCGGCATGTCGTCGGCGTGATGCTGCTGGTGCTGCTGCTGACGTGGCGGATCGCCACCCGCGTGATGACCGGCACGATGTGAGTTTCGCCGGCGGCGCCGCGCGGCGCGTCCTCTGTGCTGTCCCCCTGTCGCGCGGAGAACGATGATGAGTATCGAGGAAATACAGCGCCAGCGTGCACTCGAACTGGCAGTCGAAGGTCGCAGCGCGTCCGAAAGGATCGACGAAACCGTCAAGCGTGCGGAGGCCTATCTGCGGTTCCTTCGCTCGCCAGCGGGAGAGGCGGCATGAACACCGACGGACTGACTGCCACCGAGGTCGAATGCGCCGCCGGCCGCACCGCCCCACGCGTGTCGCTCGACGACATCAAAGCGAACATTGCCGGCGAATTCTTCAACACGGCCGATCAGATGTTCCCAGGCGCGCCTGTGTTGCCCGGCATGGACCTGCTGACGATCTGCATCCTGGTGCTACAGAATGGGTTCACGATCATCGGCAAGTCCGCACCCGCCTCGCGCGACAACTTCGACCCGGTGCTGGGTCAGAAACTCGCATACGAGGACGCCGTCCGGCAGGTCTGGCCGCTGATGGGCTACGCGCTGCGCGATCGCCTGCATGCGGCCACGATGCCGGAGGTCGGCGACCTCGATCCGACGGAGCAGCCGACCGACTGAACGGGGTACGGCGGTGCCGCGACCGGCGCCGCCAAACCTCTCGCGATCTTCTGTCGATAATGGTATTGAGATACCCGTTTGCGCGGGGGCGCATGCCGGTTGGGGGAACCACGATGAAGAAGCTGATGCTCGTGCTGGGATTGGCGGTGCTCGCCGCCCCGGTCGCCGCGCAGACGCTGGCCGACGGATCGGGCACGATCGCGCAGGCCGGCGTGGCGCAACAGGTGTTCGGCTATCAGCCGACGCGCCGCTACCTCGTTTGTCAGAACCCGATCGCGGCGACCGAGCCGCTGATGGTGAACGTCGGCTCGGCGGCCGGCGCGGCTAACGGTTCGATCGAGCTGGCGCCGGGGGGTAGCTGGTCGTTGGGACCCTCCACCACTTGGGCGCCTACGGAAGCCGTGTCGGTCTATGCTGCCACCGCCGGGCATCGCTTCGTCTGTAAGCAGGGCTGACCCTGTGCGCGCGCTGATCCTCATCGCCGCAGTGTGCGCGCCGAGCGTAGCGCATGCCCAGATCGTCAACCCGATCTCCGCCGACACCTCGCAGCTGGCGAGCAAGGCCGAGCTTGCGACGGTGCAATCGAGCCTCTGCCCGCCCGGTACGGTGGCACCACAGACGGAAGCCGTCGCCGCCGCCGCCGGTTCGGCATCCACCTGTCTGCGATCAGACGCGCGCCTGCCGCGTATCACCCGCGCGGGCATGGCACCGCCGACCCCATCGACCGGCGATTGGGCGATCACTTGGTCGTCGCCGCTGCCATCGCCGCCGGTGACGCTGCCGATCCCGATGAACACCGGGACGCAGCCGATCGTGTGCAACGTCACGTCGTCGACGACCACCGGCGCCAGCGGACGATGCTGGCTCGCACGCACCCTGCCCGCCACGATCCTCACCCTGACGGCGCTGCTGTCGTTCGACCCGAACGGCGCGCCCGCGGCGGGGATCACGGTCCAGGTGCTGGCGATCCCGACGACGCAATGAGCTCGCCCACCCACAGCCCCGAGTTCATCCGCCATATCGCGGAGACGTATTTCGACGACCTACCGGGATATATGGTCGACATTTTGGGCATGAAGCCGGCGGATTGGCAGGCGCGTGTGGGCGAGAGCATCATGCGCAACAAGCGGACGGCAATCAGCGCAGCACATGGCGTTGGAAAGACTGGCTTGGCGGCGGCGGCGATCCACTGGTTCGCTGCGACCCGCCCAACGTTTGCCATCCGCGCAACGGCGAACACCGACACCCAGCTTCAAAAAATCCTCTGGCGCGAGCTCGCCAAGGTCAACGGCCGAGCGGTCAACGGCGACTGGTTCAAGTGGGAGGGGTCGACGTTCACCCGGTTCGGTGACGTGCGCGCGCAAGCGACAGCCGTGCCGAATAACGAGAACAATCCGGGCGCGTTCGCCGGCGTGCACGAGGAGCATGTTCTGTTCGTGTTCGACGAGGCGGCCGAGATACCGAACAACATCTGGGAGGTGTCGAACGGCGCCATGACCACCGACGGCGCCCGCTGGCTGGCAATCAGTAATCCGCGCCGTTCGGAGGGATTTTTCTACCACGCTGTGTTCGGCGACTACGCAGCCCGCCGTCCGGAGGATGTGAACAAGCCCGGCAAGTGGACGCCGTTCATCATCAAGGCGACCGACAGCCCGTTCGTGGGCGCCACGTACGCCGATGACATGCTGGCTGCGTACAAGTCGGTGGACGACGATCGCTACCGCGTGCAGGTGCTTGGTCTCCCGCCACGATCCGATCCGTCGCAGTTCATCTCGCGCGAACTCGTGGACGCGGCGATGACGCGGCGCGTGGAAATGTTCCCGCGCTGGCGGTTGATCCTCGGCGTTGACGTCGGGCGCGGCGACCGCTCGGTGATCCTTCCCCGTCGGGGGCGGAAGGTGCTCGACGCTATCCGGATCATCCAAGGTTCACGCACGACCGATTTTGCCCGCCGGATCGCCGATGAAATCCGGTTCTACCGGGATGAGCACGGCCTTGAGCCGGAGGTCATCATCGAAGAGCTCGGCATGGGCGTGGGGGTCGTGGAGACGCTCGAAGACATGGGTTTCGGCGAACACGTCTGGGGCATCAACACCGGCAATCCCTCGACCGAGCCGGACCTCCACCGGAACCTGCGGGCGCAGATGTGGGATGAGGGGCGTCAGTGGCTTGAGGGCGATGTGGAAATGCCGAACGAACCGCAGTTCCGCGCTGACCTGTTATCGATCCGTCAGAAGCCCAGCGGTGGCAACGGCGTGCTGACCCTCGAGAGCAAGGATGACATGCGTCGCCGACGCCTTCCCTCGCCCGATGTGGGCGACGCCTGGGCGCTCACGTTCGCCGTTCCCTTTGACCTGCTGCCCGAGAAGCGCGACAGGTACCACGATCTATACGGCGAACCGTCCCCCGGCGGCTCGTGGATGAGCAATTGATGCCGGGGACCCAACATGGCTGACGAAATCCTTCCGCCGTCCGAGGACGAGGCCACGCTGGCGGCGCGCGTCGACGCGGCGAAGACGGCCGACCCCGCGCCGGTCGGCCCGTACCAGCGCCCGGACGACCAGCTGCTCGACTATCTCGCCGCGACGTTCCGCGAGGCGTGGGACCACATCTCGAAGCACCGGCCGAACCGGGAGCTCGACTGGAAGTTCTATGCCGGCGACCAGTGGGAGGCCGCCGACAAGGCGCTGGCACTCCGGCAGAAGCGCCCCGCCCTCACGCTCAACATGCTGCTGTCGATCATCTCGGCGGTCGAGGGCGAGGAGCGGACGAACCGACAGGAGATCAAGTTCTACGGCACCGGCGCCGAGGACGACGGCGCGGCCTATGGGCTGAACCGCCTGCTCAAATGGGTGTTCGACGGTTGCGGCGGCGAGTTCTCGCTCTCGGAGGCGTTCCGGTCCAACCTGATTTGCGGCGAGGGTTGGGTCGTGCCCGACATGGATTTCTTCGACGATCCCGAGGGGCTGTTGAAGATCCTCGCCGTGCCCGACACGGAGATGTTCGACGACCCGTTCGGCACGTCCGACCCGACGTCGGCGACCAGCCGCTATTGCCACCGCGTCCGCTACATGACGGACGAAGAGGGCGAGGCGCGCTTTCCGGCGGCCGGGGACTTCGCGGGCTTCCGCGTATCGGTCCAGGGCGCGCACTCGCTCGGCGACGGGATCAGCGAGACGGACGCGGCGGGGTATCGCGACATCTACTCGACGCCGAACGATCAGAAGTCGCTCAAGACGTTCGACGCCAAGCGGAAGCTCTGGGCGGTGAACGAGACGTGGTGGCACCAGATCGAACCTGGCTGGGTGGTGGTCGACGACGCGACCGGCCTGCTGGTCGAGATGACCGACGAGGAGTTCGAGGGCGCGAAGGTCCAGCGCGCCGGCGAGCAGAAGGCGGCGATGCAGGCGGTGATGTCAGGACAGGCGACGTTCGCGCCTCCGCCGCCCCCGCTGCCGCCCGAAGCCGCCGCGCTGGGGATGATGCCGCCGGTCGCGCCTCCGACGATCCAGATGCCGCCTCCGCTGCAGGCGAAGCAGCGCCCGATCAAGCGGTTCTATGTCGCGTTCTGGTGCGGCAAGGCCCTGCTGTCGAAGATGGCGTCGCCCCTCAAGGGATTGAAGCGCATCCCGTACGTGCCGATCCGTGGCCTGTACGATCGCGTCGAGGGCGAGTGGTTCGGCCTGATCCGCTCGCTGATCGACGCGCAGCGGCAGCACAACACCGAGCAGTCGGTCATCGTACAGCTGACGCAGCTGATGCCGAAGCAGGCGTGGATGGGCCCAAAGGGCTCGTTCCATAATAAACCCGACTGGCAGACGAAGATCGCCCAGCCCGGCGCGATGCTCGAATATAACAAGTCGCAGGGCAAGCCTGAGCCGATCCCCGTACAGGCGGTACCGCGGCACATCATCGACATGGCGTTCACGCGCCCCCAGACCATGCGCGAAATCTCCGGCGTGAACGTCGAGATGACCGGCGCGCGGCAGGCGTCCGATCCCGGCGTCGTGATGGAGATGCGGCAGAAGGCGGCGAAGACCGTGCTCGCCCCGATGTTCGACAACCATCGCCAGTCGAAGAAGGCGCTCGGCATGGTGCTGCTGGCGTACATGCAGACGTACATTTCGAAGGGCCGGCGCATGCGCATCCTCGGGCCCAACGGCTCGAGCTACGTCGACATGACCGAGCAGATGCAGCTGGGCCGGTACGACGTCACCGTCGAGGAGACGAACAGCACGATCAACGATCGCATGGCCACGCTGGCCGTGTTGCAGACGACGCTGCCACAGATGGCGAAGGCCGGCATCCCAACACCGCCCAGCATCATCGATCTGTTGCCGATGCAACCGCACATCCGCGACGATTGGAAGCGGCTGATGGAGTGGCACATGCTGGTCACCGGTCAGATGCCGCCGCCCGATTGGCAACCCGGCATGCCGCTGCCGCTGCCCGCCGGATCGCCCGGCATGCCGCCCGGCGGGCCCGGCGCACCCCCACCACCCCAACCGGCCCCGCCGGTCGCATAACGAGGACGAGAAATGGCTGGCTTCAACGACGATCTGACCGCTGACGAACAGGCCGCGCTCGACAAGTGGTCGACGACGGATCAGACGCTGCCCCCGCCGGACGAGCAAGAAGGCGCGCCGGCAGCGCCCGCCCCCGCGCCGGCGCCCGCTGCGCCGGAACCTGCCCCAGCGCCCGCCGCACCGACGCCCACAGAGCCCGCGCCCGGTGAGCCGGCTCCGGCCGCACCCGCGCCTGCAGCTCCTGCGGAGCAGACCGAGGACGAGCGATTTGCCGCGTGGCAGGCTCAGCACGCCGGCAAGACCCCCGAGGAGCTCGCGCGGCTGGCGTTTCAGCAGACGCAGCGCGCCAGCGGCGCGGAGGCGCGCGCCCGTACCGCGAACCAGTCGCTGCAACAGATCAACGATCGTGTTGCGAGCGCAACCGAACGCGCCCGCCTCGCGCGGCAGCAGATCGCGGACCGCCAGAAGCAGTTCGACGAGCAGCTGCAGTCCGACCCGGATGCAGCGACGAAGGCGCTGCGTGCGGAGCGAGACGCCGCCGACCTCGCGGCGATCGACGCGGAGGAACACGGCGCGCGCGTGGATGCCGCGATCGGCCTCGCATCGACGGCATTTCCGGATTTCGAGACGCGCGCGCCGGCGGTTTACGGGTTCGGCGGCGAGATGGGTTATTCGAAGGAGGAGCTCGCCGGGATCAGCGACGGCCGCGATCTGGTCGTCCTGACCATGGCAGAGGGAATGGCGCGGCTGATGAAGGCCGGCCTCGTCGATGCCCGTACGATGCAGCTGGCATCCGCACCGCCGCCCGTCGCCACCACGCCGACCGATCCGCGCCTGACCGCGCCGACGCCTGTCGCCACCCTGTCCTCGACGCCCGCGCGGCCGGCGACGACCAGCGCGGCGCCGGTCAAGCAGGCGACGGATTTGCTGAACATGTCGGACGCCGACTTCGCGAAATTGCCACCCGCCGAACTCGATGCGCTGATGAAGCAACTCGAGGGATAGGCTCAACAGTTCGGCCGGGTGTCAGTGGACGGCCTGGTCGAGGATAGGAGCGCACTGCCAATGCCGAACACGAGAAAGACCGGGACGAGGACCGCCCCGAAGCCGCAGACCCAAGAGAAGCCCGCCGTGGCCACGCCGACGCCCGAGCCCGCACCCGCGACGCCCGAGCCGACGCTGGCACCGGTGGCCAATCCGACGTCCTTGTTCGATGACGCGCAGCCCGAGCCACCCGTGGCCGAGCAGCCGACCATCGATCCCGCGGCCTCCAGCGAACCCTCCGTCGAAGATCGCCCGGAGGGGATCGACGACGTGAAGGAGGAAACTCCCGCTGCCCCGGTGCCCGTGATCCCGGAGATGCATCCGAACGACGTTGCGCCTGTCGCCTCGCCGCCGGCTGCTGATCCGGTTCACGAGCAATCATCCGTCGCACCCACCGAGGTTCGGCTCGGACAGGTCATTGGCCTGCTTCACCGTATGCCTCTGGGTGATGTGCTGTCCTACGCGGATACCTTCGCGGAAAAGATCGAGGCGATGACATTCACCGCAGCGGTCCAGGATTTGCAGTCGCGGATGCGTGTGTCCGAAGGGCGGTGCGCTCCTGTCTATTTCACGATGAACGACGACTTCGAACCCGAGCACCTGATCGCCGGCGATGATGCGCTTTCCGCTGCGAAAGCCATTGGCCTCAAGCAGGTCTACGTGGTACTCCTTTACCCGGAAGACGCGGGGGCGGTTCAATCCTATCTGGCCGGCAAGGCCGGGACGGCCTCCCCATCGACCGAGGACGAAGATCTCGTATGGCGCTCGCAAGGCTACCACGCGGATAATTGACCCGTCTCGCCGGCGTAACCGGCAGCGGCCCCGCCCGGCCTCAAGGGTAGCGGCAGGCACCCCGCCTCATGGGTGCAAACGGATCGCCCACGCACGGGCAGCGGCAAGTCCAGCCTGACGGACGGCAGCTTTCGTTTGCAATCCCATGATGCGGCCGGGGGGCCGCCGGGTCGGGGGGCCCGCTATCATGTCCACCACCACGTTCACCACCAATTCCGCGCTCGCCGTCAAGCTGTGGGCGCGCAAGACGTTCTCGGACGCCGTGAAGACCACGCTGTACGGCAAGCTCGTCGGCGACAGCGACACCGCGATCGTTCAGCGCAAGGACGAACTCTCGAAGGGCGAAGGCGACCGCGTCCGGTTCCGCCTGCGCACGCTCGAGGAAGGCGACGGCGGCGCCGAAGAGGATCAGACCCTCGAAGGCAACGAAGACGGCCTCGACTTCACCTATTTCGACATGACGCTCGGCGAGCGCCGCAAGGCGTTCAAGGTCGACCTCAACCTGTCGGAGCAGCGGACGATGATCGACGTCCGCGCCGAGGCGAAGGACGCGATCGAGGAATGGACCCAGGTCTACCTCGACACCACGTTCCTCGAATATCTGTCGGGCGCCGGCTACGCCGCCAACGGGGGTTCGAAGTACCACAAGCTCAACGGCAACCTGGGCGGCAATCCGATCCTGGCGCCGTCGAGCGATCGCCTCGTGTTCGGCGGCACCGGCAACACGTCGGCCGCCACCGTGACCGTCGGCGATACGATGACGCTCGCCGTCGTCGACAAGCTCGTCGAGCAGGCCAAGCGCAACTCGCCGACGATGCGCAAGGCGTCGTTCGACGGCAAGCGCCTGTGGGTCCTGATCCTGTCGCCGGAGCAGGTCACTTCGATCCGCACCAACACCTCGGCTGGCCAGTGGCTCGATATCACCAAGGCCCAGCTGCAGGGCGGTGGCAAGAACCTGTTCGAGGGCGAGATGATCGGCATCTACCGCGATGTCATGTTCGTCGAGAGCACCCGGACGTTCACCTATCTGGGCGGCGCCGGCGGCAACGTTCGCATCCACCGCGCGCTGTTCTGCGGCGCGCAGGCGGCGGTCACCTCGAGCGGCGGCAAGACGGACGGTTGGGGCCGAATGAAGCTCGCCGAGCGGACGTTCGACTATGGCAAGCGTTACGCCGTGGCCGCGACGTTCATCTGGGGCCTCGCAAAGACCCGCTTTCAAGGCCAGTCGGACTTCGGCGTCATCGCCGTCGACACCGCCGCGAAGGCCGCCGTCTAATCCGGAACGTGGACGGCGAGCTTCTCGCCGTCCGCGACCGGCGGGTCCGACCCGTCAAATCGCAGTCCTGGGGGACATAGAATGGCTACCATCACTTCCATCGCGATCGCCGCTCGCAACGTCCGCAGCCTCGACACCGGGGTATATTCGATCGACGGCAAGCCGGCGCTTCCGGCCGTGGCGGCAGGCGATCGCATCGTCCTGTTCACCGCGCCGCACGCCATGCGCCTTACGTCCGCGCACCTTCGGCAGACCGCCGGGATGGGTGCGAGCGCGACGCTCAAGCTGCAGAAGAACAGCGCCAGCACCTATACGGACCTGACCGCCTCGACCACCGCCGCGACCGCCGGCGTCGTCAACAGCGCGGGTCTGCTCCCGATCGACCTCGCCGCCGGCGACACGGTCGAAGTGCTCGTCTCCGGCGGCGCCAGCGCTGCCGGCGTCATCGAGTACGACATCCTCGCCCGTCACGCGTAAGCGCGACTGGCCGGGGGGCGCGGGGCGTGTCGATCTACATCGGGGGACCGGACCGGCTCAGCTGGGAAGGTGCGCGGGCCAAGGTTCGGGGGGACCTTTGGCGGCCGGGCAATTCGTTGCCTGACGATGTTGTAGATCGCGCGCTCCACGCTTCCGTCCTCGACATCGAGGGCGAATGCAAATGGACGTGGCTCGAGGAGTTGACGGCGATCGTCACCCTCGACGAGGACGCCGAATTCATCGACCTGCCCCCGACGATCGGGCGCGTGTCGTCGGTCGCGGTGCGGCGGGATGCCTTCCTCGACGGACTGGACGAGGTGACACTGGCAGCGGTCCGCGCCAACCTCTCGCCGGACATCGGCGATCCTTCCCGCTGGGCCATGGCGAACGGCCGGATCGCGATCGACAGCCGCGCCCAGGCCGGCACCATATTCGAGATCATCGTCTCGTCGACCACGCCGGAGGTGCTCGAGGATGCCCTCGCCTCGCCGGCCGTCACCCTACAGCTGCAACAGCAGGCGGTGATCGCGAACGCCTGCCACCACGTCGCGCTGAGTTTTATGAAGAACGCCGACGAAGCCGCCCGGCAGCGCGCAATCTACGAGCGGATCGTCGAGCGCCTGCTCAATGTCGAAGCCGAGAAACACGGCGGCATGATCCAAGCGGACACCTGGGGGATGGGCTGTGGCCGATAGCACGACACCGAACCTCGCGCTGACGAAGATGCAGCCGGGGACGCACCGCGACGATTGGGGCGCGGTTGCAAACGAGAACCTCGACAAGATCGACACGGCAGTGAAGGCGGCGAAGGATCGCGCGGACGGCGCGCTTCCGAAGGTCGGCGGAACAGTGACCGGAGAAATTCTGCGCGACGGCCAAGGCGCCGTGCTTCACTGGTCGGACGACGCCATGGATCACGGCACCGCCTTCCTCGTCCCGAGCACCGGCACCGATCCCACGGGCCAGCCCGGTGACATCTGGTTCGGCTATACGCCGTGACCACCAAGGCGCGCGATGCGACCGGCACGGTCCGGACCATCGACGTCGTGAAGGTACGCGGAGCCGATGGCGTCCTGCGGACGATCGACTTCATCCGTGTTCGGGGGACCGATAACGTCCTGCGCGAAGTCTTCACGGCCGCGGGCGGCGGCGGTGGCGGTGGCGGTGGCGGTGGATCGAACCCGACATACATCTCGCCGGGTAGCAGCGACACCTATGGAAAGACGTCATCGCGCACCGCCTATTTCACCGCCTATTCGAGCGGCGCCACACCGTCAGTCTACGCATGGGGTCTGCTCGACGGCAACGGAAACGTCGTGTCGGGAGGCACCACCTCGACCGCACAGCTGCGTGTGTATTCGCCCGGCTCGGGTGAGGATGGATACGCCACTTTCTATTGCGACATGACGGTCGATGGCGTGGTCTATCGCGCCACCTGCACGATGAGCCACATTTTCACCGCCTCGGGTTCAGCGAGCTTCTGATGGCGTTCGATCAGAGCGAGCTCGCGTTCCAAGCGGGAATATTCTCGAACCGATCGCGCCGCGCATCGAAGCAGCGGTGGGTCGATGGTGACCTTGTGCGGTTCCGCGACGGCGTTCCGGCGCAGATCGGGGGCTGGCAGAGGCTGACGACCACCGGCGACCAGATCACGGGCGCGGCGCGCGGGATCATAACGTTCCGGCCCAGCCAGACGGGGCGATACGCGGCGATCGGCACGAGCGCGGGCGCGTTCCTGTACGATGGGGACGGCATCACGGCGATCACGCCGACTGGCTTCCAGCCTGGGCTAGGCGGAAGCGTGATCGGCGATGGATGGGGCGCCGGCCGATATGGCGCGGAAGCGTACGGCACGCCTCGCACGGACGGCGGCAACCTGATCGACGCGAGCAACTGGACGTTCGACCTGTTCGGCGAGACGCTGATCGGCTGCTTCTCGTCCGACGGCATCATCTACGAATTCACCGTCGGCGAGGACACCGTTCTACGCCCGGTCACCGGCGCGCCTCGCGCGAGCGCGATCTGCGTCTCGGACGAGCGTCACGTCATTGCGTTCGGCGCCGACGGGGTTCCGGGTCGTGTTGCATGGTCCGATCGTGAGAACCGCTCGGTGTGGGACCCGCTCGCGACCAACCGCGCGGGCAGCTATGACGTGCAGGCGAGCTCACCGTTCCAGTGCGGCCACCGTTGCAGGGGAGCGATCCTCGGCTGGACGCAAAGCGAGGTGTTCGAGTTCGCGCCACTGAACAACGCGCTGGTCTACGATCGCGAAAAGATCGCGACGAAGGCGGGGGCCGCGGGGCCGCAGGCGGTGGTCGTCGTCACCGATCAGACCGGCGAGAGTGCCTATTGGATCGGTCGCGACAACTTCTTCATCTACGAGGGATACGTCCGCGTCCTCGACTGCGATCTGCACGATTACGTCTTCAACGACATCAACCTGCAGCAGTCCGCCCGCTTTCACACGCGGCTCAATGGCGGGTTCGACGAGGTGTGGTTCTGGTATTGCTCGGCGGCGTCGGAGGAAGTCGACCGGGCTGTCGTGTTCAACTTCAAGCTCGGCATCTGGTCGAAGGCCAGTATCGCCCGTCTGTGCTGGGCCGATCGCGGGATTTTCGACACCCCGATCGCCGTCGATGCCGCCGGCGCGCTATGGGCGCATGAGGTGGGCGACACGGCGAATGGAACGGCGATGCCGTCGTTCGTCCTGTCGCACCCCATCACGATCGGCGTGGGCCAGCAGTTCGCCGACGTGGATCAGTTCTGGCCCGACATGCAGGAGGGCAGCGCCCCCTGCAGCGTATCGTTCATCTGCCGGGACGCACCCGGCGGCGCGGCCTATACCGTCGGGCCGACGATGTTCGCGATCGGCGACGAGATCGTCCCGCTCAACATCTCCACCCGCGAGTTGCAGCTGAGGATCGGTGGCGCCGGCGGCCGGTGGGAGCTCGGCCTGCCTCTAATTTCCATGCAGGGGGGATCGCTGAGATGAGCCGGCTGCAGGGATCGAGCTTCGGTGTTCAGAACGAGGCGCAGGACTCGAACAACCGCCTGCGCCAGCGCTTGGACGAAGGCGACCGCGCGCGCAGCCGAGCCAAGCGCGAGGATGTCGTGATCGAGGACCCGCGTCGCTTGTTCCTCCGCTCGCCGAACGGGACCTATTTCGGGATCACCGTGTCGGATGCCGGCGTCCTGACCGCCACGAACATGGGGTCGAACCCGCTATGAGCGTCGATGCGCTTTTCCCGCTCGATTACGATCAGCGCCGCGCCGCCTGGCCCGAGCTCCGGCCGCGTCTCGCCGCGCTGGTTGAGCGCACCGGCGAACCGTGGATGCCGGAGGACGTGTTCCATCTGACGACGATGGGACAGGCAACGCTCTGGGCCACGCCGGACCTCGGCTGCTTCATCGTCACCCAGATCGACGAACAGCCGTGGGGCCGATCGCTTGTCGTCTGGATCGCTTCTGAGGTGACGGATGCCCGCGCCTTGGAGTATATGGATCAGGTTCGTTCGATCGCCCGCGATGCCGGCTGCGATCGGGTGACCTTCACGAGCCCCCGCCGTGGATGGATGCGCGCCCTGCCTGGGGTGGCGGTTCGGTACGAATATTCGTTCGAAGCGGGGGAATAGCGGTGAGCGGCGGCAAGAAGACCACCACGAGCAGCAACCAGAACACGGCAACGACCACCACGTTGCCGGAGTGGATGACGACTGCGGGTCAGCAGAATTACGGACAGGCCGCGGCCTATGTGAACGGGCCGGACGCGGTGTGGACGCCGGAGAAAGCCGCCGCCTACGCCAATCCATGGCAGCAGCAGGTGATCGACCGCACGAAGGCCGGCATGGTCAAGGACAACCAGGTCGAGCTCGGCGATATGAACGATCGCGTCCAGGCGGCGAAGGCGTTCGGCGGCACTCGCCACGCCGTGGTCGAGGGACAGGTACGGAACGACCAGGCCGACCGGCTGCTCGATTACGAAGCGGGCGCCAACGCTTCAGGCTATGACGCCGCGCGTGCAGCGTTCGAGGCGGATCGCGCGGCGAAGCTGTCGGGCTATGGCACGCTGACGCAAATCCTGCAGGGCACCCCGCGCAACGTCAGCACCACCGGTACGTCCACCGGCACATCCACCCAGAAGCAATCGGGCTCGTTCCTCGATACGCTCCTTGGAACCGCCCTCGGCGGCGCATCAGTCGCTGGCGGCCTCGGCTGGAAGCCCTTCGCATGATCGCCTCTCGTCAAAGCCGCTTCGCGCCGCCCTCCACCTTCTCGACGCCACCGATCTACAATCCCAATGAGGCGCTTGCGCAGTCGGCGATCACTTCTCCTGCAGAGATGGATGCGCAGCGCACCGGCCTTGCCACCGGCATCGCCAACTCGCGCAATCCCAACGTTTGGGATCGTATCGGCGGAGTGTTGCAACAGCCAGGTATGTCCGGCGCTCTTCTCCGTGCAGCAGGAGCCGCTTTCAACGGGGGCGGGCTGGGAGGGGCGATTGCCGCCGGCTCCGGTTACATGGACGACCAGAAGGCGATCGACGCCCGCGCGCAGCAGCAGGCGTTCAACAACGACCTTGCGACCGGCGAGGCAGACCTCGCGCGCCTTCGGCAGCAGCAGGCGAACGATCTGGGCTGGGCGGGTGTCGCGAACCAAGCGACCGCGATCGACGAAACGGGCCGCCACAACCGCGCCGGCGAGATGATCGACGCAAACGGCCAGCGTATCCAGTTGCACGGGATCGACACACAGGCGGCGACGACGCAGCGCGGGCAGAACCTCGACTATGACATCGCAGGCCGCCGGATCGTCCAGGACGATACGAACAGCCAGCGGTCGTACGGGGCCAATATCTACGGGACCAACGTCGGGTATATGGCGGACGCAGCGCGGACGGCAGCGGCCGGCATCGGCTCAAAGGCCTCGGCGATCCCTTACACGGAGACGAAGACCAAGACGCCCGCCCGTAATCCGTGGTTCGGTGCCGCGACGCCCGCGACGGAGACGACCACGCACGTCCCCATGGTCGTCGCGCCATCTGCCGCCGCGGCGCCGGCGAGTGCCGTCGCGGCCCTCAAGGCGAACCCGAACCTGCGCGGGCAGTTCGAGGCGAAATATGGGGCCGGCTCCGCCGCGCAGTATCTCGGGGGCCGCTGATGGCCTCCAATTTCTTCGACCGGTTCGACATTGCGCCGGATGCTGACCTGACCACGCCGCAGGGCGGGATGGATCAGCCGCGCACCCGCGCGGAGCTCGATCGCGCAGCACCGAAGCCCGCGCCGACGCCGGCGATGGGTTCGAATTATTTCGACCGGTTCGACCAAGCCGGCGCGATTTCCACCCCAGCACCATCGCCCTCGCTGTGGGATCGCCTGCCATCGACGCAGGAGGTCGGGCGCCAGTTGAAGATGGGCGTCGGCCACGTCGTCGACGGCGCGGGCGCGGCGCTGGGGTTCTTCGCCAACCCGGTGAACACGGTGGCGAACGCGGTGCTGCCCGGCGATCCATTCTCGACGCGGGTCGGGGAAGGATGGAGCGAGCAGCTGGGCTTGCCGCAGCCGCAGAACCGAACCGAGCGCTTGGTCAAGGACACGGCAGTCGCCGGCGCGGGCGGGCTGTTCACCGCCGGCGGCGCGGAGGCGGGCATTCTCGCGACGAAGGCGCCGGGCATCGCGGGCTCGTTCATGCGGTTTCTGGCCGAGGCTCCGGTGGTCAACACGGTGGCGGGCGCATCGGGCGGCCTGTCGCAGGGCGCGGCGCGCGAGGCGGGCTATGGCGAGGTCGGGCAGACGGTCGCGGCGCTGGCCGGCGGGCTCGCAGGTGGCGTTGCCGCTGCGCGGCTTGGCCGCCCGCGCGCTCCGGGCATGCCGCCCGAGGAGCTCGTCGACGGTGCCCTCGACGGCGAAATCCTGCCGCCGCAGCCCGGCGGCCTCCCGTCGACCATGGGACAGCGCCCGGCGTTCTGGGGCAGCGAGCCCGAGCCGATTATCATCGATCAACCGGGGATCGGGATGGAGCCCTCGCGCGCCCTCCCCGCGCCACCACCGCGCATCGCAGGACCGGACCCGCGCCTGCCCGCGCCGCCCCCTCAGATCGAGGACCTGCGCGGCGACTTCGCGCAGCCCGCGAACAGCAACCGTCCTGCGCCCGGTGGCCGGGCGAACCCGATCGAGACGCCCGACGTCATCACGCCCCAGGCAGACCCGGCCGAGATGGCGAACATCGGCAGCGCGATCGAGCGCATCCGCGCCGTGCTGTCGGGTGACCCGTCTGTTCGCGCGGACCTGCTCACCCGCACCGCGCCGCCCCGTGGCCCCGCTGACGTGTGGTCGCGCCTGGGCGCACGCCCCGACATCGCCAACGACCTCGACCTGCCGGCGGTACCGTCGCGCCCGTTGATGCTCGACACGCCCGGCGTTGTCCCTCCTGCTGCTGGGATCGGCTCCCGGTCGCGCATGGTCGACATCACGCGCAGCACGGAAAGCGGTGGCCGCCGGTTCGCCGCCGATGGTTCGGTCCTGACCAGCCCCAAGGGCGCGCGTGGTGAAATGCAGGTGATGCCGGCGACCGCCCGCGATCCCGGCTATGGCGTCCGCCCCTCGAACGGCTCCCTCGACGACGACGCGCGTGTCGGCCGCGACCTCCTCGCCGCCTACACCGACCATTTCGGCGGGGATCCCGCAAAGGGCTGGGCCGCGTACAACGGTGGCGTCGGGAGGGTCGAACGCCAGATCGCGCAGCATGGCGACGCATGGCTCGAGCACATGCCGGCCGAAACGCAGGCGTATGTCGCGAAGAACATGAAGGCGCTGGGCGGGGCAGCGCCGGTCAGCGCGCCCGAGGGTCCAAGTATCAGCCCCGAGGTTCCGAGTAGCGCCCGCGCTACCGCGGAGGTGCCCTCACAGGTGCCCACTGATGGCACCGTCGCCCGCGCGATCGACGAGATGCAGCCGCCGGTTGCGCGCGATCCCGTGCAGGTGCAGGATCGCGTCGATGCCGCCGATCCATTTCCTTCCGCTGCCCGAACTGTCACAGCCGATGAGCGCGTTGGATTGGGCGGAGGAGGAGTACGGGAAACTACTTCCGTCGTTGGACGAGATGCTGGCGGACAACCTGCGCTTCTCTCAGTTGCTCAAGAGCCTGCAGCCGGGCGGGGCCTGCCTGACGACGTTCGAGGACGGGAAGCTGCAGCACCGGCCGATCCCGCCGGAAGAACTGCTGCTGCCCGCGCCCGAGCGCCCGAAGACGCCCTAACCTTCCTCGCCAAGCGCGGCGGCCTGCGCGACGACGAGGGCCACGCGCTGCGCACCCGGTCGCGCGGGCAGGGCGGCGGCAGTCGTGACATCCCGCAGTTCGCGCCGGGTGGCGGTCACCTGTTCCGCAAGGCTGGGATGTCGATCGATGACGCGGGCGAGCTCCTGCACGAGGCGGGCTATTTCCCGGAGCGTCCGACAACGTCCGAGGTGCTCGACATGCTCGACCGGTCCGTGGTCGATCGCCAGTACCGCCCGGAGGATATGCCCGCGATCGAGGCCGCGCGCGCCGAACGCGAGAACGACCTGTGGCTCGAGCAGACGCACGACGAGCTCCAAGACGTGGCGGCGCAGCACAGCACGACGATCGGCGACCACGAGCTCGAGGGCATGCGCAGGTTCATGGCCGAGGGCCGGACGGCGGACGACGCGTTCACCGCTTACCACGAGCACGAGCTCGCCATTGCGTCGAACCATTCGGCGAGCGATACCGCCGACACGTTCTATGATGCGCCGGAGCAGGCGGGGGGATCGGGCTTTGAACCAGTACCGGCAGAAGCTGATCGAGCAGTCGCAGGCGGCGCTGAACGACCCGCGCGTATCGGAGGAGACCAAGGAGCGGATACGCCGGTCCCTGCCGGTGGTGGAGCGCGCCCACAAGGACGGGAAGCCGAGTTCGATCGACTTCCCGGAGAGCAATCCGACGCCTTCGGGCAGCGACCCGGCGACCAGCGCCGCGCCCTCGAGCGCGCCGGCGAAGGACGACAGCGCAGCAACGTAGGGCAGAAGCCGCCGGGCAGCGACGGCGGCCTGTTCGACGATAACGCAGGGCGGCAGCAGGACCTGCTGACCTTCCCACCTTCGGACCCAGCGCCCGGAGCTCCGAAGGTTGACCGCGCAAAGATGACGCCGGCCGAGCGGGCACGGCTGATCCGTGAGGGCAAATGGGACGGCGCGGGCGGAGACGCCGGCTTCATCACTGCCGACATGCTGCTCGCCCCGTTCCGCGCGGCCGGCAAGCTGCTGTTCGACCCCGAGTTCCTCAAGGGCGACGCCCAGGCGGCAATCGCTGCGATCGCGCGCGGGATGAAAAATCCGAAGGCGGTGATGACCGGCACGGCGGACCGGCTGCGTGCGTTCGGCGAAGTCACCGCCTACAGCACCGACAGCGCCATCCGATCGATCTCCGACCGGTTCAATTCGCCGACGCTCGCGAAGATGGCGGACCTGTTCCACGCCGAGGCAGGCGTCACAGATAAGACCACGACGCGGACGTTCGGCGAGGCGGTCACCGGCAACACCGGCCGGTTCATGTCGCAGCTGGATGAGGCGTTGAAGCCGTTCCGCGGCAACGATCCCGCGATGGGCCGCATTCGCGACCTGCTGACAACGCCCACCACGTCGGTGCGGGCGGCAGCGTCCGAGCGCGCCGCCGCAGCGAAAATCCGCGACCTGCTCAACGACGTGTTGGAATATCGGCGCGATGCCGGCGAGGCGATCGGCGAGGTGAAGGACGGGTATTTCCCGCGCCAGATGCGGCAGGACCGCGTGTTCGCTGACCCGACCAAGTTCCTGCAGGCGGCCGAGCGTGCGTACCGCGACATCGGCGCACCCGACCCCGCCAAGGCGGCGCAAGCGTACCTGCAGCGGAACATCGACGGGCATCTCGGGATCGAGGATGGCGTCGGTGCCGGGGCGCCAGGCGCGAGCAGCGCGAAGGCGCGCGAGTTCGGGAAGGCGGCCGACGCCCACCTGCGCGACTTCTACGACACGAACCCGCTGTCGGCCCTGACCAGCCATATCTCCGGCGCGGTGAAGCGCGCGGAGGAGACGCGGCGGTTCGGGATCAAGGGGCGCGAGAACAGCCCCGAGCGCCTGGCGTGGAAGCAGCAGCACGGCGACCAGACACAGTGGGCGGTGATGAAGGCCGCGATCCAGGACGAGCTTCGCGCGAACGGGGAACGATCGCCGGGCCTGATGGATCGGATCGAGGCCCTCCGGACCAACAGCTTGGGGAAAGCGCGCATGGGGTCCCCGCGCGTCGGAGCGGCGGTGTCGGTCGTCCATGCGTGGAACCAGCTGTCGACGCTCGCCCGTGCTATGATCGCATCGATCCCCGAAATCTCGATGGGGTTCGTGCGCGGTGGCCCCCGTTACGGTGTGCCGCACATGGTGACGACGATGACGGAGGTCGGTCGCCTGATCCGCAGGGCGCCACCGTCCGACGCTGCGCGCTACGCCGAGGCGGTTGGTGCGATCGGATCAGAGAACGCGTTGCACCTTCTGCGCGCGCGCGCAGATGATCCGACGGCAAACGCGGCAACGGGCAAGATCCTCGACCAGTTCTATCGCAAGAACGGCCTCGAGGCGTGGACGCGCGCGGGGCGTACCGCTGCCGTCAAAACGGCGCAGCGGTTCGTCGACGTGCTCGCCCACGACATCGAGAGCACGAACGCCCGCGTCAGCAATCGCGCGGCGGGATACCTGCGTGAGCTCGGCATCTCGGACCCGAAGGGGTTCGCCGCCGCGATCCGCGCGAACACCCCCTCCCCCGCCGATCTGCTCGGCGATACCGGCCACGCCGCTGAATATGCGACCGCGCTGCTGCGGTTCGCGAACCAGACCGTGCTGATGCCAACGCGATCCGTGAAGCCGTCGTGGGCGTCGCATCCGATCGGGTCGTTTATTATGGCCCTGCAAAGCTACAGTTACGCGTTCAAGAAGAACGTCCTTGATCGCGTCGGACGCGAGACGATGGGCGCGGTGAAGGAGCGCGACCCGGCAAAGCTCGCAGCGGCGTCCGGCTTGGTGGTGCTGACCGGGACGACGGCGTTGGTGCAGGGCTTGCGCCACGTAATCTTCGGCTCGCCCGTGAATTCCGATCAGGACACGCCGCTGCATTATGCGCTCGAGACGATGGATCGCACCGGCCTGTTCGGCGCCGCCTCGCCGCTGTTCAACGCCTTCAACGGACTGAAATACCAGCGGGGCCTGGGCGAAAGCCTGCAAGGATCGGTGCTGGGCCGCGTCTCGCAAGGCGTGACGGGATTGGCGGCGCCGCTCGTGAACGACAATCCAGATACCGATGCCGCCGAGCGCAAAGCTGCGGGAGCATTCTACGATCTCGTGGTAAACCCAGCAGAGAGCGCGATCGGCGCATCGGTGCTGCGCGGGGCGGCCGGAAGCGCCGTGATCCTAGGTCACGGCGTTCGGAATGACGATGGGCTGCTGCCTGCTGACCGGTCGACTTTCGTGGATGCTGTTGGCGGCGCGGACCCGAACGAAGAGTGACGCTGGAAGGGCGAGCGCGCGTCTGCTATTGAGATGGTCCCCCCGAAGCTGGCCGGCTTCTGCCGATTGATCGTGGGGATTTTCATGAAGCGATATAACGAGAAGGTGCTCAGCGATGCGACGGGCCTGCCAGTGCAGCGCGCGTCGATCCTGGTCACGCTCGCGGGTACCTCCGAGGTTGCGGCAATCTTCGGAGCGAACGACCCCAACAGTGACCCTGCAGACAATCCGATCCTGACCGACGACGTTGGCCGCTTCGGCTTCTACGCGCCGAACGGTGTTTACGACCTCAAGATGACGTATGGGAACCGGTCGATTTTTGTCCCGGCGGTCGAGATTTTCGACCTGCCGACCATCAACGAACGATTGGGGAACCTCGATGCGAGTGTCGCAGAGGCTGCAGCGCAAGCCGAAGCGGCGGACGCTTCGGCCGGAGAGGCGGCCGGATTTGCCCAATCCGCCAAAGCGCAACGTGATCGTGTCGAAGCGATCGCCAACACCGGTGTCGGCCGGGCACTCGAGACATGGGCTGCACTGGCCGCGATCGTTGGCACAGCTGGCGATGGCGCTATCGTTCTCGAAGCGGATGGCGGCTCCCACCACGATCCGGTGAAAGACCCGACCGGTACCGGCGCCCAAGTTCCCAATGCCGGCGTCTATAGCTACGTCGGCGGCAATCCATCGGGCTGGACCCGTATCGCCAACTTGGCACTGATCGACGTCGAGATGGCGGTGGAGCAGGCGCAGGAAGCGCGCGACGAAACGCAGCAGCTGTTGGCCAACACGGCGGACATTCTGCCGCGCAAGACAGGCGTCGAAGCGAACGGAGGCAAAATCCTTCGCGTGCTTTGGGGCATCCGCGAACTTGGCTCGTGGCTTCCGGGCGTGGGGATGATGTTCAATCGGCTCATGTTGAAGGCCGCCGAAACCCGCCTGGATGACAGCCCCCTCGTTCCTCTCCTGCGCGATCGGATCGCGCGCCCGACCGGACCCGAAGTTGCCACTCTGCAGCGTCTCGTCGTTGGGTCCAGGCTGCTGTACGACGTGACGATCGCGCGCGGCCTTTACCCGCGACGCATGACGATCCCCGCATCCGCGCGGATGGATGACGATCTGACGCTGACCTTGCGCGACCGCCTAGGCGGTTCGTCCGGTGGCGGTGTTTCCGGTCCCGATATCTGCTGCGCTGGCGACAGTCTGACGCTCGGCGCCGGTGACGAAAACGGCCGGTCATATCCGGAATATCTGGCCGACCTGACCGGGCGCACCGTTCGCAATTTGGGCATCGGAGGAGAGACGTCCGCCACGATCGCCGGACGCATGGGGGCAGACCCGTTTGTCGTGACCGTTGCCGGCGGTCAAATTCCGACTAGCGGACCTGTCAATGTGTCGCTGTCCACTGCCGACGGCGCTGCGGTTCAGCCGCTGATCCAAGGGGGGAACAGCGGGATCAACCCCTGCAAGTTGGCTGGTGTGGTCGGCGTCCTGGGGCCGGCGGCGCCAAACTCGCCTGGCGTGCAATACACGTTCACGCGATCGGCACCTGGCGCCGCAGTGCCTGTGCCGTACCCGCTCCCGCTTATCACCGATGCTTTCGAGTCCAGGCTCGGCGACATCATGATCATGTTCTGGGGGCAGAACGACGCCACGAACGACGCCACTGCGATCATCGCTCGGCAACGCCACCTGATCGAGGAGCTACGCCGCGCGAATAAGCGGTGGCTCGTATTGGGTTTGACGACGGGTGGCGCATCGTACCGCGCACCGATGGAGGCCGCATTCTTGGCTGCGTTCGGACGCAGGTTTGTGAACCTGCGGGCTTACCTTTCATCGCCCGCCGCGCTGGCTCGGGAAGGCATCACGCCCACGCAGGACGACCTCGACGCAATGGCAATCGGCAATGTGCCGCCATCTATTCGGGTCGATCCCACGCACGGCAACTCACACTTTTATAAGCTGATCGCCTACCTCGTTAACCAACGCCTGACAGAACTGGAGTGGCTTTAAATGGCTATCGGTCTTGATATCGTAGTTCCGTCCGCAGTCGATCCCGACCCGACACTGCCATATGCTTCGAGCATCGACGCAAGGATCAATCCTGGATCGCTGATGCTGGTCGAACCGACGCATTCGCAGGGGGCGTGGCCCGACGGTATCGGCGCCGGGTCCAAGCCGAATGTCGCTTGGCAGTCGGCCGCAGCCTTGATCGGAGGCGGACAGACGGCAGCATCTCTTGCTGCGCAGTTTTCTTATGATCCGCTTGACCCGACCAAGATCGCGTTCCAGCGGACGTCGCGCGGGGCGCTTCATGCGATCTTGTCCGCAAGCGGGCGCGGCGGGAAAACCGGGGGTGTCACTCTGCCACCTCCGATGACGGCATGGATCGCCGCTAATCCGACCCGCGGGAAGGTCTACTTCGTCTGGCAGGTTGTAACTCGCGCAGCTCCCAGCGCCGCAAATACCGTGGATGTTTTCATCGGCAACTATGGCAGCGCCGCGAGCAACTATCTCATCGCCGGGGCATCTCAGAACGTGTTGGGCCCACAGCGCAGTGTGTTCTATGCGCCGACCGGCTGGACAGGTAGCCCAAGCTCGGAGCCGACGCTGAACGCGGGCGGGTTCTTCTTCGGAAACTCGCCGCCCTATGGCGGTCTGAACGACATGAATGGCCGATCGACCGTGTTCTATAGCGAACATCTCGTCGATATTCCTGCTTCCGGCTTATCGTTTGCCCAGCTTGACGCGATCGACCAAGTCGCATTCACGGAGGCATTCGGACCGGGCGGCCGGTTCTACCAGGACGGCTGGAACACCCCGGCGTCGGTCATCAACAGCTAAAGGAAGACCGCGCCAGCAGGGGGAATGCTGGCGCGGCCGGGGGGGTGCTGCTATAACGGCGTCACTCCCCCCATGTTCCCGCCTGCTCGGCGGATTGTCGGGGGTTGAGCGTGGGTACAGACATCATCAATGGCTTGATCGGCGTGATCCCCGGCGGGGGCATCGCGACGCTGGCCGTCTGGTTCGCGCTCCGGAAAGACGCGCAATGCACGGCGCTCATGAAGCAGATGGCGGACCTTGCGACCGCGCAGGCCGTTTCCACCTCTGAGGTGAAGGGGGTCCTCGACCGCATCCTTGATGCGGTCCGAACCGGAGCAAGGAACTGACCATGTTCGCACGTCTCGCCCGCGCCTTCCGACCCTTGGATACGACCGCCGTCGACGCGGCGATCGCCGACGCCAACGCCCAGCACCGCGCCGTCACCGTTCGCGCGCGGGCGTTGCGGATGAGCATCAGCTGCGACGGCGCGGCCGACGCGATCGGCGGCATGGCCACCCGCGTGGCTGATGGCGCGGGCTATCTTCTGCGGCAGGTCCATGCTGCGCCAACCATGGAGCCAGTCCCCCCGGCGATGCTCCGTCTGCTCGACAGGCTGTAGCCACACCAAGGGGGGAATATGGAGCCGAAATGGATGAAGCCCGCGCGCGCCGAGGTTGGTACGCGCGAGGTGAAGGGCGCGAAGGACAACCCGCGGATCATCGCGTACCGCGCGGCCGATCGCTGCTCCTGGATGAAGGGCAGCGAAGAGGCGGTGCCGTGGTGCGCCATCTTCGTGAACGCGATGCTCGAAGGCGTCGGGGTAAAGGGCACCGCGTCGCCGGCGGCAAAATCGTTCTGCTCGAGCACGCTGTTCCAGCTGCTGCCGAAGCCGGCCTTGGGCGCGATCGCCGTCATCGAGCGGGTGCCGGCGCATCCCTCGCTCGGCCATGTCGGGCTTTGCGTCGGCGCCGATAAGGATTTCGTGTGGCTGCTGGGCGGCAACCAGGGCGACGCGGTGAATGTCGCGCGGTTCGCGCGGTCGCGCGTAAAGGGCTTCTACTGGCCGGTGAGCCAGGGGATGCCGGCCGCGTGTGGGGACTTCCGCTGCGATGTTGCGGCGGTTGATGGGGGGAAGGTCGTATGAACAGCCTGTTGAAGAGCCTCGGATCGATCGTCGGCGCACTGCTGATCCAGGCGGCGGCGACCGCCGCGCAGTCGAAGCTGGACAAGCTCACGAAGCCGAAATCACCCGGCTGACCGGTTAGACATTAACCATCGGACGCGGCGGGTTTCCGTTGCTCAATCGAGGCGGGTTAGACACGCTAAGTGGATGTCCCGCCTCGTTTGTTGCTGCCCCCTCAGCTCCACCACCACCCCGCCAGCCCGAATGACCGGCTCCCAACCCGTGCGCCACGCGTTACAGCGGGCCATGGCCAACGATCCGATTCCCGCCGCGACCCTCGTCATTCTGCGCGACCGTGCGGGCCATCGGCCCGAGCTGCTGATGGTCGAGCGTGCCAAGGCGATGGCGTTCGCCGGCGGCGCGATGGTGTTTCCGGGCGGGCGGATCGATCCCGGCGACCATGCGCTCGCCGCGACGCTGGATGCCGGGCCGGACGCGCCGGCGCGGATCGCGGCGATCCGCGAGACGATCGAGGAGGCGGGTCTTGCGATCGGCCTCGATCCGGCGCCCGCACCCGACCGACTGGCGGCGATGCGCGCGCGGTTGCACGCAGGCGATGCCTTCGCCGCGATCCTCGCCGACGAGGGCATCGCGCTCAACCTCGACCGGTTGGTGCCGTTCGCGCGCTGGCTGCCCGACCATCCGGGTATGCGGATCTTCGATACCCTGTTCTTCCTCGCCCGCGCGCCCGACGGCGAGGCGAGCGTCGATGCGACCGAGACCGTGGCGCTGACCTGGACCACCGCCGCCGACCTGCTCGCCGAGGCCGACGCAGGCCGCGCGACGATTATCTATCCGACGCGCCGCAACCTCGAACGCCTCGCGCTGTTCGCCGATTACGAGGCCGCGGTGGCGCAGGCGGCGGCGCATCCGATCCGGGCGATCACGCCCTTCTACGACGACCGCGGCGGCGTCGCGCATCTCTGCATTCCCGACGACCTCGGCTATCCGGTCAGCGCCGAACCCGTCACTGCGGCGGTGCGCGGCTGATGCGCGCGCTGCGCCGGACGATCGGCTTGCTGTTCGCGGCTGCGCTGATCGCCGCCGCGGCGATGTTGCTCTGGGCCTGGGCGAGGGGCCGGCCGCAGGACATGCCGTGGACGCCGCTCGACCTCGGTGCGCCGATCGGCCTGTCGACGGGCCGCAAGCTGACCGCGCTGACCGGGAATTTCGCGCTGTGCCGTGCGAAACTCGACGCCGCTGGAGTCCGTTATACCGCGCTGCCGCCGCGCGACGGCGGGGGCGGTTGCGGCTATGACGACGCCGTGCGCTTCGGCGAGGGCGGCGCGCGGGGAATCGCGTTCCATCCGGCGGGCCTCGGCATCGCCTGCCCGGTCGCGGCGGCGCTGGCGATGTGGGAATGGGACGTTGTGCAACCCGCGGCGCAGCGGCATTTCGGCGACCGAGTGGCGTCGATCGACCATTTCGGCAGCTATTCGTGCCGCCGCATCTACGGCCGCGACGCCGGGACGATGAGCGAGCATGCCACCGCCGACGCGGTCGACATCGCCGGGTTCCGGCTGGCGGACGGGACGCGGATCACGGTGGTCGGCGACTGGCGGGGCGACGGCGCCAAGGCCGCGTTCCTGCGCGAGGTGCGCGACGGCGCCTGCCGGTTGTTCAGCACGACGCTGTCGCCCGATTACAATGCGGCGCATCGCGATCACCTGCACCTCGACCAGGCGAACCGCGGCGCGATGGGGTGGCGGGCGTGCCGGTAGCGTGGCCGGCAGCCGTTTCGGTACGCGGCCTCCATCCCTCCGTTCGTGCTGAGCTTGTCGAAGTACGATGAGTCTCAATGCCCTTCGACAGGCTCAGGGCGAACGGCGGGGTGACGGCCGCGTCAATGCGGTAGCGCCGCCGATCCGGTGTCGACCTTCTCCACCCAGTGCGGGAAGAACGCCGGCTGGCGGTTCGACCAGCCCGATGCGGTCGCCGCCGCCTCGCTGATCGACTGGAGCAGCTTGCGGCGCAGCTCCGGGTGGAGGTGCGGCAGCGCCGCCGCGGCACAGAAGGCGCTCGGCAGCCACGGCCGCGCCTCGGCGCCGATCAGCCGTTCGTAGAGGAAGCGGAACGCCGAAAAGCTGGTCAGCCGCCCCTGCCCCAGATCGAAGCCGACCAGCGTGACGAGCGGCGCGAGGAACGGTTCGACCGCGGCGAGATCGGCGTCGTCGGGGACGAGCTGGCGCAGATGCGGCAGCGCGCGGTACAGTCGCGCCTGCGCGCGGATGCTCGCCGCCTCGACCACGTCGCGCGACCAGCGCGTCATCGCGTCATCGCGGTCCAGCCCGATGTCGAGACTGCGCCGGATGTAGCGCTGCGTCGCCGCCGGAAAGCCTGCGAATTCCTTCATCTCGGCCAGCGTCATCGCGCCCTCGACCGGTCTCTTGACAGCCATGCTCGTTACCCCGCCCCGCCAGTGAACATCGTCCGACTATGCGCCAAGATGGTTAACAGCCAGCTTAACGGCTTCGTCTCGCGACGGTCATCAAAGCATCACGAAAGCTGCTGCACCGCAACATGCTTTGCGACGAGCGCGGCTCGGCTCGTCGCAAACGGGGGTGCGTGCGGGGTTAGCGCAACAATCTGAGGCGGACGCCGGGTGCCCCAAGTCACCCGTCATCAAGTCAGTTGTTGTGTGGTGGGAGGGCATCGCGGATGCGTGCGTTGGCGATGGTGATGATCTTACGCATGAGGGCGGCGATGGCGAGGCGCTTGGGTTTGCCGTTGGCGAGGAGGGTCCGATAGAAGTCGCCGAGGGGATTTTTGCCTCGGGCGGCGGCCATGGCGGCGACGAAGAGGGCGGGTTTGATCTGGCGGCGTCCGCCGGCGAGGCGGCGGTGCGGTGTGTTCCTGCCGCTGTCCCTGGGATGGGGTGCGCAGCCGGCGAGGCTGGCGGCCTGGCGTCGGTCGAGGGTGCCGAGCTCGGGCATGATGGCGAGCAGCATGGGGGCGAGGACGGGTCCGATGCCGGGGACCGAGCGCAAGGCGGTCTGCCGTCGGGCGAGATCGGGGGTGCGGGCGACGAGGTCGGCGATACGGGCCTCGAGCGCGGCGATGCGACGGGCGAG
>NZ_JAMLDY010000013.1 GCF_024211255.1 Sphingomonas liriopis | reverse complement strand
GGAACCGGACGAACCCGATCCGACAGCCGGCCGCCGGGGTGGGGGTGGCCACCCCCACCCCGGCTCCGCATCCTACGCGGCAAACCAACTCTACGTCATTCCACTAAGACGAGGGCGAACGGACGGGTTGAGGCGAAACAAACACCTCACCGCGCCCCACAACCACCCCACCGCCCATGACGCACCGCAGCAAGAAAACGTTACGGAACGCTCGTCGTGCAGAAGACTTATCGTGGCTACATGCTGGCGACCAGCGCACAGGAGGCACAGCGATGCAGCGAAACGACGATCTCGCCAAGACCAATACCGACGATACCCAGCCCAATCCCCTGTGGGGAAGACTAGCGCTGCTGATGTTCGGCCTGACGGTGCTCGCGTTCCTGACCGCGATCGATCGTCCCGAATGGTTTCGCCTGAAACCGGCGACGGGAACTGCCGCGGCGATGGTCTATGCTTCGGATCACCGCTCCTAATCCATCCCGACCCGGATCGCCGCCGCGGCGATCCATGGCGCACCCGCGGTCAGCAACAGGCTGACCGCGGCGAGCAGCTTCACCGCCCCCGCCCCTCCGTCGAGCGATCCCGCGCCGAAGATGAGCAGCGGGATCGCCAGCGGCAGCATCACCAGTCCTGCCACCGCCCCGCCACCGCGCAAGCCGGCGACCAGCGCAGCGGTCGCGACGGCCAGCGCGGCGAGTCCCGGCGTCCCGATCAGCAGGCCCCATTCGACCCGCGCCAGCGTCGCCGCCGACAGGTCGAACAGGCCGCCCGCGACCACCGCCGCCAGCATCAGCGGCGGCGCGAACCCCAGCCAGTGCGCGACGATCTTGGCGAAGGCGACCAGCGCCAGCGGCGTGCCCCGCACGGCATATTGATCGATCACCCCCGCCTCGACATCCGGCCCGACCAGCCGCTCGACCGGCAGCAGCGCCGCGAGCAGCGCCGCCGCCCAGATCACCCCGCCGCCGATCCGCGCCAGCAGCGCCGCATCCGGCCCGGCCGCGAACGGGAACAGGCAGGCGACGAGCAGGAAGAAGGCGACCGGCCACCACGCCCCGCCCCCCGACCACGCCCGACGCAGGTCGCGCGCGACGATCGCCCCGAACCGCATCACCCGAGCCTCACGGGCTGCGCACCCGGCAGCGCGACCGTCGTATGCGTCGCCACGACCGCGATCCCACCCGCGCCCCGATGCGCGGCGATCAGCCTTTCGAGCAGCGCCACGCCATCGTCGTCGAGCCCGTTCGCCGGCTCGTCGAGCAGCCAGATCGCCGCGTTACTGCCGACGACACGCGCCAGCCCGGCGCGGCGCCGCTGCCCGGTCGACAGCACCCGCACCGGCACCTCGGCCAGATGCGCCAGCCCCAGCGCCGCGAGTGCCGTCGCCGTCCGATCGCCGATCCAGTAACCGAGCGCATGGCGGAGCGACCATTCCGGGTCGAGCGCATGCGCCTCCCCCAGCAACGCCACCGCGCCCTCGCGCGTCACCTCACCCGCCGCCGGCCGCAGGAGCCCCGCGGCGATCCGCACCAGGCTCGACTTGCCGACGCCGTTGGGGCCGGTGACCAGCGCCGCCTCGCCCGGCGCCAGCGCAAAGCCCAGTCCCTCGAACAACACCCGCCCGCCCCGCAGGCAGGCGACGTCGTCGAACGCGAGCCGCGTCAATCGACCACCGCGTCTTCCAGCGCGTGCATGTCGTCGTCGGACAGGCCGAAATGATGGCCGATCTCATGGATGGTGACGTGGCGGACGAGGTCGTCGAGCCGCACCCCCGTCTCGACCCATTCGGCGAGGATCGCCTGCCGGTACAGATGGATGCGGTCGGGCAGCGCCCCCGATTCCATCGACGATTTCTCGCCCAACGGACGGCCATGGTACAGCCCGGTCAGGTCGAGCGGATGCTCCAGCCCCAGCGCGGCGAGCGTCTCGTCGTCCGCCTCCTCCTCGACCAGCAGCAGCACGTCGCCCAGATGCGCCGCGAACGCCGCGGGCAGCCGCGCGATCGTGTCGCGCGCGATTCCCTCGATCGCGTCGGCGTCGGGCGCCGGTCCGAAAGCATCTTGCCCGCTCATCGTCCCCGCCATACGCCGTCCTCCCGCCATCGGACAAGGAACCCATGATGATCGAGGCCCTCAGCGAAGCCGAACGCGCCGATGCGCTCGATGGCCTGCCCGAATGGGATTACGACGAGGCGCGCGACGCGATCACCCGCAGCCTCGCCTTCGCCGACTTCGTCGAGGCGTTCGGCTTCATGACGCAGGTCGCGCTGATGGCGGAACGGGCCAACCACCACCCCGAATGGAAGAACGTCTACAACCGCGTCGAAATCCTGCTGACCACGCACGACGCCGGCGGCCTGTCGCACCGCGACATCGAGATGGCCGAGGCGATCGACGCGATCGTGGATGAGTAGGGGCCAGGTCGCCCTCACCCTTCGCCGCCTTCGGCGTCTTTTCCCTCTCCCGATGGGAGAGGGAGGGAGCAGCGAAGGCGCGGAAGGGTGAGGGTGAGAGTAGGCCCGGTTACCGCAACGACCGCCGCATCCGCTTGCGCAGCGCCCCCGGCATCCAGCGCGCGGCGAAGCGCAGCCTTTCGGCGGTCTTGCCGACATAGGTATGCACCGCATCGCCGTGCACCGCCTTCCACGCTGCCTCGGCGACCTTGTCGACCGGCGTCAGCTCCAGCCCCGCACCGGTCACCGATTCGCGGATCGTGCGATTGGTGCCCCCCGCGACGCCGTCGAGCAGCGGCGTCTCGATGAAGCTCGGCAGCAGGCAGCGCACCTTGATCCCCTGCGCATGCCACTCGCCATCGAGCGCCTCGCTCAGGCCCCGCACCGCGAACTTGGTCGCCGAATAGGTGGCGAGGCCGGACGAGCCATAGATGCCCGAAGCCGAAGACGTGTTGAGCAGCACCGACCCCGGCGTCTTCGCCAGATAGGCATGGCCGATCCGCGCGCCGTTGAGCACGCCGGTGAAGTTGATCGCCACCGTCCGGTCGATCGCGTCGAAATCCGCCTCGGCGATCGGCCCGCCGGTGCCGATCCCGGCATTGTTGAACAGGACGTCCAGCCGCCCGCCGCTGGCGCGGGTGAAGGCGTCGAGGTTCGCGGTCCACGCCTCACGGTCGCGCACGTCCATTACATAGGTTTCGGCCATCCCGGCGGGGAGCAGCGCGGCCGTCTCCGCCAGCCCCGCGGCATTGACGTCGGCGATCCCGACCCGCCAGCCGCGGCTGCCGAACAGTTTGGCCACTGCGCGGCCGATGCCCGACCCGCCGCCGGTGATGAAGATCGCACGCGTCTCGGTCATACACTCTCCTCTCGTCCTTCGCATGGACTTTGCATCGGGCATCCCGCATCGTCGCCGCCGATGCCAGCAGAATCGCTCCGCTTCGATGCCGTCACCAAGCGGTTCGGCGACACGCTGGCGGTCGATACCGTCAGCCTCGCCATCGCGAAGGGCAGCTTCGTCGCGCTGGTCGGCGCATCGGGATCGGGCAAGTCGACGCTCCTCCAGACGATCAACCGCCTGATCGAGCCCAGCGAAGGCCGCGTGCTGCTCGACGGCGCAGACGTCGCCACCGGCCCCGCGCCTGCGCTCAGGCGGCGGATCGGCTATGTCTTCCAGGGCATCGGCCTGTTCCCGCACATGACCGTCGCCGAGAACATCGCCATCGGCCCGCGCATCGCCGGCGCGCCCGTGGCAGACGTCGACGCACTACTCGACCTCGTCGCGCTGCCCCGCGACGTCGCGACGCGGATGCCCGACGCACTGTCGGGCGGGCAGCGCCAGCGCGTCGCGATCGCCCGCGCGCTGGCGCCGGGCGCGAAGCTGCTGCTGCTCGACGAGGCGTTCGGCGCGCTCGATCCGGTGACGCGCGATACGCTCGGCGGCGAGATCCGCGCGCTGCACGACCGGCTCGGCCTCACCACGATCCTCGTCACCCACGACATGGCGGAGGCGCTGCTGCTCGCCGACCGCGTGCTGGTGATGCAGGCGGGGCGGATCGTCGCCGATGCGACCCCCGGCGAGCTGCTGAACGGCGGCGGCGGCGAGGCGGCACAGGCGCTGGTCGCGGTCCCACGGCATCAGGCCGAGCGGCTGCGCGAGATCGCCCGGGAACGAGCGGCGTGAACGCCTTCCTCGACGCGCTCGGTCGGGTGCCGCCGTTGCTCGCGCAGCACGTCCTGCTGTCGGCGGCGGCGCTGGCGCTCGGCATCGCGATCAGCCTGCCGCTGGCGATCCTCGCCGCACGCCGACGCCGCGCCGGCAGCGTCGTGCTCGGCTTCGCCAGCCTCGTCCAGACCATCCCCAGCCTCGCGCTGCTCGCGCTTTTCTACCCGCTGTTGCTGTGGCTGTCGGCGCTGGTCGGCGGCGGTATCCCGGCGCTGGGCTTCCTGCCCTCGCTGATCGCGCTGACGCTCTACGCGCTGCTGCCGATCATCCGCAACGGCGTCGCCGGCCTCACCGGCATCGACCCCGCGGTGCGGCAGGCGGCGAAGGCGGTCGGCATGACGCCCGCACAGACGCTGCGGCTGGTCGAGGCGCCGCTCGTCGCGCCGGTGCTGATCGCCGGCATCCGCACCGCCGCGGTGTGGACGATCGGCGCGGCGACGCTGTCGACCACGGTCGGCCAGCCGAGCCTCGGCGACATGATCTTCGCTGGGCTCCAGACGCAGAACTGGACGCTGGTGCTCGCAGGCTGCTTCGCCGCGGCGGGCCTCGCGCTGGCGACCGACGCGCTGATCGGCCTCGTCGAACGCGGCATCGCGCACCGCCGCCGGCCGCTGTGGCTCGGCGCCTGCATCGCCCTCGCCGCCGGCCTGCTGCTCGCCACCGCACCGCTCTGGCATCGCGGCGGCGGCGCCAGGGTGGTGACGATCGGCGCCAAGAACTTTTCCGAACAGTACATCCTCGCCCGGTTGATCGGCGACCGGCTGAGCCACGCCGGCTATACCGTCCGCTATCGCGACGGGCTGGGTTCGGCGGTGATCTACGGCGCGCTGTCGGGCGGCGACGTCGACGTCTATGTCGAATATGCCGGCACGCTGTGGACCGGCCCGATGCGGCGCAAGGACGTCCCCGATCCCAAGGCGATGGTCGCCGCGATCGGCCGCTGGACGCGCGACACCAGCGGCGTCCGCCTGATCGGCCCGCTCGGCTTCGAGAACGCCTATGCCTTCGCGATGCGCGGGGACGATGCGCAGCGGCGCGGCATCGCCAGCCTGTCCGACCTCGTCGGCGCGGCGCCGGGGCTGAAGCTCGGCAGCGACCTCGAATTCCTCGAACGCCCCGAATGGGCGGCGGTGCGGCGCGCCTATCCGCTGCGCTTCGCCGCGACGACACCCTACGCCCCCACCTTCATGTACCGCGCGCTGGCGAGCGGCGAGGCGGACGTCATCTCCGCTTTCTCCTCCGATGGCCGCATCGCCGCGGATCGGCTGACGGTGCTGACCGACCCCAGGCATGCCATCCCGAGCTACGACGCGCTGCTGCTCGTCGCCCCGGCGCGCGCGAAGGACGCCACCTTCGCCGCCGCCCTCACGCCGCTCGTCGGCCGCATCCCGGTCGCGGCGATGCGCGAGGCGAATTATCAGGTCGATCGCGATTCGGGGAAGCGAACGCCCGAACAGGCGGCCGACTGGCTCGCACGGCGGCTGGGACTTTAGGATCCACGCGAAGGCGCGACGAGAAGAAGATTGGTTCACGCGGAGACGCGGAGGTGTCGCGCCCTGCGCGAAGCGCCCGCTCTACCAATGAGACGAGGAAGAAGGCCGCTGACGCGGCAAATCTTCTTCTTTTTCTCCGCGCCTCCGCGCCTCCGCGCGAACCAATCTTCTTCTTTCTTCTCTCCGCGCCTTCGCGTGATCCTAAAAGAACAGCTTCCGCACGCTCAGCCGCACCGTCCGGCCCAGCGGATCGTTGTAATCCGGCTGATAGCTGATCGGCGTCACCCCCGCCCCGTCGGTGACGCGCTGGCGGCCGTTGAAGAGGTTGTCGATCGAGAAGGTCACGCGCATGCCGCGCACCCAGGGGTGCGCCTTCAGCAAGCCCAGCTGCTGCCCCAGATCGCCGAACAGCCGCAGATTGGCGGTCGCAAGGCCGGAGAAGCGCAGCGTCTGCGGGTTGGCCGCAGTACCGCCGTTGACCCGCGTCCCGGTCGCATATTCGCCCGACAGCCGCACGCCGATGCCGTTGTTCGAATAGCCCGCCTGCGCCTCGAACTCGTGTCGCGGCTGGCCGCCGGTCGCCCCGATCGCATCGCCGCGTAGCAGGTCGAGCAGCGGCCCGCCATCGGCCACCGTCACCCGCTCGGTCAGATGCCAGGTGTGGTAGAGCGCGAACTGGATGCGCCCGCCACCCGCACCGCCGCGGCCACCACCGCCGCCGAACCCGCCGCCGCCGAAGCCACGCCCGCCGCCCGGGCCACCGCCCGGCCCACCGAAGCCACGACCGCCACCATCGCCGCCACCCGGCGGCGGCGGAGCGGCGCCATCGGCGGGCGGCGGCGGTGCGCCGTCACCTGCTGGCCGCTCGCCCCCAGGACGGCCCTCACCAGCCGGCCGCCGCTCGCCGCCCGGCCGGCCGTTTGCCCCCGGAAAGCGCAGCCCCGCGAACGGATTGGGCCCGGTGCCGGCGCGGAACGCCTCGATCTGCTTCTGGATCTTGGACTTGATCGGACGCGAGAAATTGATCCCCCAGCGAATCTCCTCGCTCTCGCGGCGCGCGAAATTGATCGACCGCGTATCGAGCCGGGTCAGGTTGCCCGCCGCATCGCGGGTGAAGCGCGTCGGGAACGCCGCCTCGATCGCCGCGGTCGGCGACGGAAAGCCCTGGATCGGGTTGCGCGTATCCTGCTTGGTATAATTGACCTGCAGCGTCAGGTCCCTGGCGCTCCACGGCTTGAGGTTCAGCCCCAGCCGCGTCACCCGCCGGTCGCTCGATCGCAGCGCAGGGTTGCCGCCACTGACCGTGGTCACCGTCACCGTCTGGCCCTGCACGTAGTCGAACACGCGCACGTTGGGCGTCACCAATGTCGGATTGCCGAGCTGCGCCGCGGTCGGCGCGACGTCCTGCTGGTTGATCGACCCGATCACGCGCACGCCATCGACCGGTCCCCAGTTGAGGCCATAGCCATAAGCGGTCAGCGTGCCGAAATCCGACAGCTGGTTGAGCGCGAAATTGCCGTTGACCGACAGCTGGCCGAGGAACGGCAGCACGCCGCGGCTGCGGCTGGCGATCGGCAGGTCGATATTGGCCCGCCCGCTCGCCGAATCGCGCGACACGTCGCCGCGGGTGACGAGGCCGCCGCGCAGCGATTCGCTCGAGAAGTCGCTGGTCGAGGCGCCGACGCGGATCGCGGTGGTGACGTCGCCCGCGGGCAGCGCGAACAGCGGCCCGTTGGCCAGCGCCTCCAGCTCGCCGGTGTCGGAGACCGAATGGCCGCGGTTGCTGCCGCGTCCCGCCACGGTATCGCCGATCGTGCGCGTATCGGCGCGATCGTAATTGCCGGTGACCGTCCACAGCCAGCGCGGGCTCAACCGGCCGTTGAGGCTGGTGCCGAGGTGCCCGGTGACGCCGTTGCTGCGCTGGGTCAGCGGATCGAGCGACAGTGGCACGTTCGCCGCATCGAGCGGCAGGCCGAAGCGCCCGACGCTCTGCGTCGCGGTCAGCTCGCCGTTGATCGTCGTGCTGACGTCGCCGAGTGGACGCGCATAGATGACGTTGGTGCCGAAACTGCGCGAGAACGGCTGCTGCGGCAGCGTGCGATAGGGCCGCTGGTCGAACCCGGTCGCCCCGCCTTCGGTCGTGGCGAGCGCGATGTCGCGCTCCGATTCGGTCAGCGCCGAACTTTGCTGGTATTTGCTGTGGATGTTGAGCCGCGATCCGTTGCGGATGGTGAGCAGGTCGAGATCGCCCTGCGGCGTGTTGCGCCCGCCCTCGGTCGCGGCGCGATCGGCCAGCTCCACCGTCGTCGCGCGAAAACGGCGGCGCAGCACGAAATTCACCACCTTCTGGTCGGCGGTATAGCCGTATTTCAGCGCGACCTCTTCGGGCAGGATATCGACGCGCAGGATTGCCTCGGTCGGGATGTCGCGGATTTCCTGGAACCCTGCGATCCGCTTGCCGTCGAGCAGCACCACCGGCGCGCCGCCGGCACCGCTGCGTGTCTGGGGGGCGAGCTCGGTGAGCAGGTCCGACACGCTGCTGACGCCATAGCTGCGCACGTCGGCGGGGCCGAGCACCTGTTCGGCGGGAATGTCGCCGACCACCGATCCGGGCGGGCGACGGCCCTGCACGACGATGTCGCCTTCCTCGCCGCCCTCTTCGGCATCCTGCGCCGCCGGTGCCG
The DNA here is from genome assembly GCF_024211255.1 of Sphingomonas liriopis. Taxonomy (GTDB): domain Bacteria; phylum Pseudomonadota; class Alphaproteobacteria; order Sphingomonadales; family Sphingomonadaceae; genus Sphingomonas; species Sphingomonas liriopis. The sequence goes on along the minus strand of NZ_JAMLDY010000013.1, from coordinate 96,728 downwards.
CCGGGGTCTGTTTCACCTGTTGCGCAACCGCCACGGATGGTGTGACCACCGGTGCCGCCGCGACCGGCGCCGTTGTCGGCGCCACCGGCGCGGGCGCCTGCTGCGCCACCGCCATCGCCGGCCAGCTCGCCGCCATCATCATCGCCACCGCAGCACGCATACCCGAATCTTTCCCGTGAACCTGTGCCGCCGCGCTTAGGCGGCAAATGTCGCATAAATGTGCCGGGGTGTGGCTTTCGGACGGCTGTGGCCTTTCGGCCACGCGCGGCTCAGCGTGCTAGGTCGAGCGTCACGGCTTCGATCCGGCGCAGCATGGCGGTGAAGCGCGCCACCTCGTCGGGTTCGAAATGCGAGAAGATGCGCGCCTCGAGGTCGAGCGCCTTGGGCGCCACCGCGGCGTAAAGGTCCTGCCCCGCGTCGGTCAGTTCGAGCAGGTGCGAGCGCTTGTCCCCGGGATTGCCGCGCCGCGCCAGCAGCCCGCGATCGACCAGCGCGATCGCCGCGCGGCTGACCGTCACCTTGTCCATCAGCGTCCGCGCGCCGATCGCCTGCTGGCTGATCGTGCCGGCTTCCGCGATCACCGCGATCAGCCGCCATTCGGGGATGGTGAGACCGAACAGCGCCTCATACGCCCGCGCGATCGAATCGCTGACCAGGTTCGACGTCACCGACAGCCGGTAGGGCAGGAAATCATCGAGAACGAGAGCACGCGCAGTCATCGCATTGTGGTATCAGTTGACACCGGTTTGGCAATGACGCAGGAATTTTGGTAACGAATGATACCATCGCGGAGCCGCCACGCATGACCGACCATATCGACGTCAACCCGATGGGCCTCGACGGGTTCGAATTCTGCGAATTCACCTCGCCCGATCCGGACGCGCTCGCCGCGCAGTTCGAGGCGCTGGGCTTCGTCCCCGCCGCGACGCACCCGACGAAGAAGCTGACGCGCTACAAGCAGGGTCGCATCAACCTGCTGCTCAACCGCGAGGCTACCGGCCACGCCGCCGACTTCCGTGAGCTCCACGGCCCCTCGGCCAGTGCGATGGCGTTCCGGGTGCAGGACGCGACGGCCGCCTATGACGCGGCGATCGCACGCGGCGCCAAGCCGGCGCCCGCCGGTGCGGCGCTCGACGGCGTGCCTGCGCTGGAGGGGATCGGCGGCTCGATCCTCTATCTGGTCGATCGCCACGGATCGGCGGGCAGCCTCTACGACGACTGGGACCAGGTCCCCGGTGCGGCGCAAGCGGAGGCCGCCAACAGCGTGGGGCTCGACCTGCTCGACCACCTCACGCACAACGTCCGCCGCGGCCAGATGCGCACCTGGTCGGCCTTCTACGGCCAGATCTTCGGCTTCGAGGAGCAGAAGTATTTCGACATCAAGGGCAAGGCGACCGGCCTGTTCAGCCAGGCGATGATCGCCCCCGACCGCGCGATCCGCATCCCGCTGAACGAGAGCCAGGATGACAAGAGCCAGATCGAGGAATTCATCCGCGACTATAACGGCGAAGGCATCCAGCACCTCGCGCTGACCACCGACGACATCTACACCACCGTCGAGAAACTCCGTACCCGCGGCGTCAAGCTGCAGGACACGATCGAGACATACTACGAACTCGTCGACAAACGCGTGCCGGGCCATGGCGAGGACCTCGAACGGCTGCGCCGGAACCGCATCCTGATCGACGGCAACGTCGGCGAAGAGGGCCTGCTGCTCCAGATCTTCACCGAGACGATGGTCGGTCCGATCTTCTTCGAGATCATCCAGCGCAAGGGCAACGAAGGCTTCGGCAACGGCAATTTCCAGGCGCTGTATGAATCGATCGAACTCGATCAAATCCGTCGCGGTGTGATTACCGTCGACGCGTAAATTCCCTCTCCCTTTGGGAGAGGGAGGGAGCGGCGTAGCCGCGGAAGGGTGAGGGCGACCAACGCCAGCGTTCCGCACTCACCCTCACCCCGCGCTCGCTACGCGAGCTTGCCCCTCTCCCGATGGGAGAGGGGGTAAGGAGAGGACGCAACCATGACCGCCTACATCCCCGGCTTCGGCAACCACGTCTCGACCGAGGCGGTCCCCGGCGCGCTCCCCATCGGCCGCAATTCGCCGCAGCGTCCGCCGTTCGGCCTCTACGCCGAACAGCTCAGCGGCACCGCCTTCACCGCGCCGCGCCACGAGAACCGCCGCTCGTGGCTCTACCGCATGCGCCCGACCGCCGAGCATCCGCCCTATACCCGCTACGACGGCGCGCGACGCTTTGCCCCCGGCACCAGCGACGCGCCGCTCGCGCCCAACCGCCTGCGCTGGGACCCGATCCCCGACGCACCGGCCGGCACCGACCTGATCGACGGCATGACGACGATGCTCGCCAACCGCGATCCCGCCGACCTCGAAGGCGTCGCGCTCCACGTCTATGCCGCCAGCGCCGACATGACGAACCGCGTCTTCACCGACGCCGACGGTGAACTGCTGTTCGTGCCGCAGGCGGGACGGCTGGAGCTGCTGACCGAACTCGGCCGCATCGAGGTCGCCCCCGGCCAGATCGCGCTGATCCCGCGCGGCGTGCGCTTCCGCGCGCTGCTCCCCGACGGCGCCGCCAGGGGCTATGTCTGCGAGAACCACGGCAGCCTGTTCCGCCTTCCTGACCTGGGCCCGATCGGCGCCAACGGCCTCGCCAACCCGCGCGATTTCGAGACGCCCGTCGCGTGGTTCGAGGACCGCGACGACAAGACCGAAGTGATCCAGAAGTTCATGGGGTCGCTGTGGACGACGACGCTCGACCACAGCCCGCTCGACGTCGTCGCGTGGCACGGCAACCTCGCGCCGTGGCGCTACGACCTCGCGCGCTTCAACACGATCAACACGGTCAGCTTCGACCATCCCGATCCGTCGATCTTCACGCTGCTGACCAGCCCCAGCGATGTGCCCGGCCGCGCCAATGCCGATTTCGTCATCTTCCCACCGCGCTGGATGGTGGCGGAGGGCACGTTCCGCCCGCCCTGGTTCCATCGCAACATCATGTCGGAGGCGATGGGCCTCATCACCGGCGCCTATGACGCCAAGGCGGAAGGGTTCGCGCCGGGTGGCATCTCGCTGCACAATCTGATGGCCGGCCACGGCCCCGACCTCGCCAGCTGGCAGGGCGCGTCGGCCGCCGACCTCAAGCCGCACAAGATCGAAGGCACGATGGCGTTCATGCTGGAAAGCTGCTGGCCCTACAAGCCGACGTCCTATGCGCTGGAGCATAGCCAGCTCGACTACGACGCGGTCTGGGCCGATTTCCCCAAGGCGCGCCTCCTGTGATCCTGCACGGCTATTGGCGCTCGGGCGCCGCCTATCGCGTCCGCATCGCGCTGGCGCTGAAGGGGCTGGCGTACGAGCAGGTCAACCACGACCTGCGCACCGGTGCGCATACCGACCCCGCTTATGCGACGCTCAACCCGCAGCGGCTGGTGCCCGCGCTGGAGGTCGACGGGCTGATCCTGACGCAGAGCGCCGCGATCCTCGAATGGCTCGACGAGCGCTTCCCCGATCCGCCGCTGCTCCCCGTCGATGCCGACGGCCGCGCGATCGTGCGCGGCATGGTCGCGACGATCGCCACCGACGTCCACCCGCTCCACAATTTGCGCACGCTGAAGGCGCTGCGCCGGGATTTCGGCGCGTCGGAGGATCAGGTGAACGCCTGGATGACGCACTGGATGACCGAAGGCTTCGCCGCGCTGGAAACGCTGATCGCGCGCCACGGCGACGGCTTCGCCTATGGCGCGACGCCGACGCTCGCCGATTGCATCACCGTCCCCGCGCTCTATTCGGCCGAGCGGTTCGGGGTGGACGTCGCTCCCTACCCCCACCTCGTGGCCAGCGCAGCCCGCACCGCCGCGCTGGCCGAGGCCGCGCATCCCAGCCGCCAGCCCGACGCAGACGCGTGAGCGACCGTGTTACCGCCACCCCCGCCGGTGTCGCGCTGGCGCCGCTGACCGACATCCCCGACGGCACCGCGCGCAATTTCGTCCTGCAACTGCGTGCCGGCCGTTTCCACGGCTTCGTCGTCCGCCGCGGCGAGGCGGTGTTCGGCTATGTCGATCGCTGTCCGCATGCCGGCGTGCCGCTCGCGCAGAAACTGGACGATTACCTCACCCCGGCGGGCGACCTGATCGTCTGCGACTGGCACGGCGCGCTGTTCACGATCGACAAGGGGCTGTGCGTCGGCGGCCCCTGCGTCGGCCAGCGGCTGGGGGCATGGCCGGTCACCGTCCGGAACGGCATCGTCACGACCGCCTGATCCATGCTATGCACGGGCCTTTCGCGAACGGAAGGATCCGATCCCATGCAGAGCGGCACACGCTGGACCTTCGGCACGCTGATCGGCGCCACCGCGCTTACCGCGGCGGGCGGGCTCGGCCTGTCCTTCTATTCCGACCGGATCGCGCGCGAGGCGGAGCGGCTGGTGCCGCAGGACGGCCGCCATATCCAGGTCGACGGCGCGCGGCTGCACTATGTCGATCGCGGCACCGGCCCGGCAATCGTCATGGTCCACGGCCTTGGCGGCCAGCTGCGCAACTTCAGCTATGCGATGCTCGACCTGCTGGCCGGGGATCACCGCGTGATCCTCGTCGATCGCCCCGGCTCGGGCTATTCGACCGCGGACGACGATCGCGAACCCGGCATCGTCGAACAGGGCGCGATTCTGGGCCGCTTCATCGAGGCGGTCGGCGTCGAGCGCCCGCTGCTCGTCGGCCATTCGCTCGGCGGCGCGGTGGCGCTGGCGCTCGCGCTCGACCGGCCTGACCTCATCCGCGGCCTCGCGCTGATCTCGCCGCTGACGCAGGCGCAGGACGAGGTGCCGGAGAATTTCCGCGCGCTCGCCGCGATCCCGCCGTCGCTGCGCCGGCTGATGGCGCAGACGCTCGGCGCGCCGCTGACCCGCCTCACCGGCGAGCGCAACCTGCAACTGGTGTTCGCGCCCGAGGCGCCGCCCGCCGATTTCGCGACCCGCGGCGGCGGCGCGCTGACCCAGCGGCCGAGCGCGATCGCCGCGGCGGCCGCAGACCTCGCCTCCGCCGGGCAGGACATGGCGGCGCTCGCCGCGCGCTACCCCGACCTCGCCGTGCCGATCGCGATCCTCTACGGCCGCGAGGATGCGGTGCTCGACCCGATGCTGCACGGCCATCGCACCGCCGGTGAAATCCCCGGCGCGCGGATCGAGGTGATCGAGGGCGGCCACATGATCCCGATCACGGCGCCTGACGCCACCGCCCGCTTCGTCGCCGACGCCTCGGCACGCATGACCTAGAGCGGCGTCAGCGCGCGCGCATAGCGCGCCGCATTGGCGACATAGGTCGCCGCCGACAGCCGCAGCCCGGCGATCTCCACCTCGGTCAGCGGCCGCAGCACCCGCGCCGGGCTGCCGACGATCAGCGATCCGTCCGGAAAGCACTTGCCCTCGGTCACCAGCGCGTTCGCGCCGACGATGCAATTCGCCCCGATCACGCAGCGGTTGAGCAACGTCGCCCCCATCCCGATCAGGCTGTGATCGCCGACGGTCGCGCCATGGACGATCGCGTGATGCCCGATCGTCACGCCGCGCCCGATCGTCGTCGGCACGCCCGGATCGGCATGGATCATTGCCCCGTCCTGGATATTGCTCTCCGCACCGACCCGGATCGGATCGTTGTCGCCGCGCAGCACCGCGCCGAACCACACCGACGCGCGTTCGCCGAGCGAGACGCGGCCGATGACGTGCGCGCCGGGCGCGACATAGACGTCCGCCGCGATATCGGGCGTCGCATCCCCCAAGTGATAGCAGGTCAACGGTTTTTCCCTTCATACCTCGGGTCGACCCGGCCAGCCAATGTCCGCAACGGACATAGTTTACCGGGTCTTCACCCTTTTCAGGTCATAGCGGTTGCAAGATGTCCGGCAAACGACGTGATCCCCACCAAAATGGATCGGTTCGGCATGACGGCTCGCCACCAAGAAGGGACCCCGTCATGCTTACCTGGTTTGAAAAGACCGCACCGATTCGTACGAAGTTCAAGGCGTTGCTCGGCGTTCACGCCATCCTCGCGACGTCGGGCGTCGCGACCACCTACTTCGCCGCGCGCGCGACGCCCGCCCAAGCGACAATCTACATCGCCGTCGCCGGAGGCGTGTTCGTCCTCACCCTCGTGACGGTGCTGGTCAGCGGCCGGATGATCTCCAATCCGTACGTCAACACCGTGCTCCGCATGGAGGGCCTCGCCGCCGGCGACCTGCACAGCCCGATCGCCTATACCGACTATCGCGACTGCGTCGGCCGGATGACGCGCGCGATGCAGGTGTTCAAGGAGAATGCCGAAAGCGTCCAGACATCGGCGCAGGCGCAGGAGGTCGTCGTCAACGCGCTGGGCGAAGGCCTGAACCGCCTCGCCGCGAGCGACCTCAGCTATCGCATCGACCAGAGCTTCCCCGCCGATTACGAGCGGCTGCGCATCGACTATAACCGTGCGCTCGACGCCGTCGCCGACACGATGAGCGCGGTGACCGAAGCGACCAACGGCATCAACAGCGGCGCGACCGACATCCGCCAGGCATCGGACGACCTGTCGCAGCGCACCGAGCAGCAGGCTGCGAGCCTCGAGGAAACCGCCGCGGCGATGGACGAGATCACCTCGACCGTCCGCCAGACCGCCGCGGGCGCGGTGCGCGCCAACAGCGTCGTCGAGGAAGCGCGCGTCGAGGCCGAACAGTCGGGCACGGTCGTCGCCCGCGCGGTCGATGCGATGAGCGGCATCGAACGCGCCTCGAACGAGATTTCGGAGATCATCTCGGTCATCGACGGCATCGCCTTCCAGACCAACCTGCTGGCGCTCAACGCCGGCGTCGAGGCGGCGCGTGCCGGCGACGCGGGCAAGGGTTTCGCGGTCGTCGCCTCCGAAGTGCGCGCGCTGGCGCAGCGATCGGCGGAGGCCGCCAAGGACGTCAAGACCCGCATCAACGCCTCGTCCGAACAGGTCGAAGCCGGCGTCGAACTGGTCAGCGAGACGGGCCAGGCGCTGAGCCGCATCATCACCCGCTTCGGCGAGATCAGCACGCTGGTCGGCCAGATCGCGGTCGCCGCCGAACAGCAGGCGACCGGCCTGCAGCAGGTCAACACCGCGGTCAGCGAGATGGACGGCGTGACGCAACAGAACGCCGCGATGGTCGAGGAAGCGACCGCCGCCGCACGCAGCCTGTCGGCCGAATCGGACGAGCTCGCCCGCCACGTCGCGCGCTTCAAGATCAACGAGGGCGACATCGCGGCCAAGGCGCCGGCCCCTGCCGTCCACCAGCTGCAGAGCCGCGCCGCCGACGCGGGCCGCCGCATCGCCCGCGCCACGCGCCGCTCCGCCGGTGGCGGCAATGCCGCGGTCGCCGTCGCGTCGGACGACTGGTCAGAATTCTGATCCCGCGCTCCCCCCACGCGATTCGGCCGCAAGCCGGATCCGTGTGGGGGAACCCCGTTCCTCCAGCCAGGAAAGGCGTAGACCCGTGTTCCGATACAACGACATTGACGATCAATATCGTTCGCGCGGGCTCGTCCGCCCCCCTGTTCTCTCAACGCGCAACCGCCATTCGCGCCGCCGCACGAACCTTCGCAACCGACTGAAAACACCCGTTCCGGTTGCTCAACGGCTCGTTAAGCACGAGCGGCAATTTTCGGCGTCCATGGACCGCGCGGGGTTTTTCCGCGGGTCGTCGACGGGGATATTGCCGATGTTGAGCTGGTTCGAGAAGCGGGCACCGATCCGCACCAAATTCCGCGCGCTGGGGACGATCCAGGCGCTGCTGGGCAGCGTGGCGGTGGCGATCACCGCCGGCGCCGCGACCGGCATGATCCACACCGGCGTCGGTTTCGACATCGGCATGTCCGCGCTGACCGTCGCCACGATGGTGGCGACGACGCTGCTCGCCGGCCGCATCATCTGCAAACCCTATGTCGAGACCGTGGTGCGGATGGAGGCGCTCGCCGCCGGCGATCTCGCCTCGCCGATCGCGCATACCGAGAACCGCGACTGCGTCGGCCGGATGACCACCGCGATGGCGATCTTCCGCCGCAACATGGCAGAGGCGAACATCGCCGAGGCGCAGCGCGCGATGGCCGCCGCGCTCGCCGAGGGGCTGGGCGAACTCGCGCAGGGCAATCTCACCTTCCGCATCACCGCGGTCTTCCCCGACGATTTCGAATCGCTGCGCAGCGATTTCAACGGCGCGATGGACGCGATGATGGCGGCGGTCGCCGCGGTCAACCAGGCCGCGGCCGGCATCAACACCGGCTCGACCGACATCCTGCAGGCGTCCGACGATCTGTCGCAGCGCACCGAGCAGCAGGCCGCGAGCCTCGAAGAGACCGCTGCGGCGATGGACGAGATCACCTCGACCGTCCGCCAGACCGCGGCGAGCGCCAACCGCGCCAGCGACGTCGTCGCCGAGGCGCGCGGCGAGGCCGAGCAATCGGGCGTCGTCGTCGCCCGCGCGGTCGACGCGATGGGCGGCATCGAACGCGCCTCGAACGAAATCTCCGAAATCATCTCGGTCATCGACGGCATCGCCTTCCAGACCAATCTGCTGGCGCTCAACGCCGGTGTCGAGGCCGCCCGCGCCGGTGACGCAGGCAAGGGCTTCGCGGTCGTCGCGTCCGAAGTGCGCGCATTGGCGCAGCGTTCCGCCGAGGCGGCCAAGGACGTCAAGCTGCGCATCACCGCCTCGTCGCGACAGGTCGATGCCGGCGTCGAGCTGGTCAGCGAGACCGGCAAGGCGCTGCAGCGCCTGACCGGCCGCTTCGGCGAGATCAGCGCGCTCGTCAGCCAGATCGCGGTCGCCGCCGAACAGCAGGCGACCGGCCTGCAACAGGTCAACACCGCGGTCGGCGAGATGGACGGCGTGACGCAGCAGAATGCCGCGATGGTCGAGCAAGCGACCGCTGCCGCGCGCGCGCTGGCCGCAGAGGCGGGCGAACTCGCCGGCCAGGTTTCCCGCTTCCGCACCGACCGCCGGTCACCCGCGGGCGCGCCGGCCCCCGCCGCCGCCAATCCCGTCCACCGCCTGCAACAGCGCGCCGCCGACACCGGACGCCGCATCGCCGCCGAAGCCCGCGCGCCGCTGCGCCGCGGCGGTGCGGCGGTCGCGGTCGCATCCGACGACTGGTCGGAATTCTGACGCGCGTATCGGACATCTGAGGAACACACGCCCCATGCACCACCCGCTTCCCGCTACGCTCGACACCTCGGCCGCCGGCCCGCTGCGCCATGCGCTGCTCGCCCGCGTCGAGCGCGGCGAGCCGCTGCACCTCGACGGCGCGGACGTCGTCCGCGCGGGGCAGGCGTGTCTGCAGGTGCTGGCCAGCGCCCGTGCCACCGCGGCGGACCGCGGGCTCGCCTTTCGCATCGACCATCCCAGCGATGCGCTGGCGCGGATGATGACGCTTGCCCGGCTCGACGCCGCGCTCGACCCCGTCCGCGCTGCCGGCGCCTGAAAGGACCGATGATGAACCTCGACGAGATCCAGCAGATCTTCTTTCAGGAATGCGACGAAGGCCTCGCTACGATGGAGGCGAATTTCGCCTCGGTGCGCCAGGGCGGGCATGATTCGGAGACGATCAACACGATCTTCCGCTCGGTCCATTCGATCAAGGGCGGCGCCGGTGCGTTCGGCCACGAACGGTTGCAGGCGTTCACCCACGAATATGAAACGCTGCTCGACCTCGTCCGCAACGGCACGCTGACGCTCGATTCCGACCTGCTCGGCACGATCGTCGGCGCGTTCGACATGCTGTCCGACCATGTCGCCGCGGCGCGCGACGGCGGCGATGCGCCCGCCGACGGCGCGATGCTCGCCCGGCTGGTCGCGGCATCGACCCCGAGCGCGCCGGCACCGGTAGCGGCGGTGATCGCCGATGCGCCGGCCGCCGCCGCGCCCGCGGGCGATGGCTTCGATGATTTCGACGACCTGTTCGCGCTGTGCGAAGCCCCCGCCCCCGCTGCCGACGGCCATAGCGGCGACTGGCAGGTGACCTTCGTCCCCGGCGCCGATGCGCTGGAGAATGGCGGCGATCCGCTGCTGCTGGTCCGTGAACTGACGATGCTGGACGGCGAGGTGCTCGCCGCCGACGTCTCGCGGCTGCCGCTGCTCGACGACCTGCATCCCGAACGCTCGTACCTCGGCTGGACCGCCATCGTGCCGGGCGCCGTCGCGGAAGACGACATTCGCGGCATCTTCGAATTCATGGGCGATTGCGACCTGACGATCGCCCGCATCGGCATGCCGCCGGTTGCGCCGCTCGCCGACAACGACGACGACGACGATACGTTGCTCGTCGATCTCAGCGAAGAGACGCCGCCCGTCGTCGTCCCGGCTCCGGTCGCACCGACCGCCGACGCGCCTGCAGCACCCGCGGCGCCCGCCGCACCGGTGGCGACCATCCTGCCCGCCGACCCCGCCACGCCGCGCACCGTTGCGCCGCCGCCCGCGCAGACGATCCGCGTCGACCTCGACAAGCTCGATCGCCTCGTCAACCTCGTCGGCGAACTGGTCATCACCCAGGCGATGCTGGCGCAGCGTCTGTCCGAACATGGCGCCGGCGGGATCAGCGAGCTGACCGACCTCGACCACCTGACGCGCGAGCTGCAGGAATCGACGATGGCGATCCGCGCGCAGCCGATGAAGACCGTGTTCAGCCGCGTGCCGCGCATCATCCGCGAACTGGAGGTCGAAACCGGCAAGCGCGTCCGCCTCGACATCGTCGGCGAGATGACGGAGGTCGACAAGACCGTCGTCGAACGCATCGGCGAGCCGCTGACCCATCTGATCCGCAACGCGGTCGATCACGGCCTCGAAACCACCGCCGAGCGGCTCAAGGCCGGCAAGCCCGAAGAGGGCGTCGTCACGCTGTCGGCGGCGCATCATTCCGGCCGCATCGTCATCACCGTCAAGGACGACGGCCGCGGCATCGATAGGAAGCGCGTCCGCGCCAAGGCGGTCGAGCGCGGCATCATCGCGCACGACGCGGTGCTGAGCGACGAGGAGGTCGACAATCTGATCTTCGCGCCCGGCTTCTCGACCGCGGCGACCGTGTCCAACATCTCGGGTCGCGGCGTCGGCATGGATGTGGTGCGCAAGAACGTCCAGGCGCTGGGCGGCCGCATCGGCATCACCTCGAACTTCGGCTCGGGCTCCAGCTTCGCTCTGTCGCTGCCGCTGACGCTGGCGGTGCTCGACGGCATGATCGTCACCGTCGGCGACCAGACCTTCGTCATTCCGCTCGGCCATATCGTCGAGAGCCTGCGTCCCGAAGAGGACGGGGTGAAGATCCTCGGCCCTACCGCCTCGCTGCTCGACGTGCGCGGCTCGTACGTGCCGGTGCACCGCGTCGCCGAACAACTGGGTATCCAGGGCGCGCAGACCGACCCGGCGCAGGCGGTGCTGATCGTCGTCGAATCCGACACGGGGCAGGCGGTGCTGATGGTCGATTCGATCCAGGACCAGCGGCAGGTCGTCGTGAAGAGCCTCGAGGCGAATTACGAGGCGATCCCCGGCCTCGCCGGCGCCACCATCCTCGGCGACGGGCGCGTCGCGCTGATCCTCGACGTCGATGCGCTGATCTCGCGCTGGCGCCGCGATCCGCGCCTCGGGCTCACCCCGCTGGGTCTCGCCGCATGAGCGCCGCGCTCCGTCCGGTCGCCGCGGGCCGCCCGACCGAATTCCGCTTCGACGCCGCCGATCATCAGGCGATCAGCGCGTTCGTCTATGACGAGGCGGGGATCCTGATGCCGCCGAACAAGATGCAGCTGGTCTATGGCCGGCTCGCACCGCGGGTGCGCGCGTGCGGGCTGACCAACTTCGCCGACTATATCCGCCGCATCGAACAGGACGCGGCGGAGCGGACGCAGGCGATCGACGCGCTGACCACCAACCACACCAGCTTCTTTCGCGAATCGCATCACTTCGACCATTTCATGGAGCACGCCTGGCCGGCGCTCGACCAGCGGCTCGCCACCCGCGGCAAGGTGCGGATCTGGTCGGCGGCCTGTTCCAGCGGCGAGGAACCCTATTCGCTGCTCATGGCGATCTTCGGCAAGGAACGCGGCAACGGCCAGCGCTTGGCGCGCACTGATTTGCGCGTACTGGCGACCGACCTGTCGACCGAGATCCTCGCCGCCGCCGCCACCGGGCGCTACACCACCGACACCGCCTCGGGCGTGCCGCAGTCGCTGCGCTCGGTCTGGATGAAGTCCGCGGGCAACCAGGCGGAGGTGCATCCGCTGATCCGCGAGCGCGTCGCGTTCCGCAAGCTCAACCTGCTCGAATCCTGGCCGATGAAGGGCACGTTCGACGCGATCTTCTGCCGCAACGTCATGATCTATTTCGACGAACCCACCAAGGAACGGCTGCAGACCCGGCTCGCCGACTGCCTCGCGCCCGGCGGCTTCCTGTATATCGGCCATTCCGAACGGCTGTCCGCCTCGGTCGCGCCGCGCTTTACCTGCGTCGGCCGCACCACCTTCCGGAAGGTGGCGGCATGACCGTCCGTACCCTCGTTGTCGACGACTCCCCGACGATGCGCGCGATGGTCGCGCACAGCCTCTCGCAGGACGCGGAGATCGAAGTCGTCGGCACCGCCGACGGCCCGCACAGCGCGCGCGAGATGATAAAATCGCTCAATCCCGACGTCATCACGCTCGATATCGAAATGCCGGGGATGAACGGCTTGGATTTCCTCGAAAAGATCATGCGCCTCCGGCCCATGCCGGTGGTGATGCTGTCGACGCTGACCGGGCGCGGCGCGGAGGCGACGATCCGCGCGCTCGAACTGGGGGCGTTCGATTGTTATGAAAAGCCCAAGCAGGCGTTCGGCGGCGGCCTCGGCGAAGGCCTCACCCGCCTGGTCAAGGCCGCCGCCAAGAGCCGCGTCCGCCCGCGCGTCACGCCCGTCGCGCCGCGCGTACCCGCCGATTACGTGCCGCGCGCCGATGCGATGATCGCGATCGGATCGTCGACCGGCGGCGTCGAGACGCTGATCGAGCTGCTCGGCGGCTTTCCCGCCAATTGCCCGCCGACGGTGATCGTCCAGCATATGCCCGAAAGCTACGTGCCGACCTTCGCCGCGCGGCTCGACCGGCTGTCGGCACCGACCGTCAGCGTCGCGCGCACCGGCGCACCGCTGGAACCGGGCCACATCTATGTCGCGCCGGGCGGTTCGCACCATTGCGAGATCACCGGCGGCACGCTGCGCCGATGCCGGCTGGTCGCCGACGAGAAGATGAGCGGCCACCGCCCCTCGGTCGATCGCCTGTTCCTGTCGGTGGCGCGCTGGGCGGGCGCGTCCGCGGTCGGCGCGATCCTGACCGGCATGGGCGCCGACGGCGCGCGCGGCCTCAAAACCATGAAAGATGCGGGAGCGATGACGATCGGACAGGATGAGGACAGCTGCGTGGTCTACGGCATGCCCGCCGCGGCCTATCAGATGGGCGCGGTCACCGCGCAGCTGCCGCTGTCGCGGATCGCCGCCCGCCTGCTCGCCGAGTGCCGCGCATGAGTGCGCTGACCCACACCGGCCTGCCCCGCCCCGCCGACGGCCTGCGCCGCGTCACGATCATGCAGGGCGAGACCAAGGTCTCGGACGATGCCGGCATCATCCTGACGACGGTGCTCGGCAGCTGCATCTCGGCGTGCCTGTTCGATCCGGTCGCCAAGGTCGGCGGCCTCAACCACTTCCTGCTCGCCGAGCCGGGTAGCGGCGAGACCGACGTCCGCTCGCTGCAACGCTACGGCGTCTATGCGATGGAGGTGCTCATCAACGCGATGATGGCGATGGGGGCAACGCGCACCAACCTGAAGGCGCGCATCTATGGCGGTGCGAGCCTGCGCGACGGCTTCCGCGACATCGGCGCGACCAACGCGCTGTTCGCGCGCCGCTTCCTGCGCGACGAGCGCATCGCGCTGGTCGGCGAAGACGTCGGCGGCAACGGCGCGCGTCGCGTCGAGTTCCGCCCGACGCTGGGCCTCGCCCGCTGTCGCATCGCCAACGATCGCCCGGTCGAACGGCCGCGCATCGCGCCCGCCCCCGCACCCGTCGCCGCGGCGACGGTCGGCGACGTCGAATTCTTCTGATGACCTCCAGTCTCTCCAACGCCAATCTCCCCAACGAAGGAAACCCCGTGTCCAGCACGATCATGACCGTGGACGATTCCCCCAGCATGCGGATGCTGCTGAAAGCGGCCTTGTCCGATCTCGGCTACAAGGTCCTCGAGGCCGAAGACGGGGTCGAGGCGCTCGAACGTCTGGGCGGCGCCTGTTCCGCGGGCAACGGCCCGGACCTGCTCATCACCGACATCAACATGCCGCGCCTCGACGGGTTCGGCCTGATCGAAAAGGTGCGCGAACAGGACCGGCACCGCAACCTGCCGATCCTGGTGCTGACCACCGAAAGCTCCGACGAGAAGAAGCAGCGCGCGCGTTCCGCCGGCGCAACCGGCTGGATCGTCAAGCCGTTCCACCCCGACAAACTGGCCGCGGCGATCCGCCGCGTCCTCCACTAAGTCCTCGCTACAGGAACCCCATCCATGTCCCGTCAGCTCATCACCTTCCAGATCGGCGAACAGGTCCTCGGCGTCGACATCATGGCGATCCGCGAGATCCGCGCCTGGTCGCCCGCCACCCCGCTGCCCAACGTGCCGCCGCACGTCCGCGGCGTCGTCAACCTGCGCGGCGTCGTGCTGCCGGTGCTCGACCTCAGCCATCGCCTGGGCTGGGGGCTGACCGACCCGTCGTCGCGCCACGTCATCATCGTCGTGCGGATCGGCGACCAGCTGCAGGGCCTGATCGTCGATGCGGTCAACGACATCGTCACCGTGCCCGACGACGGCATGCAGCCGCTGCCCGATATCGGCGAGACGCCGGCCGCCAATTTCCTGGAAGGGCTGGCGACGATCGACCAGCGCCTGATCCTGGTCCTGGCGCTCGACCGGCTGGTCGATACGTCGGTCGTACTACCCGACGTCGCCTGAGCCCTTCGTTCCTCTCGTTTCCTAAGGATGCCTGGCCATGGCCGCCCCGGTTAAAGTTCTCGTCGTCGATGATTCGCTCACCATGCGCGCGCTGCTGTCGGGCGCGCTGGAACGGATTCCCGGCGTCACCGTCGTCGGTTCCGCCGATGGTGCGGACGAGGCGCGCAGCATGCGCGAGACGCTCCATCCCGATGTCATGACGCTCGACGTCGAGATGCCGGGGATGAGCGGCCTCGAATATCTGGCGGAGATGATGGAAAAGCGGCCGATGCCGGTCATCATGTTCTCGACCCGCACCGAAGCCGGCGCGGAAGCCTCGATCGAGGCGCTGCGGCTGGGCGCGATCGACTGTTTCCCCAAGCCCAAGGTCGCGGTCGCGGCGGAGTTCGACAAGATCCTCGCCAAGCTCGGCAAGCGGATCAAGGCCGCCAAGGGCGCGCCGGTGAAGGGCGCCTCGACGGCCAAAGTCGTCGCCGCACCGCCGCTCGACTGGAACGGCCGCATCGTCGCGATCGGCGGCGAGGCCGCGGCGACGCAGACGCTGTTCGACCTGTTCGGCGGCTTCCCTGCCAATTGCCCGCCGACCGTCGTCGTCCAGCACCTGGGCGCCGGCCTCGCCGGCACGATGATCGACAGGATGGCGGCCGAGATCGCGCCCCGGATCGTGCTCGCCGAGGATGGCATGACCCTCGAACAGGGGACGATCTATCTCGCGCCGCCGGGCGACACGCATGTCGTCGTCGATGCATGGCCGAACGGCAAGCTGCGCATGCTGCCGCGCGATCCGGTGGCGGGCGAGCGGCCGTCGATCTCGATCCTGTTCGCCTCGATCGCCAAGGCGGCGGGGGCGGAGGCGGTCGGCCTGCTGCTCGGCGCCGATGGCGAGGACGGCGACGCCGGGGTGCGCGCGCTGCAGGCCGGCAACAGCTATTGCATCGTGCCGGCCGAGAACCGCGCCGAGGGCTTCCTGCTGTCGCGGCGCATCGCCACCCAGCCGGTGCCCGCCGACCAGCTGGCGCGCACCATCCTGAAACTGTGCAACAAATGATCGCGCTGCCCATCGACACGCAACACGCCCTGCCATTCGCGCCCGGACTGGAGCCCGCGCTGGCGCATGCGCTGGCGGACGAGCTGGTCGGGATCACCGGCCTGCTCGCCGATCTCGCCTTCGACCTTGCCGGCAACCCCGATACGCTGCGCCACCACATGCACAGCCTGCAGGAGATCGACCGGATCACCCAGGCGCAGCTCGCCGTCGCCGATCTGTTGCGGTCGGCGGCGCCGGTCGAACAGCGGCTGGCGGCGGTGACGCTGGAGAATCTGGGCGCCAGCCTGCGCGTCGCGGTCGACCGCTATCGGCGCGAAGGCGTGCCGCTCGAACCCGGCGACGACGACGCGGCTTGATTTCGGATCGTCTGCGGTTATGCCTGACCCGGAAGACGGGGACGACGATCACGATGGACACCGCAATGCGCGAACCCGGTGCTACTGCCGACGAAGACACCGGTGGCACCGCATTCGCCCGAACCGGCGGATCGCTGGCGATCACCGGGCGCCGGGTCTCGGATCGCACGCTCAGCGACCTTGCCTGCAGCATCGTCGCCGCCCGTCGCAAGCTGGGCGATCATTTCGACGCGACGCTGTTCGCCAATCCCGGGCTCGACATCCTGATGTTCCTGTTCGCCGAGGGACTGGACGGCGCGACGGTGACCACCAATGCCTGTTGCGCCGCGGCGGGCGTGCCGCGCACCACGGCGCTGCGCTGGATCAAGCTGCTGCAGGACCGCGGGTTGATCGAGGGCAGCGACGACGTCAGCGACCGGCGGGTGACGATGCTGGGTCTGAGCCCCCCGGCGCGCGATACGATCCGTGCGTGGCTGACCGAGATCGTGGCGCTGCCGCTGACCCGTCCCGACGCCTTGCTTCGCTGATCCCGCAACCCAGCACCTCGATCGCCTGGGCGACGTGGATCGCCGGCAGCACCGCCTCTTCCGCATCCAGGATGCGCACCGCTTCGGTCAAAAGCGCGCAGACATGCTCGCGTGCGTCGGACGTCATTCGTGCTCTCCCGCCGATATTGGCCGACGTGAAAGCTGACGATCGATCCGCTTCGCGTCCATTATGGATGGAATACTGGACTATATTTGTCCTACCATCAACAGCCGACATGCGAGGCCGCCGCGCGTGACAGCGGTGCGCGCTCTGCTATCGTCAGCATCGCTATCACGGGAGCTTTCATGCCGATCACCGCCCTTTGGACGCTCGCCCTCGCGGTCGCGACGCCGGCTCAGGCGCAGCCTGATTGCCGCAGCGGAGCGACGCCCCTGCCCGCCGAACTCGCCGGCTGGACGGCGATGACGCCGCTCGTCGCGGGCGCGGGGGCGAAGGCGGCAGCGCCGCTGACGATCGGCCGCGGCGCGCGCGCGACGCTGGCCGCCACCCCGACGCTCCGTTACCTGCGCGCGCCCGAAAAGCCTGCCGCGGCGGGCAGTTTCGGCGGCCTGTTCGCGGTCGATGTCGCCCGCGCCGGCCGCTACCGCGTCGCGCTCGGCGAGGGCGCGTGGATCGACGTGCTGCATGGCGATCATACGTTGCCATCGGTCGCGCACGCGCATGGGCCGGCCTGTTCGCCGATCCGCAAGATGGTCGATTTCGATCTCGCCCCCGGCCGCTACGTCATCCAGATCGCCGGTGCGAAGGCGGCGACGCTGCCGCTGATGATCGCGGCGGCGGCACGCTGATGCTCGCGCTCGCGTTGCTCCTCCTCGCCGCGCCCGCCGCCGACCCGGCGCCGCAACTGTCGGCGGCCGAGATGCGGATGGCGGCGACGGTCGATCGCGAATACGAACGCTCGGTCGCATTGCTCCAGCGGCTGGTCGACCAGAACAGCGGCACGACGAACCTGCCCGGTGTCGCGAAGGTGGGCGAGATGATGGCCGCGGAATTGCGCGACCTGGGCTTCACGGTGACGTGGAAGCCGCTGCCGCAGACGGAGCGCGCCGGCCATCTGATCGCGGTCCATGCCGGCCGGCCCGGCACCAGGCGCTTGCTGCTGATCGGCCATCTCGACACCGTGTTCGAGGCCGATTCCCCCTTCCAGCGCTTCGTCCGCAAGAGCGAGGAGGCGAGCGGCCCCGGCGCCGGCGACGACAAGGGCGGCATGGTGGTCATGCTCGCCGCGCTGCGCGCGATGCGCGACGCCGGCACGCTCGATCGCACCAATATCGAGATCGTGCTGACCGGCGACGAGGAGGATTCGGGCGAACCCGTCGCCCTCGCCCGCGCCGACCTGATCGCCGCGGGCAAGCGCGCCGACGTCGCGCTCGATTTCGAGGGGCTGGCGGTCGAGGATGGTCGCGACATGGGGTCGATCGCACGGCGTTCGGCCAACGACTGGACGCTGACCGTCACCGGCAAGAGCGGCCACAGCTCGCGCATCTTCAGCCCGGCGTTCGGCGACGGCGCGATCAACGAGGCGGCGCGCATCCTCGCGGCGTTCCGCACCGAATTGCCCGAACCCGACCTGACCTTCAACACCGGGGTCCTGGCCGGCGGTGCCACCGCGGCGATCGATCCCAGCGGCGCCAAGGCGAGTGCGCAGGGCAAGAGCAACATCATCCCTGCCCAGGCGATCGCCAGCGGCGATTTCCGCACGCTGAGCGAAGAACAGACGCGCCGCGTGCGGGGCAAGATGGAGGCGATCGTCGCGCGCCATCTGCCCGGCACCGACGCGCGCATCGCGTTCAAGCCGGGTTATCCGGCGATGGCGCCGACCGCGGGCAACCGCGCGCTGCTCGACCGGCTGAATGCCGTCAACCGCGACCTCGGCCTCGCGGAAATGCCGCCGCTCGATCCGCTGAAGCGCGGCGCCGGCGACATTTCCTGGGTGGCGGCCGATGTCGATGGCCTCGTCGGCCTCGGCACCGCGAGCCGTGGCGACCATACGCCCGACGAGGTGGTCGATCTGTCCACGATCCGCCGTCAGGGCAAGCGCGCGGCGATCCTGATGTCGCGGCTGGGCGTGGAACGCCGCTGAGGAGTCAGGCGGCGCGCACGATCGGGTGGGTGATGCGCAATTCGTCGGCGATCCGTTCGACGGTGTCGTTCTCACCCGCCGATCCGGTCGGCGTCACCGACCAGTTGCAATGCGGGTGCGTCGCGACGGCATAGACCTTCACCTCGCCGAGGACGAGCCGCCAGCGTCGCCGGTTGCCCCCCGCCTGCCGGACGAGGGTGGACAGGAACAGGTCTTGGAGCGCGGCGCTGGTCATGCCGCCCGCCCTAGACGGGCGGAGCGACGCGGAAAAGCTCAAGCCCAGCCATGGCTTTGCGCCCAGGCGACGAACAGCGACGGCCATGCCGCCACCGGCTTGCCCGCCGCGCGGCGCAGGCCGAAGCCGTGGCCGCCGATCGCGAACAGATGCGTCTCGACCGGCACGCCCGCCGCCTTCAGCGCGGCGCGAAACTGCAGCGTATTGTCGACCGGCACGGTCGCGTCGTCCTCGGCATGGACCAGGAAACAGGGCGGCGTACCGGGGCCGACGTTGCGCGCCGGACTGTGCGCCGCCTCCAGCGCGGGCGAGGCGTTCCTGCCGAGCAGCAGCTCGCGCGATCCGGGATGCGCCAGCGGCAGCGTCATCGACTGGACCGCATAGATCGGCGCGGCGAGATCGGGGCGTGCGCTCAGCCGGTCGGCGGCATCGACCGGCGCATAGGTCGGCGCCGCGAACCGCGTCGCAAGGTCGCCGCAGACATGCCCGCCGGCCGAAAAGCCCATCGCCGCGACGCGATCCGGCCGGATACGGTAATCGGCGGCGCGCGCGCGGATCAGCCGCATCGCCCGCTGCGCATCGGACAAGGCGATATCGGGTCCCGCCGCCCAGCCGTCGCCGGGCAGGCGATAGAAGAGTACGAACACCGTCCAGCCGCGCTTCGCCAGCCAGCGGGCGACCTCATACCCCTCCTTGTCGACGACGATCCGCGCATAGCCGCCGCCCGGCGTCACCAGCAGCGCGGCGCCGTTGGGCACCGCCGGGCGGAATACGGCCAGCCGCGGCCGGACGACGCCGCGCACCGCGCGATCGGGGACCTGCGGATCGGTGCCGCGCGCGTCGACGATCTCGACCGGCGGCACCGCTGGCATGCCGGGCGCCTGCCCCGGCCACAGATCGATCGTCTCCACCGGATCGGCCGGCACGCCTGCCGCCCCGGCGACGCGCGGCGCCGGCGTCTGCGCGGCCAGCCGTGCCGCCACGCCGGCGGCGAGGGCGCCAAGCAGCGCGTGGCGGCGATCGATCATGCCCGTCCTCACATCTTGATACGCGCGCCGGCCAGGAAGGTGCGGCCGAAGTGGTTGTACTCGTAATTCCGGTTGGCATCGATATCGGTGTAGCGATCGCGATACTGGTCGGTCAGGTTGGTCCCCTCCAGCGACACCTCGATATTCGGCGTCAGCTTGTAGCGCAGCGAGGCATCGACGTTGATCGTCGAATTATAGCCTTCGAACACGTTGCCGGTGCCGCTGTTGGCATCGATATACGGCCCGCGATAGCTGATCGACCCGCGTGCCGAGAACTTCTGATCCTCGTAATAGAGCGTCCCGTTATACTGGCGCTTGGACAGGCCGAACAGCGTCGCGTTGCGCGTCGCATTGACCAGCGGCCCGAACGAACAGGCCGCCGCTGCGGTCGCCCCGGCGACGCAGGCCGAGGTCGCCGGACCCTGCACGGTATAACTGGCACTCGAATCGACGAAGGTCGCGTTGGCGAGCACGCCGAAGTTCTTGAGGAAGCCGGGCAGGAACTTGAACGTCGCCTGCAGCGCGATCTCCGCCCCCTTCAGCGAGGCGCCGGTGCCGTTCACCGTCGTGGTGATCGTCCAGATCGGCTGGCTGAGCTGCGCCGGATTGAGCGCGGCGGGCGACGACGCCGACAGCACCGACACCGGCAGCCCGGTCGAGGTGAAGGTCGCGTTGGTGATCGACTGCGACACGGGGAAGCTCTCGACGTTCTTCTTGAACAAGGCGACCGACAGGATCGACTGGGGCGCGAAATACCATTCCGCCGCCAGGTCGTACGCCGAGGCGCGGAACGGATCGAGCTGCGGATTGCCGAACGACACGCGATAGTTGAAGCCGTCCGCGGACCCACCCGGCGTCAGATTGCCGAGCGTCGGCCGCGTCATCACCTTCGCCGCCGACGCGCGCAGGATCACCTTCTCGGTCGGGAACAACGCGATGTTCACCGCGGGCAGCCAGTCGTCATAGTCGCGCTTGACGGACACGACCGCGCCCGAGTTGATCCCGGTCGACCCTTGCGCGGTATGCGCGTAGCGCACGCCGGCGTTGAGCGCGTAGCGCAGGCCGGCGAGATCGCCCTTGGCATCGACCTGGAAATAGCCGCCGGTCACCTCTTCGCTGACGCTGCGGTTGTCGCCGACGACCAGCGTCGGCGTACGGCTGTACAGCTTGGTATAGGCGGTCGCTGCGTCGAGGTTGGGGACCAGCCACTGGTTGGTCGTCCCCGATGGCTGGCCCGCGTTGCCGAGCGTGAACAGCTGGCTCAACGCCGGCGTCACCTGATAGCCATAGATGGCGTTCGCGCCGAACGCGCTGGTCGGCGAACAGGTGATGATGCCGAGCACCAGGTCGGTGCCGCCGTTGCCGCACACCGCGGTATCGCGCTGGAACGACACGCTGTCGAAATCGAAGCGGCGGTACATGCCGCCCAGCTTCAGCGTGTAGCCATCGGCGACGTCCCATTCGGTGCGCAGCTGCGCGGTGCGGAACTTGTTGGTGACGGTCGACGGCCGGTCGCGGATTTCCGCCAGCTGGAAATTGGCGGGATCGGTCACGCTGGTGCCGAAGCTCAGCAGCGGCGTACGGCTGTTCGTATAGTCGAACTTATAACCCTGCGCATCGCGATCGTCGAAGACGACCGTCGTCTCGACCGGAATATCGGCGGTCGATTTGGAGAAACCGCCCAATACCGTGAAGCGGAACTTGTCCGTCACATCCTGATCCCAGCTGCCGCCCAATTGGTAGAATTCGGTCTTCGACTGGCGCAGATAATGTTCGGTGCGGACCCAGGCGTCGTTGAGCGTGCCCGAGACGAGGTTCTTGTTGGCGTCGTAGGTCGGGTTGACGAGGTCGATCGAGCGTTCGTTGGAGCGCAGCAGCACCTCCGCCCATTTCTCCTCGCGCTTCTCGGTGAAGCGCGAATAGAGGCCGTCGATCGACACCTTCGTGGCGTCGGACGGCGCCCATTGCACGCTGCCGGTGATGCCCAGGCGCTCGCGGCCGTGGAACACCTCGCCGTAGCGCGGGATGCGCGGGTGGAAGGCGAGCGCCGCGGTGTCGCATGCCGTGCTCGGGCGATAGAAGCCGCCGGCGTTGGCGACCGGGGTCGTGCCCGTGTTGCTGTTGTAGAAGCACGGCGTGCCGTTGACCGAATCGAACCGCGCCTGCGCCCAGCGCACCGTGTTGTTGCCGAGTTCGAGATTGTCGGTCTTCTGATACGCCGCCGACACCGCGACGCCGAACGTGCCGTCGGGCGACTTGTACGACAGCAGCCCGGCGATCCGCGGCCGCGTGTTCTTGCTGAGGTCGTTGTAGCTCGCCTGCGCCGACAGCACGCCGGTGAAGCCCGACTTGCCGCCCAGCGGATTGCCGGTGTTGAGATCGACGACCGCACCGAGCGAGCCTTCGTCGAGGCTCGCCTCCGCGGTTTTGTGGACGACGATCGAGTTGAAGAGTTCGGAGGCGAAGACGTTGAAGTCGAACGCGCGGTCGCGGTTCGACGAGGCGCCATCGGTCGAGGTCGCGACCGTCTCCAGCCCGTTGACGCGGACGCGGGTGAATTGCGCGCCCAATCCGCGGACGGTGATCGCGCGGCCCTCGCCGGCGTCGCGCTGGATCGAGATGCCCGGAATGCGCTGCAGCGATTCGGCGAGGTTCTGGTCGGGGAACTTGGCGATGTCTTCCGCGACGATCGCATCGACCGACGACACCGATTCGCGCTTCACGTTGAGCGCGGCGTCGAGGCTGCGGCGGAAGCCGGTGACGACGATGTCGGCGCCGCTGTCGGTGCCATCGGGCGCGGTCGCCTGCGGCTGCACGTCGGCGCCGGCGTCGGCCTCGCCACCGGCGGGCACCACCGCGGTCTGCGCCGGCGCGGGATCGACGTGCGGCGGGCTGCCGGGCTGGTTCGGTGTCGCGGGGATCGTCGCGGCCTGTGCGAACGCCGCGGCGGGCAGCAGCAGGCCCAGCGCCAGCGCCGCGGTCGAGACGCCGGCCATCCGGCTCAGGCGCGCCGGCGCCGAACGGGCGGGTGCAAGGGTCGAACGTCCGGTCATCACAATCACTCCCCAATCGGCCTGTCGGCCATCGTCCTGCGGTGACACCGGTCACCCCGGCATCGTCGACCTGTGATGGGGAGAGCGACGCCGCGACGGCGTGCCAGCCTCGTCATCCTCCCCGTGACGGCCATCCGTTGATGGTCGCGTCCCCGGCCCCGTCCTTCGCGACGGTAACCGGTGTCACAAGCATGCTGCGGCAAACCGGCGATGTCAACATGCTGGCGCCGGCGAGCGGTGAAACACGATCGGGGTGATGCGCGAAGGAGAGCGGCGTTGCACCATCGCGCATCACCCGCCACAGCGCCGCCATGACCGATACGCAGACCCGCACCGGATTATTCTACGGTATCGGCGCCTACACGCTGTGGGGGTTGCTGCCGCTGTACCTGCACCTGCTGAACGCGGTGCCGACGGCGCAGGTGCTGTCGCATCGCGTACTGTGGTCGCTGCTGCTGCTCGGCGCCATCGTGCTCGCCGGCCGGCGGCTGCGCCCGTTGCTCGCCGCCGCGCGGGGGCGGACGCTGCTGATGCTGGCCGGCAGCGCCGCGCTGATCGCGGTCAACTGGTTCGTGTACATCTGGTCGGTCGGCCACGCGCATCTGGTCGAGGCGAGCCTCGGCTATTTCATCAATCCGCTGGTCAACGTCGCGCTCGGCACGCTGCTGCTCGGCGAACGACTGGACCGGATGCAGGCGGCGGCGATCGCGCTGGCCGGCGTGGGCGTGGCGATCCTTGCCGCCAGCGGCGGCGGCACGATCTGGATCTCGCTCGCGCTGGCGCTCAGCTTCGGCTTCTACGGCCTCATCCGCAAGGTCGCGGCGATCGACGCGCTCGGCGGGCTGACGGTGGAGACGGCGATTCTCACGCCGCTGGCGCTCGCCGTGCTGCTGCTGGCGGCGGGTGACGGCACGGCGGCATTCGGCCATGGCGGCCGGATCGACTGGCTGCTGATCCTCGCCGGCCCGGTCACCGCCGCGCCGCTGCTGATGTTCGCCGCCGGCGCACGGCGGCTGCGCTACACGACGATGGGGCTGCTCCAGTTCATCGCGCCGACATTGCAGTTCCTCGAGGCGGTGCTGCTGTATCGCGAGCCGATCCGGGCCGCACAGCTGGCGACGTTCGGGCTGATCTGGGCCGGGTGTGCGCTCTATGCGTGGAGCAGCCTCACGGCGGCGCGGCGGGTTACTGCTTGAAGCCCCTCCCCTTCAGGGGAGGGGTTGGGGTGGGGCAGCGTCTCACCGAGACCAGCGCCTGAGACTCCTCCACCCCAACCCCTCCTTCCGAAGAGGAGGGGCTTTCAGGTCCCCGGCTGGATATACGGCACGCGCGCGAACAGTTCGCGTTGCCAGCGGCGCGGATCGTTTTCTACCCGACTGTTCACGTCGAAGATCATCGTCGCGCGTCGATCCAGCGTATAGGCCGGCCAGCCGGGATCGCCGGTGGTGGCGAAGGCGACGAACCGGTCCTGCATCGCCCGGCTCGCGGCACGCGCATCGGCACCGGTGCCCGTTTCCGATCCCCTGGCGCCGAGCGTCCCGAACACCAGCGGGATGTCCATCGTGTGGAAGGCGCCGCGCCGCGGATCGACGCGCGAGGCGAAATCGACCTGATAGACGAAGCCGGGCGCGCCGGCGTTCGCCCGCGCCTCCGCCTCGATCACCTGTCCGCGCCAGCTGCGCCCTGCGGTGGTCGCGCCGTAGAAGACGTCGAGCGGGCTCCAGTCGGGGAATTGCGCGCGATATTGCGCGACGACCCATTCGGGCAGGATGTCGACCTTCAGATCGGGCGCCATCCGCTCCGCGACATTGTCCCAGCTCAGCCCGCGCAGCTTGGGCGAATCGGGCGGGATGAACGCGCGCGTTTCGTCATGGACGTTGCCGAGCATCATCGGGACGGTCAGCCCCTGCGGGTTGGCGTCGGGCCAGAACGGGTGGCGCGTCAGCCAGCGCATGTCGAGCACCGGCCCGAAATAGACGCCGCCGCCGAGGATCGGATCGACCGCGTCGAGCGCCGCGACCAGCTTTCCCGTGGGCAATGTCGCGACGTCGCCGCTGCCGAGCCGCGCGAGGAACGCCTTCGCCCGCGCGGTCGCGTTGAGCGGGCCGGAGGCGGTCACCTGCTGCCCGCTCATCGTCGCGGCGCGGTGGAACAGCCCCTTGGCCGCGGGCATGCCCATCATCGTCGCGATCTTGGCGCCACCGCCGGACTGGCCGAAGACCATGACGCGGCCGGGATCGCCGCCGAAGCTGGCGATATTCGCGCGCACCCATTGCAGCGCGCAGATCAGGTCGAGCTGCCCGGCATTGCCGCTGTCGGGAAAGCGCGGGTCGAGCCGCGCGAGATAGAGGTAGCCGAAGGCGTTGAGCCGATGGTTGACCGTCACCACCACCACGTCGCCCCGCGCGGCGAGCGCCTGTCCGTCGTTCAGCGGATCGGTGACGCTGCCGTTCGCATAGGCCCCGCCGTGGATGTAGAGCATGACCGGCTTGTTCGCGCCCGCCCGCGGCGCGGCGGTCCAGACGTTGAGGAACAGGCAATCCTCGTCCTGCGGCCCGTAATCGGCCTTTTGCGGGCAGACCGCGCCGAATGCCTGCGCGCGCACCGTCTGCCCCGGCTGCGCGACCGGCACCGGGGCGCGGAACCGTTCGGCACGGGCATAACGGATGCCACGGAAGGCGTGGACACCGTCGTCGAGCGTACCGACGAAATCGCCTGCCGGTGCGCGCACCCGTGCCGGCCCTTGCGCGCGCAGGCCCGCGGTCAACAGCGTCGCCGCGCCCGCGGCGAGCGCGGTGCGCCGGGTCAGCCGGTCAGCGCCGGACATCGAGTCCGCCGGCGAGATAGGCGTCGATATCCGCCTGCCGGAACAGCGCAGCATCGCCGGGCAGCGAGTGTTTAAGCGCGGTCAGCGCGAGGCCGGTCGCCGCCGCCGCCGCGATGTCGCCGCCGCTGCGCAAGCCATGGAGCACGCCGCTGGCGAAGGCGTCGCCGCCGCCGATCCGGTCGACGATGCCGGCGAGCACCACCTCCTCGGTCTGCGCATGGCCGTCGCGCGTGTCGATCCGCGCCGAGACGCGGTGCAGGTCGACGTTTTCGACATGGCGTGCGGTCGAGGCGATCGTCCGGAGCTTGGGGAAGGCGGCGAAGGCCGCTTCGGCGGCGTCGCGGCGGCGGTCCTCGCCGTCGTGGCCGGCGAAATCGCGGTCGAGCAGCAGCGCAATGTCGCGATGGTTGCCGAACAACAGCTCGGCGTGCTCGACCAGCTGCGTCAGCAGCGCGCGCGGATCGCTGTCCCATCGCTCCCACAATTTTGCGCGGTAATTGCCGTCGAACGAGATCGGGATGCCGCGTGCCGCCGCCGCCTGCACCGCGGCAATCGCGCTCTGCGCCGGCACCGGGCCGAGCGCGGGGGTGATCCCCGACAGGTGGAACCAGTCGACGCCGTCGAACAGCGCATCCCAATCCCACGCCTCGACCGGCGCCGCGGCGAAGCTCGATCCGGCGCGGTCGTAGATCACCTCGGTCGCGCGCATGCCCGCGCCCGAGGTGACGAAGTAAAGGCCCATGCGATCGCCGCCGAGCTGGATGCCACGCGTATCGACGCCGTGGCCGCGCAGGGTCGAGACGGCGGAGCGGCCGAGGTCGTTGTCGGGCACCATGCTGGCGAAGCCGACGTCATGGCCGAGCTTGGCGAGCGCGGTGACGACGTTCGCCTCGGCGCCCGCGACCCAGACATCGAACTTCGGCGTCTGCAGCAGCAGCTCGCGCCCCGGCGGCGACAGTCGCAGCATGATCTCGCCGAATGCGAGGAACCTGGCCATGTCTCTCTCCCAATCGTTCCGCACTCACCTCACCCTCACCCTTCGCCGGCTACGCCGGCTCTTCCCTCTCCCAATGGGAGAGGGAGGGAGGCGCGAAGCGCCGGAAGGGTGAGGGCGATGCCCTTATCGTATCACCGCGCCAGCCAGCCGCCGTCGACTGCCAGGATATGCCCCTGCACGTAATCCGCCGCCCGGCTGGCGAGGAACACGGCCGCGCCGCCGAGGTCTTCCGGGCTGCCCCATGCCGCCGCCGGAATGCGATCGAGGATCGCCTTGTTGCGCGCCTCGTCGGCCTGCAGCGCCGCGGTGTTGTTGGTGGCGATATAGCCCGGCGCGATCGCGTTGACGTTGATGCCCTTGCCCGCCCATTCGTTGGCGAGCAGCTTGGTCAGGCCGCCGATCCCGCTCTTCGACGCGGTATAGCTCGGCACGCGGATGCCGCCCTGGAAGGTCAGCATCGAGGCGATGTTGATGATCTTGCCGCCGCCATTAGCGATCATGTGCCGCCCCGCCGCCTGGCAGAGGAAGAACACCGATTTGAGGTTGGTATCGACGACCGCATCCCAATCTGCTTCGGTGAAATCGACCGCATCGGCGCGGCGGATGATCCCGGCATTGTTGACGAGGATGTCGAGGCGTCCGAGCTTCGCCACCGTCTCGTCGACGACGCGGCCCACCGGCTCGATCGAGGACAAATCGGCGGAGACGATCTCGGCGCGGCGGCCGCATGCGCGGATCTGCGCAACGGTGTCCTCAGCGGGGGTGCGACCGACGCAGGCGACGTCGGCACCGGCATCGGCGAGCGCGACGGCGATCGCCTGCCCGATGCCGGTGTTGGCGCCGGTGACGACGGCGACTTTGCCTGAGAGGTCGAAGGGGTTCATCTTTTTCTCCTCCCCTCCCTGAAAGGGAGGGGTTGGGGGTGGGCGTTGTCCGGGCGGTACGGTGACCCTGATCGCTCGCTCAGCCGTAGCGCGAGCACGCCACCCACCCCCCAGCCCCTCCCTCGAAAGGGAGGGGAGTTCAGAAAGGTTACGCCAGCTGGCAGATGTCGAGGACGTTCATGTCGGTATAGTCCTGGTTCTCGCCCGCCATCGCCCAGATGAAGGCATAGGCCTTGGTCCCCGACCCCATGTGGATCGACCAGGGCGGCGAGATCACCGATTCCTCGTTGCCGACGACGATATGGCGCATCGCATCGCCTTCGCCCATGAAGTGCATGACGCGGTCGTTGGGGCCGTCGAGTTCGAAGTAGAAATAGATTTCGCTGCGGCGTTCGTGGATGTGCGGGGGCATCGTGTTCCACACCGAGCCGGGCTTGAGGACGGTGAGGCCCATGACCAGCTGCGCGCTGTCGCAGACGCCGGGGATGACGAGCTGGAAGATCGTGCGCTCGTTCGATTCCTCGAGGCTGCCGCGCTCCAATGCATTGGCGTCGGCGATGCCGAGCTTGCGCGTTTCAAACGCCTTGTGCGCCGGGCAGGACGCCAGATAATAGCGCGCGCCGTCGCCGGAAAACTGGACGTCCTTGGCGCCCATCGTGACGTACAGGCAGTCCTTGTTGCCGAGCGTGAAGGTTTCGCCGTCGACCGTCACGGTGCCTTCGACGGTGCCGACGTTGACGATCGCGAGTTCGCGGCGCTCGAGGAAGGGGTGGCCCTTGGCCGACGCGGGCTCTTCCTGCGCGGGCAGCGCGACCGAACCGCTCTCGACGTGGACGCCGCCGATCACGAAGCGGTCGGCGTGCGTATAGTTGAGCACGCATTCATTGGCGCGAAACAAGTCCTGGATCAGGTAGCGGTCGCGCAGTTCGTCGTTGCTGACGCATTCCATCATGTCGGGATGCGTGGCGTAATAGGTGCGGTCGAACATGAAATCTCCTAAGCGGCGATATCGTTGCAAATGGTGGAACAGCTTCCCACACCTTTAGCATCGCTGGCGTCGATGCGATAGGCGCGACGGACGAGGCCGCTGGTCAATTCCTGCGCGAGTTCGGCCGCCTCCCAATCCTCCAGCCGGTGCTCGGCGACGAGGCGGGCGAGGAAGCCGCAGTCTATCCGTCGCGCGACGTCGTGGCGGGCGGGAATCGAGAGGAAGGCGCGGGTGTCGTCGTTGAAGCCGACGGTGTTGCAGAAGCCCGCAGTCTCCGTCGTCATCTCGCGGAAGCGGCGCATGCCCTCCGGCGAATCGTGGAACCACCAGCTTGGGCCGAGCTTGAGGCAGGGATAATGGCCGGCGAGCGGCGCGAGTTCGCGCGCATAGACGCTCTCGTCCAATGTGAAGAGGATGATCGACAGATCGGTCGAGGTGCCGAACCGGTCGAGCAGGGGTTTGAGCGCATGGACGTAATCGGTCCGCCCCGGAATGTCGGCGCCCTTGTCGCGGCCGTGGCTGGCGAACAGTCCCGCATTGTGGTTGCGCACCGATCCGGGGTGGATCTGCATCACCATCCCGTCCTCGACGCTCATCGCCGCCATCTCGGTCAGCATCTGCGCGCGGAACAGTTCGGCGTCGGCGGGGGTCCAGTCGTCGCCGGTGATCCGTGCGAACAGCGCCTCGCATTCCGCGGTCGACAGATTGGCGGTGGCCGCGGTCGGATGGCCGTGGTCGGTCGCGGTGGCGCCGGCGGCGCGGAAGTCGGCGCGGCGCTTGCGGTGCGCGGCGAGATAGCCTTGCCAGCTATAGACGTCCTCGCCGGTCAGCTCGGCGAAGCGGCGGAGCGCGCCGGCGAATTGCTCGTGCTCGACGTCGATGACGCCGTCGGGGCGATA
The DNA here is from genome assembly GCF_024211255.1 of Sphingomonas liriopis. GTDB lineage: Bacteria > Pseudomonadota > Alphaproteobacteria > Sphingomonadales > Sphingomonadaceae > Sphingomonas > Sphingomonas liriopis. The sequence goes on along the minus strand of NZ_JAMLDY010000013.1, from coordinate 66,760 downwards.
GGTGGTGACGACGCGGCCTTGCCAGCCGCTTTCCCTGATGCGGGCGTGCGCGTCGAGGCTGTCGTGCGCGCCTTCGGTGGTGGCGAGGAAGTCGATACGGAAGCGGTCGAACAGCGCGCGCGGGCGGAAGGCGTCGGTCGCCAGCTTCTCGCCGATCGCGTCGAAATAGAGGTCGGCGGTGGCGGGTTCGAATGCTTGCCTCATGCCGAACACCTCGGCGAAGACATGGTCGAGCCACATGCGTGACGGCGTGCCGCGGAACAGATGGTAATGATCGGCCAGCACGCGCCATGCGGCGCGCGGGTCGGTCGCAGGAACGCCGTCGCGGCGCGGGATCGCCAGCGCGTCGAGATCGATGCCCTGGCTGTAGAGCATGCGGTACAGATAATGGTCGGGCGACAGCAGCAGCGTCGCTGCGTCCGTCCAGTTGGCGTTATCCGCGAACCAGGTCGGATCGGTATGGCCGTGCGGGCTGACGATCGGCAGGTCGGCGACCTCCGCATAGAGCGTCCGCGCGATGGCACGTGTCGTCGGATCGGCGGGGAACAGCCGGTCGGGGTGCAGTTTGAGGGCCCGGGTCATGGCAGTCTCCTCTCCGTCGCTTTGCGATCCAGGACTTGGTAACCGGTGTCAGCGTATGGCGCAACTACCAACCCTTCGTCACCCCGGACTTGGGTCCCATCAAAGTATTACTTTGATGGGGTCCCTTGTTCCGGGGTCCACCGGTATGCTGGGCGTGGACTTCGAGCCTCTAGCCGCTTGCCTCGCCGCGGAGTGGACCCCGGAACAAGTCCGGGGTGACGGGTCGAATGCGGTGAGGCATGGAGACTCACCCGCCCGGCGCGGCGACCGAAGCGCGGCGGATCAGCGTCGAGAGGAACAGCGAGGGTTCCTCGACGTCGGTATCGTCCTCTTCCTCGCCGGCGATCAGCTTGAGCGCCGCCGAGCGCGCCATCGAGGCGATCGGCCAGCGTACCGTGGTGAGCGGCGGCCAGACGTGCGCGGCGATCGGCGTGTCGTCGAAGCCGATGATCGACAGGTCGCGCGGGATGTCGAGCCCGCGCTGGCGGGCGGCGTGGATGACGCCCGCCGCCATTTCGTCGTTGCTCGAGAAGATCGCGGTCGGCCGTGGGATGACGTCGAGCAGGCGTTCGGCGGCGACCAGCCCCGAATCGAACGTGTAATTGCCGTCCGCGATCATGCTGCGCGGCAGGGCGATGCCGGCGGCGGCCAGCGCCTCCTCGAACCCCGCGCGGCGTTCGCGCGCCGAGCGGAAGCCGTGCGGCCCGCCGACGAAGCCGATCCGCCGATGCCCCTGTTCGATCAGATAGCCGGTCGCGCCGCGCACCGCCTCGCGATCGTTGGAGGCGACCATGTGCGCCGGATCGTCGAGCACCGCCGACCCCATGCGGACGTAGCGGCAACCGATGTCGGCGCACAGCTTCGCGACGCTGTCGTTCTCGCTGATCGGCGGCATCAGCAGCACGCCGAACAGGCGCTGGCGTTCGAGGAAATGGCGCAGATCCTCCAGCATCGTCGCCGATCCGCGATCGACCGGGCGCACCACCATCTCGAATTCGGTGTCGTGCAGCGCCTCCAGCATGCCCTGCTGGACGTTCATCACGGTCTGCGCATTGGGATTGTCGTGGACGAGGCCGATCAGGAAATTGCGGCGCAGCGCCAGCGCGCGCGCCTGCGGATTGGGGATATAGCCGAGATCGCCGATCACCTGTTCGACGCGCTTGCGCGTATCGTCGCCGAGCAATGGCGAGCGGTTGATGACGCGGCTCACCGTCTTCTTGGAAACGCCCGCGATCCGGGCCACGTCGTTGATCGTCGGCTGACCCGTCTTGCGCATGGGCGCGACGATAGCGAGGGTGCCGGCTCGCCGCCAGCCCGTCGCCGGGTTGCGCAGCGAAGGTCCCTGCGGCATGAAGATGACACCGGTATCCCGGATGAGAGAGGATCGATGGCCAAGGCGTTGACAATCGCCCCCGGCGATAGCGTGGCAACGCTGCTGGAAGATGCGCAGGCCGGTGATACGGTCGCGGGCGTCGTGCTGCGCAGCGCGGTGCCGCGCGGGCACAAGGTGGCGCTGGCCGGGATCCCCGCGCAGGCGCCGGTGGTCAAATACGGCTTCCCGATCGGCCATGCGCGCCGCGCCATCGCGTCCGGCGAGCATGTGCATAGCGACAACCTCGCCACCGCACTGGCGGGCACCGGCCATTACAGCTACGCGCCCAAGGCACCCACGACAGCACCGTCCCCCGCCTCGACCGCGACGTTCGAAGGCTATGTCCGCGCCGACGGGCGCGTGGGCACGCGCAACGAGATCTGGGTGCTGCCGACGGTCGGCTGCGTCGCGCGCACCGCCGAGCGGATTGCCAAACAGGCGGGCGCGCAGCTCGTCGGGCAGATCGACGGCGTCCATGCCTTCACGCATCCGCACGGCTGTTCGCAGCTCGGGCAGGACCTCGACGGCGTGCGCGCGATCCTCGCCAGCCTCGCCTGCCATCCCAATGCCGGCGGCGTGCTGCTGGTCGGGCTGGGCTGCGAGGAAAATCAGGTGCTCGAGCTGCTCGCCGCCATCCCGCCCGAACGCCATGCGGCGATCCGCTACCTCACCGCGCAGTTCAGCACCGACGAGGTCGAGGAAGGCGTCGCGCTGGTCGCCGAACTCGCCGCGCAGGCGACGGTGCCGCGGCAGACGGTGGGGCTCGACCGGCTGGTACTCGGGGTCAAATGCGGCGGGTCGGATGGCCTGTCGGGGCTCACCGCTAACCCGCTGGTCGGGCGGATCAGCGACCGCGTCGGCGAGGCGGGGGGCCGCGTCGTCTTCACCGAAATCCCCGAGATGTTCGGCGCCGAACAGATGCTGATGGACCGCGCCGCGGACGCACCCGTGTTCGATGCGATGGTCGGCGTCATCAACGGCTTCCGCCAGTATTTCATCGATCACGGCGAACCGATCAGCGAGAATCCCTCCCCCGGCAATGTCGCGGGCGGGATCACGACGCTGGAGGAAAAGTCGCTGGGCGCGGTGCAGAAGGCGGGGACCGGGCGGATCACCGACGTCATCGGCTATGGCGCGCGCGTGCGCAGCGACGGGCTGACGCTGCTGGAGGCGCCGGGCAACGATGCGGTGTCGTCGACCGCGCTGGCGGCGGCGGGCGCGACGGTGATCCTGTTCACCACCGGGCGCGGCACGCCTTTGGGCTTTCCGGTGCCGACGGTGAAGATCGCCTCCAATTCCGACCTCGCCGCGCGCAAGCCGGGTTGGATCGACTTCGATGCAGGCCAGGTGCTGACCGGCGGGTTCGAGGGTGCGGAGGCGGCGCTGCTCGCGCGAATCTGCGGAATCGCCTCGGGCGCAGCGACCGCGGCGGAGACCAATGACGAACGCGAGATCGCGATCTGGAAACGGGGTGTGACGCTGTGACCCGCCTGACCCGTGCGACGCTCGACCGCCTGCCCGCCGCGATTCCCAGCCCGCGCGGGCGACCCGAGCCGAGCGTCGGTATCGTCCACTTCGGCCCCGGCGCATTCCATCGCGCGCATCAGGCGGCCTATATCGACACCGTGTTGCAGCACGATCCGCGCTGGGGAATCGCCGCGGTATCGATGCGCAGCCGCGGCACGGTCGAGGCGCTGGAGGCGCAGGACGGCCTCTACACGCTGGCGATCCGCGATGCCGAGCCGGCGCTACGCGTGATCGGCGCGCATCGCCGCTTCCTCGCCCCCGATGCCGCGGCGAAGACGCATGCGCTGCTCGCCGATCCCGCGGTCGGCCTCGTCACGACGACGGTGACCGAGAAGGGCTATTGCCTGCGCGGCGACGGCACGCTCGACATGGATCATCCCGACGTGGTCCACGATCTGGCGGGTGCCGCGGTGCCGGCGAGCGTGATCGGCTGGATCGTGGCGGGGCTCGCCGCGCGCCGCGCCGCGGGGTTGCGGCCGTTCGTGCCGATGCCGTGCGACAATCTGGCGAGCAACGGCGCGAAGCTGCACGCGGCGCTGGTCGATTTCGCACGCGCCACCGATGCAGGCCTCGCAGACTGGATCGCGGGAGAGGTGCGCGTACCCTCGACGATGGTCGATTCGATCACCCCCGCCTCGGACGAGGCACTCTATGCGGCGGTCGCCGAGACGCTGGGGCTGGAGGACCGCGCCGCCGTGCAGCGCGAACGGTTCGCGCAATGGGTGATCGAGGATGTCGGCGTGCCATTGGGCCCCGATCTCGCCGGTGCGGGCGCGACGCTGACCGGCGACGTGGCGGGGTATGAGAAGGCGAAGCTGCGAATCCTCAACGGCGCGCATTCGACGCTCGCCTATCTCGGCCTGCTCCGCGGCCATGCCAGCGTCGCCGAGGCGATGGCGGATGCGGAGCTCGCCGGCTTCGTCGATGCGATGATCCGTACCGACATCATGCCGATGCTGCCCGCGGTGCCGGGGCTCGACCTCGACACCTATCGCACCGCGGTGCTCGAACGCTTCCGCAATCCGGGAATCGTCCACCGGCTCGACCAGATCGCGATCGATGGCTCGCAGAAGCTGCCCTACCGCCTGGGCGACACGCTCGCCGCCAATCGTGCGGCGGGACGCATGCCGGCGCATGTCGTCGCGGCGCTGGGCGGCTGGGTCGCCTTCCTGATCGCGCGGACGCGGGCGGGAATCGCCATCGCCGACCCCGCCGGCGACCGGCTCGCCGCCGCCGCGGACGGGGCCGATCCAGCGACGCTCGTCGCGCGGCTGGTCGAGGCGGGACTCGGCCTGCCGCCGCAGGTGGCGGGCGATCCGCCGCTGCTCGCCATGATCACCGCTGCAGCCTCTGCGGCGCATGAAAAGCGGTGGGATGCGCTGTTCGTCTGATCCGGGCGCTTGTCATTGACACCGGTTTCCCATACCCTTTCGCGCAAGATCAAAACAAGCGAGAGGGGGGCGTAAAGCCCGATGCCACAGACCGACACCGCATCCGTGCAGGATATCGCCCGCGCCTTCGTGACCGCGCGCCGCGACGGCCATGCGCTGCCCGATTATCCCGGCGCGATTCCCGCCGATCTCGCCACCGCCTATCGTGTGCAGGATGCCGCGCTGGCGTTCGCCACCGGCGAGGTCGTCGGCTGGAAGGTCGGACGGATCAACCCGCCGATCGACGGCATCGACCGGCTGAGCGGCCCGATCTTTGCCGCCACGGTATTCGACGCCACCGACGGCGACCTGCCGATGCCGATCTTCGCGGACGGCTTCGGCGCGGCGGAGGCCGAGTTCCTGATCCGCATCGGCACCGCGCCCGACCCCGCCAAGACCCGCTATACGATGGCCGAGGCGCGCGACCTGATCGACGCGGTCCATGTCGGGATCGAGATCGCGAGTTCCCCCTTTCCCGGCATCAACGCGCTGGGCGCGACGGTCACCATTTCCGACTTCGGCAACAACAACGGTCTGGTCGTCGGCGCGGCGATCCCCGACTGGCGCGACGTCGACCTCAATCAATGGCCGATCACGCTCGATATCAACGGGACGCGGATCGGTGCGGCGACCGCGGCGGCGATGCTCGACGGGCCAGTCGGTGCGGCGCGCTTCCTGTTCGACCATATGGCGGCGCGCGGCATCCAGTTGCAGCCCGGCCAGTGGATTTCCAGCGGCGCGGTGACCGGCGTCCATCCCGTTGCGGTCGGCGATCGCGTGGAGGCCAGCTTCGATGGCCGCTACACCGTCGGCTGCACGATCACGGCCCGCTAAGAGGCCGATTTTCCCAGGAGAGAGATTGATGGCGACGATCGAAGAGCGGCAGAGGAGCGAGGCGCAGATCGCCGCCGCCGCCTCTACCGTGGGCCGCTACCGCTGGGTGATCTGCGGGCTGCTGTTCGCGGCGACCGCGATCAACTATGTCGACCGGCAGATGATCGGGGTGCTGAAACCGACGATCTCAAAGGACCTCGGCTGGTCGGAAACGACCTATGCCGACGTGATCTTCTGGTTCCAGGCGGCCTATGCGATCGGCTATCTCAGCTTCGGCAAGATCGTCGACGTGGTCGGCGCGCGGATCGGCTATTCGATCGCCTTCCTGATCTGGACCGCGGGGCATATCCTGTGCGGCTTCGTCAACACCGCCTTCCAGTTCAGCCTCGCGCGCGCGCTGCTCGGCATCGGCGAGAGCGGCAATTTCCCCGCGGGGATCAAGGCGGTGACCGAATGGTTTCCCGCCAAGGAGCGCGCGCTGGCGACCGGCGTGTTCAACGCCGGCGCCAACATCGGCGCGGTGGTGACGCCGCTGGTGGTGCCGTGGATCGTCATCGACATGGGACTCGGCTGGCGGATGGCGTTCGTCATCACCGGGCTGTTCAGCTTCCTCTGGCTCGCCGCGTGGATCGTCATCTATCGCCGCCCGCGCGAGCAGTCGCGGCTGTCGGCGGAGGAACTCGCCTATATCGAGAGCGACCCCGCCGATCCGGTCAGGCCGATCCCGTGGCGCCAGCTGGTCCGCTATCGCGAGACCTGGGCGTTCGCGCTCGGCAAGTTCCTGATCGATCCGATCTGGTGGCTGTTCCTGTTCTGGACGCCCGATTTCCTCGCCAAGACCTACAACCTTGATCTCAAGAGCTTCGGGCCGCCGCTGATCGTCATCTACCTGATCTCCGACCTCGGTTCGGTGGCGGGCGGCTGGTCGTCGTCGCGGCTGATGAAGCGCGGACTGTCGGCGAACGTCGCGCGCAAGCTGACGATGCTGATCTGCGCGTTTTTGGTGATGCCGATCTTCTTCGCCCAATATGCCAGCAACGTCTGGCTGGCCGTCGCGATCGTCGGCCTCGCGACCGCGGCGCATCAGGCATTCTCGGCGAACCTCTACACCATCCCGTCGGACATGTTTCCGCGCGCGGCGGTGGGATCGGTGATCGGGATCGGCGGCACCGTCGGCGCGATCGGGGGGATGCTGATGGCCAAGTTCACCGGCTATATCCTCGAGACGACGGGCAGCTACACGCCGATCTTCGCGGTGGCGGGCTCGACCTATCTGATCGCGGTGATCGTCATCCACCTGCTCAGCCCGCGTCTCGCGCGGGTCGATGCGGGCTGAACCCTAATCACCCTCACCCTTCGCCGCCTGCGGCGGCTCTTCCCTCTCCCGCCGGGAGAGGGAGGGAGCGGCGAAGCCGCGGAAGGGTGAGGGTGACCGCCGGAGAGGCAGCATGAAACTCACCTCGCTCCTGGCGCTCGCGACCGCTCTCCTCGCCACTCCCGCGGCGGCGCAGGACGGGCTGCTGTTCCGTGTCTCCGCCGACAAGGACCTCACCGCCGACAAGGCGGGTGGCGATCCCGTCCCCAACTTCCGCAGCGCGGTGACCGTCACGCCGGACGGCGCGATCGGCGGCGCGGCGCGCTGGGCGGACGAGGGCTATGTCGCGTGGCAGGCGCCGGGCAACATGATCGCGCAGCGCGGCACGCTCGCCTTCTTCTGGCGCGCGCGCGAGGCGGTGACCGAAGCGCCGTTCGTCATCTTCCGTGCCGGCTTCGCCGATCATACCAGCTGGGACATGGCGTTCCTGCGCATCGACTGGAACGGCCACGGCTTCGACGCCTTCGTCACCGACGCCAACCTCTCCCGCCTGCGCGTCTCGTGGCGCATCCCGACCCCGCCGACGCCCGAACAATGGGAGCATATCGCCTTTGCGTGGGACGAGGGCGTCGGCGTACGCCTGTTCGTCGACGGCAGGGAAGTGGCGCAACTGGAGCAGAAGGCCGATCTCGATTCCGGCCTCGACCAGTTCGGCATGGCGGGGCGCGTCATCAGCCCGCATCAGGTGCAGAGCCGCTACAGCTTCATGCGCGGTAGCGACCTCGATGAAATCCGCGTCTACGATCACATGCTGACGCGGGAGGATGTCGCCGCACTCGCCGCGAAGCGCGAACCCGCCGCGCCTGCCCCGGCCGATACCGCCGCACAACGCGCCGCCTGGCTGCACCGCTACGGCTGGGACAAGAGCGCCCCGCCGGTGCTCGCCGATCCCGTGACGAGCGTCCGCCGCATCGAGTTCGCCGATGCGAAGGACCTGAAACAATGGATGTACAAGGGCGTCGATGGCATCGCCGAGACGACCTGGCCCGGCGTCTACAACCGGTCGAAACTGCCCGGCCGCGACGATTATTTCGAGCTGCCCGACTGGAACGTCTACGTCGAAGGCGGCAAGCGGTATGACCTGACCGTTCCCGAGGGCCAGCGCTTCAACCGGGTCGAGATCCGTGGTGCCGCCTATGGCACGCTCGGCTGGAACGGCACGACGGTCGCGACGCGGGCGAAGGGCGTGGTGCGCAGCGTCGATGCGGTGGCACCGCATACCGGCGGCGTGCTCAGCTTCACCAACGTGATGCAGGAGCAGCCGATCCAGGAATTCTGGGCCTATGACGTCGGCACCGCGCCCGAGCCGGCGGGCAGCTTCAAGCTCGCCTATACGATCGACGCCAGCGCCTCGCCCAGACTCGCGAGCCTCGCCCCGCTCAACGCCTATATCGCCGGCCGTTTTCCCGCCGACGAGCGCGCGACGGTGCTGACGATGCCGTCCGCGGGGATGAAGGTCGCGGTCGGCGCGGGCGCGGCGGGGGCGACCGCGGCGGTCGAACGGGCGCCGGGCAAGCCGATCGTCCATGTCCTGATCCCGGCGAGCTTCGGCGATGCCTATCCCGACAAGCCTCTGGCGCGCGCCTGGGATTATGGCTGGCAGAACATCCACGACGGACTCGACGGAATCGCGATCGACATTCCGGCGCTCAAGGCCCAGCCCGACGCGCGCGGCCTCATCGCGCTCAACATCCGCGTCGCCGATCCGATCTGGCCGGCGCGCGCGATGATCGATCTGTCGGTGTCGGTCCGCCCCGGCGAGGCGCGGACCTTGTGGCTGGACCTGCGCGACCGCATCCTGTCGAACGACGGCCTGTACCTGACGATCGCGTCCGCCGCGCCCGACTTCGACGCGCAGAGCCTGAACGGCGCGAAGCTCCGCCTCGTCTTCAAGCCGCGCGCCGAGGCGGTAGAGGAGCATGTCGCCGACCGCTTCAACCAGGTGCGCGACAATTGGGGCTTCCTCGTCGAGGAACATACCGCGTCGAAGCGCGAGGCGCTGTACCGGCGCGTCTTCGCCGATATCTCCGACCTGCTGCGCGTCGATCCCGATCACGTGCAGGGCCGCGCCTATTGGGCGGATATCAACTACCGGCCCGAGAACATGCCCACCGTGACGCTGCCGCCAATCCCCGCCGGCGTTCCCGCATGGGCAGCGCGCCAGCTCGACGACCTCAAGATCACGCGCGACTTCGTGACGTGGTGGATCGACCACCGGCAGGTGCCCTATGGCGATTTCGGAGGCGGCATCTCCGACGACACCGACCTGACCCAGCAATGGCCCGGCCTCGCGCTGATGGGCGTCGAGCCCGACAAGGTGAACGCCTCGCTGCGCGCGGTGTCGGATGCGGTCTATGCCAATGGCATGCGGGTGAACGGCCTCGGCTATATCACCACCGACGAACTGCATGCGTATGAGGAGGGGCTCAACTCGGACGCGCAGCGGCTCTACCTCAACTGGGGCGAGCCCAAGGCGATCGAGCGGATCATGGCGACGACGCGCGCGCTGCAGGGCGTGATCCTGAAGAACCCCGCCGGCCACATGCATTTCGCGACCAACTGGTACGGTGGGCGCAAGGCGTATCGCGGCGGCGCCTTCGCGTGGCAGAAACCGTACAGTTTCACCGTGCTGCACGGGCCGATCCTGCTCGGCCTGTACAACGGCAATGCCGCGGTACGCGAGATGGTGACCGGCGTGATCGACGGCTGGATGGCGCATGGCACGCAAGCGCCGGACGGAACGTGGCGCTATCCCAACGAAATCCAGTGGGACAGCGACGCGGTGCGCACCGGCGACGGCGGCGGCGTGTCGACGCCGTTGCAGGGCGCGTGGGCGGCGTGGCGCTTCACCGGCGATGCCAAATATCTCCGTCCGATCGCGGGACGGCTCGGCGCGTCGGGCAACGGCCTCGCCGAGTTCAACGAGAACGCCTTCGACCTGATGCCGGGCGGCAAAGCCCTGCGCGACCGGATCGCCAAGGCGGCGGGAAGCGATCCCTTCACGCGCTACGCCGCCTGGGCGACGACCGGCGACACCGCGATCCTCGCCGCGCTGCACGCCGACGCGTACGTCGACAAGGCACAGCACCAATATATGTACACCGAGGGCCATTGGTGGTCCGACCGCGTCGACCAGCCCAACGATATCCTCCAGCGCGAGCGGCTCGGCGGCATCGCGCTACGCCGCAACCAGACGTGGCCGGGCAATACGGTGAGCTGGCGGTTCGCGACGCCCGGCGCAGCGGAACAAGTCGCCATCCTGATGCCCGGCGCGACGCGTGATGCGTTCAAGGTGATCGCCTACAACACCAGCGATGTCGCCCAGCGCGCGACGATGACGGCGTGGAACGTCACCGCCGGCCAGTGGCGGGTGACGACAGGCACCAGCAGCGACGAGGGCAGGACGGTGACGGCCGGCACGCCCGCGACGGTCGCGTTCGAACGCAGCACCGGGACGGAGGTCGCCTTCGCCCCCCACACCACCACGGTGATCGAGGCGCGGTTGCTCACCCCGGCGACCCCCGTCGAATCGCGCCCCGACATCGGCATCGGCCGCGACGACGTCGTCGTGCAGGGGCGGCGCGTGAGCGTGACGGTGCATGGACTGGGGTCGGTCGCCTCGGGCGCCGGCACCGCGACGCTGGTGACGACGGATGGCCGCACGGTGGCGAGCGTCGCCATCCCACCGATCGACGCGCCGAACGACCTCCAACCGCGTACCGTCCGCGTACGGCTGACGGCGCCGGTCGACCCTGCCGGCCTGACGGTCCGCGTGGCACTGGCGGGAGATGCGGCGGAGGTGACGCGGCTCAACAACGCGGTGACAGTGGGGCGGTGACCCTGGGTTCCCCAGTCTTTGCGAGACGCGCAGCCCTCGCCCAAATCCGCCGTCACCCCGGACATGTTCCGGGGTCCACCGGGCCGCGAACCCGAGAGCGTCGGTGGTGCGGAACCGTGGATGCCGGAACACGTCCGGCATGACGGAGGAGATTGGGGAAGGCTCATGCCCGGCAGGCGAAAGGTTGTCGCGCGACACCGACGCGCTGCCGTCTGCCGGCCTTCGCAGGGGACGTCGGGCGGTGCTGGTTGGGCTAGGGGCGAGCATGATCGCCGCCAGCACGCGCTCGCTGGCGCAAGGCGTGCCGGCGGACGCGCTCCGCATCGCGCTGGACGAAGCACAGCAACTGCCGCCCGGCGAGGCACTGGCCAGCCTCGCCGGCTTCGACCCCGCGACGCTGGCGCCACCACGACGCCTAGACCTCGTCACCGCGCGTGCCGGCCTCGCAATCGATGCGCAGCTCGCGACGCTCCCGAACACCCGCGGGCGCAGCGGCGGCTATCGCCCGATCGACCCCGCCGCGCGGATCGCACCCGGCCATTATGCGCTGCTGCTGCGCCGTCCGCTCGGCGACGTCACCCCGCAGGCCGCACAAGCGCGGCTGACGCGCGAGCTCGCCCGTCTCCACGCGCGTGCCGCGCAGGCCTTTGCCGCGATCGGCATGACCGAAGGCAGCATCGGCGAACGCTATACGCGGCTGTGGCGCGACGAACGCTTCCTCTACCCCGACGCCGACGCCGCGGTCGCCGACATGGCCGCGCTGCTCGCCGCCGCGCGATCCCGCGTCGCCGCGACGATCGGCCCGGTGCCCGGCTGGTGCACCAACGTCACCGTGCGCGGCCTGTCGCCCGCAGAGCTCGCCGCGGGCAGGAACGGCTATCGCGTTGTCCCCACTCCCACGCAGCGTGGCGGCTATATCGTCGATCTGCGCCGGCTGCGCGATCGCCCGCGCTGGACGATGCCGAGCGTCGTCGCGCACGAGCTGCTGCCCGGGCATATGATCCAGCTCGGGCTGGAGGGGATCGCCGCGCCGCATCCGCTGCGGATCGATTATGCGGCGAGCTTCGTCGAGGGCTGGGGCATATATGCCGAGACGCTGGCGGCGGCGGACGGCGCCTTCGCCGACCCGCACGCGCTGCTCGGCCACCTCCACTGGCTGATCTTCCGCGTCGCGCGTGCGCTTGCCGATCTCGGCATGCACCGCGACGGCTGGTCACGCGACGAAGCGCGTGCGCGGCTGGTCGCGTGGCAGGGCGAGCCCGCCTATTTCGCCCCTTTCGATACCGAAGTGACGCGCATCGCGCAGGAACCCGCCAGCCGCGTCGGCGAGGCGATGGCGTGGCTCGCCATCGCCGATGCGGTCGGCACGCGGCGTGGCACCAAGCGCATCGCGGTCCATCAGCGGCTGCTCGCCGCCGGGCGGATGCGCAGCGAGGCGGTCGGCAACATTTCCTGACGCGTCGCGGCGGACCCACAGCCGCCCTTCGCGCGTCTGGTGCGGCATGATCCGGGCCGTCTCGCCCGTGCGTTCTGCTGGAGGCTCATTTGGCCGCGTCTTTCGTCCATCACCTCGAACCGACCCTGTTGCCCGATCCCAAGCGGACGGTGATCCGCCCGTTCCTGCCCGGCGATCCAGACCCGTTCCGCGTCGAGGGGCAACCGCGCGGCGACCGCATCGTCGCGCGGCTGCTCGCGCTGCCCGACAACCAGATCGTGGCGATGGTCGATACGATCGTCGAAGGGCTCGGCGCACGCCATCGCGAGATCCCCGCGCTGCTGCTGCGTCGCTTCGCGGAGGTCGCCGAGCCGCTGAAACTCGATCCCGACCTGCCCGAGAACCGCAAGATGCTGATCGGCGGCTATTTCAGCGCCGAATATTCGTTCGAGGCGGCGGCGCTGTTCAACCCCAGCATCGTGCCGCACCCCGACCAGGGCGATTGTGCCGACGGCGCGATCCGCTTCGTCCTGTCGCTGCGCGGGATCGGCGAGGGGCACCTGTCCTCGGTCACCTTCCGCACCGGCACCTGGGGGCCGGACGACGACGACCTCGTCATCGATCCGCCGGGACCACAAGGCGTACCACCGGTGATCGAGGAACCCGACCCCGAACTGGTCCGCCAGATCGGCGCCAAGGCGCTGGTCCAGCTCAACTGCCGCGATGCCCGCGATCCGTCGGAGACGGTCCTGTTTCCGGTGGTCGAAAGCCAGAGCCGGGGAATCGAGGACGTGCGGCTGGTGCAGTTCCGTGACGACGACGGGCAGCAGACCTATCTCGGCAGCTATACCGCGGTCAGCGCCGAGGGCGCGCGGCAGGAAGTCATGCAGACCGACGATTTCCGTCTGTTCCACATGCATCCCGTCGATGGCCCCGTAGCGCCCGGCAAAGGCATGGCGCTGTTCCCCCGCAAGGTCGGCGGGAAGTTCGCGGCGCTGTTCCGCCACGACAACGAAAACCTGTGGTATGCGACGAGCGACACGCCGCTCGCCTGGGCCGATCCGGTGCGGATCATGACGCCGCAATATCCGTGGGAATTCATCCAGATCGGCAATTGCGGATCCCCGATCGAGATCGACGAGGGCTGGCTGGTGCTGACCCACGGCGTCGGCATGGTGCGCAGCTATTGCATCGGCGCGGCGCTGCTCGATCGCGACGATCCGACCAAGGTATTGGGCCGCATGGCGGAACCGCTGATCGCGCCGGACGGCGAGACATGGGACGGCTATGTGCCGAACGTCGTCTATTCGTGCGGTGGGCTGGTGCGCGGGCGCACGCTGCTGCTGCCCTATGCGCTGGCCGACGACATGACGAGCTTCGCCACCGCGCCGCTGGATAAGTTGCTGGCGGCGATGCGGTGAGCTGGATTCACGCGAAGACGCTAAGACGCGAAGAAGGTTGATTCACGCGGAGACGCGGAGGCGCATAGAACGCAAAGAGAGAAGCCCGCGAAGTACCACCAACCGTTCGCCCTGAGCTTGTCGAAGGGCATTGAGACTCACTGTGCTTCGACAGGCTCAGCACGAACGGTTGGAGAGGGAGAGGCGCATTGCGCCAGCGACCATCCCCTCCGCGCGAAGCCCCTTCTTCTGCGCGTCTTTGCGTCTTCGCGTGAAACCTTATTTTCCCTCAGCCCACACCGTCAGCAGCGTGTGCGCGATCGCATAGGGTGGCGGCGGCAGGAACGGGCCGGGTTCGCCCGCCAGTACCGCGCGGACCATCTCGCGCGGGACCCACATCGCATCCTCCAGCTCGTTGGTGTCGAGAGTCAGCGCGTCGTCCTCGGCCACGCCGATGCAGGCGATCATCAGCGACGAGGGGAACGGCCAGGGCTGGCTGGCGACATAGCGCACGGCACCGACCCTCACTCCCGCCTCCTCGTGGATCTCGCGCGCGACCGCTTCTTCGACCGATTCGGCGGGTTCGAGGAACCCGGCGAGTGCCGAATAGCGGCCCTCGGGCCAGCCCTTGCCGCGACCGAGCAGCGCGCGGCCGTCATGTTCGGCGATCATGATGACGACCGGATCGACGCGCGGGAAATGTTCGGTGTAGCAGGCGTCGCACTGCCGCCCCCAGCCGGCGCGGAACAGATGCGTCGTCGATCCGCAGCGCGCGCAGAAGCGGTGCCGCGCATGCCAGTCGAGCAGGCTGCGCGCCGCGGCATAGGTCGCCGCCTCGCCCGGCTGCAACGCCGTCAGCATCGTCATCAGCGCGGGGCTTCGCATCGCCGGCGTCGTCCCCTCGCCGCTCGCCGGCAGCAGCGCGGCGACGTGCGCGCGGTCCTGCGCGTCGAGGCCGAGCAGGATCACCTCCGCCTCTTGCGGAAGATCGGCGAGACTGGTCCAGGCGAGGTGGCCATCATCGGTCACCTGCGGCGTCAGCCCGTCGAGCACCAGCAGCCGCGCGCGCCAGTCGAGCTTCGCCGACAGCGCGGCGGGATCGTGGCGCAGCGCGTCGGCGCGGTCGAGCGTGCCGCCGGTAAAGCCCGGAACGAAGCTCATCGCCGGAACCGCGACAGATCGGTGGCGAGCGCCCGTACCGTCTCCTGCCGCACCGGCCAGCGATCGGCGGGGAAGTAATTGACCATGATCGTGCCGCGGATCTTCTTGACCGGATCGACGAAGGCGACCGTGCCCGCCGCGCCGCCCCAGCCATAGGTGCCCTTCGACGGCGTGCCGCCCGGCCCGTCGGCGAGATAGACCGACCCGCCCGCGCCGAACCCCATCGGCGTCGCATTCGCCGCCGCACCGCCGGTCGCGCCGCCGACCCCGCCGAAGCTGACGCCCGCGGGCAGCAGGTTCGACATGGCGAGCCGCACCGTCTCGGGCTTCATGATCCGCACGCCGTCGAGCGTGCCTCCATCGGCGAGCATGTGGAGGAAGCGGTCGTAGTCGCGCGCCGACGCCACCAGCCCCGCGCCGCCATAGGGAAAGCTCGGCGGCTGGAGATAGACCGAGGTCGCCGCCGGATCGAGCGGGCTCAACGCATCGCCGACGAAGGTATAATTGGTGGCGAACCGCGCCACCTCCGCCTGCGGCACCGTCCAGTAGCTCGACGTCATTTTCAGCGGCGCGAAGATGCGCGTGTTGACGAAGCGGTCGAACGGCATGCCGCTCGCCACCTCGATCACGCGGCCCATCACGTCGAGGCCGACCGAATAATTCCACTGGGTTCCCGGCTGCGCGATCAGCGGCGCCTGCGCGACGCGGTCGGCGAACGCCGCCAGCGTCGCCGGGCGGCTGCGGCGCGCCAGCGGCTCGACCTGCGCGTTGATCGCGGCGGGCAGGATGCCCAATCGCTCGTATTCCTTGAGCAGCGCGCCCTTGGCGATGATGTTGTAGGTAAGGCCCGAGGTATGCGTCAGCAGCATGCGCACCGTGATCGGCCGCACCGCGGGCACGCTGGCGAGGCTCGCCTGCGGGTTGGTCGCGACCTTCATCGTCGCGAAGGCGGGAATGTATTTCGAGACGGGATCGTCGAGGCCGATCTTGCCTTCCTCGATCAGGATCATCGCCGCCATCGCGGTGACCGGCTTGGTCATCGAATAGACGCGCCACAGGCTGTCGGGCGTCGCCTGCGCGGCGCCGGCGTCGGTCGCGATCCGGCCGGCCTCGACGAACAGCGTCGGGCGATCGCCGACGCCGAACGCGGCGACGATGCCAGGCATCTTGCCCTCGCGGACATAGCCGTCGAGCAAGGCTTGCGTGGTCGGCAGCACCGCACGGCCGAGCGTATCGATAGTGCCCGTCGCCTGTGCCGGCGCTGGCATCGGCGTATTCTGGCGCAGCGCCTGTCCGCCGATCGCCGCGGTGGCGAGTAAGCCCGCAAGGCCCAGTCCGACGATTCCGTGAATTCGCTTCATCCGTCTCTCCTCATCACCGCGGCGGCCGCCTTGGCGAACAGCGTCGGCAGTCCGGCGCGGTCGAGGTCCGCGATCGGCCACCATTCTCCCATCCCATCGTGATGCGCGTCCGTCGTGGCGACGGCAAGCGCCAGTTCGATGTCGAAATGGGTGAAACCGTGCGCGACGGTCGCGTTGCGCAACCGCCAGTCGGCGACGACCGGCGGTTCGGCAAGTCCCGGCACCGCATCGACCCACGGCCCGGTCGGCAGCGCGCGCATGCCCCCAAGAAGCCCCTTGCCCGGCCGCCGCACCAGCAGCACCTCGCCACCGCGTTGCAGCCAGAAGATCGTGCCGTAGCGCTGTGGCCGCGCCTTCTTCGCCGCCTTGACCGGCAATCGCTCGGGCGCGCCTTCGCGGAATGCCAGGCATTCGTCCTGCAGGGGGCACAGCAGGCACGACGGCGTCTTCACCGTGCAGATGCCCGAGCCGAGGTCCATCATCGCCTGCGCGAAGTCGCCGGCGCGTGCGTCGGGGGTGATCCGGTCGGCGGCGGCGCGGATCGCGACACGCGCGCCGGGCAGGGCTTCGCCAATCGCGAACAGCCGCGCGACGACGCGCTCGACATTGGCATCGACCACCACCGCACGGCTCCCGAAGGCGATCGCCGCCACCGCCGCCGCGGTATAAGCGCCCAGCCCCGGCAGCGTGCGCAGCGTCGCCTCGTCCGCCGGAAAGGCGCCGCCATGATCGGCGACCACCGCCTTCGCCGCCGCGACCAGATTGCGCGCGCGGGCATAATAGCCGAGCCCCGCCCAGGCGGCCATCACCTCCGCCTCGTCCGCCGCGGCGAGGCTCGCGAAGTCGGGCCAGCGCGCCACCCAGCCTTCGAATCGCGGCCGCACCGCGGCGACCGTCGTCTGCTGGAGCATCACCTCCGACAGCCAGACGCGATAGGGATCCGCCACCTCCCCCGGCAGCGCGCGCCACGGCAGCGCGCGGCGGTGACGGTCGTACCAGGCGAGCAGCGCGGGGGCGACATGCGCGGGATCGGGGCAAGAGCGTGTAGCGTCCACGGCTTCGCTATGGCATGGAGCCGCCGATGAGCAAGCGCGTCCGCGCCCCCGATTCCGATCCCGTCCGCCAGAACCGCGCCCGTGCGGTCAGCGAACTGCTGCCCGCGATCCACGGCGCCGCGTTCAAGCGATTCGGCTTCGTCCAGAGCGCGCTGGTGACGCGCTGGCCCGAGATCGTCGGGACCCGCTGGGCCGCCGCCTCCGCGCCCGAATCGCTGCGCTTCCCGCCGGGCAAGAAGGCCGACGGCGTGCTGACCCTCGTCGTGCGCGGCGCGCATGCGCCGATGATGCAGCATATCGCGCCCGAGATCGTCGAGCGGGTCAACCGCTTCTTCGGCTATGCCGCGGTGGCGAAGCTGACGATCCGCCAGGGCGAGGTCGCCAGACCGGTGCCGCGCGCCGCGCCGCCGTCGCTGAAGGCCGCGCCGGTCGAGATCGGCGAGGGGCTGAAGACGATCGCCGACCCCGAATTGCGCGCCGTGCTCGAATCGCTCGCCGCCGGGGTCCATGCCCCCCGCACCCTTCCCAGGATCAGCTGATGCCCCGTTTCGCGCCCCTCGCCGCTCTGTCCTTCGCGCTGATCGCCGCCGCACCCGCGACCGACTGGAGCCAGATCGCGCGGCCCACAGCCAAGGGCGCCTATGTCTTCGGCAACCCCGCGGCGCGCGTGAAGCTGATCGAATATGGCAGCTACACCTGTTCGCATTGCGCCGATTTCGCCAACGAAAGCGCGCCGGTGCTGAAGGGGCAGATGATCCGGTCGGGCAAGGTCAGCCTGGAATACCGCCACCTGATCCGCGATCCCGCCGACCTCGGCGCGGCGATCCTCGCGCGCTGCGCCGGCCCGCGCGGTTTCGGGGCTGCACATGCGATGGTATTCGCGACGCAGAAGACGTGGCTGCCCAAGGTCGCCGCCTATGCGGAGGCGCATCCCGACGTCGCCACCAAGCCGCTGGTGGTACAGGCGCGCGCCTTTGCCGATGCCGGCGGGCTGACCGCGGCGATGCGTGCGCGCGGGCTGTCGCTGCCGCAGGTCAACGCCTGTTTCGCCGACAAGGCGGGCGTCGATCGGATCACCGCGATGACCGGCGACGCGCCGATCGAGGTGAACAGCACGCCGACCTTCTACCTCGACGGCGTGTTGCAGCCCGCAGGTGGCTGGTCCACGCTGGAACCCGTCCTTCGCGCCAAGGGCGCCCGTTAAGATGGAGCGTTATTCGATGAAGTCCCTCGCATCGCTGGCCATGCTGCCGCTCGCGCTCGCCGCCTGTTCGAAGCAGGATGCGGGCACCCCCGCCGCGCCCGCCAGCCCCGTCGCCGCGGTCGCCGCGCCTGCCGGGCAGAGCTGGACCGACACCGTCTCGCGCACCGCGGAGGGGACGATCGTCGGCAACCCCAATGCACCGATCAAGCTGGTCGAATATGGCTCGCGGCTGTGCCCCGCCTGCGGCGCGCTCGCCCGCGAAGGCTACGAGCCGCTGATGAACACCTACGTCAAGAGCGGCAAGGTGAGCTTCGAATACCGCGAATTCCTGATCCACGGCGCGCCCGACGTGCCGCCGGCCTTGCTGGGCAATTGCACCGATCCCGCGGCGTTCTTCCCGATCCTCGAACAGATGTATCAGGCGCAGCAGGGCTTCAACGACAAGCTGCAGGCGATGCCGCCCGCGATGCAGCAGCAACTGCAGACGGCGAAGCCCGTCGATGCGATCCGCATGATGGCCGAACAGATGGGTCTGATCGACTTCGCCAAGCAGCGCGGCATCCCGGAGGCGAAGGCCCGAGCGTGCCTGGGCGACATGACGCAGATCGACCGCTGGACCAAGCAGACGCAGGACAAGGGCGCCGACGGCACCGTCTCCGGCACGCCGACGCTCATCATCAACGGCAAGAAGGCCGATGCGCTGAGCTGGAGCCAGCTCGAACCGCTGCTGAAGGCGGCGGGCGCGTAAGTATTATCGCGCGAAGACGCGAAGACGCGAAGAAGGTTGATTCACGCGGAGGCGCGGAGGCGCGGAGAAAAAGATGGGATTGGGGACCAGCCGCGCATGCGGCCCCTCTTGCCCCTGCCGCCCGCTGGTTTGCGAGGCGCGCCGCGCCAGGCGCGAAACCTCTGCGTTCTCTGCGCCTCTGCGCGCACAAATCATCCCTTTTCTCTTCGCGGCTTAGCGTCTTCGCGTGAACCAACCCTTCTCTTGCAACCTAAACCGATAAGCGGCACTCCGACGCAGTGCAGATCAAGCGGCTCCGCATCGCCGGGTTCAAGAGCTTCGTCGATCCCGCCGACCTCGCCATCGAGCGCGGGCTGACCGGGGTCGTCGGGCCGAACGGCTGCGGCAAGTCGAACCTGCTCGAAGCGCTGCGCTGGACGATGGGGGAGAACAGCGCGAAATCGCTGCGCGGCGCGGGGATGGAGGACGTGATCTTCGCCGGCACCGCGACGCGGCCGCCGCGCGATTTCGCCGAGGTGTCGATCCTGCTCGACGCGGGCGACGAGGAACGCGAGGTAGTGCGCCGGATCGAGCGCGGCGCGGGCAGCGCCTATCGCATCGACGGCCGCGACGTGCGCGCGAAGGACGTCGGCCTGCTGTTCGCCGATGCCGCGACCGGCGCACACAGCCCGGCGCTGGTCAGCCAGAACCGCATCGGCGCGGTGATCGCCGCCAGGCCCGCCGAACGCCGCGCGATGCTGGAGGAAGCGGCGGGGATCGCCGGCCTGCACGTCCGCCGCAAGGACGCCGAACAGAAATTGCGTGCGACCGAAGCCAATCTGGTTCGCCTCGGCGAGCTGATCGCCGACCAGGACGCGCGCGCCGCGTCGTTGCGCCGGCAGGCTCGCGCCGCCGAACGCTATCGCGCTTTGTCCGAACAGATTCGCGTCGCCGAGGCGCGGATGATCTTCGCCCGCTGGCGCGACGCGGTCGCCGCCGCCGAGGCGGCGCGGGCCGAAGCGCAGGCGGCGGACGCACGCGTCGCGGAGGCGACCGCCGCCGAACGCAGCGCCGCGACCGCGCAGCATGCCGCCGCGGAAGCCGTCGCCACCGCCCGCGCCGCCGCCCTGGCCGCGCGCGATGCAGTGAGCGAGGCCGGCCACCGCCTCGCCGCGTTGCGCACCGAGCGCACCGCCGCCGCACGCCGGGTCGCCGACCTCGCCGACGCGCGCCGCCGCATTGCCGAGGATCGCGCCCGCGAAGGCACGCTCGCCGCCGACGCCGCCACCGCGCTCGCCCGGCTGGGAGAAGAGGCGAAGGCGCTGGATCGCGCGATCCTTGCCGCCGCGGATGCCGCGCCTCGGTTGGACGCGGCGCTCGCCGAGGCGGAGCGGCAGGCGCGCGATGCCGAGGTCGCGCTGGCGCAGGGCCTCGCCGCACAGGCACGCGAGGCGGCGGAGGCGCGCGTCGCCGATGCAGCGCTTGCCGCTGCGCAGACCCGCGCCGACCGCGCGCGCCGCGATGCCGCGCAGATCGCGCAGGGTCTGGCGGCGCTCGGCGACGCCGCCCCGCTCGCCGCGGCGCGCGAAGAGGCCGCCGTTCGCCGGACGGCTGCAATGCGAGAAGCCGAACAGGCGCGGACCGCGCTTGCCGATGCCGAGCGCGACGAACGCGCCGCGATCGCCCGCCGCGATGCCGCCGAGACCGCGCGCGCCGCGGCCCGCGCCGATCTCGCCGCATTGGATGCCGAGGCGGCGGCGCTGACCAGGGCGACCCAGCGTCAGGGGCGCGAGCGGCTGCTCGATCGACTCGCCGCCGCCGCGGGCTATGAGCGCGCACTCGCCGCGGCGCTTGGCGACGATCTGGAGGGCGATCCCGCCGCCTGGACGGGCGCCGTACCGCAGCCGGGCGATCCTGCGCCGCCGACGGACGCGACGCCGCTCGCCGGTCATGTCACGGCGCCGGCCGCGCTCGCCCGGCGGCTGGCCCAGACGTTCGTCGTCGATACCGACACCGGCCAGTCGCTCGCGGTCGGGCAGCGACTCGTCACCCGCGCCGGTGCGCTGCGGCGCTGGGACGGCTTCGTCGCCACCGGCAGCGGCGCCGCGGCGGCGGAACGGCTCGAGCGGCTCAACCGGCTGAAGGCGCTGCACGCCGCACGCCCGGCCTCTGCGGCGGCGCTCGACACGGCGGAGGCGGCGCGCGCGGCGATCGATCGCGCCATCGCCGCGGCACGAACCGCCGCGCAAGGCGCACGAACGGCGCTGACGCGGGCGGACAATGCCGCGCGCGAGGCGGAGCGCGCAGAGGATCGCGCTTCAGCGGCGCTCGAACGGCTCGCCGGCCAGCGCGCCGATCTCGACGCCCGTGCCACGCGCATCGCAGGCGAAACCGACGAGGCAGAGGCGGACCTCGCGACCGCGACGGCCGCCCGCGCGGCCCTGCCCGACGGTCGCGACAGCGCCGCCGCGGTCGCCACGCTGTCGCGGGTCGCCGACCGCTGCCGCACCGCGGTCGCGCAGGCGCGCGGCGAACGCGCGACGCTCGACCGCGCGACGCAGGCGAACCGCGAACGGCTCGCCGCGGCGCAGGCCGACACGCGCAGCTGGCGCGCGCGCGCCGGCGAGGCGGCACGGCGCATCGCCGATATGGACAAGCGCGACGCGGTGCTTGCCGACGAAGCCGCAGAGATGGCGGGCCGTCCCGCCGCGCTCGACACCGCCATCGCCGCGCAACAGGCGGAGCATGACGCCGCCCGCGCCGCCGCCGATACGCAGGCCGCCGCCGAGCATGACGCGGAGGCCGCCTTGCGCCGCGCCGACGACGCGAACCGCCGCACCAGCGAAGCTCTGGCGCAGGCGCGCGAGACGCGCGCCGGCAGCGCTGCCCGGCTCGAAAGCCAGGAGCTGCGCCGCGTCGAGATGGGGCGGCTATCGGGCGAGCGCTTCGAATGCCCCGCCCCCGTGCTGCCCGAGCGGCTGGGGTTCCGGAGCGACACGATCCGCACCCCTGCCGACGAAGGCGCGGCGCACGAACGCCTGTCCTCCGAACGCGAGCGGATCGGCGCGGTCAACCTCGTCGCCGAGCGTGAGCTCGCCGAACTGGAGGCGGCGGGCGCGACCAACGCCGCCGAACGCGACGAGCTCAACGAAGCGGTCCACCGCCTGCGCGGCTCGATCGGCACGCTCAACCGCGAAGGGCGCCAGCGGCTGCTCGCCGCGTTCGAGGCGGTCGACGGCCATTTCCGGCGGCTGTTCACCACGCTGTTCGATGGCGGCCAGGCGCATCTCCAGCTGATCGATTCGGACGATCCGCTCGAGGCGGGGCTGGAGATCATGGCACAGCCGCCGGGTAAGCGGCTGCAATCGCTCACGCTGCTGTCAGGCGGCGAACAGGCGCTGACCGCGGTCGCGCTGATCTTTGCGCTGTTCCTGACCAATCCGGCACCGATCTGCGTCCTCGACGAAGTCGATGCGCCATTGGACGACGCCAATATCGAACGCTTCTGTGACCTGCTCGACCGGATGACGCAGGAGACCGATACGCGCTATCTGATCGTCACGCACAACGCGGTGACGATGAGCCGGATGCACCGCCTGTTCGGGGTGACGATGGTCGAGCGTGGAGTGAGCCGGCTGGTGTCGGTCGATCTGGGCGGCGCGACTACGCTGCTGGCGGCCGAATAGCCTTCACCCCTTCCCGTTGAGGGAGCGCACGTCAGGCGCGCGGCCAATGCTGCAGATTCGCCAGTACCCGCCCGGTGTAGAGCAGGCACAGCTGCTGATGCACCGCCGCGGCGGCGGGATGGTCGGCCTGGATCGATCGGATCGCCTCGACGAACGAACGGTCGGACCAATAGGGCGTGTCGTTGCGGGTCATCGCACGTTCCTTTTTCGACCCCCTGCGCCGTCCGTATCGCAGCCGCGGATTGCACCCATGTTGCGGTCGATCAATATCGTATTGCCGCCCACGCCCTTGCGCCGCCCTCCGCGGAACGTATATCGAACGGATGGCGCAGCTCGACACCCGTGAAAAGCTCGCGATCCTCGCCGATGCGGCGAAATACGACGCCTCCTGCGCCTCGTCGGGTACCGCCAAGCGGAACAGCCGGGACGGCAAGGGGCTGGGATCGACCGAGGGGATGGGCATCTGCCACGCCTATGCCCCCGACGGCCGCTGCATCAGCCTGCTCAAGATCCTGCTGACGAACAGCTGCATCTTCGACTGCCATTATTGCATCAATCGCAAGAGCAGCAACGTCCGCCGCGCGCGCTTCACCGCGGACGAGGTCGTCAAGCTGACCATCGCCTTCTACAAGCGCAACTACATCGAGGGACTGTTCCTCTCCTCGGGCATCATCAAGTCTTCGAACTACACGATGGAGCAGATGGTCGAGGTCGCGCGGAGCTTGCGCGAGGATCATCATTTCCGCGGCTACATCCATCTCAAGACGATCCCCGACGCCGACCCCGAGCTGGTGCATCAGGCAGGGCTCTACGCCGATCGCGTCTCGATCAACGTCGAGCTGCCGACCGTCAGCGGGCTGAAGCGGCTCGCGCCCGAGAAAGACGGCGCACGGATCGAGGGCGCGATGAAGGACGTGAAGACGTCGATCCTCGATAACGGCGACGCGCGCAAGAAGTACAAATCGGCGCCGCGCTTCGCGCCCGCCGGCCAATCGACGCAGATGATCGTCGGCGCCGACGCCGCGACCGACGGCGAGATCGTCACCCGCGCCTCGACGCTCTACGACCGGTTTGGGCTGCGCCGCGTCTATTATAGCGCGTTCAGCCCGATCCCCGACGCCAGCACGGTGCTGCCGCTGCAACGCCCGCCGCTGATGCGCGAGCATCGCCTGTACCAGTCCGACTGGCTGATGCGCTTCTACGACTACAGTCCGCACGAGGTCGTCGCGGCGGCGGACGATGCGACCGGCATGCTGCCGCTCGATATCGATCCCAAGCTCGCCTGGGCGCTCAAATTCCGCGAGAGCTTTCCCGTCGACGTCAACCGTGCGCCGCGCGAAATGCTGCTGCGTGTGCCGGGGCTCGGGGTGAAGGCGGTCGACCGGATCGTCGCCAGCCGACGCTGGCGACGGCTGCGGCTCGACGATGTCGCGCGGCTGACGGTGAGCGTCGCCAAGGTGCGCCCCTTCATCGTCGCCGAGGACTGGCGGCCGGTGCTGCTGACCGATCGCGCCGACCTCAGGCCGCTGGTCGCGCCGAAGAAACACCAGCTCGAACTGTTCACCGCATGAGAATGACTCGCGGGTGAAACGCTCGGGCGGCTGGCCGGTTGGGCGAGCGAAGGAGACACGTCATGGCACTCGCCCAGATCTACGCCGACCTGAAACGCGATCACGACAAGCAGCGCGGCATGCTGAAGGAACTCGGCGAATTGCAGGGCGACGGCAAGAAGCGGCAGCAATTGTTCGAGGCGTTCCGTCTGGAGCTGCAAAGCCACGCCGCCGCCGAGGAGGAATCGCTCTACGCGACGATGCTGCGCGACCCCGAGCTGCGCGACGACGCGCGCCATTCGGTGAGCGAACACAAGGAGGTCGACGACCTGCTCGGCGAGATGGCCGATCTCGACTTCGGCTCGGACGAGTGGAGCGAGAAATTCTTCCACATGCGCCGCCGCTACGAGCATCACATCACCGAGGAAGAGGAAGAGATGTTCCCCGCCGCCGCCAAGGAACTGGACGATGCGACCGAGGCGGAGCTCGCCGACATCTACGAGGAGCGCAAGCCCGAGGAGTTGAAGATCGCCAAGGACAATCCGCCCGGCGGCGACGAGCGCGACTGATCGTGCAGCCGGCCTGAGCGATGCGCGTCGTCACTTTGCCCGCGCCCGACGATTTCGACGCGTGG
Organism: Sphingomonas liriopis; assembly: GCF_024211255.1. Classification (GTDB taxonomy): domain Bacteria; phylum Pseudomonadota; class Alphaproteobacteria; order Sphingomonadales; family Sphingomonadaceae; genus Sphingomonas; species Sphingomonas liriopis. Next base: position 41,589 of record NZ_JAMLDY010000013.1, on the reverse strand, counting down.
CGTGATGCCGCACGCGGCCTCGCCGCGGCGGAGGTGCCGCCGGACGATATCGTCTGGCAGGTCGGCGACACGCCCGCCGACCTGTTCGCCGTTGCAGGCGACGAGGGCGCTCCGCCGATGCCGGCCGCGACCGGCTTTTCGGTGCCGCGCGCGTTCATCGACCTCGCCCGCGACGTCGTCATGGCGCGCGAGCCCGAGCGGTTCGCGCTGCTCTACACCGCGCTGTTTCGCCTGCGGCGCGAGCCCAAGCTGGTCGAGGATCATGCGGATCCGCTGATCCGCCGGCTGGAGGTGCTCGCCAAGGGGGTGCGCCGCGACATCCACAAGATGCGCGCCTTCCTGCGCTTCCGCGAGGTCGAGGACGACGCGGGCAGCCGCTACGTCGCCTGGTTCGAGCCCGAACATCACATCGTCCGCGCCAACGCCGCCTTCTTCGTCAACCGCTTCGCGAGTATGCGCTGGTCGATCCTGACGCCCGAGGTGTCGCTGCACTGGGACGGCAAGGCGCTCGCCGAAGGTCCCGGTGCGAGCAAGGCCGACGCCCCCGACGGCGATCCGACCGAAGAGGTGTGGAAGACCTATTACGCCAGCATCTTCAACCCCGCACGCGTCAAGATCGGCGCGATGCTGAAGGAGATGCCGCGCAAATACTGGAAGAACATGCCGGAAACCGCGCTGGTCGGGCAATTGATCGCCGGCGCGCAGGCACGGGAGAGCGGGATGATCGCGACGGCACGCACGGAGATCGGCGGCAATGTGCAGGCGGCGTGGGAAGCGCTGCGCGACGAGGCGGCGGCGTGCACCCGCTGCCACCTGTACAAACATGCAACGCAGACGGTGTTCGGCGAAGGGCCGGTCGATGCGGCGATGATGTTCGTCGGCGAACAGCCCGGCGATCAGGAGGATCTCGCCGGCACGCCGTTCGTCGGCCCAGCGGGACAGGTCTTCAACCGCGCGATCGCCGATGCGGGAATCGACCGCGCGCGCGTCTACGTCACCAACGCGGTCAAGCATTTCAAGTTCGAGCAAAAGGGCAAGCGCCGCATCCACGCCAAGCCCGACACCGGCGAGATCCAGGCATGCCGCTGGTGGATCGAACAGGAACAATTGCTGGTCCGCCCGCAGGTGACGGTGGCGCTCGGCGCGACCGCGGCGCGGTCCTTGCTGGGGCGGACGGTGACGATCGGGCGCGAACGCGGGCAGGCGCTGCGGCTGCCCGAGGGCGGCGAGGCGTGGATCACGGTGCATCCGAGCTACCTGCTCCGCCTGCCCGATCCGGCGCAGAAGGAAGCGGAATATGCGCGGTTTGTTGAGGATCTGAAGAAAGCGCAGGCGTCGGTGACCGCCTAAACTCCTCCCCGGCACGGGGAGGGGGACCGCTTGGCGCAGCCGGGTGGTGGAGGGGGATCGCCGCAAGCGCGTTGCCTGTGGAAGTCCCCCTCCGTCACCGCTCCGCGGTGCCACCTCCCCGTGCCGGGGAGGAATTGCTTACATTTCGCGGGGGTCGGGGCCGATGCGTTCGTCGCGGTCGAGCGCGTCGATCGCCGCCACGTCCTCGTCGTCCAGCGTCAGGTCGAGCGCTGCATAATTGTCGCTGAGGTGGTCGGGGTCCGCTGCCTTCGGGATCACCGACAGGCCGTGCGCGAGGTGCCAGGCGATCACCACCTGCGCGGCCGAACGGGCATGTTTCTCCGCCACGCGTACGATCGTGGACTCGCGCAACAGGGCGCCGCCCTGCCCCAACGGGCTCCAGCTCTGCGTCACGATGCCGTGCGCCTCGTGATACGCGCGCTCCTCGCGGCGCTGGTGATACGGATGCAGCTCGATCTGGTTGAGCGCCGGGGTCACGCCGGTCGCCTCGATGATCGCATCGAGATGCTCGGGCAGGAAGTTCGACACGCCGATCGACCGCGTCTTGCCCGCCTCGCGCAGGTCGACCAGCGCCTTCCACGCCTCGACATATTCCCCCTGCCCCGGGGCCGGCCAGTGGATCAGGTACAGGTCGACCGCATCGAGCCCGAGCAGCGCCAGGCTCTCGCCGAGTGCCGCCGCGGGATCGCCCTGCCGGTCGTTCCACAATTTGGTGGTGACGAAGGCAGCGCTGCCGTGCACGCCCTCGCCGACGCCGCGTTCGTTGCCGTAGATCGCGGCGGTATCGATCAGCCGATAGCCGAGGTCGAGCGCACGCCGCACCGCAACCGGTGCCTGCGAATCGGGGAGTTTCCAGGTGCCGAGCCCCAGCCGGGGCATGGTGCGGCCATCGTTGAAGGTCAGATCATTCATGGTCCCCCAAGCGCACAAGCGGATGAGCGGGTTCCCCCTTTCCTTGCGGCCCATGATCCGCCAAGCCCCGGCCCCATGTTTGAAAAGATCCTCGGCGTCCTCGCCACCTTCACCATCTGGGTGATCTCCAGCGGCGGCTATGTCGGCATCGCGATCCTGATGGCGATCGAGAGCGCGTGCATTCCGTTGCCGTCCGAGATCATCATGCCGTTTGCGGGCTATCTCGTCTCGACCGGGCGGTTCGACCTGTATCTCGCCGCGACCGCGGGGGCGATCGGTTGCAATATCGGCTCGATCGTCGCCTACGAGGTCGGCAAGCGCGGCGGGCGGCCGCTGGCGGAACGCTGGGGCCGCTACGTGCTGATCGGACCGGGTGAGCTCGACGCCGCCGACCGCTTCTTCGCGCGCTGGGGATCGGCGGCGGTGCTGATCGGGCGGCTGCTGCCGGTGATCCGCAGCTTCATCGCCTTCCCAGCCGGGGTCGCGCGGATGCGGCTGGTGCCGTTCCACGTCTATACCTTCCTCGGCAGCTGGCCATGGTGCTTCGGCCTCGCCTGGGTCGGCATGAAGCTGGGCGACAAATGGAACAGCGATCCGCGCGTCAAGGCCGCCTTCCACCGCGCCGACCTCCTGATCGGCGTCGTCCTGATCGCGCTCGTCGCCTTCTACATCTGGCACCGCATCCGGGGGCTGAAGCGCGCTCAGCCGTAACCGCGACGCTGCGCCAGCGCGCGCAGATCGTCGTCGCGCCTCGGCACCAGCACCGGGCCGGTCAGGTCGAGCTGCGTCACCTTGAGGAACAACAGCACGGCGATATGCAGGGGATCGGTCCGGGTCATCGGCATGGCTCCTGTCGAAGGGATGCCCAAGCGCGCGGCGACCACGGATCCGCGCTCCCTCGTGGTGACCCACTGGCGCCAGTCACGCGGGCGGCGGCAGGCTAGGCCCGGCGAGCGGTCCAGACAAGCCACGCTATAGCGGGCAGCGCCAGCCCCGCCCACCACGCAAACCCCGCCCAGGGCGTCCAGCCGAACCATTCGCTCGGCACCGTGCGCAGCGCACCGGCAGCGAAGGGACCGGCGATCACCGCCTGCCAGACCGGAAAGGCGGTGCCGGGGGGTGCGAAAATCTCCGCTGAGGCGATCCCCGCATTGATCGCGATCGACAGCGCGAGCAGCGCCGCCATGCCGAGGCGCAGCGCCCGATGGTCCGCCTGCGCCCACACCATCGCCAGCCCCAGCGCGAGCGGCGCGACGGCGGGGATGGCGAAGCGCGGCCCGGTGGTGTTGCCGCCCTGCCAATAGACATAGGCCGCGTTGACCAGCAGCACGACCACAGCGGCTGCAATCGCGGTCACCGCCAGACTGCGGCTCCGCGGATCGCGCAGACCCAGCCACAAGCCGAACGGCGCCAGCACCAGCACCGGCGCGACCCAGATCAGCCCATATTGCCAGCCGACGAGGATCGCGCGCAGCACCGCAAGGCGCGGCATGCCGAGCCCGAACAGCCCCTGCTGCATCCCCTCCCAACCGACCACGCCGGCATAGCCGATGCGGAACGGCGTCCCGAAGGCGATCAGATTATAGGCGGCCAGCGGCAGCAGCGCGGCGATCCCGCCGGCGATCCCCATGACGAGCAGCCGGTCGCGATCCGCCCGCTGCCGCAGCTGCCACGCCGCCCAGCCTGCGATCACCGCGCCGGCGAGCACCGCCTGATGCTCGACCACCACCGCCCAGCCGAGGCTGGCGCCCGCCAGCAGCGCGAGGCCAACACTCCGCTTGCCATGCATGCCCCGCCAGATCGCCCAGATCGCGATCATGTACAGATCAGCGACGACGGCATGGCCGAACAACGTCGTCGACCAGCCCCAGACCGGCGTGCCGAGCGCATAGCCGAGCCCGGCGAACAGCCCCGCTCCAGCGCTGCCGGTCAGTTCCAGGCCCAGATCGAACAGCAGCACGGCGGCGATCGCGGTCAGCAGCGCCGGCCCGCTCGCCGCGGCAAGGCGCGTGCGCAGCCGCAGGTAACGATCGAAATCGGGCGATCCCGCGATATGATCGACCGCCCGCTCGCCGGTCAGCGCATCGGCGAATGCCACCGCGGCCAGCGCCATCAGCGTCATGCCCGGCGCCTTGTCGAGATAGACGTGATTGCCGAACACCGCCTTGTCGATCGTCAGCGCGGCATAGCGGTCGATCGTGGCGTCGCCCTGCTCGACCAGCGCGATGGCGGCATACATCCGCGTCGCCTGATTGTCGTTGCGCTCCCACGATCCGAACCAGGCGCAGCTGAACCAGACCAGCGCGAACAGGACGGCGCGGATACGGCTCACCCGAACAGCCAATGCCCCAGCAGCCGGTCGAACGGAAAGGTGAAGAACCCCGCGATCAGCAGCGCCCCGGTCACCAGCCCGCGCACGCTGCGCCGGTGCCGTGCGACCTGATGCTTGCGCGCGGTGTACCAGAGGATCGGCACCTGGATCAGCACCCATACCGACAGGATGTGGATCAGGCTGAACCCGCCGGGGTTGGAAAGGTGGATGCCGAACGACAGCGCCGCGGTGAGCAGCATCGCCACGCTCCACACCTGCCCCAACATCCGATGGCGCGCATCGCCGCGCGGGCGCAGCAGGATCACCGGGGCCAGCGCGAGCGCGACGAGGATGGTGGCGATATGCGCCCAGACCATTCCCGGCACCCCCGCCCAATGCGCATGACCGCGTGCGAGCGCCGTCAGCACCGCGGCGAGCAGCACCATGGCGGCGACGCTCAACCCCTTCTCGAATCCGTCCGCCGCCCATGGCGCCGGCCTTGCCGCGCGCCCGATCGCCGTTGCCATATCGTTCCCCCGTTAGCCCGAAGGGCAGGCTATCGTACCGACCGGATCAGGCCAAGACGGCAACAGGCTTTTCCCTGTGCGTGGGTCGAAGGTAGCCCAAAATACCGCGTCACCCCGGACTTGTTCCGGGGTCCACCGTGCCGCATGCGCACGGCTGAAACCTCAAGCCATTCGCGTGCCGCGGAGTGGACCCCGGAACACGTCCGGGGTGACGGGGGAAACTGGTAGCGCCCCTCCCCCGATCAGGGAACGCGCGCTTCCTCGACCTTGCGCGCCTGGTTCTCCTTGCGCGCGGCGCGGGCGTTCTGGAGGAAGCAGCCGGTCTGGCCGCCCGCACCCACGGTCGAACAGCTGCCCGTGCTGTTCGCGCCGACGCCGGCGTCGAGCGTCCCCTGCGCACGAGCCGCCCAGCTTTCGTTCTGTGGCGTCACCTGGAATTCGCGCAATTCCTTCGGCACGCGATATTGCTCGCGCGCGCTGCGCCGTTCGCAGATGACGATCTCGTCGCCGTCGTTGTTGGTCGGGCAGCGTTCGTTGCCGTAGAGGACGAGCACGCCGTTGACCGGTGCGCGCTTGGCGACCTCGCCCGGTGCCTGGATGACCACCGGCCTGGCCGCGCCGGGCAGCGCCGGCATCGGGCTGACCTGTGCCGCCTGCTGCGCCAGCACCGGGCTGGCCAGCATCAGCACGGTCGCGATGAATGCACGCATGACAAATCCTCTCAAATTCGCTTCGCCGCCGCGATCGCCACCTTGCAGCCCAGCCGGATGAGACCGCTCAATACCGGATAGCCGACCGCCTGTTCGGCGCCGTTGGCGAGCGCATGGTCGCGATGCTCCAGCTCCTCGGCCTGGAAATCTCGAATCGCCGCCGACAGTTCGGGATCGCTGGGCCCAAGCGTATCCAGCTGGTGCTGGTAATGTTTGTCGATCTCGGTTTCGACGGCCGCGGTGCAGGCCATCGCGGCATTGGGGCCGATCGCCGCGGTGATCGCGCCCAGCGCGAAGCCCGCCTTGTCCCAGAACGGCTGGAACAGCGTCGGCCGCACGCCGCGCTCCGCGATCATCCGGTCGAAGAAGGCGCGGTGACGCTCCTCCTGCACCGCCATATGATGGATCGCGCGGCTTGCCGGGTGGCGGTCGCCGAACACGGCGAGCTGCCCCGCATAGATGCGCGTCGCACCATATTCGCCCGCCTGATCGACGCGCACCATCGCGCGGGTCGATTCGCGCCGGTCGCCGGGTCGCCAGCCGCTCATCGCGCTTTCCTCATCAGCCACAAGATAAGGCCCGCGCCGCCGAGCGAAAGGATCGCGTTGAACCCGGCGAGTGAAATCCCCGCCAGCGTCCATTGCGGGGCGTCGCAGCGGACCATCGGCGCGTGCATCAGCGCCTCGAGCCGCGCCGCACCGTCGAGCCCGCGCAGGTTCACCGTCTGCGTGCAGGCGGTGAAGCCGTTCCACCAATGATATTCGACCCCGGCATGCGCGACGCCGATCGCCCCCGAGACCGCGATCAGCAGCGCGGCGAGGATCGTGAACGCCTTGGCAATGCTCCGCTGCGGCACGACGAAGGCGAGCAATGCGAACGGCAGCGCGGCATAATGCGGCCAGCGCTGCCAATGGCACATCTCGCACGGATAGAGGTGGCCGAGCAGCTGTGATCCCCACGCGCCGGCGAGCAGCGCGGCGGGCAACAGCAGCGCGAGGACGCGCGCGAGGCGTTCGTCGCGGGTCATTGGCGCGCCGGCGGCGTCGCGGCGGTCGGCGACGGTCGCGGCCGGGTCGCCGCCGCGACCTGCGCCGCGCCGCCGAGCCGCGCGACGGTCTTCAATGCGTAATAGAGCTGGAAGTCGTCGATGCCCTGCTTCTTCAGCTGGTCGGGGGTCATCGCGAAGCGCGGATCGTCCTTGGTGTCTTCCTCGAGGATCTTGTTGTCCGCCTTCACCTCGTTGATGAGATGGCGGCGCAGATCGGCCTCGCGGAAGACGGGGCGCGTCTTGAGGTCGGGGTCGCTGATCTGCGGCACGCGGATGTCGGGTTCGATCCCGCCTTCCTGCACGCTGCGTCCCGACGGCGTATAGTAACGCGCGGTGGTCAGCCGCAGCGCGGTCTGCGGGCCGAGCTGGAGCAGCGTCTGCACCGATCCCTTGCCGAAGCTGCGCTCGCCCATCACCAGCGCGCGGTGATGGTCCTGCAGCGCGCCCGCGACGATCTCCGACGCCGACGCGGTGCCGGGATTGGTCAATACCACGACGGGCAGGCCGTGCGCGTCGTCGCCCGGCTTCGCGAAATAGCGCTCGATATCCGACTTCTCGCGGCCGCGCTGCGAGACGATCTCGCCATGGTCGAGGAAGGCGTCGCTGACCGCGATCGCCTGCGTCAGCAGTCCGCCGCCATTGTCGCGGAGGTCGACGACATAGCCCAAGGGCCGGTGGCCGAGGCTCTTGTCGATCGCCATGATCGCCGCGCGCGTGTCGGCGCCGGTATTTTCCGAGAAGGTGTTGATATTGATATAGCCGACGTCGCCGCGGACTTCCCATTTCACCGGTCGCTGGATGATGACCTCGCGGTTCATCGTCACCTCGACCGGCTTGTCCTGCCCGGGGCGGACCAGCGTCAGGCTGATCTTCGTACCCGGCTTGCCGCGCATCAGGCCGATCGCCTCGTCCAGCGTCTCGCCGTAGATCAGCTTGCCGTCGATATGGGTGATATAATCGCCCGACTTGACGCCCGCGCGATACGCCGGGGTGTCCTCCTGCGGCGCGACGACCTTGACCGCGCCGTCTTCCATCTGGACGGTCAGGCCGAGGCCGCCGTAATTCCCTTCCGTCTGGATGCGCAGATTGTCGTAGTCGAGCGCGTCGACGTAGCTCGAATGCGGGTCGAGGCTTTGCAGCATCCCCTGGATCGCGCCCTTGATGAGCGCCTTGTCGTCGACCTTGTCGACATAGTCCGCCTTGATCCGGTTGAAGACGTCGAGGAACTGGTCGAATTCGCGATAGGTGTCGGTGTCGACCGCCGCCATCGCCTGCGTCGCGAGCGGGATCAGGGACAGCGAGCCGAGGATTGCAGTCGCGGTAAGCAGCGGACGGGCCATCGAATGTCCTGAAAGGCGGGGAAACCCCACGTGTTTAGCGTCTTTCCGTGCCCGAGCAAAGCGCAGCGACGCTGAACGCGGGCTGACTTCGGGCGGGCGATCAGCCGAGCAAAGCAACGATGTCGATCGGACGACCGCGGCGGCGCAGCTCGACGGTGATGCGCGGGTCCTCGCCGCTGCCCGCGGTACCGAGCGCTGCCCCCGCCGCAATGCGCTGCCCGGCGGCGACCTGCGTCGCGGCGAGCCCGGTGACGAGGCTGGTCCAGCCGTCGCCATGGTCGATGATGACGATGCTGCCATAGCCGCGGAACGGCCGCGCATAGCGGACCAGCCCCGCCGCCGGCGCGGTCACCGGCGCGCCGGCGGCGACGGCGAAAGTCAGCCCGCGCGAGCGCACGCCGCTTTCCGAAATCTCGTCGAGCCCGGTGACCAGCCGCCCGCGCACCGGCAGGCGATAGACGCCCGCGACCGGCACCGGCGGCGTTGCGCCCGGCGCGAGCGGGCGCGGCAGCGGGCCGGGCAGGCGCGCGAGATCGGCGGCGGTCGCCTGCGCCGCATCGCCCTCGCCGAGCGAGTCGAGCAGGTCGCGCGCGCGTTCGCCGAGCGCCAGCGCGCGATCCGATTCGCTCATCGCATCGCGACCGAGCGCCTGCGCGCGGCGGCGGTGCGACGCCTCCAGTTGCGCGAGCGCCAGCCGATCCGCGTCGAGCCGCGCCCGCCCCTGTCGCAGCGCCGTGGCGGCGACTTCGGCACTGGCCTGCAGCTCGCGGGTGCGTGCGATATCCTGCCGCACCGCATCGGTTCGCGCGCGCACCACCGGCAGCGCGCCGCCGAGCACCGCGCGGACGTGGACGAGGTCGTCGACCGAACCCGGCTGCGCGATCGCCACCACCGCCGGCCGCCGGGCGAGCGCGGTCAGCGCGGCGAGCAGCCGCGCGACCGGCGCCTGCTGCGCGCCCAGCCGCGTCTGCTGGTCGGCGAGCAACCGCGCGACGAGTCCCTGGCGCGCGCGGGCGGCGGCGAGGTTGGCTTCGGCGGCGGCGACGCGGGCGGCGAGCGCGGCCTCCTGCGCGCGCGCCGTGTCTGCGGCATCGCGTTCGGCGGCGGCGTTGCGGGCGAGCGCGTCCGCCTTGCGCGCGGCGACCGCGGCGTCGCGCTTGGCGGTCGCGAGGCGTTGGCGCTGGTCGGTGAGCGTCTGGCTTTGCGCGGGGAGGGTCAGGGCGAGGAGAGCGAGACAACACAGTGCGACGCGCGCACCCTCACCCCTCCGCGGCTGCGCCGCTCCTCCCCTCTCCCAGCGGGAGAGGGGAAAGACGCCGAAGGCGGCGAGGGGTGAGGGTGAGCGCGAGATGCCAGCCATCACCCCTCCCGATGATACGGATGCCCCGCCAGGATCGCGGTCGCGCGGAACAATTGCTCGGCCAGCATCGCCCGCGCCAGCATGTGCGGCCAGGTCGCCCGCCCGAACGACAGCAGCAGGTCCGCCTCGGCCCGCTCGACATCGCCGAAGCCATCCGCCGCGCCGATCAGGAAGCGCACCTCGCGCGTGCCGGTGTCGCGCCAGCGCTCCAGCCGGCGCGCGAAGTCGACCGACCCCAGCACCTCGCCCGTCTCGTCGAGCATCACGCGGATCGTCTGCGCGTCGAGCGCGGGCGGCTTGCCGCCGGTGTCGGGCAATTCGGTGACGCGCGTCGGCCAGGCGATCCTCTTCAGATAGCGTGCCACCAGCTCCGCCTCGGGCGAGCGCCCGATCTTCCCACGCGCCACGATGTGGAGGAGGATCTACGCCTCGGGGGTGGGAAGCGGCTTCAGCGACGACGAGACGGTATCGCCGAACTGCCACATCCGCTCGAGGTTGTAGAAGGTGCGCACCTCGGGCCGGAACAGGTGGACGATGACGTCGTTGGCGTCGATCAGCACCCAGTCGGCGGTCTGCAGCCCCTCGATCCGCACGCTGCGGCCGAATTCGGCCTTCACCTTCTCGGCGATCTTGTGCGCCATGCTGGCGACCTGCCGCGTCGAACGGCCGCTGGCGATCACCATATGGTCGGCGATCGACGATTTGCCGGCGAGCGGGATCGAGATCACCTCTTCCGCCTGATCGTCGTCGAGCGACGCCAAGATGAGCCGGCGCAGCGCCTCGACCTCCGCGGGGTCGGCCGGTCGCACGGCATGGGGGGTACTCGCCAAGGTTACTCCTGGGTTGCCGGGCCGGCGCTGTGCCGGTGCCAGTCGGGATCGGCCGCGCGGGCCGCGGTGGCGGAACTCGGGTCGGGGCGGAAGCGCAGCAGCACGAGGGCCGGCAAACTCCACGTCATCCAATGTTTCGCCTGGTCTGCGGGCCGTTGGAAACGCCGCAGCCAACCCATCGCGACGCTCGCGAGGGCGTCGTCGTCATACCCCGGACGCGCGATGACCGCAATCGGCATCGTGCGCGCGATTCCACGCCATCCCCGCCAGCGATGGAATTGCGCCAGATTGTCCGCGCCCATCAGCCAGATGAAGCGCCGTTTCGGGTAGCGCCGCTGCAGCTTGCGCAGCGTGTCGAGCGTATAGCGGGTGCCGAGCTGCGCCTCGATATCCGTCGCCCGGATCGGCGCGCGGCGCGCCTGCCGCTTCGCCGAGGCGAGCCGGGCGGCGAGCGGCGCCATGTCGGACGCGCCGGCCTTCAACGGATTGCCCGGCGACACCAGCCACCACGCCTCGTCGAGGTCGAGCGCACGGATCGCGGCGAGCGTGATCCCACGGTGCCCGCGATGCGCGGGGTTGAACGATCCGCCGAGCAGGCCGGTGGGGGTCACAGCCTGCGCCGCCGCCAATCCTCGCGCCCGTGATAGGCGCGCAGGATTTCCACGTCGCCATTCGTCACCCGATAGACGAGGATATAGTCGGTATGCGGGACACGCCATTTGCGCTCGCCGTCGTCCAACATCGAACCGGCATGGGGAAATTCGGCCAGAAAGTCGCCCGCGGCAATGGCGGCACGACCGACGGCATCGGCGAAGGCCGGATCGTTCCGAACGTTGAAATCATCGATCCGCGACAGGTCCGCCCGCGCCCGCCGCGTCCATCTGGCGCGCGTCATGCCCCGCGCCGGGCCGCCACACGCTCCTCGAACCACGCCTCCATGTCTTCCTGGCTTATCAACTCACCGCGGTCGGCGGAATCGATGCCCTCCTGCACGAAGGCCCGCCACTCGACCTCGCGTTCGGCCGCCTCCCGGATCGCGTCGGCAGCGAAGACCTCACCGCTGATGCCGCGTGCCTGCGCGATCTCCTGGACCAGCGCCAGCGTGGCAGGATCGAGCGGTGCGACGATCGAAACCGGTGCGTTCATTCGATTACTCTACGCCGGTCATATCACGGCATCAACCACGCACCTGCCCTGTCCCGCGCCCGACCCATTTGTACGTCGTCAGCCCTTCAAGCGCCACCGGCCCCCGCGCATGCAGCCGGCCGGTGGCGATGCCGATCTCCGCGCCCAACCCGAACTCGCCGCCGTCGGCGAACTGGGTCGAGGCGTTCCACAGCACGATCGCCGAATCGACCTCGGCGAGGAACCGCTCGGCGACGACCGCATCCTCGGCAACGATAGCGTCGGTATGATGCGAGCCGTGCGCGGCGATATGCTCGATCGCCTGGTCGATGCCGGCGACCATCGCCACCGAACAGATGGCGTCGAGATATTCGGTGTCCCAATCGGCGTCGTCGGCGAGCGCGATCCCCGGCAGGATTGCCGCGGCATGATTGTCGCCGCGCACCTCACACACCGCCTCGCGCAGCGCCGCGATCAGCGCCGCGGCGTCGCCGAACCCGCGGTCGATCAGCAGCGTCTCCATCGATCCGCAGATACCGGTGCGCCGCATCTTGGCATTCACGACGATCGCGCGTGCCATCGCAGGATCGGCGGAGGCATCGACATAGACGTGGTTGATGCCGTCGAGATGCGCCAGCACCGGTACGCGCGCCTCCGCCTGTACCCGCGCGACGAGGCTCTTGCCGCCGCGGGGCACGACGAGGTCGATCACGCCGTCCGCCGCGAGCATCGCACCGACCGCCGCGCGATCGGTGGTCGGGACCAGCTGCACCGCATCCGCCGGCAGTCCGGCTTCGGCGAAGCCGGCGACGAGCGCGGCATGGATCGCGCGGTTGCTGTGCACCGCCTCGCTGCCGCCGCGCAGGATCGCGGCATTGCCCGCCATCACGCACAGGGCCGCAGCATCCGCAGTGACGTTGGGGCGCGATTCGTAGATGATGCCGATAACCCCGATCGGTACGCGCACCCGGGCAAGCTGCAGGCCGTTGGGCCGCTCGGCGCGATCAATCGTTTGCCCCACGGGATCGGCGAGCGCCGCCACCGCGTCGACTCCGGCCGCCATGCCGCCGATCCGCGCTGCATCGAGTTTCAGCCGGTCGAGCAGCGCACCCGACAGCCCACGTTCGGCGCCTGCCGCCATGTCACGCGCATTGGCGGCGAGGATCGCCGGTTCCGCCGCGCGCAGCGCGCTCGCCGCCGCGCGCAGTCCGGCGGCCTTGGCCGCGGTCGGCAGCCCGGCCGTTATCCGCGCAGCGGCGCGCGCGCGGCGGCCCATGTCGGCGATCAATGCGGTCGGATGTTCTACGTCGGCCATGGCGTTCGTTACCATGCCGTTCCCTCTCGCGCCACGAAGACGAGCTTGCTAGGGTCCAACCCCATGTCGGGGGATATCGCAGCAGCAGCGGACGTCATCAGCGGTGCGCTCGCCGCGCGCGCGGTGGAGCCGCACGGCGGGAACGCCACGGATCACGGTCACGGTGGCGCATTGTGCCTCAATTGCGGGACGCGGCTGATCGGCGCGCATTGCCATGCCTGCGGGCAGAGCGGCCACGTCCACCGCTCGATCGGCGCGATCGGGCATGAGATCGCGCACGGCGTCTTCCATTTCGAAGGCAAGATCTGGCGCACGCTGCCGATGCTGGTGTGGCGCCCGGGCGACCTCACCCGCCGCTACGTCGCGGGCGAGCGCGCGCGGTTCGTGTCGCCGCTGGCGATCTTCCTGTTCACCGTCTTCCTGATGTTCGCGACGATCAGCGCGCTGGGCGGCGACATCGCCGAGGCGGTGTCGCCCGAATCGATGAGCCGCAATATTGTCGGCTTCGCGCGCGGCGCGGAAAAGGCGCAGGACGCGCTCGACAAGGCACAGGCGAAACGCGCCACGCTCGTCGCCGCGGGCCAGCCGACGCGCGAGGTCGATTCCGAGATCTCCACGCTTCGCACCACCGTCGCGGCGCTCAGGCACACGCAGACGACGGGTGCCGACGGCGACCAGAGCTTCACCTTCACCCGGGCCAGGACGGGCTGGGCGAGCCTCGACCATGGCCTCGACAAGGCGAACAAGAATCCCGGCCTCGCGCTCTACAAGCTGCAGACCAGCGCGTACAAATACAGCTGGCTGCTGATCCCCATCTCGACGCCGTTCGTCGCGCTGCTGTTCCTGTGGCGGCGGCGGTTCGGGCTGTACGACCATGCGATCTTCGTCACCTACAGCCTCGCCTTCATGATGCTGATGGTGATCGCGCTCATGCTGATGGGGGTCGTCGGGGTGGGCGGCGGCTGGATCTCGCTCGCCGTGCTGCTGGTGCCGCCGATCCACATGTTCCGGCAGTTGCGCGGTGCCTATTGCTTACGCAAGCGATCGGCGCTGTGGCGTACGGCGGTGCTGCTCGTTTTCGCCTGGGCGGCATTGCTGTCGTTCGTCGCGCTGCTGCTGGTCCACGGGCTGACCGACTAGCCGCGGGGGCTGGCCTAGCCGCCCTGCCCGACCTATCTTCCGGCCATGCAGTTCTTCAGCCGCTTTTCGCCGATCCGCGCCTACAAGGACCTGCGACTGTTCCTGACCGGGCGCCAGCCGTACGAGCTCGGCTTCCTGGCGCTGGCGATGGCGATCACCGGCTTCTTCGTCTACGCCTTCATGCGCAACGACATCCCGCCCGAGCCCTATTCGCCCAACATCATCTATTTCAAGAACTACGCCGCGAACCGCACCGACGCGCAGATCAAGGCGCAGCAGGCGCTCGACAAGGTCGACCAGGACAAGCGCATCGCCGCACAGAAGGCGCGCGAGGAGAAACTGCGCAGCCAGTTCAAGCAGGTCGACGATGCGATGAGCAAGTGGGGCCTGTAAGCGCCGCAAACGACGCGCGATGGATGGGCGCGGCGCTCGCGCTGGCCGAGCGGACGCGCGGGAGCACGGCGCCCAATCCCAATGTCGGCTGCGTGATCGTCCGCGACGGCCGCGTCGTCGGGCGCGGCTGGACGCAGCCCGGCGGGCGGCCGCATGCCGAGGCGATGGCGCTCGCCGCGGCGGGGCCGCGCACGCGGGGGGCGACCGCTTACGTCACGCTCGAACCCTGCGCCCATGTTTCGGCGCGCGGTCCCGCCTGCGCCGACCTGCTGGTCGCGGCGCACGTGGCGCGAGTGGTGGTCGCGATCGGCGATCCCGATCCGCGCACCGACGGTAGCGGCATTGCGCGGCTGCGTGCGGCGGGGATCACGGTCGATACCGGCGTTCGCGCGGGCGAGGCGGCGCACGGCATGGCGGGGTTCCTGACCCGCCAGCGGCTCGGGCGGCCGTTCGTGACGCTCAAGCTCGCCACCTCGCTCGACGGCCGCATCGCGCTGCCCGACGGCAGCAGCCGCTGGATCACCGGCCCTGAGGCACGCGCGCACACGCATCTGGAACGCAGCCGGCACGAGGCGATCCTGGTGGGCCGCGGGACGTGGCAGGCGGATGCGCCGCGTCTGGATGTGCGCCTGGCCGGATTGGAGGCGCGAAGTCCGCAGCGGGTCATCCTCTCCTCTCACCCTCACCCTTCGGCGCTTCGCGCCTCTTCCCTCTCCCGATGGGAGAGGGAGGGAGCGCCGCAGGCGCGGAAGGGTGAGGGTGAGAGCGACGTCCTCTGGATCGACTCCCCGCACGCCATCGCCGCCCTCCCTGCCGACCACCTCTTCGTCGAGGGCGGCGCTGCGACCGCCGCCGCCTTCCTCCGCGCCGACCTCGTCGACCGGCTGCTGCTCTACCGCGCGCCGATCGTGATCGGCGCCGGCACCTCCGCGATCGGCGACCTCGGGATAGCCGATCTTGGCACCGCCCATGGCCGCTGGCGGTTGCACGATGCGCGGCAGCTTGGCACCGACCGTCTCGAGGTCTACGAGCGCACCCCATGTTTACCGGCATAGTCAGCGATATCGGCACCATCGAAGCGGTCGAGGACCGCGGCGACACGCGCGTGCGCATCGCCACCGCCTACGATACCGAGACGATCGACCTCGGCGCGTCGATCGCCTGTTCGGGCGTCTGTCTGACCGTCGTCGACAAGGGGAGCGAAGGCGGACGGGGCTGGTTCGACATGCAGGTGTCGGGCGAGACGATCGCGCGCACCGCACAGGATCAATGGACGAAAGGCCGCCGCCTCAACCTCGAACGCGCGATGAAACTGGGCGACGAACTGGGCGGCCACATCGTCACCGGGCACGTCGACGGCATCGCCGAAGTGCTCGACGTCACGCCCGACGGCGACTCGCACCGCGTCGGCTTCGCCGTTCCCGCCGCGCTCGCGCCGTTCATCGCCGCCAAGGGCTCGATCACGATCGACGGCGTCTCCTTGACCGTCAACGGCGTCGAGGATCATGGGGCCAAGACGCATTTCTGGGTCAACCTCATCCCCCACACGCAGGCGGTCACCACGCTCGGTGCGCTGGCCGCGGGCCAGGCGGTCAACATCGAGATCGACGTCCTCGCCCGCTATCTGCAACGCATGGAGCATTACCGTGGCCGCTAAGCCCGAAATGGCGCGCCTGCGCCACGCCTTCCTCTCCTCGCCGGAGGAGATCATCGACGAGGCGCGCAACGGCCGGATGTTCATCCTGGTCGACGACGAGGATCGCGAGAACGAGGGTGACCTCGTCATCCCCGCACAGATGGCGACGCCCGAAAAGATCAACTTCATGGCCAAGCACGGCCGCGGCCTGATCTGCCTCGCGCTGACCAAGCGCCGCGTCGACGAGCTCGGCCTGTCGCTGATGAGCCGCAACAACGGCACGCGCTACGAGACCGCCTTCACCACCTCGATCGAGGCGCGCGACGGCGTCACCACCGGCATCTCCGCCGCTGACCGCGCGCGCACCGTCGCGGTGGCGATCGATTCGTCGAAGGCGCGCGACGAGATCGTCACTCCCGGCCACGTCTTCCCGCTGGTCGCGCGCGACGGCGGCGTGCTGGTGCGCACCGGCCATACCGAGGCGGCGGTCGACGTCGCGCGGCTGGCCGGGCTCAATCCCTCGGGCGTGATCTGCGAGATCATGAACGAGGACGGGACGATGGCGCGCCTCGACGACCTCGTCACCTTCGCGCAGTTCCATAACCTCAAGATCGGCACGATCCGCGACCTCATCGCCTATCGCCGCCGCTACGACCATCTGGTCGAGAAGCGGGCCGAAGCACGCTTCACCAGCGAATGGGGCGGCGAATGGACCGCGCTCACCTATTGGAACAAGGCGACGGGCACCGAACAGATCGCGCTGGTCAAGGGCAAGGTCGATCCCGCCAAGCCGACGCTGGTGCGCATGCACGCGCTGTCCCCCTTCGCCGACATCTTCGGCGAGAATGGCGCGCGCGAGGGGCTGCTGCGCCGCTCGATGGAGCTGATCGCGGAGGAAGGCGCCGGCGTGATCGTCGTCATCAACCGCCCGCGCGCCGACCAGTTCACCGTCGCGCTCCAGGCCAAGGCGGGGACCTTACCAGAGGCGGACATGGAGGAATTGCGCGACTATGGCGTCGGCGCGATGATCCTCACCGAGCTCGGCGTCGAGGAAATGGTGCTGCTCACCAACACCCACCACACGCTGGTCGGCCTCGACGGCTACGGCCTGTCGATCGTCGGCGAGCGCCGGATCGAAGCGGACGACTGACATGGCGCATATCCTCATCGTCGAAGCGCGTTTCTACGACCACCTCAACGACATGCTGCTCGCCGGCGCCCGCGCCGCGATCGAGGCGGCGGGCCACAGTCATGAAACGGTGACGGTGCCGGGCGCGCTCGAAGTGCCGGGCGCGATCGCCTTGGCGTCGGACAGCGACCGCTACGACGCCTTCGTCGCGCTGGGCGTCGTGATCCGCGGCGAGACCTATCATTTCGAGATCGTCTCGAACGAAAGCGCGCGCGGGATCATGGCGCTGACGCTCGACGGCCTGGCGATCGGCAACGGCATCCTCACCACCGAGAACGAGGCGCAGGCGATCGTCCGCGCCGACCCTGCGCAGCTCGACAAGGGCGCCGGCGCGGCGCTCGCGGCACTCGCGATGCTGGAGCTGCGCAAGCGGCTGGGCTGATCTCTCGGCCTCGATAGGAAGGTTTTTGCGCGCAGAGGCATAGAGAGCGCAGAGGTGTTCCGCCTGTTGCGCCGTAGGCGCTCTTACAACTTGGGTAAGGCGATCCGGCCCGACCCGCACGCTTTCTCCGCGTCCTCCGCGCCTCTGCGCGCAAAAATGACTCACGCGAAGGCGCGAAGACGCGAAGCTGTTTCGCTCCCGGCCACGTCGCGCCGCCCTATCATCGCTTGATGAAGGCAGGCTGACGCCTGCCCGACACACAACACCTTCGCGTCTTCGCGTCTTCGCGCGCAACAAAAAAGACCCGGTACGTCGCCGTACCGGGTCAAGGTCGTCCGCAGGAGGAACGTCGTTGGGGTGCGGGCGCTGGCGGCCCGCTCCCGATCAGTTGTAGGCGCGCTCGCCGTGTTCGCCGAGGTCGAGGCCTTCCTGCTCGACTTCGGGAGCGACGCGCAGGCCGGTGATCGCCTTGGCGATGAGGATCGCGATGACGGTGCCGATGCTGGCCCAGACGATGGTGGTGACCACCGCCTCGACCTGCACCAGCAGCTTGGCGCCCATCGCATAGTCCGCCGCGCCCGGGCCGCCGAGCGACGGGGCGTAGACGATGCCGGTGCCGATCGCGCCGATCATGCCGCCGATGCCGTGCACGCCGAACGCGTCGAGCGCGTCGTCATAGCCAAGCTTGGGCTTGAGCACCGATACCGCGAAGAAGCAGACGATCGAGGCGACGGCGCCGAGCACGATCGCGCCGAACGGTCCCGAGTTGCCGGCGGCCGGCGTCACCGCCACCAGACCGGCGACGATGCCCGAGCAGAAGCCCAGCGCCGAACCCTTGTGGCCGCGCGCACGCTCGACCAGCATCCAGAACAGCCCGCCGCTCGCGGTCGCGACGAAGGTGTTGATCATCGCGAGCCCCGCCGAGCCATTGGCCTCGAGCGCCGATCCGGCGTTGAAGCCGAACCAGCCCACCCAGAGGAGGCCCGTGCCGACGCCGGTCAGCGTCAGCGAGTGCGGCGGCATCGGCGTCGTCGGATAGCCCATGCGCTTGCCGAGCATGATCGATGCGACCAGCGCCGAGACGCCGGCGTTGATGTGCACGACCGTACCACCGGCGAAATCGAGCGCACCCGCCTTGAAGAACACGCCCGACGATGCCCAGACCATATGCGCGATCGGGAAATAGACGATCGTCAGCCACACCGCGCCGAACACCATCACCGCGGAGAATTTCATCCGCTCGACTACCGACCCCAGCACCAGCGCGACGGTGATCGCCGCGAAGGTCATCTGGAAGCAGATGAAGACATATTCGGGGATCTCCACCCCGGCGGTGAACGTCGCCGCCTGCGACGCCGAGGTGACGCCCTTCAGGAACGCCTTGTCGAAGCTGCCGATGAAATTGGTGAGGAACCCACCGCCGGCGAGGTCCGGGCCGAAGGCGAGGCTGTAGCCGTACATCACCCACAGCAGCATCGCGAGGCACGCGACCGCGCCGATCTGCGTCATCGTCGACAGCATGTTCTTCGACCGGGTGAGGCCGCCGTAGAACAACGCAAGGCCCGGCAGGATCATCATCATGACCAGCACGGTCGACGTCATCATCCAGGCGGTGTCGCCCTTGTTCACCGTCGCGGCCGGCGCGGCGGCGGGTGCCTGCAGCGCGGCATCCTGTGCCCAGGCGGGCATGGCGGCGAACGCGAGGGCGGTCAGCCCCGCGGCGCCGGCAATCTTCATCACTTGCTTCATGGATTACCCCCCCCTCAGAGCGCCGAATCGTCGGTTTCGCCGGTGCGGATGCGCACCGCCTGGCCGACGTCGAGCACGAAGATCTTGCCGTCGCCGATCGCGCCGGTGTTGGCGGACGCCTGGATCGCCTCGACCACCCGGTCGGCGAGGTCGGCGGCGCAGACCACCTCGATCTTGATCTTGGGCACCATGTTGGTGCTGTATTCGGCGCCGCGATAGATTTCGGTCTGGCCCTTCTGGCGGCCGAACCCCTTGACCTCGGTAACCGTCATCCCCGCCACACCCAACGTCGTGAGGGCTTCCCTCACCTCGTCGAGCTTGAACGGCTTGATGATCGCAATGACCAGCTTCATCCCTGCCCCCTCGATAGTACGAGGACAGGCATCGCAATCATCGTGCCAGTCGCGAAACGACGGCGTCAGGCGGGCGGGACGGCCTGGCGCTCACCCGTTAACGATAGAATAATGAGCAGCGCGGCGCCGCTGCCTCAAATTTGGGCAGCAGCGACGATCGCCTGCGCGGCGGACAGGTCGTCCTCGTCGACCATCACCCGCACCGGAATCAGCAGATAGCTGCCATCGGCGATGCTCGCCCCGCCATCGAAGGCGATCGCGTCGATCCCTTCCGAATCGAGCCGCCCCACGATGATATTGGCGAGATTGCGATCGTAGCGACCGAGTTCGGCAAGAGACATGGGACGCTCCATTGACGCGCACAGATCATGCGCATATCTTTATCGCATGAAGCATGATCCTATCAGTTCGGGCAAGCGCAAGCCCGTCAATCTTTCCTTGGACACGGGCATTGTCGCAGCGGCCCGTGATTGTGGGATCAATATCTCACGCATTAGCGAGGAGGCGCTCCGCACGGCGACCAAAGCAGCGCAAACCACCAAGTGGAAAGAAGAGAACCGCGAGTGGATCGATGCCCATCGCGCATGGGTTGAGAACAATCCTCTTCCACTCGAGCATCTGCGGCTGTTCTGATGGCACGGTTCGACGTCTATCATTTCAGCGGCGGCGGTCTGGTGGTCGATTGTCAGGCCGACGATTTCGACGATATCGGCACGCGCTTCGTCATACCGCTGATGCCCCCCGGCGAGATACCGCCCACCAATCGGCGCCTTAATCCCAGCTTCGACGTCAATGGCGAAACGCTCTTCATGCTATCGCAATTCGCCACCGCAGTACGCACGGTAGAACTGAAGTCGCGCGTCTGCTCGCTCGCACAACACCATATTGCGATCATCACCGCAATCGACACGCTGGTCGGCAGTTACTGATCTCAGGAGCGGCTTACGTCGCCGTACCGCCCACCGTCAGCCCATCCACCAGCAGCGTCGGCTGGCCGACGCCCGCCGGCACGCTCTGTCCGCCCTTGCCGCAGACGCCGATACCTTCGTCGAGTGCGAAGTCGTTGCCGATGCCGGCGACCTTGGTCAGCACCGTCGGGCCGTCGCCGATCAGCGTCGCGCCCTTGATCGGCGCGCCGATCCTGCCGTCCTCGATCATATACGCCTCGGTGCAGCTGAAGACGAACTTGCCCGAGACGATGTCGACCTGCCCGCCGCCGAAGCTCTTGGCGAAGATGCCGCGCTTGACGCGGCTCAGCAGCTCGGCGGGATCGTCGTTGCCGCCCTTCATGAACGTATTGGTCATCCGCGGCATCGGCGCGTGCGCGAAACTTTCGCGGCGGCCGTTGCCGGTGGCGGCGACGCCCATCAGCCGCGCGTTCAAACGGTCCTGCATATAGCCCTTAAGGATGCCGTCCTCGATCAGCACCGTCTCAGACGTCGGCGTGCCCTCGTCGTCGATCGACAGCGAGCCGCGGCGGTCGGGGATCGATCCGTCGTCGACCACGGTGACGCCGGGCGCGGCGACGCGCTCGCCGATCCGCCCCGAAAAGGCGCTGGTGCCCTTGCGGTTGAAGTCGCCTTCGAGGCCATGGCCGATCGCCTCGTGCAGCACGATCCCCGGCCAGCCCGGCCCGAGCAGCACGGTCATCTCGCCCGCCGGTGCCGCCACCGAATCGAGATTGACCAGCGCATGCGCCAGCGCCTCGTCGATGCCGCGGTTCCAGACCGTGGGATCGAACAGACGATCGTAGAGATAGCGGCCGCCGATCCCGAACGTCCCCGTCTCGCGGCGGCCGTTCTGTTCGACGACGATCTGAATGTTGAGCCGCACCAGCGGCCGCACATCGGTAGCGACGAAGCCGTCGGGCCGGACGATCTCGACCACGCCCCACGTTCCCGACAGCCCGACCGAGACCTGCGCGACACGCGGATCGCGAGCACGGGCGGCGGCGTCGATCGTCTGGCACAGATTCACCTTGTCGGCGAACGGCACCAGGTCGAGCGGATCGGCGTCGGTGTAGAGGTGACGGTTGTTTCCCTGCGGCGGCGGTGCCTTGGCGCTTGCCGACGGATCGATCAGCGCCATCGTCTCGCCGGCGCGGCGGATCGCGGCTTCCGACAGTTCGTTGGCGTGCGCGAAGGCGGTCATCTCGCCCGACACCGCGCGCAGGCCGAACCCGGCATTGGTGTCGTAGCTCGCGGTCTTCAGGCGACCGTCGTCGAAGCCGAACGCCTCCGCTTTCCGATATTGCAGGTAGAGTTCGCCGTCGTCGGCCTTGCCGAGCGCATCTGCGGTCAGGCGGAGCGCGGCGTCGGGCGACAATTGGTCGCGGTACAGGAACGAGCGGGGGTCTGCGGCGATGGTCATGCCACCGATATAGGCGCGTTAGACGCTGGCGCCATCCGGGTGATCGGGCAATGTCGCCTGATCGACACCATCCGCAGGGCCGCCGATCAGCACGAAGCGGCGATCGCAATAGCCGCAGTCGACATAGCCCTCTTCGTCGATCTGCAGGAACACCCGCGGATGGCCGAGCGCCGCCCCGCCGGGAATGTCGGTGGCGCCGTCGCAGGCGACACGGCGAGCTGAGACACGGACGGTTTCGGGCGGGGCGATCATGCGCGGCGGATAGCAAGGAGAGGACCGGCCTTCAATCCTCCCCGGCACGGGGAGGGGAACCGTTCGCGCAGCGAATGGTGGAGGGGGCGTGCCGCGGGCGATGCGTTGCGTGGAAGCCCCCCTCCGTCACCGCTGCGCGGTGCCACCTCCCCGTGCCGGGGAGGATTTTGTTGCACCCCGCGGCCATCGGCGTATGCCGCGCGCCATGACCGAGGCCGCGATCCGCATCCAGAACCTCTGCAAGACCTATCAGGGCGGCAAGCGTGCGCTCGACGGGGTCAGCTTCGATGTGCCGCGGGGTCAGATCTTCGGCCTGCTCGGGCCGAACGGCGCGGGCAAGTCGACGCTCATCAACATCCTCGCCGGGCTGGTCAACAAGACCGACGGGTCGGCGGAAATCTGGGGTTTCGACATCGACGCGCACCCGCGCAACGCCAAGGCGTCGATCGGCATCGTCAATCAGGAAATCCTGTTCGATCCCTTCTTCACGCCGATCGAGACGCTGGAGATCCAGGCCGGCCTGTACGGCGTCCCCAAGGGCCAGCGGCGCAGCATGGAGCTGCTGCGCGCGGTGCATCTGGAGGACAAGGCGAAGGCTTACGCCCGCACGCTGTCGGGCGGCATGAAGCGGCGGCTGATGGTGGCGAAGGCGATGGTCCATTCGCCGCCCGTCCTCGTCCTCGACGAACCGACCGCGGGCGTCGACATCGAATTGCGCCAGCAATTGTGGGCCTATGTCCGCTCGCTCAACGATGCCGGCGTGACGGTGGTGCTGACCACGCACTACCTCGAAGAGGCCGAGCAATTGTGCGACAGAATCGCGATCATCAACCACGGCCGGTTGATCGCCAACGAACCGACCCGCGAACTGGTCGGCAAGGCGCAGGAAAAGGTGGTGGCGGTAACCGTCGACCGCGACGTCGCGACGCTGCCCGACAACGCCTGTTTCGGCAAGATCGTGCTGAAGGGCGCGCGCACGCTCGAGATCACCTACGCCAAGGACCGGGTGAATGCGGGCGAGGTGCTGGCCGCGGTGCAGGGAAGCGGCTTCGGCATCGTCGACGTCTCGACCAAGGAACCCGACCTCGAGGACGTCTTCCTCAGCCTGACGCGCGCAACAAATGGGTGAGCCCCGAAAAAGCCCCTCCCCTTCAGGGGAGGGGTTGGGGTGGGGAACGCCCGCCGATCTCGACAAGCGCGCAAAGGACATGCGGCGGGAACCTACAGAACCCGAACTGCGCCTATGGCGCCACCTGTCGAACAGTCAGCTCGGCGGGTTCAAGTTTCGACGGCAGGCGAAACTGGGATGGCGGATCGCGGACTTCTTTTGTCCTGCCATCGGACTGATCGTCGAAATCGATGGCGACACGCACGATCCAGACGCGGATGCGCGCAAGGATGCAGTGTCCCGTCGCCAAGGCTTTCAGGTCATTCGCTTCATCAATACGGACGTGATGCAAAATATGGAGGGCGTGCTGACCTCGCTATTGTCGTTCGCCCAGTCACTACCGCCGCGTTCGAACTGGCGACTGCCCCACCCCAACCCCTCCCCTGAAGGGGAGGGGCTTTGATGACCTCCGACGTCCTCATCGTCGGGTCGGGCGCCGCCGGGCTCACCGCGGCGCTCAACCTTGCGGATCGTTTCAAGGTGACCGTGCTCGCCAAGGGCGCGCTCAACGAAGGGTCGACCGCCTGGGCGCAGGGGGGAATCGCCGCGGTGCTCGAACCCGGCGACACGTTCGACAATCATGTCGAGGACACGATGGTCGCCGGCGCGGGCCTCAACGACCGCGACGTGGTCGAGTTCGTCGTCGAGGGCGCGCCTGCCGCGATCGAACGGCTGACGCAATTGGGTGTGCCGTTCGCGACCGAGGGCAATGCGCTGCACCTCACCCGCGAAGGCGGGCATAGCCACCGCCGCATCGTCCATGTCGCCGACGCGACCGGCTGGGCGGTGCAGGAGGCGCTGCAGCGCGCCGCCGAGGCGCATCCCAACATCACCCTCGTCCCCGACCAGGTCGCGATCGATCTCGCCACCAGCCGCCACGAACGGCGCTATTCGGGCGCGGGCAACGTCTGGGGCGTCTATGCGGTCGATCGCGGCACCGGGCGGGTCAACCTCTACACCGCAAAGGCGACGATCCTCGCCACCGGCGGCGCGGGGCGGACCTACCTGTTCTCGACCGCGCCGCGCGGCGCGACGGGGGACGGGATCGCGATGGCGTGGCGGGCGGGTGCGCGCGTCTCCAACATGGAGATGATGCAGTTCCACCCGACCTGCCTCTACCATCTCGAGGTCAAGAACTTCCTCATCACCGAGGCGGTGCGCGGCGAGGGCGGGCGGCTGATCAACCCGACCACCGGCAAGCGCTTCATGTCCTATTACGATCCTGAGCGGATGGAGCTCGCCCCGCGCGACGTGGTGGCGCGCGCGATCGATGCGGAGATCAAGCGCTACGGCCTCGACTACGTCCACCTCGACATCAGCCATCAGCCGCCCGAGTTCGTGAAGGGGCATTTCCCCAACATCCACGAAAAGCTGCTCGGCCTCGGCATCGACATGACGACGCAGCCGATCCCGGTGGTACCGGCGCAGCATTATACCTGCGGCGGGATCGTCATCGACCGCGACGGGCGTACCGATTTGCCCGGCCTCTATGCGGCGGGCGAATGCACCGAGAGCGGCCTCCACGGCGCCAACCGGCTCGCGTCCAATTCGCTGCTCGAATGCTTCGTGTTCGGCGAGGCGTGCGCCGCCCATATCACCGCGCACTGGGACGCGCTGCCGCCCGTTCCCGTCATCCGCCCATGGGACGAAAGCCGCGTCACCGATTCGGACGAAGAGGTGGTGATCAAGCAGAACTGGACCGAGATCCGCCGCTTCATGTGGAACTACGTCGGGATCGTGCGGACGACCAAGCGGCTGGAGCGCGCGCAGCATCGCATCCAGATGCTGACCGGGGAGGTGGCGGACTATTACGGCCATTTCCGCGTGACGCCGGACCTGATCGAGCTCAGGAACCTGTTGCAGACCGCCGAGCTGATCGTGCGATCGGCGCTGCACCGGCACGAAAGCCGCGGGCTGCATTATACGCTCGACTATCCCGAGACGCTGCCCGGGGCGGTGGACACGGTGCTGGTCCCCTGATCCGGCGGCTCATCGTACCGGAGCCGCGCTTCGTCGCACGTCGCATAAAGGCCCATTTCCGCATGGAAATCCGTCGATAAGGATCGCCCCGGATTGCGATGCGGGACTTCAGCCACAGTATGACAGCGTGCGGCCGTTCGGCCCGATCGATCCTGACCGTCGTGGCCTGCCTGGCGCTCGCCGGATGCGGCTCGACCTCGCGGCCCGGCACCGGCGGCCATGCGCCCGCGGTGACGCCGCCGGTCGAGGTGTCGATCCCCTTGCCCGCCGCCGCCCCGCCCGCGCGCAAGGTCGCGCCGGCGCAGCTGACCGCCACGATCGAGCAGATCGCGCGCGGGTTCGAGGGCAAGTTCGGCATCGCGATCCGCGCCGTCGACGAAGGCTGGACGGTGACCTCGCCCGGCGCGCGCCAGCGGCTGCCGCAGCAGTCGGTCAGCAAATTGTGGGTCGCGATGACGCTGATGGACCTGCGCGACCAGGGCAAGGCGCGGCTCGACGATCCGATCGTGGTGCGCGAACAGGACCTGACGCTGTTCCACCAGCCGATCGCGATGCTGGTCAAGGGCGACGGCTATCACACCACGGTCGGCGAGCTGCTGACCCGCGCGCTGACGCATAGCGACAATACCGCCAACGACCGGTTGCTCACCTATGTCGGCGGCCCCGGTGCGGTGCGCGGGATGATCGAGCGCAAGCAATTGGGCGATATCCGCTTCGGCCCCGGCGAGCGCCTGCTCCAGTCGAAGACCGCGGGACTGACCTGGGACCAGGCGACGATGGCGAAGGGCAACGGCTTCGAGCTCGCCCGCTCGCGGCTGTCGCCCGAGGTGCGCAGCGCGGCGCTCGACGCGTATGTCGCCGATCCGCCCGACGGCGCCGCGCCGCTGGCGATCGCCGATGCGCTGGCGCGGCTGGCGCGCGGCGAATTGTTCACCGAGACGTCGACGCGAATCCTGCTCGACACGATGGGCGCATCGGTCACCGGTCGCGCCCGGCTGCGTGCGGCGCTGCCCGGCGGCTGGACGATCGCGCACAAGACCGGCACCGGGCAGGATCTGGGTGGGCGCAACGCCGGGTTCAACGACGTCGGGCTGCTTACCGCGCCCGACGGGCGCCGCTATGCGATCGCCGTGATGATCGGCGATTCGCGCCGCCCAATCCGCGAACGACAGCAGCTGATCCAGTCGGTCGCGGCGGCGGTGGCGGGCTATGCGGGGGGCGGGGCCTAACCCCACTTCCGTCATCCCGGCGAACGCCGGGACCCATGGACGCGGGCGGCCAGCGATGATCCGCAACAACGGCCTTCATCGAAACCATGGGTCCTGGCGTTCGCCGGGATGACGAGTAGAATGGAGGCGCTGTGACCGCAAAGCCACACTCCGCCAAAGCTCGCCGCCACCCCAAGCAGAGGTTGGTCACCCGCGCTCCGATCCGCTAAACGGCACGCGATGCCCCATCTCTACCTCGTCGACGGCTCGGGCTATATCTTCCGCGCCTATCACCGGCTGCCGCCGCTCACCAACAAGCACGGGCAGCCGGTCGGTGCCGTCTATGGCTATACGGCGATGCTGTGGAAGCTCGCCGACGAGCTGCACGCGGCGGAGGGGCCGACGCACATGGCGGTCATCCTCGACAAATCGTCGAAGACGTTCCGCAACGACCTGTACGACCAGTACAAGGCGCACCGGCCGCCGCCGCCCGAAGACCTCGTCCCGCAGTTCCCGATGATCCGCGACGCCACCCGCGCCTTCTCGCTGCCCTGCATCGAGACCGAGGGGCTGGAGGCGGACGACATCATCGCCTGCTACGCCAAGGCGGCGCTGGCGCAGGGCTGGTCGGTGACGATCGTGTCGAGCGACAAGGACCTGATGCAGCTGATCGAGCCGGGGCTCGACCTGTACGACACGATGAACAACCGCCGGCTGGGCGCGGAGCATGTCGCCGAGAAGTTCTTCGGCATCGCGCCGACGCAACTCGGCGACGTGCTCGCGCTGATGGGCGACAGTGTCGACAACGTGCCGGGCGTGCCGGGCGTCGGGCCAAAGACCGCGGCCAAGCTGATTCTCGAACATGGCGACCTCGAATCCGTCCTCGCCGCGGCGGAGGGGATGAAGAAGGGCAAGCTGCGCGACAATCTGATCGAGCATGCCGGCATGGCGCGGTTGAGCCGCGAGCTCGTCGCGCTGCGCTGCGACGTCGCGCTCCCCGAACCGCTCGAGGACCTCGAACTGAAGGGCATTCCCGACGCGCCGCTCCGGGCCTTCCTCGAGCATCACGGCTTCCGCACCCTGCTCGCCAAGCTCGGCAACGGGGACAGCGGGGTCGCCGATGCCCCCGTGCCTGCGCCCGCAGCCACGCCGATGGAGGAGGATCCGCCCTGCGACCTCGACGGCTACGAGACGGTGCAGGACCTCGCCGCGCTCGATCGCTGGATCACGCTCGCGCGGCATCAGGGCTGGATCGCGGTCGATACCGAGACGAGTTCGACCGACGCGACGCAGGCGGAGCTGGTCGGCGTCAGCTTGGCGCTGCACCCCAATCTCGCCTGCTACATCCCCTTGGGCCATGGCGGCAGCGACCTGCTCGCCGAGGTGCCGGTGCAGATCGACGTCGCCGCCGCGCTCGCGAGGCTGAAGGACCTGATGGAGGACCCGTCGGTCCTCAAGATCGGCCACAACCTGAAGTTCGACATGATCGTGCTCGGCCAGCGCGGCATTACAATCGCGCCGCACGACGACACGATCGTGATGAGCTTCGACCTCGACGCCGGCCTGCACGGCCATGGCATGGACGAGCTCGCGGCGACGCATCTGTCGCACAGCTGCATCGCGTTCAAGGACGTCGTCGGCACCGGCAAGACGCAGCGCGGGTTCCACGAGATCGACCTGAAAGCCGCGACGCGCTACGCCGCCGAGGACGCCGACGTCACCTATCGCCTGTGGAAGCGCTTCAGGGCGCGGCTGCCCGCGGAAGAGGCGACGCGCGTCTACGAGATGGTCGACCGCCCGCTGATCCCCGTCGTCGCGCGGATGGAGATGCGCGGGATCAAGGTCGATCGCCAGCGGCTGTCCGACCTGTCCGCCGAATTCAGCGGCCAGATCGCGGGACTCGAGACGGTCATCCACGGCCTCGCCGGCGCGCCGTTCACGATCGGCAGCCCCAAGCAGCTGGGCGACGTGCTATTCGAGCGGATGGGCATCAAGGGGGGGCGCAAGGGCAAGTCGGGCGTCTATTCGACCGACGTCACCGAGCTCGAGCGAATCGCCACCGACAAGGATTCGCCTGGCGCCGAGATCGCCGCGCGGGTGCTCGACTGGCGCCAACTGACCAAGCTCAAGAACACCTATACCGACGCGTTGCAGGCGCAGATCAACCCGAAGACCGGCCGCGTCCACACCAGCTACAGCCTCACCGGCGCGCAGACCGGGCGGCTGTCGTCGACCGAGCCCAATCTGCAGAACATTCCGATCCGTACCGAGGTCGGGCGGCAGATCCGCGATGCGTTCGTGGCGGAACCGGGCAACGTCATCCTCGCCGCCGACTATTCGCAGATCGAGCTGCGCCTCGCCGCGCACATGGCCGACGTGCCGGCGCTGCGCGAGGCGTTCGCCAACGGCGACGACATCCACAGCCTGACCGCGATGGAACTGTTCGGCGAGGTCAACCGCGATACCCGCGGGCGCGCCAAGACGATCAACTTCGCGATCCTCTACGGCATCAGCCGCTGGGGCCTAGCGGGGCGATTGGACGTCAGCGCCGAGGAGGCGCAGGCGATGATCGACCGCTATTTCGAGCGCTTCCCGGGCATCAACCGCTACATCGCCGAGACGACGGAAGCGGTCCGGGCGCGGGGCTTCACGACGACGCTGTTCGGCCGCAAGACGCACTTCCCGCGGATCAAGTCGAAGGTGCAGCACGAGCGGCAGGGCGCCGAGCGCGCCGCGATCAACGCGCCGATCCAGGGGACCTGCGCCGACATCATCAAGCGTGCGATGGTGCGGATGGAGCCGGCGTTGCTCGCCGCGGGGCTGCCGAACGTGCAGATGCTGCTGCAGGTGCACGACGAACTGGTGTTCGAGCTGCCCGAGGGCGACGTCGACGCGGCGAAGCCGGTGATCGAGCGGGTGATGGCGGAAGCCGCCGCGCCGGCGGTGAACCTGTCGGTGCCGCTGGGGATCGAGATCGGGACGGGTGCGAGCTGGGGAGCGGCGCATTGATCGTCGCCGTCTCGCCCTCACCCTCACCCTGCGCCGCCTTCGGCGTCTTCTCCCTCTCCCGCCGGGAGAGGGAGGGAGCGGCGCAGCCGCGGAAGGGTGAGGGCGACATGCCCCGTCGCCCGTGACCGAATCGAAAGACATCGACGCGCTCGCCAAGGGCGGGCGGACCAACATCGCCGGCTTCGTGCTGCGGCTCGCCGCGCGCATCCCGTTCCTGTTCATCGCCGGGCGGCTCTACGGCCCGGACCTCGTCGGCCGCTTCGCGTTGGCTGTGGTGGTGGTCGAGCTTGCCGCGCTGGTCGCGACGCTCGGCCTCAAGCGCGGGCTCGCGCAGGCGCTGTCCTCGTCCGACCAGCCGCACGTCTGCGTCGTGTGGGACGCGCTGGCGCTCGCCTTCATCCTGTCGATCGCGGCGAGTACCGTGCTCATCGCCTTCCCGCAGGTCATGTACGCCAATACGCAGGTGACCGGGCTCGACCGGTTCCTGCCGTGCATCATCGTCGCGGTGGCATGGTCGGACGTCAGCCTCGCCGCGCTCGCCTATCGCCATAACGTCAAGGCCGCAGTGACCGCGCGGGCGGTGGTCGAGCCGTGGACGATCTCGATCGCGGCCTGGGTCTTTTCCTTCTTCACGATCAAGGACGGGCTGGTCCTCTCGTACGTCGCGTCGATGACCGCGGCGCTGATCGCCAGCTTCGTGCCGTTCGTGCGCAGCTATGGCGTGCCGCGCGGCTGGTCGCCGCATCTGGGGCAACTCTTCGCGCTGGCCCGCGCCAACGCGCCGCTCGCCGGTGCCGACGCGCTCGAATGGGGCAGCCGCAACGTCGACCGCTTCATCCTCGGCGTGATGTTCGAGCCCAAGGTCGTCGGCATCTATTATATGGCGCAGCAGGTCGCGAGCCTGCCGCAGAAGCTCAAGACCAGCTTCGATCCGATCCTCGGCCCGGTCATCACGCAGAGCCTTGCGGTCAACGACCGCGCCGCGATCGCCAACCAGGTGCGGCAGGTCGCGTTCTGGATCATGGCGGCGCAGGCGGGCCTGGCGCTGATGGGATCGATCCCTGCGGAAGCGGTGATGGGCGTGGTGGGTCCGCAGTTCGTCGCGGGCAGCGCGGCGCTGGGCTTCCTGCTCACCGCGGAGGTGCTCGCCTCGACTGGGGCGGTGTGCGAATCGGCGCTGGTCTATACGGCGCGGCATCGCAATCTGGTGATCTCGGTCGTGATGCTGGGGGTGCAGATCGTGCTGAGCTTCGTGCTGATCGCCGCGATGCGCGCGGCCGGCTGGCCGACGACGTGGCAGGCGGCGGGGCCAGCGGTGGCGCTGATGGTCAGCGTCGGGCTGACCTCGGTGGTGAAGGCGACGCTGCTCGGGCGCATCCTCGCCGCGCCGGTGTCGCCGTGGCGCTGGCCGCTATTGTGGGCGGCGCTGGCGGCGATCGTCGTCGGGGGCGCGTTCACGATGCTGCCGCCGCGGTTCGAATGGCTCGAGCTGCTCGCCGGCGAGCCCGCCATCGCCACGACTTATCTGTTCGTGCTGTGGAAATGGGCGTTCGGGCCTGCCGACCGCGCGCTGTTCGGCAAGATGCCCAAAGCCGAGGAGGCGACGCTGCCCAATGTGGGGTCGCCGGTGCGCTGACCCGCGCAGGTCACCAAATCACATGTGTGGCAGGCGGCGACACCTCCAAACCGTTCGCCCTGAGCCTGTCGAAGGGCAGGTGGGACTCACCCTGCTTCGACAGGCTCAGCATGAACGGAAGAGAGGAGCGACCGTGTCGCTCAATGCCGGAAGTGGCGCATGCCGGTGAAGACCATCGCGAGACCCGCCGCATCCGCCGCGGCGATGACCTCTTCGTCGCGGATCGAGCCGCCGGGCTGGATCACTGCGGTGGCGCCCGCCTCGACCGCGGCGAGCAGGCCGTCGGCGAAGGGGAAGAAGGCGTCCGATGCTACCGCCGAGCCGATCGTGCGGGGCTGCGCCCAGCCCGCCTTGTCGGCGGCGTCCTTCGCCTTCCACGCGGCGATGCGCGCCGATTCGAGTCGGTTCATCTGGCCGGCGCCGACGCCCGCGGTGGCGCCGTCTTTCGCATAGACGATGGCGTTCGACTTGACGTGCTTGGCGATCGTCCAGGCGAAGCGGCAGTCGGCGAGTTCCTGCTCCGTCGGCGCGCGCTTGGTGACGACCTCGAGCTCGCCCGGCGTGCCATTGTCGCGGCCCTGCACCAGCCAGCCGCCGGCGATCGACTTGGCGAACAGGCCGGCGCGCGTCGGGGCGGGGAGGGTGCCGGTGAGCAGCAGGCGCAGGTTCTTCTTGGCGGCGAACAGCGCCAGCGCCTCCTCGTCGGCATCGGGGGCGACGACGACCTCGGTGAAGATGCCGGTGATCGCGCGCGCGGTCGCGGCGTCGAGCGGGCGGTTGACCGCGATGATGCCGCCGAACGCCGAAACGGTGTCGCAGGCGAACGCCTCGGCATAGGCCGCTTCGAGGCTGGCGGCGGTGGCGACGCCGCAGGGGTTGGCGTGCTTGACGATGACGCAGGTCGGCGCGGCGTCGCAAAATTCGGCGACCAGCTCCAGCGCGGCGTCGGCGTCGTTGAGGTTGTTGTAGGAGAGTTCCTTGCCCTGCACCTGCCGCGCCTGGCCGATTCCCGCCACGCCGTCGTTGCTGGCGTAGAAGGCGGCGGACTGGTGCGGGTTCTCGCCGTAGCGCAGGGTGGCGGCGCGGGTCATCGTCACCGGCAGGACGGCGGGGAAGGCCTCCGCCTGATCGACGGTGCCGAACCAGCGCGCGATCGCGCCGTCGTACGCGGCGGTGGCGGCGAAGGCCTTGGCGGCGAACAGGCGGCGCTGGTCGAGCGTCGTCTCGCCATTCGCGACGATGGCGTAATCGGCGGGGTCGGTGACGATCGCGACATAGGCGTGGTTCTTGGCGGCGGAGCGGACCATGGAGGGACCGCCGATGTCGATGTTCTCGATGACGGTATCGCGGTCGGCGCCGCGGGCGACGGTCGCCTCGAACGGGTAGAGGTTGACGACGACGAGGTCGATCGCGCCGATGCCGTGTTCGGTCATCGCGGCGGCGTGTTCGGGGTCGTCGCGGACGGCGAGCAGGCCGCCGTGGACCATCGGGTGGAGCGTCTTGACGCGGCCGTCCATCATCTCTGGGAAGCCGGTGAGGTCGCTGACGTCGCGCACCTCCAGCCCCGCCTCGCGCAGCGCCCTGGCGGTGCCGCCGGTGGAGACCAGCTCGACGCCCCTGGCGGCGAGCGCGCGGGCGAGATCGACGACCCCCGTCTTGTCGGACACGGACAGGAGGGCGCGCTGGATGGGGATCGTCGACATGGGGGTTCCTTCGGGGGGCTGCCGCGCGTCCCCCTAGCGGCGGATGGGGCTGGCGAACAGGTGTAGCGCAGCGGCGGCATCGGTTTTGTCCGACGATCGCCACCCTTCCTTCGTCACCCCGGACTCGTTCCGGGGTCCACCGGGCCGCGGGCGTATCGCTCATGCTTCAGTGCGTTCGCCTCGCCGCGGAGTGGACCCCGGAACAAGTCCGGGGTGACGAGGGGCGGTGGGAAAGCGAGGGAGATCCCGCGGCCCAGCCTCCTCCGCGGTCAGAGCGCGCGCTTCAGGGCCCAGCTGACGTTGGCGCCGCCGGCGGGGGCTTCGCCGCCGACGACCAGCTGCTGCGTCGCGATCGGGCGGCCTTCGCCGTCGATCCACAGCGAATCCTCGATCGTCAGCGTGCCGCCGCGGCAGCGGAACTGCCATAGCGCGCCGCCGGGCAGGCGCAGCAGCGCGGCAAGGCCGTCGGCGGTCGGCGACACCTGCACGCCGCTGCCCAGATGGAAGCGGATCGCGAAGGGGACCATGCCCGCCTTGCGACGGCGACCCTGCGGCAGCAGCGCGTCCTCGCCGCGCAATTCCTTGCCGTCGCCGGTCAGCATCAGCTGGCGGCGGTGGACGAAGCCCCAGCGGCGGACATAGCCGTCGTGGCTCGCCTCGATCCGGCTGGCGACGTCCGATTCTTGGCGGCTCAGCTCGACCTCGCCGACGCCGCGGCCAAGCGTGCCGTCGGCGTGGATCGCGGTGCTGTTCGAATCGCCGACGGTCAGCGTCGAATGCGCGGCGGTGGTGCGCAGGCCTTCGGCGAAGGCGGCGGGAAGCTGCGCGACCGCGGCGCGGGCACCGCCGCAATTGACGACCAGGCGCTGTTCGCCATCCGAGAATTCGAACGCCAGTGTCGAGGCACAGCCGCCCTCGACCAGCTTGGCGATCGGCGGCGGCGCGGCGTCGACGATCAGCACGGCGCCGCCGGCGGCGAGCCGCTGATAGCCCCAGTCGCGCGCCTGGCGCAGCGGGCGGGTGCGGATGCCGCTCGCCTCGATCAGCGCGGCGAGCGCGTCGGGGGTCGAGGGGCCGCCGCCCTGCCAGCTCGACAGCATGCGGTCGCCGTGGGTGACACCGAGCAGCGCCGGCACCGCGCGGGCGAGCGCGCCTTGCGCCGCGGCGGGCAGTTCCTCGCGTCGTGCGGCGTAGGTTTCGCGCAGCATGCCGAGCAGCTGGATCGTGTCGGCGAGCATCGCCGGGCTGCGCGACACCGAGCCGCCGTCCTCGCTGAGCCCACCCGCCAGCGCGCGCGCGAGGCCCGCCTCGCCGAAGCTGCGGCGCGGATCGCCACCGGGGATCAGCAGCCCCGCCGCGACGACACCGCACCAGGCCGCGATCCGCGGGCTGCCCGGTGCGGCCTTGTCGGCGCCGCGATCGAGATGGCGTGCGCCCCGCGCGAGCGTGTTGAGCACGCTGGAGCGATAGACGAGGTCGGTCGACGACAGGATCAGCGGCGCATGCGCGGTCCAGAACAGGAGGCGCCGGCCCCACAGATCGGGCCGCCAGGCGAAGGCATCGACCGTCTCGGCATAATCGTCGAGCCAGCGCGCCATCAGCGCCTCGGCGATCGGCGCCCCCTGTGCGCGCGTCGCGACGCTCGACAGGTCGCGCAGCCAGGCGAAGCTGTGGACATATTCGGCGAAGGGACGGCCCCATTCGCCGCGCTTGAAGGCGAGCGTGTCGATCGGGTGCGCTTCGCCGCGGAAGGCGAGCTCGCCGCGCAGCAGCGCATGGCCGCGGGCGATGTCGCCGATCAGCGGATCGTCGGGCACCGCGATCAGCTTCAACGGATAACGGCCCTTCAGCCGCATGGTGTGGATCGGGGTGCGCCACGTCAGCTTGTGGAAGCGTTCGGACAGGCGATCGGCAAGGCTCAGCCCCTTGTCGCCGCCGACGCGCATCAGCCGCTTGCCCTCCTCGATCCCGTCATGCGGTTCGGGCGACAGATCGTTCATCCGCGCAGGGCCGCGATATTGGCGGCATAATGATCGGGACCGCCCCGGAAGGCGGCGGTGCCGGCGACGAGCGCATCGGCGCCGGCGGCGATACAGCGCGCGGCGTGGGTCGGATCGACGCCGCCATCGACCTCCAGATCGATGCTGCGGCCAGTCGCGTCGATCATCTTGCGGATCGCCGCGATCTTTTTCAGCTGGCTGTCGATGAAGCTCTGCCCGCCGAAGCCGGGGTTGACGCTCATCACCAGCACCAGGTCGACCATGTCGATCAGGTAATCGAGCATCTTGGCGGGCGTGCCGGGGTTGAGCACGACGCCGGCGCGGATGCCCAGCCCCTTGATGTGCTGGATCGTGCGATGGATGTGCGGCCCGGCCTCCGGGTGGACGGTGATGCAGTCGGCGCCGGCCTCCGCGAAGGCGTCGAGATAGAGGTCGACCGGCGAAATCATCAGGTGAACGTCGAACGGCTTGGTCGTGTGCGGGCGCAGCGCCTTCACCACGGCGGGGCCGATCGTGATGTTGGGGACGAAATGGCCGTCCATCACGTCGATGTGGATCCAGTCGGCGCCGGCGGCGTCGATGGCGCGGACCTCCTCCCCCAATTTGGCGAAGTCGGCGGAGAGGATGGAGGGGGCGATACGGACGGGCTGCATGACCGGCCTTCTGTAGCCGTGTCGGTTTCTATTACAATGCGGTTGGGGCGTTTGCGAGGTTGGTGGAGAACGGCTCCCCATTCCTTCGTCACCCCGGACTCGTTCCGGGGTCCACTCCGCGGCGAGGCGGCAGGCTTGAGCCTCTTGCCGTATGCTCGTGGCCCGGTGGACCCCGGAACGAGTCCGGGGTGACGAAGTATTTGGGTGACGTTACCCCTTCCGCCGCAGCCGCACGATGAAGAAGCCGTCGCAGCCGCCCTTGTCGGCGAGCATGCCGGGCAGCGTGCGGACGTAGCCGTCGGCGTGCACCGGAACGCCCGCGGGGAGCAGCGCCGGATCGGGCGCATCGATCGCGTAATCGTCGCGCGCGGACAGGAACCGCGCGAGCTGGTCCTCGCCCTCGGCGCGCTCGAGGCTGCACGTCGCGAACACCAGCCGGCCGCCGGGCTTCACCCAGTCGGCGGCGCGCAGGAAGACCTTCGCCTGCAACCCCGCCATTTCTTCGATGATCGCGGGGTGGACGCGGTGGAGGACGTCGGGGTGGCGGCGGAAGATGCCGGTGGCGCTGCACGGCGCGTCGATCAGCAGCGCGTCGGCGGGCTCCGCGGGCGCCCATTTCAGCACGTCGGCGGCGATGACCTCCGCCTTCAGTCGCGTGCGGAACAGGTTCTCGCGCAGCCGCTTGATCCGCGCGTTGGAGACGTCGACCGCGGTAACGGTGTAGCCCGCGGCGGCGAGCTGGAGCGTCTTGCCGCCGGGTGCGGCGCACAGGTCGATCGCGGTGGCCCCGTCATGCCTTGGCCCGTCCGCCAGCAGCCGCGCGGGCAGCGAGGCGGCGATGTCCTGCACCCACCAGCGTCCCTCGGCGAAACCGGGCAGGTCGGTGACCGGCGCGGCATCGGCGACGCGGACGTGGCCGGGCATCAGGCTGGTGCCGCCGAGTGCGGCGACCCAATGGTCGGTCTCGCCCGGATCGGCGAGCGTCAGGTCGAGCGGCGGCGGCGCGGCGATCGCCTGCGCGGCGCCTTCGACCATGTCGGGGCCCCAGGCGGCGTCCCAGCGCGCCTCGACCTTGGGCGGCAGCGCGGGGATTTCGGGGAGCAGCACGCCCGACCGCGTGATTGCGCCGAAGACGCCATGGACCAGCTTGCGCGGACCGCCGTCGACCAGCGGCAGTACGGTGGCGATCGCGGCATGGTGCGGGGTGCCGAGCACCAGCGCCTGGACCAGCGCGACGCGCAGCGCCATCCGCGCCTTGGCATCGTCGGGCAAGGGGCGTTCGGTGACCGAATCGATCAGCGCGTCGAGATCGGGCAGCCGCCGCAGCACCTCCGCCGCGATGGCGTGCGCGAGGCCGCGATCGGGGCCGTAGACGTGGCGGGTGGCGGCGACCAGCGCCTGTTCGAGCGGCTCGCCCCGGCGCAGCACCGCGTCGAGCAGGCGCAGCGCCGCGCGGCGGGAGGGGGTACCGAGCGCGTCGGGATTGTCGGAATCGGTTTTGCGGGGCAAACTTGTGGAACCTGACGGCTGGAACGATATGGGATGTCCCCCTTAGCCCGGAGAGACGCGATGGGCCAACGCCCCGCACATGTGAAGCCGCCCGCCTACCTTACCGAAAGCCCGCCGGTGCCGCAGCCGGAAGACAAGACGTCGGCGCAGGAGGACCCGCTAGGCCTCGATCCGACGCGCTACGGCGATTGGGAATTGAAGGGCATTGCGGTCGATTTCTGACCGTTACGGAACCGGATCGGGCGACGCGCGTCCATTGGTCCATGACG
This sequence comes from Sphingomonas liriopis, assembly GCF_024211255.1. Taxonomy (GTDB): domain Bacteria; phylum Pseudomonadota; class Alphaproteobacteria; order Sphingomonadales; family Sphingomonadaceae; genus Sphingomonas; species Sphingomonas liriopis. The sequence goes on along the minus strand of NZ_JAMLDY010000013.1, from coordinate 4,141 downwards.
GACCCAATGACCAAGTTACTCCGTTCGTGCTGAGCCTGTCGAAGCGCGATGAGACTCAGGCCCTTCGACAGGCTCAGGGCGAACGGTGAAGGTGAGACTTCGTAAAGCCCTGTCGTGGGTTGCGGTCGTAGTCGTACTGCTCTTGCTGGCAGTCGCGGCCTTTCCCTTCGGCCTGCTCAAGGGCATCGTCGCCGACCGGCTAACGCAGCGGTTCGGGCGGCCGGTGAGCATCGCCAGCATGGAGCGCGTCGACACGATCGGCTTGACGCCGACGATCGCGGTGCGCGGCGTGACGATCCGTCAGGCGCCGTGGGCGGGCAGCGGCGATTTCCTGCGGCTGCGCGAGGCGCGGGTGAGCTTTCCGTTGTGGCCGCTGCTGACGGGCACGTTCAGGCCGCGCGACATCGCGGTGACCGGGCTGCAGCTGGCGCTGGTGCGCGATGCCAACGGCCGGACCAACTGGTCGCGGCCGGGCGAGCCCGAGAGCGGCGGCGCGTCGACCGATCTCGACGGCCTGACCGTGCGCGACAGCGTGATCCGGTATCGCGACGACAAGCGGCGGCGCAGCGCGGTGATGGCGTTCGCCTCCGACGCACGAGGGCTTCGCGCGAACGGCAGCGGCACGATCCGCGGCACGCCGGTGCGGATCGCGCTGACCGGGGCGTCGGTCGCGCGGGCGGCGGCGGGGCCTTGGCCGTTCAGCGCCACGATCGAAGGCGCGGCGCTGCGCATGCGCGCCAAGGGCCATATGGACCGGCCGCTCGACACCGATGCCATGACGCTCGATGTCGACGCGCGTGCCGCCGACCTGCGGCTGATCGACGCGGTGATCGAGGCGGGGCTGTTCGGCACGCAGCCGGTCGCGATCACCGCGCACGTCCGCCATGAGGCGCCGAAATGGATCGTCACCGGTCTGAAGGGCACGATCGGCCGCTCCGACATCGCCGGGCACGTCACCGTCGACAAGCAGGACGGCCGCACCAAGCTGGACGGCGCGGTCGCGTCCAACCGCTTCGACTTCGACGATCTGTCGTCGGACGAGGGGCAGGCGAAGGCCGCGGCATTGGAGCGCGCGATCGGGCCGCGCGTCGTGCCCAACACGCGCATCGACCTTTCCAAAATCGACAGGACCGACGGCCGCATCGCGGTGCGCGTCGCGCGCGTGTTCAGCCATGGCGGGGCGACGTCGGTAACGGGGTTGCAGGGCGTGCTCAACCTCGACCGCCAGCGGCTGCGCGTCGAACCGCTCACCATCCGGCTGGCGGGCGGCGTCGCGCGCGGCAGCGTGACGGTCGAGCAGCGCGGCGGCGCCCGATGGCCGACGCTGGGCGTCGACCTGCGGCTGACCGGCACGCGGGTCGAGGCGCTGGCGGGCAGCGGCGGCGCCTTTACCGGGCGGATCGCGGCGCATGCGCGGCTGACCGGGCGCGGCGAGACGATCCGCGACGCGATCGGGCGGTCGGACGGGCGGATCGGCTTTACCGTACGCGATGGCGCGCTGCCGGCGCGCTACGCCGCGGCACTGGGCTTCGATGCGGGCCGGGCGCTGTTCGCCGGCGGCGAGACTGCGACGCTGCGCTGCGTCGTGCTGGCGTTGCCGGTGAAGGGTGGGCGCGGGGTCGCGGCGCCGCTGGTGGTCGATACCAGCGCCAGCCAGTTGCACGGCAGCGGTACGGTGAGCCTCCCCGCCGAACGCATCGCGCTGCGGCTGACCGGCGCGCCCAAGGGGAACAGCGTGCTGCGGCTGCCCGGCGCGGCGTGGATGACCGGCACGCTGAGCGATCCGGTGCTGACCGTGCCCGCGCAGGTGAAGTCGGCGGGCAATATCTTCAAGGCGATCGGCCGCGCGATCACCGGGCGGCAGGGCCCGACCGCGACCGACGCCGATTGCGCCGGGCTGGCGGCGCGGGCGCTGCGGTAGGCCTATCAAGGCCAGGCGGGGGCGGGACCTTTGCATGATAACGGCACCACGCCCGCCAAGGTCCGTATCCCTCCCCAGTGCTCCCGCGCAGGCGGGAGCCCAGAGCCAAGCAAAACAACGGCTTATGGCGCGCGTGACTCCTGGGCTCCCGCCTGTGCGGGAGCACGGACAGGGTTTCGCAGAGGTTTCGCCTTCGCTGGGGTGGGGGTCGGTTGCTGCCATGGCGTTTCTGCACAGGTCCCGCTCGCAGCCGGGGTGCCGCCCCGATCGAAACGAACGATTGCAGTTCGTGCATCGGAACCGCGAAGGACTCGGCACGCGTACGTTTCCGCTCGCCGTGCCGTAGCGTCGCGGCTAGGGTCGGGGGCATGAACGATACCGCGACTGCCGGTGGCGCCACCGGTGCCAGCCTGATCCCGAGCACCACCGACGCCTTCACCGTCGCGCATCTCGCGATCGTCGCGATCTTCGCATTGCTGGTGATCGCCGCGATCGTCTGGGGCGCGCGACTGAAGCGCCGGCGCAAGACCGCCGAGCGCGACATCGCCAGCCACAACGACGACGTCCATGCAGGAACGGCGCGCGTCGAACCGCCGGTCGAGGCACGTTCGTCCGGTCCAATCGCCGATGAACCGACGGCGCCTGCTCCTGCCATGCGCGAGGCAGCGCCGGTCGCAACTGCCCCGATCGCGCGCGACGAGGCACCGGTCGAGGCACCCTCGCCTGCCCCGCTCGCCAACGAACCGATCGCGGCGAGCGCGCCGCTCGACGCCGCGCCGGCGGTCGAGGCGGTGTCGGAGCCGGCCGCGACGACCGGCGATCCCGCCGATGCACCGGTGTCGACGCTGAAGGGGCTGGGGCCGAAGCTGGCGACGCGGCTCGGCGAACTGGGGATCACGACGGTGGGGCAGGTCGCCGCGCTGAGCGACGACGAGGCGGAACGGCTCGATGCGCACCTGGGGCCGTTCGCCGGGCGGATGGGCCGCGACCGGTGGATCGAGCAGGCGCGCTTCCTCGCCGCGGGCGACCGGGCGGGGTTCGAGGCGGTGTTCGGCCGGTTGTAACGCACGCGCTGCGCGCCGTGCGTTACAACCGGCCCGGTCAGCGCCGCCAGCGCGGCGACTGACGACGCGGGATTCACTCCCGCGTCGCCTCCCCAAAGGCCCACGCGACATTGACGCACGGCGTCCCCGACCGCACCACATGAATATGCGCCTCTTTCCCCTGTTCGCCGCCGTCGCCACGGCCTGGCTGGCCCTCGCCGCAACGCCCGCGCAGGCACGCTGCACGCTCGGTTCGACCTTCGCGCCCGCCGGCAGCACGCCGAGCGGCGTGCATGTCCCCACCGGCTGGGATGGCGCGACGCCGGCGCCGCTGATCGTGCTGCTCCATGGCAGCACCGCGACCGGTGCGGCGATGCTGCGCGATTCGGGGCTGGCGGCCACCGCCGACCGGCATGGCGTCCTCGTCGCCTATCCCGACGGCGGCATCGCCGCGAAGACCGGCTTCGTCTGGAACATCCCCGGCGTGCCGACGGTCGAGGGGACGATCCCCGGCCCGGGCGAGCGCGACGACGTCGCCTATCTCACCGCGCTGGTCGACGGGCTGGTCGCGGCGGGCTGCGCCGATCGGACACGCGTCTACGTCACCGGCCTGTCGGGCGGCGGGCGGATGACGTCGTGGCTCGGCTGCGTCGCGCCGGAGCGGTTCGCGGCGATCGCCCCCGTCGTGGGCTTGCGCGCCGGCAACCCGCTCAAGCGCGATCCGACGCGCCCCGATCCGCGCAGCTGCCGGCCGAAGACGCCGGTCAGCGTCATCGCCTTCGCCGGCGATGCCGACCGGACCAACCCGATCCAGGGCGGCGGCGCCCCCTATTGGTCCTATCCGATGCACGCCGCCGAACAGCGCTGGGCGCAGCTCAACCGCTGTCGCGCGGCGCCGGTGACGCGGTTCGTGTCGGCGCGCGTGTATGAGGAGCATTATGGCGCCTGCCGCGACGGCGCCGAAATGACCGCGCGGATCACGGTCGGCGGCGGGCACAGCTGGGTGGTCGACAACGAGGCGCTATGGGCGCTGCTGTCGCGGCATCGGCGGGGTTAGGGTCCGGACTCATAACCACCAGATGACGGCTGCTGCGAAGGCGATGGCAGCCATGAAGGTCTTGATGTTACGGTCGAAGCGGGTGGCGATGCGTCTCCAGTCCTTCAGGCGACAGAACAT
>NZ_JAMLDY010000012.1 GCF_024211255.1 Sphingomonas liriopis | reverse complement strand
CCGCCCGGCCGCCCATCAGGATACCGTGTGGGCGGCCGGGCGGGGGAGCGGGCCGGCACCGCCGAAATGCGCCTGCAGCGCATTTCCAAACAGACTCTTAGGGCTTCGGCAACGCTTGGCTGGCACAAGGTGCGGCCATGTACACGATCGCCTTTCGCCCCGACCGGGACCTGATCGATATCCGCTGGACCGGATTGTTCGACGGACCGAGCGTGGATGCCTATGCCGCCGAACTGCACCGGCGCTTTCGCGAAGAGGGGTTCGCGCCCGGCTATCGCCTTTTGATGGACATGTCCGGCTGCACCGTCCAGCCGGTCGAGGCGGCGGCGGCGATCAACCGGCGGCTCGGGAATTTCCCCCGCGCCAGCCGGATCGCGATCGTCACCACCAGCGCGATCACCCGGTTACAGGTCCGCCGCTTCATGACCCAGCCCTATCTGCGCATCTTCGAATGCGCCGCGACGGCGCGCGACTGGCTGACCGCCGACGCGAGCATCGCGGCGTGATCGCGCTGCAAGCCCTGTCGGTCGCCGGCGGTCACAGCGGCGTGGTCCATCGCAGGACCGGACCCGAAGTGTCCGACCTCGCGCTGTTCGTCGTTGCGGGTCTCGGCGTGTGGCTGGTGCGGCGCGCGATGCGGCGGCGGTTGACCAAGAAGGATTGACCCCGCCCGCCCTCCCGCGCCAAGCGGGGGCCATGGACCCGCTCGACCGCCTGGAAGCCACCATCCGCGCCCGCCGCGACGCAGCGGACGGCGCGATCTCGTATGTCGCCAGCCTCTTCGCGAAGGGCCGGCCCGCCATCGCGCAGAAGGTCGGCGAGGAAGCGACCGAGACGGTGATCGCCGCGCTCGCCCAGCCGGACAAGCTCGCGTCGGAGGCCGCCGACCTCGTCTTCCACCTGCTCGTCCTGCTCGCCGACGCCGGTCTGGGCCTCAACGACGTCCGAGCCGAACTGGCCCGCCGCGAGGGCGTATCGGGCCATGCCGAAAAAGCCGCCCGCTGAAGGACCCGCCCGATGCCGATCGATGCCACCCAGCCCTATGACGACCAGAACGTCTTCGCGAAGATCCTGCGCGACGAGATCCCCTCGCGCCGGGTGTACGAAGACGATTACGCCGTCGCCTTCCACGACATCGCACCGCACGCGCCGGTCCATATCCTGGTGATCCCGCGCGGCGCTTACGTCTCGTGGAACGATTTCAGCGCGCATGGGTCGGAGGCGGAGATCGCCGGCTTCGTCCGCGCGGTCGGCCATGTCGCGCGGGAGCACGGCCTCGTCGCCCCCGGCTACCGCCTGCTCGCCAATGTCGGCGGCCATGGCGGGCAGGAGGTGCCGCACCTCCACGTCCACCTGTTCGGCGGCAGGTCGCTGGGGCCGATGCTCGCCACATAGGGGATTGCCTCCGTTTCATTTGTGACTAGCATCCCCGGCTTCACCATGCGGCGGCGCGTTCAGGACCGTACGCATCTGGGGGGATACGCTACATGATATTCGGGCGCGTCAAATCACTCGACGCCATTCTCGCCACGGCCGAAAAGCGGGGACTGCACCGCTCGCTCGGCGCGTTCCAGCTGACCATGCTGGGAATCGGCGCCGTCATCGGCACCGGCATCTTCGTCCTCACCTCCGAAGCCGCGCAAAAGGCGGGACCGGGCATGATGATCTCGTTCATTATCGCCGGCTTCGTCTGTGCGGTCGCGGCGCTCTGCTATTCCGAGCTCGCCTCGATGGTGCCGGTCGCCGGCTCCGCCTACACCTACACGTATGCCGTCATGGGCGAGCTTCTGGCCTGGATGGTCGGCTGGGCGCTGATCCTCGAATATGCGGTCGGCGCCTCCGCGGTCGCGGTCGGCTGGTCGGGCTATATGGTCGGGCAGCTGCGCAACCTGTTGGGCATCGAGGTGCCGATGGAATGGGTCAACGGACCCTCGGCCGGCGGCTACATCAATCTGCCCGCGGTCATCATCTCCGGCCTCGTCACCTGGCTGCTGGTCATCGGCACCACGGAAAGCGCACGGGTCAATGCGATCCTCGTGTGCATCAAGGTCGCGGCGCTGACGCTGTTCATCGCGCTGTCGCTGCCGGTGATGAACATGGACCATTTCGAACCGCTGATGCCGACCGGCTTCACCGGCGTCGCCGGCGCCGCGGCGTCGATCTTCTTCGCCTACGTCGGCTTCGATGCGGTCTCGACCGCGGCGGAAGAGACCAAGAACCCGCAGCGCAACGTGCCGATCGGGCTTATCGCGAGCCTCGGTTTCTGCACCATCTTCTACCTGCTCGTCTCGGCGGGTGCGATCGGTTCGCCGCTCGGTGCGCAGCCGGTGCGCGATGCGGCTGGCACGCTGCTGGCGCCGGGCACGTCGGAACTCGCCGATCGCTGCCGCGCGATCGTCGCCGGTGGCGCATTGGAGCCGCTGTCCTGCTCGCGTGAGGCGCTCGCTCACGTGCTGCGGACGATCGGCTGGGTGCAGATCGGCAATCTGATCGGCCTCGCCGCGACGCTGGCGCTGCCTTCGGTGGTGCTGATGATGATGTTCGGCCAGACCCGCGTGTTCTTCACGATGGCACGCGACGGCCTGCTGCCGACCAAGCTCGCCGCGGTCCACCCCAAGTATCGCACGCCGCACGTCGTGACGATCGTCACCGGCATCGCGACCACGCTCGCCGCCGCCTTCCTGCCGGTCGGCAAGCTCGCCGATTATTCCAACTCGGGGACGCTGTTCGCGTTCATGATGGTGGCGATTTCGGTGCTGGTGCTGCGCAAGGTCGATCCGGATCGCCGCCGTCCGTTCCGCACGCCGCTGATCTGGCTGGTCGCGCCGGCCGCGATCCTCGGCTGCCTCTACCTCTATTTCTCGCTGCCGCTGCTGGCGATCCTGGTCCTGCCGGGCTGGGGACTGATCGGCCTGCTGATCTACTTCGGCTACAGCCGCAGCCGGTCATACGTCGGTCGCGGCATCACCGACGTGGTCGATGACCCCGCGATGCAGCCGGAAATCGCCAAGCCGCTGCATTGAGTTCGGCGATCGGATGAACATGAGGCCGGAGGATCGCTCCTCCGGCCTTTTTTTGGATCGACGCGAAGGCGCGAGTTTTTATTCACGCGAAGACGCGAAGACGCGAAGAGGTAGCGCCCGGGGCGAATGCCCCTCCCTCATCAATGACCGTGATAAACGCCTGTCTTACCAGCAGGCACGCCCTCTTCGCGTCTTCGCGTCTTCGCGTGAATCATTTTAGCGCGCAGAGGCGCAGAGGACGCAGAGATGTCGGTCCTTCGACACCATCGACGCCCTTTCAAACAGCGAGGCAGAGTGCCGCATGCGCGGCGAGCGTAACGCTTCTGCGTCCTCTGCGCCTCTGCGCGCAAGACCGCCCTGCCCTCACCCTCGCGACGGCTGTGCCGTCTTCTCCCTCTCCCGCCGGGAGAGGGAGGCAGGGGTCAGAGCTTGGACGCCACCAGCGCCTGCATGTCGACGTTGGGGCGGGCGCCGAAGTGGCTGATGATCTCCGCCGCGCAGATCGCGCCGAGCTTGAGCGATTCCTCCAGCCCCCTCCCCTGCGCCTGACCGTGGAGGAAACCGGCGGCGAACAGGTCGCCCGCGCCCGTCGTATCGACGACCTGCGCGATCGGCTCCGCGGTCACTTCGGCGCGGCTGCCGTTCTGGATCGCGCACGCGCCCGACGCGCCGCGCGTCACCACCAAAGTTGGCACCTGCGCCGACAGCTTCGCCACCGCCGCCTCGAAATCCTCGGTCTCGGCGAGCGCGGTCAGTTCGCTCTCGTTGGCGAACAGGATGTCGATCAGCCCGTCGGCGATCAGGCTGCGGAAATCGCCGCCGTGGCGGCCGATGCAGAACACGTCGGACAGCGTGAAGGCGACCTTGCGCCCCGCTTTCCGCGCCGCCTCGATCGCCGCCCGCATCGCGGCGCGTGGCTCTTCGGGGTCCCACAGATAGCCTTCGAGGTACAGGATCGCCGCATCCTCGATCACCGACAGGTCGAGCGCGCCCGCGGGCAGGAACTGCGACGCGCCGAGATAGGTGTTCATCGTTCGCTGTCCGTCGGGCGTCACGAAGATCAGGCAGCGCGCCGTGGTCGGCTGGCCCGGCCGCGCCGCGGTGGCGAAGTCGACGCCGGCGGCACGGATATCGTGCGCGAACACCTCGCCCAGCTGGTCGTCGGCGACCTGGCCGATGAAGGCGGTGCGCCCGCCCAGCGCCGCGATGCCGGCCACGGTATTCGCCGCCGATCCGCCCGACACCTCGCGCCCCGGGCCCATCTTGGCATAAAGCGCGTCGGCGTCCTCGGGCGAGAACATCAGCTGCATCGACCCCTTGGCGACGCCGATCGATTCGATGAAGGCGTCGTCGGCCTGCGCGAGGATGTCGACGATCGCATTGCCGATCGCGACCACGTCATATTGGGGCTGGGACAAAGGGGAAGCTCCGCAAGAAACAAAGCCGTCCCCTAGAGGGGGTGCGGCTCCCGCGCAACGTAGCGTCCGGTTGACGCGCGCGTCGCCAGCCGCCACCCCAGCCGCCATGCTGCGCGCGCTGTCCCTGTCCGTTGCCCAATTGGGCGATGCCGCGATCCTCAAGGTGCTCGCCAAATCGCTTGCGGTGACGCTGGCGATCTTCGTCGCACTGGGCGCTGCGCTGTTCGCGCTGCTCCATCGCGCCTTCGCCGATCTCGGCGCGACATGGGGCGACGGGCTGGCGGGGGCGATGACGGTCGTGCTGTTCGTGCTCGCCGCCTGGCTATTGTTCCGCGTCGTCGCGATCGCGGTGATCGGCCTGTTCGGCGACGCCATCGTCGCGGCGGTCGAGGCGCGCCATTATCCCGCCGCGCATGCCGCCGCGCGCGACGTCGGGTTCGCGCGCTCGGGCCGCATGGCGCTCGGTTCGGCGGCACGCGCGGTGGCGATCAACCTCGCGATGGCGCCGGTCTATCTCGTGCTGCTGTTCACCGCCGTTGGACCGGCGATCGCCTTCTTCCTCGTCAACGCGCTGCTGCTCGGCCGCGACCTCGGCGACATGGTGGCGAGCCGGCATATGGACGATGCGACGATGCGGGGCTGGCGCACGGCGACGCGCGGGTGGCGGTTCGCGCTGGGCCTTGCCGCGACCGGGCTGTTCGTGGTTCCGGTCCTCAATCTGCTCGCACCGATCCTCGGCGCGGCGATGGCGACGCACCTGTTCCATGCGTCGAAACGGGGGAAGACGGTGTGAGGATCGCGGCAGCACTCGCTTTGGCGCTTATGGCGAGCGCCTGCGCCGCCCCCGGCGTCGTCGCGCCGCCGGTCGGGCGCACCGTCGTACCCTATACCAGCGCCGGCCTCGAACGCGTGATCGGCCAGGACGCTGCGGGCCTCACCCGCCTGTTCGGCCAGCCCGACGCCGACATCCGCGAAGGCACCGCGCGCAAGCTCCAGTTCGCCGGCCCGATCTGCGTCCTCGACGCCTATCTCTACCCCAAGGGGGCCGAGCCGCCCCACGTCACCTATCTCGACGCGCGCGAACCCGACGGCAGCGCCATCGACCGCGCCAGCTGCGTCGCCGCGCTGACCCGGCGCGACGGGGGGAAGTAAGGCTTCCGGTTCGGCCTTTACCCCTGCTCTCCTGAATTCGTCATTCCCGCGAAGGCGGGAATCCATACTGGCTGACCGATCGGCTCCATCCCAAACCTTAGTGGTATGGATCCCCGCCTTCGCGGGGATGACGGTGGTTATGGGAAGACGAAGCACCTGTGCCATCTGGCCCCTCCCCGCCATCCGCGGTAGCACGGCCGCGATGACGCACCCGTTCCGCTCGATCCACCGCCACCAGATGGTCCGCGTCGCCGCCGCGACGCCGCTCGCCAGCGTCGGCGATATCGCCGCCAACGTCGCCGCGACCGTCGCCATGGCACGCGACGCCGACGCGCGCGGGGTCGATTGCGTCGTCTTCCCCGAACTGAACCTCACTTCCTACGCGATCGACGACCTCCACCTGCAAAGCGCACAGCAGCAGGCGAGCATGGCCGCGGTGATCGAGGTCGCGCAGGCAACCGCCGCCTTCGCCCCCCTGCTCCTCGTCGGTGCCGCGCTGGTCCGCAACGGTCGGCTCTACAACACCGCGGTCGCACTTCACCGCGGCCGCATCCTCGGCGTCGTGCCCAAGAGCTTCCTGCCCAACTATCGCGAATATTACGAAAAACGCTGGTTCGCCCCCGGCGCCGGCCTGACCGGCCTGACCATCCGGCTGGGCGACGAGGACGTGCCCTTCGGCACCGACCTGATCTTCGCCGCCGACGATTTGCCCGGCTTCGTCGTCCATGCCGAGATCTGCGAGGATTATTGGGCGCCCACCCCGCCCTCGACCGCGGGTGCGCTCGCCGGCGCGCTCGTCTGCTGCAACCTCAGCGCGTCCAACATCGTCATCGGCAAAGCGCGCGAGCGGATGCTGCTCGCCGCCGCGCAATCCGCCCGCGGGACTTGCGCCTATGTCTATTCCGCCGCCGGGCCGGGCGAGAGCACCACCGATCTCGCCTGGGACGGGCAGGGGCTGATCTACGAACTCGGCGAACTGCTCGCCGAATCGCACCGCTTCGCGCCCGAACCCGAGCTGGTCGTCGCCGACATCGACCTCGAGCGGCTGATGCAGGAACGGCTGCGCACCGGCACGTTCAACGACGCCGCGATCGCCGCCGGCGATCCCGAGACGCGCTTTCGCCGCATCGTCTTCACCCACCGGCCCGCGCTGGCCGACACCGGGCTCGAACGCCGCATCCGCCGCTTCCCCTTCGTCCCCGACGATCCCGCGCGCCGCGACGCCGATTGCTACGAAGCCTTCAACATCCAGGTCGCGGCGCTCGCCAAGCGATTCGCCGCGACCGGATCGAAGACGCTCGTCATCGGCGTCTCCGGCGGCCTCGACTCGACGCACGCGCTGATCGTCGCGGCCAAGGCGATGGACCGGCTCGGCCGCCCGCGATCCGACATCCTCGGCTTCACCATGCCCGGCTTCGCCACCGGCGACACGACCAAAGCCAACGCCTGGGCGCTGATGCGCGCGCTCGGCTGCACCGCCGACGAGATCGACATCCGCCCCGCCGCGCGCCAGATGCTCGCCGACATGGGCCACCCCTTCGCCGCCGGCGAACCGGTCTACGACGTCACCTTCGAGAACGTGCAGGCGGGCCTGCGCACCGACTATCTGTTCCGACTCGCCAACCAGCGCGGTGGCATCGTGCTCGGCACCGGCGACCTCAGCGAGCTGGCGCTGGGCTGGTGCACCTATGGCGTCGGCGACCAGATGAGCCATTATGCGGTCAACGCCGGCGTGCCGAAGACGCTGATCCAGTTCCTGATCCGCTGGTGCATCAGGACCGATCAATATGACGCGGCGACCGACGCCATCCTCGCCACCATCCTGGCGCAGGAGATCTCGCCCGAGCTCGTCCCCGCCGACGCGATGACGGGCGCGATGCAGAGCACCGAATCGATGATCGGCCCTTACGCGCTCAACGACTTCTTCGCGCATTACGTCGTCCGCCACGGCCTCGCGCCGTCGAAGATCGCCTTTCTCGCCTGGCATGCGTGGCGCGACGCGGCGGCGGGGCAATGGCCGGAGGACTTCCCCGCCGATGCGCGCGTCGCCTACGACCTGCCGACGATCCGCCAATGGCTGGAACGCTTCCTCGTCCGCTTCTTCCGGACGAGCCAGTTCAAGCGCTCGGCGATCCCCAACGGGCCGAAGGTGTCGGCGGGCGGCGCATTGAGCCCGCGCGGCGACTGGCGCGCGCCGTCGGACGGTACGGCGACCGTCTGGCTGGACGAGATGCGGCGAAACGTGCCGGAGAACCTGTCGTAGATTCTTGCGTTTGCGTCCGTACGGGCGCAATATGAACGCCTGATGACACCGCCTCCCCGGGATGGCTCGCGCGATCGCCGGATCGAGGACCCATCCAATCTCTACCTGATCCACCCCGCGTCGCACGCCTTGCTCCCCTATGCCCTGCGGCATGGGGTGTCGGCGAATGCGGTGTCGCTGATCGGGCTGGGATGCGGGACCGTGGCGGCAATCGCTTATGCCAACTGGCACCATCCGGCGATGGCGCTGGTCGGCCTGGTCTTCTCGGTCGCTTGGCTGGTCGCCGACGGGCTCGACGGCATGATCGCGCGCGCGACCCGAACCGCCAGCGCGCTCGGCCGCACGCTCGACGGGCTGTGCGACCACGGCGTCTTCGCGTTGCTCTACCTCTCGCTCGCCTGGACGGTCGGCACGGTCGAAGGCTGGGTGCTCGCGCTCACCGCCGCCGCGGCGCATGCCGTGCAGTCGAGCCTGTACGAGGGCGAGCGTGCCCGCTTCCACCGCCGCACCCGGGGCACGCCGCTCGCCGCGGTGCCGGTGCCGACCGGCATGATCCTCGTCCGCCTGTACGACGGCGTCGCGGGCTCGGTCGATCGCATCACGATGCCGTTCGAGCGTCGCTTCGGCGCGGCGGAGGATCGCGACACCTTCGCGCATGCCTATGCCGCCGCCGCGGTGCCGGTGATGCGGCTGCAGTCGCTGCTCACCGCCAACGTCCGCGTCTGGGCGATCTGCATCGCCTGTCTCATCGGCGATCCGCGCGTCTTTTGGTGGTTCGAGATCGTACCACTCACATTCGTCTGCGCGACCGGCCTCTTCCTTCACCGGCGCGTCGAGCGCCGTTTCGTTCACGGCGCCATGCCGCAATCCATTCTACTTTCAAGCGAACAGGGTCATTCATGAAGAGCATCAACATCGCCATCGTCGGCATCGGCAACTGCGCGAGCTCGCTCGTCCAGGGGCTGGAGCATTATCGCGAAGGCGCCAACGATCTCGTCGGCCTGATGCATTGGGAACTGGGCGGCTATAAGCCTTCCGACATCAAGGTCGTCGCCGCCTGGGACGTCGATGCGCGGAAAGTCGGCAAGGACGTCGCCGAGGCGGTCTTCGCCAAGCCCAATTGCACCGCCGTCTTCGCCGCCAACCTGCCGCAGACCGGCACCATCGTGAAGATGGGCGCGGTGCTCGACGGCGTCGCCGACCATATGGCCGACTACAAGGACGACCGCACCTTCGTCGTCGCCAACGACACGCAGCCGTCGAAGGCCGACGTCGTCGCCGAACTGAAGGCGAGCGGCACCGACGTCCTGATGAACTATCTGCCCGTCGGCAGCCAGCAGGCCACCGAATTCTACGCCGAATGCGCGCTTGAGGCGGGCGTCGCCTTCGTCAACAACATCCCCGTCTTCATCGCGTCGAACCCCGAATGGGCGAAGAAGTTCGAGGATGCCGGCGTCGCGATCATCGGCGACGACATCAAGGCGCAGCTCGGCGCGACGATCGTCCACCGCGTGCTGACCGACCTGTTCGCCAAGCGCGGCGTCAAGCTCGACCGCACCTACCAGCTCAACACCGGCGGCAACACCGACTTCCTCAACATGTCGAACCACCGCCGGCTCGAATCGAAGAAGATCTCGAAGACCGAAGCGGTGCAGTCGGTCGCCGCCGAGCGCCTCGACGACGACAACGTCCACATCGGCCCGTCGGATTACGTGCCGTGGCAGAACGACAACAAGGTCTGCTTCCTGCGCATGGAAGGCCAGCTGTTCGGCGGCGTGCCGATGAACCTCGAGCTGCGCCTGTCGGTCGAGGATTCGCCCAATTCAGCCGGCGTCGCGATCGACATGATCCGCTGCGCCGCGATCGCCAAGGACCGCGGCATCGCCGGCGTCATCGACCCCGCATCCGCCTATTTCTGCAAGCATCCGCGCAACCAGATGACCGACGACCTCGCGCAGATCGCGGTCGAGGACTTCATCAAGGCCGCCTGATGATCCGCACGGGCCTGCTGCTCGCCGCCGGACAGGGCACCCGCCTGCGCTCGGTCACGCCGTTCAAGCCGCTCTGCCCCGTCGCGGGCCGCGCGCTGATCGACCATGCGCTCGACGGGATGGCGGCGGCGGGCCTGACCCGCGCGATCGTCTCGCTGGGCTATGGCGCCGACGCGATCGCCGCGCATCTCGCCGGCCGGCAATGGCCGCTCGAGGTGGTGACGGTGATGACCGATTATCACCAGCCCAACGGCGTCAGCGCGCTCGCCGCGCGGGCGCTGGTGGGCATGGAGGGCGCGGTGCTCGCGATGTGCGATCACCTCGTCCAGCCGCGCCACTATCGCCGCCTCGCCAAGGCGGGCGCCGGCGCCGGTCTGCGCCTCGGCATCGATCGCCGTCTGGGTCACGCCTGGGTCGACCCGCTCGACGTCACCTGCGTCGCGACGCAAGGCGACGCGATCGTCGCCATCGGCAAGGGCCTCGAACCCCACGATTGCTACGACACCGGCATCTTCGCCGTCTCGCAGCGTTTCTTCGAGGTGCTGGCGACGCTCGACAGTCCGTCGCTGACCGAAGGCGTCCGCCTGCTCGCCGCCGAGGGCTCGGCGAAAATCGTCGATTGCAGCGATCTCGACTGGCTCGACGTCGACGACGCGCCCGCATTCGCGCATGCCGAAGGCTGGATGACGAAGCTCGCGGCCTGACGGCCGTGACGCTGATCCTGTTCAACAAGCCCTATGGCGTGCTCAGCCAGTTCACCGACCGCGGCACAGTCACCGCGCGCCCGACGCTGTCCGACTTCATCGACCTGCCCGGCGTCTACCCGGCGGGCCGCCTCGACCGCGACAGCGAAGGCCTGCTGCTCCTCACCGATGACGGCCGCCTGCAGGCCCGCATCGCCGACCCCCGCTTCAAGGCGCCCAAGACCTATTGGGTGCAGGTGGAGGGCGACCCCGGCGACGCCGCGCTCGATGCGCTGCGCCGAGGCGTCGAGCTCAGCGACGGCCCCACCCGCCCGGCCGAGGTCGAACGCATCGCCCCGCCCCCGCTCTGGCCCCGCGATCCCCCGATCCGCGTCCGCGCGAACATCCCCGACCGCTGGCTCAGCCTCACCATCCGCGAAGGCCGCAACCGCCAGGTCCGCCGCATGACCGCCGCGATAGGCCACCCGACGCTCCGCCTCGTCCGGCACAGCATCGGGGAGTGGACGATCGGCGATCTGCCGCCGGGCGAATGGCGACCGGCGTAACCCGCCGGCGTCGTCAGGCCCGGCAAAGTTCGAGTTCGCGGCGCAGCGTCCGGACCAGTTCGCCCGCCGGCATGGCGCGGGTGAGCGGCGCGCCTTGTCCCGCCCATTGTGCACCGAAGCCATGCTCGCCCGTCGCCCTGGCCGCGGCGTG
Source organism: Sphingomonas liriopis (assembly GCF_024211255.1). Classification (GTDB taxonomy): domain Bacteria; phylum Pseudomonadota; class Alphaproteobacteria; order Sphingomonadales; family Sphingomonadaceae; genus Sphingomonas; species Sphingomonas liriopis. Next base: position 109,042 of record NZ_JAMLDY010000012.1, on the reverse strand, counting down.
CAGCGCCTTGCCGGCATCATAGGCGATCGGATAGTCGGGCAGCGGAGGCCGGGAAGCCCGATCGCCGAGCGCCGTGAACCGGTTGGCGAGCGCGCGCGCCGGTCGACCGGAAATCAGCGACGTCAGCACCGTGTGACAGGCACCCGGCCCCGCCAAGGCCTCACGATAGGCTTCGTCCGCGGCCGATTCCGGGCAGGCGACGAACGCCGTGCCGAGCTGCGCGGCGACCGCCCCCAGATCGAGCGCGGCCGCGATGCCGGCGCCGTCCATGATCCCGCCCGCGGCGACGACCGGCAATCCTGCTTCCCGGACCAGCAACCGGGTCAGCACCGCCGTGCCGAGCGCGTCGTCGGGTGCGGCAGGATCGAACATGCCGCGATGCCCGCCCGCCTCGATCCCCTGCGCGACGGCCGCGTCGATCCCCGCCGCCTCGATCGCGCGCGCCTCGGCGAGGCTGGTGGCGGTGGCCATCAGGACGATACCGCGCGCGCGCAGGGCCGACAGCACCTCGCCGGGCGGCAGCCCGAAGTGGAAGCTGACGACCGGCGGGACGGTATCGAGCAGCATCGCGAGCATATCCGGATCGTCGGCGAAGCTCTTGTAGATGACGCCGAGCGTTGCCGGCGGGCTCGCGTCATACCTCGCGAACAGGGGCGCGAGCCAGTCGAGCCACGCCGCCTCCCGCGCCGGATCCGCCTTCGCCCGGCGATGGACGAACAGATTGACGTTGAACGGGCGACCGGTGCGGCTGCGCACCGCGTCGATCATCGCGCGTGCACCCGTCGCATCGGTCGCGCCGACGCCGATCGAACCCAGCCCGCCCGCTTCGCATACCGCCGCCGCCAGCGCGGGCGTCGACACGCCGGCCATCGGCGCCTGGATCAGCGGGATATCGAGCTGGAGCCGATCGATCAGGGACACGGGCGCAGGCAACCGCATGATGGACGATTCCGTTCATATGGGAGCTGCGCGCCGCGATGGGAACGGCGGCGGCCGGCTATCGTCGTGACGATGCCGCAGGAGGACACAATGCGACGCTCTTTGATCGCTGGTCGATGAGCAGCCTGAAATGCTGCAACGCATGCGCCCCAACGAGCAGTTCGGGATAGCGATCCGACACCCGCACCTCGACATCGGCCAGCGTCTCAGCCCCGATGCGGAACGGCCCCGCCACCGTCGCGCTGCCCGTCCTGACGATCGTGTTGGTGAGCTTGCCCGCGCCGGCCTCGCGGATCGCAGCACCGGCTCCGACGCGATCGAACAGCGGCTTGGGCAGCACGAAGGTCACGTTGGCACCGGTATCCAGATTGCCCTCGGTGGCGACCCCGCCGATGGTCACGGGAACGCGGAAGGGGCGTTCGTAGGCCAGCACGCCCTCCTGTCCCGGTGCCAGCGCGCCGCGGCTGAAGGTCAATCGCTGCGCGGGATAGTCGATCACCAGCAGGCCATCGGCGAAGAACTCCCGCCCGAGGATGCCGGCAAAGGCAGCCTCGCGCGTCAGCTTGCCGCTATAATCGCGCGTCGCCACCTCGAGGTCGCGGCGGACGAAGCCGCCGATTTCGACGGAGGACAGGCGGACGGTGCGGACGTCGGCGGTGGCCACGCCGTCCGACGTCTGGCCCGATCCGGTCAGCGCAAGCCCCAGATCGGCGACGAGGCTGGCATCGGCGCGGCCCATGCCGCCGGCGCCCGTATCGACGGCAAAGGGGAACGGCCCCTTTCCATCGACCTTCACCTCCACGTAGATGCGGCCATCGACGACACGGAACGGCACGCTGAACAGGGCGCTGGCTCGCATATCCTTCGCCAATGCACAGACGCGCGGAACCCCCGCCGCCGCGGCCGGCCGGGCGTGAACGGCCGACGGCACGGCCGCGGCGACCACCGCACCCAAGACGACACATCCGCCATATCCCGTCCGCATGCGTCACTCCCCACGCAAGGTGATGCACACGGATAACACACCATGGCGCCAGCAGGCAATGCCGGCGAGACACAACGCCCGACGAACATGACGAATTTGTAACGGAACGCACGATCCGCATCGCGGGTATGTCCCCTCGTCAGCCTCTGCTCAGGATACCCGCCATGCGTATCGCCGCCCTCATCGCCCTCCCCCTCGTCATCGCCTCCGCCTCGCCCGCATTGGCGAAGGGCTGCATCCGCGGCGCGGCGGCCGGCGCGGTCGGTGGGCATTTCGTCGGCAAGGGGCATGCCGTGCTCGGCGCCGCGGCGGGGTGCGCGGTGGCGCACCATTATTATTCCAAGCAGGCGCGTGCGCAGAAGGCGGCGGCGCGGGCCCACCGGTGACGATCGCGGGATGAGGGCACGCCCGCAGCCCGCCACGGGTTGACCCCCCGGGCCCGATCCCCGACACCGCGCGGCGTGACGCTCCCCCCGCCCCCCGCCGACCTTTTGCGCGATGCCGCGCTGTTCCTCGATTTCGACGGCACGCTCGTCGAACTGGAAGCGCATCCCGAAGCGGTCGCGGTCGATGCCCGCCTCGCCGCGCTGATCGCCCGCCTGACGCAGGCGCTCGACGGGCGCGTCGCGATCGTCTCCGGCCGCCCGGTCAACGGCATCCGCGCGCTGTTCGGCGACCCCCCCTTCGCGATCTCCGGCAGCCACGGGCTGGAGGTCGTCTGGCCCGATGGCCGCGAAACGCGCGCGGAACGCCCCGCCGCCCTCGACCGTATAGTCGCTTCGATGAAGGCGTTCGCAACCGCAACACCCGGCGTGCTGGTCGAGGAAAAGCCGCTCGGCGCCGCGCTCCACTATCGCGCCGTGCCCGCGGCCGAGCAGGCGGCGCACGCGCTCGCGACGCGGCTCGCCGCCGATGCCGCGCTCCACCTGCAGACCGGCAAGATGATGGTCGAGGTCCGCGTCCCCGGCGCCGACAAGGGCACGGCGCTCGCCGCGCTGATGGACAGCCCCGCGCTCGCCGGCCGCCGCCCCGTCTTCCTCGGCGACGACGATACCGACGAACCCGCGATGGTCGCCGCCCGCGCGCTCGGCGGTGCCGGCGTGCTGATCGGCGCGCCCCGCCCCACTGCCGCGCTCTGGCGCCTCGCCGGCGTCGCCGACACGCTCAACTGGCTCGACGCCGCAACCGAAAGCCTCGCCGCATGACCTCCGCGCCCCCGACCAGCGTCGACCTCTGGCCGATCGGCAATTGCCAGGTCAGCGCGCTGATCGATCGCGCCGGCCGTTTCGTCTGGGCATGCGTGCCGCGCGTCGACGGCGATCCGCTGTTCTCGGCATTGGTCGGCGGCGAACGGCCCGATGGCGGCTATTGGTCGATCGGCATCGAACATTCGGTCAGCGTCGAGCAGCATTACATCCGCAACACCCCGATCCTGGTCAGCCGCCATACCGACGATGCCGGCAACGTGCTGGAAGTGGTGGATTTCTGTCCGCGCTTCGTGCGGCTCGGGCGGACCTATCGCCCGGTCGCCTTCGCGCGCATCGTCCGCCCGATCGCCGGCAGCCCCCGCGTCATCGTCCAGCTGCGCACCACCTGCGGCTGGGGCGGCACCTGCCGCGAACAGATCGGCGGGTCCAACCACCTGCGCATCACGCTCGACGCGATGCAGATGCGGCTCACCACCACCGCGCCGATCGGCATGGTGCAGGAAGAGCGCGCCTTCCGCCTCGAACGCCCGCTGCATTTCTTCCTGGGGCCGGACGAGAGCTTCTCGGGCGACCTCGCCGAATCGGTCGAGGCGATGCTGACCCAGACGATCGCCGAGTGGCAGGAATGGACGCGCGGCCTCGCGATTCCCTTGGAATGGCAGGACGTCGTCATCCGTTCGGCGATCACGCTGAAGCTCTGCCAGCACGAGGAGACCGGCGCGATCGTCGCCGCGCTCACCACTTCGATCCCCGAACATGCCGGGTCGGAGCGCAACTGGGACTATCGCTATTGCTGGGTGCGCGATGCCTATTACACCGTCCAGGCGTTGAACCGCCTGGGCGCGCTCGACGTGCTGGAGGGGTATCTCGGTTACCTCCGCAATATCGTCGACGATGCGGCGGGCGGGCATATCCAGCCCTTGTACGGCGTACTAGGCGAGGCGACGCTGACCGAACGCTTCGCCCCCGCGCTTGGCGGCTATCGCGGCATGGGCCCCGTGCGCGTCGGCAACGCCGCCTACGAACAGCATCAATACGACGCCTACGGCCAGATCGTGCTGTGCAGCGTCCATGCCTTCTTCGACCAGCGGCTGCTGCGGCCCAACACCATCGAGGATTTCCACCGCCTCGAACAGGTCGGCGAGCGCGCCTGGACGCATTACGACAAGCCCGATGCCGGCCTGTGGGAGCTGCGCACGCGGCAGAGCGTCCACACCTATTCGGTGGCGATGTGCTGGGCGGCGTGCGATCGCCTCGCCAACGCCGCCGAAGCGCTCGCGATGCCCGACCGCCGCGACCTGTGGCAGGGTCGCGCCGACCATATCCGCAGCGTCATCGAGGACAAGGCGTGGCGCCCCGACACCAACCGCATGTCGGCGACCTTCTCGGGCGACGACCTCGACGCCAGCCTCATCCAGCTGCTCGACCTCCGGTTCTTCGAACCCACCGATCCGCGCTTCCTCGGCACGCTGGAGGCGGTGGAGCGGGGCCTGCGCCGCGGCAGCTTCATGCTGCGCTACGATACCGAGGACGATTTCGGCCTGCCCGAGACCGCGTTCAACGTCTGCACCTTCTGGCTGATCGAGGCTTTGCACTTCACCGGGCGCCATGCGGACGCGCGCGCGCTGTTCGACGAGATGCTGACACGGCGCACCGCAGCTGGCTTGTTGTCGGAGGATATCGACCCAACGTCCGGTGAATTGTGGGGAAATTATCCCCAGACCTATTCGCTGGTCGGCATGATCAACTGCGCCGCGCTGTTGTCCAAACCCTGGAGTTCGATCCGCTGAGCCGTCTTATCATCATATCCAACCGCGTTTCCGCGCCCAAGGGCTCCGATTCCGGCGCGCAGGGGGGCCTCGCCGTCGCGCTCGCCTCCGCGTTGCGCGAATACAAGGGCATGTGGTTCGGCTGGTCGGGCGAGCAGACCGACGAATATACCGGCCAGATCACCTTCCAGCGCAGCGAAGGCGTCACCACCGCGACCGTCGATCTCGAAGAGCAGGATATCGACGAATATTACAACGGCTACGCCAACCGCACCTTGTGGCCGCTCTTTCACTATCGCGTCGATCTCGCTGAATATGAACGCGAATTCGCCGGCGGTTACCAGCGCGTCAACGAACGCTTCGCCGACACCGTCCAGCCGCTGATCGAGGAAGAGGACGCGGTCTGGATCCAGGATTACCATCTGTTCCCGCTGGGCGAGGAGCTGCGCAAGCGCGGCGCGAGGAACCGCTTGGGCTTCTTCCTCCACATCCCCTGGCCGCCGCGCCGGCTGCTCTCGATCCTGCCCGAGGCGCAGACTTTGGTGCGCAGCCTGTTCGCCTATGACGTCATCGGCTTCCATACCGAGGAATGGCTGCAGTCGTTCTGCGACTATGCGATCGCCGAACTGGGTGCGACCGAAGAGGACGGCGAGCTGGTGCTTGACGACCGCCGGGTGAAGGTGATGGCCTGCCCGATCGGCATTGATGCCGACGAATTCGCCAGGCTCGCCACCAGCACGCGCGGCCGCCTCGCCTTCCGCCAGATGCGCGATGCCGCGGTCGGGCGCGACATGATCGTCGGCGTCGACCGGCTCGATTATTCGAAGGGGCTGGAGGAGCGCTTCCTCGGCTACGAACGCTTCCTCGTCGAGCATCCCGAAGAGCGGAAAGAGGTCACCCTCCTCCAGATCGCGCCGCCGAGCCGCGCGACGGTGGGCAGCTACCAGAAGATCCGCAGCACGCTGGAGGGGCTCGCCGGCCGCATCAACGGTGGGTATGCCGATATTGACTGGGTGCCGATCCGCTACGTCAACCAGGGCTATCCGCGCGACGTGCTCGCCGGCATCTATCGCGCCGCCAAGATCGGCCTCGTCACGCCCCTACGCGACGGCATGAACCTGGTCGCGAAGGAATATGTCGCGGCGCAGAATCCGGAGGATCCGGGCGTCCTCATCCTCTCGCGCTTCGCCGGCGCGGCGAGCCAGCTGACCGATGCGGTGCTCATCAACCCCTATTCGGCGGAGGAGATGTCCGACGCGATCATGCTCGCGCTGCGCATGCCGAAAGAGGAGCGGATCGAACGCTGGCAGAAGATGATGGCGATCCTCACCGCCGAGGATATCGGCTGGTGGCGCCGCACCTTCACGGACGTGCTGATGGGGCCGCCGCTGGAGATGGAGGCGGAGCCGCAGCCGGCATGAGCCGCGTCTTCGGCAGCGCCTCGGGCATTGCGTTGCGGATGAACGCGTAGATCGCCTCGCGCACGTCGCAGCGCAGGTCGAACGCGGTCGAGGCGTCCTTGGCGGTCATCAGCCCGCGCAGCTCCATCGTCCCGTCGGGCTTGGAATCGGTCACCTGCAGGTTGAAGAAGCGCTGGTCCCAGCGCGGATTGGCGCGCACCACCCGCTCCAGCTCCGCGCGGATACGCGGCACGTCGGCGGCGGGGTCGACGTACCAGAACACCGACCCCAGCAGCGCGCTCGTCTCGCGCGTCCAGTTCTGGAAGCTGTTCTCGAGGAACTTCGACACCGGCACCACCAGCCGCCGGTCGTCCCAGATCCGCACCACGACATAGGTCAGGCGAATATCCTCGATCCGCCCCCATTCGTTGTCGATGATGACGACGTCGTCGAGGCGTATCGGCTCGGTGAACGCCATCTGGATGCCGGCGATCAGGTTCTTGAGCGCGGGCTGTGCGGCGGCACCGATGGCGAGGCCGGCGACACCGGCGGAGGCGGCCAGCGTCACGCCGATCGTGCGGACGCTCGGGATGCTCATCAGCATCATCATCACGGTCAACAGCATCAGCACGAAGACGCCGATCCGGTGCAGGATGCCGATCCGCGTCCGCCGCCGCCTCGCACGCAGATTGTCGGCGGCGCTGATGTCGAACCGCACCTCGCTGATGTCGCGATAGGCGGTCAGCACCGCGAGCAGCATCCAGCCGAACACCCCCGGCGTCAGCAGCCCCAATACGCGCTGCCAGATATTCTCCCAATAGCGCGGCAGCTCGATCCCCGGCCCCGACGCGGCGAGCGCGATACCGATCATCAGCCAGAAGGTCGGCTTCCCGAGCCGTGCGATCAATATATCGTCGGTCTTGGTCGCAGTCCGGCTCGCAATGCGCCGCAGCACCATGAACAGGATGCGGTGGACCAACGCCAGCACCACCACGAACGCCAACACCCCGGCCAGCCGGGCCGCCCAATCGGGCAGCGTCACGTCGAGATACGGTATTCGCATCGGCTTAACACGCATGACGTCGGGGAAAGCTCCGGGCCGGTGTAAAAATTGCTGCGGTTGCGAACAACCTTTCGCGCGAAGACGCGAAGACGCGAAGAAGGCTGGTTCACGCGGAGGCGCGGAGACGCGGAGAGAAGAAGAGCAGAGACAGCCATGCCGCATAGCGGCTTTGAAACCCTCTGATCGACGACGATGGCGCTTCGTGCAAACACCGCACCTCCGCAGCTAAAGCCCTGAAAACTCTTCTTCCTTCTCCGCGTCTCCGCGTCTCCGCGTGAACAAAGTCTTTTTCTCTTCGCGTCTTTGCGTCTTCGCGTGAAAACCCCTTGCTCACCCCGCCGCAGATCGCATCCGCAGCCGCCACCGCCACACACCCGTCACGAACAGCACCGCCGGCAACAGCCCCGACACGAACACCAGCCACCGCCCGACCAGCCCGAATGCCTCGCCGCCATGCAGCGGGTGCAGCCACGCCAGCAGCGTATCACCCCCGCTGTCGCGCCGCTCGTCGCGCACCGCAAGTACGCGCCCGTCATACGGATCGAACCACACGTTGCTGCGCGGAAAGCGCCGGCTCGGCTCGCCGGGCACCATCAGGTTGATACGCACCGTCCCGCGCGCATCGGCAGGCGTCTCGATCCACGCGAGCGCACTACCCGGCAACACCGCCCCTGCTCGCCGCACCAAGACGTCGAGCGGCAGAAACCCACCCGAACGCGGCACGCTCGCCACCTTGGGCGTGGCGAACAGCGGCGATGTGGTAGCGACAACCGGCCGCACCTGATCGGGTAGATCGAGCATCACCCCCGTCGCGGTCACCACGATCAGCACCAACGCCCCACCGATCCCGCTCCATTTGTGCAGGTCGTACAATCGCCGCGACCGAGACGCGCGCCGCTTCCAAGCCAGCGACCGCCGCCATCCACCGGAACGCGGCCACCACGCCCACAGCCCGCTGACCAGCATCGCCAGCATGACGATGCCGAGCACGCCCAGCACCGTGCCACCCGGCTTTTCCATCAACAGCCGGTAATGCAGATCGTAGATCCAGCTCGTCCAGGTCCCGCCCCAGAAACCGGACCGCACCGCGCGCAGGCTCACAGGATCGAGCCACAGCAGCAACGGCGCGAAATCGCGGCCCTGCGTTTCGACCGGCGTGTAGTAGCGGATCGGGATCGGCCCGCCCTCTGGCGTCACCTCGATACGCCACGCGCCGGTGCGCCCCGGATGATCGCGACGCAACGCATCGTACACCGCCTGCCACGACTCCGGCCGAGCGCCCGCGGGCACGCGCGCCAGACCGGGGTGCAGCGCGGTGTCGATCGCCGGATAGAAGACCAGCACGCTGCCCGTCAGCCCGACGATCGCGAACAGCAGTCCGACGCTCAGCCCGAGCCAAAGGTGCACGCGCCGCACCGCGACGCGCACCCGCTGCGCGCGGGTCACAGCGTCAGCCGCACGCTGCCGTACAGCGCCCGCCCATCGGCCGGCGAATGCAGCACTTGCGTCCCGTCATACCAGACATATTCGTAATGCCGGTCGCCGATGTTCTTCATCTGCGCGGCGACCTCCAGCTTCGGCAGCACCCGCCACGCCACTTCTCCGCCGACGACCAGATAATCGCCGTAGCGCGGCAGCGTGTTGGCCGGGGTGAGATGATAGCTCGACTGGCCGTTACCCCACAGCGACACACGCCAGCGCGCGGCGGGCGCCCAGTCGACGCCGCCGGAGAACAGATTCTGCGGCACATGGTCGATCCAGTTGCCCGCCTGCGACGGCGTCGCGGGATCGGGGGTGACGATCCGCGCATGCTGGTAGGAATAGGCACCCCACAGCGTCGCGCCCGCCACCGGCGTCACGCTCACCTGCACGTCGATCCCGCGCCGCCGCGTTGCGCCCAGATTGTCGCTGTCGCCGGAGGGATCGTTGAGCCGCCGTTTGATCTCGCCGCTCGCAGTCTGCTGCCATGCCGCCACGCGCGCCTCCAGCCAGCGCCCACGCGCCAGCTTGATGCCCGCCTCCCACCCTTCGTTGATCGAGGGATCGAGATCGGTCGTCCGCGGCGGCACCTTGTACGCCCCCGCGCCGACGCCGATCTGGAAGCTGCGCCCGTAATTGGCATAGGCCGTCACGCCGCCAACGGGCGTGATCGCGACGCTGACCTTCGGCTGGCTGATCGTGCCATAGCGGTTGATCGGGTAACGCTGCCCGTTCAGCCGGTTGCGCAACGACCCTGACACCGTATCGAAACGCCAGCCGGGGGTGATGCTCAGCCATGTGACCGGCTCGATCACCGCCTGCGCATAGCCGCCCGTCACCGTCAGCCCGAATGCCTGGTCGCGCGTCTGGCTGGTGATCCGCCGATCCGCGGTCAGCCAGCGCAGGCTCTCGTTATCCTGCACCTGCACGTCGCCGCCCGCCTCCAGCATCAGCCGGTGGAGAAACGCGACCTGGGGGTGATAATGGAGCGTCGCCATCGCGCCGTACTGCTGCTCGCGCGTCAGCCGCCGCTGCTGCGCGACATTGGCCGAAAAGCGTACGTAGCGATCGTCGTTCAGCCCATTGGCATAGCCCTTCGCGCTCAGCGCCAGCCGGTCGGTCAGATCGGCATCGAGATGGAGGCTATACTGGCTCAGGCTCCGCTGCCCGCCGTCGCTCGCCGATACCGGATAGGAACGGCGCCGGTTGGTATAGGCATCGGCATCGGTCAGATAGCCCGGCTCCTCCGCCTCGACCTCGGCATAGCGCGCGATCCCGCCCAGCCGCACGGCGCCCGCGTCGTAGAACCATTTGCCCGCCAGACTGACGCGATCGAGCCCGGCATGATCGCGGAAGCCGTCGCTGCGCCGATAACCCAGAAAGTAGTTCTGGCTCAGCCGCCCGGTCTCGACGCCGCCGGCCAATTGCCCCTCTACGGTCCCGAACGCCCCGCCGAGGCCCCGCACGTCGAGGTAATCGCCGCCGATCCGCGTCGTGATATCCGCGCTGCCGGCGATCGCATGCAGGCCATAGCGCGGGTCGGCGGTGCCGCGGACCAGTTCGACGCCGGCGATGTCGAGCGGCATCACCGCGTCGATGAACGGCATGCCCCCGTCGTTGGCGTTGCTGGGGATGCCGTCGATCAGCAGCTTGACCGCGTTGATCTCGCCCTCGCCGTTGAAGCCGCGGATCGAGAATCGGCCCGATGTGGTCCCCTGGTTGAAGTCGGTCAGCGTCACGCCCGGCAACCGCGCAAACAGCTCCCAGGCGTTGTCGACGCTCTGCTGCTGCGCGATCCCGCCGCTCAGCCGGTCGACGGAGGTCGTGACGGTGCCGGTGCCGCGCACCATGTCGCGTGCGGTGACGACGATGTCGCCGACCGAAAAGCTGGTGTCGCGCGCGTCATGGTCGTGGCCCGCAGTCTGCGCGGCCACGGGTGCCGTGGCGGCAAGCATCGCGCCTGCCGCCACGGCGGTCTTCCAGAATGTCATACAGGCAAGTCCCGATCCGGGCGCGCGTCATGCTCGGACGCGCGCCGTCAGTGTGATGGTCGATGGATCAGGTGGTCTGCGGCGGCCCGTGCGATGGCGGCCTGAGGTACGGGATCGCCCGCCGCGGTGGCCGGATCGTCGCGGCGAACCCCAGCGCCAGCACGAAGGCCAGCGCCGGCCCGAGCAACAGCGGATCGACCGCCGCGAGCGTCCCCTGCGCCAGCGCGGCATAAGGGCACGGCATCTCGGGCGCGGCATGGTCGGCCTTGTCGTGATGCGACGCCGGCATGTATCCGGCCATCGCATGATGCGCCATCGGCATCGCCGCGACCGGCGCGAACCCGCTGCACAGCTGCAATACCGGCCGTCCTTCGACGGTGCCGACCATGAAACCGGCGGGCACGAGCAGTTTGACCGTCAACGCCGCCAGCGCCAGCCACAGGGCCAGCGCGCGATGGTCCAGCAACAGGCGGCGCAACGACGTCACGCCCCGGCCTTAGGCGACGCCCGTGGCAAAGTCATCGGGGTCGTTGGGGGAGAAACGCCGCCAAAAATCCCCCGTCACCCCGGACTTGTTCCGGGGTCCACGGTGCCGCAGGCGTATCGCCTCACTGGACGCCGTACGCCTCGCCGCAGAGTGGACCCCGGAACAAGTCTGGGGTGACGGCGGCCTGGAACACGCGGCTGCCCTCTCTCGGACGGTAAGAACCACACCGCATCCCCCCGACCGAACCAGACCACAATCCTGCTCTGTCACGAACCCGTCACATACCGGGTCCACCGCCGCGTCATGGCCACCACGCTATCCGCAGCATCCTCCCCCAGGGCGGCCCGTGGGCCGCGGCTCGACGGGCATCTGCATCCCGCGGGGCGCTGGATCTTCCTCGCCGTGCTCGTCGGTGCATTGGGCTATGCCGGCGTCAGCATCGTCAGCGATACGGCGGAGGTCGGCGAGACGCTGGCGACCGGCGTCTTCCTGTTCCTCGGCCTCGCGCTGCTGATCGCGCTTGGGTTCGAGTTCGTCAACGGCTTCCACGACACCGCCAATGCGGTCGCGACGGTGATCTACACGCATGCGATGCCCGCGCCGCTCGCGGTCGTCTGGTCGGGGTTCTTCAACTTCCTCGGCGTCCTCACCTCGTCGGGGGCGGTCGCCTATTCGATCATTACGCTGCTGCCGGTCGAACTGATCCTGCACGTCGGATCGGCGGGCGGGTTCGCGATGATCTTCGCGCTGCTGCTCGCCGCGGTGCTGTGGAACCTCGCGACCTGGTATGTCGGCCTGCCCAATTCGTCGAGCCATGCGCTGATCGGTTCGATCCTCGGCGTCGGCCTCGCCAACCAGTTGCTGTCGGACACCGGCGGCACCTCGGGCGTCGACTGGCACCAGGCGGAAAAGGTGCTGTCGGCGCTGCTCGTCAGCCCGCTGATCGGCTTCGGCGGCGCGCTGCTGCTGCTGCTCGTGATGAAGCGCTTCCTGCGCGATCCCAAGCTGTACCGCGCGCCCGACACCGGCGCGCCGCCGCCGCGCGGCATCCGCGCGACGCTGATCGCCACCTGCACCGCGGTCAGCTTCGCGCACGGCGGCAACGACGGGCAGAAGGGCATGGGCCTCATCATGCTGATCCTGATCGGCTGCGCGCCCACCGCCTATGCGCTCAACCGCACCGTGCCCGAAAGCGCCACCCCCGCCTTCGTCCAGCAGGCGCGCGCCGCGCAGGCGATCTTCGCGCGCCAGCCCGGACCCGAGCCGACCTCGATCGACGTCGCCCGCACCACCGTGACGCAGGGCCTCGCCGCACGCCGCGTCGATACGCCTGCGATGTACGGCGCGCTGTCGGCGCTGTCGCGCGACGTCGGCGACCGGCTGGAAAGCTACGGCTCGCTCGGCAAGGTGCCCGCCGCCGCGACGCCCAATCTGCGCGGCGACATGTACCTCGTCCTCGACGCCAGCAAGATGGTCGTCGCTGACAAGGGCGCGCAGGGGCGCTTTACCGCGCGCGAGATCGACGGGATCAAGGGCTATGGCAGCGCGCTGGAACGCGGCACGCGCTTCATCCCCTTGTGGGTCAAGGTGACCGTCGCGATCGCCCTTGGCCTCGGCACGATGGTCGGCTGGCGGCGGATCGTCGTCACCGTCGGCGAACGGATCGGCAAGACGCACCTCACCTATGGCATGGGCATGTCGGCGGAACTGATGACCGCGGCGACGATCCTGCTCGCCGAACGCTTCGGCATGCCGGTATCGACGACGCACATCCTGTCGTCGGGCGTCGCCGGCGCCTCGGTCGCCAACGGCGCCGGGCTGCAATGGCGCACGATCCGCAACATGGCGCTCGCCTGGGTGATGACGCTGCCCGCCGCGATGCTGCTGGCGGGCACGCTCTACTGGCTGCTGCTGACGGTCCTGCGCACGACGATGGGCGGGTAACCGTCCCCACCCATTTGCGCTGACCCGCCACCCGCCCCGCCGTTCGCCCTGAGCCTGTCGAAGGGCAGGTGAGACTCAGGCCCTTCGACAGGCTCAGGGCGAACGGTTTTGGATGGTCGGTCATCCAAAACCGCAACACATCCGTCACGCGATCGTGACCGCCACGTAACATCCCCCGCGCATAGATCGGACAGGAACAGCGCGTTCCGGGGGGCCGATCATGACCACCAGCGACCAGACCGCCGACATCCTCGCCTTCACGCCGGCGCGGCCGACGCTGCCGGAGGCGAGCGGGATCGTCCGTCGCCGCTATCGCACGATCTGGATTTCCGACGTCCATCTCGGCACCCGCGGCTGCAACGCGGACATGCTGATCGACTTCCTCGACCATGTCGACAGCGAGCACATGTACCTCGTCGGCGACATGATCGACGGCTGGCGGCTCAAGAAGCGCTTCTACTGGCCGCCCTCGCACAATGACGTCGTCTGGCGGCTGATGAAGCGCGCCAAGCGCGGTACCCGCGTCACCTATATCCCCGGCAACCATGACGAGGTGTTCCGCCAGTTCGCCGGCCTCGACTTCGGCGGGGTGAAGATCCGGCGCAAGGCGATCCACACCACCGCCGACGGCCGCCGCCTGCTCGTCCTGCATGGTGACGAATTCGACGCGATCACGCTGGCGCACCGCTGGGTCGCGTTCGTCGGCGACAGCGCCTACACCGCGCTGATGGTGGTCAACCAGTGGCTCAACGTCGCGCGCCGCCGGCTGGGCATGCCCTATTGGTCGCTGTCGAAGCACGCCAAGGCCAAGGTCAAGAACGCCGTCGCCTTCATCTCTCGCTTCGAAGAGGTGGTCGCGCACGCCGCCGGATCGCGCGGCGTCGACGGCGTCGTCTGCGGTCATATCCACACCGCCGAGATCCGCCAGATCGGCGACATCGCGTATTACAACGACGGCGACTGGGTGGAAGGCTGCACCGCGCTGGTCGAGCATTTCGACGGCCGCATGGAATTGCTGCACTGGGCGGACGAGATCGCCGCGCGCGAAGCGGCCAGCCGCGCCGCGGCCGCCGCCGGGACGCTCGCCGCCTGATGCGGATCGCGCTCGTCACCGACGCCTGGAGCCCGCAGGTCAACGGCGTCGTCCGCACGCTGACCGCGGTGAAGCGGGAATTGGAGGCACAGGGTCACGACCTGCTCGTCGTCTCGCCCGATCGCTTCGCCAGCCTGCCCTGCCCCAGCTATCCCGAAATCCGCCTGGCGCTGGCGCGCAGCGGTAGGGTCGGCCGGATGATCCGCGCCTTCGACGCAGAGGCGATCCATATCGCCACCGAAGGCCCGCTCGGCCTCGCAGCAAGGCGCTGGTGCGTCGGCGAAGGGCTGCGCTTCACCACCGCCTATCACACCCAATTTCCCGATTACGTCGCGGCGCGCACGGGCGTGAACGCCGAATGGATCTGGCGCTACATTCGCTGGTTCCACGGTCCCGCCGATGCGATCCTGACCTCGACCCCCTCGGTCGACGCGGTGCTGCGCGCGCACGGCCTGCCGCACCTGCGCCGCTGGGGCCGCGGCGTCGATCTCGCGACCTTTTCCGCCGACGGCCCGACCGATCCGGCGATCACCGGGCTCGGCGGCCCGATCCTGCTCTACGTCGGCCGCGTCGCGGTGGAAAAGAATATCGAGGGGTTCCTCGCCGCGCGCGTGCCGGGCACCAAGGTGGTGGTCGGCGACGGCCCGGCGCGGGCGATGCTCGCCGCGCGCCATCCGGAGGCGCATTTCCTCGGCCCCCGCTTCGGCGACGCGCTCGCCGCGGCCTATCGCAGCGCCGACGCGCTGGTATTCCCCAGCCGCACCGACACGTTCGGGCTGGTGATGATCGAGGCGCTCGCCTGCGGCACCCCGGTCGCTGCGCTGCCCGCGCCGGGGCCGGTCGATGTGCTGGATCCGGGCGTGGGGGCGATCGACGCCAACCTCGACACGGCGATCGCCGCCGCGCTGACCCGCGATCGCGCGACCTGCGCCGCCCATGCGAAGCGCTTCACCTGGGAAGCGAGCGCCGGCCAGTTCCTCTACAGCCTCGCCCCCATCCGCACGGTGGAAGCACAGGCGGCGTAAAAGGGTTGGGTCGGGTTGACCCCAGCCCAACCTCCCCCCGTCACCCCGGACTTGTTCCGGGGTCCACTCTGCGGCGAGGCGCACGGCATCTAAGGGAGCGATACGCCCGCGGCACGGTGGACCCCGGAACAAGTCCGGGGTGACGAAGGAATTGGAACGGTCCCCGCGCCTCTACCGGCGCGAAATATCCGCCTCGTCCAACCCGCCGCCCAGCGACCGGTACAGCTCGACCAGATTGCTGCTCCGCGTCAGCCGCGTCGTCACCAGCTGCTGCTGCGCGCTATACGCCGACCGCTGCGAATCGAGCGTGTTGAGGAACGACTCCACTCCTGCCCGATAGCGCGCATCCGAAATCCGCAACGCCACGTTCGCCGCCTCGACCCGCGCGGTCTGCGCGGCGATCTGCTCGTCGATCGTGCCGCGGGTGGCGAGCGCATCGGCGACCTCGCGAAACGCGGTCTGCACCGCCTTTTCGTAGGTCGACACCGCCGCCTGCTGCGATGCCCTCGCGTAATCGAGATTGCCGCGCAGCCGCCCGCCGTCGAACAGTGGCAGCGAGACCGCCGGCGCACCGGTGTAGGTAAAGCTGCCGCCGCCGAACAGGCCGGACAGCGCGGTGCTGATCGTCCCCAGCGTCGCGGTCAGCGAGATGCTGGGGAACATCGCCGCGCGCGCCGCGCCGATATTGGCGTTCTGCGCGATCAGCTGATGCTCGGCCTGCAGCACGTCGGGTCGGCGCAGCAGCACGTCGGACGCGATCCCAGCAGGCAGCACCTGCAACGCCGCATCGCCATTGCCCAGGCCCTGCGGCAACAGCTCCGCCGCCACCGGCGCGCCGACGAGCAGGTCGAGCGCATTCTTGTCCTGCGCCACCCGCGTCTTCAGCACCGCGATATCGTTGCGCGCGGTCTGGTAGCTCGTCTCCGCCTGTCGCGCCTCGAGTTCCGAGATCACGCCGATGCGGAATTGCGCGCGCGTCAATTCGAGCGACTGTTCGAACGATTTCAGCGATTCCTGCGAGATCCGCATCTGGTCCTGATCGGACGCCAGCGTCAGCCACGCGGTCGCGATTTCCGCGATCAAACTGATCCGCGTCGCCCGCTGCGCCTCCTCGCTCGCAAAATATTGTTCGAGCGCCGCACGGTTGAGGTTACGCACCCGGCCGAACAGGTCGAGTTCGAACGCCGAGAAACCCGCGTTGACCGAATAGAAGCCCAGGTTCGACGAGCTCGAACCGATCCCCGCGCCGGTGCCGGCCCCGGCGCTTCCGCCCGTACCCGTTCCAGCACCGGTCCCGGTCCCGGTGCCCGTTCCACCACCGGCGGCGCCACCCAGCGCGCCGGTCGCGCCCTGGATGTTGTTGGTATAGGTCGCCGATCCCGACAGCGTCGTCGACGGCACCAGATCGGCGCGCTGGACGCGGTATTGCGCGCGCGCCTGCAGCACGTTGGCGGCGGCGACGCGCAGGTCGCGGTTGTTCTCCAGCCCGCGCGTGATCGTGCTGCGCAGCCGCTCGTCGGTGAAGAACGTCCGCCAGCCGATCTTGCTGACGTCGGGCGCGTCGGTCGCCGCCGCCGGATAGACGCCACCCTGCGGCAGCGCCGCCGGCACCGCGCCGACCGGACGGACGTATTTGGGCGCGAGGTTGCACCCGGCGAGCGCGCTCGCGCCGAGCAGCGCGAGGAGGATCTTGCTATGCGTCACGTCACGCTCCCTGGGGCGCAGGCCTGGCCTCGCCCTCCGCATCATCGTCCGGGCGATCCTCGACCACCGGCGTGGCATCGCCGCCGTGACCGAACAGCCGCAGCACCACCACGAAGAACATCGGCACGAAAAAGATCGCGAGGATCGTCGCCGACAGCATGCCGCCGACCACCGCGCGCCCGATCGCATTCTGCCCGCCCGCACCCGCACCGGTCGAGATCGCCAGCGGCAGCACGCCGAAGACGAACGCGAGGCTCGTCATCAGGATCGGCCGCAGACGCAGCTTCGCCGCCTCCACCGCCGCGTCGAACGGCTTCATGCCTTCGTTGATCCGCTCCTCGGCGAATTCGACGATCAGGATCGCGTTCTTCGCCGACACGCCGATCGTCGTGATGAGGCCGACCTGCAGGTAGATGTCGTTGTTGAGGCCCGTCAGCCACGCCGCGAGTACCGCGCCGAGCACGCCCAGCGGCACCACCAGCAGCACCGAGATCGGCACCGACCAGCTTTCGTACAGCGCCGCAAGGCACAGGAACACGATCAGCAGCGACAGGCCGTACAGCGCCGGCGCCTGCCCGCCCGACAGCTGCTCCTCGTAGCTGAGCCCGGTCCATTCGAGGCCGGTGCCCGGCGGCAGCTTGGCATGGATCGCCTCCATCGCCTTCATCGCCGCGCCCGATGACACGCCCGGCGCGGGCCCGCCCAGGATCTCCATCGACGGCAGGCCGTTGTAGCGGGTCAGCTGCGCCGGCGCCTGTGCCCAGGACAGCGTCGAGAAGGCGGTGAACGGCGCCATCGTACCGGTGCTGCCGCGGACGTAGAAGTTGCCGACATCCTCGGGCTTCAGCCGATAGGGTTCGTCCGCCTGGATGTAGACGCGCTTGACGCGGCCGCGGTCGATGAAGTCGTTGACATAGGCACCGCCCCAGGCGGTCGCGATCGTGCTGTTGACCTCCGACAGGTCGAGGCCGAGCGCACGCGCCTTGTCCTGGTCGACGTCGATCTTGAGCTGCGGCGCGTCGTCGAGCGCGTTGGGACGCACCCCGACCATCGACTTGTCCTGCGCCGCCATGCCCAGCATCATGTTGCGCGCCTCGAGCAATTTGGCATGCCCCACGCCCGCCTGGTCGACGAGCTGCAGGTCGAAGCCGGTGGCGTTGCCCAGTTCCTGCACCGCGGGCGGGATGACCGCGAAGATCATCGCATCCTTGAACTGCGACAATGCACCCATCGCCCGGCCGGCGATCGCCTGCGCCTTGTTCGCCGCGCCCTCGCGCTGGTCCCAGCTTTTCAGCGGGATGAAGGCGATGCCGCTGTTCTGGCCCTGTCCGGCGAAGCTGAAGCCGTTGACGGTGAACACGCCCTGGACGTTGCCGCCCTCCTGCTTCAGGAAATGGTCCTTGATCGCGTCGAGGCCCTTCTGCGTGCGCACGGTGGTGGCGC
This sequence comes from Sphingomonas liriopis, assembly GCF_024211255.1. GTDB lineage: Bacteria > Pseudomonadota > Alphaproteobacteria > Sphingomonadales > Sphingomonadaceae > Sphingomonas > Sphingomonas liriopis. The sequence goes on along the minus strand of NZ_JAMLDY010000012.1, from coordinate 90,512 downwards.
CCGGCGGGCCCTGCACCAGCGCGATCATGATCCCCTGGTCTTCGTCGGGCAGGAAGCCGGACGGCAGGCGGGTGAAGATGAACCCCATGCCGAGCACGATCAGCAGATAGACCACCAGCGAACGCTTCCAGCTCTTCGCGGTGCTGCGCACGCCGCGCTCGTAGCGCTTCTGCCCGCGGTCGAATTTGTCGTTGAACCAGCGGAAGAAGCGCGCGAGTGGCCCGTTGCCCTCGACCTTGTTCGCATCGTGCGGCTTCAGGATCGCCGCGCACAGCGCCGGCGTCAGGATCAACGCCACCGCGATCGACAGGATCATTGCCGAAACGATGGTGATCGAGAACTGACGATAGATGACGCCGGTCGACCCGCCGAAGAACGCCATCGGCAGGAACACCGCCGACAACACCAGCGCGATGCCGATCAGCGCGCCGGTGATCTCGTCCATCGACTTCCGCGCCGCTTCCTTGGGCGTCAGATGCTCGGTGGTGATGAGCCGTTCGACGTTCTCGACCACGACGATCGCGTCGTCGACCAGGAGGCCGATGGCAAGCACGGTGCCGAACAGGGTCAGCGTGTTGATCGAATAGCCCGCGACCGCGAGGATCGCGAACGTGCCGAGCAGCACGACCGGCACGGCGATCGTCGGGATCAGCGTCGCACGCCAGTTCTGCAGGAACAGGAACATGACGAGGAAGACGAGCACCACCGCCTCGATCAGCGTGTGGATCACCTGCTCCACCGACAATCGCACGAACGGCGAGGTGTCATAGGGGTAGATGACCTTGACGTCGGACGGGAATTGCTTGGCGATCGCGTTCACCCGCTCCTTCACCGCGGTGACGGTGGTGAGCGCATTGGCGCCCGGCGCCAGCTTGATGCCGATGCCGCTCGCCGGCTTGCCGTTCCATTGCGAGGAGAAACCGTAGTTTTCCGCGCCAATTTCGACCCGTGCGACGTCGCTCAGACGCACGACGGACCCGTCGGTATTGCTCTTCAGCCGGATGGCGGCGAACTGTTCGGGCGAGGTCAGCCGCGATTCGACCGACACCGTCGCGTTGAGCATCTGCTCCTTGGGCGCCGGCTGCGCGCCGATCTGCCCGGCGGAAACCTGCGCGTTCTGCGCGGTGATCGCGCTGGTCACGTCGGCGATGGTCAGCGCGTAATTGTTGAGCTTGATCGGATCGACCCACACCCGCATCGCATATTGCGACCCGAACACCTGCGTGTCGCCGACGCCGTTGACGCGCGCGAGCGGGTCCTGCAGCTTCGAGACGATATAGTCGGACAGGTCGGCATCGTCGTGCGTGCCGTTTTCCGAATACAGGCCGACGAACATCAGGAAGTTCTGCGTCGCCTTGGCGACGATCAGGCCCTGGCGCTGCACCTCCTGCGGCAACAACGGGGTCGCCGCCTGCAGCTTGTTCTGCACCTGCACCTGCGCGATGTCGGGATCGGTGCCCTGTTCGAAGGTCAGCGTGATCTGGACGCTGCCCGCCGACGACGAGGACGAGGAGAAATAGCGAAGGTTGTCGATCCCCTTCAGCTGCTGCTCGATGATCTGCGTCGTCGTATTCTCGAGCGTCTGCGCGTCGGCGCCCGGATAGGTGGCCGTGATCGACACCGCGGGCGGTGCGATGTCGGGGAACTGCGCGATCGGCAGGCTGCGGATCGCGATCACGCCAGCCAGCATGGCGACGATCGCCAGCACATAGGCGAAGATCGGGCGATCGATGAAATAGCGGGACATGCGGGGTTACTTCGCCTGACCGGCCGGCGCGCCGGCGCCCTGCGGGGCTCCGGCGGCGGGCGCGTTGGGGTTCCACGGCTTGCCGGCGACGGCCATGCCGGGGCGCAGGCTCATGCCGCCCTCGACGATCACCTTGTCGCCCGCCTTCAGCCCGCCGGTGACCAGCCAGTTGTCGCCGATCGTGCGGTTGGTCTGAAGCGTACGCGGCTGCACCTTGTTGTCGGCGCCGATCACCATCACCGCCGCATTGCCCTTTTCATCGCGCGTCACCGCGCGCTGCGGGACCAGCAGCGCATTGGCCTGCGTGCCCTGCACCAGTTTCGCGCGGACGAACATGCCGGGCAGCAACAGGCCGTTGGGATTGGGGAACAGTGCGCGGATGACCTGCGATCCCGTCGTCGGATCGACCGTCACGTCGGCGAAGCGCAGCGTGCCGGTCTGGCCATAATCGCTGCCGCCCTCCAGCGTCAGCCGCACCGGTGCGTTGCCGTCGCGGGTCAACTGGCCGCTCATCAGCTGCTGGCGCAGCTTGAGCAGGTCGGCACTCGACTGCTGGATATCGACGTAGATCGGATCGAGCTTCTGGATCGTCGCCAGCGCCTCGGTCTGCGAGGCGGAGACGAGCGCGCCGGTGGTGAACACCGACCGACCGATCCGGCCGGAGATCGGTGCGCGGATCGTCGTGCGGGCGAGGTCGATCTGCGCGGTGCGCAGCGCGGCCTGCTGCGCCGCAACATCGGCCTGCGCCTGCTGCGCGGTCGTCTGCGCATTCTCCAGTTCCTGCCGCGCGATCGCGTTGATCTTGACCAGCTCGCCGTAACGGCGGGCGAGCGCCGCGCTGGATGCGATGCTGGCGCGCGCGCGGGTCAGCGCGGCACGCGCGCTGGCGACCTGCGCTTCATAGGGCGCCGAATCGATCCGGTAGAGCGGCTGGCCCGCGCGGACCAGATCGCCCTCGGTGAACAGCCGCGCCCGGATCAGGCCGTTGACCTGGGGGCGCACCTCCGACGTTTCGTAGGCGGTGGTGCGACCCGGCAGTTCGGTAGTCAGCGTCACCGGCTGCTCACGCACCACGACATAGCCGACCTGGGGCGGGCCCTGCGGTGCCTGTTGCTGTTCCTTGCCGCCGCACGCCGCCAGAGCCAGTGCCGTCGCCAACACTACCGCCCCGTGTCGCTTGTTCGCCATGCCAGAATGTCCGATTAGAATTTTGTGAGTGATCGATCACTCACGTCCTGCTACAACCGTATCGGAAGCGCCGTCAAGGCGCGTAGGGACGAGGACAGAATGATCGAACCCGGTTTTTGTTGCAGTGCACCACGTAACAAGGCCGAAGCGCGTCGCGACCGGGTGGTCAGGGCGGCACGAAAATTGTTCATCGACAACGGCTTCCACGCCACCGGCATTGCCCAGATCGCGCGCGAATCGGGGATCGCGGTGGGTCAGCTGTACCGTGATTTTTCCGCCAAGGAGGATATCGTCGCCGCGATCGTCTCGACCGATTGCCGCAGCTTCATGGCCGCCGATTCGCTGCGACTCGCGATCGGCAACGACGACTCGGCGCAGGTCCGCGACTGGATCCACCAGTTCGTGATGCCCGAGGACGATATCGACAATTCGCGCCTGTTCGCGGAGATCATGGCGGAGGCGACGCGCAACGAACGCATCGCCGCGATCTACGACGTGGTGCACGAAGACCTGCGCACGCTGATGCGGGAGGCACTGGAAATGCTCGCCCCCGGCGCAGCACTGGCCGAACGGCGCAATGCGGTCGCGCACACCATCCTGACCCTGTCGCTCGGCCTGCTGCATCACCAACTGATGCGCCCGCAGCTCGATATCGTGCCGCTGGCACAGGCGTTCGTCGTGATCGTCGACCGCGAGATCGATGCGCTGCGCGTCGAGACCGGCGCCGCGATCGCAGAATAGAGCACGTGCGTCAGGGTGGTTGCCAAGTGAGCAGGTCTGCCCAGCGTCGTCCCGCGCCGATGTCGAGCGACAGGCCGAATCGTCGTCATTGCGCCTCAACGCTCGTCCGTTTCCGCCCGCGCGCGAAAGGCATCGGGATCGATGCCGTAGCGGGACAGCTTGTAATACAAGGTCTTGCGCGGGATGCCGAGCCGGTCGACCGCCTTGACGACGTTGCCGCCGCTGGCGCGCAGCGCGTCGACCAATGCGATCCTCTCGAATTCGGCGACGCGGCTCGGCAGGTCGGGCACGTCGCCGCCGCCGCTCCCCTCGCCACCCGCCAGCACACAGGCAAAGGCGTAATTGCGCAGCTCGCGGACGTTGCCCGGCCAGTCGTGATCCGACACCCGCCGTCGCTCGGCCTCGCCGATCGTATAATCGGGCCGCGCCAGCAGATCGCGCGCCTGATCGACGAAGGCGACGAACAGGATCATCCGGTCATGCTCGCGCGTCCGCAGCGGCGGGATCGCGATCCGCGTCAGGCCCAACCGGTGATACAGGTCGGCGCGGAACCGCCCCGCCGCCACCGCCCCGGCCAGATCGCCGCGGCTGATCGCGACGACGCGCAGGTCGACCGCATCCGCCCGCCCCGCGCCGATCGGCTGCACCTCGCGCTCCTCGATCACGCGCAGCAGCGCCGCCTGCGTTGCGGGCGCCAGCCCGTCGATCGCATCGAGCAGCAACGTCCCGCCGCTCGACGTCGCGATCGTGCCCGTCCGCGACAAGCGGGTATGCGCGACGCTGTCGGCGGCATGGCCGAACAGCTCGATCGCCGCCTGTTCCTCGGGCAGCGCGGCGCAATCGACCGCAATCAGCGGCCGCGCGCGTCGCGGACCCAGCCGGTGCAGCAGCGTCGCGGCCAGTTCCTTGCCGACCCCCGTCTCGCCCTCGATCAGCACATCGACATTGGCGATGGCGAGGCGGCGGATCGTGGCGCGCAGCTGGACGATGCCGGCGCTCTCGCCGAGCAGCGGGCTGTCCGCCTCCCCTGCCGCGACCGCTGCGCGCAGCCGCCGGTTCTCGAGTCGCAGCCCGCGCCGCTCCAGCGCGCGGCGGATCGTCGCGACGAGGTGGTCGGTCGCGAACGGCTTGGTCAGGAAATCGAACGCGCCGTCGCGCAGCGCCGCGACCGCTATCGGCACGTCGCCATGGCCGGTGACCAGGATCACCGGCAGATCGGGATCGCGCGCCCGCACGCGCGCGAGCAGCTGCAGCCCGTCGACCCGCGGCATGCGGATGTCGGACACGATCACCCCGTCGAAATCCTCGGGCAGCGCCGCCAGCGCGACGTCCGCCCCGGCGAATGCGTGCACGGCGAGCCCGGCCAGTTCCAGCGCCTGCACGGTCGCGAAGCGCAACGCCGCATCGTCCTCGACGAACAGGACCGTCTGCTCGGTCATGCGCAACGCAGCGTCAATGCGAAGGTGACGCCCGTCGCGGTCGACCGCTCCAGCGCCAGCTCGCCGCCGAACTCGCGCGCGATATCGCGGGCGATGGCGAGGCCGAGGCCCAGCCCCTCGGGCTTGGCGGAGGCGAAGGGGGTGAACAGCGTGTCCGCCAGGCTCGGATCGATGCCGCCGCCGGTGTCGGCGACGCGGACCACCACCTGCCCGGCGCCGTCGGGCGCGGCGGCGATCGTCACCTGGCGGGCTTCGCGATCCGCCACCGCGTCGAGCGCATTCTGGATCAGGTTGACGAGGATCTGCTCCAGCCGGATGCGATCCGCGCTGACCCGCACGTCGCGCACCTCGACAGGCACGGCGTCGACGACAATACCGCGCGCGCGATCGCCGATCAGCATCAACGTCCCCTCGATCGCCTCGCCCAGCGTCGGCGCGCCGCGCGACGGCGTGCGGCGGCGGGCGAAGGCGCGCAATTCGCCGGTGATCGCGCCGATCCGCTCGGTCAGCGCGACGATGCGCCCCAGATTCTCGCGCACCCGATCGGGCGCATCGCGATCCAGCAGGATCGCACCGTTCTCAGCAAACGTGCGGATCGCGGCGAGCGGCTGGTTGATCTCATGCGCCACGCCGGCGGTAATCTGCCCGAGCGAGCCCAGCCGGTTGGCCTGCGCCAGCTCCTCGCGCGCGGCGCGGAACCGGCGATCGGCCTCCGCCCGCTCCTCCGATTCGACCCGCAATTGCGCATTGGCGTCGCGCAATTCGGCGGTGCGCAGCGCCACCGCGCGCTCGAGCGCGACGGTCGCGCGCCGCTGTGCCGCCGCCCGCCACGCGATCCCGCCGCCCAGCACCGCCAGCAGCAGCAGCCCCAGCCCCCATAGCAACGCCCGCGACCGCGCCGCGACCAGCGCCGGTGCCAGCGGCGCGAAGTGCAGCAACCGCGCACCGGCGATCGGCGCCTCGACCGCGGCGGCGCGATAGCGGATCGCCTGCCGCCCCTGCCGTATCGTCACGTCGCGGCCGTCGAGCGCGAACGGCGGATCGGCCGGCGGCGACGCCCCGAACTGCCGCGACCGCCGCAGGTCCGCGAGCAGGCGCGGATCGAGCGGGCGAACCGGATGGAAGCGCCAGCCGGGTACGCTGGTGACCAGGATCACACCCTGCGCATCGGCCACGATCGTCGCACCCGACGATTGCGCCCAGGCGCGCTCCAGCCGGTCGAACTCGACCTTCACGACGATCACGCCGAGCGGCCGGCCGTCGGCATCGACCCGCTGCGCGAGGAACAGGCCGGGGCGACCGCTGACCGACCCCAGTGCGAACAATTCCGACCGGCCGCGCCGCATCGCCTCGTTGAAATAGCGGCGGAACGTATAGTCCTGCCCGACGAAGCTGGTCGGCAGCCGCCAGTTGCTCGACGCCACCGCCCGGCCCCGCGCGTCGATCGCATACAGCACTGCCGCATCGGTGCGCGCGGCGAGCAGCTCGAACGTCGCATCGAGCCGCCGCACCGCCGCGGCATCCCCCGCCAGCGCGCCGCCGACGTCGGGGTATTCGGTCAGCACCAATGGCAACAGCCGGAATTTCTGCAATTCGCTGGCGAGCAGGCCGCGATGTGCCCGCGCCAGCGTCGCCGCCTCGCGCGTCGCGACGCCGCGCGCCACCGCATCGGCCCAGCTGCTTCCCAGCACCAGCGCAAAGGCCAGCACCACCAGCGCGACCAGCAGCCACCCCAGGCGATGCGTGCGCGCCACCCGCGCCTAGCGGCTCGGCCAGACCGCCATGCTGGTCTCGACCAGCCGTTCCAGATCGGCGCGGCTCGCCCCCGATCCCGCCTGCACCGCCATCCCCTGCAGCAATGCATAGAGATAGCTGGTCAGCCCGGTCACATCGACGTGCGCCGGCAGGTCGCCGTCGGTCTTGGCACGCTCGAACCGCGCGATCAGCGCCTGTTGCGACGACGCGCGCCGGGCGATCACGTCGGCCTTGATCGATTCGGCCTCCGCCCCGCACGCCATCGCGCTGATGACGCCCAGGCACCCCTTGGGATCGCCCTGGCTGGTCTGCATCGCCAGCGCGCCGCGCATGAAATGTTCGGCGACGGCGCGCGCGGTCGGCTGTTCCAGCGCGACGCGCGTATAATGCAGCTTCTCCGCCTCGTAGAGGTCGAGCGCTTTGTGGAACAGCGCTTCCTTGTTGCCGAACGCAGCGTACAGGCTGGGGCGCGTGATCCCCATCGCATCGGTCAGCTCGGCGAGCGAGGCGCCCTCATACCCCTTGCTCCAGAACACGCGCAGCGCCGCGGCCAGCGCCGCCTCGGTGCAGAATTCGCGCGGACGCCCCTTCGGCGGCAACGCGACAGGGGGCGGCAAGGTGGCAACGCTTTCCATATCGCTCAGTATAGAATTTGCACGTGGCACAAACAAGGCGCTCCCTGTCCTGGGTTGGGAAGGGCATATTTCACGCAGGGGCGCGGATAGAAAAGGATTGGCGCCTCGCTAAGAGCACGATGACCTTAGACAAAAGCGTTCGTGCTGAGCCTGTCGAAGCACAGGTGAGACTCAGGGCGAACGGTGGAATGGCATCAGCCTAAGCCGCCGCCGCCACGCGTTGTCCCATCAACTCGCGCGCCACCGCCTCGGCGATCTTGATGCCGTCGACCGCCGCCGACAGGATGCCGCCGGCGTACCCCGCGCCCTCTCCAGCCGGATACAGCCCGGCGGTATTGACGCTCTGGAAGTCGTCCCCGCGCGTGATCCGCACCGGCGAGGACGTACGCGTCTCGACCCCGGTCATCACCGCGTCGGGATGGTCGTAGCCGGGGATCTCGCGCCCGAACGCGACCAGCGCCTCGCGCATCGCCGTCACCGCGAAATCGGGCAGGCACGTCGCCAGATCGGTCAGGTGCACCCCCGGCCGGTACGACGGGATGACGCTCCCCAGCTTCGTCGACGGCCGCCCGGCGAGGAAGTCGCCCAACCGCTGCGCCGGCGCCTTGTAGCCCCCGCCGCCCGCCTCGAACGCGCGCGTTTCCCATTCGCGTTGCAGCGCGATGCCGGCGAGCGGGCCGCCGGGATAGTCTCTGCCCGGATCGATGCCGACGACGATGCCCGAATTGGCGTTGCGCTCGTTGCGCGAATATTGGCTCATGCCGTTGGTCGCGACGCGTCCCGGCTCGCTGGTGGCCGCCACCACCGTGCCGCCGGGGCACATGCAGAAGCTGTAGACCGTCCGCTCGTTCCTGCAGTGGTGCGACAGGCTGTACGCCGCCGCGCCGAGATCGGGATGCCCCGCGCACGGCCCGAACCGCGCCTCGTCGATCCAGCTTTGCGGATGCTCGATCCTGACCCCGATCGAGAACGGCTTGGCTTCCAGGAACACACCGCGCTCGTGCAGCATGTGGAAGGTGTCGCGCGCGCTGTGGCCGAGCGCCAGCACCACCGGCCCCGTCGCCATCGTCTCGCCGGTCTGCAACCGCAGGCCCGCCACCCGCCGGCTGCCATCCGCCGCAGTATCGATCAGCAGATCGTCGACGCGATGCCCGAAGCGATATTCGCCGCCCAGCGCCTCGACGGTCGCGCGCATGCTCTCGACCATCGTGACGAGGCGGAACGTGCCGATATGCGGATGCGCCTCGGTCAGGATCTCCGGCGGAGCCCCCGCCTTCACGAACTCGGTCAATACCTTGCGGCCGAGGTGACGCGGATCCTTGATCTGGCTCCACAACTTTCCGTCGGAAAAGGTCCCTGCGCCGCCCTCACCGAACTGGACGTTCGATTCGGGGTTGAGCTCGCTGCGCCGCCACAGGCCCCAGGTGTCCTTGGTCCGCTCGCGCACCACCTTGCCGCGGTCGAGGATGATCGGGCGGAACCCCATCTGCGCGAGGATCAACCCGGCGAACAGCCCGCACGGCCCCGCCCCCACCACCACCGGCCGCGGTCCCGCGTAATCGGCAGGCGCCTTCGCCACGAAGCGATAGCCGGTATCGGGCGTCGGCCCGACATCGCGGTCGCGCCTGAACCGGGCCAGTACTGCGGCCTCGTTCTTCACCGTCACGTCGATCGAATAGACGAAATGGATGTCCATCTTGTCGCGCGCGTCATGCGCCCGCCGCGCTACGGTATAGCGGACGAGATCGCGCGGACTGATCCGCAGCCGGTTGCGGATCGCCGCCGCCAGCGTTTCCTCGGGGTGGTTGATCGGCAGTTTCAGCTCGGTGATACGCAGCATCGGCAAGCCCTTAGCGCAAGGGCATCGGCCCCGCTACCAGCGGCCGTCCGCCACCCGCCTGCCCTGCACCTCGTCGATCCGCCGCCGCGTCGCCGGCGACAGCGCCTCGGGCAGCGCATCGAGCGCGAAGAAGCGCGCCTCCGCCAATTCGACGCCATCGACGCGGGGCACGTCGGCGATCGTCCCGCGGAACAGATGCACCGTATCGCGCCGCCCCTCCGCCCACGCGACGAACGTGCCGATCGCCGCCGCGTCGCGCAGCACGCAGCCGGTCTCCTCGCCGATCTCGCGCACCGCAGCCGCCGCGGGCGCCTCGCGCCGCGCGATACCGCCGCCCGGCAACATCCACAGGTCCGACCGCCCATAACGATGCCGCACCAGCAGCACCGCGCCGTCGCCATCGAACGCCATCACCTTGACGCCCCGCGTCCGCCAGCCGACCAGCGCCATCGCGCGGCGGCGCAGGCGATAGGCGAGATCGATCAGCGGTCGCATGCCCGCACGCTATCCGTCGCGCGGGACGGACGCCAGCACCTTGCCCTCCCGCCGCGATCGCGCGAAGAGGCGGCGCAAAGGGGAGCCGTCATGTCCATCCTGTCCGACCGCTGGATTCGCGAGGCCGCGCTCGGCCAGCGGATGATCGAACCGTTCGTCGAAAGCCAGCGCCGCGAAGGCTGCATCAGCTACGGCCTGTCCTCCTACGGCTATGACGCGCGCGTCGCCGACGAATTCAAGATTTTCACCAATGTCGACAATGCGCTGGTCGACCCCAAGGACTTTGCCTCGAACAGCTTCGTCGATCGCAAGACCGACGTCTGCATCATTCCGCCCAACAGCTTCGCGCTCGCCCGGACGGTCGAATATTTCCGCGTGCCGCGCGACGTGCTGGTCATCTGCCTCGGCAAATCGACCTATGCGCGCTGCGGGATCATCGTCAACGTGACGCCGCTGGAGCCGGGCTGGGAGGGGCACGTCACCCTCGAATTTTCCAACACCACGCCGCTGCCCGCGAAGATCTACGCCAACGAGGGCGCGTGCCAGTTTCTGTTCCTGCAGGGCAACGAGCCGTGCGAGATCAGCTATGCCGATCGCGCCGGCAAATATATGGGGCAGCGCGGCGTAACCCTGCCGCGGCTGTAGGGGCCGACGGCCCACCCGTCGGGACGGGCCGCAGCATCATCGTTCAGCGCGTCGCGATCGTCGTCGTCAGCCGCGACAGGCCGCGCGTCGCCACGTCGTGCGACGACAGCACCGCCCCATTGGGCATGTCCATCGCCACGCCGGGCCGGTCGAGCACCACGCGATACAGCGCGCGCGCATCCGCCGTCCGGCCGGTCTGCGCATAGGCGACCGCCAGGTTGAGCATCAGTTCGGGCCGGTCGGGGAAAATCCGCCGCTCCGCCTCGATCCGCGTGACCGCCGCACTGAAATCGCCCGCGACGATCGCCTGATATCCCGTCCGATCCGCCGCCAGCGCCGGTGTCGTCAGGCACGCACCCGCCAGCATCGCTGCTACGATCACACGCATCGCATCGCCTCCTTCTTCTGCCTGGACGGCAGGTTTCACTTTTGTGACATTAAGGTGTCACTTTGGAGACAGCCGCGCAAGCGCAATCGGCGCACGCGAGCGGAAGCACGTACACGGCCGGTTCGAAGACGAGAATGAAGGGTCGCGGGCGATGCCCGCCGGTCGGTCAGGCGCCGACGATCCGGTCGGCCAGCGTCCGGTAGAACAGGCCGACGCCCGCCAGGTCATGGGCCGAGGGCCTCAGCATTTCGCCCATCGCATAGCGCCGTAGCCGGGCCGACGACGGTTCGCACCATCCCGCCGTCATCCAGCGGCCCTGCGGCATGTCGGGGCGCCGCACGCGGCCACCGCCGTGCAACAGGCAGATTCGCGACCGGCTGAGCGCGCGCAGGCGGGTCTGGTCGGCGGCGGGGTTCCACCCGGCGCAGGCATGATCGCCCAGGCGATGCGCCGTCGTGTAGCGCAACGACAGCGTGACCGGCGCGGCGCCGGCGCGCTCCTCGAGCAGGATATGCAGGAAACGGTCGAGCTCGCGCAGGCAATTGCCCATGTAGCGCGCACGGACCTGCGCATCGCGGCCGCACGGCCACGGCTCGGCAGGGCCGGTATCCGCGGCGAGGCGCGTCACGAACTGCGTGCCGCGGTTCAGCGTGTCATAGGCGCGGCTGGTCACCGCGGGGCCTTTCGCCGGGTCGCCGCAATCGGCGACGGTCGATCACTCGACGACGGGCAGATCGAGATCGCTCGCCTTGGCCTGCCGATCGGAACGCAGCTTTTCGGTCCGCTCGGCGCGCGACGCCATGACTTCCCACGACGCGGCGGCGCGTTCGGATTGCACCCGAACATTCTCCAGCGTCGCCTGCGACGCGGCGGTGCGCTGGATCAGCGCCTGCTGGCGGAAGAAAGTGGCATCATTTGACATGGGGGCATCTCCTCGACCGGAACAGCAAAACGGCGACCCCATCGCAGGGGTCGCCGTCCGTCGGATCAATCCGCCGGGCTGAGATTGATCGCCGCCATCTTGCCGCGACGATCCTGCTCCAGCTCATAGGTCACGCGCTGGTTCTGGTTCAGCGTGACCATGCCGGCGCGCTCGACCGCGGAGATGTGGACGAAGGCGTCATCGCCGCCCGACTCGGGAGCGATGAAGCCATAGCCCTTGTCGGCGTTGAAGAACTTGACGGTGCCGGTAATGCTCATGGGATATTCCTTCTGGCTGGGCGAACCGATCACCGGCGCGCCTCATGCTGCGCTGCAGGGAAAGAAGGAGAATGGGCCGCAAAGCGCCGAAAACCGTCGATATGCGACTATAGCCCCCGACATATGGGGACGCGCGCACGATTGCGCAACGCACCGTCACGACAAAACGCTCCGATGTCGCCGTGCTCGGTGATTTGGAGCACGGCGATTCGGCGCTTTCGACCGCGATTGCCCCGTCGATAGCCGGTCGAACCCGACCCGCGCGCACGGCCTCGTGCCCAAGCGAAAGCATAAAACCCAGCGCCACATAGGTCACCGCCCGAAACCTCAAGCAGGATCGACATTTCCGGCTGGAACGGCTGTCGCTCTATCACGCCCTCACCCCGGCCCCGTTCGGCGCTTATCCCGCTCGGACAGGTAAACCCGTGTCCCCGCGCAGGCGGGAACCCGGAGCCCAGCAGAGCCACGCCTGATTGTGCGTGAAATCCTGGGCTCCCGCCTGCGCGGGAGCACGACGCAGGGTGGCGCGTGCTATGGTTTGCAGGAAGGGATAGCCACCGACCCGTTCCGGAGTCCACGGCACTACGAGCGCGATTCCTCGTATCTCTTGCCGCAGGAATGGCCGCCCGGTGGACCCTGGAACAAGTCCGGGGTGACGGCGCCTTTGTGGCGCGCTTTATCCTGCGAGCCTGAATGTCGACCCACCCAACGTCGACCCGCCCAAAGTCGAAGCGACATTCGGCGAAAAACCTCTCGGCATCAAAGGGGTGTCAGGCGCGGGGCATAGAGACATGGAGGTGGGGAAATGCCGAGACAGAGACGACGCAGAGGTGTCACGCCCGGCCCCCATCAAGGACGCTGCTGTCACGCCTCAGAGAGGACGGACCCACGCTGCCCCACACGAGACACCTCCGCGCTCTCCGCGCCTCCGCGTGAACACAATATTCTTCTTCAATACGCTTCCATAGGCCGGAATAGCGATCCGCCCCGACACGCGTCGTCCTACCCCTCCGTTCGCCCTGAGCTTGTCGAAGGGCACTGGCTCTCCCCTCTTCACTATCCAAGCACGGGTAAGCCCAATGCCCCTCGGCCGCCGCGCCCTCCCCAGTCGCACTCCCTCACCCCACAACGAAAAAGGGGCGGCTCCTTGCGGAACCGCCCCTTTCCGTCGTCCTGTCGAAACGGGATCAGAAGTCGTTGCGATACTGCTCGTTGCCGATGAAGCCGAGCTTGGTCACCGCCGACCGCTTGATGACCGCCAGCGTCTGATCGACCTTGTCGTACTTCGCCTGCGGATCGGGCTGGAAGTGCAGTTCCGGCTCCGGGTTGATCGCCGCTGCGGTGTCCAGATACTGGCGCAGCGTGACCTCGTCGACCGGCGTGCCGTTCCACGACACCGTGCCCGCGGCATCGATGATGATCTTGTTCTTCTGCGGATCGACCGGCGGGGTCTGGTTGCGCGGATCGTTGACCGGCAGATCGACCTTCACCGCATGCGTCGGGATGGGAAGCGTAATGATGAACATGATGAGGAGCACGAGCATGACGTCGATCAACGGCGTCGTGTTCATTTCCATCATCGGCTCGCCATCTTCCGAGCCACCACTCATTGCCATGTCAGATACTCCTGGGTCGGGTCGGGCGAATTAGGATTCGCCGCCCGCGGGCGGGGGCTGCGAGATGAAGCCGACCTTGGCGAAGCCGGCCTGCTGCATCGTGTAGACCGTGCCGCCGATGCACTTGTACGGCGTGTTGACGTCGCCGCGGATATGGACTTCCGGCAGTTCCAGATCGGGATTGCCGGCGCCGCCCTGGCGTTCGATCTCCAGCTTCAGCTTGTCGACCGCGCGGGTCAGCAGGTCCTTGCTGGTGATCGGCGACGTGCCCCAATAGACGGCGCAATTGCCGTCCGGCCCGGTCGTGACCGACAGCAGGACGTTCTCGGGCTTGGTCGTCGTCGGATCGAAACGGACCTTGGGCAGGACGATGCCCTTGACCGTCTGAATCGCCACCGGAACGGCGATCAGGAAGATGATGAGGAGCACCAGCATCACGTCCACGAGGGGCGTGGTGTTGATGTCCGACAAGGGTTTCTCGGAGGAACCTCCTCCTCCGCCAGCGCTCATCGCCATGTGCGAGCTATCCTATCCATTCCATCTGCCGGCGCCTTGACGCCGCCGGCCGGGTGCGGGACCGCCACCGTGGCGGCCCCGCAGCCTTGTCGCATTACGGGCGGGTCTGCACGCCACCGGCCTGGCCGGCGGTCGTGGTCGCCGCGGCCGGCTTCACCGGAGCCTTGGCGGTGGTGGTCGCACCGGCCATCGTCGGCTTCACCGCGCCGTTCGAGGCGAGGAAGCCCAGCACGTCGTTCGAGAAGGCCGACAGGTCTTCCGCGATCGACTTGTTGCGGCGCTGCAGCCAGTTGTAGGCAAGCACGGCCGGCACGGCGACGACGAGGCCGAGCGCGGTCATGATGAGCGCCTCACCAACGGGGCCTGCGACCTTGTCGATCGAGGGATCGCCCGACGCGCCGATCTTGATGAGCGCGCGGTAGATGCCGACCACGGTGCCGAACAGGCCGATGAACGGTGCGGTCGCGCCGACCGTCGCGAGGAAGGCGAGACCGCCACCCAGCTTCGAGTTGATCGCCGCTTCCGAACGGGCGAGCGAACCGTGCAGCCAGTCGTGCGCCTCGACCGGATCGGTCAGCTTGGCATGCTGGTCCTGCGCCTGCAGGCCGTCGTCGACGAGCTGCTTGTAGGCCGAGTTCTTCTCGAGCTTCGCGGCGCCTTCGCGCAGCGAGTTCGAGGTCCAGAAGCCCTGACGGACGCGCTTGGCCTGGTTGATGATCTTCTGCTGCTCGAACAGCTTCGAGAACAGGATGTAGAAGGACACGATCGACATGAGCACGAGGATCGTGAACACCGACTGCGAGATGAGGCCGCCTTCCTTCAGAGCGGCCTGGAGGCCGAACTGATTTTCGGCGGCCGCGGTGCCGCCGGCCGCGAGAATGGTGGTGAGCATTTCAGTTTTGTCCTTGTCAAACGGTGTAGAAGTTCGGGGAGGACCCGCCCGTCGCCCCAACCCATTTCGGGGGGACAGGCGGGGACCGCATCAGTCCTTCGGGATCTTCCAGACCACGCGCCGCGAGGACGTCGTAGCGATCGGGTTGCCCGACGCGTCCTGCGCCGGGGTGTAGCGACCCCGCCGCGTGATCGCCGCACATGCCGCCCGGTCCAGCGCGGCCGAGCCGCTCGAGGAGGTGGTACGGCAATTCTCGACCCTGCCCGACGTGCTGATCGTCCAGGCGATGGCGCTGACACCCTCCTCGTTCGAACGCAGCGA
Source organism: Sphingomonas liriopis (assembly GCF_024211255.1). Taxonomy (GTDB): domain Bacteria; phylum Pseudomonadota; class Alphaproteobacteria; order Sphingomonadales; family Sphingomonadaceae; genus Sphingomonas; species Sphingomonas liriopis. Next base: position 75,094 of record NZ_JAMLDY010000012.1, on the reverse strand, counting down.
ACTCGGCGGATAATCGTCCTGCGAGATCCAGTCGGCCGGATTGCCCTTCGCACCCGCAGCCTTGCTGACCGTCGGCGCAGCCGGCGGAGCGGGCGGCGACGGCGGAGCCGGCGGCGCTGCGATCGGCGTCAGATTGACGGCGGGCGGCGGCGTCGAGACCGTCTGGATCACCACGGGCGGCGGATTCGGATTCTGCACGATCGGCGGCGGCGACACCACCGGCGGTGGCGTCATCGGCGTGTCGGGCGGCGGGGGCGGCGGCTCGTCCGGCGGCGGGGGAGGCGGCTCCTCCACGTCAAACGTGTTAAGTTTTTCTTGGGCCTTTTTCACGTATTGGTACGCGAGCCCGGTGACGAAGGCATAGCCCAGCGCCGCATGGATGAGCACGACGATGACGATCGCGACCACCCTGCCACCGGACATCTTCTGGTCAGCATAGGCCATTCAGCAACGACACTCCCTAATCTCGTGGTCCTCGCAGCGCCCGGGGGAAGAACGCGCGTAGGCCCCTGCCCCGGCTGACACCGTCTGGCAGAACCCAAGTCCTATCGTCCCCACACTCGCCACGCAAACGCTTTGTCGGACGCAACAAACGTACAATCGTCTTGCGGCAGATTTATTTCTGTATCGTTCAGGATCGCTCGGGTAGCGAAAGCGGCATGGCCCCGCGATTCCGCTCCACCCTGCTCGCCGCGCTCGCGCTCGCCGCGCCCCTCGTTTCCACTCCGGCAGATGCGCAGATTCCGCCGCCGGCCGCGGTCGGCGGCGGCACCAGCTATGCCGATCTGACCGATCTGGTGATCGCCGCGCCGGTCATCGCCGACGCCACGATCCGGTCGACGGTGAAGCTGAAGGGCACCGATGCGGCCGGCGTCGCGCCCGGATTCACCCGTTTCTACGTCGAGGCGGATGTCATCGCGCTGGTTCGCGGCGCTGGCGGGCTGCCACCGCGAATCGGCTATCTGCTTGATGTCGCGCCCGATTCGGCGGGTCGCCTGCCCAAACTTAAGAAGCTGCGCGTGCTGCTGTTCGGCCGCCCGGTACCCGGCATCGCCAACCAGATCCAGCTCGTCGCCCCCGATGCGCAGCTCGCCTGGACGCCCGCCGACGACCAGCGCGTCCGCGCCATCGCGCAAGCCCTGGTCGCGGCCGATGCGCCGCCGGTCGTCACCGGCATCGGCAACGCCTTTCACGTCGCCGGCGCCTTGCCCGGCGAGGGCGAGACGCAGCTGTTCCTCACCACCGCCAACGGCGCGCCGGTTTCGCTCACCATCCTGCGCCGGCCGGGCGAACAGCCGCGCTGGGCGGTGGCGCTGTCGGAGATCGTCGACGAGGCCGCGGCGCCGCCGGCGCGCGACACGCTGCTGTGGTATCGCCTCGCCTGTGCGCTGCCGCGCGAGCTGCCGGCGCGCAGCACCGCCTCGCTCGATCCCGCCGATGCCACGATCGCGCGCGAGGATTACGGCCTCGTCCTGCAGCAGCTCGGCCCCTGCGGCCGGACGCGGGTGATTCGCTAGACGCTGGACGGCCGGTTGCGGACCAGCGTGATGCCGATCGATTCGCCCGCCTCGGCGATCGCCAGCTTGACGATCTTGACCTTGACCCGCAGCACGCGGGTGTCGGCGAGGAACAGCGTCTCGCAGATGTGATCGGCGACCGCCTCGATCAGCGTGAAATGCAGCCCCTCGGGCAGCGCGCCCGTGGCGGCATGCCTCAGATCGAGATAGTTTTTCGACGCCGACAGCGGCGTGTCGGGCGCGAAACGGTCGGGACAGGCGAGGTCGACCGTCAAATCGATCCGCAGCGGCTGCGGCAGGTGCGTCTCCTCCGAGTAGATTCCGGTGAGCACCATGACCTCGAGGTCATGGACCTCCAGCTGAAGACTGTCTTGCATGGCGCGGCCCTCTAGCAAGCCCGCGTCCGTCACGCGAATCGCATTCCGCTTGCGTTCGCGCCGCACCCGCCGCATGCGGCGCCGCCGCCCGCCCCCGGGCGCGAAGGACCGTCGCCGTGATCGCATTCGTGCCGCTTGCCCAGATCGAGGCCGCCGCCGTCGAAGCGCTGCTCGACCGCGCGTTCGGCACCGACCGTCACCAGCGCACCGCCTACAAGGTCCGCGGGGCCGCCGCGCCGATCGCTGCCCTCAGTCTGGCCGCGATCGAGGACGGTGTGCTGATCGGTACGATCCAGTGCTGGCCGGTGACGCTCGCCGGCGACGACGGCACGGTGCACGACCTCGTGATGGTCGGCCCGGTCGCGGTCGCGCCCGAACGCCAGCGCGACGGCATCGGCCGCCGGCTGATGACGCAGGCGCTCGCCGCCGCGGCGCGCGCAGGCCTCGACGGCGCGCTGATGCTGATCGGCGATCCCGAATATTACGGCCGCTTCTTCGGCTTCGACGCTGCCCGCACCACCGGCTGGCGTTTACCGGGCCCGGTCGAGCGCCACCGCCTGCTGGCGCGCGGCGACGGCGTGCCGGCCGGTGCCGGCATGCTCGGCCCGGCGTTCGTGACGCAATAGCCGTTCGCCCCAGGCCGGATCGCCATTCGGCATCGCCCGTGAGCATGTGGAGAATCGGACGCCCAACATCCTCCGTCACCCCGGACTCGTTCCGGGGTCCACTCTGCGGCGAGGCACACGATTAGAGGCGAAAGCGGACGCTTGCGGCGCGGTGGACCCCGGAACAAGTCCGGGGTGACGGAGGAAGTAGGTAGTCGATCCGGCCCAAGCCTGTCGAAGCGAGCTGAGGACTCATCTGCCCTTCGACAGGCTCAGGGCGAACGGGAGGACAGACGGCCCGGATCATTGACGCCGGCCACTTCACCCGCCGTCCCCAGTTCCGTTCGCCACGCGATACCCGTTCGTGCTGAGCCTGTCGAAGCGCCCGGGACTCTCTTACCTTCGACAGGCGCGCGAAGAGCCGGCCCGGATCATTGCGCGCCGGCGACCTTTACGTGCCCGCCCGCAGACCCTACCTCGCGGCGATGCCGATGGAGGAGCTTCCCGATCTTGGCCGTCTCAGCCTCGCCGAGATCGCCGCGCTGGTCGAACAGCGGCGCCTGCCGCCGGTCGAGCAATGGAACCCCGCGCATTGCGGCGACAGCGAGATGCGCATCGCGCGCGACGGGACGTGGTTTCATCAGGGTTCGCCGATCGGCCGCGTCGCGATGGTCCGGCTGTTCTCGACGATCCTGCGCCGCGAGGACGACGGCCGCTACGTGCTGGTCACCCCGGTCGAAAAGCTCGACATCGCGGTCGAGGACGCGCCCTTCGTCGCGGTCGAGATGAAGGCGGAGGGGGATGGCCGCGACGCCCGCCTCGCCTTCCGCCTCAACATCGGCGACCTCGTCACCGCCGGCCCGGATCACCCCTTGCGCTTCGCGGACGGCGAGGACGGCCCCCGCCCCTATCTCCACGTCCGCGGGCGTCTCGAGGCGCTGGTCGGCCGCGCGGTCTATTACGAACTCGCCGAACGCGCGCTGGCCGGCGACGACGCCACCCCCGGCGTATGGAGCGACGGCGCCTTCTTCGCGCTGGACGCCGCCGCGTGACGCTGGTCGCGCGGCTGACCCATGCGCTGGACAGCGGCCGCAGCGCCGCGCCGGTGCTGCTGACCGGCGACCATCGCGGGCTGGAGGCGCGCGCCGAGGCCGACCTCACCCCCGCCGCGGTGCTGGTCGCGGTCACCGATCGCACCCGCCCCGGCGTCATCCTCACCCAGCGCACCGAGACGCTGCGCAACCACGCCGGGCAGGTCGCCTTTCCCGGCGGCCGTATCGACCCCGGCGAATCGCCGGTCGAGGCGGCATTGCGCGAGGCGCAGGAGGAGGTCGCGCTCGATCCGGCATTGGTCGCGGTGATCGGTGCGGTCGACCGCTATCGCACCGTCACCGGCTTCACCGTCACGCCCGTGCTCGCCGTCGTCCCCGCCGACGTGCCGCTCGTCGCCAGCGAGGCGGAGGTAGCGAGCGTGTTCGAGGTCCCGCTCGATTTCCTGCTCGACCCCGCCAATCAGGTCGAGGCAAGCGCCGAATGGCGCGGCCGCACCCGCCAATATTACGAGATACGCTGGCAGGATCGCCGCATCTGGGGCGCCACCGCGGCGATGATCGTCAATCTGTCGCGGCAGCTGGCATGGTGACGCTGGCGATCGACCGGATCGCCGCGCGAGAGGGGTTCGCCGCGCTGATCGCGGCGCTCGGCGGGCCGGAGACGACGCGGCTCGTCGGCGGCATGGTGCGCGACACCTTGCTCGGCCTCGATCCCGCCGACGTCGACCTCGCGACGCGGCTTCTGCCAGAGGCGGTGGTCGAACGGCTGAAGGTGGCCGGCATCCGCGCCGTCCCCACCGGCATCGCGCACGGCACGGTCACCGCGGTGCTGCCGTCGGGACCGATCGAGGTGACGACGCTGCGCCGCGACGTCTCGACCGACGGCCGCCATGCGGTCGTCGCGTTCACCGACGTCTGGCAGGACGATGCCGCGCGGCGCGATTTCACGATGAACGCGCTCTACGCCGATCCGGCGAGCGGCGCCGTCTTCGACTATTTCGACGGCCTCGCCGATCTCGACGCGGGCCGCGTCCGCTTCATCGGCGATCCTTGCCAACGGATCGCCGAGGACCATCTGCGCATCCTGCGCTTCTTTCGCTTCCACGCGCGCTTCGGCGAGCGCATTGACGCAGCGGGGCTCGACGCCTGCGCGGCGCGCGCCAACGACCTGATGGCGCTGTCGCGCGAACGGATCGCCGCCGAACTGCTCAAGCTGCTCGTCGCGCGCCATGCGGTGCCCGTGGTGACGCTGATGATCGATCGCGGCATCCTGCGCGCGGTACTGCCCGAGATCGCCGATGCCGCGACGCTGGCGACGCTGGCGACGCGGGAAGCCGACGCCGGCGTCGCGCCCGACGCGATCCGCCGTCTCGCCGCGCTGCTGCCGCCGGACGCGGCGGAGGGCGTCGGCGCCCGGCTCAAGCTGTCGAACGCCGATCGCAAGCGGCTGGTCGCCGCGCGCCAGGGGGCCGGCGACGAAGGCCCCCGCGCGCTCGCCTATCGCGTCGGCGTGGACAGCGCGATCGACCGGTTGCTGCTGGCGGGCGAGGATGTCGCGCCGCTCCATGACTGGACGCCGCCGACGCTCCCGATCGGTGGCGGTGCGCTGGTCGAGCGCGGCCTGCGCAAGGGGCCCGAGGTCGCGATGGTGTTGCGCCACATCGAGACCGCGTGGATCGCGGAAGGTTTCCCGGATCGCGCCCGCGTCGATCAGCTCGCCGACCAGGTGGTCGCCGCCGCCCTCGCCGACCCGATCATCGCCAGCGCATCGGGGGCCTCGAGCGGCCGGGCGTAGAGATAGCCTTGGCCATAGGTGCAGCCGAGCGCCGCCAGCGTCTGCGCCAGTTCGTTGCTCTCGATGCCCTCCGCGGTGGTCTTCATACCCAGCGCCTCGGCAAGGCTCAGCACCGCGCGCACGATCGCGATCTTGTCGCGGTCGCCGAGCATGCCCGAGACGAAGCTGCGATCGATCTTCAGGATGTCGATCGGCAGTTTCTGCAGATAGGCGAGGTTGGAATAGCCTGTCCCGAAATCGTCCATCGCCAGCGTACAGCCCAGCCCCTTCAGCGCATGCATGATCCCGGCGATGCGGTCGGGATCGCTGACGATCGCGCTTTCGGTCAGTTCGATGGTGAAGCGGTCGCCCTTCAGCTCATGCCGGATCAGCGCGGCCTCGACCACCGGGGCGATGTCGTCGCGCTGCATCTGGATCGCCGACAGATTGACGCCCATCCGCATGCCGCATGTCCCGCCGCATTCCTCGTCCCACCAGCGCAGCGTTCGCGCCGCTTCTTCCATCGCCCAGCGGCCGAGCGGCACGATCAGCCCCGATTCCTCGGCGACGGGAATGAATACGCTCGGTTCCTGCTCGACGCCGTGCGGATCGCGCCAGCGCGCCAGCGCCTCGAACGAAACGATCGATCCGCTGGCGAGGTCGCAGATCGGCTGGAAGGCGAGGCGCAGCTGCCGTTCCTCGATCGCGCGGCGCAGCGCCGTCTCCATCGCGAACTGTTCACGCGCGATGGTGAAGGCGTGGGTCTGGTAGCGTTCGACCTGACGCCCCGATTTCGCGCGCTTGGCGGCGAATTGCGCGTTGCGGATCAGCTCCTCGACATCCTCGACGCCGTCGTCGCCCTCGCCGCCGCCACCGAAGGCGATGCCGATCGAACATTCGATGCCGATTTCGTAATCGCTCAGCCGGAACGGCGCCGACAGCGTGCGCTGGATGCGTTCGGCGAGCCGCGTCGCTTCGTTGGCGTCGTCGTCGACCGCCATCAGGATGCCGAATTCGTCGCCGCCGATCCGGGCGATCGCATCGCGGGCGCGCAGCGCGCCCTTGATCCGCCGCGCGACGGTGATGAGCAGTTCGTCGCCCGCCAGCCCGCCGAGGCAGGCGTTGAGCCGTCCGAACCGGTCGAGGTCGATGACCAGCACCGCATGATCGCCGCCGTCCGCCTGCGCCGCCTCGATCATGTCGCCGAAGCCTTCCCGATTGGGCAGGCCGGTCAGGCTGTCGGTGGTCATCTCGCGGCGCAGCGAGCGTTCGGTATGGACCTGCGCGGTCAGGTCGATGAACGCGATCTGACAGCGATCGCGCAAGCCCGGTGACGGCCGCGCGATGGTGACGCGATAATAGCGCGAATCGATCACCTGCCCGATCGACCAGTCGAAGTCGGTGCGCAGATCGGTCGAGCGCAGGAAGGCGTCGATGCGGCTGGCGAGCAGCGCCAGCATCGGCGACCGGTCGGCGATCACGCCCAGCCCGGCGAGCCGATAGGCGCGGTTGACCGCGAGGAAGCCGAAGCCCGTGCCCTCGCGCACCACCTGCACCGTCGGGATCGGAATCATTTCCAGATCGCGGTCGAGCAGATCGCACCCGGCCGGCGAAGAAGACAGATCTGACGAGGCGGTTGCCATGTCGGCGTGTCTAGGTCGCGAACGTTAAGACCCGCTGAAAAAACCGGACAATTAAGTCCGCGCCCGACTTATTTACGCTGGATCGCCAGCATCGCGGGACGGTTCAGGTGCCTATTAGCCGAAGCGATTGTCGCGCGGAAATCCGGTCGGCGGCGTGCGTCCCGCCGCGCCGCGCGCGGTGCGCCACAGCGACAGATCGTTCTCGGTGCGCGTCCGCCCCGTCTCGCCGCCCATCGGCCAGCTCATCCCCTCCGCGAAGACGAAGGTGGTGGCATCCGACAGCTGCCCCTCGCGGAAACGCTGGATCTGCACCCCCTGCCCGCGGCTCATCACCGGCAGCTCGGCGATCGGGAAGACCAGGAATTTTCGGTTGTCGCCGATCGCCGCGACGTAATCGGCATCGGCGGCGACGCGCCGCACGACGAGCAGCTTCGCGCCGACCCGCGGCGTCATTACCGTCTTGCCCTTGCGCGTCTCGGCGATCACCTCCGCCACCGGCACGCGGAACCCGCGGCCGTCGGTCGCGGCGATCAGCAATTGTTCCGCCCCGCGCGCGTTGAAGAAGGCGACGACGCCGACCGATCCGTCGAGGTCGATCATCGCGCGCACCGGTTCGCCGAAGCCGCGCCCGCCGGGAAGCTTGTCGGCGGCCAGCGTGTAGAAGCGCCCGTTCTCCGCCGCGAGCAGCAATTTGTCCGTCGTCTGCGCGTGAAAGGCGAAGGCGGGGCCGTCCCCTTCCTTGAACTTGAGCGTCTCCGCCGAAGCGAGATCCCCATGCCCCTTCATCGCCCTGATCCAGCCGCGCTGCGACAGGATCACCGTGATCGGCTCGCGCTCGATCATCGCCTCCAGCGGGATGTCGCGGGTCGGCGCCGCCTCCTCGATCCCCGTCCGCCGCGCACCGAGCGCGGTGTCCGGGCCGTAGCGGTCGCGCACCTTCTTCATGTCGCGCTTCATCCGCCGCTTCTGCTTGGCGGGATCGGCGAGCAATGCTTCAAGCTCCACCCGCTCCTTGTCGAGCTTGTCGCGCTCGCCGCGGATCTCGAACTCCTCGAGCCGCCGCAGACTGCGCAGCCGCATGTTGAGGATCGCCTCCGCCTGCCGGTCGGTCAGGTTGAACTCGGCGATCATCACCTGCTTGGGCTCGTCCTCGGTGCGGATGATCGCGATCACCCGGTCGAGGTTGAGATAGGCGACCAGATAGCCGTCGAGCAGCTCGATCCGGTCGGCGATCTTGCCGAGCCGGTGGCGGGTGCGCCGTTCGAGAACGACGAACTGATGCTCGACCCACGCCTTCAGCGCGCCGCCGAGCGACATCACCCGCGGCGTGCGATCCTTGTCGAGGACGTTGAGGTTGAGGCTGATCCGCGTCTCGAGGTCGGAGAAGCGGAACAGGCCGTCCATCAGTATCTGCGGATCGACGGTGCGACTGCGCGGTTCGAGCACGATCCGCACCTCCGCATCCGATTCGTCGCGTACATCGGCGAGGATCGGGAATTTGCGGTCGTTGATGAGCCCGGCGATCTGCTCGATCAGCTTGCCCTTCTGGACGCCGTACGGGATCTCGCTGACCACCAATTGCCAGCCGCCGCCCTTCTCGCGCTCGATGCTCCAGCGCGCGCGGACGCGGAACGACCCGCGCCCCGTCGCATAGCTTTCCGCGATCACCGCCGCCGGATCGACGATCAGCCCGCCGGTCGGCAGGTCGGGGCCCTTGACATAGTCGAGCACCGCGGTGTCGGGCGCGTCCGGCCTGTCGACCAGCATCATCGCCGCGTCGAGCAGCTCGGCGGCATTGTGCGGCGGGATGCTCGTCGCCATGCCGACCGCGATCCCCGCCGCGCCATTGGCGAGCAGGTTGGGGAACAGGCCGGGGAACAGCTCGGGCTCCTGCTCCTCGCCGTTGTAGGTCGGGCGATAGGCGACGGCATCCTCGTCGAGCCCGTCCATCAGGTCGATCGCGACCTGCGTCAGCCGCGCCTCGGTGTAGCGATAGGCGGCGGCGTTATCGCCGTCGATGTTGCCGAAATTGCCCTGCCCGTCGACCAGCGGATAGCGCAGCGAAAACGTCTGCGCGAGGCGGACCATCGCGTCGTAGACCGACTGGTCACCGTGCGGATGGTATTTGCCGATGACGTCGCCGACGACGCGCGCGCATTTCTTGTAGCCCTGGCTCGGATCGAGTTTCAGCAGCCGCATCGCCCACAGCAGCCGCCGGTGCACGGGCTTCAACCCGTCGCGCACGTCCGGCAGCGACCGCGCGGTGATCGTCGACAGTGCATAGACCAGATAGCGGTCGGACAGCGCGGTATCGAACGGCGCATCGAGGATGCCGATCGGGGGTTCCTGAAAGTCGGTGGCCATATCGGGAACACTAGGGCGCGGCAGCGCAAACGGCAACCGAGCGAAGGGGGCACCCTATCCTCGCTCCCCACGTCACCCCGGACTTGTTCCGGGGTCCACTCCGGGGCGAGGCTCGGGCTTGAGCCTCCATCCCTACGCTCGCCGAACAGTGGACCCCGGAACAAGTCCGGGGTGACGAAGGACATGAGGCGACCGCCTACCCCACCGCCGCCGCGAGCAGCGCGCGATGCTGCCGCCCGGTCTCGCGCCAGTCGTACCGCTCGCCATAGGCCCGCGTCGCCGCCCGATCCGGCAGCGCCGCCAGCAACGCCGCGATCGCATCGCGGATCGCCCCCGCCGAGCGATCCGCGCTGAGCACGCCCGCTTCGGGCACCCTCACCACCTCCGGCGATCCCCACACCGGCGTCGCGACCAGCGGCGTCCCGCAGGCGAGCGATTCGAGCAGCACGTTGGCGATTCCCTCGCGATCCGCACAATTCACCGCGATATCCGCCGCACCGTACAGTCCCGGCAACTGCTGCTGGTCGACATGCCCCAGGAAGCGCACCCGCTCCCCCACCCCCAGCTCCTCGACCAGCGCCCGCAACGCCCCCTCGCGCGGCCCGTCGCCGGCGATCATCAGCGTCACCCCCGGCAGCTCCGCGACGGCACGGATCGCGAGGTCGTGCCCCTTGCGGTCGATCAGATGCCCGACCGACAGCACCGCCGGCCCCGCCAGCCCCATCTCCGCGCGCAACGCCGCGCGATCCGCGGGCGGGCTGAACAGTTCGAGATCGACGCCATGCTCGACCACGCTCACCTTGTCCGCCGCCGCACCCAGCGCCAGCAGCTCGTCGCGCAGCGCCCCGCACACCGTCGTCACCGCCGCCGCCCGCTCGACCGCGTTCAGGATCATCCGCCGCTCAGGCCGATGCTGCGGGATCAAACTGACGTCGGTGCCGAGCGCGCTCATCAGGAACGGCCGGTCGGACCATCGCGCGAGCAACCCCGCCGCGACCCCGTCCGGGTACAGATAATAACTGTCGATCGCATCGAAATCGAAGTCGCGCCGCAGCCCCTTGATATGCGGATACAGCGCCGCCGCCATCAGCCATGGCGCCGCGGTCATCCCGACCTTCGGCACCACCGGATAGCGCGGATAGGTGACCGGCACGCCGCGCCGCTCGGCGGCATGCGGCGCACGGGCGAAATCGGCATAGCGGCCGAAGGCGGGGTTCGCGCTCGGGAACCACGGCACCGGCGCGACGACGCGCACCTCGTCTCCGGGGCCACGCAGATGCGCGACGCGATGCTCGATGAAGATGCCATGCCGGCGCGCCACGTCGTTGGGGTACAGGCTGGACAGCACCAGGATCTTCATCGCGCCCTCCCGTAAACCCCGCGTAACGAAACGTTGCGCGTCCGGCGAGGCGGTAATGCGCGCGCGTTAACATAGCGTGCGTGTCGCGCGTCTTCCTCCCCTCCCTGACAAGCGAGGGGTCGGGGGAGGGTCGGCCCGGCAGGAAGCGCCGCGGTACCCCATGTATCAACCCACCCCCAGCCCCTCCCTTGTCAGGGCGGAAAGAAAGCGGATGCGCGCGCCGCTTGGGCGGAAACCGCGGGCTCGCGCCGACCGTACCGGCGGGGAAGAACGCGCTGGCGCAGCTCGGCGATGCGCCGCAGCATGCGGTACCGGCAGGACGGTGATCCGGCGTGTTGCGCCCACGCGGTTCGCACCACACCCCCGCCAAACCTCCCTCGTCACCCCGGACGTGTTCCGGGGTCCACCGGGCCGCAAGCGTACGGTCTCGCCTCCGGTCGTGCGCCTGTGGCGCCCCCTTCCGGCATCGTCTAGCGTTACCCCCGCATGCTCACCTGGCCCGACCTCACCAGCCGTCCGCGCGAAGCCCCCGACGCCACGCTTCCCTATGGCGACGATCCGCTGCAGGTCGTCGACCTGTGGCGCCCCGCCGGAATCGGCCCGCATCCGACCGTGCTGATGGTCCACGGCGGCTGCTGGCAGACTGCAATCGCCGATCGCCGGCTGATGGACTGGGCCGCCGCCGACCTCCGCGCGCACGGCCTCGCGGTGTGGAACATCGACTATCGCGGCGTCGATCGCGCGGGCGGCGGCTACCCCGGCACCTTCCGCGACGTCGCCGCCGCCGCCGACGCGCTGCTTGCCCATGCCGCGGCCTACGCGCTCGACACCGCCCGCATCGTCGCGCTCGGCCATTCCGCCGGCGGTCACCTGGCACTGTGGCTCGCCGCGCGCCACCGCCTGCCGCCCGACAGCCCGCTCCGCGATCCCGATCCGCTCGCCATCGCGCGGGTCGTCTGCCTCGGCGGCCTGCCCGATCTCGAGGCGGTCGCCGCCAGCCCCGACAACGGCTGCGGCACCGACGTCGTCGCGCGCCTCGTCGGCGACCGCTTCGCCGACACCTCGATCCCGCACCTGCTGCCGCTCAATGTGCCGCAGACCCTCGTCAACGGTCGCGAGGATCGCATCGTCCCCTATCGCTTCGCCACCGACTACGTCGCGCGCGCCCGCGCTGCCGGCGACGCGGTCGACCTCCACACCGTCCCCGCCACCGGCCATGTCGAGCTGATCGCCCCCGGCACCCCCGCCTGGGCCACGGTGCGCACCCTCGTCCTCGCCGCCTTCGCCAGAGACCCCGCATGACCCGCGACGACGCCCGCGCCCTCGACCGCACCGATCCCCTGGCCCGCTTCCGCGACCGCTTCGCGCTGCCTGAGGGGGTGATCTACCTCGACGGCAATTCGCTCGGCCCCCTCCCGCGCGCGGTCGCCCCCGCGCTCGCCGATACGGTGCAGCGGCAATGGGGCGAGCGCTTGATCCGCAGCTGGAACGAAGGCTGGATCGACGCCCCCCAGCGATTGGGCGCGCAGATCGCCCCGCTGATCGGCGCCGCGCCAGACGAGGTGATCGTCGGCGACACCACCTCGACGCATCTGTTCAAGGCCCTCGTCGCCGCGCTCCGCCACGATCCCGCGCGCCGCACGATCGTCAGCGAGGCGGGCAATTTCCCCACCGACCTCCACATCGCCGAAGGCGCGGTCGCCTGCGTCCCCGGCGCGCGATTGAAGGTCGTCGCGCGCGAAGACCTCGCCGCCGCGCTCGACGAAGACACCGCGGTGCTCCTGCTCACCCACGTCCACTACAAGACGGCGGAACGCTTCGACCTCGCCGCCTGGACCGCGCGCGCCCACGCCGCCGGCGCGCTCATGCTTTGGGATTTCAGCCACAGCGTCGGCGCGGTCCCGATCGACGTCACCGCGGCGAACGTCGATCTCGCGGTCGGCTGCACGTACAAATACCTCAACGGCGGCCCCGGCGCCCCTGCCTTTCTCTACGTCGCAAAGCGCCTGCACGACGCGCTCGCCAATCCGGTCAGCGGCTGGATGGGCCACGCCGAGCCCTTCGCCTTCCAGGACGCCTACCGCCCCGCCGCGGGCATGAAGCGCTGGCTGGTCGGCACGCCGTCGATCCTGGCGATGGCCAGCCTCGAAGCCGCGCTCGCGCTCTGGACCGAAGTCGACCAGACCGCCGTCGCCGCCAAGAGCGCCGCGCTGTTCGTAATCCTCGCGCGCGCCGGCGCAGCGGCCGGCCTCCCCTGCGACACCCCCGCCGACGCGGACCAACGCGGCAGCCACATCAGCTTCCGCGCGCCCCACGCCTACGAACTGACGCAGGCGCTGATCGCCCGCGGCGTCATCGGCGACTTCCGCGCCCCCGACATCCTCCGCCTCGGCCTGACGCCGCTGTACCTCAGCCACGAAGACGTGTGGCAAGCCGGCGAACACCTGCGCGACATCATCGCGATCGAGGCATGGCGCGACCCGGCGTTCGCGGTGCGCAATGCGGTGACGTAGAAACCGCAGACATTCCCAGCCGCCGCCGGCTTTGGATCTGCACCGAACAGGACATAAAAGGCGGGTTGATCGCGCCGAACCGCCGGTCGGTCGCAGACGACTGGTCGGCAGCCGGCCGATGCGGCGATGGTCCATCGACGGACTGGCTGGAACGACGACATGCGTATCGGAACCGGAATCCTCTTGGCTGGCGTGACGATGCTGTCCAGCGCGGCATTGGCGCAGCAACGCGCACCCGAACGCTATGCGATCGGCGACGAGGTCGAACTGCGCTCGCTCGGCAAATGGTATCACGCCACTATCGTGAAAAGTCTCGGCGGAGACGCCTACATCCTGCGCTTCGACGGTGGCGACGAAGCGATGGAGAGGGAAAGCGGCAATCTGCGATTGCTCCGCCGTGCCACGCCCGTGGCGGCGCTCGCCACCACCGCACCGACACCTGCGTTACGTGATCCGCAGCGCGACCGGATACGCTGGGCCGACGGCACCGGCGTGGGGGGCCCCGAAGGTCTCGGCGACAGCGACCTCGGCACCCGGGCGACGTATCGCTTCACCGAATATCCCGAACGGGCCTGTCCCGCGGCGGCCGAATATCTGCGCCGCGGCGTGGCCGATTCACGCGCGGTGGCAATTCGCGAAACGATAGCGCCTTTCTGCCGCAAGCGGGCGGTGCGCGTCGCGCCATCCCCCTCCGGCGCCGTTCCGCCGCCTGGCCGCTACGTCTGCATGCGGCTTGCATCGTCGGGCAATACGATCACGGGCGACCTGCGGCTTCAACCAGGCGGCGGTTACAGCTTTGCCGGCGACGCTGGCCGCTACAGGATCGCAGACGGTCTCATGACCTTCGTCGGTGGCCCGTTTGCCACCACGACGACGCATTGGGTCGGGCAGTTCCATCCCCCAGGGCCGCGCTTCGCCCTACCGACGATCGCTCTGCGCACGCAGGCCGACGTCGCCGCCGGCAACGCTCGCGACCTGCAATGGTGCAATCTGGCTGACTGAACGCCCGCACAGCCGCGCTCGGCGTCGCACTCTGACCATCCTGTGTCGCGACTTACGCGACGGTGGAAGGTGCCCGCTCAATCATGCAGATGCGGCAGCGACAGATCCCGCAGGTTGATCGTCAGCTGCAGCGTCAGCGCATGGTCCATCTGCCCGCGCGCGCCGTCGCGGCCCGGGCGATACTGATTGAGATAGCCCACGTCCGCCACCATCTGCTTGCCGATCGGCACCAGCACGCCGACGATGTTGCGCATCCGTTCATACCCGCGCCGCTGTCCCCAGCTGGTCGCATTGGGCAGATAGAAGCTCTCGTGGCTGACGAACAGCGCATAGCCGTGCGTGCCGATCTTGTAATTGTAGCGGACCAGCGGCCGGATGCGAAAGCCGATCTCGGCGCCGCGCGGGTTGATCCGCTCGTCGATGCGAAAGCGCGTCGTGACCGGGCCGAAGGTCGCGACGACCTGCTGTCGGATGCGATCCTCGTCCGCGCCGGTGTTGCCGTTGTGCGCGCCGACCTTGCGATAGCCGAAGCCCAGCTCGACACCCTTCGCCGCCCTCACGCCGAGCAACGCGCCGAATTCGGTCTGGTACAACCCGTCCTGCCGGTCGCTGAACCGCGCGATCTGCTCCAGCGTGATACGCAGCCCGTCGTCGATCGGCACGTTGGTGTTGATCTGCGTCCACAGCTGCGTGTCCTGCTGCTGCGCCACAGCCGGCGTCGCCAGCGCGGCAAACGGCAGCGCCAGCCAAGCCAATCGCTTCGTCATCCTGTCGCCCCCGCTGCGCCCGTCCGACGGGGGCATAGACCGAACCGTCTCCGATCAGAAGCCGCGTCGCACACCTCCGCTTGACGTCATCTCCTACTCAGCCGATGGTGTATCACATCGTCGGGAGGGGATTGCCATGCGTGCCGTCGTCGCAGGAGTCGGGCTGGTCGCGCTGGCGCTCACCGGATGCAGCAAGGCGCCCGATGGGGCCGAACAGCTGCAGACATCCGACGTCGCCCAAGCCCCCGGCATCAACGTCACCGCCGCACCCGGCGTCGCGTTCAACTATCGCTACGGCTTCCGCCTGCCGCCCCGCGCCATCGCCGCCGCACAGGAGGCGCATGCGCAGGCCTGCGAAAAGCTCGGCATCGCCCGCTGCCGCATCACCGGCATGGACTATCGCGTCGTCGGCGAGAACGACATCCGCGGGACGCTGCGCTTCAAGCTCGACCCCGCGATCGCCCGCGCCTTCGGCAAGCAGGGGATCGACCTGATCCAGGCGGCCAAGGGCACCCTGGTCGAGGCCGCGATCACCGGCACCGATGCGGGCGACGCGATCGCCCGCGCGGAAGCCACCCGCGCCGAGGCCGCCGCCGCCATCGGCCGCGCCGACACCCAGCTCGCCCGCCCCGCCGCCAGCGAGGCGGAACGCACCGAACTCCAGCAACAGCGCGCCGCCGCCGCGACCGCCGCCCGCGAGGCCGCCGCGACGGCCGCCGACAACCGCGCCAGCATCGCGCGGACGCCGATGGAATTCGCCTATGAATCAGGCGACGCCGTCCGCGGCTTCGACACCAGCGCACCGCTGACCAGCGCACTCGACACGATGGTCGGCTCCGCACAGGTGACGCTCGCCGTGCTGCTCGGCCTGATCGCGATTCTGGGCCCGCCGGCGATCGTCGTCGCCGTGCTCGTCCTCCTCTGGCGCCGCCTGCGCGGCCCCGTCGCCCGCTGGCGCGACGGCGATGCTGCCTAGGAAAAGAGGTGTTCGCGCGAAGACGCGAAGACGCAAAGGGGTTCGCCTTTTGGGCGACGTACGGGACCACTTCATGCCGTACGTCTGCGGCAGACACGATCAGCCTTCGCGTCTTTGCGTCTTCGCGTGAACACCACTTCTTCTCACCCCAGCGGAAGATTGCACCCCCGCCCCCCATCCCCTATAGGCCCGGCCATTCCGGCCCCGGCCCGCGTCCATTCGCGCCGCCGGGGCTGCTCATTTTCAGGGGCATGCGCATGGCTCGTCGCCGCCAGATCTACGAAGGCAAGGCCAAGATCCTGTACGAGGGTCCCGAACCCGGCACGCTGATCCAGTATTTCAAGGACGACGCCACCGCGTTCAACGCCCAGAAAAAGGGCACGATCAACGGCAAGGGCGTGCTCAACAACCGCATCTCCGAGCACATCTTCACGCTGCTCGACGCGATCGGCGTGCCGACCCACTTCATCCGCCGCCTCAACATGCGCGAACAGTTGATCCGCCAGGTCGAGATCGTGCCGATCGAGGTCGTCGTGCGCAACGTCGCCGCCGGCTCGCTGTCGAAGCGGCTGGGGATCGAAGAGGGCGTCAAGCTCCCGCGCACGATCATCGAATATTATTATAAAGACGACGCGCTCGGCGATCCGATGATTTCCGACGAGCATATCGCCGCGTTCGGCTGGGCGAGCCAGGAGGAGATGCACGACATCGCCGACCTCGCGATCCGCGTGAACGACTTCCTCACCGGCCTGTTCGCCGGGATCGGCATCCGCCTCGTCGACTTCAAGCTCGAATTCGGCCGCATCTGGGACAATGACTACGGCCGGATCATCCTCGCCGACGAGATCAGCCCCGACGGCTGCCGCCTGTGGGACATGGACACCAACGAAAAGATGGACAAGGACCGCTTCCGCCGCGACCTCGGCGGCGAGGCGGAGGCCTATCAGGAGGTCGCCCGCCGCCTCGGCCTGATGCCGGAGGGCGAGGATGGCGCGGTGCTCGACCTCGACAGCCATCGCAAGCGCCGGGGGAAGTGACATGAAGCTGCGTATCTTCGTGACGCTCAAGCCCGGCGTGCTCGACCCCCAGGGCCGCGCCATCCATCACGCGCTGGGTTCGCTCGGCTTCGAGGGCGTCGACGACGTCCGCGCCGGCAAGATGTTCGAACTCGAGGTCGCCGACACCACCACCGACGAGGCGATCGACGGCATGTGCCGGCAATTGCTCGCGAATACCGTCATAGAGAATTTCCGGGTGGAGCGCGCCTGACATGAAGACCGCCGTCATCGTCTTCCCGGGCTCCAACTGCGACCGCGACCTCGCCGTCGCGCTGGAGGCGGTGACCGGCATCGCGCCGGCGATGGTCTGGCACGCCGACACCGATTTGCCCGAGGGGTTGGGTCTGGTCGCGGTGCCCGGCGGCTTCTCCTACGGCGATTACCTGCGCTCCGGCGCGATCGCCGCGCGCTCGCCGATCATGCAGGCGGTGGTGGAGCAGGCGGGTCGCGGCTTGCCGGTACTCGGCGTCTGCAACGGCTTCCAGGTGCTGACCGAAGCCGGCCTGCTCCCCGGCGCGCTCATGCGCAACGCCGGCCTGAACTTCGTCTGCCGCGACGTCGCGCTGACGGTGGACACCGCAGGGTCCGCCTTCACCAGCCGCTACGCCGCCGGCGAGACGATCCGCGTCCCCGTCGCGCACCACGACGGCAATTACTTCGCCGATGCCGAGACGCTCGACCGCCTCGAAGGCGAAGGCCGCGTCGCGTTCCGCTACGGCGAGCCGGTCAACGGCTCGGCGCGCGACATCGCCGGCATCCTCAACGCGCAGCGCAACGTGCTCGGCATGATGCCCCACCCCGAACGCAAGATCGAAGCCGCGCACGGCGGCACCGACGGCCGCCGCCTGTTCGAAGGCGTGCTGGACACGATCGCGGCATGACGCCCTATATCCCTCTCCCTGTGGGAGAGGGAGGGAGGCGCGCAGCGCCGGAAGGGTGAGGACGACCCGACGCCGGCGGCTGATGGATACCCTTCCCACCAACTCCTTGCAGCTGCACGGGAAAAGCTCCCCATCTGTCCTATGCGATCGCGAGCCGCTACCGCCATGCGCGAATCGCGGCGCTTTTTCTCACGGTCCTATCCTCGCAAGAACCGAAACGATCGATCCGGATCGTTCACGTCAAGGTGTCCATGTTGTCCATGTTACGGCGCTCACACCTGCGCCCGGAACGGCGTGAAGTCCGTCCCGCGATCGAACACGTCCACGCCCTCGGCGCGCTTCAATGCCCCCACGACGACATAGGTCACCGGCGTCAGGATCACCTCCCACGCCACCTTCAGCGCCCATTGCGTCAGCATCACGGTCACCACCAGCCCCGGCGTGAACCCCTCGGCACCCAGGAACGCGAGCGGGTAGAAG
Source organism: Sphingomonas liriopis (assembly GCF_024211255.1). GTDB lineage: Bacteria > Pseudomonadota > Alphaproteobacteria > Sphingomonadales > Sphingomonadaceae > Sphingomonas > Sphingomonas liriopis. Next base: position 56,725 of record NZ_JAMLDY010000012.1, on the reverse strand, counting down.
ATCAGGCTGTCCACCCCCTCCCCCAGCACCGTCGACCCGATCGTCCGCATCCACAGATGCCTGCCCGCGGTGCGGACCTTCATCCGGGCCATGACGTACGAATTGACGAACTCGCCCGCCCAGAAGGCGCACACGCTCGCCAGCACGATCCGCGGCACCTGCCCGAAGATCGTCGCATAGGCCGCCTGGTTGCCCCACGACGGCGCCGGCGGCAGCGCGACGACCACCCAGCTCATGAACGCCATGAACACGACAGCGGCAGTCCCCGCCCAGATCACCCGCCGCGCCCGCGCATAGCCATAGACCTCGGTCAGCACGTCGCCGATCACGTAGCTGACCGGAAAGAACAGGATGCCCGCCCCGAACGGCCAAGGCCCGATCCCCGGCAGCACGATCTGCGCCACCTTGCCCGCACCGATCACGTTGGACAGCAGCAGGATCGCGACGAATGCCGCCATGACGAAATCGTAATAGCGGAACGCCTGCCCGCGCATCGCCGCCGCGTCGATCGCCCGTTCGCTCGTCCTGTTCATCGCGGCGACTATATGGCTGTTCCAGTCGCACGCAATCCGCGCTAATCGCTCCCCCAGCGCGCGCCCGTAGTTCAACTGGATAGAGCACGAGCCTTCTAAGCTTGGAGTTGCAGGTTCGAATCCTGCCGGGCGCGCCAATTCCTCACCGCTCGCCGGCGCGCGCCTCGCGGCCGGTCCAGTTCACCGGGATGCGCAGATAGCTGACGCCATTGGCCTCCGCCGGCTCGAAATGGCCGGCGCGGATGTTGACCTGGATCGACGGCAGCAGCAATTTCGGCACCGACAGGCCCGCATCGCGCCGTTCGCGCATCGCGACGAAATCGTCTTCGCCGATGCCGTCATGGACATGCACGTTCGACCGGCGCTGCTCGCCCACCGTCGTCTCCCAGCGATGCACGTCACGCCCCGGTGCCTTGTAATCGTGGCACAGGAACAGCCGCGTCGCATCGGGCAGCGCCAGCAACCGGCGGATCGAGCGATACAGCGTGCGGGCGTCGCCGCCGGGGAAGTCGGCGCGCGCAGTGCCGTAATCGGGCATGAACAGCGTATCGCCGACGAACGCCGCGTCGCCGATGACATAGGCAATGTCGGCGGGCGTGTGGCCGGGGACGTGCAGCACCTCCACCTCCAGCGCGCCGATCGCGAAGCGCTCGCCATCCGCGAACAGGCGATCGAAGTCGGAGCCATCCGCCTTCAGATCGTTCATCGCGAAGACCGGGCGGAAGATCCTCTGCACGTCGCGGATGTGCGCGCCGATGCCGATCCACGCGCCCGTCCGCGCCTTGATGAAGGGCGCCGCCGACAGGTGATCGGCATGCGCGTGCGTTTCCAGCACCATCGCGATCCGCCAGTCCTGCGCGCGGGCGACGGCGACGATCCGCTCGGCAGAGCGCGTGTCCGCGATGCCGCCGGCCATATCGAAGTCGAGCACCGGATCGACCACCGCGGCGGTTCGCGTCGCGGGATCGCCGACCAGATAGCTGATCGTGTTGGTGGGTTCGTCGAAGAAAGCCTGGATGAAGGGCCGGGTCATGATCGTCCTCCGTTACGTCTTGCAGATATATTAGGACATGCTACATAAGCAATATCTAATGGAGCGTTGACGATGCTTAAGCCGCCGATGGATCTGGCGACGTTCGAGGCGAAAGCGGCGCAAGTGGCCGACACGCTGAAGGCGATCGGCAATGCGCGGCGGCTGATGCTGCTGTGCAAGCTGGTCGAACACGGCGAGGTGACGGTCGGCGACCTCGCCCGCGACGTGGGCCTGTCGCAATCGGCGTGCTCGCAGCACCTGGCGAAAATGCGCGACGAGGGCCTCGTCACCTATCGGCGCGAAAGCCAGACGCTGCGCTACGCGATCGCGGACCCACGCGTCGAGACGCTGCTCGCCACCCTCTACCAGCTTTATTGCAAGGAGTGACGCGATGACGCCTGCCAGCCTTTCCCCCGCCGATACCCGTGCCGCGATCGATGCGGGCGCGCGGCTGATCGACATTCGCAATGCCGACGAACATGCGCGCGAACATATCCCCGGTGCGATCAACATGCCGCTCGACCGGATCGTCGACCTGCCGCGCGACGGACGTCCGGTGGTGTTCCATTGCAAGTCGGGGATGCGCACCTCCGCGCATGCCGCGCGGCTGGCGACGGCGGCGGCCGGGGCGCCGGTCTATATCCTGTCCGGCGGGATCGACGCCTGGCGCGCGGCGGGTCAGGCGACCGTTGCCGACCCTGCGGAGCCGCTGGAGATCATGCGGCAGGTGCAGATCGCCGCGGGGGCGCTGGTGCTGACCGGCGTACTGCTCGGCCAATTCGTCGCGCCCGGCTTTTTCGGGCTGTCGGCATTCGTCGGCGCGGGGCTGCTGTTTGCCGGCATGACGGGCTGGTGCGGGATGGCACGCCTGTTGCGCATCATGCCGTGGAACCGGCGCGCGACCGCCTGAAGGGATCATGGGCACCACCACCATCCTCGCCGCGCTAGCCTCGGGCGGGGTGATCGGGCTGATCCTCGGTCTGGTGGGCGGCGGCGGGTCGATCCTGGCCGTGCCGCTGCTGATCTATGTCGTCGGTGTCGGATCGCCGCATGCCGCGATCGGCACCGCGGCGGTCGCGGTGTCGCTCAATGCGCTCGCCAGCCTGATCGGCCATGCCCGCGGCGGGCGGGTGAAGTGGCGCTGCGCGGGCGTCTTCGCCGTGGCGGGGATGATCGGCGCGGCGCTGGGGGCGGAACTGGGCAAGGCGTTCGACGGCAAGCGGTTGCTCGTCCTGTTCGGGGTGCTGATGATCGGCGTCGGCCTGTCGATGCTGCGCCGGCGGCGGCGGGTGGAGGCGCCCGATGTCCGCCTGACCCGCGACAGCGCCGCGACGCTGCTGCCCCGGCTCATCCCGATCGGTCTGGGCGTCGGCCTTGCCGCGGGATTCTTCGGCATCGGCGGCGGGTTCCTGATCGTACCGGGGCTGATCTTCGCCACCGCGATGCCGCTGTCCTATGCGATCGGCACCTCGCTGGTCGTCGTCGGCGCGCTGGGGCTGACGACCGCAACGTCCTACGCCGCCTCGGGGCTGGTCGATTGGGGCGTGACGGCGCTGCTGGTCGCGGGCGGCGCGAGCGGCACGGGCGCGGGCATCGCGCTCGGACGGACGCTCGGCACCCGCAAGAATGTGCTGGAACGCGGCTTTGCGGTGATGGTGATCGTCGTGGGTGGCTATGTCGTCGCATCGTCGCTGTGACGCGGGGATCGTCCCGACCGGGATAGCGAATGCCGGACGAGAAGCCCTGCCCCGTGCATGCTCCTTTCAATTTCGCCGCCAGTCGCTATATCGGACATATCGCTGGCAACCGTTCGTAGGCGCCAGCGGCTGAGAGACCTTGTGCGCTCCCGCTTACGGCCGGGAGCATCGTCATGGACCTCAACTACCTCTACCTGCGTCATCAGGTGGCGCTGTCGGCGTCCACCGACGCCCCATCGCGCGAAGCCCGCGCGTCGCATCGCGGCCTCGCCGCCGGCTACGCCGCCCGCATCGCGCGGCTGCGCGCCACCAACGGCGGTCTACCGCTGCCGATGGCGCGCGTCAGTTGAGCGGTACGACGCAACCGACCGCCACCTCCGGCGACGACGGCGCGCCCGCTCCGGTCAAGCGCAGCCGCGTCTTCCGCCCTGCACGCGTCGCGATGCCGCGGCTGGAAGCGGCACGGCAGGCGCGCGTGACCGCGCTGGCGTGGGATGTGCTGCGCAACCGCGAGCGGGTGATGGCGTTCCTCAACGCGACCGAACCGCAGCTCGATGCCCGCCCGCTCGACCTTGCGATCGCCAGCGATGCCGGCCTCGCCCGCGTCGAGCGCCTGCTCGCCGACATGAGCGCCGCGCCCAAGGCCTGACCCCGTCCGGCCGGCGGCGACACGCGCCGGCAATCCCCCTGCCATTTGGAGACCATCATGTCGCGAGCCCTCAACGTTACCGCCAGCGAGACCGAAGTCCGCGCCAGCGCCCAGAAGCACGGCGCCGCGATCAGCGCGATCGAGACGATCCTGTCGGGCGGCACCCGCGTCGTCTTCATGAACGGCGCCGATGCCGAACGGATGCGCGGCGTCTTTGGCAAGCGCATGGTGTCGGGCACGGTGACCCGCACCAAATGGGTCCGCAACTGCTGACCGGAGCGCCGACGATGCCGAGTATCCGCATGCCGATCGACACGCACAACCGCCTGCCGGACACCCCCGTGCGGCGGCGGCGCTACGTGTCGGAACGCGACGTCGTCGTCGATGCGACAAGCGAGGACGACGCCGATGGCCTCGAGGCGGAGGCCAGGCTGCTGACCGCCGACGTCGACCGGATCAGGCGGTGGTGAACCACCCCGCCTGACTCATTCCCATTCGATCGTCCCGGGCGGCTTCGACGTATAGTCGTAGACGACCCGGTTGACGCCCTTCACCTCGTTGACGATCCGCGTCGCGACGCGCGGCAGGAAGTCGCTGGGGAAGTCGAACACCTCCGCGGTCATCCCGTCGGTCGAGGTCACCGCGCGCAGCGCCAGCACGTGGTCGTAGGTGCGGCCGTCGCCCATCACGCCGACGGTGCGTACCGGCAGCAGTACCGCGAACGCCTGCCAGATCGCATCGTAGAGCCCTGCGTTGCGGATCTCCTCGAGATACACGGCATCCGCCTTGCGCAGGATGTCGCAGCGTTCCTGCGTCACCTCGCCGGGGATGCGGATCGCGAGGCCGGGTCCGGGGAACGGATGGCGGCCGACGAAGACGTCTGGCAAGCCCAATTCGCGGCCCAACGCACGCACCTCGTCCTTGAACAGTTCGCGTAAGGGTTCGACCAGCTTCATATTCATGCGTTCGGGCAAGCCGCCGACATTATGGTGGCTCTTGATCGTCACCGACGGGCCGCCGGTGAAGCTCACGCTCTCGATCACGTCGGGATAGAGCGTGCCCTGCGCGAGGAACTCCGCGCCGCCGATCTTCTTAGCCTCCGCCTCGAAGACGTCGATGAAGGTCTTGCCGATGAACTTGCGCTTCGCCTCCGGGTCGGTGACGCCGGCGAGGCCGTTCATGAACAGCGTCTGCGCCTGCACATGGACGAGCGGGATGTTATAATGGCCGCGGAACAGGCCGACGACCTGCTCGGCTTCGCCGGCGCGCAGGATGCCGCCATCGACGAAGACGCAGGTCAGCTGGTCGCCGATCGCCTCGTGGATCAGCAGCGCGGCGACCGACGAATCGACGCCGCCCGACAGGCCGCAGATCACCTTGCCCTTGCCCACCTGTGAACGGATCTCGGCGATCTTGGCATCGCGGAACTCGGCCATCGTCCAGTCGCCGGGCAGGCCGCAGACATGGCGGGCGAAATTGGCGATCAACTTGCCGCCGTCGGGCGTGTGGACGACCTCCGGGTGGAACTGGACGCCGTAGAAGCGGCGCGCCTCGTCGGCGACGATTGCATAGGGCGCGCCCTCCGACGTGGCGACGGGGACGAAGCCGGGCGGGATCGCGTCGACTTTGTCGCCGTGGCTCATCCACACCTGATGCCGCTCGCCCTCGGCCCACAGGCCGTCGAACAGCGCGCAATGGCTCTTCACGTCGACGAACGCCTTGCCGAACTCGCCGCCGTCGCCCGAGACGACGACGTTGCCGCCTAATTGCGCGCTCATCACCTGCTGGCCGTAGCAGATGCCGAGGATGGGGATGCCCGCCTCGAAGAACGCCTGCGGCGCGCGCGGGCTGTTCTCCGCGGTGACCGACGCGGGGCCACCCGACAGGATGATGCCGGCGGGCTTCAATCGCTCGAACGCCGCCTCGGCAGACTGGAAGGGGGCGACCTCGCTGTAGACGCCGGCTTCGCGAACGCGGCGGGCGATGAGCTGGGTCACCTGGCTGCCGAAGTCGACGATCAGGATGGTGTCGGTATGCTGCATGGCGCCGGCCTTAGCGGCGGCGTCCGTGCAGGCCAAGCCCGCCGGTGGCGCGCGCGCATCCCTCCCCGTTCGCCCTGAGCCTGTCGAAGGGCCTGAGTCTCACCTGTGCTTCGACAGGCTCAGCACGAACGGCCGGAGGGAGGGAGGGCTGGAGGCGCCATGCGCCGGGTGATCCAAACGACAAGAGGCCGTGCCATCGCTGGCGCGGCCTCCCGTATGTCAGCGACCCGGCGAAGCCGTGTCGCCGGACGTCCCCGTAGCGACGCCGGCCGGACGAGGCTTGAGCCTCGTCGCAGCCACGCTGCGACTTATGCCGCCTCGTCGAAGTCCTCGTCCGACTGGACCGGACCCGAATCCTGGCCTTTCGCCGAGACGTCGCGGTCGACGAACTCGATGATCGCCATCGGCGAGGCGTCCGATGCACGGATGCCGGCCTTGATGATGCGGGTGTAGCCGCCGTTGCGGGTCGCGTAGCGCTCCGCGAGGACGTCGAACAGCTTCACCAGCTGCGCGTCGTCGAGCAGGCGGGCATGCGCGAGACGACGGTTGGACAGGCCGCCCTTCTTCGCCAGCGTGATGAGCTTCTCGACGTAGGGGCGCAGTTCCTTCGCCTTGGCGACGGTGGTGGTGATCTGCTCATGCTTGATGAGCGCGGCCGACATGTTGCGGAACAGGGCCAGACGATGGGCCGAGGTACGCTGCAGCTTACGGCCGCCGACGCGATGACGCATGGGTAATTCCTTCGTTCGTAGGGGGGCCGTATGAGGTACCCCGATCCAGGCGGTGTTGTGGAAGGGCCACCGCCGTTCGCCCTTTGGAAAGTCACAAAAGTCACGCCCGTGAGGGGTGTCTTTTGGTGGCCGGGTGGCGGTGCGGCGAAGCCGCACCGGTCACGTCGAACGGGTCAGGGTTGCGACTGCGTCGCTCCCCTGCCCGTCGGCCGGTCTTGCGCCGTCTCCGGGATAGCGGGGCTATCCCGGTGCGGCTTAACCCATAATCTCCTGCTCGAGCTTCTTCGCCATCTCTTCGATGTTCTCGGGCGGCCAGCCCGGGATTTCCATCCCGAGACGCAGCCCCATCGAGGACAACACTTCCTTGATCTCGTTCAACGACTTGCGGCCGAAGTTCGGGGTCCGAAGCATCTCGGCCTCGGTCTTGCCGACCAGGTCACCGATGTAGATGATGTTGTCGTTCTTCAGGCAGTTCGCCGAACGCACCGACAGCTCCAACTCGTCGACCTTCTTGAGGAGGTAACGGTTGATCTGCTGCGTGTCGCCCGCGGTCTCGCCGCCAGCCGCCGGAGCGGCCGCCTGGCCGATCGGAGCGGACGAGCGGGTGATCGCCGAATCGTCGAAGTGGACGAACAGCGCCAGCTGGTCCTGCAGGATGCGGCCGGCATAGGCCACCGCGTCCTCGGGCGTCACGGTGCCGTCGGTTTCGATCGTCAGCGTCAGCTTGTCGTAGTCGAGGTCCTGTCCGACGCGGGTCGGATCGACCTTGTACGACACCTGGCGCACCGGCGAATAGAGCGCGTCGACCGGGATCAGGCCGATCGGCGCATCGGCCGGGCGGTTGGCGGTCGCGGGAACGTAGCCCTTACCGATGTCGGCGGTCAGCTCCATGTTGAGCGTCGCGCCTTCGTCGAGGTGGCACAGCACCAGCTCGGGGTTCATCACCTCGATGTCGCCCGACACGGCGATGTCGCCGGCCTTCACTTCGCCGGGACCCGTGGCGGAGAGCTGAAGGCGCTTCGGCCCCTCGCCCTGCATGCGGATGGCGATCTGCTTGACGTTGAGGACGATGTCGGTGACGTCCTCGCGGACGCCGGCCAGCGACGAGAATTCGTGCAGCACGTTCTCGATCTTGATCGAGGTCACGGCCGCACCCTGCAGCGAGGAGAGCAGCACGCGGCGCAGCGCGTTGCCGAGCGTCAGGCCGAAGCCACGCTCCAGCGGCTCGGCGACGAAGGTCGCCTTCCGCTTGCCGTCGCCGCCCTTTTTCTCAAGGCCGTTGGGCTTCTTCAGTTCCTGCCAGTTCTTTGCATTGACAGACACAGGTGTCCCCTAATTTGGGCCGGAACGGGGGCGGTTCCGGCCGGGAGAAAGACGCACCGGCTCGTCAGCCGGCGCGCGGGTAATCAGACGCGGCGACGCTTCGACGGACGCACGCCATTGTGCGGGATCGAGGTGACGTCGCGGATCGAGGTGATCTGGAAACCGACCGCCTGCAGCGCGCGCAGCGCCGATTCGCGGCCCGAACCCGGACCCTTGACTTCGACTTCGAGGGTGCGGACGCCGTGCTCGGCGGCCTTCTTGCCGGCGTCTTCCGCGGCCACCTGGGCGGCGTACGGGGTCGACTTGCGGCTGCCCTTGAAGCCCATCATGCCGGCGGACGACCACGAGATCGCGTTGCCCTGTGCATCGGTGATGGTGATCATGGTGTTGTTGAAGCTGGCGTTCACGTGCGCGACGCCGGCGGTGATGTTCTTGCGTTCGCGACGGCGAATACGCTGCGGTTCACGTGCCATGGATGATTCCTGACCTAATTAGCTGAAACGCCAGAGGATCGACGGCGAACGTCGGGAGCCTCCGGCGGAGTAAATCGTCCCCCGGACGATTTACTTCTTCTTGCCGGCGATCGGCTTGGCCTTGCCCTTGCGGGTGCGCGCATTGGTGTGCGTGCGCTGGCCGCGGACCGGCAGGCCCTTGCGATGACGCAGGCCGCGATAGCAGGCCAGATCCATCAGACGCTTGATGTTCATCGCGGTCTCGCGACGCAGATCGCCCTCGACCGTGTGGTCGGCGTCGATCGTCTCGCGGATCTGCAGCACTTCCTGATCGGTCAGGTCCTGAACGCGACGCTCGGGCGCGATGTTCAGCTTGGCCGTGATTTCCTTCGACTTGGTCAGACCAATGCCGTGGATATAGGTCAGCGCGATCACCACGCGCTTGTTGGTCGGGATATTGACACCCGCGATACGTGCCATGAAATGTTTCTCCTAAGCTCCACGGGGTTCGGCATGGCCGCACGACCCCCATCTCGTCGCATCCTCCGACCAACACCCGCTGCCATTCCTTGCATCTACGCAAAGCGCGACGAACGCAAAGGAGCGTCGCCGGAAGCCGGTATTTCGGAGAGGAGTGCAGGTAGGCGCGCGCAAACGCCGTGTCAAGCGACGGGTTCCCCCGCCGCGTACGTCGGCGCGACGCCTGTTGCGGCTGCGCCCTGCCCTATTGGCGGTGCGCGGTGAATTCGGTCTTCGTGCCGTCCTTGCGGTTGTCGACCTTGACGCCCAGCGTTTGGCCATCGGGTTGCAGCGTCAGCGTGTAGACGATGACGACCTTGCCGGCGCGCGTGTCGGTTTCCTCGACGGTGCGGGCGTCGATCCGGCGCACCTTGACCATCGTCTTCGCCGGATCGCCGACGAATGGCACGGCGGGACCGCCGAATTTGGCGGTGTAGGTCTCGCCGCTCGGCTGCGTCCAGCTGAACGTCGCGGGCGTCTCCTTGATCTGGATGATGAGGTTCGAATCGCTGACCGCCTTGATCTCCGCCGGCTTCCAGCTTCCCGATGCGGCGTGTGCGCCCGGCGCGGCGGGCGCGATCCGCGTCTCGGTCGAGGTGCCCGACTGTTCCAGCTTCTTCACGTTGTCGCTCGACCGCCAGCGGCTGGTCAGCGTGTTGCCGTCCGCCGATACCGTATCGGTGTTGGCGCTCGTCAGCTTGCCGGCGCGGTAGAAGCTGTAGGAGATCGTGGTGGGATCGACCGCCTTGACCGCGATATGATCCCAGTAATCGTGGCCGGTCGCCGCCTGCGGCGTGCCGTCCGCCTTCACCGCGATCGCGGGCACGCAGCTCGAACAGGTGTAGCGGCCGTCCTTCAGCTCGAAGACGTCGGGCTTCGCCGGCAGCTTGGCGGTGGCGATATCGGCCTTCCACGTGCCGGTGAACAAGGGTGCTATCTGCGCGGCGGCGGGTACGGCGATCAGCCCGGCGGCGGCGAGGACGGCATGCGGATATCGGATCATCGAAGTTCCTTCGAACGAGAGGGAACGCGCTACTCGGGGGTGTGCCGGAGGCTATGTCCGATTCGCGGCAGGGTCAATCACGCCCGATCCGGCCTTTTGCCGCGCCAGCGCCAGCCACCAGCGCCGGATCGCGATGGCGGTCCACAGCAGCTCGACCGCGCCGAACGGCCACGCCCCCTGCAGGAAGCCATAGGCGGAGCTGAGCAGGCAGCCGAAGGCGAAGCCGAGCGTCCACCACGGCGAACGCTCCTCCATCAGGTAGCACAGCAGCATGAACAGGATGGCGAACAGGCCGAACAGGTTGAGCGGGGTCATCGATTCACCGAACTGACGGAAATAACGCGGTGACGCCAACGACTTGGCCGCAGATGTTCACCATTGTTAACCATTTGGTAGGCAGGCGGGCGGCATGATCGGGCCTCAGTCGAGGACGAGATCATGGCCCTGTCGAACCACGCCTATAGCCGTATCGCCCAGAAGGTGCAGGCCCCATCGTCGTTGGCGCGTACGCCCTGGTCGCCACCCCCGCTGACCGAACTGGTCGCGCGGATCGACGCGGCGCTGATCGCGCGGCGGGCTTCGTAAGAGCAGTCCCCGTTCCCGACGCAACGCAACTCACCTGCCCTTCGACAAGCTCAGGGCCAACGGTTGGAGCGGTGGAGCCGGGCTCAGGCCACCCTGAACGCACCGACCCCGTTCGTGCGGAGCCTGTCGAAGTACGTTGAGTCTCACCCGCCCGTCGCCAGGCGTGACCCGGGCGTTTCCAACGCCCAGCTCACATCAGCGGAAACGGGGCCTTCGCGGTGAACGCCATCAGCAGCAGCATCGCCGACAGGCCGGCGGACAGGCCGCACAGGACATAGCCGACATATTGCAGCATCGGCGGATTGGGCCGCTTCAGTCGCGCGTTGCGGGTCGCGCCCTGCAACACGAAGCTGGTCAGCATGCCATAGGTAAAGACGATCACCCCCAGCATAACGCTCCTTCTGGCCGTTTCCGGCGAAAAGCCCCTCATCCGCGGCCCCCCGGCCGCATCCTGCCGACATACTAGCGTGAGGGTGCTAGCAAGAGGTTAACCATCAGGTGGGGCGAAAATGCGACGAATCCCGTCGCTTCACACCGGCAGGACGATGCGCGCGACCAGCCCGGGCGCATTGTCGCCGAGCTCGAACCGGCCGTCGTGCAGCCGCGCCACCGCCTCGATCAGCGCCATGCCCAGCCCCGCCCCCGGCGTGGTACGCGCCGCGTCGAGCCGGCCGAAGCGTTTGAGCGCCTGCGCGCGATCGGCCTCGGCGATGCCGGCGCCGCGATCCTCGACCTGGATCGCGATCTCGCGCGGGTGCGCAATCAGGCGCAGCGTCACCACGCCCCCGCCGGCGGCATGCTTCAGCGCATTGTCGATGAGGTTGCTGACCGCCTGGCTGAGCAATTCGCGGTGCAGCCGCATCGCCGGTGCCGCGGGGTCGATCGCGACGGTGAAGTCGAGCCCGGCCTCCTCCGCCACCGGTTCGTACAGGTCGGCGATCTCCTCGACCAGTTCGGCGGGCTCGACCAGCGTGAAGCGGTCGCGCGACACCGATTCGGAACGGCTGATCTCGATCACCATCGTCAGCATCCGCATGACGAGGTCGGTCTCGACCAGCAGCCCGCCCAGCGCCGCCTCACGCGCCTGCGGGTCGGCGATCAGCACCGCCTGTTCGGTCTTGGTCCTGAGCCGCGCGAGCGGCGAGCGCAGGTCGTGCGCGAGGCTGTCGGTGACGACGCGCAGCTCGACCATCACGCGTTCGAGCTTGCCGAGCATCAGGTTGAGCTGATGCCCCAGCCGGTCGAACGCGTCGCGGCGCGCGGGGGCGACCGGCACGCGGCGCGAAAGATCGCCCTCCCCCGCCGCCTCGATCACCGCGGCGATGCGGTTGAGCCGCAGCCCGACGTAGCGCGCCAGCACCAGCCCCGCGCCGACGCCCAGCACGAGCGACAGCAGCACGGCGACCGCCAGCGCGCCCTCGATCGCGCGCCGCTCCGCCTCGACGAGGTCGAGCCGGCGCCCGGTGAGCAGCCAGTGATCGCCGATCGGGTGGAGCGAGTAACCGATGTCGCTGGTCGCCGCGCTCGCATCGATATCGGCGACGCGGAACGCGCTGGGGACGAGCGGAATGGCGATCCGCGCCGGCGCGAAGCCGACGACGCGGGCGCCATCGCGGTTCAGGATGGCGAGCAGCAGCGAGGTGTCGCCCGCCGCGCGGGCATGGCGGATCGCGTCGGCCACCGCGGTCAAGCCGCCGACGCGATAGATCGCGCGCATCGCATCGGATTGCTCGATCGTCTCGCGCCGGACGGTGCCGATCACCGCGGCATCGGTCTGCCGCCAGACGAAGCCGACGAGGACGAGGTTCGATACGAGTGCCAGCGTGATCGACAGCAGCGCGATACGAGCGGTGACGGACAGGCGCATGCCCCGTCTTATCGCCTCGCCGCCGAAACGCGCGCCCAAAAGCGATCCGTCAGGCGGGATCGGCGGCGAGCCGATATCCGGCGCCGCGCACCGTGTGCAGGATCGGCGAGGCGAAACCGTCCTCCAGCTTGCGGCGCAGGCGGCCGATATGGACGTCGACGACGTTCGAACCCGGATCGAAATGATAGTTCCAGATTTTCTCCAGCATCATCGTGCGGGTGACGACCTGGCCCGCATGGCGGGCGAGGAATTCGAGCAGGTTGAACTCGCGCGCGCCGAGCGGGATCGTCCGGCCGGCGCGGGTGACGGCGCGGGCGAGCAGGTCGATCTCGAGGTCGCCGACCGCGAGCCGCGTCCGCGTCGGCTCGGTCGCGGCGCGGTCGGAGCGGCGCACCAGCGCCTCGATGCGCGCGGACAGCTCGGCGAAGGAGAAGGGCTTGCAGAGGTAATCGTCGGCGCCCGCCTTCAGCCCGTCGACGCGATCGTCGACGGTGGCGAGCGCGGACAGGACGAGCACCGGCGTCGCGATGCCCGCGGCACGGATCGCGCTGACCATCGACAGGCCGTCGAGCCCCGGCAGCATGCGGTCGGCGATGACGAGGTCAAAGATGCCTTCGCTGGCGAGGAACAGGCCGTCGCGGCCGTCGCGCGCGGTTTCCACCGCATAGCCGGCCTCGGCCAGGCCCTTGGCGAGATAGGCGGCGGTCGAGCTGTCATCCTCGACGATCAGGATCTTGCGGCTCACGGCGTCTCGCTCATGCCTCGTCATCTACAGGAAAGGCCGGCGGAAAGCATCCCTTCCGCCGGCCCCTACGGCACCCCCGGGAGTGTCGGGTACCGATCTTGCAAACCTGCCGGCCGTGGTTCGACCGTGATGTGGGGATAGGCGATGGCGGGTAGCGCGGCGATGACCGCGACATGACAAACGCGTCATGGTTGTCGTGAGATGTGTCGGACGAGACACGAAATTTCGACCACGCTGTACGTTCGTCATCCCGGCGAACGCCGGGACCCATGGACGCGATAGGCCGATGGCAGCGCGCCACCGCGTGTTCACTGTCACCATGGGTCCCGGCGTTCGCCGGGATGACGGATTAGAACGGGTGCCCGCTCTTTCAGCCCAAGCCTACCCGTCCAGGATCGTCGCGATCGCCTGGCTGACATGGTCGATATCCGCCATGCCGTTGACCTGCTGCACCAGCCCGCGCGTCTGGTAGATCGGCAGAATCGGTGCGGTCTTGGCGCGGTATTCGGTCATGCGGGTGCGCACCGTCTCGGCATTGTCGTCGGGACGGCGCTTGAACTCGGTCGAGCCGCAGACGTCGCAGACGCCCTCGACCTTGGGGTGCTTGAAGCGGTCGTGATAGCCCTCGCCGCACTTGGCGCAGGTGTAGCGGCCCTCGACGCGCTCGATCAGCGCGGCCTCGTCGACCTCCAGCTCGATGACGTGATCGAGGCTAAGCCCGCGTTGTTCGAGCAGCTGGTCGAGCGCCTCGGCCTGCGCGGCGGTGCGCGGATAGCCGTCGAAGATCGCGCCGCCACCGATGCCCTGGTCGAGCCGCTCGCCAATCAGCGCCGAAACGATCTCGTCCGAAACCAGCTCGCCCGCCTCCATCACCGCCTTGGCTTGCAGCCCGACGGGCGAACCCGCCTTCACCGCGGCGCGCAGCATGTCGCCGGTCGACAGCTGCACCATGCCGCGCGTGGCCATCAGCCGCTGCGCCTGGGTGCCCTTGCCCGCCCCCGGCGGCCCGAGAAGGATGATGTTCACGCGAGCACTCCCTGTTGGCTCGTTATCAGGCTTAACGGAGACGCCCGCCCTTCAGCTTCGCCTTCTTGATGAGGTCACCGTACTGGTGCGCCAGCAAGTGGCTCTGGATCTGCGTCACCGTGTCCATCGTTACGTTGACCACGATCAACAGGCTAGTCCCACCAAGGTAGAAGGGGATCGACAGCGCCGACACCAGATATTCGGGCAACAGGCAGATGATCGTCAGATACGCCGCACCGATCACGGTGATGCGCGTCAGGACGTAATCGAAATAGTTCTCGGTATTCTTGCCCGGGCGGATGCCGGGGATGAACCCGCCATAGCGCTTCAGATTGTCCGCGGTCTCTTCGGGGTTGAAGACGACGGCGGTGTAGAAGAACGAGAAGAAGATGATGCCCGCGGCGTAGAGCGCCATGTACACCGGCTGCCCGTGCGCCAGATACTGGTTGAGGGTGATGATGAAATCGCCCCACTTCGATTCGCCCGCGACGCGCTGTCCGGCGAACTGCGAGATGGTGAGCGGCATCAGCAGCAGCGACGAGGCGAAGATCGGCGGGATGACGCCCGCGGTGTTGATCTTGAGCGGCAGGTGGCTGCGATCCGCCTGCATCCCGCGCTGCGTCTGGCGCTTGGGATACTGGATCAGGATGCGACGCTGCGCGCGCTCCATGAAGCAGATGAACAGGATCAGCGCGACGACCGCGATGATGATGCCGATCAGGCGCACCGCGTCGATCGACCCCGACCGGCCGCCCTCGAGCAGATTGACCAAGGTCGTCGGCAGGTGCGCGACGATGCCCGCCATGATGATGAGGGAAACGCCGTTGCCGATCCCGCGGCTCGTGATCTGCTCGCCCAGCCACATCAGGAACATCGTGCCGCCGATGAGGCTGATGACCGCGGCGACGCGGAAGGTCATGCCGGGCTCGATCACCGCGGCGACGCCGTTGGTGGCGCTGAGCGCCTCCAGCCCGACGGCGATGAAATAGCCCTGGATCGCGGTCAGCGCGACGGTGCCGTAGCGGGTGTACTGGTTGAGCTTCTTGCGGCCCGATTCGCCTTCCTTCTTGATCGCGGCGAGCTGCGGCGACAGCGAGGTCGACAGCTGCACGACGATCGAGGCGGTGATATAGGGCATCACGCCGAGCGCGATCAGCGACATGCGGCTGAGCGACCCGCCCGAGAAGGTGTTGAAGAAATCGAGCACGCCGCCTGTGGTGCGCTGACTCAGCAGGCCGAGCGCGGTCGGGTCGATCCCCGGCAGCGGCACGTAGCTCAGCAGCCGGAAGACGATCAGCGCGCCGATCGTGAACCACAGCCGCTTCTTGAGGTCGGTCGCCTGCGCGAACTTCGCGAGGCTGATGCTTTGCGCCATCTGGTCGGCTGCGGATGCCATGCGTGTATCCTGGAAACAAAAACGGCGGGATGCGTTTGAACCGCCCCGCCGCTCATATAGGCGCTGGGAGCGCCTTGTCTAATCGGTCCGGCGTGTTCGCTCGTCCTTTGTGCGGGGACGACCTTTCCCAAATTCCCTCGTCACCCCGGACGTGTTCCGGGGTCCACCGCGCCGCGTACCCGCCGGCTAAGACGCTTGCGGATCGGTGGATGCCGGAACAAGTCCGGCATGACGAAGGAATTGAGGAAAGCGGCTTACGCCTTGAACGACGCCTTCTTTTCCTGGCGCGCCTTGTACTGCACGCCCTTCTTGGCGGCGGCCTTTTCGGCGGCGGGAACGACGACCGGGATATCGAGCGAGCCGCCGGTCTTCTCGACCTGCGCCTTCGCGCCAGCCGATGCGCCCGCGACGTGGAACGCCAGCTTGGTGGTCAGTTCGCCCTTGGCAAGCAGACGGACGCCGTCCTTGCCGCCACGGACGAGGCCGGCCGCCTTCAGCGCCGCCTGATCGATCGTGCCCTCGGCGGACAGCTTGCCCGCATCGATCGCCTTCTGGATCGCGCCGGTGTTCACCTCGGCATAATCCTTGGCGAAGATGTTGTTGAAGCCGCGCTTCGGCAGACGCATGTGGAGCGGCATCTGGCCGCCCTCGAAGCCGGCGATGCTGACGCCCTCGCGGCTCTTCTGGCCCTTCTGGCCGCGGCCGCCGGTCTTGCCCTTGCCCGAGCCGATACCGCGTCCGACGCGGATCTTGGACTTGCGGGCACCCTGGTTGTCGCGGAGTTCGTTGAGCTTCATGATATGCACTCGCTTTCGCTTTTGTCGCGCTCCCGACAAACGCCGGGCTGTGGAAACTGGAAAAAGGAAGGGGGCCGCTTAGCCCCCTTCCCCGTATTTGTCACTATGATCGTCACCCCGGCGAAAGCCGGGATGGCGGAGCAGGGGTCAGCCCTGCACCTCGACCATATGCTGCACCTTGCGGATCATTCCGCGGACCTCGGGGCTGTCTTCCAGCTCCGAGACCTTGTGCATCTTGTTGAGGCCGAGACCGATCAGCGTCGCGCGCTGATCCTTGGTCCGGCGGATCGGCGAGCCGGTCTGCTTGATCTTGACGGTTGCCATGTCGATTACTCCACGAGCGCCGCAGCGTCCGCCTCGGCGGTCTGCGACCCACCGCGGCCGAGCAGGTCGGCGATCTTCTTGCCACGACGCTGCGCGACCGCCTTGGGCGAGGTCTGCTCGCCCAGGGCCTCGAAGGTCGCACGGATCATGTTGTACGGGTTGGACGTGCCGATCGACTTGGTCACCACGTCGGCGACGCCGAGCGATTCGAAGATGGCGCGCATCGGGCCACCCGCGATGATGCCGGTGCCCTGCGGCGCCGAACGGAGCGTCACGCGACCGGCACCGAAGTGGCCGTTGCCGTCGTGATGCAGCGTACGGCCGTCCTTCAGGGGAACGCGGACCATCGCCTTCTTCGCGGCCGCAGTCGCCTTGGAGATGGCTTCCGGCACTTCGCGCGCCTTGCCGTGGCCAAAGCCGACGCGGCCCTTGCCGTCGCCCACGACGACCAGCGCCGCGAAGCCGAAGCGCTTGCCGCCCTTCACCGTCTTCGAGACGCGGTTGATATGGACCAGCTTCTCGATCAGCTCTTCGCCGCCGTCGTCCTGGCCGGGGCCACCACGACCGCGGTTGTCGCGACCGCGACCGCCGTCACGACCGCCACGGTTGCCGCCGGGGCCACCGGGACCACGACCGCCACCGCCGCCACCACGACCGCCGCGGGGAGGACCGCCGCGACCGCCGCCACCGTAACCGCCCTGCTGGCCACCCTGGGGCGCCGCAGCGGCCTCCTGGGGAGCGCCTTCAGCCGCTGCCGGCTGCACGTTGTTCTCGTCAGCCATTATTAGAACTCCAATCCGGCTTCACGCGCGGCTTCCGCCAGCGCCTTGACACGGCCGTGGAACAGGAAGCCGCCGCGATCGAACACGACCTGCGTCACGCCCGCCGCCTTCGCCGCTTCCGCCACGCGGGTGCCGACCGCGGTCGCTGCCGCGATGTTGGCGCCCGACGTGTCGCGCACGTCCTTCTCCAGGGTGGAGGCCGACGCGACGGTCTTGCCGGCGACGTCGTCGATCACTTGGGCATAGATGTGCTTGCCCGAACGATGCACCGACAGCCGCGGACGGGTGCCGGCACGCGCCTTCAGCGCGGTACGATTGCGCCGACGGCGCTTCGCGAAAAGAGAGAGACCCTTGGTGCTCATTACTTCTTTTTCCCTTCCTTGCGGAAGATGAACTCGCCGTCGTACTTGATGCCCTTGCCCTTGTACGGCTCGGGCTTGCGCCACTGACGGATCTCGGCGGCCAGCTGGCCGACCTTCTGCTTGTCGGAGCCGCTGATCTCGACCGTGGTCGCGTCAGGCGTCTTCACCTCGATGCCTTCCGGCACGTCGATATTGACGTCGTGGCTGTAGCCGAGCTGCAGCTTGAGGTTGCGGCCCTGCGCCGCGGCACGATAGCCGACGCCGGTGATGAGCAGCTTCTTGGTGAAGCCGTCGGTCACGCCGGTCACCAGATTCTGCACCATCGTACGCTGCATGCCCCAGAAGGCGCGCGCGCGCTTGGTGTCGTTGGCCGGCTGCACCGAAATGCCGCCGTCCTCGATCGTATAGCTGATCTCGTCGCGCATCGGCATGGTCAGGGTGCCCTTGGGACCCTTCACGCTGATGATGCCCTTGTCGATCGACGGCGTCACGCCGGCCGGTACGGGAACCGGCTTCTTACCGATGCGGCTCATCAGAAGACCTCCGCAAGGACTTCGCCGCCGACGTTCTGCTCGCGCGCTTCCGCGTCGGACAGAACACCGCGAGGCGTCGAGACGATGGTGATGCCGAGGCCGTTGCGGACGCGGGGCAATTCCTGCGAACCGGAATAGACGCGGCGGCCGGGCTTCGAGACGCGCGCGACGTGCTTGATCGCCGGCTGGCCCTCGAAATACTTCAGCTCGATGCGGACGCCGGCGGCCGGGCCCATCTGTTCGTCGCTGTAGCCACGGATATAGCCTTCGCGCTGCAGCACGTCGAGCACGCGGATGCGCAGCTTCGACGCGGGCGACAGGACGGAGTCCTTCTTCGCGCGCTGGCCGTTGCGGATGCGGGTGAGCAGGTCACCCAGGGGATCGGTCACTGCCATTGTATGATCCTTACCAGCTCGACTTGGTGAGACCGGGGATCATGCCCTTGTTGGCAAGATCGCGGAGCATCACGCGGGCGAGGCGGAACTTGCGGTAATAAGCGCGCGGACGACCGGTGATCTCGCAACGGTTGCGGATCCGGGTCGGGTTCGAATTGCGCGGCAGTTCCGCCATCTTGAGGCGGGCGATCAGACGCTCGCTCTCGTCGAGGCTCTGGTCGTTCGCCGCCGCCTTCAGCTTCGCCCACTTGGGAGCATACTGCTTGACGAGCTTCTTGCGACGCTCATTCTTGTTGATCGAACTCAGTTTCGCCATGGACTTAAGCTCTCTTCCTTACTTCAGGGAAGCCAGACCGCTCACGCGGCCTGCTTCTGCTGCTCAGCCTCGGGCTGAGGGAACGGGAAACCGAACAGACGGAGCAGCTCGCGCGCCTCGTCGTCGGTCTTCGCGGTGGTGGTGACGATCACGTCCATGCCGCGCACCTTGTCGATGCGGTCATAGTTGATCTCGGGGAACACGATCTGCTCCTTGATGCCGCAGGCATAGTTGCCGCGGCCGTCGAACGACTTCGGGTTCAGGCCACGAAAATCGCGGACGCGCGGCAGCGCGATCGTGATGAAGCGGTCCAGGAACTCGTACATGCGCTCGCGGCGAAGGGTGACCTTCACGCCGATCGGCATGCCCTCGCGCAGCTTGAACTGCGCGATCGACTTCTTCGCCTTCGTGATGACCGGCTTCTGGCCGGCGATCAGCTCCATCTCGGACGCGGCCTGGTCGACGCGCTTCTTGTCCTGCGTCGCCTCGCCGACACCCATGTTCAGGACGATCTTGTCCAGACGCGGGATCTCGTTGACGTTCTTGTAGCCGAACTTCTCGACCATCGCCTTGATGATCGTCTCTTCGTAGATGCCCTTCATGCGGGGCTTGTAAGCTGCATCAGCCATCGATCTTGTCTCCGGTCTTGACGGCCACGCGGACCTTCTTGCCATCCTGCGTCTCGAAACGGACGCGGGTCGGCTTGCCGTCGGCGGTCACGTGCGCGACCTTCGAGACGTGCAGCGGCGCTTCGATCTTCTCGAGACCACCCTGCGGGTTCGCCTGGGTCGGCTTCCTGTGGCGGGTGGCGACGTTGACGCCCTCGACCACGACCTTGCCGTCCTTTGGCATCGACAGCGTCACGGTGCCGGTCTTGCCCTTGTCCTTGCCGGACAGGACGACGACGCGGTCACCCTTCTTGATCTTCGCGGCGGCCATTACAGCACCTCCGGCGCAAGGCTGATGATCTTCATGTGCTTCTTGCCACGCAGCTCGCGCACGACCGGGCCGAAGATACGGGTGCCGATCGGCTCCTCGTTCTTGTTGACCAGGACGGCAGCGTTGCCGTCGAAGCGGATGGTCGAGCCATCGGCACGGTGGATGTCCTTGGCGGTGCGGACGATGACGGCGCGATGCACGTCACCCTTCTTCACCTTGCCGCGGGGCTGTGCTTCCTTGATCGACACGACAATGATGTCGCCGACCGATGCCGTGCGACGCTTCGAGCCGCCCAGCACCTTGATGCACTGCACCCGCTTCGCGCCGCTGTTGTCAGCGACGTCGAGATTGGATTGCATCTGGATCATCGATCCATTTCCTTCTCGTCTATGGGGTGGATACCGACCCAGCCCCGCCTAAAAATAACGACCCCGGCGCAGCGGACTGCACCGGGGGAGCGGCCCTGTAACCACTCCGCTGGCAGGACGCAAGCCCTGCCCTGTTCATCCGCCGGCCGCAGCCGGCGGCGAAATCATGCGTCGACGTCGACCCGCTCGGGCGTCGCGTGGGTGTTGACCCGATCGACGACCTTCCAGGTCTTCAGCTTCGAGATCGGCGCAGTCTCTTCGATGCGCACGGTCTCGCCCTGCTTGTACTCGTTCGCCTCGTCATGGGCGTGGTACTTCTTCGAGCGACGGATGATCTTGCCGTAGAGCGGGTGCTTGACCTTGCGCTCCACGTTCACGACCACCGTCTTGTCGCCCTTGTCGGACACGATCAGTCCGGTCAGCACGCGCTTCGGCATCTGATGTTCCTTACTTGGCAGCCGCGGCGCTGGTGCGCTGCGCCTGGAGGGTCTTGATCCGCGCGATGTCGCGACGGACTTCCTTGACGCGGCTGGGCTTTTCCAGCTGGTTCGTCGCTGCCTGGAAGCGGAGGTTGAACTGTTCGCGCTTCAGGTTGCCGAGGTTCTCGCTCAACTGATCGTCGCTCTGGCTGACGAAATCACTCTTGGCCATCTTACTCGCCTCCGAGGTGGCTGGTGTCACCCAGGCGGGCGACGACCTTGACTTTGATCGGCAGCTTCATCGCGGCGCGCTCGAACGCCTCCGCGGCGATCTTGCCCTCGACGCCGTCCAGCTCGAACAGGATCCGACCCGGCTTGACGCGGGCGGCCCAGAATTCCGGCGAACCCTTGCCCGAGCCCATGCGGACTTCGGCCGGCTTCGACGAGACGGGGACGTCCGGGAAGATGCGGATCCACAACCGGCCCTGACGGCGGATGTGGCGCGTGATCGCGCGGCGGGCCGCCTCGATCTGGCGGGCGGTGATCCGCTCCGGCTCCATCGCCTTCAGGCCGTACGACCCGAAGTTGAGCGTGGTGCCACCCTTGGCGTCGCCATGGATGCGGCCCTTGAAGGCCTTGCGGAACTTGGTCTTTTTCGGTTGCAGCATGTCTGTTGCCCCTTAACGACGGTCGTCGCGGGCCGGACGGACGCCGGAAGTCTGTGCTTCCATCATCAGCCGGTCCTGCGCCATCGGGTCATGGCCGAGGATCTCGCCCTTGAAGACCCAGACCTTCACGCCGCACACGCCATAGGACGTGTGTGCCTGGGCCTCGGCATAGTCGATGTTCGCGCGCAGCGTGTGCAGCGGAACGCGACCTTCGCGATAGCTCTCCGAACGTGCGATCTCGGCGCCGCCGAGGCGACCGCCGCAGGCGACGCGGATGCCGTCGGCACCCAGGCGCATCGCCGACTGCACCGCACGCTTCATGGCGCGGCGGAAGGCGATACGACGCTCGAGCTGGTC
Organism: Sphingomonas liriopis; assembly: GCF_024211255.1. Lineage (GTDB taxonomy): Bacteria > Pseudomonadota > Alphaproteobacteria > Sphingomonadales > Sphingomonadaceae > Sphingomonas > Sphingomonas liriopis. Next base: position 34,864 of record NZ_JAMLDY010000012.1, on the reverse strand, counting down.
GGCGATACCCTGCGCGACCAGCTTCGCGTCGATCTCCGGCTTGCGGATCTCGACGATGTTCAGCGACACGTCGGACTTGGTCATCGCGCCGATCGTCTTGCGCAGCTTCTCGATGTCCGAGCCCTTCTTGCCGATGATGACACCGGGACGGGCAGCGAAGATCGAGATGCGGCACAGCTTGGCCGGACGCTCGATGACGACCTTGGAGATGGCGGCCTGCGGCAGCGTCTTCATGATGAAGGCGCGGATCTTCAGATCCTCCAGCAGCAGCTGGCCATAATCATGGCCCTCGGCGAACCAGCGGCTGTCCCAGGTCCGGTTGATCTGGAGACGCATGCCGATGGGGTTGCTCTTGTGACCCATTATGCTTCTTCCTGCTCGCGCACGACGATGCGCAGACGGCTGAACGGCTTCAGGATGCGGGTGGATTTGCCACGGCCGCGGGTCGCGAAGCGCTTCATGGTGATCGACTTGCCGACCGACGCCTCGGCGACGACGAGCGCGTCGACGTCGAGGTTGTGGTTGTTCTCGGCATTGGCGATGGCCGAGGCCAGCACCTTGCGCGCATCGACCGCCATCGCCTTCGTCGAGAAGGCGAGGATGTTCATCGCATCGCCGACCGGCTTGTTGCGGATCAGCGCGGCGACCAGGTTCAGCTTCTGCGCCGAACCACGGATCTGCGTGCCGACCGACAGCGCTTCCTTATCACCGACCTTGCGGGGGGAGACTGGCTTGCTCATCAGCGCTTGCCCTTCTTGTCGGCGGCGTGGCCGGGGAAGTAGCGCGTCGGCGCGAATTCACCCAGCTTCATGCCGACCATGTCTTCATTGACCGACACCGGCACGAACTTGCGGCCGTTGTAGACGTTGAACGTGAGGCCGACGAACGTCGGCAGGATGGTGGAACGACGCGACCAGGTCTTGATCGGCGCGCGGCCACCGCTGTCCTGCGCGGTTTCCGCCTTCTTCAGAAGGCTCAGTTCGACGAACGGGCCCTTCCAGACTGAACGAGCCATGGGTTAGCCCTTCCTCTTGGTCGAATGACGCGACCGGATGATCATCTTGTCGGTCGACTTATTGTGACGGGTGCGCGCACCCTTGGTCGGCTTGCCCCACGGGGTAACCGGATGACGGCCGCCCGAGGTCCGGCCTTCGCCACCGCCGTGCGGATGGTCGACCGGGTTCTTGGCGACGCCGCGGGTTAGCGGACGCTTGCCCATCCAGCGCGAACGCCCGGCCTTGCCGAGGTTCTGGTTCTGGTTGTCCGGGTTCGACACCGCACCGACCGTCGCCATGCACTCGCCACGGATGTAGCGCTGCTCGCCCGAGTTGAGGCGGACGATGACCATGCCGCGGTCACGACCGACGACCTGCACATAGGTGCCGGCCGAACGGGCGATCTGGCCACCCTTGCCCGGCTTCATCTCCACGTTGTGGACGATGGTGCCGACGGGGACCTGGCCCAGCTCCATGGCGTTGCCCGGCTTGGTGTCGGTCTTCTTGGCCGCGAGGACCTTGTCGCCCGGCGCCAGACGCTGCGGCGCGATGATGTAGGCCAGCTCTTCGTCGGCATACTTCACCAGCGCGATGAACGCGGTGCGGTTGGGATCGTACTCGAGCCGCTCGACGGTGCCTTCGACGTCCCACTTGCGACGCTTGAAGTCGACGTAGCGGTACTTCTGCTTGTGACCGCCCGCGATGCCGCGGCTGGTCACATGACCCTTGTTGTTGCGGCCGCCCGACTTGCGCTTGCCCTCGGTCAGCGCCTTGACGGGCTTGCCCTTCCAGAGCGACGACTTGTCGACGAGGACGAGGCCGCGCTGCGCGGGCGTCGTCGGATTATAATGCTTGAGTGCCATGACCCTTAGATCCCCGTCGTCACGTCGATGGACTGGCCGTCCTTCAGGGTGACAATGGCCTTCTTCATGTCGGAGCGCTGGTAAGGAGCGCCCTTCCACTTCTTGGTCTTGCCCTTCTGGACGATCGTGTTCACGCCGGTCACGGTGACGTCGAAGAGAGCCTCAACGGCAGCCTTGATCTGCGGCTTGGTCGCGTCGCCCGCGACCTTGAACACGACGGCGTTATGCTCGGAGAGCAAGGTCGCCTTTTCGGTGATGTGCGGCGCGACGATCACGTCATAGTGACGGTTGTCGACGGCCTTCTGCTGCTTAGCCATTAGTTGGCCCCTCCCGGGAGGGCGAAGCGCGCCTCCAGCTTCTCGACCGCCGCGCGGGTCAGCACCAGCGTGTCAGCCTTCAGGATGTCGTAGACGTTGGCACCGGCCGACGGCAGCACGTTGATGCCGTGCAGGTTGCCCGCGGCGAGCGCGAAGCTCGTCTCGACGGCGTCGCCGTCGATGACCAGCGCCGACTTGCCGAAGCCGAGCTTGGCGAGATCGCCGACCAGCGTCTTCGTCTTGTTGTTCTCGACCGCGATGCTGTCCATGACGATCAGCGAGCCGGCCTTGGCATGGCTTGACAGCGCCATCTTCAGGCCCAGCGCGCGGATCTTCTTGTTGAGACCCGGATTGAAGTCGCGGACGCGGGCGCCGTGAGCCTTACCACCGCCGATGAAGACGGGAGCGCGGCGATCGCCGTGACGTGCCGTACCGCCGCCCTTCTGGCGACCGAACTTCTTGCCGGTGCGGGCGACGTCGGCGCGCTCGCGCGTGCCACGTGCCGTCTCGCGACGCTTCTCGAGCTGCCAGGTGACCACGCGGTGCAGGATGTCGGCGCGCGGATCGAGGCCGAAGACCTCGTCGTTGAGCTCGACGTCCGCCGCGCCGGAGTCCCCTGGGGTGCCGGCGAAGGATTGAATCTTGACCTTCACGTTCAGCCCTCCTGGCCGTCGGTCGCTTCCGGCGCGCTCGTCTCAACGGGCGTGTCGGCTGCGGTGTTGCTGTTGGCAGCCTGCTTCAGGCTGGCGGGATAGGGAGCCTCGGCATGCGCCTTGACCTTGACCGCGTCCTTGACGAACAGCCAGCCGCCCTTCGAGCCGGGGACCGAACCCTTCACGAAGATCAGACCGCGCTCGGCGTCGGTACCGACGACCTCGAGGTTCTGCTGCGTGCGGTATTTGTCGCCCATGTGGCCGGCCATCTTCTTGTTCTTGAAGACGCGACCCGGATCCTGGCGCTGACCGGTGGACCCAAGCGAACGGTGCGAGACCGAGACGCCGTGCGTCGCGCGCAGACCGCCGAAGTTCCAGCGCTTCATGCCGCCGGCGAAGCCCTTACCCTGGGTACGACCCTGGATATCGACCAGTTGGCCTGCGACGAAATGCTCAGCCGAAATCTCCGCGCCGACGTCGAGGAGGTTGTCCTCGGTCACGCGGAATTCGGCGACGACCGCCTTGGGCTCGACTTCGGCCTTGCCGAAGTGGCCGCGCTGCGGCTTGGCGACATTCTTGGCCTTGGCGACGCCAGCACCGAGCTGGACGGCGGTATAGCCATCACGATCCATTTCGCGACGGGAAATGACCTGCAAGCCTTCGAGCTGCAGGACGGTGACCGGCACGTGGCGGCCATCATCCTGGAACAGGCGGGTCATCCCCATTTTCTTCGCGATCACGCCAGTACGCATGACCCTGCACTCCTTTGACAGAGGCACGCCCGGGACCATTCCCCGACGTGCTTGCGACGCCCCCGAAAGGACGCCATCCAACCCGTGTTGTATCTACGTCGCCCCGTCCCGGGCTGGTCGTCCCCGTTGCCGGGAACATGACGGGAGACGCTGGCCCGACCCCGAGGGGCCGGCGGTATCTCGTATCTGTCAGGTGCTCCGCGATGCGGAGTTCCCAAACCGGCCGTTCCACCGTGGCGGAAACAGCAAACCCGCGGGACTCGACGTCGACCGCGGGATGCGGGCCATTACGCCAGCTTGATCTCGACGTCAACGCCTGCGGCGAGGTCGAGCTTCATCAGCGCATCGACCGTCTGCGGGGTCGGCTGCACGATGTCGAGCATGCGCTTGTAGGTGCGCACCTCGAACTGCTCGCGGCTCTTCTTGTCGATGTGCGGGCCGCGGTTGACGGTGAACTTCTCGATGCGCGTGGGCAGCGGAATCGGACCGCGGATGAGCGCGCCGGTACGACGCGCGGTGTCGGCGATGTCGCCGGTCGCCTGGTCGAGCACGCGATGATCGAACGCCTTGAGGCGAATGCGGATGTTGCTGTCCATGATCCCTACCGATGCGATGCGAGCACGACCCCGGCCGTCTCCTTCGCGCAAAACGAAGGACTCGCGCCGCTGGTGCTGGACCGGCGGGATGAGACCCCCCACACAAAAGCGGGGGCGACGAGAAAGAGCCGCAACTCAGTAAAACTGGAGGGGCGCCCTTAAAGGAGCCCTCATTAAAAGGCAACGGCCCGACTCTCCTTTTTTGGGAGAGCCGGGCCGCTGTCGTTCCGGGCCGGCGCCGAAGCGCCGATCCGTTATCTTACTTGTCGATGCCGCTCACGACGCCCGCGCCGACGGTACGACCGCCCTCACGGATGGTGAAGCGCTGGCCGACGTCCATGGCGATCGGCGCGATCAGCTTGATGCCGAGGGCGATGTTGTCGCCCGGCATCACCATCTCGGTGCCCTCGGGCAGCTCGACAGTGCCGGTCACGTCCGTGGTGCGGAAGTAGAACTGCGGACGATAGTTGGCGAAGAACGGCGTGTGACGGCCACCCTCTTCCTTCGACAGCACGTACACTTCCGACTGGAAGTCGGTGTGCGGCTTGATCGAGCCCGGCTTGCAGAGCACCTGGCCACGCTCGACCTCGTCGCGGGCGACGCCGCGGATCAGCGCGCCGACGTTGTCGCCGGCCTGGCCCTGGTCGAGCAGCTTGCGGAACATCTCGACGCCGGTGACCGTGGTCTTGCGGACGGTCGGGTGGATGCCGACGATCTCGACTTCCTCACCGACCTTGACGATGCCGGTCTCGACGCGGCCGGTGACGACCGTGCCGCGACCCGAGATCGAGAACACGTCCTCGATCGGCATCATGAACGGCTTGTCGAGCGGACGCTCGGGCTGCGGGATGTAGTCGTCGACCGCCTGCATCAGCTCGGTGACCGCGTCCTTGCCGAACTTGTCGTTCGAACCCGACAGCGCGCAGGTCGCCGAACCCTTGATGATGGGAATGTCGTCGCCCGGGAATTCGTACGAGCTGAGCAGCTCGCGGATTTCCAGCTCGACCAGCTCGAGGATTTCCTCGTCGTCGACCAGATCGACCTTGTTCATGAACACGACCATCGCCGGCACGCCGACCTGACGGGCGAGCAGGATGTGCTCGCGGGTCTGCGGCATCGGGCCGTCGGTCGCCGACACGACCAGGATCGCGCCGTCCATCTGCGCGGCGCCGGTGATCATGTTCTTCACATAATCGGCGTGGCCCGGGCAATCGACGTGCGCATAGTGGCGGTTCGTCGTCTCATACTCGACGTGCGCGGTCGAGATGGTGATGCCGCGCTCGCGCTCTTCGGGAGCCTTGTCGATGTTGGCGAAATCGACCGCGGTGCCGCCGGTCGTCTCTGCCAGCACCTTGGTGATCGCCGCGGTCAGCGACGTCTTGCCATGGTCGACGTGACCGATGGTGCCGATGTTGAGGTGCGGCTTGTTCCGCTCGAATTTTGCCTTAGCCATTTTCCTACCTTCTGATTCGAATTCGGTGCCGCCCGGGCTACGCGAACGCGGCCCTGTAGCGGTTGATGATCGGTAACGCCAGCCCCTCTCCGCCTACACAGGGAAGCTGGTCTTCCAGCATTCGGGACCGAGTTACCTCGGCCCCGCATGCCTCACGCCAATTTGGCCTTAACCTCGTCAGCAACGTTCTGCGGCACTTCGTCATAGTGCGAGAACTGCATCGAGTATTGCGCACGGCCCTGCGTGAACGAGCGGAGCGCGTTCACATAGCCGAACATGTTGGCCAGCGGCACCATCGCCTCGACCGTCTGCGCGTTGCCGCGGCTGTCGGTGCCCTGGATCTGGCCGCGACGGCTGTTCATGTCGCCGATGACGTCGCCCAGATAATCCTCCGGGGTGACGACCTCGACCTTCATGACCGGCTCGAGCAGCGTGATACCCGACTTCTGGGCCGCTTCGCGCATCGCGCCACGGGCACAGATTTCGAACGCCAGCGCCGACGAGTCGACGTCGTGGTACGCGCCGTCATAGACTAGGACTTCGAAGTCGATGATCGGGAAGCCGACCAGCGACCCCGTCTCCGCGGTCTCGCGGAAACCCTTCTCGATCGCGGGGATATATTCCTTCGGAATGTTACCGCCCTTGATCTCGTCCTTGAAGACGAAGCCCGAACCGCGCTCGCCCGGCGTCAGCTTGACCTTGACGCGGCCGAACTGGCCGGTGCCGCCCGACTGCTTCTTGTGCGTGTAGTCGATGTCGACCGGCTTCTTAAGGTATTCGCGATACGCCACCTGCGGCGCGCCAACGTTCGCCTCGACCTTGAACTCGCGCTTCATGCGGTCGACCAGGATCTCGAGGTGGAGTTCGCCCATCCCCTTGATGATGGTCTGGCCCGATTCGGCATCCGACGACACGCGGAACGACGGGTCCTCGCGCGCGAGACGATTGAGCGCGACGCCCATCTTCTCCTGGTCGGCCTTGGTCTTGGGCTCCACCGACAGCTCGATCACCGGCTCGGGGAATTCCATCCGCTCGAGGATGATGGGCGCGTTCATCGCGCAGAGCGTGTCACCCGTGGTGGTATCCTTGAGGCCCGCGAGCGCGACGATGTCGCCGGCATAGGCTTCCTGGATGTCCTCACGGCTGTTCGCATGCATCAGCAGCATGCGGCCGACCTTTTCCTTCTTGTCCTTCACCGAGTTGGTGACCTGCGACGCGGTCTCCAGCTTGCCCGAATAGATGCGGGCGAAGGTCAGCGTACCAACGAACGGATCGTTCATGATCTTGAACGCCAGCGCCGAGAACGGCTCGGTGTCCGACGACGGACGCTCGTCCGGCGTCTCGCCGTCGAGCTTCACGCCCTTGATGGCGGGAACGTCGAGCGGGCTCGGCAGATAGTCGACGACGGCGTCGAGCAGCGGCTGCACGCCCTTGTTCTTGAATGCCGAACCGCAGACGATCGGCACGAACGCCATCTCGAGCGTGCCCTTGCGGATCAGCTTCTTGAGGTCGGCGACCGACGGCTCGTTGCCCTCGAGATACGCCTCCATCAGCGCATCGTCCTGCTCGACGGCCATCTCGATCAGCTCGCTGCGGTACTTGGCGGCCTTTTCGGCCATGTCCGCCGGGATGTCCTGATATTCGAACTTCGCGCCCAGCGACTCCTCGAGCCAGATGATCGCGCGGTTGTTGACCAGGTCGACGAGGCCCTTGAAGCCGCCCTCGATACCGATCGGCAGATACAGGACCGCCGGACGCGCGCCGAGGCGCTCGATGATCGAGTTGACGCAGAAATAGAAGTCGGCGCCGGTGCGGTCGAGCTTGTTGACGAAGCACATGCGCGGCACGCCGTACTTGTCGGCCTGACGCCACACGGTTTCCGACTGCGGCTCGACGCCGGCGACGCCGTCGAAGCACGCGACCGCACCGTCGAGCACGCGCAGCGAACGCTCGACTTCGATCGTGAAGTCGACGTGGCCGGGGGTGTCGATGATGTTGATGCGGTGCTCGGGGCCCTTGCCCTCGTCGGCCGACCAGAAGCACGTCGTCGCAGCCGACGTGATCGTGATCCCGCGCTCCTGCTCCTGCTCCATCCAATCCATCGTCGCGGTGCCTTCGTGCACTTCGCCGATCTTGTAGGACTTGCCGGTGTAATAGAGGATACGCTCGGTCGTCGTCGTCTTGCCGGCGTCGATATGCGCCATGATGCCGATGTTGCGATAGCGATCGAGCGGATGGCTGCGGGCCATGATCGTGGTTTCCTTAGAGATGTGGGGAGCGCAGCTTCCGCCGGCTCCCCACGATATAGGTCAGAAGGTCGAGGCTTCCAAGCCTTACCAGCGGTAGTGGCTGAAGGCGCGGTTGGCTTCGGCCATGCGATGCGTGTCTTCGCGCTTCTTCACCGCGTTGCCGCGGTTGTTGGCGGCATCCATCAGCTCGCCCGACAGGCGCGCCGACATGGTGTTCTCGCTGCGCGCACGCGCGGCCGTGATCAGCCAGCGGATCGCCAGCGCCTGGGCGCGCTCCGGGCGGACCTCGACGGGGACCTGGTAGGTCGCACCACCGACGCGGCGCGAACGCACCTCGATGCCGGGCTTGATGTTGTTGAGCGCGTCATGGAACACGCCGATCGGCTCGCGCTTGGCGCGCTGCTCGACGGTTTCCAGGGCACCGTAGACGATCAGTTCGGCGACGGACTTCTTGCCGTCGAGCATGACCGAATTCATGAACTTCGAGAGGACCTCATCACCGAACTTGGGATCGGGGAGGATGATACGCTTTTCCGGGCGACGACGACGTGCCATTTCAAAAACCTTTCTAACTTCAGCCTGTTGGGCGAGCCTCCGCGTGGAAGGCCGACCGGCTTACTTCGGACGCTTGGCGCCGTACTTGGAGCGGGACTGGCGGCGATCCTTGACGCCCTGCGTATCGAGCACGCCGCGCAGGACGTGGTAGCGAACGCCGGGAAGGTCGCGCACACGGCCGCCGCGGATCAGGACCACCGAGTGCTCCTGCAGGTTGTGGCCTTCACCCGGAATGTAGCTGATGACTTCGCGGCTGTTGGTCAGGCGGACCTTGGCCACCTTGCGCAGCGCCGAGTTCGGCTTCTTCGGGGTCGTCGTGTAGACGCGTGTGCAGACGCCGCGCTTCTGCGGGTTCTGCTCCATCGCGGGGACCTTGGACTTGGCCTTCTGCGGGTCGCGGCCCTTGCGGACCAGCTGGTTGATCGTCGGCATGAAGCCTTCACCTCAATTAAGTGGGTTACTTTGCTGGAGCCTTCACAGCACTTCGGAATACAAAAAGGGACGTAGGCGACGACACACGTCACCCCGGCCCCACGACTTTTGCATCCAGCAATGTTCAAGCATGTCCACCGGATCGCTCCGACGGACCGGGCGGGCCTATACGCAGAGTCGCCTGCGCGGTCAACGGGGCGTCCCTTAACCCGGATGCAACGGGCGCGGGTGCATCAGGCGGCGATGTCCTACCCGCTTCGGCCCGCCCCCTCCCCCGTCCTGCCGATGGCCGCGCTGGCCGCGGCGGCGCTGCTCGCCGGGTTGCTGCCGGGCGGGCGGTGGAGCGACATGCTGGCGCTGCTCGCCTCGGTAGCGGCACTGTGCGCCGCGCACGAGCGGCGGACGCGCGACATGCTGATCGCTGCGGGGCTGTCGGTCGGACTCGCGCCGGTCGGGTTGTTGCTTGCGCCACTTTGCGCGGGACTGGCGATTCGCCAGCGTGGGGCGCGGCACATGCCGGTCGCCGTATTGGCCGCGGCACTGGTGGCGTTCGCGTTGCCGTGGTCCGCTCCGCTGGCGACCCTGCCCAACCTCGCGACGCTGGCCGGGACATGGCCCGCCAGCCTCGGCCTGATCGTCGCATTCGGCGCCGGGATCGCCGCCTGGATCGGCGCGCGCGCCTCGATCCTGCCGCCCGGCGCACTGTTCGCCGAAGCGCGATTGGCGACTCTCATGCTGGCGGCGTTCGTACCGCTGCCGGTCGGCGCGATCGGGTTCATCGTGATGATCGTGGCACTCCCCCTGCCCGCCGCACCCTGCCTGCGCGCAGCGAACGACAACGCCGCCTACCGCCGCATCGTCGGGTTGGCGGCCTGAATGCCGCTCCCGTTCGTGCTGTTCAGTCCCCACGATCGAGGGCGTCGCTTGCGGTAACAGGTGCTTCGACAAGCTCAGCACGAACCGGCTTTGAAGCCGTGTGGCCCCAAAGCCGGTTTCCAAGCATCGTCAGCGGCAAGCTTACGGTCCGCCGGCGGCTCGAGCGCCACACCACACCCGTTCACCCTGAGCCTGTCGAAGGGCTGGCTTTCACGAGCGGCGACGGTTCTCGTGGAGACCAGTGCTTCGACAAGCTCGGCACGAACGGTGGGGGGGGGCGAAGCCTTCCCGCCCCTACCGGCGCGGCGCCAGCGTCGTCAGCAACGTCCGTTCGAACCGCGCCGGATCCTCGACCTGCGGCGAATGACCCAGTCCGTCGAGGCGGATCAGCGTCGCGTTCGGCATCTGCTTCACCGCCTCGCCCGCCACCACCGGAATCGCCTGCAGGAACTGCCGCAGCCCCGGCGGCGTCTGCGCGCGGCCGAAGGCGGTCTTGTCGAGCGTGCCGACGATCAGCGTCGTCGGCGGCTTGATCCGGTACAGCTCGTGCGCGACCGCCTGCGTCTTGATCATCTCGCTGGTCTTCGCCTGCGCCAATGCCACCGTATCGCGACCCGACCCCTGATACATGCCGGCGAGCATCCACACCCAGCGATCGTAGGCGGGCTTCCACGTCCCATGATAATAATTGAGCTGTTGATACGCCTTGATGCTGGCGTAGCTCGTCTTCCTCTCGCCAGCCCACAGGGTGTCGACGTCGACGTAGGGCAGCCCCTCTTCCGACCGGTCCTTGAGCCCGAGCGGATTGACCAGCACCAGCCGCTCGACCGCCGCGGGGTACATGATGGCGAAGCGCATCGCGAGCATGCCGCCCATCGAATGGCCGACCACCGACGCCCGCGTGATGCCGCGCGACTGCATCAGCCGCTGCGTGAACGACGCCAGCATCTCGAAGCTGTACTGCGCGGCGCGCGGCTTGGCCGATTTGCAGAAGCCGATCTGGTCGGGGACGAGGACGCGATAGCCGCTGTCGGTGAGCGCGCGCACCGTACTCTCCCACGTCGCGCCGCAGAAGTTCTTGCCGTGCAGCAGCACGACGCTGCGCCCGTTCGGCCGCGCCGGGGCGACATCCATGAACGCCATCGTCGCCGGCTGGCCGACGACGTCGAACGTCATCGTCTGCACCGGCCACGGATAGGCGAACCGCTCCAGATTCGCCCCGAAGTCGGGCGCGGCCGCAGGATCGGCCGCGCCGGTCAGCGGCAGGATGACAAGCGCCAGCGCCAGGCGCGATCCTATTTTCATCGAGCGCATCAGTTTCCCCTGTCCTACACGCCCCCGTTCGCATAATCGGATCGCGCCGTGCCGTCACCCGTGACGACTCGATACAGGATCGTCTTGCCCTTTTTTCAACGGGCGGGTAGAGGGCGCGGCGCTGCAGGAGTGTAGCTCAGTTGGTAGAGCATCGGTCTCCAAAACCGAGGGCCCACGGTTCGAGTCCGTGCACTCCTGCCAGTTTCCCGGCGCCGAAACGAGCAGCCGGTTCGCCGCAACGATGAAATTTTCGTCATGTAACCGGTGACGATGGCCTAACGCCTGTTTATATCGAAGGTTATGGACGAAGCTACGCGACACACGCTTGTAATGGCCATCATCGGCGTTCTGCTCTTGGTCGGCGTGCCCGCACTCGTCCTGCATCTGCGCCGTCGCAAGCGCGAGAAACTGCGCCGTCGCGGCATCAAGCGCTACGGCCACTGACGCCGGGCGGCCGCCCTCTTCGCCACCCCCGTCCCCGCCCTTGCCTTTGCCTGCCCGCGCGGCTATCTGCGCAGGCCATCCGACAGCCAAGGACGGGCCACGCCGGTTCCCCACATGAGGGAAGCGGCAGCGGCCTTATGCCCCGGCGATACGGATTTTCGTGATTCCAGCGGGTTCTGAGAAAAAACAGTGGCGAAGACGACCCCCATCGAATTCATCCGTCAGGTGCAGGCCGAGACCAAGAAGGTCGTCTGGCCGACCCGGCGCGAGACGATCATGACGGGCGTCATGGTGGTCATCATGACGACGATCCTCGCGCTGTTCTTCCTGGGCGTCGACACGTTCTTCAACGCGGTCGTCCAGGCGCTGCTCAAGCTCGCGAAGTAAGGGTACACAATGGCGCGCTGGTACATCATTCACGCCTATTCGGGCTTCGAGGGCAAGGTCCGCGACGCGATCATGGCGGAGGCGACGCGGCTCGGCCTCGAGCAGCTGGTCGAGCAGATCGAGGTCCCCACCGAGACGGTGACCGAGGCCCGCCGCGGCAAGAAGATCGCGGTCGAGCGCAAGTTCATGCCCGGCTACGTGCTGGCCAAGCTCAACATGAACGACGACGTCTACCACCTCGTCAAGAACACGCCCAAGGTCACGGGCTTCCTCGGCAGCATGGGCAAGCCGCAGGCGATCAGCGAGGCCGAGGCCGCGCGCATGCTCAACAGCAAGGAAGAGGCCGCCGCGGCACCCAAGACCAAGGTCAAGGTCGATTACGAGATCGGCGACGCGGTCAAGGTGCTCGAAGGCCCGTTCGCAAGCTTCAACGGCATCGTCGAGGAACTCGATTTCGACAAGTCGAAGGTCAAGGTGTCGGTATCGATCTTCGGCCGCGCCACCCCGGTGGAACTGGACTTCGAGCAGGTCGAACGCAGCAAGTAAGCCGCACGCGGATGGCACCCATCCGTCGGGGCGGCCCGGACCAGACTGAACGATACCGATAAGCCGGGGCGGTGACGCTCCGGCTTATCGCGTTGCTGCGTCAAAGGCATATGTGGATATTGGCAGGAAGGCGCCGGTCTGCGGTCGGGACGGATCGGGCATCAAGGCGACGTTCGCTCAAGCCGGTAAGAGCAAGTTACCTTTCCGACGGGATGGCTTCGTTACCTACAAAACCGAATTTAAAAGGTTCACCTTTTGCGCTGACATACATGATTGCCGCCATGAGGCAGGCCGTTCTCTCTTCGTCGGCTTTGCTCTGACGTCCCGGCTTAGGCTGGCCAATCAGGCCCGATTGGCTTTCGACGAAAAACGAGCCCGGCTTCATGCCGCATTGCCGTTCTAACGCTTCAGCAAATAGCTTGTCGGAGGCGAATTTCGATCGTTCGGGAAAGCTGTGAAGGACGCCGCGTCTTTCGAGTTCCGCTCGGGCATCCGCAAGTATCTTTGGCCTTAGTGCCTTGAACACCCGATCCTCATACGCTTGGTGCAATTCCGGGTTTTCGAAGGTGACGATCTCGTGGCCAGCAGCTTCTCTGATGCAGTCAAAGTGCTTCGTAGCTGCCCCTGCATCTTGGCCGATCACGATCTCTACGCTTTGCAGTTCACGTTCGTATTTCACGGTAAAGCCGCCGTGATGCAGGCCGCAATGTATCAGCTTCTGCGTCAGAACCTGCTCGTATGCAGGAGGAACCTCGGGCATGTCGATCATCCCGTAAGCTTACTGCTCGATTGGAGCACCGCAACCGGAAGCGGGTTTTCACCGGACGCTGAACATATAGCCGGTTCCCGCGCAGGCGGGAACCCAGAGTCCAGCAGACCAGCGTCCGATTGTTTTTGGAACCTTGGCCTCCCGCCTGCGCGGGAGCACAATGCAGTGTAGCGCGTGCTATTACTTGCTCGAAGGGGTGGCCACCGAACACGTCCCGGATGACGGGAGGGTTCTGGAGGCCAAGAAAGCCCTTTTTTTGAAGCGGGCGTCGCGTTGGCGCGATCGCCCCCCCTTACGCCGCCTGCGCCACTTCCACCGCCTCCGCCGCCTTCAGCGTCAGGATCGCGACGGCGCCCTTGCCCCTGCCCTCGCTGTCGAGGCGCAGGCTGCCGTCCATCGCGTTCATCGCATTGGCGCACCAGTGGAGGCCGAGGCCGCCCGATTTGTGTTCGCGGGTCGAGAAGCCGCGCTGGAACAGCGTCGCGCCGGTGGCGGCGTCGAAGCCTTCGCCGTCGTCGCGGATGCGCACGACGATGCGGTCGTCCTCGGGCTGGATGGCGACGCCGATGCTTCCGCTGTCGCGCCCGCTGGCGGCGATCGCCTCGGCGGCGTTGCCAAGCAGGTTGCCGATCACCTGGCTGAGGATGACGCGGTTGGCGAGCGCGAATTGCGGTTCGGCGGGGAAGCTGAACGCGATCGAGGCGGCGTCGGAATAGCGCGCGATCGCGGCGTTGCGCGCGACGATCTCGCTGAGGTCGCAGCGTTCGAGGGCGGGGCGTTCGTGCGCCTGTTTCTGCTGCTGGCCGATGATCTCCAGCACGTGCGCCATCGCCTCTCGCCCGACCTGCAGTTCGCCGCGCATCGCCTCGCGCCCCTGCACCTCGGCGGACAGCGCGGCGGTGGCGAAGGCGGCGAGCTTGGCGCGGCGATCGGCGGGAAGGTCGTCGCGGCCCAGCTCGGCGAGCGCACGTTCGACGGTGGCGCGGTCGATCGGCGGCGCCTGCGCGATGCCCTGGCTGAGGATCGTGCTGATCGGGTTGAGCGCGTTGCGGACGTTGTGCATCACCGCGACCGCGCTTTCGCTGCGGCCGAGCGCGAAGCTCTGCGCCTCGATCTGTTCGCGCAAATCCTTCAGCTGCGACAGCATGGCGTTGAGGCTGCGGCCCAGCGAGCCGAATTCGTCGCGGCGGCCATCGTCCTCGAGCAGCGCCATCGCACCCGAGGCGCGCACGCGCTGCATGTGGCGCTCGACGCGCTGCAACGGCGCGAGGACGAGGCGCGCGATGACCCGGCGCAGCACGACGAGGACGATGAGCAGCAGCAGCGTCGACCCGGCGACGGCGAGCAGCAGCATGCGGCGGCCGAGCAGCGACACGTCGCGCACGATGTGGAAGCGCGCGGCGGCGATCGCATGGCCGTCGACGCCGGGGATCGGCACCGCGATCCCCATCGTCTGGCGGCCGGGGACGACGGCTTCGCGGTCGCCGGTCGCCGAACGGTCGATCCGCGCGTCGAGCTGGAGCAGGTCGGACAATTGGCGCGAGGTGACCTGGCGCGCCATCAGCACATAGCCGCGCGGGGACCCGGTGCCGTCGGAGCGGCGCACCTGCGCGACGCCGACCGCGGCGACGACGGGACCGAGCCGCGCGTAGAAATGGCCCGAATTGCTGCGCCCGACGACGCGGGCGAGATCGGTGCGCGTCGCGGTGGCGATCATCGCGGCGCGCAGGTCGGCGCGTTCGCGGCCGCTCGCGGGATCGAGCCAGCGCGCGATGCGGATGCTGCCGTCGGGACGGACATAGGCCATGCCCTGCACGCCGAGGTTGGTCATCGCGAGCGGCGAGAAGCTGTCACGCTCGAACGTCGCCGCGGGGGCGGAGGACGGTGCCGCCGCCATATAATCGTAGCTCTGCGTCCAGTCGCCATAGTCGCGGACGGCGTTCTCGACCTTGGCGGCATATTCGCCGAGCGCAGCGCGAGTACGCTCGACGTGACCGCCGACCGCCTTGGCCTCCAGCGCGTTGAAATTGGGGGTGATGACGCTGGCGAGCAACAGCGTGATGCCGAGCGCGCCGGCGACACCGACCGCGGTCAGGATCAGGACCAGCTTGGCACCGAGCGATGCCGGTCCCGTCGGTCGCCGCCCCCCGAACCAGGTCCGGGACCGGGGCGTGCGCATCAGCCGTGGGTTCCGTTGCTCTGCGGCGCGTCGGCGACGTCCTGTCCGAGGAAGCGCTGTTCGGCGAGGCCGATCGCGAGGTCGGGCGCGACGGGGCGCGAGAAGAAATAGCCCTGCATGTGGCTGGCGCCGGCGAGGCGCAGCGCCTGCACCTGCGCCTCGGTCTCGACGCCCTCGGCGATCACCTCCAGCCCCAGCGCGCGGCCGAGGTGGATGATCGAATGGACGATCGCGGCGCTTTCGCGCTCGCGGCCCATGCCGTCGATGAAGCTGCGGTCGATCTTCAGGCTGTCGAGCGCGAATTTGCGGATGTTGTAGAGCGACGAATAGCCGGTGCCGAAATCGTCCAATGCAATGCGGAAACCCATCTGGCGCAGCTTGTACAGCGTCTCGGCGGCGCGTTCGGCGTCGTCGAAGATCGCGGTTTCGGTGATCTCGATCTGGACGCGGCCGGGCGATACGCCGGCGCGCTGGACGCTTTCCATGATGTGGCCGACGAAATTGCTGCGGCGGAACTGGCGGGGCGAGAAGTTCACCGAGACGTACTGACCGGGGAAACGCTGGACCATCGCCAGCGCCTGGTCGAGGATCCAGTCGCCCAGTTCGTGAATGACGTTCGATTCCTCGGCGATCGGAATGAAGGTCGCCGGGCTGATCGGGCCATATTCCTCGGTATTCCAGCGCACCAGCGCCTCGAACCCGATCACCTCCAGCTCGCCGCGGCTGACGATCGGCTGGTAGACAAGGCTGAGTTCGCCCTTGTCGATCGCCTGCGACAGGCCCTGTTCGACGCGGCGGCGGAAGCGGATGCCTTCGTCCATGCTCTCGTCGAACAGGCGGGTGATGCCGCGGCCGGTACGCTTGGCGTCGTTGAGCGCGAGGTCGGACCGGCGCAGCGCGTCGATCGGATCGCACACCCCTGCGCCCTCGACGACAACGACGCCGGCGGACGCGCCGCTCTGCACCGAATTGCCGAACACCTGATGCGTGCCGGCGCAGGCGGCGACGATGCGGTCGCAGGCCATCACCGCCGCCTCTTCGCCGGGCGTGTCGAACAGGACGCCGAATTCGTCGCCGCCGAGCCGCGCGACGACCGCGCCCTCGGGCGCCTGGGCGTGGAGGATCGAGCAGACTTCGCGGATCAGCGCGTCGCCGGCGAGGTGGCCGAGCGTGTCGTTGACGATCTTGAACCGGTCGAGGTCGAACATCGCGGTCGCGAACAGGCCCGGCCGCTTGGCACGGTCGCCGAGCGCGCGCAGGAAGGCGAGGCGGTTGGGCGCGTCGGTCAGCGAATCATGCGTCGCCATGTGGATCGCGCGGCTTTCGTTGGCGGCGAGTTCGGCGCCCTGTTCCTCGAGCTGGACGATCTGTGCGGCGAGCTGCGCGCGGGCGGCGGCGAGTTCGCGATCGACCTCCCACCGGTGCGCGAGCGCGGTCGCGGTCTGGACGATCTCGGCGACCTCGAACGGCTTGGCGATGTAGAAGATCTTGTCGGCGGGGCCGGCGACCTTGCTGATCTCGATCGGCGAGAAGTCGCTGAACCCGGTGACGATGCACAGGTTGATCTCGGGATCGAGCGCCCGGATGCGGCGCGCGGTCTCGCGCCCGTCGATGCCGGGCGGCATGCGGACGTCGATGAAGGCGACGGCATAGGGCGTGCCGGCGGCGAGTGCGGCTTCGACCGCGGCGACCGCGTCGAGGCCCTGGTGGCAATGGGTGAGGTCGAACGCCTCCGCCTCGTCCGCCGCGTCGGGGGCGTCGTCGCCGAACAGCTCGGCGGCCATCGCGCCCAGCGCATCCTCCGCCGCGCCGCGTTGCGCGGCGAAGCTGCGCGCATAGCTGTCGTGCATCGCCGGCTCGTCGTCGACGATCAGGAGGCGCTTCGGGGCGGCGACGACGGTCATGGGTGCAGACTTCCCTCTTATGGTTGACGAGGGAGTAAGCGGACACGGTTAAGACGCCGTAAACGCCTTCAGCTGCCCCTCGAGCGCCTGGCCGCCCAGCACGATCGCGCCGAGTGGCCCGGCATTGCCGCCGAGCGCGGGCGGCACGACGAAGCCGGGCTCGGCGATCTCGGGAAGCGCGATATAGCCGGCGAGGCTCTGCACCATCGCGGCGCGGATGCGCGGGAAGAGGTGGTCGTTGCCGACCATCACGCCGCCGCCCATCACGATCCGCCGCGGCACGCCGGTGAGGACGAGCGTGTGGCACAGCTGACCGAGGACGTGCGCGATCGGATCCCAGACCGGATCGTCGGCGCCGATCTCCTCGCCCCTGCAGCCGGCGCGCGCGCCGATCGCCGGGCCGGCAGCGAGCCCCTCCAGGCAACTGCCGTGGAAGGGACAGATGCCCATCCAGTCGTCGCCCGAGAGCCGCTGCGGGCGGAGATGGCCGAATTCGCTGTGGGTGAGGCCGTCGACCGGCACGCCGCCGGCGATCAGCCCGACGCCGATGCCGGTGCCGACGGTGGCGTAGGCGACGTCCTTCAATCCCTTGGCGGCGCCCCAGCGCGCCTCGGCGAGCGCGGCGCCGACGACGTCGGTGTGGAAGCCGGTCGGCACCTCGTAGCGCGCGGCGAGGCGTTTCGCGACATCGGTCCCCGCCCAATGCGGCTTGGGCGTCGAGGTGACATGGCCATAGTCGGCGGACGCATGGTCGATCGAGATCGGCCCGAAGCTGGCGATGCCGAGCGCATCGAAGCGGCCCCAGCCGTCGAGCACGGTCTCGATGGCGGCGAGCGTCTCGTCGGGGCGCGTCGTGGGCAGCTGGACTCGATCCTCGATATCATCCGGCCCGCGCGCGAGCAGGCAGACGATCTTGGTCCCGCCCAGTTCGATCCCGGCGACGAGAGGGGGGACGCTGACCACGATTGTCTTCTCCTTCGAAAACGGTGGTTAGCGGACAAAACCGGACGAAGCGAGAGCGAGCGGCGCGAGCGGCGATCCGATCAGGCCGCTGACCATCGCCGCCTGGATGCGGTTCGCCGGCCACAGTCCCGACAGCGGCCCGACCAGCCGGTCGCGGACGAACGGCAGCAGGCGGCTGTCGGACTGATAGACCGGGGTGAACAATGCGGTCAGCGCCTGATACAGGCGGACGTGGCGGCGGCGCAGCGCGACCGCGGCGGCGAGGCCGGCCGCAACGTCGTCGCTCTCGCGCAGTCCCTTGGCCAGCGCATAGGCATCGAGCAACGCCATATTGGCCCCCTGCCCCAGCTGTGGACTGGCCGAATGCCAGGCATCGCCGATGTGGATCATCGCGGGTCCGACCGGTGTCGGCAGCGTGCGGTGCGCGTAGCGCGCGAAGGTCAGCTGATCGCGCTCGGCGATCTGGTCGAGCAGCGGCGTGGTCGCCGGCCACAGCGCGCGGACCTCGTCCTTCCACGCATCCAGCCCGGCGTCGCGCCACGCGGCGACGCGATCCGCGCGGATCGACCAGAAGAACGCGGCCTGATCCGCCTCCGCCCCCGGCGACCGGCCGATCGGCAGCACCCCCGCCATCGTGCTCGCGCGCCGGTAGCGCTGTTCGAGCGCATCGCCCGCGAAACCGGGCACCGCGCGCAGGCTGGCCCACACGGCGCCGTAACCGAGTTCGCGACCGCAAGGCGGCGCCAGCGGCGTGCGGGTGCCGAGCGCATCGACGATCAGGTCGAACGGCGCGGAGCGCGCGCCGTCGGCGAAGACGAGGCAGCGGCGGTTGCCGCTCGTCATGTCGCTGCCGGCGATCGCCCGCCCCGTCTCGATCGGGATGCCCGCCGCGGTCACCGCGTCGTGCAGCACCGCGAACAAAGTCGCGCGGTGCACGCCGAAGCCGCACAGCCCGGCCTGCCCCAGCGTCGCATAGGCGACGTCGAGCACGGTGCGGCCGTTCGCCTGTCCGAACAACCGGTCGATTCGCGCGCTGCGCGCGACCAGCGTCGCCTCCAGCCCGAGCGCGCGCAGCACCGCCAGCCCGGTCGGCTGGATCATCAGCCCCGAACCGATCGGCGCCGGTGCATCGAACCGCTCGACGATGGTGACGCGATGCCCGTCGCGCGCGAGCAGCAGCGCCGCCGCGAGCCCTGCCGGCCCGCAGCCGGCGACCGCGATGGTGCGCAGCGTGGCTATTCGACGGTCACCGATTTCGCGAGGTTGCGCGGCTGATCGACGTCGGTGCCCTTGGCGACGGCGACATGATAGGCGAGCAGCTGCACCGGCACCGCATAGACCAGCGGCGCGATCAGCGGGTGGACCTTGGGCATGGTGATCGTCGCGATACAGCCCTCGCCCGCCGCCTGGATGCCGTCGTAATCGCTGATGAGCACGACCTTGCCACCGCGCGCCTGCACCTCCTGCATGTTGCTGACCGTCTTGTCGAACAGCGGACCGGAGGGGGCGATGACGATGACGGGGACGTTCTCGTCGATCAGCGCGATGGGGCCGTGCTTCATCTCGCCGGCGGCATAGCCTTCGGCGTGGATGTAGCTGATCTCCTTGAGCTTCAGCGCGCCTTCCAGCGCCAGCGGGTAATCGGTGCCGCGGCCGAGGTACAGGACGTCGCGCGCCGAGGCGACGACGCCCGCCATCGCCTCGATCGCCTCGTCATAGGCCAGCGCGCCGTTGATCGCGGCGGGCGCCTCGGCCAGATGCTTGACCAGCGCGCGTTCGTCGGCTGGCGACAATTTGCCCTTGGCACGGGCGAGGTTGGCGGCGAGCGCGGCGAGCACCGCAAGCTGGCAGGTGAACGCCTTGGTGCTGGCGACGCCGATCTCCGGCCCGGCGTGGGTTGGAAGCAGCAGGTCCGCCTCGCGCGCCATGCTGCTGGTCGGAACGTTGACCACCGCGGCGATCGTCTGCCCTTCCGCCTTGGCGTGGCGCAGCGCGGCGAGCGTGTCGGCGGTCTCGCCCGACTGGCTGATGACGATCATCAGGCCGCCCGGCTCCATCACCGGCGCGCGGTAGCGGAATTCGGATGCGACATCGAGGTCGACGGGCACGCGCGCGAATTGTTCGAACCAGTATTTGGCGACCATGCCGGCATAGAAGCTGGTGCCGCAGGCGACGATCGTCACGCGCTTGATCCCGGCGAGGTCGAAGTCGGGGATCGGCAGCGTGACGCGCTCCTCCATCCGCTGCAGGTACGAACGCAACGTCTGCGCGACGACGATCGGCTGTTCGTAGATCTCCTTCAGCATGTAATGGCGGTGATTGCCCTTGCTGACGAGGTCGCCGGTGACGCCGGAGATGGTGACCGGCCGCTCGACCGCCTGGTTGTCGCGATCGTAGACCTGCGCGCCGTCCTTCGTGCAGACGACCCAGTCGCCCTCTTCCAGATAGGCGATGCGCTGGGTCAGCGGCGCGAGCGCGAGCGCGTCGGAACCGAGATAGGTCTCACCGTCGCCATGGCCGACGACCAGCGGCGAGCCGAGCCGCGCGCCGATCAGCAGTTCGGGATGCTTGCGGAACAGGATCGCGAGCGCGAACGCGCCGTGCAGCCGCGGCAGTACCTCGCGCACCGCGGCGGCGGGTTCGATCCCCGCCTCGACCTTCTCGCTGATGAGGTGTGCGACGACTTCGGTGTCGGTCTCGCTGGTGAAGACGCGGCCGCGCGCGATCAGTTCGTCCCGCAAGGGTTTGAAATTCTCGATGATGCCGTTGTGGACGACCGCGACTTCCTCGGTCGCATGCGGGTGGGCATTGTTGGTCGTCGGGCCGCCGTGCGTTGCCCAGCGCGTATGCGCGATACCGGTGGTGCCGGGCAGCGGATGTGCGGCGAGTTCTCTGGCGAGGTTGACGAGCTTGCCACTGGCGCGACGACGCTCGATCGCGCCGTCATGATCGGTGGCGATGCCCGCCGAATCATAGCCGCGATATTCGAGGCGCTTGAGCCCGTCGAGCAGGCGATCCGCGACGTCTTCCGTCCCGACGATTCCAACGATTCCACACATAGACTGGGACTGCCTTCAGAGGGTGTAGGGGACACGGATTCCCGGCATGGCGACCGGAAAATCCTTGGTATTGCGGGTTATGAGGATACGACCGTGTTCTTGCGCCGACGCAAGGATGACCGAGTCGGCGAGCTTCAATCGCTGCCGCTCGCGTCGCAACGCCGCGGCACGGCGGGCGATGACGGCATCCAGCTCATCGATCTGAAAACGATCGAGGAACCGGCTCACCACGGGTAATCGGCCATCTTCGACTTTCGACAGCACCTCGATCCAGGTTACCCGACTGATGTGCCGTTGCGTCGCGCGTGCGATTTCCGCGCGCGCCCCTTCGTGACCATTCAGCGCATCGATCAGAATATTGCTGTCGAACGAAAACGCCGTCACAAACGTCCGCTCTTCATATCAAGATAAATCTGCCGCTGCCGGTCGTCCTCGGCATCGAACAGGTCGGGAAATTCGGCTTTCACGTCCTCGTAATCGTCATCCCATGGCCGTGTCCACGACGCGCGCTCGCGGCGCTGCCATTCCACCGCATCGCCGATATCGGTGCGATCCTTCCATATGCCGAAAGCATCGTCCAGCCAGCTCATGTCCTTGGACTGGGGCGTTTCGGCGCGATATTGCGTGACAGCCTCACGCACCAGTGCAGCGCGCGACTTTCCCTGCTCAGCGGCACGCTGATCGAGCCACTTCATGTCGTCTTCAGGAAGGTCGATCAACGTTCGCATGATATTGCGATATCATATGGCGATATCATGTCAATGTTGTCGTTTACGCGCCGCCATCGTCTCGCGGAAACGGATCGCCCAGCCGGGCTTGGCGACCTGCGGCGGGCGGACGAGCGCCAGAGCGCCCGCTTCGACGTCCTTGGTCAGCACCGATCCCGCCGCGACGATCGCGCCGTCGCCGACCGATACCGGCGCGACGAGCGCGGAGTTGGAGCCGATGAACGCGCCCGCGCCGATCTGCGTCCGGTATTTGAAGAAGCCGTCGTAATTGCAGGTGATCGTGCCGGCACCGATATTGGCCTTCGCGCCGACCTCGGCATCGCCGATGTAGGACAGGTGGTTGACCTTGGCACCTTCGCCCAGCACCGCCTTCTTGATCTCGACGAAATTGCCGACCTTCGATTTCGTGCCGAGCGTCGCGCCGGGGCGCAGGCGGGCGTAGGGGCCGACCTCCGCATGCGCGCCGATCGTCGCGCCTTCGATATGGCTGAAGGCATGGATGACGACGCCGTCGGCGACCGACACGCCGGGACCGAAAACGACGTTGGGCTCGATCACCACATCGCGGCCGAGCACCGTGTCGTGGCTGAACCACACGGTGTCGGGTGCGATCAGCGTCGCGCCGTCGGCCATCGCGCGGGCGCGGCGCGCCGCCTGCCAGCCCGCCTCGACCGCGGCCAGTTCGCCGCGGCTGTTGATGCCGGCGACTTCGTCCTCGCCCGTCTCGATCGCCACCGCGCGGCCGCCCCCGGCGATCGCCAGCGTCACCACGTCGGGCAAGTAATATTCGCCCGCGGCATTGTCGTTGCCGACCGCCTCGAGCAATCGCCACAGGTCGCGCGTGCGCACCGCGGTGACGCCCGAATTGCACAGGTCGACCGCGCGCTCGTCGGCGCCGGCGTCCTTGTATTCGACCATCTTGCGGATCGTGCCATCGGCGTCGGCGATGACGCGGCCGTACGCGCGCGTATCGGCGGGGCGGAAGCCGAGCACCGCTACCGTTGGCGCATCCGCCGCCTCCAGCCGCGCCGCGAGCCGTGCGACGGTGTCGGTGGCGAGCAGCGGCGTGTCGCCGAAGCATACGATCGCGATGCCATCGAAATCGGCCAGTGCCTCCTTCGCCTGCAACGCGGCATGCGCGGTGCCGAGCTGTTCGCGCTGCCAGGCGATCTCGACGCCGGTCGCCGCCACCGCCGCCTCGACCTGTTCGCCCGACGCGCCCACCACGACGACGCGGCGGCTGGCGCCCGCCCGGTTCAGGCTGTCGATCAGGTGGAGCAGCATCGGCCGGCCGGCGATCGGATGCAGCACCTTGTGCAGGTCGGATTTCATCCGCGTGCCCTTGCCCGCGGCGAGGATGATGACGGCGAGAGGAGTGGTCATGGGAACGCCGCCTGCCATGGAAGGCTTGCCATTTCCAGAGCGAGCGGTCACCGCCGCGGGTCTATGACGACGAATTCATCCGTGCCCGCGCCCTTCGACATCGTCGGGTTCGACCTCGACGGGACGCTGCTCGACACCAGCGGCGATCTGGCCGCGGCGGTCAACCATGCGCTGGGATCGGTCGGACGGCCGTTGCTGACCGTCGAACAGGTCAAGCCGATGATCGGCGGCGGCGCGCGGCACATGCTGGCGCAGGGGATGGCGGCGACCGGCGGCTGCGACGAGGCGACGCTCGACATGCTGCACCGGCGGCTGCTCGGCTATTACGAAGAGCATATCGCGGTGCTGACGCGCCCCTATCCGGGCGTGCTCGACGCGCTGGATGTGCTGGCGGCGCGGGGCGCGCGGCTGGCGGTGGTGACCAACAAGCTGGAGGGGCTGGCGAGGAAGGTGCTGGGCGCGCTCGACCTGACGGCGCGGTTCGACTGCATCATCGGCGGCGACACGATGGGGCCGGGCAACGCCAAGCCCAGCCCCAAGCCGATCTACGAGATGCTGGCGCGCTGCGGCGGCGGGACGGCGGCGTTCATCGGCGATTCGATCTTCGATATCGAGGCGGGCAAGGCGGCGGGGCTGCCGACGGTGGCGTGTTCGTTCGGCTTCCTGATGCAGCCGGTGGCGGGACTGGGGGCCGATGCGGTCATCGACGGCTATGATGAACTGATCCCGACGCTGGAACGGTTGGCGGAGCGATAAGGCCAACCGTCACCCCGGACTTGTTCCGGGGTCCACCGGGCTGCCGGCGTTGCGCTCACGCCTCTGGCCATGCGCCTCGCCGCGGGATGGACCCCGGAACACGTCGAGATTTCTGCAGAAGTCCGCACCCCCTCCAGTGCTCCCGCGCAAGCGGGAGCCCAGAGCCAAGCAAAGCAACGGCTTATAGGGCTCGGGGCTCCTGGGCTCCCGCCTGCGCGGGAGCACGGATAGGGTTTCGCAGAGGCCTCGAAGACGTCCGGGGTGACGGAGGGTGTGGGGCTACCCGCGCCGCCACTTGGTCCAAAGGTGCCGCGCGAGCATCGCGGGCGGCATGCGCAGCCAGTGCGAGCGGACGTAGAAGGCGAACCGGGTAAAGGGCCGCGTCGGGCGGCCCCAGTCGTCGCGCGCGAGCAAACGGCGACGGTAGAGGCGATCGAGCGGCCGGGGCTTCAGGTCCAGCCGGGCGGGATGCGTATAAGACTTCACCGGAGTGCCGAACATCTGGTGCGTCAGCCGCAGGGCAAGCGCGGTCGCCGCATCGAGTTGGTGGCGCGCCGCCTCTTCGATCACGGACAAGGCGAAATCGGGGTCGTCCTCCAGTCCCTCGCACAGCAGGCAGTGGATATCCCACAGGTTGCGCAGGCCCCCCGCCAAATCGCCGTCGGCGAACAGATGCGCGGCGGCGTGGACGATCATGCCCTCCGGCGACAGCACCGACAGCCCGTTGCCGAGGGCCCGCGCGTCCGCCAGCAGCGCGGCGGCGTCGGGCGTCACCCGCGCGGTGAGCGGCAGGATCGTGTGGTGGACGTCGATCATCCGGTCGCGGTCGCGGTGGATCAGCGGCGGCAGCTCGTGCATCCAGCGGCGGTAATAGGCGTCGTCATAGGGATCGGGCTTCACCCATTCCCACCCCGCGGCGAGCAGCGCCGCCTCGACCGCGTCGAGCGACGCGCGCGGCACCAAAATGTCGAGGTCGCCGATCGACCGCCCCCTGGCCGCCGACAGGCCGGCGGCGGCGAAGGCGGTGCCTTTCAGCAGCACGACCGGGCAGCCGAGCGGCGCCAGCGCGCGGCGCGCCATCTCGGCTTCCCACAACGCGGCGCGGCGCCCGTTCTCCGCCGCGGCGCGCGCATCGGCGAGCAGCACGGCGACATCCTCGGGCAGCGGCAGCCCGTCGAGCCGCCACGCCAGCGTCCCCAGCAACTGCTCGGCGCGCGCCATCGTGACGAGGCCGGTCCAGTCGGTGTCGAGCGCGAGCGACTGGGGATCGGCGAGCGCGCGGGCGAGGATCAGCGCGTCCGCCACAAAGCCTCCACCTGCGCGACCGCGGCGGCACCGTCGGGATAGTCGATCGCGTGCGCGGGCGTCTCGCGCACCAGCCGGGCGAGCGCGCCGAACCCCGCCTCGCCCATCGCGACGTAATTGGTCGATGCCTGGGTCAGGCGGACGAACGATTCGGACGCCGGCACGCCGCGCGTCTCGCTCGCGGCGCCGTAGTGCGGGTAGAGCAGCAGCGCCGGCCGCGCCGGTTCGTCCATCGCGCCGACGCTGAGCGCATCGGGCACCATGTGGCGGATGTCGCCCTTTGGCGTATCCTTAAGCAAGGGGCCGAACCGCGCGTCGGGCCGCGCAGCGAGCGCGGCGGCGATGCCGGCGTTCTTGAGGCTGATGAGCCGCGGGAAGGCGTGGACGAGGCCGGTGTCGGGATCGATCAGCGCGAATTCGTCGCCCATGAACCGCCAGCCCTTCGCCGCGAGCAGCGTCGCCAGCGTCGATTTGCCCGCGCCCGATTCGCCGGTCATCAGCACCGCCTGCCCGTCGCGCTCGACGCAGGAGGCGTGGAGCAGCAGGTAGCGCCGCCCGCCCAGCGCCAGCTGCAGGTTCATCGCCATCTCCGCGGCGAGCAGCCCCTGCGCGAGCGGCAGCGGTGCCGCTTCGGGCAGCGTATAGTCGCCCGCGATGGCGATCGACGGGCGGATCCAGCGCCGCCACGGCCGCGTCGCCTCCAGCCGGACGGTGAAATCGGGCAGGTTGGGCGCGGGGTAGTAGCGATACAGGTCGGACAGCGCATCGATGGGCGCGCGCCAGTCGCTGCCCACCCGAAAGCCGATCGGGCCGATCCGCACGCAGAAGACGTGCCTCATGCGGCTTCGACGAGCCCCACGCCCACGAGTTCGTCGAGCCGCGCCGCCAGCGCCGCGCGCGACGCGTCCGCGATGTCGAACCGATCGGAGAGCGCGGCGAGCACGCCATCGAGGTCGAGCGGCGCGTCGACGAGCGCGGCGAGGATTTCGCGCGCGGGGCTGGCGAGCAGATGGGTAATCCCCGACGGGCGATGGAACACCGCGGCGAAGGCGTCGAGATCGGCGGTCAGCAATGCCTCCGGCGGCGGCGCGCGATAGCGCACCGGCGTCAGCCGCGCGGCATCTGCAACGAGGCGAAGCAGGTGAAGCCACCCTGTCCGCGCTGCAACCGGCGGATATAGCTGACGTAGGCGCGGTTGCTTTCGTAGGTCGTGCCCGGCAGCTGCCCGCCGGCGAGTGCGCGCTTGACCTCTTCGCCCTTGAACGGACGCGAGGCCGCCGGGAAGGCACCCTTGGTGCCGGAAGGGACGATGTTGCCCGCCGCATCGATGAAGCCGCCGCGCCCCGGCTCGGGCACCGGTATCTCGCAGTTCATCACCGATCCCGCGGTCTGCGCCAGCGCCGGGCGGATCGACACGACCGCGCCCGCGGTGACCGCACCGAGCATCAGCACGCGGCGGCGGTTCGCCACGGGCGCGGCGTCCGCCGGTATCTGGTCGTGGCCGTCGATCGGCGGTTCGTCGCTCATGGCACCCCTGCTAGCGCGATCTGCCTTTCATATTCGCTAACCACTGGCAAGCGCGCGGGCCGTGCCGATGCGGGACTCTGTTGGCTGGCACGGCGGTTTCCCGCTTCCTTCGTCACCCCGGACTTGTTCCGGGGTCCACTGTGCGGCGAGGCGAACGGCTTGAGTTCGAGCGATGCGCTAGCGGCCCGGTGGACCCCGGAACAAGTCCGGGGTGACGAGGTAGTGGTGCACGGTCAGCCCACCACCCGAACCTGGATGACAGCCTGGCCTATCAACGGAATCAGCAAGCCCCTCCCCGCCCGCCCCATCCTCGGCTAGCCATGGCCGCATGATATCCCGATTCGCCCAACGGTTCAGCGGTGCACTGGGCATCGCACTTGGCGTGGGGGTCGGCGTGTATCTGGTCGACGGGCGAGCCGATGGTGCGGCGGTCGCCTTCGTCGGCGCGGTCGCGGCGGCGCTGGCGGCGATGGGACGCGGCGATCAGGAGCAGGCGGCGGCCGGACACAGCGGACCCGACGCCAATCTGCTGCTCGGCGAGGTGCTCGACGTCATCGCCGAACCGGTGCTGCTGGTGCGCGCCGGCATCGTCACCTGCGCCAATGCCGCGGCGAAGGCGGTGCTGGGCCGTCATATCGTCGGCGAAGACGTGCGCGTCGCGATCCGCCACCCCGCCGCCGCCGACCGGCTGGGATCGGCGGCGCCGCTGCCCGGTCGGCCGGTCGAGCTGGTCGGCCTCGGCACCCCCGACCAGCGCTGGGAGATGCGCACCGGCGAGACCGGCGACGGCGCGCGCATCGTCCATCTGGTCGACCGTAGCGGCAATTACGCCGCCGAAAAGATGCGCGTCGATTTCGTCGCCAACGCCAGCCACGAACTGCGCACGCCGCTCGCCTCGATCCTCGGCTTTCTCGAGACGCTGAACGAGGAGGCGGGCGAGGACCCCGCGCTGCGTGCGCGGTTCCTGAAGGTGATGTTCGACGAGGCACAGCGGATGCAGCGGCTGGTCGAGGATCTCATCTCGCTCTCCCGGATCGAGGCGGAGAAATACCGGCTGCCCGGCGAACGGCTCGACTTCGGTGAATTGCTCGAGGACGTCGCGGCGGAGATCGCGGCGGCGCGCGGACCCCGGGCGGGGGAGGTCGGCATCACCATCGATCCCGCCCTGCCGGCCATCGTCGGCGACGAGGCGCAATTGTCGCAGCTGCTCCACAATCTCATCGGCAATGCGATGAAATACGGCCGGCCGGGGACGCCGGTGACGGTGACCCTGGGGCTCAACCGGTCGGGGCTGCTCCAGCTCGCGGTCACCGACGAGGGCGAGGGCATCGCGCCGCAGCACATCCCGCGACTGACCGAGCGTTTCTACCGCGTCGATGCCGGGCGCAGCCGCAGCGTCGGCGGCACGGGCCTCGGCCTCGCGATCGTCAAGCATATCGTCGAGCGGCATCGCGGCCGGCTCGATATCGCCAGCAAGGTCGGCGTCGGCACCACGGTCACCGTCGCGATTCCTCCCGCCGACGCGCTTGCCGGAGCTGCTGTCATCAAAGGGTAACGGAACCGTCACACAGGCGGACCGTGGCGACGCCCGAGTCGCCGTTGGGGACCCGATGCGCGCTCTTTTCCTAGGCTTCCTGTTCGGCGGGGCGCTGTGCCTCGCGGGCTGCCGGGACCAGGCGAACGGCGGCGGCGGCGGCACGCGCGACCAGATCACCGTGGTCGGATCGTCGACCGTCTATCCCTTCACCACGCTCGTCGCCGAACGCTTCGTCGCCGACAATCCCGATGCGCGCGCGCCGGTGATCGAATCGACCGGCACGGGCGCCGGCATGAAGCTGTTCTGCGCCGGCGTCGGCGCGGGCCATCCCGATATCGAGGACGCCTCGCGCCGGATGAAGCGCGGCGAATATGCCGCCTGCCAGCGCAACGGCGTCGGCGCGGTGATGGAGGTGCAGATCGGCATCGACGGCATCGCATTTGCCGAGTCGAAGAACGGGCGGGGCATGATGCTGACCCCGGCGATCCTGTACCGCGCGCTGGCGGCGCGGCCGCTGGGGCGGCCCAATACCGCGAAGGTCTGGCGCGACGTCGATCCCACGCTGCCCGCGACGCCGATCCAGGTCTATGGCCCGCCCGCGACCAGCGGGACGCGCGACGCCCTCGCCGAACTGATCCTGACCCGCGGGTGCGAGGCGGTAGACCCACACGCAAAGGCGCTGGCGACGACGGATCCCGACGCGCACAAGGCGCTATGCACGCGGGTGCGCGAGGACGGCGCCTATATCGACGCGGGCGAGAACGACAATCTGATCGTCCAGAAGCTCGCCGCCAATCCCGATGCGATCGGCGTGTTCGGCTATTCCTACCTCGAACAGAATGCGCGCAGCGTCGTCGGCGTCGCGATCGACGGGGTCAAGCCGACCTATGCGACGATCGCCGACGGCCGCTATCCGGGGTCGCGGCCGCTGTACGTCTACGTCAAGGTGGCGCACCTGCACGCGATCCCCGGGCTGGCGACGTTCCTGAAGCTCTACGCCGGGGCTTGGGGACCGGATGGGCCGCTGGTCCGCCGCGGGCTGATCGCGGCGCCGGCGGCGGTGCGCGCGAAGGCGACGGCGGTGATCGCGCGGCAGACGCCGCTCGATCCGGCGGAGTTGTCGTTGTGAGCCGAACGGTCACCCCAATTTCCCCGTCACCCCGGACTTGTTCCGGGGTCCACTCCGCGGCGGGGCATACGGCTGGAGCCTCTTGTCCGGCGCCTGCGGCCCGGTGGACCCCGGAACACGTCCGGGGTGACGGGGTATTCTTGGCGAGCGTCGCCGCATGAGCAACCTCGCCATCGTCTTCGTCGTATTCGGCCTTGCCCTTATCGGCTGGCTCGCCGCGCGGATGCGGGCGGCGACGTTCCGCAAGCCGGGCGTCGCGCGGTTCACGGCGCTGCCCGTCCATTACGGCTATTTCGTCGGCATCTGTGCGCTGGTGCCGCCGCTGATCTTCCTCGCCGTATGGAGCCTCACCGCGCCGGCGCTGGTCACCGATGCGGTGATCGCCACTCCCGCCGCCGCCGCGCTGCCGCCGCCCGGCTTCGAACGCGCGTCGATCCTGTCGGAGGCGCGCGCGCTCGCCGCCGGACGCAGCCATGGCGCGTTCCACGATCTGTCCGCGACGCTCGCCCCCGCCTACGCCGCGGCGCAGGCACGCTACGACGGGATCGCGACCGCGGTGGCGCTGCTGCTCGCCTGCGTATGCGGCGCACTCGCCTTCACGCGGGTGCGGCCCGCCTTCGCGGCGCGGACGCAGGTCGAGCGCGTCGTCATGCTGCTGCTGCTCGCCGCTTCGTTGATCGCGATCCTGACCACGGTCGGCATCGTCGCGTCGCTCCTGTACGAATCCGCGCGCTTCTTCGGAATCGTGCCGATCGGCGATTTCCTGTTCGGCACGCACTGGAGCCCGCAGGTGATCTCGCCAAGCGATCCCGGCGCGAGCCTGGGCGCGGTGCCGCTGTTCTGGGGCACGTTCTTCATCGGCGCGGTGATCGCGATGGCGGTCGCCATCCCGTTCGGGCTGATGAGCGCGATCTACCTGACGCAATATGCCCATCCCGCCACCCGCCGCTGGATGAAGCCGGTGCTGGAGATGCTCGCCGGCGTGCCGACCGTCGTCTACGGCTATTTCGCCGCGCTGACCGTCGCGCCGGCGGTGCGGCAGCTGGGCGTCGCGCTCGGCATCGCCAATGCCTCGTCGGAAAGCGCGCTGGCGGCGGGCGCGGTGATGGGGATCATGATTATCCCGTTCGTCTCGTCGATGGCCGACGATTCGATCGCCGCGGTCCCCGCATCGATGCGCGACGGCAGCCTCGCGATGGGCGCGACGCAATCGGAGACGATCCGGCGGGTGATCCTGCCCGCCGCCCTCCCCGGCGTCGTCGGCGGCATCCTGCTCGCGGTCAGCCGCGCCATCGGCGAGACGATGATCGTCGTCATGGCGGCGAGCGGCGTCGCGACGCTGACCGCCAATCCCTTCGCCAGCACCACCACGGTCACCAAGCAGATCGTCGACCTGCTGA
This sequence comes from Sphingomonas liriopis, assembly GCF_024211255.1. Classification (GTDB taxonomy): domain Bacteria; phylum Pseudomonadota; class Alphaproteobacteria; order Sphingomonadales; family Sphingomonadaceae; genus Sphingomonas; species Sphingomonas liriopis. Next base: position 3,793 of record NZ_JAMLDY010000012.1, on the reverse strand, counting down.
CCGGCGAGGCGGAGTTCGACAGCGCCAAGACGCTCGCCGCCTTCGCGCTGGGCCTCACCCTGTTCGTCATCACGCTGGCGCTCAACATCGTCGCGCTGACCGTCGTGAAGCGGTATCGGGAAGCGTATGACTGAGCCCCGCCAGCCCACCGACTGGACGGCCGCGGAGGTGCATCGCCGCACGCGGCGGCGCTATGCGGCGGAACGGCGGTTCCGGCTGACGGGCCTCGCCGCGGTGTGGCTGTCGGCGGGGTTCCTCGCCTTCCTGCTCGCCAGCATGCTGTGGCAGGGGACGAGCGGCTTCCGCGAGACGCGGATCGCGTTGCCGATCGACGTCGCGCAGGCGAATCTCGCGGTGACGCCGGCGCAGGTGAAGGGTCGCGGCGCCGACCTCGCGCTGGCGGGTGCCGGACTGGAAGCCGCGGTCGATCGCGCCGCGACGCGGGCCTACGGTTCGAACGGCGCCGCATTGCTGTCCGACGGCGCATGGCTCGCGGTACGCGATGCGATCAAGCGCGACCCGACGCTGCTGGACCGCCGCGCGACGCTGGCGGTGCCGGTGGCGAGCGCGATCGACGTCGCCGCCAAGCACGACGGCAACCCCGACGCCGAGGCGCAGGTCGCGCGACTGCAGGCGCGCGGAGTCCTGTCGACCGGATGGAGCCGCGGCTTCCTCACCACCGCCGATGCGACCGATCCGACGCGGGTCGGCATCTGGGGCGCGCTCAAGGGGTCGCTGCTGACGATGGCGGTGACGATCGGCCTCGCCTTCCCGATCGGCGTGCTGGCCGCGCTCTACCTCGAGGAATATGCACCGCGGAACCGCTGGACCGACCTGATCGAGGTATCGATCAACAACCTCGCCGCGGTGCCGTCGATCATCTTCGGATTGCTCGGGCTGGCGGTCTTCCTCGGCACCTTCCACCTCCCCCGATCGGCGCCGCTGGTCGGCGGGCTGACGCTCGCGCTGATGACGATGCCGGTGATCGTCATCGCCGGCAGGAACGCGATCAAGGCGGTCCCCCCGTCGGTGCGCGATGCCGCGCTCGCGGTCGGCGCGTCGCCGGTGCAGGTCGTGTTCGACCATGTCCTCCCCCTCGCGCTGCCCGGCATCCTGACCGGCACGATCATCGGCATGGCGCGTGCATTGGGCGAGACCGCGCCGCTACTGATGATCGGCATGCGCGCCTTCATCGCCGCACCGCCGTCGCGCCTCACCGATCCCGCCACGGTGCTGCCGGTGCAGATCTTCCTGTGGTCGGACGAGGTCGATCGCGGCTTCGTCGAGAAGACCTCGGCGGCGATCATCGTGCTGCTCGTCGTGCTGCTCGCGATGAACGGCCTCGCCATCTATTTCCGCAACCGATTCGAGACCCGCTGGTGACCCCCAAGATTTCCGCGCGCGACGTCAGCGTCTTCTACGGCGCCAAACAGGCGATCGACCACGTCTCGATCGACGTCGACCAGGACAATGTCCTCGCCTTCATCGGACCCTCGGGCTGCGGCAAGTCGACCTTCCTGCGCACATTGAACCGCATGAACGACACCGTCGCATCCGCGCGCGTGTCGGGCGAGATCCTGCTCGACGGCGAGGACATCTACGCCAGCGGCATGGACGTGGTGCAGCTGCGCGCGCGCGTCGGCATGGTGTTCCAGAAGCCCAATCCCTTCCCGAAATCGATCTACGAAAACGTCGCCTACGGCCCGCGCATCCACGGCCTCGCCACCGCACGCGCCGACCTCGACGCGCTGGTCGAACAGTCGCTGCGCCGCGCCGGTTTATGGGACGAGGTCAAGGATCGCCTGACCGACAGCGGCACCGCTTTGTCGGGCGGCCAGCAGCAGCGATTGTGCATCGCGCGCGCGATCGCGGTCGATCCCGAGGTCATCCTGATGGACGAACCGTGCAGCGCATTGGACCCGATCGCGACCGCCAAGATCGAGGAGCTGATCCACGAGCTGAAGGGCCGCTACGCGATCGTGATCGTCACGCACAACATGCAGCAGGCGGCGCGCGTCTCGCAGCAGACCGCCTTCTTCCACCTCGGCCAGCTGGTCGAGTTCGGGCGGACGGGCGACATCTTCACCAACCCGCGGGAGGAACGCACCCGCGATTACATCACCGGACGGTACGGATAATGGCAGACCATACGGTCAAGGCGTTCGACGCCGATATCGGGCAGCTGCGCGGCATGATCTCGCAGATGGGCGGCCTCGCCGAGGATGCGATCGGCCAGGCGATGCAGGCGCTCGCCCGCCCCGACCCCGAACTTGCCGCGCGGGTGCGCGCCGACGACAAGGCGATCGACGCGATCGAGGCGGAGGTCGAGCGGCTCGCGGTGCGGATCATCGCGCTGCGCGCGCCGATGGCGGTCGACCTGCGCGAGGTGGTCGCCGCGCTCAAGATCGCCGCCGTCGTCGAACGCATCGGCGACTATGCCAAGAACATCGCCAAGCGCGTGCCCTCCATCGACGGCGAACACCGGATCGAGCCGATCTCGCTGCTGCCGGCGATGGCGCGGATGGCGAGCGACATGGTCCGCCACGCGCTCGACGCCTTCGCCGCGCGCGATGCGGAGGCGGCGGTGCGCGTGGTCGAAAGCGACGCTGCGCTCGACGATTTCTACGACAGCATCTTCCGCACGCTGGTGACCTATATGGTCGAGAACCCGCGCACGATCAGCCAGGTCGCGCACCTGCTGTTCGTCGCCAAGAACCTCGAGCGGATCGGCGACCACGCCACCAACGTCGCCGAGATGGTCTATTTCGCCGCGACCGGAACCCAGATGGCCGACCGCGATCGCGGCGGCCCGGACAAGGAAACACGCTGATGGCCCGCGCATCGATGCTGCTGGTCGAGGACGATGCCGCCCTCGCCGAACTGCTGATCTATCATTTCAAGCGCGAGGATTTCGAGGTCGCGCACACCCCCGATGGCGAGGAGGCGCTGCTGCTCGCCAAGGAAAAGGCGCCCGACATCGTCCTGCTCGACTGGATGGTAGAGGGACTTTCGGGGATCGAGGTCTGCCGCCGCCTGCGCCGGATGACCGAGACGCAGAACGTGCCGATCATCATGCTCACCGCGCGCGGCGAGGAGGAGGATCGCATCCGCGGGCTGGAAACGGGCGCCGACGATTACGTCACCAAGCCCTTCTCGCCGCGCGAACTCGTCGCCCGCGTCAGCGCCGTCCTGCGCCGCGTCCGGCCTGCATTGGCCGGCGAGGCGCTGACCTATGACGACATCGAGATGGACACGGTGGGGCACAAGGTCCGCCGCTCGGGCGAGGTCGTGCCGCTGGGACCGACCGAATTCCGCCTGCTCAAGCATTTCCTAGAGCATCCCGGCTGGGTGTTCAGCCGCGAACGCCTGCTCGACGCGGTCTGGGGCCACGACAGCGACATCGAGAGCCGCACCGTCGACGTCCACATCCGCCGTTTGCGGAAGGCGATCAACATCGGCGACCGCCCCGACCTGATCCGCACGGTGCGCTCGGCGGGCTATTCGCTCGATTCCGGGGCATAAGGGGTTTTCGCGCGAAGCCGCGAAGCCGCGAAGAAACAAAGGGTTTTTGCGCGCGGAGGCGCGGAGGACGCAGAGGTGTTGTGCTTGCCGGATCGGCGGTGCTTCCTGTCGCGCCCGGGTTCCGCTCCGCGGATCGCCCCCACCCACACCGTTCGCCCTCGTCTTAGTGGAATGACGTAGAGTTGGTTTGCCGCGTAGGATGCGGAGCCGGGGTGGGGGTGGCCACCCCCACCCCGGCGGCCGGCTGTCGGATCGGGTTCGTCCGGTTCCC
>NZ_JAMLDY010000011.1 GCF_024211255.1 Sphingomonas liriopis | reverse complement strand
CCCAAACTCGTCCTCATCGCCGTCGCACGCAAACTCCTCACCATCCTCAATGCCATCATTCGAAACCAGACACCCTTCGTCCAATAACCACAATTACACAGTTGCCGGAACAAGTCCGGGGTGGTTGATGGGCGTCGGCAGGAGATTGGGCATGTCCGGAGCTGGCCCAGTTGTGAATGCGGCCGTCCTTCGCGGCGCAGATTGGCCTCCGAGCGAGACCGGAATGACGGGTTACCCGTTGGGAGCCTTGCGCGCCTCACGGACGTATCAGTCGTCGGGGATGGCGGGACACCGTTCGACCGCACCTGCGTCGCTCCTGCCCTCACCCGTCCCACGCCGCGGTGCGGCGCGGGCTCCTTCCCTCTCCCGGTGGGAGAGGGAGATTCGGCCCGATTGTCGCCGCTGTGGCCGGCTGGAAGTGGACGAAGAGGAGGGCACGTCATCGTCGCAGCACGCCTGCACGAAAAGGGCCCGCCGTTGCCGGCGAGCCCCTTCCCCATCCCGATCGGATGACGCGGCATCAGATGTCGTCGTCCGCTTCCGGGCCGGCCATCATTTCTTCGGCGACCTTTTCGGTGCGCTGGCGGATCGCCTTTTCGAGGCGGTCGGCCATTTCCGGGTGCTCGCGCAGATAGGTCTTCGAATTCTCGCGGCCCTGGCCGATGCGGACGCTGTCGTAGCTGAACCAGGCACCCGATTTCTCGACCAGCCCCGCCTTGACGCCGAGGTCGAGGACCTCGCCGATCTTGGAGATGCCCTCGCCGTACATGATGTCGAATTCGACCTGCTTGAACGGCGGCGCGACCTTGTTCTTGACCACCTTGACGCGGGTGGCGTTGCCGGTGATCTCTTCGCGGTCCTTGATCGCGCCGGTGCGGCGGATGTCGAGACGGACGGAGGCGTAGAATTTCAACGCATTGCCGCCGGTCGTCGTCTCCGGATTGCCGTACATCACGCCGATCTTCATGCGCAGCTGGTTGATGAAGATCACCATGCAGCGCGAGCGGCTGATCGAGCCGGTCAGCTTGCGCAACGACTGCGACATCAGGCGGGCCTGCAGGCCGACGTGGCTGTCGCCCATCTCGCCCTCAATTTCCGCGCGGGGCACGAGCGCGGCGACCGAATCGACCACCAGCACGTCGATCGCGTTCGAGCGGACCAAAGTATCGACGATCTCGAGCGCCTGTTCGCCGGTGTCGGGCTGCGACACGATCAGTTCGTCGATGTTGACGCCGAGCTTCTTGGCATAGACGGGATCGAGCGCGTGTTCGGCGTCGACGAAGGCGGCGGTGCCGCCGCCCTTCTGCGCCTCGGCGATGACGTGGAGCGCGAGCGTGGTCTTGCCCGACGATTCGGGGCCGTAGACCTCGATCACGCGGCCGCGCGGCAGACCGCCGACGCCAAGCGCGATGTCGAGGCCGAGGCTGCCGGTCGAGATCGTCTCGACCTCCATCGACTGTTTCGAGCCGAGCTTCATCGCCGAGCCCTTGCCGAAGGCGCGGTCGATCTGCGCCAAGGCTGCGTCGAGCGCCTTCTGACGGTCGGTGGATGCGGTTGCCATGCCGGTGTCGATCACTTTCAGATTGGCGGCCATCGGGAGGTTCCTCGCTAGAGCAAGCGCGTGTGCAGGGCAACGCGTCTGTTCCGCATGTACGATGTTTGTTCTTTTGGAACAAGAGGGGAACTTCGGGTGCTGCGGTTTTATCGCTCGAGCGTCGTTTTAGGGAATCGTCACCCCGGGCTTGTTCCGGGGTCCACTCTGCGGCTTGGCATACGTGTCATGACCGGGCGTAGCGCCTGCGGAACGGTGGACCCCGGAACAAGTCCGGGGTGACGGAGGGTGTGGGGAGGTTTGGCCAAGCCATTTCGTTGACTGGCGACGAGTTCAGGTAAGGATCGTCGTCAACGTCCACCAGCCGCGGGTCGAAATCGCGGCTGCCGTTTCGTCGCGTGCGGAGACGCTTTCGAATAGCGCGAAGCATGTTGCACCGCTGCCCGACATGCGAGTCAACAGGACGCCGTCCGCCGCGTCCAGCAGCGCGAGGACATCGCCGATCACCGGCGCGATCGCCAGTGCGGGCGCTTGCAGGTCGTTCCTTCCCGCGATCGCGCGCGCCAGCAGGTCGCCGTCCGCCGCAATGCCGCCGCGGTCCTCGCCGTCCCAGCGGGCGAAGACGGCGCCGGTGCCGACCGCGACGCCGGGGTTGACCAGCAGCAGCGGGGTGCCGGCGAGGCCGTGGAGCGGGAGCAACGCCTCGCCCTTGCCGGTGCCGAGCGTGGTGCGGCCGAGCAGGCAGGCGGGGACGTCGGCGCCGAGCGTTTCGGCGATGACGAACAGGCGTGGGTCTTCGCACGCGACGCCGTGGAGGCGGGCGAGTGCGCGCAGCGTCGCGGCGGCGTCCGCCGAGCCGCCGCCGATGCCCGAGGCGATCGGCAGGTGCTTGTCGAGGGTGATCGCGTAGTGCCCGTCGATGCCGAACGTGACGCGAAAGGCGCGCGCAGCCTGCGTCACCAGATTGTCGGAGGCCGCGTCGAGCGCATCGGCGAACGGGCCGGTGATGGTGAAGCGGTCTTCCTCCGCGGGGACGACGGTCACCGTGTCGCCGTCCGCCGCGAAGGCGAACAGCGTTTCGAGTTCGTGATAGCCGTCGGGGCGGCGATGGCGGACGTGGAGCGCGAGGTTGATCTTCGCGGGCGCGACTTCGACCGTCATTGGCGCGGCAGTCCCTGCGCGATGCGGGTGACGAGCCGTGCCGCGTCGGCCGGCGGGGCGGTCAGCGCCGCGGCGCGCCATGCGTAGCGCGCCTCGTAGCGGCGGCCGAGCGTCCAATAGGCGTCGCCGAGATGTTCGCCGATTTCGGCATTGACCGGGTCGCCAGCCGCGGCGCTTTCCAGCAGCGGCAGCGCGCGGGCGACGTCGCCGTTGACGTAATAGGCCCAGCCTAGCGAATCGGTGATCGAATGGTCTGCGGGTTTGAGCGCGTGGGCGCGTTCGAGCATCGCGGTCGAGGCGGTGACATCGACCCCGCGTTGCGCCTGCGCATAGCCGAGATAGTTGAGCGCGAGCGGTTCGCGCGGGGCGAGCGCCACCGCCTTCTGCAACGCGGCGCGGCCGGCGGGCCAGTCGCCCGCCTGCTCCAGCGCACCGCCATATTGCAGCCAGGCGGCCCATGCGGCGGGATCGGCATCGACGACGCGGCGGTACCAGGGCGCGGCATCGGCGTTGCGGTTCGCGGCGCTCAGCCGGTCGGCGTAGCGCTGCCATTCCGCCTCGCCCGCGTCCGATCGCCCGGCGTCGCGGCGGGCCAATGCCAGTGCCTCTTCCTCGCGCTTTGCAGCGACCAGCACGCTGATCCGTGCGGCGGTGGCGGTCGAGGCGAACGGGCTGTCGGCGGGCATCGCGTCGAGCGTCGCCAGCGCGCGCGCCGTCGCCCCCTCCCCGGCCAGCGCCTCGGCGAGGAGCAGGCGGGCGCGGTCGTTGGCTGGCCAGGCGATCAGCGCGGTGCGGGCGAGCGCGATCGACAGCGGCGTCACCTGCTGGTCGGCGAGATCGCCGGCGACGCGGCCGAACAGGCGCGAGACGCCATAGGCGAGCGTCGGCTCAGCCGCGGCGCCCCGGCGCAGCGCGGCGAAGACGGGATCGGCGCCGGTCAGCAGCGCGCGTGCCTCGGCACCCTGTCCCCTGGCGAACAGCAGTTGCGCGGCGGACAGGCGCAGGTCGATCGGCGATCCGGTGGCGCGCAACGCCTGCACGGTGGCGAGCCCGGTCGCGGTGTCGCCGCGCGCGATCTGGATCAGCGCGGCGGTCTCGGCGGCGAGCCGCTGGGTGACGGGGTTCTTGCCCCCGGCGGCGATGGCAGGGGCGGGATCGCGGCCTTGGGTGAAGGCGATCCACGCGCGCAGCGACGGGACCATCACCGCGAGCGGCGTCTTCTCCAGCGCGGCGACCGCCGCCTCGGCCTCCGCCGCGTCGTTGCGTTCGGCGGCGATGGCGAGCGGCAGCAGCGGCAGGTCGGCGGGCGCATCCGGCGTGCCGCGCAGCACCGCCGCGGCGCGGGTGGCGAGCGCGACGTCGCCCGCCGCCAGCGCCTCGCGATAGGCAGGCAGCGCCACCGCACCGCTGGCCGGGGCGGCAGCCAGGACGCGGGCGTAGCCGGCGAGGGCGATATCGCCCTGCCCGTCCGCATCCGCGGCGCGCGCCTGCAGATAATCGGCGAGACGGGCGGTATCGGCTCCGGCCGGCGCGACCGCGCCGATGCTCAGAACCGATGCCAATAACAGACGCTTACATATTGGGATAATTGGGGCCTCCACCGCCCTCCGGCACCACCCAGTTGATGTTCTGCGTGGGGTCCTTGATGTCGCACGTCTTGCAGTGGACGCAATTCTGCGCGTTGATGACGAACCTGGGGTCGCCCGTCTCCTCGCCCACGATCTCGTAAACGCCGGCGGGGCAATAGCGTTGCGCCGGCTCGTCGTACATCGGCAGGTCGTATGCGACCGGGATCGCCGGGTCCTTGAGCGTCAGGTGGACCGGCTGGTCCTCCTCGTGGTTGGTGTTCGACAGAAACACCGACGACAGGCGGTCGAAGGTCAGCACGCCGTCGGGCTTGGGATAGACCGGCGGCTTGACGAGGTCCTTGCGCCACAGGGTCTCGTGATCGGGATGATGCTTGAGCGTGAAGGGCATCCGGAGGCCGAAATGCTCCGCCCACATGGTGATGCCGGCGAGGCCCGAGCCGAGGAAATCGCCGAACTTCTTGACCAGCGGCACGACGTTGCGGACGATCGACAGCTCCTTCTTCACCCACGACGTGTCGAACGCCTGCGGATAGGCGGTCAGCTCGTCATGCTCGCGCTGCGACAGGATTGCGTCGGCGGCGGCCTCGGCGGCCATCATGCCGCTCTTCATCGCGGTGTGCGTGCCCTTGATCCGCGGCACGTTGAGGAAGCCGGCGCTGTCGCCGATCAGCGCACCACCCGGGAAGACCAGCTTGGGGATCGACTGCAGACCGCCGTCGCTGATCGCGCGAGCGCCGTAGGACACGCGCTTCGCGCCCTTGAGGATCGCGGCGATCTCGGGATGCGTCTTCCACTTCTGCATCTCCTGGAACGGCGAGATGTAGGGGTTGGTGTAGTTGAGCCAGGTGACGAAGCCGAGGCTGACCTGGCCGTTCGCCTGATGATACAGCCAGCCGCCGCCGTTGGCGTCGTCGCCCAAGGGCCAGCCCTGCGTGTGAATGACGCGGCCGGGCTTGTGCAGTTCGGGATCGATATCCCACAATTCCTTGACGCCCAGGCCATAGACCTGCGGCTGCGCGTCCTTGGCGAGGTCGAAGGTACGGATGACTTCCTTCGTCAAATGTCCGCGGCAACCCTCTGCAAAAAAGGTGTATTTGGCGTGGAGTTCGAGGCCGGGGGTGTAGTCGCCCTTGTGCGTGCCGTCGCGCGCGACGCCCATGTCGCCGGTGGCGACGCCCTTCACCCGGCCCTGCTCGTCGAACAGGATCTCCGCGGCGGCGAAGCCCGGGAAGATCTCGACGCCGAGCTCTTCCGCCTTGCCGGCGAGCCAGCGGCACAAATTTCCGAGGCTGCCCGTATAGGTGCCCTTGTTGTGCAGGAACGGCGGCGTCCACAGGTGCGGCAGGACGACCTTCTTCTTCGGGCTCAGCACCCAGTGGAGATTCTCCGTCACCGGCACTTCGGCGAGCGGACAGTCGTCGCGCCAGTCGGGAAGCAGTTCGTCGAGGCTGCGTGGGTCGATCACCGCACCCGACAGGATATGCGCCCCGACCTCGGAGCCCTTCTCCAGCACGCAGACCGACAGGTCCGCGCCCTTTTCGGCCGCGACCTGTTTGAAGCGGATCGCCGCCGACAGGCCCGCCGGGCCGGCGCCGACGATCACCACGTCGTAGGGCATCGATTCGCGTTCCGACATCATTCCACTCCCGAGGATCACGCTTGCGGTTGTCGGCGGCCTGAAAAGCGTTCAGGCGCAGCGCGACAACGTCTCGTCTCCGAACCGCGATCGGACAAGTTGACGGAAACGTCAACCTCGAGAAGAAGGAAAGCTGTGGGGGCCGATCAACATCACGACTGGATGGGCAGCGTCGCGAGCGCGCTCGACTGGTGGCAGGAGGCGGGCGTCGACACGCTCGTCGACGAGGCCCCACGCGACTGGCTGAGCCAGCCGGTGCCGTCCCCGGCCACTTTCGCGGCGACGGCGGCAGCACCGGTACAGATCGTCGACGCGATGCCGGCGGCGCTTGCCGACTTCATCGCATGGCGGACGGGCGATGCGGTGCCCGAGTTCGAATGGCGCGGACTGTCGATCGCCGCGACCGGGCCGGCCGACGCGGCGGTGATGGTGATGGTCGATTGCCCCGATGCCGACGACGGCGCAGCAGGGCTGCTCATGACCGGTGCGACCGGCGCGCTGTTCGACCGGATGCTCGCCGCGATCGGGCTCAGCCGGGACGTCGTCCACCTTGCCGCGGTGTGCGCCAAGCGGCCGGTGGCGGGGCGGATGCCGCGCGAGGTCGAAGCGAGGCTGTCCGAAATCTCGAAGCATCACATCGGCCTCGTCGCGCCCAAACGGCTGCTCCTCCTCGGCAATGCGGCGAGCCGTGCCATTCTGGGGGCGGAAATGCCGGGGACGCGCGGGCGTTTACACCCGTTTAACCATAAGGTCGGCACAACCGGGGTGGTCGCCAGCTTTCATCCGCGCTTCCTGATCGAGAAGCCCGCGGCGAAGGCGGAGGCCTGGAAGGACCTGCAATTGCTGATGGGGGATGCGTCCAAATGACCGCCAAGCTGGCTCTCGGCCTCGCGCTGCTCGCCTGCCCGATCGCGGCGCATGCCGCCGAACCGGGGCCGGAGCCGGCCGAGGCGCGGCTCGCCGGCGCCGGCGCCGACCGCATCCCCGATCAGCTCGATGCCGGCCAGCGCGACGCCTATCGCGCGGTGTTCCAGGCGATCCGCGACGGCAAGTGGCAGGATGCGCAAATCGGGCTCGACGCGATGAAGCCCGGCCCGCTCCATGCGATCGCCCGCGCCGAACTGTTCACCGCCAAGGGTTCGCCCAAGGTCGAGCTGGCGCCGCTCGTCGCGCTGCTCAACGAGGCGCCCGAACTGCCCGAGGCCGCCGACCTCGCCCGGCTCGCCAAGGCGCGCGGTGCGATCGAACTGCCGCCGCTGCCGATGGCGCAACGGCTGATCTGGCAGGACGGCGCGCCCCGCCGCGTCCGCGCCAAGGCGACCAAGAGCGATGAGATCGCCGCCGATCTGGCGACGAAGATGCAGCCGTTCGTCAAGGCCGATCTGGGCGCCGACGCGCAGTCGCTGCTCGAGACGACGCAGGGGCTGACGCCCGAGGCGCAGACCGAATGGCAGGCGAAGATCGCCTGGATGTATTTCCTGACCGGCGACGACGCCAATGTCCGCGCTATGGCGGCGAAGGCGGCGAACGGTGCGGGCGACTGGGCGGTCCAGGGGCGCTGGATGGGCGCGCTGTCGGCATGGCGGCAGAACGACTGCGCCGCCGCCGGGACCGGGTTCGAGGGCGTCGCGGCGCGTGCGACCGACGTCGACCTACGTGCCGCCGCGCTCTATTGGGCGTCGCGCGCCGACATGGTCTGCGGCCGCCCCGACAGGGTGCAGGCGCGGCTGCAATCGGCGGCGCAATTCTCCGAGAGCTTCTACGGGCAGCTGTCGCGGCAGGCGCTGCTCATCAAAGACAAGGGCAGGCCGTCGACGCAAGTCGTCGCCGCCGACTGGGCGCGGCTCGACAAGCGCCCCAACATTCGCGTCGCCGCGGCGCTCGCCGAGATCGGCGAGACGGACCTTGCCGACAGCGTCGTCCGCCAGCAGGCGCGGATCGGCGATCCGTCCGAGTTCGGCAGCCTGGTGCGCGTCGCCGAGGCGCTGAGCCTGCCCGCGACCACCGTCTGGCTGGCGCACAATTGCCCGCAGGGCGTCGTCGCTGCCGCCGAGGCGCGCTATCCGCAGCCCAACTGGACGCCGACCAGCGGCTGGCGCGTCGACAAGGCGCTGGTCTATGCGCACACGCTGGAGGAGAGCGGCTTCCGCAACAAGGTGGTGAGCCCCGCCGGTGCCTATGGCCTGATGCAGATCATGCCCGCCGCCGCGACCGACTATTCGCGCGAGAAGGGCTTTTCCGTCGACAAGGTCGCGCTGACCAAGCCGGCGACCAACATGGACATCGGCCAGCGGCACCTCGAGCGGCTGCGCGACATGGCGGGGGTGACCGGCGGGCTGCTGCCCAAGGTCATAGCCGCGTACAACGCCGGCCCGCGCCCGGTCGGCGACTGGAACGGCATCGTCCGCGATAATGGCGATCCTCTGCTGTATATCGAGAGCATCCCCTATTGGGAGACGCGCGGCTACGTGACCACGGTGCTGCGCAACTACTGGATGTACGAGGCGCAGGGTGGGCGGAAGGCTTCGGCGAGCCGATCGGCCTTGGCACAAGGAATGTGGCCGCGCTTCCCCGGTCTGCCCGGCGCGAGCGCCGTGCGGATGAACGCGCGGCCGAACGTGACCGCGATCGCGGTGAACGGGCGGGTTAGCCCGCAGTCGACGACGGTTTCGAAGGACTGAGTGGTTTCGACGCCGCTTCTAGGCGGATCGTCGGTCGATGCTTACGGGCGTTCTAAAGAAGATGTGTTCACGCGGAGGCGCGGAGGACGCAGAGGTGGTGAGCTTGCCGCGCCAGCGGTTCTCCCTCTCTTTTCAGAGACGGCAGGGCCACGCTGCCGCGCGCGATACACCTCTGCGTCCTCCGCGCCTCCGTGTGAACTATTCTCTTTATTTGGATCGCCTCCTCTGTTGAAGGTCTGTCCATCCCCCTCCCCGTTCGCCCTGAGCCTGTCGAAGGGCAGGTGAGACTCATCGTACTTCGACAAGCTCAGCACGAACGGTGGGATGGGGCGTGGCTGTCGAAGGGGAGCCGAGACTCACCGTGCTTCGACAGGCGCAGGGAATGGCGCGCACCACCACCCCTTTTTCGTCATTCCCGCGCAGGCGGGAATCCATACTCGCTGACGGTTCGGTTCTTCTCCGGGCGGCGTAATTATGGATCCCCGCCTGCGCGGGGATGACGGCGGGGCGGGGCGGCGTTCTCCCGCGCATCATCGTCGTTTCGGACCTAACTGCGCTTGGGCAGCGCCTCGCGCTGCGGCAGCAACGCACCGTCGTGCGCGTTCCTCGCGCCGGCGTGACCCGCCAAGGGAGTGCCGCCCAATGATCTATCCGTTCAAATCCAAGATGATGCAGGGCTTCAAGAAACTCGAAATGCCCCAGCAGCTGGGCGCGATGGTCGACAATTACTGGAACAAGGAGCTGCCCGAAATTCTCACCGGCGCCCAGCAGGCGCAGCCGTTTCTCGAAGACCTCAACGGCTTCCTCGACGCCGCCGAGACGAAGGTCGATGCGGACGCCTTCAAGGCGATCGCCGCGTCTTGCGCGCAGATGGTCGCGGCAACGAACACCGAATGGCTGAAGACGCTGTATGCGCTGTCGCCCGACGCGGTGGGGACGGTCCTGATGCGCTGCATGCGGGTCATCAACCGGCAGACGCACAATGCGGGCGCGTTGAAGGCGTTCAAGACGCTGTTCGATGCGCTGGGGATCAAGATCGTCGGCCCGTGGGACACGTGCGTCGGCGTGGCGAGCTTCGGCAGCACCAGCTTCCACGACGGTACGCTGGAGGTGACCTTGCCCTGATCCCGACGGGCATCGGCCAAACTTCGTCACGCAATCGGCATTGCACCGATACGGCCGGGCATTATGGTCGTTCGAACGGCGCGGATGCGACGCCGGATGCGCGGAGGGATGACACGATGCTGGGCGGGATGCAGGATTTCGAACTTCGGGTATCGACGTTGCTCGATCATGCGGCGCGCGAGCATCCGACCCGCGAGATCGTCACCCGCTGGGCCGACGGCAGCGAGAGCCGCAACGACTGGCGAGGACTCGCGCACGACGCGCGGCGGCTGGCGCAGGCGCTGGAGCGGCTGGGGGTGAGGCGCGGCGATCGCGTCGCGACGCTGGCGATGAACCACGGCCATCACCTCGCCGCCTGGTACGGCACGATCGGCATGGGCGGGGTGATCCACACGATCAACCCGCGGTTGTTCGACGACCAGCTGGTCTATATCGCCAACCATGCCGAGGATCGCGTGCTGTTCTACGATCGCGCATTCCAGCCGATCGTCGACCGGCTGCGCGCATCATGGACCAGTATCGAGCATTTCGTCGTGATGGACGGTGAAGGCCCGGGCACGTTCGCCGCGCTGATCGCCGCCGAGGATGGCGATTACGCTTGGGCTACGGGTCCGGAGCGTGAGCCGTGCATGCTCTGCTATACCAGTGGCACCACGGGCAATCCCAAGGGCGTGCTGTACGAGCATCGCTCGACGCTGCTGCATGCGATGCTGGTGGTGTCGCCGGCGGTGCTGGGCCTGTCATCGGCGGAGGTGCTGTTGCCGGTCGTGCCGCTGTTCCATGCCGCCGCCTGGGGGACGCCGTTCGCCGCGCCGCTGGCGGGAGCGAAGCTGGTCTTCTCCGCGGTCAACGACGCCAAGGTGCTGTGCGAGCTGATGAACCGCGAGGGCGTCACCATTTCATCGGGCGTACCGACGGTGTGGCTGGCGATGTTCGCGCATATCGATGCGACCGGCGAGACGCCGCGGGCGCTCAAGATGGCGACGATCGGCGGATCGGCGGCGCCGCGGGCGATGATCGCGCGGCTGATGGATATGGGGGTCGAGGTCAAGCATCTGTGGGGGATGACCGAGACGTCGCCGGTCGCGACGGTGGGCTCGCCACCCGAAGGATGGGAGGAGTGGACGCGCGACGACCAACTCGACCTGCTGACCAAACAGGGGCGCATCCCCTATGGCGTCGAGCTGACGGTGATCGACGACGATGGCCGCCAGCTGCCGCGCGACGGCGCCAGCGCCGGGCGGCTGCACATCCGCGGCCCCTGGGTGGTGAAGCGCTATTTCGGCGCCGAGGCGGATGCGATCGATGCCGAGGGCTGGTTCGACACCGGCGACGTCGCGGTGATCCACCCCGACGGCACTATGCAGATCACCGACCGGTCGAAGGACGTCATCAAGTCGGGCGGCGAATGGATCAGCTCGGTCGATCTGGAAAATGCCGCGATCGGCTGCCCCGGCGTCGCCGAGGCGGCGGCGATCGGCATCGCGCATCCCAAGTGGGACGAACGCCCGCTGCTGGTCGTGGTGCGCAAGCCGGGCAGCGATGTCGGCGAGCGCGCGATCCTCGACCATCTGGCGGGCGTGGTGGCGAAATGGTGGCTGCCCGATGCGGTGGTGTTCGTCGACAGCCTGCCGCACACCGCGACGGGGAAATTGCTGAAGACGGCGTTGCGGGAGCAGTTCAAGGATTACCGGCTGGCGGCGTGAGGCGCGGAGTGATGTGGGGCTTCGACTTGCCAACATCCTTCGTCACCCCGGACTTGTTCCGGGGTCCACTCTGCGGCGAGGCGCGGCGGCTTGAGGGGAAACCGTGCGCCCGTGGCCCGGTGGACCCCGGAACAAGTCCGGGGTGACGGAGGAATTGGGAGAGATTCGACCTTCCGACGACGCATGACACCGCCCGGCATCCCTTTCGGCGATCGTGGGCTGACATTTCCCGCCCCTTCCCTACAGTCCGCTCATGGCGATCGGACTGGACAATGCGGGCTTCAGCGATGCGCTGGTAATCCTGGGGGCGGCGGGGCTGGTGATCCCCGCCTTCGCGCGCTTTCGGGTCAGTCCGGTGATCGGGTTCATCCTAGTCGGCATGCTGGTCGGCCCCAAGGGGCTCGGCATGCTGACCGCGCAGGCGCCGTGGCTCTATTATTTCACCATATCCGATCCGCATTCGATCGAGCCGTTCGCCGAATTCGGCATCGTGCTGCTGCTGTTCTCGATCGGGCTCGAACTGTCGTTCCGGCGGCTGTGGGCGATGCGCGCGCAGGTGTTCGGCACGGGACCGGCCGAGCTGATCGGATCGGCGGTGCTGATCGCGGTGGCGGTGCACATGCTGGGACAGGATTGGGCGGGGGCGGCGGGGCTCGGTCTGGCGCTCGCGCTGTCGTCGACCGCATTGGTGCTGCCGCTGGTCGGGACGACGAGTCCGGTGGGGCGCAGCGCGTTCGCGATGCTGCTGTTCGAGGATCTGGCGCTGGTGCCGATCATCTTCGCGCTGGGCGCGATGGCGCCGACCGCCTCCGATGAGGGCTGGGTCGGCATCGCCGGCGTCGCGCTGCGCGGGGGCGCAACGGTCGTCGTCATGTATCTGGGCGGGCGGCTGGTGCTGCCGCGCCTGTTCGCGCAGGCGGCGCGGACCAAAAGCCCCGAGCTATTCCTTGCCGCCTCGCTGCTCGTCGTCATCGTCGCCAGCGTCGCGACCACCGCCGCCGGGCTGTCGCCGATCGTCGGCGCGCTGCTCGCCGGGCTGCTGATCGCCGAGACGGAATATCACAGCGAGGTCGAGGTGATGACCGCGCCCTTCAAAGGGCTGGCGCTCGGCGTATTCCTCATCACCGTGGGGATGAGCGTCGACCTCGCCGAGGTACTCGCCAACTGGCCGTCGCTGCTCGCCGCGGTGGTCGCGGTGGTCGGGGTGAAGGCGATCGTCACCTACCTCCTGCTGCGCGTCGCGCAGACCGGGCGCGGCATCGCGGCGGAGACGGGGCTGCTGATGGGCAGCCCGTCGGAGACGACGCTGATCGTGCTGGCGACCGCGGCGCAGGCGCAGCTGATCCTGCCGTCGACCGCCGCCTTCTGGCAGACGGTGACCGCGATCGGGCTGACGATCACGCCGCTGCTCGCCAAGAGCGGGCAATTGCTGTCGCGCGGGATCGAACGGGGCCGTCCCGGCGACGACCTGCCGATCGACGACACCGGCGAAGGCCCGGGCGCGGTGGTGATCGGCTTCGGCCGCGTCGGGCGGATGGTCGCCGACCTGCTCGCCGTCCACGGCCAGCGTTATATCGCGGTCGAGGCGGACATCGATACCGTCACCGAGGCGCGTGCGGCGGGCTACCCGCTGCTGTTCGGCGATATCGCGCGCGCCGAGCTGGTCGACCGGCTCGACCTCGCGCGGGCCCGCGCGCTGATCCTGACGATGGACGATCCGGTGCTGACCGTGCGCCTCGCGCGGCGGATGCGCGCGCTGGCGCCCGACCTGCCGATCATCGCGCGCGCCCGCGATCCGCGTCATGCCGCAGAGCTGTACCGCGCCGGGGTGACCGATGCGGTGCCCGAGACGCTGGAAAGCTCGCTGCAACTGTCGGAAGCGGTGCTGGTCGATCTGGGCGTCGCGATGGGGCCGGTGATCGCCTCGATTCACGAGAAGCGCGACGAACTGCGCCAGTCGATCCGCGCCGAGGCGGAGATGGATCGCGATCCGCGCATCCGGCGGGTGCGGCGTCTGGGCGAGGCGTTGTAGAGACCGGAGAGCCCATCACGACCCGTTCGTGCTGAGCCTGTCGAAGCACCTGGGACCCACCTGCCCTTCGACATGCTTAGGGCGAACGGTGGAGGGTGTTCAGGTGTACAGATCGACCACCGTCGCCCCCTCGCCCACCGCGTCGAGCAACAGCGTGCGGTGGCAATGCTGCGGATCGCGTTCGTAGCAGAGCAAGGCGCTCGGCATCTCGGCGGCAAGGCCGAGCATGATCGCGGCGGCCGCCTGCGCCTCCGGCAGTTCCAGTTGCTCGTCGTAGACCGCCTCCAGCGTCGCGACGTCGCCCTTCTTGGCGGCATCGCGTCCACGTTTGGGGGTACCGAGCGCTTTCAGGTGGACGTAATCGATCCCCGCCTCCTTCAGGCTGGCGGCGAGCGACGATTTGGAAAAGCCCGGGCGGCGCGACAAGGGCAAGGCGCGTACATCGATGACGCGCCGTACGCCGGCCTTCGTCAGCGCAGCGAGGAAATCGGCCATCGTCGTGGCCTCATAGCCGATGGTGTAGATCGTGGTCATGGCAACCCGAACGCACCGGGGCCGCGGTGCGTTGCCCGCCGCGTCCGCGGAGCCTAATGCGCGTGGCATGATTCATGACATCCATATCGTCGGCGGCGGCCTCGCCGGATCGGAAGCGGCGTGGCAGCTTGCCGAGGCGGGATTGCGCGTCCGTCTGTCGGAGATGCGCGGTTCGGGCGAGCGCACGCCCGCGCACCAGACCGATCACCTCGCCGAGCTCGTCTGTTCGAACAGCTTCCGCTCGGACGATGCCGAATCGAATGCGGTCGGGCTGTTGCATCAGGAGATGCGTGCGCTGGGATCGCTTATCATGGCCCAGGCGGATGCGCATCGCGTGCCGGCGGGGTCGGCGCTGGCGGTGGATCGCGACGGCTATTCGGCGGGGGTCACCGCGGCGCTCGCCGATCATCCCAACGTCACGCTGGTGCGCGAACGGGTGGACGCCCTGCCGGAGGGGCCGGCGATCCTCGCTACCGGGCCGCTGACCGCTGCGGCGCTGGCCGAGGCGATCGGCGGCGCGACGGGCAAGGAGGCGCTCGCCTTCTTCGACGCGCTCGCGCCGATCGTCCATGCCGATACGATCGACATGGACGTGGCGTGGAAGGCGTCGCGCTGGGACAAGGGCGAGGCCGACTACATCAACTGCCCGATGACGAAGGACGAGTATCTCGCCTTCCACGCCGGGCTGATCGCCGGGGAAAAGACGCCGTTCAAGGACTGGGAACAGGACACGCCCTATTTCGAGGGGTGCATGCCGATCGAGGTGATGGCGGAGCGCGGGGTCGACACGCTGCGCTACGGCCCGATGAAGCCGGTCGGGCTCGACGACCCGCGTACCGGGCGCTGGCCCTATGCGGTGGTGCAGCTGCGCCAGGACAATGCGCAGGGCACGCTGTGGAACATCGTCGGGTTCCAGACCAAGCTGAAACATGCCGAGCAGGTGCGGCTGTTCCGCACCATCCCGGGCCTGCAGAACGCCGATTTCGCGCGGCTGGGCGGGCTACATCGCAACACCTTCATCCGTTCGCCCGAACTGCTCGACCCGACGTTGCGGTTGAAGAGCCGGCCCAATTTGCGCTTCGCCGGGCAGATCACGGGATGCGAGGGCTATATCGAGAGCGCCGCGATCGGGCTGCTCGCCGGGCGCTTCGCCGCGGCGGAACTGCGCGGGGAGACGCTGGCGCCGCCGCCGATCGAGACGGCCCTGGGCGCGCTGCTCGGCCATATCACCGGCGGCGCGGAGGCGGCGACGTACCAGCCGATGAACGTCAATTTCGGGCTGATGCCGCCGATCCCGGGCCGGACCAAGAAGGCCGATCGCAAGCGGATGTACACCGACCGCGGCCGCGCGGCGTTCGCGCAATGGCGTACGCCGGTTGCTGCACCTGAGCCCGTCGAAGGATAAGCAGCGTCAGCTGTCCTCGGCCGATGCCGCCTGCTGCGCCGGCGGGCATTTGGCGCGTGAGGGCGCCTTGCGTTTGACCGCGGTGGTGGCGAATTCGGTGGCGTTCATCGCGCCGGATTTGTCGCGGTCGGCGGTGGCGAACTTGGTCGTCGCCCGGATCGCCCATTCGTCGAAGTCGAGGCGGCCGTCGCCGTTGGTGTCGAGCTTGGCGAACGCCTTGCGTCGTGCGGCGAGATATTCGTCGCGCGTGACCTTGCCGTCGCGGTCCTTGTCGTAGCGGTTGAAGCGCTTTTCCTCGCGCGTCGCGGCGGTGGCTTCGGGGACCTGCGGATCGGCTGACAGAGCCTCGCCAGACGCTACCGCCTGCGGCTGTGCGGGAAGGATCGGCACCGACCGCGCCTCGCCGCCGTGGAGCAGCATCCAGCCCGCGCCGGCCGTCGCCAGGATCGCACCGCCGCCCGCCCAGTATCGCCACATGATCCGCGTCCCCCGACTATCCGGCAGTCGAGGCTATCAGCAATCCGGCCCCGCGCAAGAGTTCAGCGACCGGCGATCTGGAACCGCGTCATCCGGGCGAAGTCGTGGACGGGCGTCGTCCCGTCGATCCGCAACAACTGGAACAGGGCGAGCGCGCCCAGTGGCCGGATCGACCGCGGCCACGTCTTGGCAAAGCCGGTCGCGAATGCTTCCCTCGCCTGCGACATCGCGATATCGGCGATCCTAGGCGCGCTGACATGCAGCGCCAGATCGGCGAGCGCCCACCCCCGCCCCGCCGCCGACACGCCATCCGCATCGCCGTCCATCAGGCGCGCAACGAGGCGGAACAGTCGCGCCCCGCGCCGCTCGGCGTGGCTGGCGAGCCCGTCGGCATCGAGCGGATCGAGCAGCACCTCCCACCCTTCGACCAGGGTCGCGAGGTCGGCACCGGTGACGCCGTGGGGCAGCGCCGCGGCCTGCAGGTCGCGCAACACAGGTTCGGCGGGCGCGGGCGCGATGTCGAGCCGCACGAGCGCGTCGTGCCACCAGGTCAGCCGCATCTGCCCGACCAGCGGCTCGCGCGTCGTCCGCACGATCCCGGCGAGCCGCGCGTCGAGCGCGAGCATGGCGGCGAATCCCGCACGAACGCTTGCCGGCGCATAGCCGATCGCGAGTTGCCGGTCGGAGGGAAGCGGATCGGTCATCCGATCCCGCTGCCCCGCCACGCCGCGATACGCAAGCCGGCGGGGGCGTGTTCGCGCGAAACCGCTACGAGTAGCGAGGCGCAATACAGGGGCGACGGGGATGCCGCCGCCCCCCGGTCGATCAGATGATCTTCTTGACCGTGGCAACGATCTTTTTGGCGTCGATCAGCGCCTTCTTCTCGAGGTTCGCCGCATAGGGCAGCGGCACGTCCTCGTTGGTAACGCGCAGTACCGGCGCGTCGAGGTCGTCGAAGCCCTCCTCCATCACGATCGCGGTGATCTCGCTCGCGATCGAGCAGGTCGGCCAGCCTTCCTCGACCACGACGAGGCGGTTGGTCTTGGCAAGGCTCTTGAGCACCGTCTGCTTGTCGAGCGGGCGCAGCGTCCTGAGGTCGATCACCTCCGCCTCGATACCCTCGCCCGCCAGCGTCTCGGCGGCTTCGAGCGCGAGGCCGACGCCGATCGAATAGCTGACCAGCGTGACGTGGCTGCCCTCGCGCATGATCCGCGCCTTGCCGATCGGCAGGACGTAATCGTCGAGCTTGGGGACGTCGAACGAGCGGCCGTACATCAGCTCGTTCTCGAGGAAGACGACGGGGTCTTCCGAGCGGATCGCCGCCTTCAGCAGGCCCTTGGCGTCGGCCGCGTCGTAGGGCGCGATGACGATCAGGCCGGGGACGCTCGCATACCAGGGACCGTAATTCTGGCTGTGCTGCGCGCCGACGCGGCTCGCCGCGCCGTTGGGGCCGCGGAAGACGATCGGGCAGCGCATCTGGCCGCCGGACATGTAATTGGTCTTGGCCGCCGAATTGATGATGTGGTCGATCGCCTGCATGGCGAAGTTGAACGTCATGAATTCGATGATCGGCTTCAGGCCACCCATCGCCGCGCCGGTGCCGACGCCGGCGAAACCGTATTCGGTGATCGGCGTGTCGATGACGCGGCGATCGCCGAACTCCTCGAGGAGGCTCTGCGTGACCTTGTAGGCGCCCTGATACTGGGCAACCTCCTCGCCCATCACGAAGACGCGGCCGTCCTTACGCATCTCCTCCGCCATCGCGTCGCGCAGCGCTTCGCGGACGGTGGTCTTCACCATCTCGGTGCCTTCGGGGATCGCGGGGTCCTGAACGCCGTCGTTCTTCGCCGCCTCGAACAGCTGGCGCGCGCCGGTCTCGACCTTTTCCTGCGACGGGTGAGCCGAGTCCTCGACCTTATCGGCCGGCTTCTTCTCGTCCGCCTTGGCATCGGCCTTGGGGCTGTCGTCCTTGGTCCCAGCCCCTGCCGACGTCGCCGCGTCGGCGCTCTCGCCATCCTCGAGCAGCGTCGCGATGACCGCGCCGACCTTCACATTGTCTGTGCCTTCGGCGACGACGATCTTGCCGATCGTGCCTTCGTCGACGGCTTCGAACTCCATCGTCGCCTTGTCGGTCTCGATCTCGGCCATGATGTCGCCGGACTTGACCGTGTCGCCTTCCTTCACAAGCCACTTGGCGAGCGTGCCCTCCTCCATCGTGGGGGACAGCGCGGGCATCTTGATCTCGATCGCCATCAGTAGGACTCCACCAGCACGTCGGTGTAGAGCTCGGTTTCCTCGGGCTCGGGCGTGCTTTCGGCGAAATCGGCGGCTTCGTTCACGGTCTTGCGGATGTCCTGTTCGATGGTCTTGAGGTCGGCCTCGGTCACGCCCTCGGCCTCCAGCAGCTTCTTGACGTGCTCGATGGGGTCGGACTTGTCGCGTACCCCCTGCACTTCCTCGCGGCTGCGGTATTTGGCGGGGTCGGACATGGAATGGCCGCGATAGCGATAGGTCTTCATCTCGAGGATGACCGGACCCTTGCCGGCGCGGACCCAGGCGAGCGCCTCCTCGGCGGCACCGCGGCAGGCGAGCACGTCCATGCCGTCGACCTGGATGCCGGGAATGCGGAAGCTCTCGCCGCGGCGATACAGCTGATCCTCCGCCGAGGCGCGGTTGACCGACGTTCCCATGGCATATTGGTTGTTCTCGATCACGAAGATGATCGGGAGCTTCCACAGCTCGGCCATGTTGAAGCTCTCGTACACCTGGCCCTGGTTGGCCGCGCCGTCGCCGAAATAGGCGAGGCACACGCCGCCGTCGTTGCTGTACTTGTGACCGAAGGCGAGGCCGGTGCCGAGCGACACCTGCGCGCCGACGATGCCGTGGCCGCCGTAGAACTTATGTTCGGTCGAGAACATGTGCATCGAGCCGCCCTTGCCGCGGCTGATGCCGGCGGCACGCCCGGTGAGCTCGGCCATGATGACCTTGGGATCGATGCCGTAGGCGAGCATGTGGCCATGGTCGCGATAGCCGGTGATGACCGAATCCTTGTCGCCGTCCAATGCCGACTGCAGGCCGACCGCGACCGCTTCCTGGCCGATGTAGAGGTGGCAGAAGCCGCCGATGAAGCCCAGACCATAGAGCTGCCCCGCCTTTTCCTCGAATCGGCGGATCAGCAGCATGTGCCTGTAGAAGTCGAGCAGCTGCTCCTTGGTCGCTTCGAACGGCTTGGGATCGGCGGGGCGCTCGCGATTGGAGAGCGGTACGGCGGGAGGAGCAGGCGATTTGGCCACGTATTACCTCAACGGTCCTGGGGAAGTGACCGAGCCTATAGGCCGGGTTGTGTTGGAACATCAATTCCCTGGGCCAAGTTGGCTGTGACGTAGCGTTTCCGGGATGCGCACTTCGCTCCTCCCCGGCACGGGGAGGTGGCATCGCGCACCGGTGACGGAGGGGGCTTTCCGCAGGCGATGTGGTTTGTGGAGGCCCCCCTCCACCATGCTGCGCATGGCCCCCTCCCCGTGCCGGGAGGAATGAGGACGAGATAGACCAACTATGTTGCCCTTCCCGCCCGCGCGCGGCAAAGCTCGCCCCCGCATGGCCACCCATCCGTTCCGCATCGCCAATTTCCGCAGCTATTGGCTGTCGCGCCTGTCGGGGACGATCGCGCAGACCGCGCTGGCGATCGTGATCGGGTGGCAGGTGTACAGCATCGCGCGTGAGACGATGGACGTGCGGCAGGCGGCGTTCCTGCTCGGCATGATCGGCGCGGCGCAGTTCGTGCCGCTGTTCCTGCTGACCCCGGTCACCGGCCTGGTCGCCGACAGCATCGACCGGCGCTGGATCGTGCGGGGGACGACCGCGCTCATCACCGCGGTCGCGGCGATGCTCGGTGTGCTGACCTGGCTGGGCGATCTCACGTTGCCCGCCCTGTTCGTCGCGGCGGTGCTGATCGGCATCGTGCGCGCCTTCACCGGCCCGGCCTATTCGGCGCTGGCCCCCAATTTGGTGCCGCGCGAGAGCCTGCCGACCGCGATCGCGATCTCGTCGATCGCGTGGCAGGTCGGATCGATCGCGGGGCCGAGCGTCGGCGGGTTGCTCTACGCGGTCCATCCCGATGTCGCATACGCTGCGATCACCGGCCTGTTCGCGCTGGCGCTGGCCACGATGTTCCTGATCGGCCCGGTGCCGCAGCCGCCCGCACAGACCGACAAGCACCCGCTTACCCGCATCCTCGACGGCTTCCGCTACGTCGCCAACAACCGGCTGGTGCTGGCGACGATCACGCTCGACCTGTTCGTCGTGCTGCTCGCCGGCGCGACCGCGCTGCTGCCGATCTATGCGCGCGACATCCTGCACGTCGGCGCACAGGGGCTGGGCGTGCTGGCGGCGGGCATGGGGATCGGCGCGGCGATCGCGGCGGTATGGTTTTCGTTCAAGCCGATGGATTCGAACGTCGGCACCAAGATGCTGATCGCGGTGATCGTCTTCGCGGTGGCGGTGTTGACCTTCGGCCTGTCGACCAGCTTCCCGCTCAGCCTTGCGGCGCTGATCGTCGCGGGCGGGGCCGACATGGTGTCGGTCTACGTCCGCCAGTCGCTGATCCAGCTGCACACGCCCGACGAGATGCGCGGCCGGGTGAGCGCGGTGTCGCAGCTGACCATCTCGGCGAGCAACGAACTGGGCGAGGCGGAAAGCGGGCTGATGGCGTCGCTGCTCGGCCCGGTCGGCGCGGTCACGTTCGGCGGGATGGCGGCGATCGTCGTCACCCTGCTGTGGGCGCGGCTGTTCCCCGAACTTCGCGCCGCGCGGACCTTCGATCCGCCGGATATGTTACAGGTCGAACCCCAACACGGAGAAGCCAAGCCATGAAGGCCAACACCATCCTGGAGACGATCGGCAACACGCCGCACATCCGCGTGTCGAAGCTGTTCCCGGACTCCGAAGTATGGATCAAGTCGGAACGCTCCAACCCCGGCGGGTCGATCAAGGACCGTATCGCGCTCGCGATGATCGAGGCGGCGGAGGCGAACGGCGACCTCAAACCCGGCGGCACGATCATCGAGCCGACCAGCGGCAACACCGGCGTCGGCCTCGCGATGGTCGCGGCGGTGAAGGGCTACAAGCTCGTCCTCGTCATGCCCGAATCGATGTCGCTCGAGCGGCGGCGGCTGATGCTCGCTTATGGCGCGACCTTCGACCTCACCCCGCGCGAGAAGGGGATGAAGGGCGCGATCGAGCGCGCGATCGAGCTCGTGCACCAGACGCCCGGCGCGTGGATGCCGCAGCAGTTCGAGAACGGCGCCAACATCGACGTCCACGTCCGCACGACGGCGCAGGAGATCCTCAACGATTTCCGCGATTCGCCGATCGACGTCATCATCACCGGTGTCGGCACCGGTGGCCACATCACCGGCGTCGCCGAGACGCTGAAGAAGGCATGGCCGAACCTCAAGGTCTTCGCGGTCGAACCCGCCGCCTCCCCCGTCATCGCCGGTGGCCAGCCCGGGCCGCACCCGATCCAGGGCATCGGCGCAGGGTTCATCCCGCGCAACCTGCACACGCAGGCGCTGGACGGCGTGATCGAGGTCGACGCCGCGGTCGCCAAGGACATGGCGCGGCGCTCGGCACGCGAAGAGGGTATCCTCGTCGGCATCTCGTCCGGCGCGACGCTGGCGGCGATCCTGCAGAAGCTGCCCGACCTGCCCGACGACGTGCGCGTACTCGGGTTCAACTACGACACCGGCGAACGCTATCTGTCGGTCCCGGACTTCCTGCCCGAACAGTGAGCGTGTTTTCGCCCTCACCCTTCGGCGCTACGCGCCTCTTCCCTCTCCCGGCGGGAGAGGGAGGGAGCGCCGCAGGGTTTCCATGAAAGTAATACTTTCATGGTGACCCGCAGGCGCGGAAGGGTGAGGGCGACTTGATCGCATGATGTCGCGTCCACTTTCTGCCGTCCTCGCTGCAACGGCCCTCGCCGCCGTCGCGGTGCCGGCGCTCGTCGTCACTCACCCGCCGGCGATCCCCAAGCCGCACAAGCGCGTCGCCCTGCCGCGCCGCGTCGTGCCCGCGGCCGAGCTGCCGTCGGTCGAGCCGGTCGCCTATGTCGACCTGTCGCCGGAGGACGCCAAGGCGTTCAACGCCGAGGTCCCCTTCTCCACGCTCCCCAATCCGCCCGCACGGCCGTTCCGCTTCGCCGGCAGCGACGAGGAGCGTGCCCGCGCCACCGACTGCATGGCGGCGGGCGTGCTCTACGAGGCGGGCGACGATACCGAGGGCGAGCGCGCCGTCGCGCAGGTCGTGCTCAACCGGCTGCGCCATCCGGCGTTTCCGAAGACGGTGTGCGGCGTGATCTTCGAAGGCGAGGAGCGAAGCACCGGGTGCCAGTTCAGCTTCAGCTGCGATCACGCGCTGACCCGCTGGACGCCGACCGGCGATGCGTGGCGGCGGGCGCGCGAGGTTGCCGCCGCGGCGCTGTCGGGCGCGGTCTACCGGCCGGTCGGCTATGCGACGCACTACCACACCGACTGGGTCGTGCCCTATTGGCAGGCGAGCCTCGACAAGGTCGTCGCGGTGCACAGCCATCTGTTCTTCCGCTGGACCGGCTGGTGGGGCACGCCGCCGGCGTTCAACCGGCAGGTGAGTTCGGCCGAACCGGTGATCGCACAGCTCGCGCCGATCTCCGACGCGCACAAGACGGCGGCGGCGCTCGCCGAGGCGGAGACGGCGCTGCTGGAGGCGTCGGAGGCGTTGGGCATGGTCGTCGCGTCCGACGCGGCGAGCGAGACCGCCCCGCTCGCGCCGGCGAGCGGGGATACGGACAGTTTCCTCGTGACCTTGCCTTCCGGCGTTCAGCCCGACCTGTATCCGACATTGGCCGCCAAGGCGTGCGGCGAGCGCAAGACCTGCCGATTCGCCGCCTGGACCGACGCGGGCAAGACGCCGGCGAGCGCGCCGCTGACCGCCGATCAGGTCGCGACGATGGCGTTCAGCTATCTGCGCGACCGCGATACGGGACTGGAGCGGACGCTGTGGAACTGCGCGCAATTCCCGCGGGCCGACCGGCGACAGTGCATGAAGCGGCAGGTGCTGCTCACCGCCCTGCCCGCACCCGTTGCGACGTCGACGCCGGTGGTGGCGAAGGGGCCGGACGATCTGGGCGGGGTGCGGCGCAAGGCCGAACCGGCGCTGGCGACGACGCCCGGGATTCCAGGGAAATAGTGGCGTTCGTTCCCGAACGGCTCCCCACTCCCCTCGTCACCCCGGACTTGTTCCGGGGTCCACCGTTCCGCGGGCGCATCGCGCCGATGACAAAGCGTAGGCCTCGCCGCGGAGTGGACCCCGGAACAAGTCCGGGGTGACGGGGGAGTTTGCGCGGGTGCACGTATCCCATTTACGCTCCATCCCGCGAGCAACTACCTGCGCCCGCGGATCGCCTTCACCAGCGCGGCCTTGTCCATCTTCGACCGCCCCGCGATCCCGATCTCGCGCGCTTCCTTCAGCAGGTCCGCCTTGGTTCGCTCTTCCAGCTGCGTGCCGCGATGGTCGAGCGAGCCGTTCGCCTTCGCATTGGCGATGCGCGCCGCCTTTTCCTTCGAATTGCCCTGCTTGCGCAGCTCCTCGTACAGGCCGTCATCCTTGATCTGCGCGCCGTGGTCCTTCGCCATCATCCGTCTCCTCGTCTCCGGCGCCCGAAACGCGCGGATCCGAAAACGGTTCGAAATTCGATGTGACAGACAGGCGACAAAGCCGGAATGCGTTCCTATATGGCCACCCGCCCGATGTGAGCCCCCGCCATCATGCTGACGACCCATCCCTTCGAAGACGACACGCTGCACGAAGAGTGCGGCGTATTCGGCGTGTCCGGCAGCGACAGCGCCGCCGCGCTCGTCGCGCTCGGCCTCCACGCGCTCCAGCACCGCGGTCAGGAGGCCGCCGGAATCAGCAGCTTCGACGGCCATCATTTCCACACGCATCGCGCGATGGGCCATGTCGCCGGCAATTTCGACCGCGACGACGTGATCCGCGCGCTCCCCGGCACGTCCGCGGTCGGCCACGTCCGCTATTCGACCACCGGCGAGACTGCGCTGCGCAACGTCCAGCCGCTTTATGCCGACCTGTCGACCGGCGGCTTCGCGGTGGCGCACAACGGCAATATCTCCAACGCGATGAAGCTGCGCCGTGAGCTCGTCCGCCGGGGATCGATCTTCCAGTCGACCTCCGACACCGAAACGATCATCCACCTGGTCGCGACGTCGAACTACCGCACGCTGCTCGACCGGTTCATCGACGCGCTGAAGCAGATCGAGGGCGCCTACAGCCTCGTGGTGATGACGCCCGAGGGGATGATCGCGTGTCGCGACCCGCTCGGCATCCGGCCGCTGGTGATGGGCAAGCTGGACGGCGCGGTGATCTTCGCGTCCGAGACGGTGGCGCTCGACGTGTGCGGCGCGACCTTCGAACGGCAGGTCGAGCCGGGCGAGCTGGTCATCGTGCAGGGAACGGAGGTACGATCGATCCGCCCGTTCGCACCGATGGCACCGCGGCCGTGCATCTTCGAATGGGTCTATTTCAGCCGCCCCGATTCGATCGCGGGCGACCAGTCGGTGTACACGGTGCGCAAGGCGATCGGCGCGCAGCTGGCGATCGAATCGCCGGTCGAGGCGGATTACGTCATCCCCGTCCCCGATTCGGGCGTGCCCGCCGCGATCGGCTATGCGCAGGAATCGGGCATCCCGTTCGAACTCGGCATCATCCGCTCGCATTACGTCGGCCGCACCTTCATCCAGCCGGGCGACAAGGTCCGCCACCTCGGCGTCAAGCTGAAGCACAACGCCAACCGCGCGCTGATCGAGGGCAAGCGGATCATTCTCGTCGACGATTCGATCGTCCGCGGCACCACCAGCCTCAAGATCGTGCAGATGATGCGCGATGCCGGCGCGGCGGAGGTGCACATGCGCATCGCCTCGCCGCCGACGCGGCACAGCTGCTTCTACGGCGTCGACACGCCCGAGCGCGCCAAGCTGCTGGCGGCGAAGCACGACGTCGGCGGGATGACCGACTTCATCCACGCCGACAGCCTGTCGTTCGTGTCGATCGATGGCCTGTACAAGGCGCTGGGCGAGGCGAAGCGCGCCGACGTGCGGCCGAAATATTGCGACGCCTGCTTCACCGGCGATTATCCGACGACGCTGACCGACCACGACGACGTCGCCGAGGTCGACCAGTTCGCGATGCTGGAAGAGCGGGTCAACTGATGGCGAAACCATTGGAGGGGCAACTGGCGCTGGTCACCGGCGCCAGCCGCGGCATCGGCGCCGCGACCGCCATCGCGCTGGGTGCGGCGGGCGCGCATGTCGTGCTGACTGCGCGTACCGCCAAGGATCTGGAAGGCGTCGAGGAGACGATCTTCGACGCCGGCGGATCGGCGACGATCGCGCCGCTCGACCTGACGCAGACCGACAGTATCGCGCGGCTGGCGACGGCGGTCGGCGAGCGCTGGCAGGCGCTCGACGTGCTGGTGCTCAACGCCGGGATGCTCGGCAGCCTCGCCGCGGTGCCGGCGATCGATCCCAAGGAACTGGCGCAGGTGCTGACCCTCAACGTCAGCGCGCAGGTGGCGATGATCCAGGCGTTCGACCCGATGCTGCGCAAGGCGAAGTCCGCGAAGGTGATCGGCGTCACCTCCAGCGTCGGCCGCAATCCGCGTGCCTATTGGGGGGCCTATGGCGCGTCCAAGGCGGCGTTCGAGACGCTGCTCGAAGCCTATGGCGACGAGACGAGCGAGATCAGCGCGATCCGCACCGCGGTGCTCGACCCCGGCGCGACGCGGACCCGGATGCGCGCAAGGGCCTATCCGGGCGAAGCGCCGGAGTCGGTCAAGCCGCCCGAGGTGGTGGCCGAACGCATCGTCGCGCTGGCGATCGCAGGTTTCGCCGCGGGGCATCGCGAACGGGTGCGCTGACCCGCTCGCAATGACGATCAGGTTTTGACCAGCGTCACCTGCGCGACGTCGATACCGCCGCCGCGGAAACCGCCTTCGCAATACATCAGGTAATAGCGCCACAGGTCGCGGAAACGCGCGTCGAGGCGTTCGGGCAGCCGCCCTTCGCGGTCGGCCGCGTCGAACCGCTCGCGCCAGCCACGCAGCGTCTCCGCATAATCGAGGCCGAAGGCATGGGTGTCGGTCCACGCCAACCCCCGCGCCTCGCACAGCGCGCGGAAGCGGCTTTCCGACAGCAGCATGCCGCCGGGAAAGACGTAGCGCTGGATGAAGTCGACGCTCTCGGCATAGCGTTCGAACACGTCGTCGGCGATGCTGATATACTGGATCGCCGCCCGCCCGCCGGGCTTCAGCATCCGCGCCAGCGTATCGCAATATGCGGGCCAATAGGCCTGCCCCACCGCCTCGACCATCTCGATGCTCGCCACCGCGTCGTAGGTGCCGGTGACGTCGCGATAGTCGGTCAGCGAGACGGTGACGCCGGGCAGCGCGCGCGCATCGACTGCTGCTTTCTGCTCGGTCGACAGGGTGAGTGCGTGGACCCGGCGCCCGGCCGCCGCGGCGGTGGCGGCGAATGAGCCCCAGCCGCAGCCGATCTCGAGGATCGTGTCGCCCGGCGCGGTGCCGGTGCGGGTCAGGATCGCGGCGAGCTTGCGGTCCTGCGCCATCGCCAGCGTGTCGCCGGGCGCATAGATCCCGCTCGAATAGGTCAGGCCGGGATCGAGCCATTCGCGGTAGAAGTCGTTGCCGAGGTCGTAATGGTCGGCGATGTTGCGGCGCGCACCCTTGCGGTCGTTGCGGCGCAGCGCGTGCCAGCCGCGCAGCAGCAGCTTGGGAATACCCCCCGCTCGTGCCGCGCCGGCCAGCGGCACGCGGTTGCGCATGAACAGGTCGAACAGCGGCACCGGATCTGGACTCGACCAGTCGCCGTCCGCCCAGGCTTTGTACCAGCCGACCGACCCGCCGCTCGCCAGCCGGACGAGCGCGCGCCAGCGGTGCAGCGTCACGATCGGCACCGGTCCCGGCATACGGCCGCCGAGCAGCCGGCGCCTACCGTCGGGCAGCCGCGCGTCGATCGCGCCGCTCGCGAGGCCGGCGTCGATCCGGTCGAGGAACCGGTGGAAGATCGGGGCGAGCGCGCGTTGCTGTATCGTGTCCCGAAGCATGTCGGGCGCGCTCATGCCGCAGGTTGTCGTGTGTGGGAAGGCCTGAACCTTGCCTCCGTTCGCGCTGAGCCTGTCGAAGCACCTTGGACGCCGACTAGCCGAGGCGCGATCTTGATGACTGTAACTGAACCCGTTCGTGCTGAGCCTGTCGAAGCACAGGTGAGTCTCATCTGCCCTTCGACAGTGAGCAGGTGAAACGTTGGAGCATTCCAGAGTCATCGGGCGGGGATCATGGCCTCCCCCAGCGTCAGGATCGCCGTGACGTGGCGCCGCGCGATCTCGAGCGCATCGTCGCCGTAGCCGCCGCCGACCGTGCTCGCGAGCGGCACGCCGCGGGCGAGCCGCGCGACCAGCCGTTCGCGGCGGACGAGGCCGTCGAGCGTCAGCGACAGCCGGCCGAGGCGGTCGCCGGCGAAGGGATCGACGCCCGCCTGATACAGGATCAGCTGCGGCCGGTATTCGGCGAGGAAGGGGGCGAGCGTGTCCTCCAGCGTCGCCAGATATGCCTCATCGCCCAGCCCGTCCGCCAGACCGACGTCGAGCGTCGATCGCGCCTTGCGCGCCGGAAAATTCTTGTCGGCATGGATCGAATAGGTGGCGATCCCCGGCCTGCCGGCGAGCAAGGCGGCGGTGCCGTCGCCCTGGTGCACGTCGCAATCGACGACCGCGAGGCGATCGACCGTCCCCTCCTCGACCAGCCGCACCGCGGCAAGCGCGAGGTCGTTGAACACGCAATAGCCCGCACCGGTGTCGGCGAGCGCGTGGTGGCTGCCCCCCGCCGTGTTGGCGGCGAAGCCGTGGCGCAGCGCGAGATGCGCGGCGAGCCAGGTGCCGCCGGGCACCACCGCCGCGCGCGCCGCGACCGCGGGGGTCACCGGAAAGCCGATGCGGCGCGTCTTCATCGCAGGCACTCGCGCCTCCAGCACCTCGGCGACGTAATCGGGATCGTGCACCGCCTCCAGCCACGCGCGCGGCATCGGTTCGGGCGTGTGCCATGCGACGCGCGCACCCTCGGCGATCAGCAGGTCGCGGATCAGACCGTTCTTGTTCCAGCGATAGGTGGAGCGCGCCGGGGCGGGCGCGACATAGGCGGGATGATGGACGATCGCGATCACGCCCCTTACGTAAGGGCTCGAGCGACGCCGCCCAAGCGGCGACCCGAGGAGAGCCGCATGACCGATACGCCTGCCCCCGCCCCCGCTCCCTATGTCCGCCCCGACGTGCGCGGCTTCCTCGACTATCTCAACGCGATGCCGGGGCCGCGCACGCACCAGATGACGCCGGAGGCGGCGCGGCAGGTCTATGCGGCGATGAAGGACGTCGCCGATCCGCCGGTCGGCGACCTCGCGCTGGTCCGAGACCTCGTCATCCCCGGCCCCGCCGGCAGCATCCCCGCCCGGCTGTTCGATGCGCGCGAAACGCGCCAGCCGGGGCCGGCGCTGGTCTTCTTCCACGGCGGCGGCTTCGTCATCGACGATCTCGACACGCACGCCAGCTTCTGCGCGGAGATCGCGCGGGTGCTCGACGTGCCTGTCGTCGCGGTCGACTACCGGCTGGCGCCCGAACATCGCTGGCCCGCCGCGCCCGACGATTGCGAGGCGGCAGCGCGCTGGGTCGCGGACAGCCCCGCCGAACTGGGGCGCAGCGTCACCAGCCTGATCCTCGCCGGCGACAGCGCCGGCGGCACGCTGACGATCGTCGCGGCGATGGACCTCCGCGATCGGCCCGCCGCGGTGCCGGTGATCGTGCAGGCGCCGATCTATCCCGCCGCCGACACGTCGCGTGACTATCCCTCGTTCGACCGGTTCGCCGACGGCTTCCTGCTGACCCGCGACACGATGCTGTGGTTTGCCGACGCCTATGCCGCCGATGTCGCGCACAGCCGCGGTTCACCGCTGCTGGGGCCGCTGGAGGGGTTGCCGCCGGCGGTGATCGTCACCGCCAGCCTCGATCCGATCCGCGATCAGGGGCGTGCCTATGCCGCCGCTCTGGTGCAGGCGGGCGTGCCGGTCGTGTTTCGCGAGGCGGTCGGCAACATCCATGGCTTCGTGACGCTGCGCAAGGCGATCCCGTCGAGCCAAGCCGACGTCGCTGGCTATCTCGCCGCGCTGAAGGACGTGATCGCGGAGGCGGAGGGCGCGCGCGTCATGGCGCAGGCGGCAGGACGATGAGCGACCTTCCCTACCGCCCCTGCGCCGGCGTGATGCTCGTCAACCGTGCGGGCAAGGTCTTCGTCGGCCAGCGGATCGATACGACGCTGGAGGCGTGGCAGATGCCGCAGGGCGGGATCGATCCCGGCGAGGACGCCTATACCGCCGCGCTCCGCGAGCTGGGCGAGGAGACGGGCGTGGCGCCCGACAAGGTGACGCTGATCGCCGAGGCGCCGGGCGAGTTCCTCTACGACCTGCCCGCCGACATGGTCGGCAAGGTGTGGAAGGGCAAATGGCGCGGACAGCGGCAGCGGTGGTTCCTGTTCCGCTTTCTGGGCGAGGACGGCGACATCGACATCGCGACCGTGCATCAGGAGTTCCGCGCGTGGCGGTGGAGCGATCCCGCGGATCTGCCGGCCATGATCGTGCCGTTCAAGCGCGCGCTGTACGAGGATGTGCTCGCCGCATTCCAGCCTCATCTCGCCGCAGGTGAAACGGGTTGAGCCGTTTGGGGGTTGGCTGTCCGGGGCGAGGCGGTAGAGCCGGGGCGTGCGCCGTTTCCTCCCCCTGATCCTCGCTCCGTTGCTGCTCGCCAACGCCGCCGCCGACGAGGCGCCCGACGATACCAAGGTGCCGATCCCGGCGGCGATCCGGTCGATGCTCGACGCCGCGATCGAAAGCGGCAACGACGGCGACGTGTCGGTGGTGGTCAAATACGCCCGGCTCGCCGATCCGGCGAGCGCCGACGCGGTGCTGGCGATCGCACAAAAATGGCGCAACGATCGCGCGCAGGCGCGCCAGACGACGATCCGCCAGGCGAGCATGTTCGACCTGTGGAGCGGCCGCGCCGAGCTGGGCGGCTATGTCACCACCGGCAACACCGACAGCAAGGGCGGCTCCGCGGTGCTCGACCTGACCCGCGAAGGGCTACAGTGGCGCCACAAGTTCCACGTCCAGGCGGACTATCAGGAAAACGCCGAAATCACGACGCGCGAACATTATCTCGCCAGCTACGAACCCAATTTCAAGATCGACGACCGGCTCTACGTCTATGGTGCCGCGCAGTACGAGGCGGATCGGTTCCTGGGTTACTACAACCGCTATTCCGCCTCCGCCGGCGTCGGCTACAGCGCGATCAAATCGCCCAAGATTCGTCTCGACCTCGAACTGGGGCCGGCGTTCCGGCAGACCGCCTTTACTGACGACACCGAGCAGAGCAACGTCGCCGCCCGCGGCACGCTGGCGTTCAACTGGCGGCTGCTGCCCGGTTTGTCGGTGACGCAGAACGCGTCCGCCTATGTGCAAAGCTACAATTCGACGCTGAGCGGCACGACCGCGGTCAACGCCAAGCTGATCGGGCCGCTGTCGGCGGCGCTGTCGTACAACGTGCAATATGAAAGCATGCCGCCGGCGGGATCGGTGTCGACCGACACGACGAGCCGCGCGTCGCTGGTGTACAGCTTTTAGGAAGAGGCGAAACTTCTCCATCTGCCCTCCGTCACCCCAGCGCAGGCTGGGGTCCACCGCGCCGCAAGCGCATCGCCCGCGCATCCAGCCGCTCGCCTCGCCGCGGAGTGGCCCCCGGAACGAGTCCGGGGTGACGAAGGATGTGGGGCAACGGTTCCCCCCGCCCCGCCCTTCGTCTAGCATCCCCGGATGAGAGGATTGTCGGAACACGAGCGCGCGCTGGTCGAGGGGATCGACCAGGCGGCGATGCTGGATCAGGTCGAACGCTGGGCGGCGGTGAACAGCGGGACGCGGAATCTGGTCGGCGTCGCGCGGATCGCCGGTTTGCTCGCCGACGCCTTCGCGGTGTTGCCGGGAGAGATCACGCTGGTCGAACCCGAACCGGTCGAGGCGGTCGGCATCGACGGCACCGTGAGCAAACTGGAGCACGGCCGGCACCTGCACCTCAGCGTTCGCCCGGAGGCGCCGGTGCGGATGCTGTTCACCGGTCATATGGACACCGTCTATCCGGCCGATCACCCGTTCCAGACGCTGACCACCCGCGACGACGGAACGATCAACGGTCCCGGCACCGCCGACATGAAGGGCGGCCTTGCGGTGATGCTCGCGGCGCTGACGGCAGTCGAAAGGGCCGGCAACACCGCCGCCTTCGGCTACGACGTGGTCATCAATTCGGACGAGGAAACGGGATCGCTGTCCTCCGCCGGCCTGCTCGCCCGCGCCGCGGCGGAAAAGGTCGCGGCGCTGACCTACGAACCCGCGCTCGCCGACGGCACGCTCGCCGGCGCGCGCGGCGGTACGGGCAACTTTTCGATCGTCGTGCGCGGGCGCAGCGCGCACGCCGGGCGCAACCCTGAGGACGGGCGCAACGCGGTCGTCGCCGCCGCGGCGCTGGCGGTCAGGCTCGTCGAGGCACGCGCGCCGGGGCTCGCGGTCAACCCGGCGCGGATCGACGGCGGCGGGCCGAACAACGTCGTGCCCGACCTCGCCATCCTGCGCGTCAACTTCCGCCCGGCCAGCGCGGCGGAGATCGCGCGCGCGCAGGAGGCGATCGCCGCCGCCGTCGCCGCGGTCGCCGCCGCGCACGACGTGCGGATCGAGGTGCATGGCGGCTTCAACCGCCCGCCCAAGCCGCTCGACGCCGGCGCGGAGCGGCTGTTCGCCACCGTCGCCGAAGCCGGCGCCGACCTCGGCCTGACGATCGGCTGGCGCGCGACCGGCGGGGTGTGCGACGGCAACAACATCGCCGCCGCCGGCGTCCCCGTCGTCGATACGATGGGCGTGCGCGGCGGTGCGATCCATTCGACGGACGAGTATATGATCGTCGACAGCCTCGCCGAGCGCGCCGCGCTGTCGGCGCTCACCATCAGCCGCATCATCGCGAAGGGACGGCCATGACGTTTCGGATCAGGGCGGCGCGGACGCGCGACCTGCAGCACCTCTACGAGATGGCCAAGCTGACCGGCGGCGGCTTCACGAACCTGCCGCCCGACCGCACGTCGCTGCGCACCAAGCTCGAACGCAGCGCCGCCGCCTTCGCGCGCGACGAGGCGACGCTGGGCGACGAACTGTTCGTGCTGATGCTCGAGAACGTCCGAACCGGCGAGGTGCGCGGCACTTGCCAATTGTTCACGCAGGTCGGGCAGCAACATCCCTTCTACAGCTATCGGCTCGGCACGCTGACGCAGCACAGCAAGCAGCTCGCTCGCACCTTCCGCGCCGAGATGCTGGCGCTGACCACCGATCTGGAGGGCGCGTGCGAGGTCGGCGGGCTGTTCCTCCATCCCGGCGAGCGCGCCGGCGGGCTGGGACTGCTGCTCGCACGCAGCCGCTATCTGTTCATCCGCGCCCACCGCGCGCGCTTCGCCGACCGCATCCTTGCCGAGCTTCGCGGGATCATCGACGAAGCGGGCGGCTCGCCATTCTGGGACGGCCTCGCCGGGAGGTTCTTCGGGATGAATTTCCAGGACGCGGACCAGTTCAACGCGATCAACGGCCACCAGTTCATCGCTGACCTGATGCCCAAACATCCCATCTACACCGCGATGCTGTCCGAAGCGGCACGCTCGGCGATCGGCCTGCCCCACCCGTCAGGCCGCGCGGCGATGCGGATGCTGGAGAACGAAGGCTTCCACTACGAAAACTACATCGACATCTTCGACGGCGGCCCGACGATGACCGCGCGCACCGACAAGGTCCGCACGATCGAGGCGGCGCGCGAGGCCCGGATCGTCGCGATCGATGGCGACGGCGGCGACGAGGCGCTGGTCGCGACCGGCCGGCTCGGAGATTTCACCTGCGCCTTCGGACTGGTGCGCAGCGTCGGCGACGGCATCGTCCTGTCGCGCGACTGCGCCGAGGCGCTGGGCGTGGCGGAGGACGACACCGTCCTCCACGTCGGGCGGTGGTAAGATGCTGACCGAGATCAATTTCGACGGCATCGTCGGGCCGAGCCACAATTATGCCGGCCTGTCGGCGGGCAATCTCGCCGCGACCGCGCATGCCGGGCAGGTGTCGCAGCCGCGCGCCGCCGCGCTGCAGGGGCTCGACAAGATGCGCGCCAATCTGGCGCTGGGGCTGACGCAGGGGGTGCTGCTGCCGCACCGGCGGCCCGACCATCGCTGGCTGGCGGCGCTCGCGACGACCTACGACACCGCCCCAACGGTGTTGCAGGCTCAGGCGATGTCGGCCTCGGCGATGTGGGCGGCGAATGCGGCGACCGTCTCGCCCGCGCCCGATACGGCCGACGGGCGCTGTCACCTGTCGGTCGCCAACCTCATGACGATGCCGCATCGCAGCCACGAATGGCCCGAGACGCTGGCGCAGCTGCGCACCGCCTTCGCGCATGAGGCGTTCGCGGTGCACGGCCCGGTGCCGGCGCCGTTCGGCGACGAGGGCGCGGCGAATCACATGCGGCTGGCCGCAAGCCACGATGCGCCGGGGGTCGAGGTGTTCGTCTACACCCTGCCCGGCGGCCCCTTCCCCGCGCGCCAGCATCCGACCGCGAGCGAGGTGATCGCCCGCGCGCACGGGCTCGATCCCGCACGCACGCTGTTCGTGCAGCAATCGGCCGAAGCGATCGCCGCCGGCGCTTTCCATAACGATGTCGTCGCGGTCGCCAACGAGCGCGTGCTGTTCGCGCACGAACACGCCTTCGCCGACAAGGAACGGTTCTACGCCGACCTGCGCCGCCTGCTGCCCGAGGTCGAGATCGTCGAGGTGGCGGCGAGCGACGTGAGCCTTGCCGACGCGATCGCCTCCTATCTGTTCAACGCGCAGCTGGTGACGACCGACGCCGGCCCGACGCTGATCGTGCCGACCGAGGCGCGAGCGACGCCAACGGTATGGAACTGGCTGGAACGCCACCGTACCGGCAACGGACCGATCCGCCGGGTCGAGACGGTCGACGTCGCCCAGTCGATGGCGAACGGCGGCGGTCCCGCCTGCCTGCGCCTGCGTGTCGTCGCCGACCCTGCGACGATCGACCCACGCTTCCTGGTCGACGCGGCGAGGCTCGACCGGATCGCCGCGGTCGTTCGCCGGTGGTGGCCCGAGGCGATCGACCCCGCCGCGCTCGGCGACCCGGCGCTGGTCCGCGACGTCGAGGCGGCGCATGGCCAGCTGCTCGACGCGCTCGACCTGTCGGGTTACTTGACGGTTAACCACGCCGGCTGAACCGGAACGCGCGGTTTTCCGCCATTGGCCCGCGGCTTGCTATGCGCCCGCCATGTGGACCCGGATCAAGCGCCTTTTCACGATCAAGACCAAGTTCGAGGCGTTCCTGGTGATCTACGGCCTCGGCCTCGGCGCGGTCGAGCGGGGCGTGCATTACCTGCAGCAATATCCCGGCTGGGGTGGCTGGATGCTGTTCGCCTGCTGCCCGATCGCGGTGTTCATGGTCGGCGGCGTGCTGCTCGATTCGGTCGAGCGCCGCCAAGAGGACTAGCGGCCCCCGATAGGATAAGTTCGTCGCATCCTGCGCCCGCCGCCCTATCTGGAAGCGCATGAACGGGCTTACCCATTTGCAGCGGCTGGAAGCCGAAAGCATTCACATCATGCGCGAAGTCGTCGCCGAGGCGGAACGCCCGGTGATGCTGTATTCGGTCGGCAAGGATTCGGCGGTGATGCTGCATCTCGCCAAGAAGGCGTTCTTTCCGGCGCGTCCGCCCTTCCCGCTGCTGCATGTCGATACGACGTGGAAATTCCGCGCGATGTATGATCTGCGCGCGCGTGCGGCGGCGGATGCGGGGATGGAGCTGATCGTCCACACCAACCCCGATGCGGTCGCCGCCGGGATCAACCCGTTCGATCATGGCGGCCGCCATACCGATCTGTGGAAGACCGAGGGGCTGAAGCAGGCGCTGAAGGCCGGCGGCTTCGACGCAGCATTCGGCGGTGCGCGGCGTGACGAGGAGAAGAGCCGCGCGAAGGAGCGCATCTTCTCGTTCCGCTCGGCGAGCCAAGGCTGGGACCCCAAGGCGCAGCGGCCCGAATTGTGGAAGCTCTACAACGCGCGCATCCATCGCGACGAAAGCATCCGCGTCTTCCCGCTGTCCAACTGGACCGAGCTCGACATCTGGCAGTACATCCTGGCCGAGGGGATCGAGATCGTCCCCCTCTATTTCGCCGCGCCGCGCCCGACGGTGGAGCGCGACGGCATGCTGCTGATGGTCGACGACGATCGTTTCCGCCTGCATCCCGGCGAGGTGCCGGTGGAGCGCTCGATCCGGTTCCGCACCCTGGGCTGCTACCCGCTGACCGGTGCGGTGGAAAGCGAGGCGGCGACGCTGCCCGCGATCATCCAGGAGATGCTGCTCACCACCACCAGCGAACGCCAGGGCCGCGCGATCGACCACGATCAGGCCGCGAGCATGGAGAAGAAGAAGCGCGAGGGGTATTTCTGATGACCGTGATTCGTCACCCCGGACGTGTTCCGGGGTCCACCGAGAAGCTGGGCGCGCAGCTTGAGCCTCTATCGCGAACCTTTCGCACGCGGAAGAGTGGACCCCGGAACACGTCCGGGGTGACGGGGGAATGGCACCCATGACCGCCTACACCCCCGACGCGCTGATCGCGGCGGACATCCACGCCTATCTCGACACCCACGCGCACAAGTCGATGCTGCGTTTCATCACCTGCGGGTCGGTGGACGACGGCAAATCGACGCTGATCGGGCGGCTGCTGTACGATTCGAAGACGATCTTCGAGGATCAGCTGAGCCAGCTCGAGGCGGACAGCCGCCGGCTCGGGACGCAGGGGCAGAACATCGATTTCGCGCTGCTGGTCGACGGCCTCGCCGCCGAGCGCGAACAGGGGATCACGATCGACGTCGCCTATCGCTTCTTCGCGACCGACAAGCGCAAGTTCATCGTCGCCGACACGCCCGGCCACGAACAATATACCCGCAACATGGTGACCGGCGCCTCGACCGCCGATGCCGCGGTGATCCTGGTCGATGCGCGCAAGGGCGTGCTGACGCAGACACGGCGCCATTCGTTTCTCGCGCATCTGATCGGCATCCGCCAGCTGGTGCTCGCGGTGAACAAGATGGACCTCGTCGGGCACGATCAGGCGACGTTCGACGGAATCGTCGCCGATTATGCCGAGTTCGCCAAAAGCATCGGGATCGAGGGCTTTACCGCCATCCCGCTGTCGGGCCTCAGCGGCGCCAACATCACGACGCGGTCGGAGGCGATGCCATGGTACGACGGCCCGGCGCTGCTGCCGCATCTGGAAAGCGTCCCGCTCGATGCCGATCGCGCCGCTAAGGCGCCGTTCCGGCTGCCGGTGCAATGGGTCAACCGCCCCGATCTCGACTTCCGCGGGTTCGCCGGCACGATCGCGGGTGGGCGGGTTCGCGTCGGCGATGCGGTGCGGATCGTGCCGTCGGGACGGACCACCCGCATCGCGCGGATCGTCACCTTCGACGGCGACCGCGATCAGGCGAGTGCGGGCGAGGCGGTGACGGTGGTGCTCGCCGACGAGGTCGACTGCTCGCGCGGCGACGTCATCGCCGCGGCGGACGCCCCGCCCGAGGTCGCCAACCAGTTCGAGGCGACGATCGTCTGGCTCTCCGACACCGCATTGGTGCCGGGGCGCGGCTATTGGCTGAAATCGGCGACGCGCACCGTCGGCGCGACGGTGCAGCCGCCGGGCCATGTCGTTGACGTCAACACGCAGGCGCAACTCTCCGCCAAGACGCTGGAGCTGAACGACATCGGCGTCGCCGAGGTGTTCACCGACGCGCCGATCGTCTTCGCGCCGTACGAGGACAGTCACGAACTCGGCGGCTTCATCCTGATCGACCGCGAGACCAACGCAACCGTCGCGGCGGGCATGATCCGCCACGCGCTCCGCCGCGCGCAGAATGTCCACTGGCAGTCGGTCGACATCACGCGCGAGGCGCATGCGCGGCAGAAGGGGCAGTCGCCGCGGCTGCTGTGGTTCACCGGCCTGTCGGGATCGGGCAAATCGACGATCGCCAACCTCGTCGAGAAGAAGCTGCACGCACTCGGCCGCCACAGCTTCCTGCTCGACGGCGACAACGTGCGCCACGGGCTCAACAAGGACCTCGGCTTCAGCGACGCCGACCGGATCGAGAACATCCGCCGTGTCGGCGAGGTCGCGCGGTTGATGACCGATGCCGGGCTGATCGTGCTCACCGCGTTCATCTCGCCGTTCCGTGCCGAGCGCGACATGGTGCGCGGGCTGCTGCCACCGGGCGAGTTCGTCGAGATCTTCGTCGATACCGCGCTGGCGGCGGCCGAGGCGCGCGACGTCAAGGGCCTGTACGCCAAGGCGCGCGCCGGCGAGATCGCGCACTTCACCGGCATCTCCAGCCCCTACGAACCGCCCGAGCGGCCCGACATCCATATCGATACCGTGCGCGAAAGCGCCGAGGCTGCCGCCGAACGGATCGTCGAGCATGTGCTCGGCGTGTGGAGCTTCGAGCTGTGAACGACGTCGATCTCGCCCGTAGCGTTGCCGAGGAGGCGGGCGCATTGCTGCTCGCGATCCGCGATTCGAGCGCGGCGACCGGCAAGGCGCTGGGCGACGCCGGCGATGCCCAGGCCAATGCGCTGATCCTCGAGCGGCTGCGCGCGGCGCGGCCCGACGACTTCATCCTGTCCGAAGAGTCGCTCGACGACCGCGCGCGCTGCGCGGCCGAGCGGGTGTGGATCGTCGATCCGCTCGACGGCACGCGCGACTATGCCGAGGGGCTGGACGATTGGGCGGTGCATATCGGCCTCGCCATCGGCGGCCGGCCGACGGTGGGCGCGGTGGCGGTGCCGACGACGGGGCGTATCTACACCACCGCGGAGGCGTGTGCGCGGACGCGCGTCTGCGGTCTGCCGCCGCGGATGGTGGTCAGCCGCACGCGCGCGACCGACATGGTCGAGCGGGTCGGCACGTTGCTGGAAACGACACGGGTCGGCATGGGCTCAGCAGGTGTGAAGGCGATGGCGGTGGTCGATGGCCGCGCCGACATCTACCTCCACGACGGCGGCCAGTACGAATGGGACAATTGCGCGCCCGCCGCGGTGGCGCTGGCGGCGGGGCTGCACGCGTCGCGGATCGACGGCAGTCCGCTGGTCTACAATTGCGCCAATCCGTTGC
Organism: Sphingomonas liriopis; assembly: GCF_024211255.1. Taxonomy (GTDB): domain Bacteria; phylum Pseudomonadota; class Alphaproteobacteria; order Sphingomonadales; family Sphingomonadaceae; genus Sphingomonas; species Sphingomonas liriopis. Next base: position 83,531 of record NZ_JAMLDY010000011.1, on the reverse strand, counting down.
TGCCGGATTTGCTGATCTGTCGGCCGGAACTGGCGGAACAGGTGCTGGCGGCGGTGGCGGCGGTTCGGTGACCCATCCCGTCCGTGCGTGGCGGGGGACTAGATGACGGCAGCCGCTTCCGCCTTCCCCTCCGCGACACTCGCCGCATCGGCGTAGCGGCGCGCGATGATCGCGCAGGCGATAAGCTGGATCTGGTGAAACAGCATCACCGGCAGCAGCACCGCGCCCACTTGCGCTGCCGGAAACAGCACGCCCGCCATCGGCACGCCCGAGGCGAGGCTCTTCTTCGACCCGCAGAACAGCAGCACGATCCGGTCCTCGCGCGAGAAGCCGAGCATCCGGCCCGCGAGCCAGGTGAACAGCAGCACGATCCCCAGCAACGCGGCGCACAGCCCGCCGATCAGCGCGAGGTCGGCGCCCGACACGCGGCTCCACAGCCCCTCGACCACCGCGGCACCGAAGGCGGTATAGACGACGAGCAGGATCGATCCCCGATCGACGATGCCGAGCAGCCCCTTGTGCCGCGCGATGACGCCACCGACCCATGGCCGCAACAGATGCCCGGCGACGAACGGCACCAGCAATTGCAACACGATCGATTCGACAGCCGCCAGCGAGATGCCGCTCCCCTGCCCGCCGATGCCGCTCCCCATGCCGCTCATCGTGACCGCGACCAGCGCCGGGGTCAGCACGATGCCGATCAGGTTGGAGAAGGACGCGCTGCACACCGCCGCGGCGACGTTGCCGCGCGCGATCGCGGTAAAGGCGATCGACGACTGCACCGTCGAGGGCAGCAGGGTGAGGAACACCATCCCCGCCGCGACCGGCCCGACCAGCCCCGGTACGTTGGCGAACGCCAGCCCCAGCAACGGAAAGACGACGAAGGTGGTCGCGACGACCGCCAGATGCAGCCGCCAGTTGCGCGCCCCCTCCCAGATCGCGTCGCGCGACAATTTGGCGCCGTGGAGGAAGAACAGCAGCACGATCCCGACATCGGCGGCATCGCTCGCGATTCTCCCCCACATGCCGCGGGCGGGCAAGACGCTCGCCAGCAACACCGTGCCGAGCAGCATCAGGATGAACGGTTCGAAAAACGACAGGAAACGCCGGATCATGCCCCGCCCTAACGGCTAAGGGCGACGATGGCACCCCCGCGGCGACGACCGTGGCCCAGAAACGGAAACCCCCGCCAGACCAGTGGCCTGAACGGGGGAAAATCCTGGTGCACCCAGAGCGATTCGAACGCCCGACCCTCAGATTCGTAGTCTGATGCTCTATCCAGCTGAGCTATGGGTGCACTCAGGAGGCGCGCTGATAGCAGACGGGCGCGGGCGCGCAAGTGCGTTGCGCCATTTTCTTGGGGCGCATACAGCCAGGGCCATGAAAACCGCCCCCGCGCTCGTCCTCCTCGCCCTCGCGCTGCCGGCCTGTACGCGGGACGATACGGTCTATCCGTCGCTCTCGCCGCGCGCGGTGGAGAAACTGGGGTTCGCGGAGCCCGAGGTGGCGGTGGTCGAGGCCAAGCCCGATCCGGCGCTCGACGCGCGCATCGCCCAGCTGGGTCGTTCGCTCGACGCGCTCGCCAAGGGCGCAACCACCGATGCCGCAAAGGCGGAGGCCGCGGCACGGCGTGCGCGCGGCCAGGCGGTCGGCAGCGATGCGTGGCTGGAGGCGCAGACCGCGCTCGCCCAGCTCGACGACTGGCGCGCGCAGACCTCGTCGCTGCTCACCGATATCGATCAGATTGCCAGCGACCGCGCCGCCGCGCTGGCCCCCGCCTATCCCGGCCTCGCCACCCTGCGCGAGCGCGCCTCGGCCGAGAATCAGCGACAGAGCGCGACGATCGACCGGCTGCAAGCGGCGCTACCCGCCGCCTAGCGCTTCCACTTCAGCAGCGGCAGGATCGTCGAATAATCGTCGGTCCATGCCGCGAGTCCCGCGCGCGGGGTCAGCGGCGTCCAGTCGCCATTGTCCTTCGCCAGCGCAGCGAGCGTCGCGCGGTCGCGCGACAGCGCGATCCACTGGCTGGCCGATGCGATCGCGGTATATTTGGGCGGCTGGTAATAGAGTTTCGCCGCGTGCCAGCCGCCATCGCGCGCCACCGCCGCGACCACGGGTTCGAGGTCGAGGAAGCGGTTGGAGATATGGACCATCAGCAACCCCTTGGGCTGCAGCACGCGCGCATAGGTCGCGAACGCCTCGCGCGTCATCAGGTGCATCGGGATCGCGTCGGACGAAAAGGCATCGAGTGCGAGCAGGTCGAGACCCGCTGACGCTTCGCGCTCCAGACTGAGCCGCGCATCGCCGACGCGGATCGCCGGATCGGGCAGGCAGTTCTTCAGATAGGTGAACTGGCCGGTGTCGCGCGCGATGCGGATCACCGCCGGATCGATCTCGTAGAAACGCCAGCGCTGGCGCGGCTGCGCGTAGCAGGCGAGCGTGCCCGTGCCGAGGCCGACGACGCCGACCCGCGCCTGCGGTCCATACAGTCGGTCGAGCGCCCCCATCGCGCGGCCGATCCCCGATGGCGGGGCGTAATAGGTCGTCGGCAGCCGCTCGAGCACCGGGCTGCCGGTGAACTGGATGCCATGGACGGTGGTGCCATGGTCGAGCTCACGCACGCCGCGTCCGTCGCGCACCGTATAGACGCCGAAATAGCTACGCGTCCGCGCGCCATGCTCCAGCGACAGCTCGACCGCGCGCCAGCCGCCGAACATCACCAGCGTCGCGGCGAGGATGATCGCATAGGCCGGCCGCGCGCCGACTGCGGCGATGCCGATCGCGGCGATGCCGATGAAGGTGAGGCCCTGATGCCCCTCGCCGAACAGCGCCGTCGGCCCGCGGAAGGTGAGGCCGGCGAGCACCAGCAGCACGGCGACGACCACGGCATAGGCGATGCGCCGCTTGGCGGGCGTGACCCACAATCCACGGATGCGCGCGGTCAGGAACACCTGCGGCACCAGCAGCCCGGCGGCGAAGATCAGGATGGGATATTCGTAGGTCCAGTCGAACACCACCGGCGCGACCAGCGCGGCGAACACTCCGCCCAGTGCTCCGCCGAACGCCATCGCCAGGTAGAAGCCGGTCAGCCGGTCGGGCTCGGGCCGCAGACGGTACATCTGCGAATGCAGCGCGACCGAGACCATGAACAAGAGCGTCAGCGCGATGGCGAGGTTGACCAGCGGCGATTCGTTGAAGCCCCCGATCATCACGCCGCCGAACATCAGGATGGTGATCGGCGCGATCCGGGTCAGCAGGTCGGCAACGCTGCGATCGGCCGCGAAGGCGATCGTGAAGCTGAGCAGGTACAGCCCGAGTGGCAGCACCCAGAGCAGCGGCATCGCGACGATATCGGTGGTGATATAGGTCGAGGTCGCGAGCATCAGCCCCGACGGCACCAGTGCCAGCGCGATCCAGTGCAGCACCCGGCGACGTGTCGCGGGCGCGCTTGTCGGCCGCGCCGTCTCGCCGGTCGCGGCACGCGGCAGCCGCAGCGTGCAGGCAAGGACGAGCAGGATCAGCAGCACATAGCCGCCGGTCCACATCCAGCTCTGCGCCCTGAGCGCCAGCAGCGGTTCGACCAGCAACGGATAGGCGATCAGCCCGCCGAAGCTGCCGAGGTTGGAGGCGGCGTAGAGCGCGTAGGGATCGCTGCCCCGGCTCGCGATGCTGAACCAGCGTTGCACCAGCGGCGCCTGCGCGGAGACGGCGAAGAACAGCGGCCCGATCGACGCACCGAGCAGCCACGGCACCCACAGCGCGGGCGTGACGTTCGCCGGACCGGCGGCCAGCGACAGCCCGATCGGCAGCCACGCCGCTGCAGCGAGCAATACGCCCAGATGCACGACCGCCTGATACAGCGGCCTGATCCGCCCCAGCGCATGGGCGTAGGCGTAGCCGGCGAGCAGCAGCGTCTGGTAGACGAGCATCGCCGAATTCCACACCGCCGGCGCGCCACCCAGCCGCGGCAAGGCCATCCGCGCGACCATCGGCTGGACGAGGAACAGCAGGAACGATCCGGCGAGGATCGTCGCGACGAAGGTGATCCGCGCAGCCCGGCCGATCCCGGCCTCAACCATGGAGCAGCCGCGCTGCATGCGCCGCGTGATAGGTCAGCACACCCGCGCAGCCAGCGCGCTTGAACGCCATCAGCGTTTCCAGCACCAGCGCATCGCGTTCGCCCGCGCCGGCCGCGACCGACGCCTCGATCATCGCATATTCGCCCGACACCTGGTACGCGAAGACCGGCACCTCGAACCGCTGCTTCACCCGCACGACGATGTCGAGATAGGGCAGCCCCGGCTTCACCATCACGCTGTCGGCGCCCTCGGCGAGGTCGAGCGCGACCTCGCGCAGCGCTTCCTCGGCGTTGGCCGAATCCATCTGGTACGTCTTCTTGTCGCCCTTCAGCAGGCCGCGGCTGCCGACCGCGTCGCGGAACGGGCCGTAGAAGCCGCTGGCATATTTGGCGGCATAGCTCATGATCTGGACGTTGTGGGCGCCCTCGCCCTCCAACGCCGCGCGGATCAGGCCGATGCGCCCGTCCATCATGTCGGACGGCGCGATGATGTCGGCGCCGGCGCGCGCCTGGTTGACCGCCTGATGGATCAGCAGATCGGCGGTCGTGTCGTTGACGACATAGCCCGCCGCATCGACCAGCCCGTCGTGGCCGTGCGTCGTATAGGGATCGAGCGCGACGTCGGTCAGCACGCCGACCTCCGGCACCGCATCCTTGATCGCGCGCGTCGCCCGGCACATCAAATTGTCGGGATTGAGCGCCTCGCGCCCGTCGTCGGTCTTGAGCTGCGGCGGCGTGTTGGGGAACAGCGCGATGCACGGGATGCCGAGGTCGCGTGCCTGCTTCGCCCGCGCGACGATGCCGTCGACCGACCAGCGCGAGACGCCGGGCAGGCTGGGGATCGGCTGTTCGACGCCCTGCCCCTCCACCACGAACAACGGCCAGATCAGGTCGGCGGGGGTGAGGACGGTTTCGGCGTGGAGCCGGCGGCTCCAGCCGCTCGCCCGGGTACGGCGCAGTCGCAGCGCGGGAAAGGATGCAGACATGCGCGGGCTTTGCGGGATCGTGCGCCCCTCGGCAAGCGTTACGCTCGCGTAATCCTTGTGGGGGAACACGTCCGTGCCTGAATTCCGATCGGCGGCGATGATCGTCAATGCGAAGTCCCGCAAGGGCCAGGCCCTGTTCAAGCGCGCCTGCGCGGCGATGGACGGCCTGCCCTTCCCGGTCGATGCGCATGCGGTCGAGGACCCCGAGGATCTTGAGGCGACGGTGGAACGCGCGCTGGCCAGGAAGCCCGACCTCGTCATCCTCGGCGGCGGCGACGGCACGGTCAGCGGCCTCGTCGACCTGCTCGTCGGCAAGGGCATCACGCTGGCGGTGCTGCCGCTCGGCACCGCGAACAGCTTCGCGCGCACGCTGGGGCTGCCGCTCGATATCGAGGGCGCGATCGACGTCATTCGTACCGGGCGGCCCAAGCGGATCGACCTCGGCATGATCGACGGCGACTATTTCGCCAATTGCGCGGCGATGGGGATCAGTCCGCAGATCGCCGAAACGGTGCCGCATGGCCTAAAGAAACTGCTCGGCCGGATCGGCTATCTCGGCTGGGCGACCTATCAGTTCGCGCGGTTCAAGCCGTTCATGCTTACCGTCGACGACGGCCATGAGGTGAAGCGAATGCGCGTCGTCGAGGTGCGCATCTCCAACGGCCCCTATCATGGCGGCACCTGGCTGGTCGACGAAGCGTCGATCAATTCGGGCGAGATCGTCGTGCAGGCGGTGACCGGCCGCTACAAGCGGACGCTCGCCAAGAACTGGGCAGCGAGCTTCTTCGGCCACGATTCGCGGCATCAGGATACGATCGCCTTTTCGGGCAAGTCGCTGAAGATCGACACCAAGCCCTCGCTGCCGATCTCGATCGACGGCGAGGTGCTGGCGCATACCCCGGTCACCGCGAAGGTCGCGGCGGGGGTGATCGAGGTGATGGTGCCGGCGGAGACGAACTGACGGGAAACGCAAATCCCGCCGTTCGCCCTGAGCCTGTCGAAGGGCCTGAGTCTCCATGCCCTTCGACAGGCTCAGGGCGAACGGTGCGAGGGGCGGTCTACCCCACTGGCATCTGCTTGCCGGTCGGTTCGGAATCCGCCTTGGCATGCTCCTCGCCCTGGACCGCCGGGATCAGCCGCCCCTTGCGCCAGCCGCCGGCGCGATAATAAGCGATCGTCATCACCATCGACGCCGCCGACCCCGCAGGGAAACTCCACCAGATCGCATCCGCGCCCCAGCCGGGCTCCAGCGCATAGGCGAGGCCCAGCCGGATCGGAAACAGCGCGATGGCGAGGATCACCAGCGGGCCGACGACGGCACCGTTGGCGCGCACCGTCGCCGACAGCACCATCGACACGCCGAACAGCAGGAAGCTTGCCGAACCGATGATGTTGATATGCGCGGCAAGGTCGATCGATCCGGCATCGCTGCCGAGAAACAGCCCGAGCACCAGACGGTCGAGCAGCGCGAGAACCACGATCAGCGCGGCGGTCATCGCGAGGTTCAGGATCACCCCCGACCGCGTGATCCGCGCCACCCGGTCCCAGCGCCCGGCACCGATATTCTGCGCGACCATCGCGCTGACCGCGGCGCCGACCGACATCGCCGGCATCTGGATATAGGTCCACAGCTGCGACGCCGCGCCGTACGCGGCGGTGGTCGTCGTGCCATAGCCGTTGACCAGCCCGATCATCGCCAGCGCCGATCCGGTCGCGACCAGCATCTGCAGCCCCATCGGAATCCCCTTGGCAATGATGGGGCCCAGCAGGGTGCGGTCGGGAATCAGATAGCGCCACTCGCTGCCGCGCAGCCGCACCACCAGATCGCGCCGGTAGACGAAGGCGAGCAACGCCGCGAAGGACACGGTATTGGCGATGAAGGTGGCGAGCGCCGACCCCTCGATCCCCAGCGCGGGGATCGGCCCGATGCCACGGATCAGCACCGGGTTCAGCGTCACGTCGACTAGCGACCCCAGCGCCATGAACTTGAGCGGCGTCACCGAATCGCCGGTGCCGCGCAGCGCCATCGTCAACAGCACCGACAGGAATCCCGTCGGCATCGAGACGAAGATGACGCGCAGATAGGCGAGCGCCAGCGGATAGGCGTCGGCGGGCGTCCGCAGCGTCGTCAGGATCGCGGGCGCCGCGAACCAGCCGACGACGACGACCAGCACCGACAGGACGCCGAACAGGCCGAACGCGGTGCCGAACACCCGCCGCATCCCGTCGATATCGCGCCGCCCCATCGCCTGCCCGATCAGGATCGTCGCCGCCATCCCGAACCCGAACACCGCCGAGATCAGCAGGAACATGACCAGCCCCGCATTGGTCGTCGCCGCCAGCGCGCGCTCGCCAAGCAGCTGCCCGATCCAGATCGCGTTGATCGACCCGTTGATCGACTGGAGCACGCTCGACCCCAGGGTAGGGAGCGCGAACAGCAGCAGCGTGCGGCCGATCGGGCCGGACGTCAGGTCACGCTTCGGTTTGGCCATCGGTCTTCCCCCTCATCGTCGGTCGTGCAGGATGGTGGAGGGACCCGCCCACCATTGCCACCCTTCCTCCGTCACCCCGGACTTGTTCCGGGGTCCACCCGTCCGCGTAACCAACGGCCGGCGGGCGTGCGGAACGGTGGACCCCGGACCAGGTCCGGGGTGACGGGGGAGGTAGACCAAGCGTGTTACCCCAGCCGCGCCAGCGCCGCGGACAGCCGCTCGGCCTCCGCCGCCTTGTCGGCATGATCGGCACGCGCCTTGTCCACCGCCTCGGGCTTGGCCCGCTCGACGAAGCTCGCGTTACCAAGCCGCCCGGCGAGCGCATCGCGTTCCTTCTCCGCCGCCGCGACGCCCTTGGTCAACCGCGCGCGCTCGGCATCGAGGTCGATGACGCCGTCGAGCGGAATGACATAGGTCGCCTCGTCGACGACCAGCTGGATCGCCGGGCCGGCCGGCGCCGCATCCTGCGACACGTCCTGCAACCGCGCGAGCTTGCGCAGCGTCGTATGGGCGCCGTTCAAACGCCGCTGCGTCGTCGCATCGGCATCGCGGACATAGGCGGTCATCGGCGCGCCCGGCGCGATGCCGAGCTCGTTCTTGGCCGCGCGAACCTCGCCGATCAGGCGGATACGCCAGTCGATGTCGGCCATCGCCTCGGGATCGATGCTCCGCGCATCCGCCTGCGGCCAGTGCGCGACAATCAGCTCGTGGTCGCGCGGGTTGGCGTGCCACAGTTCCTCGGTGACGAACGGCATGAACGGGTGGAGCAGCACCAGGATCTGGTCGAGCACCCACGCCGCCACGCCGCGCGTCTCCACGGCATGGTCGGGATAGGTCGCCGCATCCTCGCCCAAGGTCGGCTTGATGAGCTCGAGATACCAGTCGCAGAACCGGCTCCAGACGAACTGGTAGATCGCGTCCGCCGCCGCGTCGAAACGCAGGTCGGCGAGCGCAAGGTCGATGGCCTGGATCGTCGCGATCGTCTCGCCGATGATCCATTTGTTGACCGGCAGCGTCGCCGCGGGCGCGTCGAGCGAGGTGCTCGCGCCGATCCCGTTCGCCTGGCAGAAGCGGCTGGCGTTCCACAGCTTGGTCGCGAAGTTGCGATAGCCCTCGACCCGCTTCTCATCCATCTTGATGTCGCGGCCCTGGCTCTCCATCGCCGCCATGAAGAAACGCAGCGCGTCGGCGCCGTAGGTGTCGATCAGCCCGAGCGGATCGACGGTATTGCCCTTCGACTTCGACATCTTGGCGCCGTCGGCGGCGCGGACGAGGCCGTGGAGGTAGAGCGTCCTGAAGGGTACATCCTTCATGAAATGGATGCCCTGCATCATCATGCGGGCGTCCCAGAAGAACAGGATATCGAAGCCCGAGATGAGCACGTCGTTGGGATAACGCCCGCCGAGCGTCGGGTCGTTGTTCTCCGGCCAATCCATCGTCGCGAACGGCCAAAGTGCTGAGGAGAACCACGTGTCGAGGACGTCGGGATCGCGCCAGATCATTGGATAAGGATGTTTCTCCGGTTCGTTAATACCCTTGAGGTACGCATCAGCAACACTATCCACTACTTCCACATCATCGACGTAATGCAGGCGTGCTTGAGCTAAAGCCTCTTCCTCGGTTTCACCAACGAAGATAGCAAAATTTCCATTGGCTCCATCGTATGTGCGGCTACCATTCGTTTCTATTTTAGGCCCAAACCACGCCGGGATCTGGTGGCCCCACCACAATTGGCGGGATACGCACCACGGCTGGATATTGTCCATCCAGTTGAAGAAGGTCTTTTCCCAGGTCTTGGGGACGATCTTGATCGCCTCGCTGCGCACCGCCTCGATCGCCGGCCTGGCCAGCGTCGCGGCGTCGACATACCATTGGTCGGTCAGCCACGGCTCGATCACCACGCCCGACCGGTCGCCATAGGGCGTCTGGATCGTGCGCGGTTCGGCGTCGTGCGTTTCGCCGTCCTTGTCGACGTGCGGGATCAGGACTCCGTCCGCCTTGAGCCGTTTCACGACCGCCTTGCGCGCGTCGGCCGTCGTCAGGCCCAGCAGGTCGGCGGGGATCAGGCCGTCACGCGTCTGCACGACCTGCGCCTTGGCATCGAGCATGTTGAGCATGTCGCGCGCCTCGATCCCCGCGCGGCGACCGACCTCGAAATCGTTGAAGTCGTGGCCCGGCGTGATCTTCACCGCACCGGATCCCAGTTCGGGGTCGGCATGCTCGTCGGCGACGATCGGGATCAGCCGGCCGGTAATCGGCAACCGCACCTGCTTGCCGATCAGCGCGGTGTAGCGCGCGTCGTCGGGATGGACCGCGACCGCCATGTCGGCGAGCATCGTCTCGGGCCGCGTCGTCGCCACCTCGATGAAGCCCGATCCGTCGGCGAGCGGGTAGCGCAGGCGCCAGAAATGCCCCTTGATCTCGCGTGTCTCGACCTCGAGGTCGCTGATCGCGGTGCCGAGGCCCGGGTCCCAGTTGACCAGCCGCTTGTCGCGATAGAGCAGGCCCTGCCGGTGCAGCTCGACGAAGACCTTGAGCACGGCCTTCGAAAAGCCCTCGTCCATCGTGAACCGCTCGTTCGCCCAGTCCATCGAACAGCCCAGGCGCCGCAGCTGGCGGGTGATCTCGCCGCCGCTCTCCGCCTTCCAGTCCCAGACCTTGGCGACGAACTCCTCGCGGCTGAAATCGGTGCGCTTCTGCTGGCGCAGCGCCATCTGCCGCTCGACGACCATCTGCGTCGCGATGCCGGCATGGTCGGTGCCGACCACCCACAAGGCGTCCTTGCCCTTCAGCCGCGCATGCCGCGTCAGGATGTCCTGCAACGTATTGTCGAGCGCATGGCCGATGTGGAGGCTGCCGGTGACGTTGGGCGGCGGGTTCACGATCGTCCACGGCTCGGCGTGCGGCCGGTCGGGACGGAACAGGCCCTTGTCCTCCCAATGCGCATACCAGCGCGATTCGATGGCGGCGGGGTCGAAGGTCTTGGGAAGCTCGGTCATGGCCCGCCTGTAGCCACACGGCGCGCCGCTGAGAAGCCGGCCCGATCCCATCGCGGTATACGACCGCTTAACCCCGCCATTTTAAGGCGATCCGGATCAAGGATTCGATTGCCCATGTCGCGCGACCTGCACCACGACCACGACGAACTGCGTGCGATCATGCATCGCTTCGCCACGATGATGGCCCAGGGCCCCGATGCGTTCGATGCCTCGCTGCACCGCGACCGCGTCGCCTTCTCGCAGCTGTTCCAGGCACATATGGTCGCCGAAGAGAAGGCGGCGCTCATCGCGCTGGGCAATGATCCAAAGCGGCTGAAGGGATCGGCCGACCTGAAGGCGCTGTTCCGCGATTACAGCGCGCACGTCAGCGCCTGGACGCCGCCGCGGATCAAGACGGATTGGCACGGATATCGCAACGCGGTGCTGGCGTTGCAGAAACGGCTTCGCACCCGGATGGACTGGGAGGAACGGGAGATCCACCCCCGCCTCCCCCGGTATCGCGCCGCCTAGCGGGCGTCCTTCGTCCAGCGGTCCATCCAGCCGAGCACTTCGCGATACCATTGCCGCGAGTTGCGCGGTTTCAGCACCCAATGGTTCTCGTTGGGGTTGACCAGCAGCCGCGACGGGATGCCGCGGCGCTGGAGCGCGGTGAACGCCGCCAGCCCCTGCGTGTAGGGGATGCGGAAGTCCTTTTCGCCGGTGATGACCAGCTGCGGCGTCTTCCAGTTCTGGACGTGGTTGACCGGGTTCCATTTCTCGAACGCGGCGGGGTCCTCGTAATAGGCCTTCTGCCCATGTTCCCATTCGTCGAACCACAGTTCCTCGGTCTCGTACGCCATCGCGCGCGCGTCGAAGACGCCGTCGTGCTGGACGATGCACTTGAAGCGATCGGGCCACTGGCCTTCGATCCAGTTCATCATATAGCCGCCGTAGGAAGCACCGAGCGCGCAGGCGTTGTTCGCGTCGAGCCAGCCGAACCTGTCGGTCGCGGCCTTCAGCCCCGCCTTCAGATCGTCGAGCGGCCAGCCGCCCCAATTGTTGCTGATCGCATCGGTGAAGGCCTGGCCGTAGCCGGTGGACCCATGGAAATCGACCGCGACGAGGCCGTAGCCCGCGCCGGCGAACACCGCCGGGTTCCAGCGGTACGACCAGCTGTTGTCGCTCGACCCCTGCGGCCCGCCATGGACCATGAACGCGATCGGCACCTTGCCCGTGCTGCCATAGGGCTTCACCGCATAGCCCCGGACGGTATCGTTGTTGGCGCCGGTGAAGCCGAACCGGGTGACGGTCGGCATGTCGATCCCGGCGAGCTTCGCGGCGTTGACCTCAGTCAACCGCGCGACCTTGCCCTTTGCGGGCACGCTGTAGAAATCGTCGGGCGCGGTCAGGCTGTTCATCGCCACCACCGCGCCCTTCGGCGTCGGCACGACCGCGGAGACATGCCCCTGTTGCGTCAGCCGCGTCACCTTGCCGGTGGCGGGATCGACGCTGAACAGCGGGTTTTCCTGCGTGTCCTGCGCGGTGACGTAGATGCGCTTCGAATCGGGCGACCAGGCGATCGAGCCGACCGACCGGTCCCAGCTTTCGGTCAGGCTGCGCACCTGCCCTGTGGCGAGATCGCGCAGCATCAGCACCTGCCGGTCGGCCTCGAACCCCGGCCGCTTCATCGCGAACCAGGCCAGGCTGCGCCCGTCGGGCGAGACGGTCGGCAGATTGTCCGTCGCCGTGTTGCCCTCGGTCAGATTGACCGGCGCGGCGGAACCGTCGGCGGGGGCGGACCAGATGTCGAGGTTGGTCGACAGCGGCTCCGTGTTGCCCGCGACGCGCAGCGCGAAATAGACGGTCTTGCCATCCGCGCTCCACGACACTTCCTCAGCCCCGCCGAAGGGACGCGAAGGCGCATCGCCGTCGAGCCCGTGCTCGATCGCGACGCCGTCGCCCGGCGCGCCCGCGGCGGTCAGCGGCAGGACGAACAGCTGCGAATGCGTGCCGTCGACCCAGGTGTCCCAATGGCGCACGAACAGCTTGTCGTAGACGCGGCCCTCGCCTGCGTTGGGGTCCTTCTTCTCGACCGCGGGGGCAAGGCTCGGCGCATTGGGCTTGCGATCGGCCCAGACGAGGATCCTGTCCGCCGCGGGCGACACCTTGAAGCCGCCCAGCCCGCCCTGGAACCCGGTCAGCTTCTTCGGCGCACCGCCGGTGACCGGCACCGACCAGATCGCATCGTCGCCACCCTTGTCGGACTGGAAATAGACCGTCTGGCCGACGATCTGCGGCGCATTCTCGTTGACCTCCGCCTCGTTGAGCAGCGGTTCCGGCTTTGCGCCTTTGCGCGACAGGTCGAGCCGCCACAGGTCGTAGCGGCCGCGGTTGGCGGCGAGATCGGTCTCGCGCTGTGCCCATACCAGCCACTTGCCGTCCGCCGAAACGGTCGGCGCGCCGATACGGCTGAGGGTGGAGACGTCATCGATGGTCAGCTGGCGGGCGGCGGCAGGCGCGGTCAGCGCGGCGGTGGCGAGCAGGCTCGCGGCGAGGAGGGTCTTCATGGGGCGGAGGGTATGCCGATCGCGGGGCGGGAGCAACGGCTCTCCTCGCTCACATTCGTCATCCCCGCGCAGGCGGGGATCCATACTGGCTGACGCTTCGGCTCGAGTCACCGACGGTAGTGATTATGGATCCCCGCCTCCGCGGGGATGACGCGTGAGGGCAGAGAGGAAAACCCCCTCAGCGCATCTGCGCAGTAATCTTCGCGATCTCGCGCGCGACCATCGTCTCGACCATCTCGGGCAGATTGGCATCCAGCCATTCGCGCAGCATCGGGCGCAGCATCTCGCGCACCAGGCCCTCCAGTGTCCCGTCGCTCTCCGGCTCGGGCTTGACGAGCAGCTTGCTCAGCGTCTCGAGCGAGCCGAGGCTGGCGGCGGCGGTGCGTTGCGACAGGATCGGTTCGTCGGTCATCGCAGGTTGAACGGGTGCCGCGCGCGCAGGTTGCGGCGCGGCGGCGTGCGGCGGCGGTGCGGGCGCCGCCTGCACCCGCGGAGCAGACGCGGGTTCGGGCTCCGGTTCGCGCTGCGGCGGCAGCTCGCGCTGCGCCACGGGCTGCGGCATCGGGTCGCTCAGCTCCAGCACCTCTTCGGGCTCGGGCTCGATCGGCTGCGGCACCGCGCGCGGGCGGCGGCTGCGCGCCTGCGTGCCCTCGCCTTCTTCGGCGATGATCCGTTTGATCGACGAAAGGATCTCTTCCATCGACGGTTCGGCGCTCATATCCCCCATGGCCCTTTTACGTCCCTGCCCGTCTGCAAGCGCCCTTATTGGCGGTTCGGCGAGGACGCACCTGTGGTTAATGCGGGGCTTCTGTCAACCGGCGTATCGAGCAGCGGGTCGAGCGGTTTGGTGACGGTCGCGGTCTGCGGCGGCGTCTGCGCGGTGGTCGTCGCCACCGGTGCGGGCTCGCCGTCGCTGGCGAAATCGTTGATCCGGTTCCGCACGCGCTTGTAGTTCACCGTCGGGTCGTACAGCGCGCCGCCGTCGAGCCCCAGGTCGCGCGCCTCGGCATCGCCCATCGCGGCGAGCAGCGCGAAGCCCGCGACATAGGCGTCGCGCCGCGCCGTCACCAGCGTCACCTGGCTGTTGAGCAATTCCTGTTCGGCGTTGAGGATGTCGAGGATGGTGCGCGTGCCGACGCTGTTCTCGGCGCGCACGCCCTCCAGGCTCAGCTTGTTGGCGTTCACCGCGGTTTCGGACGATGCGATCACCTGCTGCGACGACTGCCATACCGCATAGGCGGAACGCGTCTGCGAGATCACCGCACGCTCGGTCGCGGTCGCCAGCTCCAGCGCCTGACTGCGCTGCGCCTCCGCCTGCCGCACCTGCGCGCCCGGCCGCCCGCCCTGGAACAGCGGCAGCGTCAGTTGCAACCCCGCCGATGCCGAGGTGCCGGAATTGGGTGAGATGCTGGAATTAGGCAGCGATCCCAGATAGTTGAAATAGTTCGCGCCGGTTACTGCCGACACCCGCGGCAACCGCCCCGCCTTGGCGGCGCCGATGTCGTAGCGCGTCGCATCCGCCTGTCGCCGCGCGGCGATCAGATTGGGGTTCTTGCCCAGCGCCTCGCTCACCGCATTGGTCGGCGAAGTGGGCAGATTGGGCAGCACCGGCGGCTCTTCGAGCGCGACCGGCGGCGATCCCACCACCTGGATGTAGTTTTCGCGGCTGGAGATCAGCTGCGCCTCGGCCTGTTGCAGCTGCGCGCGGGCGAGCGCCAGCCGTGCCTCCGACTGCGCGACGTCGGTGCGGGTCAGGTCGCCGACCTGAAAGCGATCACGGCTGGCGCGCAGGTTGACCTCGAGCACGCGGACGTTCTGCTGGTTCAGCCCCGTGATCGCCTCGTCGCGGATCACGTTCATATAGGCGGCGACGACGTTGGTGAAGGTGTTCGCCTCCGTCCCGCGCAGCGTCGCGCGGCCGGCATCGACCCGCGTTTCGGCCGCGCGCACCGAATTGCGCACCGCGCCGCCCTGATACAGCGGCACCGACAGGTTGAGCGATCCCTGCCCGTTGCGCTCGGGATTGAGGAAGTTGTTGTTCGCCTGCAGGACATTGTCGGTGATCTGCCCGGTCGCGTTGACACCCGGCAGGCCGCTGGCACGCGCGATCGGCACGCTTTCGTCCGTCGCGCGCAGCGCCGCGCGCTGCCCGGTCAGTGTCGGGTTCGATGCATAGGCCTTGGCCAGCGCCTCGCGCAGCGTTTCGGCGCCCGCCGGTGCAGCCAGCCCCACCAGTGCCGCGCCCCCCAGCAACAGTCCGCGCATCATCCCCCCGTCGCCCATCTACTAGAACCTGAAACGCTGTGGACTGGAAAAGCCCGGCAGGATCACGCAATCGCTGTCGAGGAACGGCGACAGGCCGAATCCGCCATCGGTCTTGCGCCCGCTCGCCAGCCGCGTGACGCCGCGCTCGACCAGCCCGGTAACGACGCGGCCGCCGGTCCTGACCTGTCCGACCAATGCATCGGGAACGTGCTCGATCGCCCCGTCGATCACCAGCACGTCATAGGGCGCACCCTCTGCGTCACCGGCGCCGAGCGGTCCTTCGACGACGCGCACGTTCGCCGTGCCCGCCAGCGCCTCGCGCGCCAGCGCGGCGAGCGAGGCATCCTCCTCGACCGCGACGACCTCGGCGACGATCTGCGCCAGGATCGCGGCGGCATAGCCACCCGCGGCGCCGATCAGCAGCACGCGATCGCCCTTTTCCAGATAGGCTTCGGTCAGCAGCCGGCCGGTGACCATCGGCAGGTTGATCGCCCGGCCGCCGGCGACCGGCAGCGCGGTGTCCCGATACGCCATCGCACGCTGCGCGGCGGGCACGAACGCCTCGCGCGGCAGCGTATTCATCGCGACGAGCACGCGCTGGTCGCTGACCGCATTGGTGCGCAGCTGGCTCGCGACCATCGCGTGCCGCATCGTTTCCGACGCGGCGCCATCCGGCATGATGTTGTCGAGGCTGATGTTCATGATGACCCCTCTCGCACAACCGTATTATGTGCGCAATACACTTCGTGACAGACCGGCTTGTATCGCGCGCGTTCCGCCGCGCCAAGCGTCGGTTGCGGCCGATGTCGCGCATGGCCAGCGCGTGTGGTAGCGGGTAAGGACGCGGCCATGATCCCTGCGACCTATCACAAGTTCATCGACTGGATCGGCGACGGCACCGGCCTGCCCGATACGATCCTGCACATCCATGCGGGGCTGGCGGTGCTGATGCTCGCCCGCCTCGTCACCCGCCGTTCGCTCGGCAGCTTCGTGCCATGGTCGTTCGTGCTCCTCGCCGAAACGTTCAACGAGGTGATGGACCGGCTCAACTTCGGTTCGTGGCGCTGGGCGGATACGACGTCGGACGTGCTCAACACCCTGTTCTGGCCGACGGTGATCTGCCTCGGCATCCGCCTGCGCCCGATGCTGCTGCCGCGCGACGTCGCGCGGGTGAGGATGACGGACGGCGGGATCGACGACGCGACGCCCTGACGCGCGCACTCGTTGGAGGCCCGACCGGGAATCGAACCCGGGTGCAAGGATTTGCAGTCCTCTGCGTCACCACTCCGCCATCGGGCCTCGACGCGGGAGGGCGGCTGATGATCGGTTTTCCCGCGACCGTCAACCGCCGATTTGCAGCAGCCGTTCCAGCATCGCGACCAGCGGCAAGTCGGCGGGCGGCATGGCGAGCGCACGCATCGCCGCCGGCCTGACCCAGGCGAGCGCGCTCGCCTCCAGCGCCCGTGGCGTGCCCCGCCAGTCGCGGATCGTGTAGAGCAACAGCAGCAGGTGCCGCTCGCCCAGCCCCGCGCTGGCGAAGGTCAGCGGCGTCAGCGCCCCGGCGTCCACCGCGATGCCCAGCTCCTCGGCCAGTTCGCGGACCAGCGCACCTTCCAGCGTCTCGCCCGGTTCGATCTTGCCGCCGGGAAATTCCCACAGGTCGGCCATCTGCTTGCCCGGCGGCCGGCGTTGCAGCAGCACCCGCCCCTCGCCGTCGATCAGCGCGGCGGCCACCACCGGCATCAGCCGCAGCGGCATTGCCGCCGGTGCGGCCCCATCGTCAGCCATTCCTTAAGCCTTCCCCATTATGGCGGATCGCATGACATCGCGTCACCCGCTTCTCCGTCGCCTGTTCGGGCGGTTGACGCCAGCCCTGCGTGACGTCCGGGGTGCGACCGCGGTCGAATACGGGCTGATCCTGGCGATGATCGTCGTCGTCATGATCGTCGCGCTGAAGGGGCTCGCCGGCGTCACGGTCGGCATGTGGACCGACGTCAGCACCAAGGTCATCAGCGCCAAGTGAACCCAGGCGCCCGTCGCCCCGAAAAAAGCGATTCGGCCTTAAACCTTTGGCAACCTCGTACGGCTAATCATGATCGCGCTGCTCCGGTTCACCGGTTCAGCCGGGTGACTGAAGTTTCGAATAATGGAGACCGGAATGCAGACGATTCGCAAGTTCATCAAGAACAGCAAGGGCGCGACCGCCATCGAGTACGGCCTGATCGCCGCGCTGATCGCCGTCGCCGCGATTGCTGCCATGCAGGGTCTGGGCTCGAAGCTCACCAAGACCTTCAACAACGTTTCGTCGAACATGACCGCCACGTAAGAGCGCGTCGTTCGACTGAAAGTACCGGGGCGGCGGAACATCGGTTCCGCCGCCCCTCTTTCGTTAGGCGCCGACGATGACGGAAGTGGCGCTACAGCCGCCCCATCGCCAGGAACTTCTCGCGCCGTTCCCGCCGCAGCGTCTGTGCATCGCGGTTCGCCAGCGAATCGAGCGCCTCGGCCACCGCATCGCCCAGCAGGCGAGTCGCCTCCGCCGGATCGCGGTGCGCGCCGCCCAGCGGCTCGGGCACGATCGTGTCGATCACGCCGAAGCCCTTGAGATCCTGCGCGGTCACCCGCATCGCCTCGGCCGCGTCCGCCGCCTTGTCCGCGGTGCGCCACAGGATCGACGCGCAGCCTTCGGGGCTGATGACCGAATAGATGGCGTGTTCGAACATCAGCACGCGATTGCCCGCCGCCAGCGCCACCGCGCCGCCCGATCCACCCTCGCCGACGATCGCCGCGACGACCGGCACGCCGGCGGCCAGGCACGCCTCGGTCGAGCGCGCGATCGCCTCGGCCTGCCCGCGCTCCTCCGCCTCGATGCCGGGGAAGGCGCCCATCGTATCGACCAGCGTCACCACCGGCAGGCCGAACCGCTCGGCCAGCCCGACCAGACGGATCGCCTTGCGATACCCCTCGGGCTTGCCCATGCCGAAATTGTGCCGGAGGCGCGTCGCGGTGTCGGAGCCCTTCTCATGCCCCAGCACCATGACCTTGCGCCCGCGGAAGGTCGCGAAGCCGCCCATGATCGCCTGATCGTCGCCGAACGCGCGATCGCCCGCCAGCGGCACGAATTCATCGAACAGCCCGGCAACGTAATCCTTGAAATGCGGCCGTTCGGGATGCCGCGCGACCTGCGTCTTCTGCCACGGCGTCAGCTTCGCGAAGGTATCGCGAAGCAGCTTGTCGGACTTCGCCTGCAGCCGCGCCAGATCGGCGGCGATGTCGATCGTGCCGTCCGCCGCGGTCGCGCTCAGTTCGTCGATCCGACCCTGCAGTTCGGCAATCGGTTTTTCGAATTCGAGGAAGCTCGCCATAGTGCCGCCGGTTAAGGACGCCGCGGCCCCGCGTCAACGCGAAGGCATGTCGCGGAGCGGATGGCGCGTGTTGACCAGCTCGACCAGCCGGCTGGCATCGACATGCGTGTAGATCTCGGTCGTCGCGATATCGGCATGGCCCAGCATAGATTGCAGCGCGCGCAGGTCGGCACCACCGGCGAGCAGATGCGTCGCGAAGGCATGGCGCAGCACGTGCGGGCTGACCCGGTCGGGCGACACCCCCGCCTCCGCCGCCAGCGCCTTGACCAGCTGGTACAGCCGCACCCGCGTCAGATGCCCCTTGCCCGACGGGAACAGCCATGCGCGATCGACCGCGACATGCGTCCGCCACGCCGCCACCGCGGCGCGCGCGCGGTCGGAGATCGGCACCAGCCGTTCGCGCCCACCCTTGCCCTTCAGGATCAGGAACGGGCGGTCGGGATGGATCGCGTTGCGCGGCAGGCTGACCAGCTCGGTCGCGCGCAGCCCCGATCCGTAGAGCAGCTCGACCAACGCCGCGAGCCGCAGGTCGTTGGGCAGCGGATGCGTCGCACTGGTTCGCTCGGCGATCGCCGCGAACAAGCGGTCGACGTCGGCGCGACCCAGCACTTTGGGCAGCGCCCGCGCCGTCCCCGGCCTTGGCAGCGCCTTGCCCGGATCGTCGCCGCGATGCCCCTCGTCGAGCAGGAACGCATAGAATCGCCGCAACGCCGCCGATTTGCGCGCCACCGTGCTGCGCGCCAGCGTGGCCCAGCCTTCGGCCAGCGCCTGCAACTGCGTCTCGCCCGCCGCGACCAGCCCGTCCGGCACCGCCGCGGACGCCAGCATCAGGTCGCTGCGATAGGCGGCGATCGTGTTCGCCGCCGCACCGGCCTCCGCACCGAGCATCTCGAGGAACCGCTCGATCAGCGCCGAATCGCTCAAACCCGCGCCAGCGCCTCCGCCGCGATCATCCGCGCCTCGCCTTCCAGCCCGACCGCGCGCAGCGCCCCGACGATGCGATACAGCATCGCCGGCGGCACGCCACGCCACGCCGGCGTCTGCATGCCGATCGCGGCGAGCAGCACGACATTGCCTTGCTGCCCCTCCGCCGCGGCGCGATCGATCGCGCGCGTCCAGGCGTTCTGCGCACCGATCCGCACGTCCAGCGCCTCGGCGGCCCGCTCGATATCGTCGGGCGCCAGCCGCCCGAGCCCCGCCAGCCCGGCGAAGAACAGTCTCTGCTTCAGCGCCGCATCGCCGCGGCCCGCATAGGAGGACAATTGGCGATAGCTCAGCCGCCCGCCCGCGTCGGGATCGGCGAGCGCGATCATCGCCCAGGCGTCGCTGCCCTCGTCCACCGCCCCGCGCCAGCGCGCCGCGCCGCGATCGATCCCCGCGGTCAGCATCGACGCGACCAGCAGGGGCGCCTCCTCGATCCCCGTCCGCACCGGCAGCCGCGCCGCGGCGCGCGCGGTCAGCACCAGCCGCGCATAGGGCGGCTCGCCGCCCGCTTTGTCGGCGACACCCCACAACTGCCGCATCGCGGCCAGCCGCGCATCCACGTCGTTGCCGACATAAGCGGTGCGCAGGTCGTTGGCGGTGCCGCTCGCCGCGGCGGGCATGTCGTTGGCGGCATCGACCGCGCTGTAGAGGTCGACCAGCGCCGCGGCCGACAGCACGCCCTGCCCCGCCGCCGCATCCGCCGCACCGATCCGGTCGGCGAGCGGGATACCCGGTGCCAGCGCATACCAGTAGCGCGCCTGCCGCCCGGTCGCATCGAACAGCTCGTCGGGGATCGTCACGCCGGTCGCCGCGGCAAGGCCGAAGCGCCACGCGGTCAGGTCGCCGACGCCCGCCCATTCGATCGTCACCGCCTGCCCGCCGCCCGGCGCCGCGCCGACGACCTTCTGCGCCAGTTGCAGGTCGATCCCGCTCGCGACATTGCGCCGCCGCGCCGCGGTCAGCAGCGCCTTAGCGCGCGCCGGCTCGGCAGCGAGGCCGGCGCACATCGCCTGCGCCAGCGTCCAGCCGCGCTCGCGCGTCGCGGCAAGCCCGGCGTCGGCGATCCCGCACAATTCCGCCGGATCACCCGTCGCCAGCGCCGCGTTCATCGCGACCTGATACAGTTTCGGCGTGTAATCCGCGTTGTCGACGCTCTGCACGACCGCGCGCGCCGCCACCGCCTCGCCCATCCGCAGCAGCAGCCACGCGCGCTCGGCGGCGAAATCGGCGCCGTTGAGCTTTTCGGGCGTATCGAGCTGCGCGACCAGCGTCCGCCGCAACAGGATCGACAGCCAGCGCGACGGCAGCGGCGCGGCGACCCGCCGCATCAGCCCCTCGACGAAGCCGCCGTCCGCACCGCGGAACGCCTCGGGTCCCAGCGCGCCCTCGCGCGGGCCTGCCGGTCCGATCCGGTCGAGCGAGCGGCGCGCGAATTCAGGCATCTCATATTGCGCCAGCACGTCGGGATCGACCGTCGGCGTGGCCGTGGGCGTCGCACTGGCGGTCGGCGTCGGCGTGTCCGTCGGCAACGGCTGGACGAAGCCGGTCGCCGCCGGCGCCGGCGCTGCCCCGGTCGCGGCGGGTCGCGGCGCGCTCGTCGTGGCCCGCGCGGTGGGCTGCGCCGCCGGTTCGCCGAAGCCCGGCGGCAGGATCGATTCGGGACGCTCCTGTCCGTTCGCCGCGCCATAAGCGTTCAGCGCGGCGACCGCGATCGTCAGGACCGCGCCGCCCCGCGCCAGCGAGAGCAGCCGCGCTCTAGCTGAGGTTGGCAAGCGTCACGGCCTTTTCGACATGGGTCTGCGGCCGCTCGGACGCGCGGCCGGCGAGTAGGAACAGGCCGCCGACCACCACCACGAGGACGACGATGACGGAAAGGACGAAGCGCGACATAGAAGACCTTGCGACACGGAAACGCGAACCGGAGCTTTTGCCCCGTCCTGACCCGCTGTATAGCGCACCCGGCCATGTTGCAAAGCGCTTCCCCCTCCGCCGGACCCGACCGCACCGCCACGTCGCGGGCGATCGTGCTCGTCGGGCTGATGGGGGTCGGCAAATCGACCGTCGGCCGGCGCCTCGCCGCCCGCCTGCGCCTGCCCTTCGTCGATGCCGACCATGCGATCGAGGAAGCGGCGGGGATGACCGTCGCCGAGATCTTCGAACGTTTCGGCGAACCCTATTTCCGCGACGGCGAACGCCGCGTCATCGCCCGGCTGATCGACGGCACGCCCAAGGTGATCGCGACCGGCGGCGGCGCGTTCATCAACGCCGACACGCGCGCGCTGATCCTCGGCCAGTCGACCGCGATCTGGCTCCACGCGCATCCCGACGTGCTCGCCGAGCGCGTCGGCCGCCGCGACACCCGCCCGCTGCTGCGCGGCAAGAACCCGCGACAGGTGCTCGCCGAGCTCGCCGCGATCCGCAATCCCATCTATGCCGAGGCGCATATCCACATCACCAGCAACAAGACGCCGCACGAAACCACGGTCAACGCGATCCTGAAGGCGATCCGCGACGGTTCCAGCGCGGGCGCGGCACCGGCATGACACGCATCACCGTCGATCTGGGGACGCGCAGCTATCCGATCCTGATCGAGGCGGGGCTGCTCGCCCGCGCCGCCGAACACCTCGCGCCGCTCGCCCGCGGCCGGACGATGGCCATCGTCACCGACGAGAACGTCCGTCCGCATCTGGCGACGCTGCAGGCCGCGCTCGCCGACGCCGGCCTCGCCAGCGAGGCGATCGTGCTGCCGCCGGGCGAGACGACCAAAAGCTGGACGCATCTTACCGAGCTGTGTGACCGGCTGCTCCAACTCGGCGTCGAGCGCGGCGACCATGTCGTGGCACTGGGCGGCGGCGTGATCGGCGACCTCGTCGGCTTCGCCTGCGCCATCCTCAAGCGCGGCTGCGGCTTCGTCCAGATCCCCACCACCCTGCTGGCGCAGGTCGACAGCTCGGTCGGCGGCAAGACCGCGATCAACACCCGCGCCGGCAAGAACCTCATCGGCGCCTTTCACCAGCCCTCGCTCGTCCTGATCGACCCGTCGGTGCTCGACACGCTGCCCCTGCGCGAGGTTCGCGCCGGCTATGCCGAAGTCGTCAAATACGGCCTGATCGACGATCCCGCCTTCTTCGCCTGGTGCGAGGCAAATGGCGCGGCGCTGCTGGCCGGCGACCCGGACGCGCGCCATTACGCCATCGCCCACGCCGTCGCCGCCAAGGCGCGCATCGTCGCCGCCGACGAGCATGAAACCAACGGCACCCGCGCCCTCCTCAACCTCGGCCACACCTTCGGCCATGCGCTGGAGGCGGAGGCCGGCTTCGACGGCAGCCTGATCCACGGCGAAGGCGTCGCCGCCGGCTGCGCCCTCGCCTTCGCCTTCTCCGCCGCGCAGGGCATCTGCCCGCCCGGGGACGCCACCCGCGTCGCCGCCCACTGGCGCGCCGTCGGCCTCCCCGACGGTCTCGCCGCCTCGGGCATCACCGCCAGTGGCGCCCGCCTCGTCGACCACATGCGCCACGACAAGAAGATGGCGGCGGGCACCCTCCCCTTCCTGCTCGCGCGCGGCATCGGCCAAACCTACCTCGACAAGACGGTCGACCTCGCCACCGTCGAAACCTTCCTCGACGCCCAGCCCCGCTGATGCCCAACGGCATCGCCAAGCAGAATCTGCCGACGAAGGTCTGCCCGGCCTGCAACCGCCCGTTCGCGTGGCGCAAGAAATGGGCGAAGGACTGGGACGCGGTCGTTTATTGTTCGGACGCGTGCCGGAAGAAGCGGTGAGGGCGTGGTTCGGTGGTGAGCCGACAGGCACCTTTGCGCTGGCCCAGAGGCGAAGCAGACGTTGCGGCCAGCCGCCTCATACGTGATACATACGTCATGATCGCACTGGCCTTGTTGCTGCAAGCAGCTTCCGCTCCTCCTGTTCCTCCCCCTCCCAAGGAGAGCTACTTGGCTGCGGTTGCGCTTTGGCGAGATAATGCACCGTCGGAGGCGGAAAGGCGTTCGGCTATTGATAGGGCGGTCGGGATGGCCGCGTCCGGCGCGCTCGCCGAAGTAGGCATCCAGGTCATCTACACGAAACGAGGCTCTGTTAGCCGATGGCTAACCAAATTTGACCAGTTGAAGCCCATTATCGCGCGGCATGTCCCTGCTGATTTGCACAAATCCGATGGACTTGTAGCAGATTGTGTCATCAACGATCTTGCCTACGCTCTGTCTTCGGATGAGATCGGCAGAGTCAGAGAGTTTTTTTCAACGGTCGCGGGAAAGAAATTCTGGTCTATATCCGGTGTATTCCACGATGCCATGCTAGAATGCTATAGGACAACGCTCAACTTAAAGGCCGATTATGCCGACTTTCTCGCAGTCGGTCTGCGCCCGCCCAAGCCACCGAAGCCGAGCAGGCCGCAGGGAAACCTCGTATACTAAAGAACCGATCAGACGCCCGTTTATTGGGATCAGGATGCATTACCACATCGTCCCGCATTGATTTTTGACGACTGACGCTGGAACGGCTGGGAATGGGCGTTAGCAGCCATGAATGGGTACAACCCCCTCAAGCCCCCCGCATCGTCCACGCCAGCCACAGCCAGCCCGCGATCAGCAGCGCGCCGCCGATCGGCGTGATCGCGCCGAACCAGCGCGGCGCGCCCAGCGCCATCAGGTAGAGCGTCGCGGCGAAGATCGCGCCGCCGACGACGAACAGCCAGCCCGGCCCGCGCGCGTCGAAGCGGATCGCGACCAGCGCCGCGACCGCGTGGATCAGCTGGTAATGCGCGCCGATCTTCAGCCATTCCGCCGCCGGGCCGCTCGCGCCATGCGCGCCGAACGCGCCCGCCGCGACCGCGATGGCGCCGGCCAGCGCCACCAGGATACCGAGGATCATCGCGGATCATTCCCCCAGGGTTGCTGTTCGGCGACCATCGCGCGGGCGGCGCGCAGGTCGCCCGCCTCGATCTGGATGCGCAGCCGTTCCTTGTCGCGCGACCGGTACGTCTCTTCGGCACGGTCGATCTCGGCACCGGCGATGCCGAGATCGCGCATCGCGACGCGCGCCATCTTCACCGCCGATTCGAGCACCTCGCGCACGACGAACACCGACGAGGCCGCCTTCAGCCTGACCAGCGCGCGACGGTCGAACGCGCGCACGTAGATCGCGGCATTGGGGAACGCCTCCTTCACGCCCTCCAGCATATCGGGCTGGATCTGGTCGCCGTCGATGCAGAACAGGATCAGCTCCGCGTCCGCCGCGCCGGCCTGTCGCAGCAGGTCGAGGCGGGTGCCGTCGCCGTAATAGACCTTGGCGCCGAACTCCCCGGCGATGTCGATCATCTCGATATCGGTGTCGATCAGCGTCACCGGAATGCCCTGCGCCAGCAGCATCTGCCCGACGGTCTGACCGAACCGCCCATAGCCGACGATGATCGCATTGGCGCCGTCCGCCGTGGGGCCGTCACGCGCCTGGTCCTTCGCCACCGGCTCCTCGCGGAATTTGCGCGTCGCGCCCATCAGGAACGGCGTCGTCGCCATCGACAGCGTGATGATCGCGCCGAACAGGCTGGCAGCGTCGGGCGCGATCAGCAGCCCGGCCTGCGCCTGTGCGAACAGCACGAAGCCGAACTCGCCGCCCTGACTGAGCAGCAACCCGAGCGCCAGCGCGCTGCGCCACGTCATCCGGAACGCGAGGCCGATGGCCATGATGACCCCGGTCTTGGTCGCGATCAGCGCCAGCGCCATCAGCGCGACGAACACCGGCCGTTCGGCGATCGCCTGCAGGTTGAGCATCATGCCGACCGCGAGGAAGAACAGGCCGAGCAGGATCGACCGGAACGGCTCGACGTCCGCCTCCAGCTCGTGCCGATAGGGGCTGTCCGCCAGCATCACGCCCGCGATGAACGCGCCCAATGCCGTCGACAGCCCCAGCGCCTCCATCACCGCGGCGCTGGCGATGACGGTGAACAGCGCGGCGAAGACGAACATCTCGCGCTCGCCGAGATTGCCGATCAGCCGGAACAGCGGCCGCAGCAGGAAACGCCCGGCGAGGATCAGCCCGCCGACCGCCAAGACGGTATACAGCGCCAGCAGCCACCCCGGCGGGCCGTTGGCATCCGCCGGATTGCGGCTCATCGCCGCGACGATCGTGATGAGCGGCACGATCGACAGGTCCTGGAACAGCAGGATCGAGAACGCCCGCTCGCCGAACGGCGTCCGCATCCGCCCCGAGGATTGCAGCATCGGTAGCACCTGCGCGGTCGACGACAGCGCCAGCGGCAGCCCCAGCGCGAACGCCGCGGGGACCGAGAAATGCGCGAAGCCCCACACCACCGCGGTGATCGCCAGCCCGCAACCGACGACCTGCATCAGCCCGAGGCCGAAAATCTCCTGCTTCATCCGCCACAATCGCGTCGGGTTCAGCTCCAGCCCGACGACGAACAGCAGCAGCGTGATGCCGAGTTCGGCGATCCCCATCTTCGATTCGGCATCGCCGACCACGCCCAGCACATGCGGCCCGACGACCGCGCCGGCGACGAGGAAGCCCAGCGTCGCACCCAGTCCGAGCTTGCGGAACAGCAGCACGAAGGCGAGGCCGGAGCCGAGCAGGATCACGCCATCGCGAAGCATCGACACGTCGTGTGCCGCCTCATGCATGCGCGTGCGCCTCGCGTGCGGCGAAGGCCGCTTCCGCCGCCGCCTCGAACGCCAGCCGGATCGACGGATGCCGCGCGGTATAATCGAGCGCCGGCTGGAACACGGCGAGGCCCGGCCAGTCGGGCATATCCCCCGCGCGCGCCAGCCACGCGGTCAGCGCATCGCGCGCCGCCGCCAGTTCCTCGGGCGTCCTGCCGAGGATCGCGGCGCCGAGCAGCGACGCCGATGCCTGCCCCAGCGCGCACGCCCGCACCAGCAACCCGACCTCGCTCACCCGCCCGTCGTCGCCGACGCCGACGTCCACCGTCACCCGGCTGCCGCAGATCGGCGAGCGCTTCTCCGCGCTCGCCTGCGCATGGTCGAGCCGCGTGTGATGCGGGATCGACGCCGCCAGCCGCAGGATCTCGGCATTGTAGAGCGGAGCATTCATTGCGCGTTACCCATGCTGTCGGCCTGTTCCACGCTCTGCCGCGACCCGAACACCGGCTGTCCGCGACGGCGGCGGTCGACGAAATCGGCGATCCCCGCGCTCGTCGCATTGAGGAGATTGTACGTCCGCGACGCGGTCATCCATTCGGGCCGCCGCGCCGGCCCGCCGCGCGCGGTATCGACCAGCAAGGCGGCGACGAGGAAGCCGAGGCTGGCGATGATGAGCCCCTTCAACGCGCCGAAGCCGAAGCCCAGCGCGCGATCGACCGGCCCCAGGATCGACTGCCGCGTCCGCTTGCCGATCGCATTGGCGACCAGCTTGCCGCCGATATAGGTGCCCCCCGCGATCAGCGCGAACGCCGCCACCGCCGCGCCCGACGGCGTGCCGATCACCGCAGACAGCTTGGCGGCGAGCGCGACGTGGAACAGCTTGAGCATCGCGACGATCGCCACCCAGGCGAACAGCGACAGCACCTCGGTCACGAAGCCCCGCTTGAGCCCGAGCAGCGCCGCACCCGCGACGCAGAGGAGAACGATGATATCGAGTGCGGTCAGCGCCATGCATTCGGGAATAGGGATGCGGGGGCGATGCCGCTAGTCCCGGTGGCACGGGAGACGCACACGAGATATTCCCTTCGCCCTCACCCTTCCGGCGCTTCGGGGCACCCATGAAAGTATTACTTTCATGGGACCCCTACGCGCCTCCCTCCCTCTCCCATCGGGAGAGGGAAGAGACGGCGAAGCCGTCGATAGGGTGAGGGTGAGGCGGAGCGCCCGGCCCCGTCACCGTCCCAGCATATGCTCCACGAACGCACCGAGCGTCGCGAAGCCGGTCAGGCGCAGCGCATTCTCGTCCTTCGCCACCGCGCTCGGCACCAGCGCGCGTTCGAACCCCAGCTTGCCCGCCTCCTTCAACCGCAGCGCGCCGTGTGCCACAGGACGAACTTCGCCCGACAGTGCGACCTCGCCGAACGCCACCGCATCGATCGGCACCGGCCGCTCCGACAGCGCCGACACCAATGCCGCCGCCACCGCCAGATCGGCCGCCGGGTCCTGCACGCGATACCCACCCGCAATATTCAGATACACCTCGGCGTTCGAGAAGCTCAGCCCGCACCGCGCCTCGAGCACCGCCAGGATCATCGCGAGGCGCCCGCTGTCCCAGCCGACCACCGCACGCCGCGGCGTCGCGCCGCTCGCCAGCCGCACGACCAGCGCCTGGATCTCGACCAGCACCGGCCGCGTCCCCTCCAGCGCGGGGAACACCGTCGTCCCCGTCACCCCCTCGTCGCGCTGCGTCAGGAACAGCGCCGACGGATTGGACACTTCGGTCAGCCCCTCGCTCTGCATCGAGAAGACGCCGATCTCGTCCGTCCCGCCGAATCGGTTCTTGATCGCGCGCAGGATGCGATACTGATGGCTGCGCTCGCCCTCGAACGCCAGCACGGTATCGACCATATGTTCGAGCACGCGCGGCCCCGCGATCGACCCGTCCTTGGTGACGTGCCCGACCAGCACCAGCGCGGTGCCGCGCTCCTTGGCGAAGCGGATCAGTTCCTGCGACGACGCACGCACCTGGCTGACCGTGCCGGGCGCGCCCTCGATCAGGTCGGAATGCATCGTCTGGATCGAATCGATCACCAGCAGCGCCGGCGGCGGCCCCATCGACAGCGTCGTCAATATGTCGCGCGTCGAGGTCGCCGCCGCCAGCTGCACCGGCGCATTGCCGAGCCCCAGCCGCCGCGCGCGCAGCCGGATCTGGTCCGCCGCCTCCTCACCCGAGACATAGGCGACACCGCGCCCTGCGAACGCGAGCTTCGCGGCCGCCTGCAACAGCAAGGTCGATTTGCCGATGCCCGGATCGCCGCCGATCAGCGTCGCCGACCCCTCGACGAAGCCGCCGCCGAGCGCCCGGTCGAGCTCGGCAATGCCGGTCGCCATCCGTTCGGGAAGCACGATATCGGCGTCGAGCCCGACCAGCTGCACCGTGCGACCGCCGGTACGCAGGTCGTGCTTGGCCTGAAACGGCGTGACGACCGTACCCGCCTCCTCGACCAATGTGTTCCACTCGGCGCAATCGCCGCACTGCCCCGCCCAGCGATGCGACACCGATCCGCACGCCTGACACACGTAACGCTTCTGTGGTTTCGCCATGGATGGCGGTGTAGCGAAACGAGAACGGGAAGGGAACAAAAATCCTGCGAGAGCCGGGACAAGGCCACGTCAAACTCCTCCGTCACCCCGGACTTGTTCCGGGGTCCACCGTCCCGCAGGCGTCTCGCGCAATGACGAGCCGTGCGCCCCGCCGCAGAGTGGACCCCGGACCAAGTCCGGGGTGACGAGGGAGTTGGTCGGGCGGCGGACCAATCAGCCCGGTATCTTCAGCCCTCGCTGCACCGCCGGCCGCGCCAGCCCGCGTTCGAACCACTTGGCCACATTCGCGAACCGCTCGAACCCGACCAGCTCCCCCGCGCCGTAAAAGCCGGTCAGCCCGTTGACCCAGCCCAGCATCGACACGTCCGCGATCGAATAGTCATGCCCGAGGAACCAGTCTTTCCCCGCCAGCGCCGCGTCCATCACGCCGAGCAACCGCGCGGCCTCCGCGACGTAGCGGTCACGCGGGCGCTTGTCCTCGTAGTCCTTGCCGGCGAATTTGTGGAAGAAGCCGACCTGCCCGAACATCGGCCCGACGCCGCCCATCTGGAACATCACCCACTGGATCGCCCGCCAGCGCCCCGCCGGATCGGCCGGCACCAGTTGCCCGGTCTTGTCGGCGAGGTACAGCAGGATCGCGCCGCTCTCGAACAGCCCGAACGGCTCGCCCCCCGGGCCGTCCGGATCGACGATCGCCGGGATCTTGCCGTTGGGATTGAGCGACAGGAACGCATCCGACTTCTGGTCGTCGGATGCGAAGTCGATCTTGTGCACCTCGTACGGCAGGCCGATCTCCTCGAGCATGATCGACACCTTCACCCCGTTGGGCGTGGGCAGCGAATAGAGCTGGAGCCGGTCGGGATGCGCGGCGGGCCAGCGCCGCGTGATCGGAAAGTCGGACAGATCGGTCATCATCGCGTCCCTCGTCGTGGAAGGCCGCCGACATAGTCACGCCGCATTCGCGACGCTATGGGCGGCACCATCATGCAACCGTCGGACCTTCGCGTCGCGCTGTTCAGCGGCAACTACAATTACACCCGCGACGGCGCCAACCAGGCGCTCAACCTGCTCGTGCGCCATCTGCTCGACCGCGGCGTGACGGTGCGCGTCTATTCGCCGACCACCGACCATCCCGCCTTTCCGCCGACGGGCGACCTCGTCTCGGTGCCCGCGATCCCCGTGCCGGGCGGGCGCGAGGAATATCGCCTCGGCCGTTACCTGCCGAAGGCGACACGCGAGGATCTCGAGGCGTTCGCTCCCAATATCGTCCACGTCTCCGCGCCCGAATTCCTCAACCACGGCGCGGTGACCTGGGCTCGCAAGCACGGCGTGCCGAGCGTCGCCTCGTTCCACACCCGCTTCGAGACCTATTTCCGCTATTACCGGATCGGCTTCGTCGAACCGGTCATCAAGGCGATCATGACCCGCTTCTACAACCGGGTCGATCGCGTCATGCCGCCCAGCCCCAGCATGGGCGAGGAGCTGCGCGCCTGGGGCGTGACCACCCCGATCACCATCTGGTCGCGCGGCATCGACCACGACCGGTTCAAGCCGGCGCGCCGCGATGACGCGTGGCGCCGCAGCCTCGGCATCGCCGATTCCGACATCGCAATCGGCTTTCTCGGCCGGCTGGTGAAGGAAAAGGGCCTCGACGTCTTCGCCAAGGTCGCCAAGGACCTCGCCCGCCGCGGCGTGCCGCACAAGGTGCTGGTGGTCGGTAAGGGCCCCGCGCAGGACTGGTTCGCGCAGCAGGTGCCGGGCGCGATCTTCGCCGGCTTCCAGTCGGGCGACGATCTCGGCCGCGCGGTCGCGTCGATGGACGTGTTCTTCAACCCGTCGATCACCGAGACGTTCGGCAACGTCACCACCGAAGCGATGGCCGCCGGCGTCCCCGTCGTCGCCGCGCGCGCGACCGGCGCGGTCGACCTGGTCGAGGACGGCGTCACCGGCTTCCTGGTCGAGCCCAAGGACGTGACCGGCTATGCCGATGCGATCGCGCGGATCGTCGCCGATCCGGCGCTGAAGGCGGCGATGGGCGACGCAGGCCACGCCCGCGCCGCCGGCTATCTGTGGGATACCGCGAACCAGACGGTGCTGGACACGTATATGGAGTTGCACGGGGGGTAGGCCGACTTACCGGGCGGCGACACTTTCAACGCATCCCCCGTCACCCCGGACTTGTTCCGGGGTCCACCGTCCCGCGGGCGTATCGCTCCCACCTCAAGCCGCTTGCCTCGCCGCGGAGTAGACCCCGGAACAAGTCCGGGGTGACGAGGAGATTTGAGGCGCACGCCCCCCCGACACGCTCACCCCGCCCGCCAGTCGAACGTCAGCGGCGCCTCGCGAAACGCGAACCGGTCGAGGTGGCTCGCCACCACGCCCTGCATCCGCGCATCGTCCTCGCCCTCCGGCACGGTCAGCACCAGATCGAGGCTGTCGCTGTCCGCCCGCATCGCCAGCACCGATCCGTTGGGGAAGACGATGCTCCCTTCCTCGGGTGTGAAGCTCACCTCCATCTTGTGGCTCCAGTGCTTGGCGAGCTGCTGGAGATAGCGGCTGGCCGACCCCGTCGGCACGCGTGCGACCGAGACGCTCATTTCAGCCGCTCGATCTTGCGCACGACCTCGTCGATCAGTTCGGCGACCGCGTGCGAGGCGTCTTCGGACAGGTCGTCCGCCTCCAGCCGGTTCTGCAGCACGGTGCGCAGGTTGCGCATCGCCCGGCGGATCGGCGCGCGGTCGCTGCGCGCGCGGTGCGCGCCGACCTCGGCCAGCCGTGCCATCAGCGCCGCGACCTGCTCGGCATGTTCGGCGAGGTGCGCCGTCCCTGCCCCGGTCACGACGAAGCGTTTGCGCGCGGTCTCCGACGGCTGTTCGGCGATCAGCTCCATCTCGGCGAGCATCGTCAGCGCCGGATAGACCATCCCGGGGCTGGGCGCATAGGCGCCCCCGGTCAGCTCCTCGATCGCCTTGATGAGTTCGTAGCCGTGGCGCGGCTCGTCGGCGATCATCCTGAGCAGCACGAGCCGCAGCTCGCCGCCGTCGAACATCCGTCGCCGGCCACCGCCGCCACGGCCGTCCTCGCGCGGATCGCCACGCCCGAAGTCCCAGCGCACCGCGAACGGGCCCCGCGACCATTCCCCGCCGCCCCGCGGCCCGCAACCGCGTCCACCGCGGCCATGCATATGTGCAAACATCGTATCATCCTTCTGTATCACGATGCGCTCAAGATATATCGCAGCTTTCCGGTGTCAGGACCGTTCGAGATATATCTTGATAGTCGGTTCGAAAGTCTCACCGCGCATGACCTTTCGCGCATCCGACGTGGGGGATGACGCGCCCTGCCCGTCGCCCTATCTCGTGCGGATGGCAGACCTGCTGACCGGCATCGAACCGGAGCCAACCCCCGATCCCGTCCGCGACGACGCTCCCCTCGCCGACCGGCTGCGCCCGCGCGCGCTGGACGCGGTCGTCGGGCAGGAGCATCTGACCGGCCCCGACGGCGCGATCGGCCGCATGGTCGCCGCGGGGCGGTTGTCGTCGATGATCCTGTGGGGTCCGCCCGGCACCGGCAAGACGACGATCGCGCGGCTTCTGGCTGCCGCGGTCGACCTGCGCTTCGTCGCGATCAGCGCGGTCTTCTCAGGGGTAGCCGACCTCAAGAAGGCGTTCGCCGAGGCGCGCGACCACGCGCGGATCGGCAAGCGCACCTTGCTGTTCGTGGACGAGATCCACCGTTTCAACCGCGCGCAGCAGGACGGCTTCCTCCCCTATGTCGAGGACGGCACGGTGACTTTGGTCGGCGCGACGACCGAGAACCCCTCGTTCGAGCTCAACGCCGCGGTGCTCAGCCGCGCGCAGGTGCTCATCCTCCACCGCCTCGACGCCGCCGCGCTCGCCAAGCTGCTCGACCGTGCCGAGGCCGTGGAGGAGCGCCCCCTGCCCCTCACCCCCGACGCGCGCGCCGCGATGATCGCGCAGGCCGACGGCGACGGCCGCTTCCTGCTCAACCAGGCCGAAACATTGTTCTCGGTCCGGCTCGACGCGCCGCTCGATCCCGCCGGCCTGTCGGATTTCCTGCAGCGCCGCGTCGCCGTCTACGACAAGGATCGCGAGGGCCATTACAACCTCATCAGCGCGCTGCACAAAAGCATCCGCGGTTCCGATCCCCAGGCCGCGCTCTACTATCTCGCGCGCATGCTGACCGCGGGCGAGGAGCCGCTGTTCCTGCTGCGCCGCCTGACCCGCGCCGCGGTCGAGGACATCGGCCTCGCCGACCCGCAGGCGCTCGTCCAGTGCATCGCGGCCAAGGATACCTACGACTTCCTCGGCAGCCCGGAGGGCGAACTGGCGATCGCGCAGGCGTGCCTGTATCTCGCCACCGCCCCCAAATCGAACGCCACCTATATGGCGCAGAAGAAGGCGTGGCGCAGCGCGAAGGAGACGGGGTCGCTGATGCCCCCCGCCAACATCCTCAACGCGCCGACCAGGCTGATGAAGCAGATCGGCTACGGCGCCGACTACGCCTACGACCACGATGCCGAGGACGCCTTCTCGGGCGCCAATTACTGGCCCGACGAACTGTCGCCGCAGACCTATTACGAACCGTCGGGACGCGGCTTCGAGGCGCGGCTACAGGAACGCCTGGCGCATTGGGACGCCTTGCGCGCCAAACGCCGGCCCTGATCCTGCCGCACCCTCTGGACTACGCGGCCCGCCTGTCGCATGGAGCGCGCGAATGCCGGTTTAGCTCAGCTGGTAGAGCAGCGGTTTTGTAAACCGAAGGTCGCGGGTTCGATCCCTGCAACCGGCACCACCATCACAATTGCGCGCTCTCGGCGACCTGTCGCGCCGCCGCCGCGCTGCGGTCGTAATAATAGAGCGCCGGCGCCTCATAGGTGATGAGGTACAATCGGCCACCGATCATCGCGCCCCGGCCCTCGCCGCGCCGCCGCAGCGTGTCGTCCTGCCGGACGAAGCTGTAGGTGAAATGCACCCCCTTCGCGCCGGCGAAGGTCGCCGGTTCGATCGTGCCGATCGTCATCGACGCGGTGCCGAGCGCGATGCGGTAGCTGTTCTCCAGCAGCGCGGGAATGTCGGTGACCAGCATCGTCGTCGATACCGTCGGCAACGGCTTGGTCTTGCGGCTGACCTCGCGGAACAGCGGCCGTCCGCTCTCGATCCCGCCGTAGAAGGTGAGGTCGTTGAGCGCGTCGCCATCCAGCGTCCACGTTTCCGCCGCGCGTCCCGGCCGCGCGCCCAGCCGGTTCCATTCGGACGTCGGCAGCACCGTCATCGCCGACTTGGCGACCGCGATCCGCTGGCCTGCTACGACCAACTTGTTGCCGGCTGCGGCCGGCACCCCGCAGGCGAGCGCGACGGCGGCGAGCGGCAGAAAAAGGGAACGCAGGCGCATGGACGACCTCATGAGGCGACGAGGGTGGCGATGATCGATGCATCGTTGGCATCGGGTTTGCGGCGGAGGTATTCGCGTAACGCGGTCTTGGCGGGCTCGACCTGCTGGCTACGCATCAGCGCCAGCCCTAGGCCGCGATACGCCTCCGCGCCGGCGTCGCCGCGGGCGATCGCCTCCTGATAGAAACCCGCCGCGCTCACCAGATCGCGCGGATGGCCGCGCATGCGGTACAGCTCGGCACGGGCGAACAGCAGCGGCGTCGCCCAGCCGCCCACGGCGAGCTGGCCGAGCAGATATTCGCTGCCGCCGAAATCGTTCAGCCTGATCTGGTCGTCGAGCAGCATCGGCAGCCACGGCGCGATCGCCGCACGGTAACCGTCGACGCCTGCCGACCCGTCCGCGTCGGGAAGCTCCGCCGCGGCGGAGCGCAGATAGGTCGCCCGCGCGAGGTTGGTGGGGTGCGAGGCGAAGAAGCCCGCGGCATAGCGCTGGTCGGGCTTGCGATGCCGCCCGATCGCGGTCGCGTCCGCCTCTCCCATCATCCGGTCCCAGATGTCGGCGGCGGCGTGCGAGGGATAATGCGACGCGGCGAGATAGCGGACGCCGATCATGTCCGCCGCTTTCTCCTGCGCGCGATCGAACGCGTAGAAGCCCCCGACCATGTCGACCTGAAACGCCGCGCTGTTGGCGACCAGCACCGATGCCCATGCCATCAGGTCGGTGCCGCTGCGCCGGTTGCGGAAATCGGCGAGGCCGTGGCGCAGCTCGAAATGCCCGAACTCATGTCCCAGCACCGCGCCGAGCTCCGCCTCGCTGCGCAACCGCAGCAGCGCGCCCGACCAGATCGTCATCATGCCATTGGGCCGCATCGTCGCGTTGAACGCGGGCACATGGACGATGTAGAGCCGCACGCCCTTGCACCGATCCTCGCCGACGGTGCGGCACAGCACGCCGCGCACGAAGGCGTTGAGCGCGGGATCGCGCATCACGTCCGCCGAATCGCGCAGCCGCCGCTCGTCCTCGTCGGCGATCATCCACGCGCCACGCTCGTCGACGTTGGTCGGCTCGTACGCCGCGACATAGGGCGGTAACGGCGGCACCTTCTCCGCCGCGCTTCCAGCGCCGGCGACCGCGGTCGCCGCCAGCATCGCCGCCATCAGGCGCCGCACGATCACCGCCCCGCCGATGCGACGACCGTGGCCGCCGCCGGCCGGCCGGGAAAGCCCTCGAGCAATTGCCGCACGCGCTTGTCGGCCCCGTCGGCCTCGCGCACGTCGCCGCCCATCTGCAGGTCGGCGTTGAGCCAGACGAGCTCGCCGGTGTGCAGGTCGACGAGGCCGGCGAACCCCTTGTGCACACCGGCGGTGACCGGCACGCGCGCCAGCGCCGCGAACACCTGCAGCACCTTGCGCCCCGTCGAGCCGAAATGATCCTCGGTGGTGACGAACAAAGCATAGTCCGCGCCCGACAGGCCGGGCAGCCGCGCGACGTCGGCGCCCAGGCTCCATGCGAACTGGTCCTTGCGCTTCTTGGTCGGCAGGCGGTTGCCGGGAAAGAACTGGAACTCGATCACCGATTGCGCGACCGCATCGAACAGCGCCTGATATTCGGCGAGCGCCGCCGCATCGGCACCGACCGGCTCGACATAGTCGACGACGGTATTGCCGAGCTGCCCTTGCGCCTTCGCCAGCGCACGGCCGATGTTCTCGCGCGCCTGCTGAGTCCAGTCGGCGTTGGGTTCGAACATCCCCGCGGTCGATTGCGCACCCACCCTGATCGACGGGCGGAGCAGGACGATCCGCGCGGTGCCCGGCTGCAGCGTGAAGCCCGGCTTCACCCCGGTCTTCTCCTGCGCCTGCACCGGCACGACGGCCAGCATCGTCGCCGCCATCACGGCCAGCATCGTGCGCACGAATCGCATCGCTATTCCCCCTCGACCGGACTCCCACATCCGATTCGCAGCCGAAACTATCACGCCGGATGGGGCTGGCAAGATGCCGGCGGGAGGGCACAAACCGCCACGACGGGCGTTACGCCGGCGCAATGGTTTCTCGTCCCCTGAAGGTCGCCAGCTACAATATCCACAAGGGCATCGGCCTCGACCGCCGCCGCAACCCGGAGCGCGTGCTGGAGGTGCTGCGCGAGGTGGATGCCGACGTCATCGCGCTGCAGGAGGCCGACCGCCGCTTCGGCACGCGCGAATCGGTGCTGCCCGGCCACCTGCTCGACGAACACAGCGACTGGAAGCCGGTGGAGTTCGGCATGCGCGCGCTGTCGATGGGCTGGCACGGCAACGTCATCCTGGTCCGCAAGTCGGCGGAGGTCGTCGCCCGCGCCGCCATCCATCTGCCCTCGCTGGAACCGCGCGGTGCGGTGATGGCGGAGGTCGCGACGCATGCCGGCATCGTCCGCATCGTCGGCATGCACCTCGACCTCTCCGGCCTGTGGCGGCGGCGGCAGGCGGCGGCGATCATCGCGCAGGTCGATGCCGCGACCGAACGGCGGCCGACGATCCTGATGGGCGACCTCAACGAATGGACCGCCGCGGCGGGATGCCTGCGCGATTTTTGCCGCGACTATCGGATGGCGGCGACCGGCCCCAGCTTCCATTCGCGCCGGCCGGTGGGTAGGCTCGACCGCATCATGGTGTCGCAGGATCTCGTCGTGACCGAATGCGGCGTCCACGCCAGCGCCGCCGCGCGCAAGACGTCCGATCATCTGCCGATCTGGGCGACGCTGGCGCCGGCATGATCCCGACCGGACGCCGTCGCTGATGCGCGAGAAGGAACTGCGCCTCGCGCTGGTCTGCTACGGCGGCATCAGCCTCGCGGTGTACATGCACGGCATCACCAAGGAGGTGTGGCGCATGGTGCGCGCCAGCCGCGGCGCCCATGCCGGCGATCCCCCCGGCGACGGCAGCGAAGGCATCTATCGCGCGCTGCTCGCGGAGATCGAGGGGCTGGCCGACCTCAAGGTCCGCGTCCTCGCCGACATCATCGCCGGTGCCTCGGCGGGCGGGATCAACGGCATCTTCCTCGCACAGGCGATCACTACGGGACAGAGCCTCGAGCCGCTGACCGACCTGTGGCTGACCTCCGCCGATGTCGAGGCGCTGATCGATCCCGAAGCGGCGCCGGCGAGCCGCTTTTCCAAGATGTGGGCGCTCCCCCTCGCCTGGGTCGCCGCCGGGCGCAGCGCCGACAAGGTCGAGGAGCTGGACGAAGCCACGCGCGACGAGGTGCGCACCAAGCTGTCGCATTTCGTCCGCTCGCGCTGGTTCGAACCGCCCTTCGGCGGCGCGACCTTCACCGGACTGCTGCTCGACGCGTTCGAGGCGATGGCGCACAGCGATGCGGGCCCGCGCCTGCTCCCCGACGGCCAGCCGCTCGACCTGTTCGTCACCTGCACCGATTTCACCGGCCATCCCGAACGGCTGCGGCTCAATTCGCCGCCCGAGGTGATGGAGACCGAACACCGCATCGTCCTCGGCTTTTCCGATCACGGCGCCGGCGGTACGCTCGGCGCGATCCCCGACCTCGCCTTCGCCGCGCGCGCGACGTCGAGCTTCCCCGGCGCCTTCCCGCCATTCACCGTCGGCGAACTGGACGGCGTGCTGGAGACCCGCAGCATCGCCTGGCCCGAACGCCGCGACTTCCTCAAACGCGCGCTGCCGCGCCAGTTCGCCGCCAACCAGGCGGACAAGGCGGTGCTGATCGACGGATCGGTGCTCGCCAACGCACCCTTCCGTCCGGCGATCGACGCGCTCAAGGAACGCCCCGCGCGACGCGAGATCGACCGCCGCTTCGTCTACATCGACCCCTCGCCCGGCATCAAGATCCGCCTCGGCTCGGGCGGCGCAAAGCCCGGCTTCTTTCAGACGATCCTGGGCGCGCTGAGCGATCTGCCGCGCCAGCAGCCGATCCGC
The DNA here is from genome assembly GCF_024211255.1 of Sphingomonas liriopis. GTDB lineage: Bacteria > Pseudomonadota > Alphaproteobacteria > Sphingomonadales > Sphingomonadaceae > Sphingomonas > Sphingomonas liriopis. Next base: position 45,245 of record NZ_JAMLDY010000011.1, on the reverse strand, counting down.
GACAATCTCGACGCGATCGCCGACCGATCCGACCGCATCGACCGGATGCGCGGCATCGTCACCGCGCTGCGCCCCGCGGTGGAGGAGGAGATCGAGGCTTTGTTCGGCCACACGCTCTTCCTCGACCGGCCGACTCCGGCGCGGCTGATCGCCTGGCGCCGCCGCGCGCAGGCCGCCGCGGCCTCGCGCGCCGGCTACAGCTACGCCGCCTACGGCCATCTCAAGCTGAGCGGGGTAGTCGCGACGATCACCGCGCTGCTCTACCACGTCGGCGGCGAACCGGGGCAGCAGCGCTGGCGCCGCATCCGTGCCGGAATCGAAGCGGCGATCGCGGAACGCGGCTTCGGCGGCGTCGCGCCGAGCTTTTCGGGCAAGGAAAGCGCCGCGACGATCGACTTCCTGCGCACCTTCGACATCGGCTTCCGCATCCGCCGCCTGCGCCTGATGGCACGCCGGCTGAGCGAGATCGAGGCGGACGGCGTCGATGCGACGGCGATGCGCGATGCGATCTACACCTCGCTCGCCGCCTATCTCGACCGCCAGCGCGCCGACGATCATCCCCACCTGCGCCATCAGGTGCGCCGCCTGCGCGGGCACGAGGCGGGGCCGCTGCTCGACATGCTGGGCGAGGCGCTGAACCTCACCGCGCTCGACGGCGACACCGACGCGCGGCTGGCAGACGCCTTCGCGACGCTCGACCGCGCGACGCGGCGGGCGCTGCTGCTCGCCTATCTCGGCTTTCCCTATTTCGACTCCGCGACGCTGCCGCTGCTGCAGGGCGAGGGGCTGGACGAATTCGACCCGATCAAGGTCGACCGCATCGCCCCCGACGACGCCACCGCGATCCGCTCCGGCGGGGCGGAGGCGACGCTGAAGGGCATCCAGTTCAACAGCTTCGGCGCCTTCTTCAGCCGCGCCTATCGCGAGAACGACTATCTGTGGGGCCGGCTGCACGGTGCCGAACGGATGATCGACATCTGCGTCTCGACGCTCCCTTCGACGGTGCGGATGAAGGCCGGCCGCGTCGCCGCAATCAAGCGCGCCGCCTTCCGCGCGATCCTCGACGAGGAGGAACCGCGCCTCACCGCGATTCCGGCGCTGATCGCCAGTCTGCGGATCGAGGTGGGGTAGCCGTCGCCTAACTTACATCGTCACCCCGGACGTGTTCCGGGGTGACGAGGGGGTTAGGCACGTCGCATGCGCCCCTCTGGCCAATTGCGCCCCACCCCGCTACCCTCCCCCGGCCTCGGGAGTGTCGCATGCAGTTCCTCAAGATCCTGTTCTGGTTCCTGCTCGCGTTCGTCGCGGCGCTGTTTACCTATGGCAATTGGACGCGGATCCAGATCAATCTGTGGAGCGGCCTCATCGCCGACGTGAACCTGCCGCTGCTGCTGCTCGTCACCTTCCTGATCGGCTTCCTGCCGACCTATCTGTATCTCGGCACGGTGCGCTGGCGGCTGCGCCAGCGGCTCGCCTCGTGCGAGCGGATGCTCGCCGACAATCGCGCGGTGGCGGCGCCCGCGGCGCCGGCGTTCGTCGCCGACCCCGCGCCGGTCGCGATCGACGAGCGACCGGCATGAGCCCGATCTACGTCGCGATCGACACGCCCGACATCGCCCGCGCCAAGGCGATCGCCACGCGCACCCGCGCGCATATCGGCGGCATCAAGCTCGGCCTCGAATTCTTCTGCGCACACGGCCAGCCCGGCGTGCGCGAGATGGCGGAACTGGGGCTGCCGATCTTCCTCGACCTCAAGCTGCACGACATTCCCAACACCGTCGCGAAAGCGGTACAGGCGCTGAGCCCGATCGAGCCCGCGATCCTCACCGTCCACGCCAGCGGCGGCCGCGCGATGCTGGAGGATGCCAAGGCCGCCGCGCCGCTGCATACCAGGGTCGTAGCGGTGACGATGCTGACCAGTCTCGACGCCAGCGACCTCGCCGCGACCGGCGTCACGGGCAGCGCGCACGATCAGGTGCTGCGCCTCACCGAACTCGCGCACGAATCGGGCATCGACGGCATCGTCTGTTCGGGTGCCGAGGTGGCGGCGGCGAAAGCGGCGTGGCCCAAGGGTTTCTTCGTCGTCCCCGGCGTCCGCCCCGCCGATGGCCCGGTCGGCGACCAGAAGCGCGTCGTCACCCCCCGCGCGGCGCTCGACACCGGCGCGTCGATCCTCGTCATCGGTCGGCCGATCACGCAGGCCGAAGATCCCGATGCCGCCGCCCGCGCGATCGGCGCGACCCTCTGACGTGGCGCTGATCCGGCCCTTCGTGCCGGCGAGCGACTTTGCGCTGTCGCAGGCTTTCTACGAAGCGATCGGCTTCAGCTGCCTGTATCGCGACGAGGAATTGGCGATCCTCGACTTCGAAGGCGCGGGCATCCTCCTCCAGAATTACTATCAGAAGGAATGGGCGGAGAACTGCATGTACCAGTTCTTCGTCGGCAATCTCGCTGCCTGGTGGCCGCGTACGGCCGATCTTGCCGGGCGCTTCGGCGTCCGCGCGCCCGTCGCGCCGGAGTTGAAACCCTGGGGCTTGCGGGTCGGCATGCTCTTCGATCCCGCCGGCGTGTTGTGGCAGGTGTCGGAGGAGACGAAGAGGTAGGCGCGCCAGAACCCTTCCACCCCGGCGAAGGCCGGGGTCCAGTTTGGGTAAGTTTGCGATGACGTACCATGGCCGTCGCCGCTGGATCCCGGCCTTCGCCGGGGTGGCGCTGGCAATGACGCAAAGACGCCGCCCTGCCGCAGGGTGCCGGAAAGGCTGGTCATCCCTCCGATCGACATCGCTTCCGCCCCGCCCCGATCCGGCTATAGCGACACCATGCCCACCCTCGCCAAGATCTGCGGCCTGACCACGCCCGAAACGCTCGACGCCGCGCTGCGCCATGGCGCGGCCTGTGTCGGCTTCGTGTTCTTCCCGCCCTCGCCACGCCATCTCTCCGCCGATCGCGCCGAACAGCTGGCGGCGCGGGTGCCCGGCCACGTCCGCCGCGTCGGCGTGTTCGTCGATCCCGACGACGAGACGGTAGAGCGCGCGGTGGCGAACGGCCGGCTCGATGCGTTGCAGCTCCACAAGACCCCGCCCGCCCGCGCCGCCGCGATCCGCGCACGAACGGGACGCGAGATCTGGGCGGCGGTCGCGGTGAAGACCCGCGCCGACCTCGCCGCCGCGCCCGCCTTCGTCGGCGCCGCCGACCGCATCCTCTACGACGCCAAGACGCCCGACGGCGCGGCGTTGCCCGGTGGCATGGGCCTGCGCTTCGACTGGTCGTTGCTCGACGGCGTGCGGCATCCGCTGCCGTGGGCGCTGTCGGGCGGGCTCGACGCCGCCAACGTCGGCGACGCGATCGCGCGGACGGGCGCGCCGCTGGTCGACGTGTCCTCGGGCGTCGAATCCGCGCCGGGGGTCAAGGATGTGGACAAGATCGCCGCCTTCCTTAAAGCGACGCAGCCATGAACGCCCCCAATACCTTCCCGAATACGTTTAAGGCGCAGCCGGACGAGCGCGGCCACTTCGGCCAGTTCGGCGGCCGCTACGTCGCCGAGACGCTGATGCCGCTGATCCTCGACTTGGAGCGCGAATATCGCGCCGCCAAGGCCGATCCCGCCTTCGCCGCGCAGTTCGACGACCTGATGGAACATTATGTCGGTCGCCCCAGCCCGCTCTATCACGCCGAGCGACTCAGCGCCGCGGTACGCGAGGGCGCGGAGCCCGGCATGGGCGCGCAGGTCTGGTTCAAGCGCGACGAGCTGAACCACACCGGCGCGCACAAGATCAACAATTGCATCGGCCAGATCCTGCTCGCGATCCGCATGGGCAAGACGCGGATCATCGCCGAAACCGGCGCGGGCCAGCACGGCGTCGCCACCGCCGCGGTCTGCGCGCGCTTCGGCCTGCCATGCGTCATCTACATGGGCGCCAAGGACGTCGCGCGGCAGCAGCCCAACGTCTTCCGCATGAAGCTCTTGGGCGCCGAGGTCCGCCCGGTGACCAGCGGCGCGCAGACGCTGTCGGACGCGATGAACGAGGGCCTGCGCGACTGGGTCGCGAACGTCCACGACACCTTCTACATCATCGGCACCGCCGCCGGCCCGCATCCCTATCCGGAGCTGGTGCGCGACTTCCAGAGCATCATCGGCCGCGAGGCGCGCGCGCAGCTGCTTGACCGTACCGGCAAGCTGCCCGACCTGCTCGTCGCCGCGATCGGCGGCGGATCGAACGCGATCGGGCTGTTCCACCCGTTCCTCGACGATCCGAGCGTCGGCATGCTCGGCGTGGAGGCGGCTGGCCATGGGCTGGAGGGCAGCGAACATGCCGCCAGCCTGGCGGGCGGCTTCCCCGGCGTGCTCCACGGCAACAAGACCTATCTGTTGCAGGACGAGGACGGCCAGATCGCCGAGGGCCATTCGATCTCGGCGGGGCTCGACTATCCCGGAATCGGGCCGGAGCATGCCTGGCTGCGCGACATCGGCCGCGTCGAATATACCAACGCGACCGACGTCGAGGCGCTCGACGCCTTCCAGCTGCTGTGCCGCACCGAGGGGATCATCCCCGCGCTCGAACCGGCGCACGCGATCGCCGCGGTCGCCAAGCGCGCGCGCACCATGCGCGACGACCAGATCATCCTCGCCAATCTGTGCGGGCGCGGCGACAAGGACATCTTCACCGTCGCCGACGCGCTGGGGGTGGCGATATGAGCCCGCGGCTCGCCGCCGCGTTCGCCAAGGACCGCCCGGCGCTGGTGACCTTCGTCACCGCGGGCGATCCGACGCCGGATGCGACGGGCGCGATCCTCGACGCGCTGGTCGCCGGCGGAGCGGACGTCATCGAGCTCGGCATGCCGTTCACCGATCCGATGGCGGACGGCCCGGCGATCCAGGCGGCGAACATCCGCAGCCTCGCCGCCGGTACGCGCACCGCCGACATCCTGTCGATCGCCGCTGCCTTCCGCGCGCGGCATCCCGACGTGCCGCTGGTGCTGATGGGCTATGCCAATCCGATGCTGCGCCGCGGCCCCGACTGGTTCGCCGAAGCGGCCGCCGCCGCAGGCGTCGACGGCGTGATCTGCGTCGATATCCCGCCCGAGGAGGACGATGCGCTCGGCCCCGAGCTGCGCGCGCGCGGGATCGACCCGATCCGCCTCGCCACGCCGACCACCGATGCCGCGCGCCTGCCGCAGGTGCTCGATGGCGCGAGCGGTTTCCTCTATTACGTTTCGGTCGCCGGGATCACCGGGCTGCAACAGGCGGCACAAGGCTCGATCGACCAGGCGGTGGCAAGGCTGAAGGCGACCACCGATCTGCCCGTCGCGGTCGGCTTCGGCGTCCGCACGCCTGAACAGGCCGCGGCGATCGGCGCCGTCGCCGACGGGGTCGTCGTCGGTTCGGCGATCGTCGAGCTGGTGGCGCAGCACGGCGCCGATGCGCCCGCCGCCGTGCGCACCTATGTCCAATCCTTGAGCGAGGCGATCGCCTCGTCGCGAAAGGTCATTCGATGAGCTGGATCACCAACGTCCGCAACGCCTTGCCCTTCGTCGCCAAGCGTGAATCGTCCGACGAGAATCTGTGGCACAAGTGCAAGGGCTGCGGGCAGATGGTCTTCACCCGCGAGCTGGAGGAAAACCTCTACGTCTGCCCGAAATGCGATCATCACGAACGCATCGGCCCCAAGGAGCGGTTCGCGCAGATCCTCGACGAGGGCAGCTGTGCCGAACTGCCGGTGCCCAAGGTGCCCGAGGATCCGCTCAAGTTCCGCGATTCGAAACGCTACACCGATCGGCTGAAGGCGGCGCGCACCTCGGCACAGGAACAGGACGCGCTCATCAACGCGCGCGGCACGATCCTGGGGCATCGCATCGTGATAGGCGTGCAGGACTTCGCCTTCATGGGCGGATCGATGGGCCTCGCGGTCGGCGAAGCCTTCGTGCGCGGCGTCGAGGCGGCGATCGCCGACAAGGTGCCCTACGTGATCTTCACCGCCGCCGGTGGCGCGCGGATGCAGGAAGGCATTCTCAGCCTGATGCAGATGCCGCGCAGCACCGTCGCGATCCAGATGCTGCACGACGCCGGCCAGCCCTATATCGTCGTGCTCACCGATCCCACCACCGGCGGCGTCACCGCGAGCTATGCGATGCTGGGCGACGTGCAGATTTCGGAGCCCGGCGCGCTGATCGGCTTCGCCGGCCAGCGGGTGATCGAGAGCACGATCCGCGAAAAGCTGCCCGAAGGGTTTCAGCGCGCCGAATACCTGCTCGACCATGGCATGCTCGACATGGTCGTCCACCGCAAGCAGCTGCGGGAGCGGCTGGCGACGGTGATCGGCTACCTATCGGCGGCGAAGGCGGCGTAACGGCGAGGAAGATAGGGAGCGGCGCGTGCTCCCCATTCCCGTCGTCACCCCGGACTTGTTCCGGGGTCCACCTGGCCCCAAGCGAACGGCAGGAGCTCCAAGGCGAACGCCTCGCCGCGGAGTGGACCCCGGAACAAGTCCGGGGTGACGACGGATTTTTGGCGAGCGAACCTCAAGACATGCCAGACCACGCCACCTCAACCGATCCCGCCGTCCAGCACCAGCTCGACCGGCTTTGGGCGCTTTCCCCCGGTGCCGACATCCTCGGCCTCGAACGCATCACGCGCCTCCTCGCGCGGCTCGGCGATCCGCATCTGGCGATGCCGCCGGTCTTTCATGTCGCCGGCACCAACGGCAAGGGATCGACCTGCGCCTTCCTGCGCGCGGCGGTCGAGGCCGCGGGGCATGACGTCCACGTCTTCTCCAGTCCGCATCTGGTGCGCTTCAACGAACGCATCCGCATCGCCGGACGGCTGATCGACGACGCGACGCTCGCGGCGCTGCTGTCCGAGGTCCTCGATGCCGCCGGCGATGGGGCCGACGGCATCGGCGCGAGCTTCTTCGAGGTGACGACCGCTGCCGCCTTCCTCGCCTTCGCGCGCACGCCGGCGGCGGCGACGATCGTCGAGGTGGGCCTCGGCGGCCGGCTCGATGCGACCAACGTCGTCGCGCAGCCAGCGGTGACCGGCATCGCCGCGCTCGGCATGGATCACGAAGCCTTCCTCGGCACCCGCATCGTCGATATCGCCGGCGAGAAGGCCGGCATCGCCAAGCCCGGCGTCCCGCTGGTCACGATGGACTATCCAGCCCCCAGCCGTGCCCGCATCGCCGCGGCCGCCGCCGCGGCCGGCGCTCCGGTGATCGCGCGCAACGCAGCGTGGTGGAGCGACACCGCGCGTACCACCATGCGCTATCGCGACGCGGGCTTTTCGGTCGTCACGCGCCGTCCCCGCCTCGTCGGCCCCCATCAATCGCGTAACCTCGCGCTCGCCATCGCCATGCTGCGCCATCAGGGCGCGTTGCACATCTCCGAAGCGGCGATGCGTGCGGCGGCCGACTGGGCGCATTGGCCGGCCCGGATGCAGCGACTGGGCGACGGCCCGCTCCACGCGCGGCTACCTACCGGCAGCGCGCTCTGGCTCGATGGCGCGCACAATCCATCGGCGGCCCAGCCCGTCGCGCGGGCATTGCGGACCATCGCCACCGGGCAGCCGGTCGTGCTGGTCCTCGGCATGCTCGCCAACAAGGACGCGGCCGGTGTGCTGCGCATCCTCGCACCATCGGTCGCGCGGCTCGTCGCCGTGCCGGTACCGGGGCACGCCCATCACGCACCCGAAGCATTGGCGGCGCTCGCGGATAGCTTCGGCATCCCGGCGGACACCGCGAACGATCTGCCGGACGCACTGGATCGCGCGGCCCGCGATGGTGCGAGCGTCGTGCTGATCGCCGGATCGCTCTACCTCGCCGGTGAAGCGCTCGCCCGCAACGACGAGACGCCGGGCTGACGGATTAATTGCGATTGACTTGCAATAGCGGATTATAGACTGTCGGCGGCGAATACAGGAGTCGCCGTCCATGTCCGAACTGACCACGACCATCGCCGCGCTGCCCCACGCCCTGCCGGCGTGCCCCAACGCGCGGATCGCGCTGTTTACGCTGCGGCGGATGGGCGCGCACGGCCTGCACGACGCGCGCGCCAGCCATGCGCTCTTCACCGCATTCGGCGAGGATTTCCGCCGCCCGCTGGTGCTGATGCGCGCATTGATGAGCGATCTCGCCGGCACCGCCGCCGACACGATCGCGATCGCACCCTGCTGCTGCGCCCGGATGACCGCCGCGGAACGCGCGCTGCTGACCGTCCTGGCCCGCGTCGAAACCGCGCCGGACACCGCGCGGCTGCTCCTGAGCGACCTGCTCGGCGTACGCCGCGTCGATGCCGTGCTGGCCAGCATGGCGGTGGTCGCAACCGCCTTCGCCGACGACGGCCGGCCGATCTGCGCCTAGACATCTATCCCACGGATGATGGCGCGATCCTTTTTTGGAATGAAGGACGCCGTGGCCGCAGAGTGCCGTCGGCATACGCTGCTGCCGCCGCCATCGCCTTTTGGTCCGATTGAGGCCCGAACCTAGACCTCCCCGCCCCGCCCCGCTAGTCCGGCGGGCATGAAGCTTATCATCGGCAACAAGGCGTATTCCAGCTGGTCCCTGCGCGGCTGGCTGGCGTGCAAGCAATCGGGCCTTCCGTTCGAGGAGGTCGTCGTGCCGCTCTACGACGCCGAATGGGACCGGCGGCGCGAGGGCGCCGAATTCGCGCCGTCGTCGGGCAAGGTGCCGATCCTGTGGGACGGCGAGGCGGTGGTGTGGGACAGCCTCGCCATCGTCGATTACCTTGCCGACAAGGTCGGGCGCGAGCGGTTCTGGCCCGCCGACGAAGCGGCACGCGCGATGGCGCGATCGATGGCGGCGGAGATGCACTCGAGCTTCACCGCCTTGCGCCGCAAGCATGCGATGAATATCCGACAGGTCTTCCCCGCGAAACGCCCCGACGACGACGTGCTCGCCGACCTTGCCCGGATCATGGAATTATGGGCGCAGGCGCGCGCGCGCTGGGGGGGCGACGGCGATTTTCTGTTCGGGCAGTTCGGCGCGGCGGACATCATGTTCGCGCCGGTCGTCACGCGCATCCTCACCTATCAACTGCCCGTCGCGCGCTTCGCGCTCGGCTATATGGACGCGGTGATCCAGCATCCGTGGATGCAGGACTGGATCGCGGGCGCGCAGGAAGAGGATTGGGTGATCCAGCAATACGAACAACCCAGCGCATGATTTCCCGCGCATGATCGACGTCCTGGCGCTGGCGCAGGCGCTGCTGCGCGCGGAGAGCGTGACACCGGCGCGTGGGGCCGTGTTCAACGTGCTGGAGGCGGCGCTGGTGTCGATGGGTTTCGCGGTCGATCGCTTCGTCGTCGGCGCGGCGCCCGACGGGCCGGTCGAGAACATGATCGCGCTGCGGTCGGGCGCGGCGCGGCATCTCGCCTTCGCGGGGCATGTCGACGTCGTACCGCCCGGCACCGGCTGGGACGGTTCGCCATGGTCGGGCGAAGTGCGCGGTGATTTGCTCTACGGCCGCGGCGCGGTCGATATGAAGGGTGCGGTCGCGGCGTTCGTCGCGGCGGCATCGCGCGCGGCGGGGCCGACGCTCAGCCTGCTCATCACCGGCGACGAGGAAGGGCCGGCGACGTTCGGCACACCCGCGCTGATCGAGCGGATGGCCGCGCGTGGCATTGCCCCCGACCTGTGCCTCGTCGGCGAGCCGACCTCGGTGCGGCAGCTCGGCGACATGGTGAAGATCGGCCGGCGCGGGTCGGTCAACATCTGGATCGTCGTGCCGGGGCGGCAGGGCCATGTCGCCTATCCGCACCTCGCCGACAATCCGGCGGGCAAGCTGGCGAAGGCACTTGCCGAACTGGAGAATATGGCGCTCGACGAAGGCAATGCGTGGTTCCAGCCGTCCAATCTTGAGATCACCGACATCGCGATCGGCAATCCCGCGCACAACGTCATCCCGGCGCGCGCCGAGGCACGGATCAACATCCGCTTCAACGACGAGCAGCGAGGCGATGCACTGATCGACCGGGTCACCGAGGTGGTGCGCATTTATGCGCCTGAGGCGACGGTGACCGGCAAGGTATCAGGCGAGGCGTTCCTGACCGAACCGGGCGCCTGGACCGCGCTGGTCAGCGCCGCGATCGAGGCGCGAACCGGGTTGGTCGCGGAGCTGTCGACCTCGGGTGGGACGTCGGACGCGCGGTTCCTGTCGAAACTATGCCCGACGCTGGAGTTCGGACTGCTCAACGCGACGATGCATCAGGTCGACGAGGCGGTCGCGGTCGCCGATCTCGAAACGCTGACCGCAATCTACGCCGATGTGATCGCGCGGCTATCCTCCTGACCCTTCTTCCTTTCAGCGAGGGGAGATCAGCGGCCTCTTCTTAACACGATGTAGAGCGCCCCCTGCCCGCCGTGCCGCGGATGGGCACCGCGCACGGCGGCGATCGCGTCGGCGTGGCGAGAGGCGGCGAGCCAGTCGGCGATCGCCGCGCGGATCGCGCCGCGGGCGTGGGGGCGTTCGCTTTCCGGGCGCGGCGGCTTGCCGGTGACCAGCAACAGCACGCGGTCGCCGCGGGCGATGGCACGCGACAGGCCGTCGTCGAGCATCGCATGCGCGGACGACAGCGTATGGCCGTGCAGGTCGATCGAACTGTCGGGGCTGACGATGCCGCGCGACAGGCGCTTGTCCCAGCCGCCGTCGAGCGTGTTCTGCCGCGGCGACGGTGACGACGCCGCCGGGCGGATGGGGGCGGGCTGAGGCGCGGCGATGGCGCGGGTCAGCGCCTTGGACGGCCTGGTCGCCTTCGCCGGCGTGGCGGGGACCGGTGGGCGCGGCGGCGGGGTGACGCCGCGCAGCGGTTTCACCGTCGCCATCACCCGCGCCCACAGGTCCGCCTCGTCAGGGTTGAGCGGGCGCACCGGGCGTCCCATACGGATCGTAGCGGCCGCCCTGCAACCGCGCGAGCGTGCCGATCGGCAGCAGCAGGAAGGCGGTGCCGCGCGCCGCCATGCCGCCGGCGGTTGCCTCCGCGGTCGGGCCGGCGCCCCAGAACGTGTCGAAGCGGTTGCTGCCCTTGATCGCGCCGCCGGTGTCCTGCGCCACCCACAGGCCGCTCGCATCCTGCCGGTCCATCGACAGGAACACCGGCGCCCCCAAGGGCACGTATTTGACGTCGGCGGCGGCGCTGACCCCGCCGTTGACGACATAGCCCATCGCCCCGACCGGCGGCGTGTTGAGTTCGCGGAAGAACACGAAGCTCTTGTTCTCCGCCATGATCGCGCGGCCCTCGGCGGGGTGTGCGTGCAGCCAGGCGACGATGCCCTGCATCGAGGTCTGGCCGGGTGCGAGCAGCCCCCTAGCCTTCATCAATGCGCCGATGCCTGTGTAGTCGCGGCCGTTCTGCGTGTCGTAGCCGACGCGCATGATCTCGCCGTTCGGCAGGCGCAATCGGCCCGATCCCTGGATCTGGAGGAAGAACACCGCCGCCTCGTCCGCGCCCCAGGCGAGCACCGGCGCCTTGCCGTCGAGCACGCCGGAGTCGATCGCGGCGCGGTCGTAATAGGGGACGAGATTGCTGCCCTGGACGCGGCCACGGATCTTCTTGCCCTTGAGGTCGGCGGTGAACTGGCCGAGGTCGACGTCGATCAAATCGTCGGGGCGGGCATAGATCGGCACCTCATAGCCCGGCCGGCGCTCGCGCGAGGCGGCGATCTCGGGCTCGTAATAGCCGGTGGCGAACGCCTTGCCGTCGCCGACCTGCACCGACTTGAAATTGGCGACAAAAAAGGCACGCGCACCGCCGCGCGGCACATCGGCCGCGGCGGCGCAGGCGGGCTGCCAGTCGGCACCGCGGGTCAGTCCCGAAGGATCAGCGCGGCGCATCAGCCCGGAACAGCTCGAAAGGAACGCCTGGCGCGCCGCCTCCGCCTGCGCTTCGGTGATCGGCAGGGTATCGAGCGACGGACCGGGCACGATGCCCGCGGTCACCGCCGTGGTCGCGCCAAGATTGGCGACGACGGGCGCGGCGAGCAGAGGGGTCGCGCCCGCGATGCGACCGTCGAAGGCGCGGCCGCTGGCGATCTGCTGCCCCGGCGCGCTGGGACGGGGTGCGGGGCGGGCGGGCGCACGCGGAGGCTGCGAAACAGGCGCATTGCCGGTGGCCAATGGCACCACCCGGCCACCGCAGGCGCTGAGGGCGAGAGCCAGCGCAATGCTGGCGACGGCGCGATTACCGGTCATCGAAAAGTCCCCGTGTGTCCGCATCCGGTGCGGTATCCCGTGGCTCTGCCGAAGCGGCCATGCGGGGACAAGCCGTTGTTTGCGCTTCCCGTCACCCCGGACGTGTTCCGGGGTCCACCGTTCCGCCAGCGCAGCGCTCTAAAAGCAAAGGCTTCGCCTCGCCGCAGAGTGAACCCCGGAACAAGTCCGGGGTGACGGGAACGTGGTTCGGACAAAAGCGTCCGCGCCCCTATTCCTCGTCGGTGTCGGCGAGCTTCCAGTTGGGATCGCGGCTCTTGAGCGTGCGGGCGAAGGTCCAGACGTCGTGCGTCTCGACCGCGTCGGTCAGCGAACCGGCGATGACCTGCCCTTCCGCATCGCGGGTGACCGCGGCGATATCGGCGTCGAAGCGGACGGTAATCCGCGCCTCGCGCCCCTCCAGCGCCGCATCGGCGACGACCGCGCGTTCGATCGAAATCAGGCGATTGTCGAGCGTCTCGCCCGCCTCGCGCCGCGCGGCGATCGCTTCGCCAAAGGCATGCGCGACATCGGGTTCGGCGAGGTCGGCCAGCGCCGCCTCGTCGTCCTGCCAGAATGCCTCCAGCGTCATCCGGTACGCTGCCTGCGCACCGCCCAGGAACTGGTTGACGTCGAAACCCTGTTCGGCCGCGATGATCGCGCGCAGGCCGGCTTCGGCGCGCGGTTCGATGTTGCGGCTGATCGGCTCGCGCGCCTCGGGCGTCGCGTCGATCGTGCGTGGCACGGCGGCGGTCGTCGTCGGGCGATCCTCGGCGGCGCGCGGCAACGGCTGCTGTTCGTGGCCGGTGCGCTTGCCGAGGACGCTGTACAGGCGCAGCGCCAGAAACGCCGCCACCATCGCGAGAAGAACTACGTAAAACACCGTGCCTCCGATCTTGACCGATACATAGGCCGAAAGCCCCTGAATTCAAACCACGCGATTCGCGGCCTCCCGCCCGTTGAATCCACCGGCAGGCGCTGCTAGGCGCGGGCGCCATCGGCATCGAACGCCCGACGGGTCGCTTCGGTCCCCCCATTCGCTTCACTTCGAGGATCATCTTCATGGCCGACCAGGACAACGGCACCACGATCGACACGCAGCCGCTGACCAACGGCGAGGACAATGCCCCCGCCGCCGGCCTGATCTCGCAATACGTCAAGGATCTGTCGTTCGAAAATCCGAACGCGCCGGCGATCTTCCAGAACCCGTCGCCGCCCGCGATCGACGTGCAGTTCAACATCGGCACCGCGCAGGTCGGCGAGGAAGTGCACGAGGTCGTGCTGAAGATCGACGTCAAGGCGGAGGCCGACGGCCAGACCGCGTTCATCGTCGACCTGACGTATGCGGGCCTGTTCGGCCTGCGCAACGTACCGGCCGAGGCGATCCAGCCCTTCCTGCTCGGCGAGGCACCGCGCCTGCTGTTCCCGTTCGCGCGCCGCGTGCTCGCCGATTGCGTCCGCGACGGCGGCTTCCCGCCGCTGCTGCTCGAGCCGATCGACTTCGCGCAGCTGTACCTGCAGCAGGCGGACCAGAATGGCGGCGCCTTCTCGGTCGGCGACGTCGGCCACGCCTGATCCGTCGGGCGGGGGCGTAATCGCGTGAACCTGACCAGGGCGCTGGGCTCGGTCGGCGGGCTGACGCTCGCCAGCCGGGTGCTGGGGCTGGTGCGCGACGCCGTGTTCGCGCGCTTCGTCGGCGCGGGGTTCGCGTCGGACGCGTTCCTGATCGCCTTCCGCTTGCCCAACATGTTCCGCGCCCTGTTCGCGGAAGGGGCGTTCTCCGCGGCGTTCATCCCGATGTTCAACCGCAAGGTTGCCGATCCCGACGGCGACGGGCTGCCGACCGGCTTGCGCTTCGCCGAGGACGCGCTGTCGGTGCTGCTGCCGATCCTGATCGGCATGACCGTGCTGATCGAGGTCGCAGCCTGGCCGGTGACGTGGCTGCTGACCTGGGGCTTCAACGACGCCTCGCACGACCAGTTCGCCTATGTCGTGCTGCTGTGCCGGCTGACCTTTCCCTATCTGCTGTTCATCAGCCTCGTGTCGCTGCTGGGCGGCATCCTCAATTCGCTACACCGCTTCTGGGTGGCGGCGGCGGCGCCGATCCTGCTCAACCTGACGCTGATCGTCGCGCTGCTCGTCTTCCACAGCGACCTGCCGATGATGACCGCGCGCAACCAGGCGATCGCGGTCAGCGTCTCGGGCGTGCTGCAGTTCGCGTGGCTGTATTTCGCCTGCCGTACCGCGGGCGTGCACCTGCGGATCAAGGCGCCACGGCTGGGGCCGGACGTCAAGCGGCTGCTGTCGCTGATCTGGCCGGCCGCCACCGGCGCGGGCGCGGTGCAGATCAACCTGCTCGTCTCGACCGCGCTTGCCGCCAAGTTCCTGCCGCACGGATCGGTGACCTATATCTACATGGCCGACCGGTTGAACCAGCTGCCGCTGGGGCTGGTCGGGATCGGGCTCGGCACCGTGCTGCTGCCGACGATCTCGCGCCAGCTCGGCAAGGGCGACGAAGCATCGGCGATGGAGACGCAGAATCGCGGCATGGAGCTGGCGCTGCTGCTGACGCTGCCGGCGACCGCGGCGCTGATCGTATGCGGCGCGCCGATCATCGCGGCGCTGTTCCAGCACGGCAAGTTCGACGCCGTCGACACCGGCTTCACCGCGCAGGCGCTCGCCGCCTTCTCGATCGGCCTGCCGTCGTACATCCTCGTGAAGGTGCTCACCCCCGGCTATTATGCGCGGTCGGACACGAAGACGCCGGTGCGCTATGCGATGGCGTCGATGGTGGTGAATCTGGTGCTCAATCTCGCGTTCATCGTCCCGCTCAAGCACGTCGGCCCACCGCTTGCCACCGCGATCGCGAGCACGGTCAACGTCGTGCTGCTGTATCGCACGCTGCGCCGGCGCGACCAGTTCGTGCCTGACATGCAGCTGAAGCGCCGCGCACCGCGGCTGGCGATCGCCGCGCTCCTGATGGGCGTCGTGATGTACTTCCTCAACGATCTGTTCGCACCCTATACCACCGGCGCCGGCCTCGCGCGCTGGGGCGCGATGGCGGTGCTGGTCGGAACGGGCGCGCTCGTCTATGCCGCGGCGGTGTTCGCGACCGGCGCCCTGCGCCCCGCGGACATCCGTCAGCTCATCCGTTCCAGATAAGGCTCCCCATGCCCACGAAGCGCGTCGTCTCCGGGATCAAGCCCACCGGCAATCTCCACCTCGGCAATTACCTCGGCGCGGTGAAGCAGTGGGTCGCGATGCAGGATGCGATCCAGGCGGAGGGCGGCGAGACGCTGTACTTCATCGCCGACCTGCACGGCCTCACCGAATGGATCGCGCCCGCCGACCTGCGATCGCAGACGATCGAGATGACCGCGACGCTGGTCGCCGCGGGGATCGATCCCGACCGCTCGATCCTGTTCAACCAGGCGCGCGTGCCCGCGCACAGCGAGCTGTCGTGGCTGCTCAACAACGTCGCGCGGGTCGGTTGGCTCAACCGCATGACGCAGTTCAAGGACAAGGCCGGCAAGAACCGCGAAGGCGCCAGCGTCGGGCTGTACGACTATCCGGTGCTGATGGCAGCGGACGTATTGCTCTACAACACCACGCATGTCCCGGTCGGCGAGGACCAGAAGCAGCACCTCGAGCTGGCGCGCGACATCGCGACCAAGTTCAATGGCGATTATGGCTGCGAGCTGTTCACGCTGCCCGAGCCTTTGGTCAGCGCCGCGGCGCCGCGGATCATGAGCTTGCGCGATGCGTCGGCAAAGATGTCCAAGTCCAATCCGTCCGAGCAATCGGTGGTCAAGCTGATCGATTCGGACGAGGTGATCGCGGACAAGTTCAGGAAGGCCAAGACCGATCCCGACCTGCTCCCCGATACCGTCGAGGAACTGGCCGGACGCCCCGAGGCGAAGAACCTCCTGACGATCTTCGCCGCCCTCGCCGACCGGACGCCGGCCGACGTGCTGGGCGATTACGCCGGCAAGGGCTTCGGCGCCTTCAAGCCCGACCTCGCCGATCTGGCGGTGGCGAAGCTCGGGCCGATCCGCGACGAGATGGTGCGGCTGCTCGACGACCGCTCGGCGATCGACGCGATCCTCAACAAGGGTGCAGAGAAAGCGCGCGAGCTGGCCGCGCCGGTACTGCGCAGCGCGCAAGAGGCGATGGGGCTGGTGCTCTAACGCCCTGAGGGACGGCTATCGCTGGCGGAGCGCGATCGGCGGCCACGCAGGCCCCGTCACCCCGGACTCGTTCCGGGGTCCACCGGGCCACCAGCGTCGCGCTTGCATCTCAAGCCTCGCGCCCCGCCGCGGAGTGGACCCCGGAACAAGTCCGGTGACGGAGCCTTTTGGGCACTGACCGACCCAAATAACCGATCAATGGGGGGTTACGCCTCCAGCTCCCGCATCAACGTCCTGACCGCCGTGTCGATGTCGCGGTCCTGGTCGCGCAGCTCCTCGATCTTGCGGACCGCGTGGATGACCGTCGAATGATCGCGGCCGCCGAATTTGCGGCCGATCTCGGGCAGCGAGCGGGTGGTCAGGCGTTTCGCCAGATACATCGCGATCTGACGCGGGCGCGCCACCGCACGGCTGCGGCGGGCGGAGACGAGGTCTAGCGGCTTCAGTTCGAAATGCTGGCTGACGAGCTTCTGGATTTCGTCGATCGTCACCCGCCGCTGCGCGCCGCGGAGCACGTCGCCGAGCGTCGCGACCGCGAAGTCGAGGTCGATGCTGTCGCCGGTCAGCTGCGCATAGGCGACGACGCGATTGAGCGCGCCTTCCAGCTCGCGGATGTTGGCGTGGATGCGGGCGGCGAGCAGGTCGAGGACCTCGGCGGGGACCTTGGCCTCGGGCAGGTCGGCGAGTTTCCGGTCCAGTATGGCACGGCGCAGCGTGAGGTCGGGCGCCTTGATGTCGGCGACGAGGCCGACCGACATGCGGCTGACGATCCGCGCCTCGACGCCGTCCAAAGCCTGCGGACAGCGGTCGGCGGAGATGACGAGGCGTTTGCCCGCGCTCATGATCTCGTTGACCGTGTGGAAGAACTCCTCCTGCGTCGCGTCCTTGCCGGCGATGAACTGGAGGTCGTCGATCAGCAGCAGGTCGGCGCCGCGCAGCCGCTGTTTGAAGCTGTGCGTGTCGCGCGCGCGCATCGCCGCGACGAAATCGAACATGAAGCGCTCGGCCGACATGCAGATGACCGTGGCATCGGGATGTTGCGCCAGAAAGGCATGGCCGATCGCATGCATCAGATGCGTCTTGCCCTGCCCCGTCCCCGAATGGAGGAACAGCGGGCTGAACCGCGGCACGCCGGGTTCGGCGAGCACCCGCGCGGCGTTGAACGCGACGCGGTTGGCGGCATCGACGACGAACCGGTCGAAGGTGAAGCGCGCATCGAGCACCGGCCGCTCGCCCGCCGGCTTGATCGGGAAGGCGGCGGCGAGCGGCGGCACCGGCTGCGCCGTGACGGGCGCCACCGGGGCCGGTGCGGGCGCCTCAGGCGTCTCGGCGACCAGCGTCACCGCCACCGGCGAAGCGACCCGCGTCTCGATCGACACGCTGCGCACGTTGGGCAGCAGCGTGCGGAATTCGAGCATCAGCCGGTCGGCATAATGGTTGCGGACCCAGTTGGTCATGAACGCCGACGGCAGGCCGAGGCGGATCGAATCGGCGTCGCCGTCCTCGATCAGCTCCATCGGCTTCAGCCATTGTTCGAAGAGCCGCGCGCCGGCCGATTCGCGCAGGTTGCTGCGGACGCGCGACCAGGCGCGCTGCGCCTCGCTCTCCGTCACCGCCGCTGCCCACGAATCGTTCAACGCATGCTTCTCCGTTGCCGGAACGACGACCATGTCGCGCCAGCCGTTCGTTCGAGACAGACAGATCCCCCCTAACGGCCAACGGCCGTTCGGCATCCCCACGCTGTTCAGGTCCCGCCGGCGATGAACATCACTGCGGTGGAGTCGAGTTATGAAGCCTGGGGCGAGTCGATCAACCCCCGCGCAGGTCACATTCCTGAAATAAACGGGATTGACAGCCCATCGCCCGCGGAAATGCGTCAGGAAATCTTACAAGCTATTGATTATCGACATTTTTCTCGAGAATTCGAGGGTCAGGCCGCGAACGAGGCAGGCACGAATCGCGGTGACTCCTGTGTTTCTCTTTTCGTTCCGCACGGGTCCATTTCGGGCATCAAAAAAGCCCGCCGGGACGGACCCGACGGGCTTCATGAAAGGGCGTTGCGACGCGGGTCAGGCGAGCGTGGTGACCGCCTTGGTCAGGCGCGAGAACTTCCGGCTCGCGGTATTCTTGTGCAGCACGCCTTTGGCGACGCCACGCTGCAGTTCCGGCTGCGCCGCCGCGAGTGCGGTGGTCGCCGCAGCCTTGTCGCCCGAAGCAAGCGCCGCTTCGACCTTCTTGATGAAGGTGCGGATGCGGCCGACGCGGGCACCGTTGATGTCGGCGCGGCGGGCATTGCGACGGATGCGCTTCTTGGCTTGCGGCGTATTCGCCATTCGGTACGTCCTTGCGAGTAATGTGGTCGATGTCAGAAAGGCGCCGGGAACACCCTACGCCGTCTCGAAGGCAGCGCCCTTAACGACTGCGGCTGCGCGGGTCAACCATGAGCGCTCAATTGCGCTGGCACTTCGAGCAGTAGAAGGTCGAGCGGCCGCTATCGACCCGGCGCTTCACGACGCCGCCGCAATCGCACGGCTGCCCTTCGCGACCGTAGACCAGGAACTGCTTGGAGAAATAGCCGAGTTCGCCGTCGGGCCGCGCATAGTCGCGCAAGCTCGATCCGCCCGCGTCGATCGCGGCGAGCAGCACCTCGCGCACCGCGGTCACCAGCCTTTCGAGTCGCGGCAAGGCGATCTGCCCCGCGGCGCGGGTCGGCGCGATGCGGGCGACGTGGAGCGCCTCGCAGACGTAGATGTTGCCGAGGCCCGCGACGATGCGCTGATCGAGCAGCATCGCCTTGATCGGCGCGGTGCGGCCCTTCAGCGCGTCGTGCAGATAGGCGCCGGTGAAATCCGGCCCCAGCGGTTCGGGCCCCATCGCCGCGAATGGTGGATAGGCGTCGAGCGCCGCGGTCTCGACGAGGTCGAGGAAGCCGAATCGGCGCGGATCGTTGAGCGCGAGGCTCCGCCCCTCGCCCGTCTCGATCAGCAGATGGTCGTGCGGCAACGGCTCGACGGGATCGACCCGCCAGCGGCCCGACATGCCGAGATGGAAGATCAGCGTATCGCCGCGATCGGTGTCGATCAGCCCGTATTTGGCGCGCCGGCCGAGCGCGGTGACGGTGGCGCCGGTCAGCCGCTGGCGCAGGTCGACGGGAATCGCCTTGCGCAGGTCGGCACGGCGCGGCTCGACCAGCGTCACGCGCTGACCCGCGAGGACCGGGGTCAAGCCGCGGATGGTGGTTTCGACTTCGGGAAGCTCTGGCACGTCCGATCAGCTAGGTTGCGTTTGCCCCGGCCACAAGCCACCGCTAGGGCGTACCCCATGACCGATACCCCCACCGGAACCGTCTCCTTCGGCTATGAGGACGTCGCGCCTGCGGAAAAGACCGCGCGCGTCGGCGGCGTCTTCGCCAGCGTCGCGAAGAATTACGACCTGATGAACGATGCCATGTCGGGCGGCATGCACCGATTGTGGAAGGACCGCTTCGTCCGCCGCGTGGGCCCCCGCGAGGACGAGCAGATCCTCGACATGGCAGGCGGCACCGGCGACATCGCCTTCCGCCTCGCGACGTCGGGCGCTGCGGTGACGGTCGCCGACATCAATCCGGCAATGCTCGAGGTCGGCATGGAGCGCGCCGCCAAACGCGGCATCGACGGGCTGGTGTGGACCGAGGCGAATGCCGAGACGCTGACCTTCCCCGACCGGTTCTTCGACGCCTATACGATCGCCTTCGGCATCCGCAACGTGACGGACATCCCCAAGGCCTTGCGCGAGGCGCATCGCGTGCTGCGGCGTGGCGGGCGGTTCTTCTGCCTCGAATTCTCGACCACGACCTGGCCGGGGTTCAAGGAGGTGTACGACGGCTATTCGCACAAGATGGTGCCGAAGCTGGGGCAGCTGCTCGCGCAGGATGCCGACAGCTATCGCTACCTGATCGAATCGATCCGCCGCTTTCCCGACATGCCGACGTTCAAGGGCATGATCGCTGACGCCGGCTTCGTGCGGACGCGCGTCGAGCCGATCCTCGGCGGCCTCGTCGCCATCCATAGCGGCTGGAAGATTTGATGGACCAAGCCGGAAAGCCCCTCCCCTTCAGGGGAGGGGTTAGGGGTGGGGGATGTCTCACCGAGACCCACGCCCGTATCCTCCACCCCAACCCCTCCTCTGAAGAGGAGGGGCTTTTCCTGTGACCGCTTCCGTCGTTCATATCTGGCGGCTCTGGAAGTGGGGTCGTATTCTGGCGCGCCACGGCGCGCTCAGCGGCATCGCGCGTGATCCCAACACGCCCGCACCGGTCAGGCGTCTGATCGGGGCGATCCAGATCGGGGTGCGCGTGCCCAAGGTGCCGCGCTACGCCGATGCGTTCCAGGCGATCGGCCCCGCCGCGATCAAGCTCGGCCAGACGCTCGCCACCCGTCCCGACCTCGTCGGCGAGGCGGCGACGCAGGACCTGCTGCGGCTGCAGGACCAGTTGCCGCCCGTGCCCTATGCGACGATCGCCGCGGCGATGGAGGGCAGCTTCGGCCGGCCGCCGTCCGACCTGTTCGCGAGCATCGAGGAAACGCCGGTCGGCGCCGCCTCGATCGCGCAGGTGCATCGCGCTGTCACCACCGACGGCCGCACCGTCGCGGTCAAGGTGCTGCGCCCCGGCGTCGAAGCGGATTTCACGCGCGCGATCGCGACCTACGAATGGGCGGCGGCGCAGCTGGAGGGGATGAGCGTCGAGGCGCGGCGGCTGCGCCCGCGGCTGACGGTCGAGAACTTCAAGCGCTGGACCGCGCGCGAACTGAACTTCCGGCGCGAGGCGGCGTCGGCGTCCGAGCTGGCCGAGGCGATGACCGCCGAGCCCGATTTTCTGGTCCCCGCGATCGACTGGCAGCGTTCGACCGCGCGCGTGCTGACCGTGGAATGGGTCGACGGCATCAAGCTGTCCGACCGCGCGGCGCTGGTCGCGGCGGGATACGACCTGCCGCATCTCGCCAATACGTTGGTGCAGGCGTTCCTGCGGCAGGCGATCGCGGAAGGGTTCTTCCACGCCGACATGCACCAGGGCAATTTGTTCGCGCTGCCCGGCAACAAGATCGCCGCGATCGATTTCGGCATCATGGGCCGGATCGACCGGCGCGCGCGGGTGTGGCTGGCGGAGATCCTCTACGGGCTCATCACCGGCAATTACAAACGCGTCGCCGAGATCCATTTCGAGGCGGGCTACGTCCCCAGCCACCACAATGTCGCGGAGTTCGCCACCGCCTTGCGCGCGGTCGGCGAGCCGATGCGCGGGTTGCCGGTCAAGGACATGTCGATCGGCATGATGCTCGACGGGCTGTTCAGCATCACCCGCGATTTCGACATGGTGACGCAGCCGCATCTGCTGCTGCTGCAGAAGACGATGGTGATGGTCGAGGGCGTCGCCACCGGGCTCGACCCCAATATCAACCTGTGGGAGGCAGCCGCCCCCTTCGTGCGCGAATGGATCAGGACCGAACTGGGGCCGGAAGCCGCCATCGCAGATCGCCTGATCCGCGACGTGCGCACGATCGCCGGGCTGCCCGAGCTGATCCGCCGGATCGAGGCGCGCTACCCCGCGCCGGGCGGCGAGCCCCCCGCCCCGCCGCTCAAGGAGATCGAGGTCGTGCGGATCGGCGGCGGCTGGCGCTATGCCGCGGTCGCCTTGATCACCGCGGCGGCGAGCGTCGGTGCGTCGTGGCTGGTACTCCACTGACGCGATGATCCGCCGGCCGCTCGCTCCCCTGTGGTTCGCTGTGCCGTCGCGCTTCGCCGGCGTGTCGGCGCGCAACGGCTGGCTGGGGCTGGCGGCGCTGGCCGGGCTGTTGCTCGCGACGCTGCTGGTCTTCGCGACGCCGGTGCCGAGCGCGGCGCTCGACCGGCCCGCGGCGCAGGCCGACGGTCAGACCGACCTCGCGCTGTACGAGACGATCGTCGAGAACGTCCGCCATGGCGGCGGCTATTATGCGACCGCGGCGGAGGCGATGCGTGCCGGCGACTATCCGCTCAAACCCTTCGTGACGATGCGGCTACCGACGCTGGCGGTGGTGCAGGGCGCGCTGCCGCATGGCGTCGTGGTAGCGCTGCTCTACGTCCTGGCGGTGGCGGTGGTGCTGGCATGGTGGACGCGGGTGCGCGGTGCCTTCGCGCGGACGCCGCCGCGGGTCATCGCGATGGTGCTGCTGGCGGGGGGCATGATCCCCTTCGTCCAGTCGGACCTGATCGCCTTTCACGAGATCTGGGCGGGGCTGTTCCTTGCCTTGTCGCTGGGCGTGTATCGCAGCGACGACTGGCTGCCCGCGGTCGCGCTGGGCCTCGCCGCCGCGCTGATCCGCGAGACGGCGGGGCTGTACCTCGCGCTGATGGCGGTGATGGCGCTGGCGGAGGGCGAGCGGCGCGAGGCGACCGGCTGGCTGGTCGCGGGCGCGGTGCTGGCGACGGCGCTGGCGGCGCATGCGCATGGCGTCGCGGCGGTGGTGCGGCCGCTCGATGCCGCCTCGCCAGGCTGGGCGGGGCAATTGGGCTTCGGCTTCTTCGTCAGGACGATGATCGTGTCGACCGGCCTCGTGCTGGCGCCGGCGTGGCTCGCCGCACCGCTGGTCGGCCTCGCGCTGTTCGGCTGGGCGGCGTGGCGCGATGCGCTCGCGTTGCGCGTGCTGGTGCTGCTGTGCGCCTATGCCGCGGTGTTGAGCGTGTTCGGGCGGCTCGACACCTTCTATTGGGGATTGCTGGTGGCGCCGTTGATGCTCGTCGGACTGGCCGGCGTGCCCGATGGATTGCGCGATCTGGCCACGGCGGCGCTCGACCGGCGGCAGATCACGGTGAAGAGGATCGTTCGATGACGCGTATCCTGCTGATCGTCGGGGGCGGCATCGCCGCCTACAAGGCGTGCGAGCTGATCCGGCTGCTCAAGAAGCGCGGCCATGCGGTGCGCTGCGTGCTGACCGAAGGCGGCAGCCATTTCGTCACGCCGATGACGCTCGCCGCACTGAGCGAGGATCAGGTCTACACCAGCCTGTGGGACCTGAAGGACGAGGCGGAGATGGGGCATATCCAGCTCAGCCGGCAGGCCGACCTGATCGTCATCGCGCCCGCCACCGCCGACCTGATGGCGCGGATGGCGGCGGGCGTCGCCGACGATCTCGCCACCACGCTGCTGCTCGCGACCGACACGCCGGTGCTCGCCGCGCCGGCGATGAACGTACGGATGTGGCAGCATCCCGCTACCGTGCGCAACGTCGCCCGGCTGCGCGCCGACGGCATCACCGTGCTGGAGCCGGACGAGGGCGCGATGGCGTGCGGCGAATATGGTCCCGGCCGCCTGCCCGAACCCGAGGCGATCGCCGCCGCGATCGATCGTGCGCTGGCACCGGCGGCTGGGCCGCTGGCGGGTCGCCGCATCCTCGTGACCGCCGGGCCGACGCATGAGGCGATCGATCCGGTGCGCTATATCGCCAACCGCTCGTCGGGGCGGCAGGGGTTCGCGATCGCGGAAGCGCTCGCCGATCTGGGCGCGGCGGTGACGCTGATCGCCGGCCCGGTGACGCTGCCCACGCCAGCGGGCGTACGGCGGGTCGACGTCGTCTCCGCGCAGGACATGGCCGATGCGGTGACGCGGGCGCTTCCCGCCGATGCGGCGGTGATGGTCGCCGCGGTCGCCGACTGGCGCGTCGAGGCGGCGCCTCAGAAGGTCAAGAAGGGCGATGCGCCGCCCGCGATCGTGCTGACCGAGAATGTCGATATTCTCGCGACGCTGGCGCATGGGGACGAGCGACCGCGGATGGTGGTCGGCTTCGCGGCGGAAACCCAGAACGTCGTCGAGCACGCCGTGGCCAAGCGGCTGCGCAAGGGCGCGGACTGGATCGTCGCCAACGATGTGTCGGGCGATGTCTTCGGCGGCGACGCCAATACCGTCCATCTCGCCACCGCCGACGGCGTCGAACATTGGGAGCGCCTGCCCAAGGACGAGGTGGCGCGACGGCTCGCCGCCCGGATTGCGGATGCACTCCAAGGTTCTTGATATGTTCCTGGCATGGCGTTAGCTTCCTGTCGAAGGGAGACGGCGCATGAATCATTATGTGACGCTGGGAGCGAACGACAGCGATGCCGCCAACGCGTTCTACGACAGGGTATTGGCGACCATCGGCTGGGCCTCGCATGCGTCGTTTCCGGGGTGGCGCGGCTATTCGGCGGGCGGAACCGGCGAAGGCCTGACCGTCTGGGTGTGCAGCCCGTTCGACGGCATGGCGGCGAGTGCCGGTAACGGATCGATGGTCGGCTTCGCCGCATCGTCGCGTGAGCAGGTCGACGCGTTCCACGATGCGGCGTTGCAGGGCGGCGGACGGAGCGAGGGCGCTCCGGGACCGCGTCCGCACTATGGCCCGGATTGGTATTCCGCCTACGTGCGCGACCCCTCGGGCAACAAACTCGCCGTGGTCCACAATCCGTGACGGGGGCCATTCGACAACGGCATGGCATCGGCGCTAGATGACGGCCATGACCGACCCGATCGCGATCCGTATCCGTCATCTGCCGCATGGCGAGGGGCTGCCCCTCCCCGCTTATGCGACCGCAGGCGCGGCTGGGATGGACGTCGTTGCGGCCGAGGAACTGACGCTCGCCCCCGGTGCGCGGGCGGCGGTGGCGACCGGCTTCGCGCTGGCGATTCCCGAGGGCTACGAGGTGCAGGTGCGGCCGCGGTCGGGGCTGGCGCTCAAGCACGGCATCACCTGCCTCAACACCCCCGGCACGATCGATTCGGATTATCGCGGCGAGGTGAAGGTGATCCTCGCCAACCTCGGCGACGCGCCTTTCCCGATCGCGCGTGGCGACCGTATCGCTCAACTCGTCCCCGCCCCGGTTCAACGCGCGACGCTGGAAAGCGTCGACGACCTCGACGATACCGTGCGGGGAAGTGGAGGATTTGGGTCCACCGGCCGATGATGAGTCTATTCGTTCTGGCAGCACAGCTGGCCGGCGCATCGCCGCTGCCGATGCCGCCGCAGGATTGGACCGTGCTGCGTCCCCTGCCCTATGCCCGTGATGCCGATGACGGCGCCAGTCTGTCCGCCTTCGTCCGTTCGGAGGTGAAGGCAGGGCATTGCGCCGCGGCGACGCTCGCGGCGGACGGCTGGACGTTGAAAATCGACTTGGCGGTGCTCATCGGCCCCGCCGGGCAGCCGCGCCGGATCGTTCCCCGCGCGATCGCCTGCCCGTCGGTCGAGCAATATGCGGCCGGGCTGGTATCCAGCTTGGCGCGCAGCAATATCGCGCCCAACGCGACCGAGCCAGGCAGCTGGTATCGCACCAGCCTCACCTTCTCCTGGCCCCAGTGACCACGTACGACGCGACGCTCTCCGACGGGGAACTCACCCGCTACGTCCGGCATATCGTCCTCAAGGAGGTTGGCGGCGACGGCCAGCGGCGCTGGCGGGCGGCGCATGTCGTGGTCATCGGTGCGGGGGGCATCGGTTCGCCCGCCATCCAGTATCTTGCCGCGGCGGGCGTCGGGCGGCTGACGATCGTCGACGACGATGCGGTCGATCTGTCCAACCTGCAGCGCCAGACGATCTATGCGACCGGGGATATCGGCCGCGCCAAGGCCGATGCCGCGGTCGCGGCGGCGCGGCGGCTCAACCCGCATGTCGCAGCGGCGGCGCTGCGCCTGCGGATCGATGCGGCGAACGCCGCCGACCTGCTCGCCGGCGCGGATGTGGTGCTCGACGGCTGCGACAATTTCGCGACCCGGCTGTGCGTCGCCGATGCGGCCCATGCCGCGCAGGTGCCGCTGGTGTCCGCCGCGATCGGTCAGTTCGATGGCCAGCTGGGCGTGTTTCGCGGCTGGGAGGCGGACAAGCCCTGCTACCGCTGTTTCGTCGGCGACGATCCCGAACGCGCAGGGGTCAGCTGCGCCGAGGACGGCGTGCTGGGCCCCATGGCGGGCATGGTCGGCAGCCTCGCGGCACTCGAGGTGCTGCGCGCGATCCATCCGTTCGGGGAGGACAGCGCCGGCAAGCTGTTGCTCGCCGACACGCTCGGGCTGCGTTTTCGTACGCTGCGGCTTCCCAAGGACCCCGGCTGCCGGACGTGCGGACAAACGTGACGCCGGCCCACCCCCGTTCGCCCTGAGCCCGTCGAAGGGCAGGTGAGTCCCAATGTGCTTCGACAGGCTCAGCACGAACGGGTGAGGTCCGTCCGCGAATTCCAGGTGTCAGCGCAGCAGCGTCTCGGCGAACGCCCGCACGCCCGGCCCGATGTCCTCCCGCGCGAGCGCCAGCGCCAGGTTCGCCTGGATATACCCCGCCTTGTCGCCGCAATCGTAGCGCTGGCCGTCGAAGGTGAAGCCGTGGAACGGCTGCTGCCCGATCAGCTGCGCCATCGCATCGGTCAACTGGATCTCCCCCCCGGCACCCTTCTCCTGGCTCTCGAGGATGCGCATCACCTCGGGCTGCAGGATGTAGCGGCCCGGAATCATCAGATTGGACGGCGCGGTACCCTTCGCCGGCTTCTCGACCAGCGCCGTGACCTCGGTCAGCCGCCCATCGACCGCACCGGGCGAGATGATGCCGTATTTGTCCGTCTCGCTGTCGGGCACTTCGAGCGCGCCGACGATATTGCCGCCGACCTGATTATACGCCTCGACCATCTGGGCGATGAAGCCCGGCTTGCCGACCATCAGTTCGTCGGGGAGCAGCACCGCGAACGGTTCGTCGCCGACTATCTCGCGCGCGCACCACACCGCATGGCCGAGCCCGAGCGGCTCCTGCTGGCGGACGTAGACCGGCGAACCCGGCTTCTGGCGGATCCCCTCGATGACGGCGAGCGACTTGCCGCGCGCGCGCATCGTGTCCTCGAGCTCGTAGGAGATGTCGAAATGATCCTCGAGCGCGCCCTTGCCGCGGCCGGTGACGAAGATGATCTGCTCGATCCCCGCCTCCAGCGCTTCCTCCACCGCATACTGGATCAGCGGCTTGTCGACGACGGTCAGCATCTCCTTGGGCATCGCCTTCGTCGCCGGCAGGAACCGCGTCCCGAGACCCGCGACGGGGAATACTGCCTTGCGCACCCGCTTGATCGTCATCGTCGTCCTTCTCGTCTTGGCGATGCTTAGCCGCATATTAAGACGCCGGCCTTAGCTTTACGGCATGAGCGCTACAACCCGCCCGAAAGTCCTCGTCATCTTCGGTACGCGCCCGGAGGCGATCAAGCTGTTTCCGGTGATCCGCGCGCTTGAGGCGGACGGGGGGATGGAGGTCGTCACCTGCGTCACCGCGCAGCATCGCGGCCTGCTCGACCAGGTGCTCGCTATCGCCGGGCTGACGCCCGACATCGACCTCGACCTGATGGAGCCGGGACAATCGCTCGATCGGCTGACCGCGCGACTGCTCGTCGCGCTCGGCGAGGTGATGGACCGCGTCGCGCCCGATCGCGTCGTCGTGCAGGGCGATACCGCGACCGCGATGGTCGGCGCGCTGGCGGCTTATTACCGCAAGATCCCCGTCGCGCATGTCGAGGCGGGACTGCGCTCGGGCAACATCTACCATCCCTGGCCCGAAGAGGTGAACCGCCGCATCGTCGCGCCGATCGCCGACCTGCATTTCGCGCCGACCGACACCGCCGCCGCCGCGCTCTCCCGCGAGAACGTCGTCGCGGGCGTCCACGTCACCGGCAATACGGTCATCGACGCGCTGCACTGGACGCGGGGCCGGATCGCGGAGCAGCCGGTGCTGGCATCGGGGCTGGACGACATCGCCGCGCGGTTCGCGGACCAGCGCATCGTGCTGGTCACGACACACCGGCGCGAGAATTTCGGCGACGGCATGACGGGGATCGCACGGGCCATCGCGCGCATCGCCGCGCGCCAGGATGTCGCCGTCCTCTTCCCGATGCACCCCAATCCCAATGTCGTCGCGGTGATGGACGCGATCCTCGGCGATGCCGCCAACGTCGCGCGCATCGCGCCGCTCGATTATCCCCAGTTCATCCGCGCACTCGAACTGTGCACCCTCGCGCTGACCGATTCGGGCGGCGTGCAGGAAGAGGCCCCTGCCCTCGGCAAGCCGGTGCTGGTGATGCGCGACACCACCGAACGTCCCGAAGGCGTCGTCGCCGGCACCGCGAAGCTGATCGGCACCGACGAAGACCGCATCGTTTCCGAAGTCTTCACGCTTCTCGACGACAAGGCAGCCTATTCCGCCATGGCACGCGCCCACAATCCGTTCGGGGACGGCCAGGCCAGCAACCGGATCGCAAGGATCGTCGCCGATGGTTTCGGACTCTGAACTCAAGGTCGTCGTCCTCGGCCTCGGCTATATCGGCCTGCCGACCGCGGCGGTGATCGCGCGCACCGGGGCGATGGTACTCGGCGTCGACGTCACGCCATCGGTCGTTGATACCGTCAATTCGGGACGCGTGCATATCGAGGAGGTCGACCTCGACGGCCTGGTTTCCGGCGTTGTCGCGCGCGGCAGCTTGCGCGCCTCGACGCAGATCGAACCGGCCGACGTCTTCGTCATCGCGGTGCCGACGCCCTTCGCCGAGGATCATGCTCCCAACATCGGCTATGTCCTGCAGGCCGCGACGACGATCGCCGCGGTGCTGAAGGCGGGCGACACGATCATCCTCGAATCGACCTCACCGGTCGGCACGACGGAGAAGGTCCGCGACCTGCTCGCGCAGCTGCGCCCCGACCTGCGCGTGCCCGGCCGTACCGGCGAAGCGGCGGACGTCGCGATCGCTTATTGCCCCGAGCGCGTGCTGCCCGGGCGCATCCTCGTCGAGCTGATCGACAACGACCGCGTCATCGGCGGCATCACGCCGCGCTGTGCGCGCAAGGCGCTCGCCTTCTACCGCCGCTTCGTCCGCGGCGCCTGCGTCACCACCACCGCGCGCGCGGCGGAGATGACCAAGCTGACCGAGAACGCCTTCCGCGACGTCAACATCGCCTTCGCCAACGAATTGAGCCTCGTCGCCGACACGATGGGGGTCGACGTATGGGAGGTGATCCGCCTCGCCAACCGCCATCCGCGCGTCAACATCCTGCAGCCCGGCCCCGGCGTCGGCGGCCATTGCATCGCGGTCGATCCCTGGTTCCTGGTCCATGCCGATCCCGCCAACACGCCGCTGATCCGCACCGCGCGGCTGGTCAACGACGGCAAGACCGATCACGTCGTCGCGCA
Source organism: Sphingomonas liriopis (assembly GCF_024211255.1). Classification (GTDB taxonomy): domain Bacteria; phylum Pseudomonadota; class Alphaproteobacteria; order Sphingomonadales; family Sphingomonadaceae; genus Sphingomonas; species Sphingomonas liriopis. Next base: position 15,679 of record NZ_JAMLDY010000011.1, on the reverse strand, counting down.
GGCGGCGGCGCTGGTCGAGGCACGGCCCGGCGCGACGGTCGCCTGCCTTGGCCTCGCGTTCAAGGCGAACATCGACGATTTCCGCGAGAGCCCGGCGCTGAAGGTGGCGGCCGATCTGGCCGCACGATTCGGACCTCGCGTGGCGATCGTCGAACCCTATGCCGACGCGCTGCCGGCCGCGTTCGACGGCACCGGCGCGACGCTGATCGACATCGATACCGCGATCGAGGCTTGTGCGATCATGATCGTGCTGGTCGACCACGACGTCTTCCGTTCGGTGCCGCTGGAGGAACGCCGCGACAAGGCGGTGCTCGATACGCGTGGTATCTGGCCCGATCAGCCGGCGGCCGCGCCGATGCCGACGGGATTGCGCCTGGCGAGCTGAGCGCTTTCACCGGGGGTTCAGGGTGTTGCAGCCAGGAACGCGGCAGCCTATCTGCCCAACCCGGCTCGATCGACAGGATTCCATGCTCAAGAAGCTGCTCAAGGGGCGCCGCGCGGCGGCCAGCCCGGCTGCCGCGATTCCCGATGGCGAACGCGTCTACGCGATCGGCGACGTGCACGGTTGCGCGGCGCTGCTCGACCGGTTGCTGGCGAAGATCGCCGCGGACGATGCCGACCGCGGTCCCGCGCGCACGACGCTGATCTTCCTCGGCGACCTCGTCGACCGTGGTCCGGATTCGGCGGGCGTGATCGAACGCCTGTGCCGGCTGGCGGCGGAACGCCCCGACACCCGCTTCCTGCTCGGCAATCACGAGGAGGTGTTCCTCGAATCGCTGAGGGGCGAGCCGAAGGCGTTGCGGATGTTCTGCCGGATCGGCGGGCGCGAGACGATCCTGAGCTATGGCGTCGATGCGGCCGATTACGATCGCATGGATTACGACGAACTGTACGATGCGCTCACGCGCCGCGTGCCGGCGGATCATCAGGCGTTCCTCGGCGGGTTCGAGGACCTGATCGTGATCGGCGATTATGCGTTCGTCCATGCCGGCGTCCGTCCCGACACCGATCTTGCCATGCAGCGCGGCGCCGACCTGCGCTGGATCCGCAAGCCGTTTCTCGATCACAACGGCACGCTGGAGAAAATGATCGTCCACGGCCATACGATCAGCCAGGACCTCGACGTACAATCCTATCGGATAGGCGTCGACACCGGTGCTTACGAGACCGGCAAGTTGACTGCGCTTGGTCTGGAAAGCACGTCGCGCTGGACGGTACAGGTCGAAGCGAACGCCGAATAAGATAAACTACGCCGGCGCGACACCTATATGGGGTTCACACGTCGGTCGGCGCTGCTAAGGTCGGAGCGGCGTTGCATGTTGCACCGCCGCAACGGTCGCGAACCAAATCGCGGAGCGACCGGCAAAAGGTTGTCATGCTGACCTAGTTGCGGCATGGCGACCGGTGACGAGCACTAGAGGGAGTTTTCTATGCGTCTTGGGAAGTATCTGATGGCCGCTGCGGCTGCCACCATGGCTGTTGCTCCGGCGGTTGCCGCTCCGGCGAACCCGGCTGCCAGCCTGTCGGTGTCGAAGTCGGTTCGCACCGGTTCGGCCTCGGCGAAGAAGAACGAGCTGGCCGGCGGCGGCATCCTGATCGCGGTTCTCGCGGCGGCTGCCGTGGTTGCCGGTATCGTCGTGGTCGCCGACAGCGACGACAACGCCGACAGCAACTAAGCTGATCGATAGCTTCGGCTAGGAAATAGCGGCCTTCGGGCCGCTATTTTTTTGTCCGGCGCAGATCGCCCGGATGGCCTGGGCGGCGGGCGGACATGAAGAAGCCGGCGCTGGTGGCAGCGCCGGCTTCTTCGTTTTGGCAATGTGGGCGGACAGTCCGTCCCAGTCCGATGAGCCCCACCTGTCCACCAGGGCGAACGGTGGGAGAAGGATCAGCGACCGGCGGGGGGCGGCACGGCGCCCGGCGGGAGTGCGCCGGGGGGCATCGCGCCGGGCATGCCGGGCATGCCGCCCCGTTGCGCCTGCGCCTGCATCTGGCGGACGACCGATTCGGGCAGGAAGTCGATGAGCTCGACGTCGAACGCCAGCGTCGAATTGGCGGGGATCGGCCCCTTGGTTTCGGCGCCATAGCCGAGCGACGGCTTGATCCAGACGCGGTATTTCGCGCCCTTGGGCATCAGCTTGAGCGCTTCGGAGAAGCCGGGGACGACGCCGGCGACGGGCATCGGCGTCGGCTGCTGCGACTTGTCGAAGGTGGTGCCGTTGAGCAGCTTGCCCTCGTAATTGACGAGGGCGACGTCGGTGTCGGTCGGCCGCGCGGCGCCGGGGGCGCCGGGCTGGATCACCTTGTACTGGAGACCCGAAGGGGTCGTCGTCACGCCGCTCGCGCGGGCGTTGCGGGTCAGGAAATCGTCGCTCTGGCGGGCGAGCAGGAAGGCCGCGACGCAGGCCAGCGCGATGCCGACCCAGAGATAGACGAGATAGCTGCGCTTGACGGGCTGCAGCGGAACGGCGGTGACGGTCGACATCGGGGCACCTGGAGCTGTGGTGCCGGGCCGGCCGTCACCGGTTCAAAGGTCACAAACGTCACACGAACGCGGCCATCGTCCGACAGCCGGTTCGAGCGATGATCCGTGCAATTACAGGGGCTTAGCGGGCACCGTCACGTTCGGCGCGCTTGCGCTCGAGCTTGCGGGCGCGGCGCACGGCGGCGGCACGCTCGCGCGCGCGCTTTTCCGACGGCTTCTCGTAGTGACGGCGCAGCTTCATCTCGCGATACACACCCTCACGCTGCAGCTTCTTCTTGAGCGCGCGAAGAGCCTGGTCGACATTGTTGTCGCGGACGACGATCTGCATAAAACCCAATCACTCCGGTCAATAGCTAATGCGGCCGCAGACAATGGGTCCGCGCCGTGCGAACGGTGCCCCTAGCAGCGCCGTCGCGGGTTGGCAACCCGCGGGTGGTTTTGGGGATGAGGTGGTGGATGGGGTGTCGAGAGGCGTGATCTTCGTCGTTTTTAGTACGATCCCGTCGCTCTCACACACGTCTCGTCATTCCCGCGAAGGCGGGAATCCATAGTGGCTGACCTGGCGGCTCCAGCATTGGCGGTAGTGATTATGGATTCCCGCCTTCGCGGGAAAGACGAGAAGAGGGGGATGGACGAAGGCCGGCCCTTCCCGCCCCCGTGACTTTCGCGGCGTTCTTCCCCAAAGCCCTGGGGGACACAGGCAGTTTCGCGAGGGTCGCTGGTGGGCAGGATGATGGCGGCGGTGGCGCGGGTGTGGGTCGTGGTGCTCGTCGCGATGGCGGTGCCGGCGATCGCGCAGCCTTCGCCGGTGGATGTCGCGTCGGCGCAGTTGAGCCGGGCGGAGGGCGAGCTTGCCGCGGTCGATACGGCGCTGGATACGCGGGTCGATCGGGCCGCGCGGGCGCAGCTGCGCGATCGGGCGCTGGCCGCGCAGGGCGATGCCAAGGAGGCGGCCGACCAATTGCGCGGCCAGCTGGCGCTGGTCGATGCGCGGATCGCCGGGCTGGGGCCGCCGGTGGCGGGGGTGGTCGAGGCGGCGGATATCCGCGCCGAACGCCGCGCACTGGCGCAGTCGCGCAATTCGCTCGATTCGAAGGTCAAGCGCGGTCAACTGATCGCGGTCGAGGCGGCGCAGTTGGTCGCGGAGATCGACCAGACGCAGGCCGCAGAGCTGGGCGAGCGGATCGCGGTGCGCGCGCCCTCCCCCCTCTCACCGCATTTCTGGAGCGAATTGTTCGCCGCGGTACCGCGCGACGCGCGCCGGATCGCGACGTTTCTGGGGCGCGAGGGTGCGCAGATCGATAGCGGGCTGCGCGGCGGGTTTCCGTGGGGCGGCGTGCTCGGTGCGCTGCTGGCGTTCGCCTTGCTCTTCCCGATCCGGCAGCTGTTGCGTGGGCTGGGCCAGCGTTACCTGATCGTCGATGCGCCCGGGCATCGCGTCCGCCGCTCCGCCAACACCCTGTGGCGCGTGCTGATCGGCACGGCGATGCCGACCGCCGCCGCCTTCCTGTTCGTGCAGGGGCTGCGCTGGTCAGCTTTGCTCGCGACGGCGTGGAATCCGCTGGCGCAGGCGCTGGTCGTCGCGGCGGTGTTCGCGGGCTTCACCGCGTCGCTGGGCGCGGCGTTCCTGATGGCGCGCCAGCCGTCGTGGCGGGTGGTGCCGATCGCCGATGCCGCCGCGACCGCGCTGCGCCCGGTGCCCTGGGGCCTCGCGACGCTGACCTTCGCGGTCATCATGACCGGCGCGTTCAACGGCGCGGCGGGCGTCAGCCCGGCCGCTCTGCTCGCGACGCAGGTGGTCGAGGTGGCGGCGCATATCGTGCTGATCGGCGGCACGCTGCTGGTGATCGGCCGGCTGCGCACGCGCGCGGCGGCGGACGGCGCGGACGAACAGGAAGCGGCGGCGAGCGCCGGGGTCGGCGCGGTCACGCTGACCGTATGGCTGATCGTCGCGGGCGCGGGGATCGCGCTGCTCGCCGGCTATGTCGGACTGGCGATCACCGTCGTGCAATTCGTGCTGTGGGCGACGTTGCTCGGCGTATCGACCTATCTGCTGATGGTCGTCATCGACGACGTCGCGACCAGCCTGTTCCAGCGCGACAGCCGCATCGGCCAGACGCTGCGCCATGGCCTGGGCCTCGGCGGCAGCGCGGTCGACCAGTTCGGCGTGCTGCTGTCCGCGGTACTGCGGCTGGCGGTGATCGTCATCGCGCTGGGGCTGATGCTGTATCCGTTCGGCGCGGGGTTCGGATCGTTCGTCGACCGGGTCGCGGGATTGGCGCAGGGCGTGCAAATCGGCGGCGTCGCGATCTCGCCGGGCACGATCCTGCGCTTCGTCGCGGTGCTGGCGCTGGGCATGTTCCTCGTCCGCCAGTTCACCGGCTGGCTCGACCAGCGTTACCTGCCGAGCACGGGCCTCGACGGCAGCGTGCGCAATTCGATCCGGCTGGTCGCGCGCTATATCGCGATCGCGCTCGCCGTGGTGTGGTCGCTCGCCTCGCTCGGCATCGGCATGGAGCGGATCGCGCTGCTGCTGTCGGCGCTGTCGGTCGGCATCGGCTTCGGCCTGCAGGCGATCACGTCGAACTTCGTCTCCGGCCTGATCCTGCTCGCCGAGCGGCCGATCAAGATCGGCGACCTGATCCGCGTCGGCACCGACGAGGGCGACGTCAAGCGGATCAGCGTGCGATCGACCGAGATCGAGCTCGCCGACCATTCGACGCTGATCGTCCCCAACAGCGAACTCATCACCAAATCGGTGCTGAACAAGACGCTGGGCGGGCAGCCGGGCCGTATCCAGATCCGCTTTTCGGTGCCGATCGAGAGCGACGCCGACCATGTCCGCGCGCTGGTGCTGGAGACGTTCGCGGGCGAGCCGGCGGTGCTCGACACCCCCGCCCCGGTCGCGCAGATCGAGGGGATCGCCGACGGCCGCATCCTGTTCGTCTGCTACGGCCATGTGTCCAGCCCGCGCGCCACCGGCGAGGCGCGCAGCGCGGTGCTGCTGACGCTGTTGCGGCGGATGCGCGAGGAGGGCGTCGAGCTCGGCACGGTGCCGCAGCGGCTGGAGCTGATCCCGCCCGCCGCGGCGAACGACGGGAGCAACGGCTGATGGACGGCGAGCATGTCGCGATCGTCGGCGGCGGCTTCGCCGGCACGCTGCTGGCGATCAACCTGATGCGCCACGACGGGCCGCGCGCGACGCTGATCGAGCGGCGGCGAGCACAGGTGGCGCGTGGCGTCGCGTATAGCGCGGCGCATGACGAGCATCTGCTTAACGTCCGCGCCGGCAACATGAGCGCGCTGCCCGACGATCCGGGGCATTTCGTGCGCTGGCTGGAGGCGCAGGGGCTGGGGGACGCGAAGACGTTCGTGCCGCGGCGGGTGTATGGCGCCTATCTGCGCGGGATGCTGGACGAGGCGGTCGCCGCCAACCCCGGGCGGCTGACGCTGGTCGAGGGCGAGGTGGTGGCGCTGGAGCGCTGCGAGGACGGCGTGGCGCTGGTCGGCGACGACGGCACGCGGATCGGTGCCGATGTGGCGGTGCTCGCGGTCGGCAATTTGCCGCCGCATACGCCGCCCGGACTCGATCCCGAGTTGCTGCCGCCGGGCTGCTATCGCGCCGACCCATGGGCGGGGGATATCGCCGAGGGTCTGGGTGAGGACGACACGGTGGTGCTGGTCGGCAGCGGGCTAACCGCGATCGATGCGGCGCTGATGCTGGACGCGTCGGGGTTCAGCGGCAGCGTGCTGGCGATCTCGCGGCGCGGACTGGTGCCACGCGCGCATGCCGAGACGGTGCCGCAGCCGGGATTGCGCGAGAAGCCGGCGGGTGGGCTGGCTGATCTGGTGCGCGGCGTGCGGGGGCGGGCGACGGCGGGCGGCTGGCGGGCGGCGGTCGACGAGCTGCGGCCGGTGACGCAAATGCTGTGGGGCGCCGCCGATGCGGTGACGCGGGCGCGATTCCTGCGCCATCTGCGGCCCTATTGGGACGTGCACCGCCATCGGCTGGCGCCGTCGGTGGCGGCGCGGGTCGAGGCGCTGTGTGCGAGCGAGCGGCTGCGGTTCGCGGCGGGGAAGCTGGTGGCGGCGGTGGCGGATGGCGATGGCGCGCGGTTGCGCTGGCGGCCGCGCGGGAGCGAGGCGGTGATCGAGACGCGGGCGGCGCGGATCGTCAATTGCACCGGGCCGCAGGGCGACCTGCTCCGCTCCGCCGAGCCGCTGCTGCGCCGGCTGATCGCCGACGGGCTGGTGCGACCGGACGCGCTGCGGATCGGGCTCGACGTCGATCATGAATCGCAGGTCATCGGCCGCGATGGCACCGGGGACGACCGGCTCTATTGCATCGGGCCGATGACGCGCGGCGCGCTGTGGGAGGTGGTGGCGGTGCCGGATATCCGCCAGCAGAACTGGACGCTCGCGCGCCGGCTCGCGCATGCGCAATGGGTGGGTGGCGAGGGGTTGTAGCCCCCCGCCCCGCCCGCTTACCAGTTCAGGCCGATGCGCGCGTAGAGATAGCGGCCGTTGAAGCCGAACGGCGAATAATAGGGGAAGCCCAGCACGCCGGTCGTGTTGTTCGCGGCGCTCTGGCGGTCGGGATAGACGTCGAACAGATTGCTGACGCCGAGGCCGATCTGCGCGCCCTTGGGGGCGGCATAGCGCAGTTCGAAATCGGTGATCGCGTGCTGGCCGGTGTGGACGTCGGCGGTGCCGCTCGCCAGCGTGCCGGGCTGGTTGACGTCGCCGTAATAGGTGACGCGGGCGAGCGCGCCGAGTTCGCCGAGCGACCAGTCGATCGAGCCGGTGACCTTCTCGCCGGGCGTCCCCTGTTCCAGCGTGAAGATGCGGCTGCGCGCGAACAGCGTCGGCGCCGGGCTGAGCGTCGCGGTCGAGGTGGGGACGCGCGTCACCGCGATCGTGTTGACGTTGCCCGCGATCGTGAAGTCGAACGCGCCCGCCGCCGCGGTGCGCCAGCGGTAATGCGCGACCGCGTCGATCCCCTTCGTGGTGCTGGCGAGGCCGTTGACGAAGAAGCGCGCCGCCGAGACGTTGAACGGTGCGAGCAGCCCGGCGACCTGCGTGCTGAAGGTGCCGGCGATATTCTCCGACAGGCCGATCTGGTCGCGGATGCGGATATGGTAGGCATCGACCGTCAGGTCGAACCCGCCGGCGCGGATGACCGTGCCGACCGAGAAGTTGGTCGACTTCTCCGGCTCGAGCGGCAGGCCGCCCAACGCGGTGCCGACCGGGCTGGTCGAGGGATAGGTGCCGGTCAGGATCGGCACGCCGTTGGTGACGACCGAGGCGACCTGCGTGAAATATTGCTGCTGCAGCGAGGGCGCGCGGAAGCCGGTCGAGGCGGTGCCGCGCAGCGCGAACCAGGGCGCGAGGTCGTAGCGAGCGGAGACCTTGCCCGTGGCGGTGCTGCCGAAGTCGGAATAGGTCTCGCCGCGTCCGGCGAGGCCGAACAGCAGCTTGTCGGTCAGCTGCGCCTCGAGATCGAGGTAGATGCTGCCGTTGCGGCGGCTGCGCTTGGTTTCGTTGCGCGGCGCGAATCCGCCGAACCCTTGCGCCCCCGGTGCCGATCCCGCCACCGCATCGGTCGTGGTCGCCGGATAGTCGTAGGAGGCGCGCTCGCCGGCGGTGATCTTATAGCCCTCGCGGCGGCCCTCGATGCCGAAGGCGACGTTCAAGGACTGGAAGACGTCGAACTTGCGGGTGACATCGAGGCCGGCGACGTACTGGTCGTAGGCGACGGCGCCGTCGTAGAAGTTGCGCGGGGTCGACGAGCCATAGGCATAGTTCGCCGAGTTCAGCGTGCGGAAGTCGATCGTGTTGCGGCCGTAGCTGACCGACAGGTCGACGTCGAAGTCCGACACGGTGCCGCGCAGGCCCACGGCCGAATTGATGTCCTTCGACCGGGTGTTGATGATCGGCAGGAAGCCGTTGGGATAGCCCGCCAGCGCCAGTTGCTGGCGGGTGGTGGCTGCGGCGGCGGTTTGGGCGGCGGGGTTGATGCGCGGGAAGGCGGCGCCGCGCGTATCGCGGTCCTGATAGCCGCCGAACGCGTAGAGGCTGAGGTTATCGGTGAGCGAGGTGCCCGCGTTGACGAAGCCGGTGTACTGCTCGACCTCGGGATCGCCGTAGCGGCCGGTGACGCGGTTGGGCGACACGCGCGTGTCGATGTCGGCGCGGTTGGTCGGCTGGCGCTTCAGATACTCGCCCGAGAGGGTGATATAGCCGTCGGTGCCGAAGCCGATGCCCTGCCATGCCGAGGCGGTGACCGCGTGCTCGCCGGTGACGTGGCGGCTGTTGTTCGCGGTGTCGACCTGCGTGTCGTAGAAGCCGTAATTGACCTGCGCGCCGCCGCCCGAGCGGGCCTGCCGCAGGCGCAGGTTGATGACGCCGGCGATCGCGTCGGAGCCATATTGCGCCGAGGCGCCGTCGCGCAGCACCTCGATCCGGTCGAGCGCGACCGTCGGGATCGTGTTGAGATCGACCGCCGCGGAGCCGCGCCCCACCGTGCCGTTGGTGTTGAGGTTGGCGGAGGTGTGGCCGCGGATGCCGTTGATGAGCACCAGCGTCTGATCGGGCGACAGGCCGCGCAGCGTCGCCGGGCGGATCGCGTCGGTCGCGTCGTTGGCGGAGGGGCGCGGGAAGTCGATCGACGGCGCGATCGCCGACAGCGCGGCGCCGAGTTCGGTCGTCCCCTGCCGCTGCAGGCTGGCGCCGCTCAGCACGTCGACCGGCGCGACGCTGTCGAGGCGGCTGCGCCCCTGCGTGCGGGTGCCGGTGACGATGATGTCCTGGCCCTCGTCCGCCGCGGGGGCGGCGTCGGCGACGGGGGCGGATTGCGCGGGCTGTTCCTGCGGCGCGGGAGCGGCCTGCGTCGCGAGCGCGGCCGAGCTGGCGGCGAGCAGGAGTTCGCTGATGATGGTCACGTGGGGTCACCCTTTATGGAATCGTTGCGCTGCGACAGCGGATGCCGCGCATTTATCCCATCGACGGGGTGGATGATCGCCAAGAAAATCTATGCCGCACTGCGGCGCGGGTTCACGTCAGGCTTCGTGCGTCGCGCCGACCGGCAGCCCCTCGGCGTTGCGTTCGCGCACCGTCCACACCGCCGCGGCGGCGCAGACCAGCAGCACGCCGCACATCGTCATCACGTTGCGCGGATCGCCGCCGAGCAGCGGGCCGTAGAGGAACGGCAGGGTCGCGGCGAGCAACAGCATCGGGATGACGATCATCATGTTGAAGATCCCCATGTAGACCCCCGTCCGCTCGGGCGGGATCGCGCCGGCGAGGATGACATAGGGGTTGCCCATGATGCTCGCCCAGCCGATGCCGATGCCGATCGCGGGGACGAACAACAGCCATTTGTCGGTGACGTGCGGCAGCCACAGCATCCCTGCCCCGGCGAGGACGAGGCAGACCGCGTGCAGCCCGGCGGCACCCCAGCGGCGGGCGAGCGGCACCATCGCGAACGCCGCGACGAAGGCGACGCCATTGTACCACGCCGCCATCTCGCCGTTGGTCAGCACCGCGGAATGGAAGCCCGACGAATGCGCCTGCGCGGTGCCGTAGACCGACCGGCCGATCGAATAGATGACGTAGCCCCAATAGGCCTGCATCGCATACCATTGGAACAGGCTCATCAGCGCGAGCTTGCGCATCGCCGGCGGCATCGCGTGGATCGCGCTGCCGATCTCGACCAGCAGCGCCCCCGCCCCCTTGGGTTCGGCGGCGATGCGTGCGCGCTCGGCGGGCGACAGCGGCAGTTCGGGAACGCTGCGGATCGACCAGAGGATCGTCGAGAAGCTCAGCACCGCGCCGACCATGAAGGCGATGCGCGCGGTATAGGGGATGTCGTGCGCATCGACCCAGTCCTGGTTCATCCCGAACCAGACGAGCAGCGACGGCGTCAGGAAGGCGAGCATCTGCGCAAGGCCGGTGAACGCCGACTGGGTCAGGAAGCCGATCTGATGCTGGCTTTCGTCGAGCCGGTCGGAGACGTAGGCGCGATACGGCTCCATCGTGATGTTGTTGCCGGCGTCGAGGATCCACAGCAGCGACACCGCCATCAGGATCGAGCTGCTGAGCGGCATCAGGAACAGGCCCGTCGCGCACAGCAATGCGCCGAACAGGAAATAGGGCGTGCGCCGCCCCCAGCGCGAATCGGTGCGGTCGCTCATCGCGCCGATCAGCGGCTGGACGAGCAGCCCGGTCATCGGCCCCGCCAGCTGGAGCAGCGGCAGCGATGCCTCCGATGCGCCTAGATAGCTGTAGATCGGCGCCATGTTGCCGAGCTGCAACCCGAAGCTGAACTGCAGCCCGAGGAACCCGAGGTTCATTTCGAGGATGCGCGGCAGCGACAGACGGGGCTTGGCGGCAGGCACGTGCATCGAACGGCATCCTCGGTCGGTATGCCCGTCTGTTGCGGGCTGCCGGGCATTGTAACGCCCCGCAACGCGATTACAACAATCGATTGCATAGACGCCACTCCGCTTCCTCCGAACGCCAAACCGACCGATTATTGATATTGCTAGTGACTCGCAGGAAGGAGGTTGCTAGAGGCGCTCGCGACAAATCGGGAGCCAAGGGTGGATTACTGGACGATATTACTGGCCGGCGCGGCATCGATCGGCACGCCGGCGCAGCCCGCGGCGACGCCCGCCGACACGGACACGCCTGCGAAGGCGAGCGCCGCGGAAGACCCGCAGCGCAGCGACGAGATCCTGGTCGTCGGCAAGAGCTATGGCCGCGCGGTCGGCAAGACGGTGACGCCGCTGAAGGACACGCCCAACACGGTCAGCGTGATCGACCGCGAGCAGATCGAGGCGCAGAACCTGTTCACGCTGGAGGATGCGCTGACCGCGACCAACGGCATCACCGTCACCGGGGTGAGCAGCGAGGACCCGTCCTACGTTTCGCGCGGGTTCGCGATCACCAATTATCTGGTCGACGGCGTACCGACGCTGGCGTTCAACTTCCCGGGCGTCGTCCCCGACCTGTTCGCCTATGACCGGCTGGAGGTGCTGCGCGGCCCCGCCGGGCTGTTCAGCGGATCGGGCAATCCGTCGGGCAGCATCAACATGGTGCGCAAGCGCCCGCTCGACGCGTTCCGCATGCAGGCGTCGGCGGGTTACGGCAGCTACGATAACAAGCGGCTCGAACTCGACGTCTCCGTGCCGGTCACCAGCCGGATCGGCATCCGCGGCGGCGTGATGGCACAGGATCAGGACCAGTTCTTCGATGTCGCACACCGCAACCGGATCAACGCGTTCGGCGTCGCGAGCGTGGAGATCGGCGACCGGACGACGCTGACCTTCGGCGGATCGTACGACCGGTTCAAGCCGGCGATCCAGTCGGGCCTGCCCGGCTATGTCGGCGGCGCGGACGGCAGCGACGGGCGGCTGCTCGACGTCGCGCGCTCGACCTATCTGGGTGCCGACTGGAACCGCTTCCGGTCGGAGACGTGGACCGGCTTCGCCGAGATCGCGCACCGGATCAGCGATCGCTGGACGCTGCGCGCGACCGGCCTGTACACCGACGTCGATCGCATCGACATCTACAGCTATATCGGCGCGCAGCCGGTGACGGCAGCGAACGGCGGCACCACCAGCCACATCGCCTATCGCGGCGACAGTTTCGCGACGACGCGCGCGGTCGATTTCAACGGCGTCGGCAACTTCCCACTGTTCGGGCGCGAACAGACGCTGATCCTGGGCGCGGATTATCAGGCGCAGGATTATTCCAGCTATTACACGCGGCTGTCGAACTATGCGCGGATCAACGTCTTCAATCCGGTGTCGCCCGCCGAGCCGGTGCTCAACCCCTATGGCCCCTCGCCTTATTATCCGGTGCAGGGCTCAGGTGCGACCTGTCCCGCCACCGCGGTGACGCCGATCCCGGCCAATTGCGTCGCGCAGGTCTATGGCGGCACGCACACCATCGTCGAACAATATGGCCTGTACGGCCAGCTGCGGTTGCAGCCGGTCGCCGGTGTCACGCTGATCGGCGGCGGGCGGATGACGTGGTGGGAGCAGACGACCGACACGCTGCTGCCGACCGCGGCGCGGGGGCGACCGACCGGGATCGACGCGCGGTTCACGCCCTATGCCGGCGTGGTGTGGGACGTGACGCGCAAGCTCAACCTGTACGCGAGCTACGCCGACAGCTTCACGCCGCAATCGCCGCCCGCCGGCCGGGTGCGCGTCGGCGGCGGCACGGTGCAGCCGCTGATCGGCGACCAATATGAGCTGGGGAGCAAATGGTCGCTGATGCACGACCGGCTGCTGCTGTCCGCCGCGCTCTACCAGATCACGCAGCGCAACCGCCTGTTCAACCCGGCCGACGACCAGTCGATCTACCTCCAGATCGGCAAGGTCCGCGCGCGCGGGATCGAGGCGGAGGCGACCGGCGAGATCCTGCCCGGCTGGCGGATCAACGGCGGCTATACCTATACCAAGACCGAATATCTCGAGGATACGCAGCCGCAATACGAAGGGCTGGCGCTGACCCCGATCATCCCCAAGCATATGGTCAAGGCCTTCACCAATTACGCGCCGAAGGAGGGCGTACTGGCGGGCGCGAGCCTGGGCGGTGGCATCACCTGGTTCAGCGCGACGTCGGGCGGCACGCCGTCGATCCTCAACCCCAACGGCACGCGTACCGTGTCGTCGGTGGTGCGGCAGGGCGCCTATGCCGTGCTCGACCTGCGCGCCGGTTACCAGCTGACGCCGCAGGCTTCGGTATCGGTCAACGTCAACAACTTGCTCGACCGTAGTTACTACGCGCGGATCAGCTCGACCGCGCGCGGCAATTATTACGGCAGCCCGCGGACGGTGTTCGCGACGCTGCGGTACACGTTCGAATGACCGCGGGCGATGGCACCCAGCATGCCCGCGCGCGCTGGGCGCGGCGTGGCGATATCGGCCTGCGCGTCGTCGCGGCGATCCCGCTCGGCTATGCGAGCGCCAGCCTGTGGGCGATGGCGCTCGCCCGGCTGCTGCCCGGCGACCGGGCGGAGGCGACAGTCACCGCGACGCTGGTCGCACTGGCGCTGTGCGCGATCGCGGCGATGTGGGCGTTCGCGGCGCGCAGCGGCTGGCGCGCGGTGTGGACGCTGGCGCTGGCCGGCGGGATCGCCGGGGCCATCGCATGGGGCTCGATCGCAAGCGGGGGACGGTTATGAGCAAGGGCTTCCGGCAGTCGCAGGCGTTCCTCCACACCTGGTCCGGGCTGCTGCTCGGCTGGGTGCTGTTCCTGGTGTTCGCGGCGGGCACGATCGCCTTCTGGCGCGAAGGGCTCAACCGCTGGATGCGCCCCGAACTCGCACGCGTCGAACAGCCGATGCGCGCGCTCGCCGGCGCGCAGGCGTTCCTGACCAGCAAGGCGCCCGACGCCAAGACGTGGTTCATCACCGTGCCGAGCGCGCGCTCCGCCGGCATGCCGGTCCTGTGGGTGCCGCAACCCAAGGCGGGCGAGCAGCGGGGACCCCGCCGCGCCCGCCGCGATACGCAGGCGCTGATCGGCGCCGATGGACAGGTGGCGCACGCGCGCGACACGCGCGGCGGCGACTTCTTCTACCGCTTCCACTTCGACCTCCACTACATGCCGGTGATCTGGGCGCGCTGGATCGTCGGCTTCGCGGCGATGATGATGCTGGTCGCGATCTGCAGCGGGATCGTCACGCACAAGAAGATTTTCCGCGATTTCTTCACGCTCCGCCGTGGCAAGGGCCAGCGATCGTGGCTCGACGGGCATAATGCCACCGCGGTGCTGGCGCTGCCGTTCCACCTCATGATCACCTATACCGGGATCGTCACGCTGATGGCGCTGCTGATGCCGTGGGCGGTGGTCGCCAATTATACCGACGATGCCAAGATCAGCGCGGTGCTGTTCCCCGGTGCCGCCGTGGCCGAGCGCACGGGCCGGCCGGCGCCGCTGGTCGATATGGTCGCCATCGCACGCGACGCCGAACGGCGGCTGGGGGCACCGGCGGGCTATATCGACGTCAGCGAACCCGGCGATGCCGCCGCGCGGATCAGCGTCAGTGAAAGCGGCAATGCGATGCTGTCGTCGCGCACGCCCCGGCTGACCTATGACGGCGTCACCGGCCGGCTGCTGTGGCAGGCGCCCGCGCCCGGCGCGGCGGCGGAGACGGCAGGCGTGATGGTCGGCCTGCATGCCGGGCGCTTCGCCGGCTACGGCCTGCGCTGGGTCTACTTCCTGTGCGGGATCGGCGGCACGCTGATGGTGGCGAGCGGGCTAGTGCTGTGGACGGTCAAGCGGCGCGAGAAGCTGCCCGATCCGGCGCGGCCGCATTTCGGGTTCCGATTGGTCGAACGGTTGAACGTCGCGGTGATCGGTGGATTCCCGCTGGGCATCGCCGCGATGTTCGCTGCCAACCGGCTGTTGCCGGTGGCGATGGCGGGGCGGGCGGAATGGGAGGTGCACTGGCTGTTCATCACCTGGGGTACGGCGTCGGTCGCGGCGCTGGCCGCGGCGCCGGCGCGGGTCTGGCCGGCGCTGTTCGCGGCGACGGGGGCGATCCTTGCGGCATTGCCGGTGTACGACCTCGTCGCGACCGACCGGGGCCTGCCGGCGATGCTGCTGGCGGGCGACTGGATGATCGCGGGGATCGATGCCGCGATGGCGGTGTTCGGCGTCGCCTTCCTGCTGATCGCCCGTCGCATCGCGCGGTATCGGCCCGCGGCGAGGTCAAGCCGTGTCCGCCGTGTCGCCCCTGCCCCGCGCGTGCTGGAGCCTGCGGAATGAGTGTGATCATGTTTCTGCTGACTGCCCTCGCCTTCGGCCTGTTCGGGCTGGCGACCGAGGCGCATCACCGGCGCCGCTTCGGCTGCGGGCCGGGCGCGGGGCGATGCCGGGCGTTCCGGCGTGGCGCTTGGGTGTTGCTCGCGCTGGCGTTCCCCGCGGCGGTGCTGGCGCAGGGGTGGGTGTTCGGCCCGGTGCTGTGGAGCGGCGCGGTGATGGCAGGGGCGGCGGTCGCCTTCCTCGCGCTCAATTTTCTGCCGGCGGGTTCGGCAAGGTAAGGTCGCCCCCACCCCTCCGTTCGCCCTCGTCTTAGTGGAATGACGTAGAGTTGGTTTGCCGCGTAGGATGCGGAGCCGGGGTGGGGGTGGCCACCCCCACCCCGGCGGCCGGCTGTCGGATCGGGTTCGTCCGGTTCCC
>NZ_JAMLDY010000010.1 GCF_024211255.1 Sphingomonas liriopis | reverse complement strand
CGTCCTCATCGCCGTCGCACGCAAACTCCTCACCATCCTCAATGCCATCATTCGAAACCAGACACCCTTCGTCCAATAACCACAATTACACAGTTGCCGGAACAAGTCCGGGGTGACGAAGGAATGGGGGAGGCGTTCGGGCTAGAGCCCGATGACTCCAACTGGCCCGTTCGTGCTGGGCCTGTCGAAGCACAGGTGAGAATCAGGCCGTTCGACAGGCTCAGGGAGACGGTCGAACCGAAGTCATTGTGTTCTGGTAGCGCGACGTCGTGCCGGTCAGGGTTTCGCCACCGGCGCGACCGCTGCCGTCTGCGGCACGTCGTCGAGCGAAATCGCCACCCGGCCGCGCTTGTCGGGCTTCTTCGCGAAGGCGGACTTGGCCGCCCCCACCAGCGCGCCGACCAGCGGCATGATCGGCGGGCCGAACCCCACCGTACAGCCCCTTTGCGTCGCCGCGCAGGGCGTGCCCTCGAGCGCCAGCACCTTGGCCGCCGACAGCTCGCGATTGGCGCCGCGGCCGGCGGGCGGGCCCGCCTCGTCGGGCAGCGGCAGCGCCTGCGACGACTTGCCGTCGGCGCAGACGACGATGTCCGCCTTGTCCGTCGCCGGGGCGCAGGACTGGGGCGCGAGGATCGAGAAGCGTTGCGGCATGTCGGCCGGCTTCGGTGCGGCCGGCTCCGCCGCCGCGGCCTGCAGGGCGAGCGCCAGCAGGATCATGGCGCGAGGCTCCGGTCGGTCGTCGTGCCGGTCAGCCCGGTGCGGCTGCTCATCGTGACGCCGGCCATGCCGCCGCCGACGAGGAACGGGCTCAAATCCTGCACCGGATTGGTGCGGTGGAGCAACCGGTCGCGCTCGACCGCCACCGCCTCGTAGCGCGGATCGCCCGCGTCGTGGACGACGAAGGGGACGCGGAACCGGTCGGCGCGGCGACGGCCGCAGACGGTGATGTCGGTGGTGTTCGGGTCGGGCCGGCACCGCTCCCCCGCGATCAGCGCGCGTGATGTCGCGAGCAGCGTTGCGGCCTCGTCGCCCGCCGGCGCCATCGCCAGCAGCAACCAGATCATTCGCTGAAATCCGTACTGAAGATCTTGCGCCCGCGGCTGGTGCAATATTTGTCGCCGACCAGCCCGCATTGCTGGCCATCGGCGGCGAAGGCGCGCTCCTTCGACGTTCGCGCCAGCGAATCGCGCTCGAGGGGGATGCGATAATCCTCCTTGCGGGTCGCCGCGGCGCAATCGTCGCCGACGCAGGGCACGACGATGCGCGAGACGGTCACCGGTGCGGGGGGCAGGCGGAAACCCGCGATGTCGTCGCTGGCGGCGGACGGGATCAGCAACAGCAACGCGAACATGGGACCGTACTCCGACAACAGGGCCACCCAAAAAACGCGCCGGCCGCGATAAGTCTCCGTCAGACCGACGTGGAGATCAAGCGCCAACGGGCGCCACGCCCAGCCGCGGGATGTCGATCGCTGGACAGCGGTCCATCACCACCTGCAATCCCGCCGCTTCGGCGCGCGCGGCGGCGTCGTGGTCGATCACGCCCAATTGCATCCACACCGCCTTGGCACCGATCGCGATCGCCTCGTCCACCACCGCGCCGACGGCATCGGACCGGCGGAAGATGTCGACGATGTCGATGGGGTCGCCCAGCTGATGCAGGTCGCGGAAGACGAATTCGCCATGGACATGCTCGCCGGTGATCTGCGGATTGACCGGGATGACGCGATAGCCGTGGCGCTGCAGCGCCGCCATCACGCCATAGGAGGGGCGGCTGGGGCGATCGGACGCACCGACCAGCGCGATCGTCCGCGCGCCTTCCAGCAGCGCCTTGATGGCGGCATCGTCGGTCAGCGGCATCGGCTCTCTCCTCAGTGCGCGGTCAGCCAGTCGTCTACCAGCCCCGCTATCGCGTGGAACGCCGCGCCATCGGCGCCGTTCCCCGCCGCCGGTGGCTGGCCCGCGTCGGACGCGGTGCGGATGCCGATCGCCAGCGGCACGCGGCCGAGGAAGGGCAGGCCCAGTCGCTCCGCCGTCGCCTGCGCGCCGCCGGTGCCGAACGGATCGGAGACCTCGCCGCAATGCGGACAGATGTAGCCCGCCATGTTCTCGACGATGCCGATGATCGGGATGCCCGCCTTGTCGAACAGGTCGATCGCGCGGGTCGCATCGATCAGCGCGAGATCCTGCGGCGTCGAGACGATGACCGCGCCCGCCGGCTTGTGCTTCTGCACCATCGTCAGCTGCACGTCGCCGGTACCAGGGGGGAGGTCGAGCACCAAAGTATCGGTCGCGCCCCAGTCCGCCTCGACCAGCTGGGTCAGCGCGCCCGCGACCATCGGCCCGCGCCAGGCGAGCGCACGGCCGGGCGCGACCAGCTGGCCCATCGACAGCATCGGCACGCCAAAAGGGGTGGGGACGGGGTCGAGCACCTTGTCCTTCGCGGTCGGCCGCTGGTCCTCCGCCGCCATCAGCCGCGGTTGCGAGGGGCCGTAGATGTCGGCATCGACCAGCCCGACGCGCCGCCCGCGCGCCTTCAGCCCGATGGCGAGATTGGCGGCGAGCGTCGATTTGCCGACGCCGCCCTTGCCGCTCGCCACCGCGATCAGCCGGCGCTGCGTCCGTTCGGCGGTGACGACGACGCGCAGCTCGCCGGGCCAGCTGGCGCTCGCGGCGGCGCGCACCGCCGCCTCCAGCGCGTCGCGCTCGCGCGCCGACAGGCCGGTGGCGTCGAGGACGATGCCCGCGCGGTCCCCTTCGAAGCGCAGCGTCGCGCGGTCTCCCGCGACGGCGCGGACGTGCTCGATCGTGACGTCTTGTTTCATGGTGCGCGAGATAGGGCCGCGGCGGCGGCTTGCCACTGTTTTTCCGCGAACGCCCTCCTATAAGAGGGTCATGACGATCATGCCGGGCCACGAGGGGCGCCCACCCATTCTCGCCACCGAAACGCCGAAGGGCCCCTGGGGGCAGGGCGACGACACGCCCGGCGCCGGCGGCCCGCGCAATCCCTGGTCGCTGCCGCCGGGCGGGCGCAAGCCCGGCGCCAAGCCGACCGCGCTCGACGATTTCCTCAACAAGGCGCGCGGCGGCGGCGGTGGCGGGGGCGGCGGCTTCAACGGCCTGCCGGGCGCGCCCAATGCGCGTGCGCTGTGGCTGATCGGGGCGGGGATCATCCTGCTCGTCTGGGTGCTCTACACCTCGATCCACCCGATCGCGCCGCAGGAACGCGGCGTCGTCACCTATCTGGGCCGCTATTCGGGGACGCTCGATCCCGGCATCGCGATGACGCTGCCCGCGCCGATCGCGCGCGTCGTCAAGGTCGACGTCCAGAACATCCGCATCGAGAACTTTCCCGAGTCCGGCACCGAAAACCTGATGCTGACCCGCGACCAGAACATCATCGACCTCGCCTATGCGGTGCGCTGGAAGATCTCGAGCCCACAGAATTACGTGTTCCAGATCGATCGCCCGCGCGAGACGGTGCGCGCCACCGCGGAGAGCGCGATGCGCGAGGTGGTGGCGAACGTGACGCTCGATTCGGCCCTGGGGCCGGGCCGCGCGGGGATCGAGAACCAGGTGCAGGAGCGGATGCAGAAGGTGCTCGACGACTATAAGTCGGGCATCGTCGTCGTCGGCGTCGGCATCAAGCAGGCCGATCCGCCCGCACGCGTCAACGACGCGTTCAAGGACGTGACCGCCGCGCAGCAGGATGCGCAGGGCGCGCGCAACCAGGCGCAATCCTATGCCAAGCAGGTCGTCGCCCGCGCCGAGGGCGAGGCGTCGCAGTTCGACAAGGTGTACGAACAGTATCGCCTCGCCCCCGAAGTGACGCGGCGCCGCATGTATTACGAGACCATGGAGGCCGTGCTGGCCAAGTCTGACAAGACGATCGTCGAGCCGACGGGCGTCGTCCCCTATCTGCCGATGGGCAATGCGCGGCGGCTGCCCGATGCGACGCCCGCGCAACCGGCGCAACCCGCCCAGCCCGTGGTGACGACGGGAGGCGGCCAGTGAGCGGCCTGTGGCGTCACCCGATCGCGCTCGGCATGGCCGCGCTGGTCTTCGTCATCCTGCTCGCCGCGACGGTCACCATTGTGCCCGAGACGCAGCAGGCGGTGATCCTGCGCTTCGAACAGCCGGTGCGTACGGTCAACGCGTGGAAGCCGGGCGAACAGTTCGGGCGGACGGGCGCAGGGCCGATCCTGCGCATCCCGTTCGTCGACCGGCTGGTCTGGCTCAACAAGCGCGTGCTCGACGTCGATTACGACAACCAGCAGGTGCTCTCGTCCGACCAGCTGCGGCTGGAGGTCGACGCCTATGCGCGTTTCCGCATCATCGATCCGCTGAAGGCGGTGAACGCGACCGGCAGCACCTCGCAGACCGAAACCGCGATCACCGAGGCGCTGCGGCCGCTGCTCGGCAGCTCGATCCGCAACGAGCTCGGCAACCAGCCGTTCGCCACCCTGCTCAGTCCGGAGCGCGATCAGGTGATGGACAATATCCAGACCCGCATGCAGCGGCTCGCCAGCCAGTACGGCGTGCAGATCGTCGACGTGCGGATCAAGCACGCCGATCTGCCGGACGGCAGCCCGCTCGACCGTGCGCTCGCCCGCATGGCGACCGCGCGCCAGCAGCAGGCGACGACGATCCGTGCCGAGGGGCAGAAGGAAGCGCAGATCATCCGCGGCGAGGCCGACGCGCGTTCCGCGCAGATCTATGCGCAAAGCTTCACCAAGGACTCGGATTTCTACGATTTCTACCGCGCGATGCAGTCCTATCGTCACACCTTCGGTGCGGACGGCGGGGCGGCGCCTTCTGGGTCGACGTCGATCATCCTATCGCCCAACAACAGCTACCTGCGCGAGTTCGAAGGGCGGGGGCGTTGATCGGCACTTGCTGACACCCCAACTGTCGGGGCGATGAACATTCAAGCGGCGTTCAGGCGTTCGGGGCCAATCAGGCCCCAATTCCGGATGCCCTTCAATAAGAGGAATCTCCCCTAGTGCGCTACGCCTACGCCATTACCAGTGCGCTTCTCCTCGGCGGCGCGACCGCCACGCTCGCGCTCCAGCCGAGCACCGCCCAGGTGGCCCAGAACGAACCGGGCGCGATCCAGGCGTCGGTGCCGCGCGCCGGCGCGCCGATGAGCTTCGCCGACATGGTCGCCAAGCTGCAGCCCGCGGTCGTCAACATCTCGACCAAGCAGACGATCGTCCAGCAACAGCCCGCCAACCCCTTCTCGGGCACCCCGTTCGGCGAGCTGTTCGGCGGCATGGGTGGCGGTCAGGGCGGCGCACCGGTGAAGCGCGAGGGCGCCTCGCTGGGGTCGGGCTTCCTGATCTCGCCCGACGGCTATGTCGTCACCAACGCGCACGTCATCAGCCCCGGCGCACGTGGCGCGACGGTCAATTCGATCACCGTGACGCTGTCGAACAACAAGGAATATACCGCCAAGGTCATCGGGCAGGACACCGCCTCCGACCTGGCGCTGCTCAAGATCGACGCGGCGGGCCTGCCGTTCGTGAAATGGGGCGATTCCGCGCAGTCGCGGGTCGGCGACTGGGTGGTGGCGATCGGCGAGCCGTTCGGCCTCGGCGGCACGGTCACCGCGGGCATCATCTCGGCGATCAACCGCGTCACCGGGCAGGGCGGCGCCTATGATCGCTTCATCCAGACCGACGCCTCGATCAACCAGGGCAATTCGGGCGGGCCGATGTTCGACCTCAACGGCAACGTGATCGGCGTCAACAGCCAGATTTTCAGCCAGTCGGGCGGCAACATTGGCATCGGCTTCGCGATTCCGGCGGCGGTGGCCAAGCCGATCATCGAGACGTTCCGGACGGGCGGCAAGATCAGCCGCGGCTATATCGGCGTGACGATCGGCGGCACCGTCGACGACGATGCGGCCGCCGCGCTCGGCATCGCCAAGAATGCCGGCGAGCTGATCGCCAAGGTCGAGCCGACCGGCCCGGCGGCGAAGGGCGGCCTGCGTGCCGGTGATGTCGTCACCCGGATCAACGGGCAGGCGGTGACGCGCGAGCAGTCGCTGACCTATCTCGTCTCCAACCTCAAGCCCGGCACCACCGCGCGCTTCGACGTGTTGCGCGCCGGCCAGCCGGCCAGCGTCAGCATCGCGGTCGCGACGCGTCCGCCCGAGGATCAGCTCGGCAAGATCCTGCAGGGGCAGGACGACAGCGGTGGCTTCGGCCCCAATGGCGGCGGCGATGACGACCAAGGCGATGACGATACGTCGTCGGTGCCCGCATCGAGCACCGCGCCGCTGGGCATCACCGTACAGGCGCTGACGCCGGGTATTAGTCGCGCGATCGGCGTCGACAGCAGCGTACAGGGCGTCGTCATCGCGACGGTCGATGCGTCGAGCGATGCGGCCGGCAAGCTGAAGCGCACCGACGTCATCACCGCGGTCAACGGCGTGCCGGTGCGAACCGCGGCCGATTACGCCCGCCTCGTCGCGCAGGCGAAGGCGGCGGGGCGTCCGCAGGTGCTGCTGCTCGTCCAGCGCGGCCGCGGCAACCCGGCGTTCCTGCCGGTGAAGATCAAGTAAGCCGCTTCGCCTGAGAAGCGGGACGGGGCCGTCGCTCTTCGGAGCGGCGGCCCTTTTCTTTTGTTCGCGCGCCGGGGTAGGTCTGCGCGGGCAACCATGGGAGCGGACATGAGCGACGGCATCTTCATCGGTCTGGGCGGCGGCAAGCCGCAATGCCTCGACCTCAAGCGCGCCAACCGCCACGGCCTGATCGCGGGTGCGACCGGCACCGGCAAGACGGTGACGCTGCAGGGGATCATCGAGGGCTTCTCGCGCATCGGCGTGCCGAGCTTCGTCGCCGACGTGAAGGGCGACCTGTCGGGCCTCGCCATGGCCGGATCGCCGACCGCCAAGACGCACGGTGCCTTCGCCGCGCGCGCCGCGGAGATCGGCGACACCGACTGGGCCTATGCCGACAATCCGGTGCAATTCTGGGACCTGTACGGCGAACAGGGCCATCCGATCCGCACCACGGTCAGCGAGATGGGGCCGCTGCTCCTCTCCCGCCTGATGGACCTCAACGAGGTGCAGGAGGGCGTGATGACGATCGCCTTCCACGTCGCCGACAAGGAGGGGCTGCTGCTGATCGACCTCGACGACCTCCAGTCGATGCTGGCGCATTGCGCGACGCGGGCGGACGAGCTGACGACGACCTACGGCAATGTCTCCAAGCAATCGATCGGCGCGATCCAGCGCTCGCTGCTCCAGCTGCGCACGCAGGGCGGCGAGCATTTCTTCGGCGAACCCGCGCTGGAGATGGACGACTTCATCCGCACCGACGACAAGGGCAGGGGCATCGTCAACGTCCTCGCCGCCGACAAACTGATGGCCGCGCCGAAGCTCTACAGCACCTTTTTGCTGTGGCTGATGAGCGAATTGTTCGAGCATCTGCCCGAGGTCGGCGATCCCGACAAACCCAGGCTCGTCTTCTTCTTCGACGAGGCGCATCTGCTGTTCGACGATGCGCCCAAGGGGTTGCTCGACAAGATCGAACAGGTCGTCCGCCTGATCCGCTCCAAGGGGGTCGGCGTCTATTTCATCACGCAGAACCCGATCGACATTCCCGATACGGTCGCAGGCCAGCTCGGCAATCGCGTGCAGCATGCCTTGCGCGCCTTCACGCCGCGCGACCAGGCGGCGGTGCGCTCGGCGGCGGAGACGTTCCGCGCCAATCCCGGCGTCGACGTCGCCACCGCGATCACCGAGCTGAAGGTCGGCGAGGCTTTGGTGTCGCTGCTCCAGGCGGACGGATCGCCGTCGCCGGTCGAGCGCACGCTCATCAAGCCGCCCGCCAGCCGGGTCGGCCCGGTCAGCCCGCAGGAACGGCTGGTGATGATCCAGACCGACGCGGTCGGCGACAAATACGATACCGCGATCGACCGCGAATCGGCCGAGGAAATCCTCGCCGCCAAGACGCAGGAGGCCGCCGCCTCCGCCGCTGCGGCGCGGGCCGCGAACGATGCAGAGAAAGCCGCGGCGTTGCAGGCGAAGGACGACGCGCGGGCCGCCAAGGACGCCGCCCGTCTTCAGGCGGCGCAGGCCAAGGCGGATGCGCAAGCGCAACGCGTTGCGGAGCGCGAGGCGGCCAATTCGCCGTGGTCGAAGGCGATGACCTCCGCCACCCGCGCGGCGAGCTCGTCGATCGGCCGGCAGGTGGCGAACGAGATCGGCAAGCAGGTGTTCGGTTCGGGCTCGCGGCGGTCGTCGTCGGGCGGCGGACTGGTGGGAACGGTGCTGCGCAGCGTGCTGGGCAATCTGATGCGGCGGTGAGGCCTCCCTGCCGTCATCCCGGCGAAAGCCGGGACCCATGGACGCGATCGGCTGCGGCGGCGCGCTACCATCGGCGCCGCGCATCCGTGGGTCCCGGCTTTCGCCGGGATGACGAAGGGGGGCATTCCCCTTTCCCAACCCTCGTCATTCCCGCGAAGGCGGGAATCCATAGTCGCCACATTCGCGATGGCACCGCACGTTCGGCGACTATGGATCCCCGCCTCCGCGGGGATGACGATCTTGTATGAGGCAAGCGCGCCTCGACAACGCCCGCCCACAGGCGCAAAACCCTCCGCGTAACCGGAGCAAACCCCATGTCCCTCGACGACCACAGCCTCACCGACTGGACCGCGGCCGGAGAGGCCGAACTCGACGACGTCGTCGCGCTGCGCCGCGCGATCCATGCCGAGCCGGAGATCGGCCTCGACTGCCGCCGCACCACCGCCAAGATCAAGGCGGCGCTCGCCGGCCTGCCGCTCGAATTCCACGAAGGCCCTTCGACCAGCGGTCTGATCGCGATCCTGCGCGGGTCGGCGGGCGACAACGGCCGCACCGTGCTGCTGCGCGGCGACATGGACGCGCTGCCCTTGCAGGAGGAGACGGGGCTGCCCTTCGCCAGCACGATCCCCGGCCGCATGCACGCCTGCGGCCACGATTCGCACACCGCGATGCTGGTCGGCGCGGCGAAGGCGCTGAGCGCGAGGGCCGAGACGCTGCCCGGCACGATCGTCTTCATGTTCCAGCCGGGCGAGGAGGGGCACCACGGCGCGCGTTTCATGATCGACGACGGGCTGCTCGCCATCGCTGCCCCCGACGCCGCCTTTGCGCTGCACATCACCCCCAACGCCCCCGCAGGCGTCGTCGTCACGCGGGCGGGTTCGATCATGGCGTCCGCCGACACCGTGCACGTCGTCGTGCGGGGCGCGGGCGGGCACGCCGCGATGCCGCACGACTGCATCGACCCGGTGCCGGTCGCGTGCGAGATCGTCACCGCGTTCCAGACCTTCGTCGCGCGCGGGATCGCGGTAACCGACCCCGCGGTGCTGTCGATCACCAAGATCGACGCCGGCTCGGCACACAACATCATCCCCGACGCGGTGCGCATGCTCGGCACGCTGCGCACGCTGTCGGAGGCGACGCGCACGACGATGCACGCCGCGCTCCGCCGCATCGCCGAACATGTCGCGATCGCGCACGGCGCCACCGCCGAGGTGACGATCGACAGCGGCTATCCGGTGACGGTCAACGATCCGCGCGGCGCCGCGCTGGTCGAAGCGGTGGCGGGCGATCTGGGCCAGCCTTTCGCGAAGATGCCGCAACCGATGATGGGTGCGGAGGATTTCTCCTACGTCCTGCGCGAATATCCCGGCGCCTTCGCCTTCCTCGGCGTCGCGCCGGCGGGCAGCGATCCGGCGACCAACCCGCCGCTCCACAACACGCGGATGACGATCGAGGAATCGGTCATGGCGAAGGGCGTCGCGATCCATTGCGCGGTCGCGACGCGCTATCTGGAGCGCGGCTTCGACTGACCCAAGCCCTCGTTACCCCGGACTTGTTCCGGGGTGACGAGGGATATGTGGCGCGCCGCTATAACTAGATGAAACGGACGATCACTTCTTGATGAGCCCGATCTCGACCAGTCGCTGGTGCAAATAGTCGTGGGCGGTGATCGGTTCGGGATAGCGGTTGGGGTTCGCCGCGCTCACCGTCTGCGGCAGCGTCTCGATCAGGAAATCGGGCGCCGGATGCAGGAAGAACGGCATCGAATAGCGCGAATGGCCGCGGCGCTCGGGTGGCGGGTTGACGACGCGGTGCGTGGTCGAGGGCAGGACGTGGTTGGTCAGCCGCTGCAGCATGTCGCCGACGTTGACCACCATCGCGCCCTCGGGCGGCTTGATCGCCAGCCACTTGCCGGTGTTCTTGTCGAGCAGTTCGAGGCCAGCCTCCTCCGCGCCGAGCAGCAGCGTGATGAGATTGATGTCTTCGTGCGCGCCCGCCCGCACGCCCTCGGCATCCATGGGAATCGGCGGATAGTGGAGCAGGCGCAGCACCGAATTGCCGTCCTTCACCGCCGGATCGAACCAGTCGGGGGCGAGGCTTAGATGCCGCGCGATCGCCGACAGCAGCCGGTCGCCGGCGCGGTCGAAGGCGGTGAACAGCTCGAGGAACGTGTCCGTGAACCCCTCCGGTCGCGCCGGCCAGATGTTGGGCGCCATGCTGTCCGCATAGCGATGCCCGGCGGGCAGCTCGCGCCCGATATGCCAGAATTCCTTGAGGTCGACGTGTTTCGCGTCTTTGGCGATCTCGGTCTTGAACGGCGTATAGCCGCGCGCGCCGCCGCCGCCGGCGACGAAATGGTCGCGTTTCTCCGCTTCCGGCAGCGCGAACAGCGCCTCGGTCTCGCGCCAGGCGCGCGCGATCAGATCGTGCGGGATGCCGTGGTCGGCGACGATCGCGAAGCCGAACCGTTCGAACGATTCGCCGAACGCGGCGGCGAAGCCGTCGGGATCGTGTGCCTGCGTCGCAAGGCTGAGGGTGGGCACGTCCGCGTCGAGCGGCGAGGCAGGGGTATCGAGCATGAAGGCCATCCGTCTGATGAAGCGACGGTTATACCCCGCCGCGGCCCCGCCGTCATGCCCCGACGTAAGGGGGCGGATCGGCACGATTCGGCGGGGCGATGAGCGGGCCGGGTGACCTCGTCTCATCGACTCGCCGCGGCGGGCAGCCGCTTGATCGCGCGGCGGCGCGCGTTGGGCTTGCCGGCGACAACCGATTGCAGGCAGACAATCGGCGTCTGGGGCGCGGTGGGGCTGCGAAACACGACGAGTTACATCAGCCGGGCCCGATCAGGGCGGGTACGGCGCATTATCGTTGGGGTCCGATGAACATCTTCGTTCGTACTGTCGCCGCTATCGTCTCGCTCGCCATCGGTCTGTCGGCACCTGCCACGGCACAGACCGCCGCCACCGCCACCGCATCGCCGACCGCCGTCGGCGGCCCGCTGCTCGCCGCCAACGGCAGCGAGGCTCAGGCCGATCTGAAGGCCGATGCGCAGTTCCGCACGCTGTTCCAGAGCTGGAAGAAGCTCGACACGACGCCGCAGGGCGCGATCGCCATCCCTTCGGTCCAGCCGGTCCAGCACCTGCAGTTCACCAGCAATTTCGGCATCCGTTCGGATCCGTTCCGCGGCACCGCGGCGATGCACGCCGGCGTCGATATCCCCGGCCCCGTCGGCACGCCGATCTACGCCACCGCCGACGGCATCGTCGATCACGCCTCGCGCCTGGGCGGCTACGGCAACATGGTCGAGATCAACCACGGCAAGGGCATCGCCACCCGCTACGGCCACCTGTCCAGGATCCTCGTCGCCGACGGCGCGCGCGTCACCCGCGGCCAGCTGATCGCGTTGATGGGGTCGACCGGGCGCTCGACCGGCCCGCACCTTCATTACGAGGTCCGCATCGATGGCCATGCGGTCAACCCGATCCCGTTCCTGACCACCGCCGACTATCTGCTCGCCTCGCAGGACCGCGCAGTTCACGCGATCCCGGTCTCGACCGACGGCCCCGCCGCGCAGGATTGATCGCGGGGGCGCGCCCATCGCGGTTGCCCCCACCCCATAGCGCGCCTATCTCCCCCGACATGGCTACGCTCTCACCCGACATCCTGCTGACCCCCGCCGCCGCCGCGCGCGTCGCGGCGATCGCGGGCAAGCAGAACAAGCCCGCGATCCTCCGCCTGTCGGTCGATGGCGGCGGCTGTTCGGGGTTCCAGTACAAGTTCGGCTTCGCCGACGCGCCGGACGCCGACGATACCGTCGCCGAAACCGACGGTGTGCGGCTGGTGGTCGACAGCGTCAGCCTCGATCTCGTGCGCGGTTGTCAGGTCGATTACGTCGAATCGCTGGGCGGTGCGGCGTTCCGGGTGGAGAATCCCAACGCCGCCTCGGGATGCGGCTGCGGCTCCAGCTTCGCGGTCTGATCGTTCGTGAAGCTCGTCACCTACAACGTCAACGGCATCAAGGCGCGACTGCCGCGGCTGATCGAATATCTCACCGAACAGCAGCCCGACGTCGTCTGCCTGCAGGAGATCAAGTGCAGCGACGACACCTTTCCCTTCGGCGACATCGAGGGCGCCGGCTATGGCTCGGTGTGGCACGGACAGAAGGGCTTCAACGGCGTCGCAGTGCTCGCGAAGGCCGCGATGCCCGTCGAGCGGCAACGCGGCCTGACCGGCGAACCCGAGGACGAGCATAGCCGCTATCTCGAATGCGAGATCGACGGGCTGGTCGTCGCGTCGATCTACCTCCCCAACGGCAATCCGCAGCCCGGCCCCAAGTTCGACTATAAATTGCGCTGGATGGAGCGGCTCGCGGCGCGCGCACAGGTGCTGCTCGACGACGAGGTGCCGACCGTCCTGATGGGCGATTACAACGTCATCCCCAACGACGACGACACCTTCTCGGTGCGCGCGATGGCTGAGGACGCGCTGATGCAGCCCGAAAGCCGCGCCGCCTATCGCCGCCTGCTCGCGCAGGGCTGGACCGACGCGTTGCGCACCCGCCAGCCGAAGGGCGGTGTGTGGACCTTCTGGGACTATCAGGCGGGCGCGTGGCAGCGTGACGCGGGGTTCCGCATCGACCATCTGCTGCTCAGCCCGCAGGCCGCCGACCGGCTGGTCGATGCCGGCGTCGACAAGGACTATCGCGGTCGCGAGAAGGCGAGCGACCACGCACCGACATGGGTGCGGTTGACGTGAAGCGGCTGGTGCTGGCGCTCGCCGCGCTGACCGCCACGCCGGCGCTGGCGCAGAGCCGCGACTACTGCCCGGAGCGGCCTGGCCTCGACACGCCGGCGTGCATCGTCGATCGCGGCCATGTCTCGGTCGAGACGGGGGTGGTCGACTGGACGCTCGATCGCCAGCCGGATGCGCGTACCGACACGCTGCTGATCGGCGATACGCTGGTCCGCGTCGGGGTCAGCGACACGGTGGAGGCGCGGATCGGCTGGACACCGTACGGCCATCAGCGCGTGCGCGACCGCCAGAGTGGCGCGATCGATCGTACGGGCCGCGTCGGCGACGTATCGCTGGGCGTGAAGGCGTCGCTGGCGCACCCCGACGGCAACGGATTCTCGGTCGCGGCGCTTCCCTATGTGACGCTGCCGGTCGGCCGTACGCCGATCGGGGCGGGGACATGGGGCGCGGGGTTCCTGCTGCCCTTGAGCTACGACGTGTCGGAACGCGTCCAGCTCGATGCTACGCCCGAGGTCGATGCGCAGCCGAACGCTGACCAGCCCGGCCGTCACTTGCGCTACAGCGCTGCCGGCGGCGCGACGTTCAAGCTGTCCGAAGCGGTGTCGTTCGCGGCGGAGGGCCAGCTGATTCAGGACAATGATCCCGATGAGCATACGACGCAGGCGCTGGCCGCGCTGTCGGTCGCATGGCAGCCGGCGGACGACTGGCAGCTCGACCTGTACGGTGTCGCCGGCCTCAACCACGATGCGCCGGATGTGGAACTATCCGCAGGGATCTCGCGGCGGTTCTAGGGGCGCCGGGTCGCTCCACCTCCCTCGTCACCCCGGACGTGTTCCGGGGTCCACTCTGCGGCGAGGCGCATGGCTTCGGGCTCGAGCGATACGCCTGCGGCCCGGTGGACCCCGGAACGAGTCCGGGGTGACGGGGGAAGTGGGGCGAGCGATTGCCTCCCGCTACCCACCACCTCCGCAACCGCCTATACCCCTCCCCATTCAGGGGAAGGGATCGCATGAGTTTGTTCCGCCGCAAGACGATCCACGCGCAGCCGCCCGAGCGGCAATTGGCGCGCACGCTCGGCTGGCCGCATCTGGTGGCATTAGGCGTCGGTGCGATCGTCGGCACCGGCATCCTGACGCTGATCGGCGTCGGGGCGGAGCGCGCCGGGCCGGCGGTGATCGTGTCGTTCGTCGTCGCGGGTGCGATCTGCGCCTGCGCGGCGCTCTGCTATGCCGAGATGGCGACGATGATCCCCGCGTCGGGATCGGCCTATACCTACAGCTATGCGGTGCTGGGCGAGGTGATCGCCTGGGTCGTCGGTTGGAGCCTGATCCTCGAATATTCGCTGGTCGTCTCGACCGTCGCGGTCGGCTGGTCGGGCTATGCGGTCGGGTTTTTGAAGGGGCTGGGCATCGTCGTGCCCAATGCGCTGGCCAACGGGCCCGGGCTCGGCGGCGTCGTCAACGTGCCCGCGGTGGCGATCATCGCGGTGGTCGCGGGGCTGCTGATGCTCGGCACGCGGGAAAGCGCGCGGATCAACACCGCGCTGGTGCTGCTCAAGATCGTTACGCTGGCGCTGTTCGTCGGCGTCGCGCTGCCGCGTTTCGACGCCGCCAACCTCCACCCCTTCACCCCCTACGGCTATGGCAGCCCGACCGGCGAGGGCGGCGTGAAATATGGCGTGATGGGCGCGGCGGCGATCATCTTCTTCGCCTTCTACGGCTTCGACGCGATCTCGACCGCGGCGGAGGAGGCGAAGAACCCCGAGTGCGATCTCGCGATCGGCATCGTCGGATCGATGCTGGCCTGCACCGCGATCTACATGATCGTCGCGGCGACCGCGGTGGGTGCGATCAGCTACACGCAATTCGGCAAGAGCGCCGAGCCGCTGGCGCTGATCCTGCGCGAACTGGGTCAGCCGAAGGTCGCGACCGTCGTCGCCGCCGCGGCGGCGATCGCGCTGCCGACGGTGCTGCTCGCCTTCCTCTACGGACAGAGCCGCATCTTCCTCGTCATGGCGCGCGACGGCTTCCTGCCGGCAAGCCTCGCCAGGGTGAGCAGGCGCGGCACGCCGGCGCGGATCACCGCGATGACCGCGGTGTTCGTCGCGGTCATCGCCGGCCTCGCGCCGCTGGACGTCATCGCCAGCCTCGCCAATGCGGGGACGCTCTGCGCCTTCGTCGCGGTGGCGGCGTGCGTGCTGGTGCTGCGCCGGCGCGATCCCGCGGCGAGGCGGCCGTTCCGCACGCCGTTCGCCTTCGTCGTCGCGCCGCTGGCGATTCTTGGCTGCCTGTACCTGTTCACCAGTCTGCAGGTGGTGACGCAGCTCGCCTTCGTCGGCTGGAACGCGTTCGGGTTGCTGGTCTATTTCCTCTACGCGCGCAGTCGCGCTGAGATCGCGCAACCGTGAGCGGCTGGCATATCGGCATCATCGGCGGATCGGGCCTGTACGACGTCGAGGGGATCGAGGACGGCCGCTGGGTGACGGTCGCGAGTCCCTGGGGGCAGCCGTCGGACGCAATCTTCACTGGCCGGGTAGGGCACGTCGCGGTGTCGTTCCTGCCGCGGCACGGGCGCGGGCATCGGATCAGCCCGGAAGCGATCGATGCGCGCGCCAATATCGACGCGTTGAAGCGGCTCGGCGTCACCGACGTGCTGGCGGTGTCGTCGGTGGGGTCGCTGGTCGAGGA
This sequence comes from Sphingomonas liriopis, assembly GCF_024211255.1. Taxonomy (GTDB): domain Bacteria; phylum Pseudomonadota; class Alphaproteobacteria; order Sphingomonadales; family Sphingomonadaceae; genus Sphingomonas; species Sphingomonas liriopis. The sequence goes on along the minus strand of NZ_JAMLDY010000010.1, from coordinate 145,230 downwards.
TCGGCCGCCGGGCAGCTTCACGGTCGTCGATCAGTTCATCGACCGGACGAAGGGACGGGTATCCAGCTTCTTCGGCATGGGCTGCGTCGCGCACGTCTCGATGGCCGATCCGGTCTGCCCGCGGCTGTCCGCGCTGGTCGCTGATGCGGCGGGCGAGGAGACGACGCGCGGCGGCACCTATCTGGCGATGGAGGGGCCGCAATTCTCGACGCGGGCGGAGAGCCATCTCTACCGGCAATGGGGGGCCTGCGTCATCGGCATGACTGCGATGCCCGAAGCGAAGCTCGCGCGCGAGGCGGAGCTGCCTTACGCGCTGGTCGGGATGGTCACCGATTACGACTGCTGGCGCGAGGGCGAGGCGGCGGTCGATGTGGCGCAGGTGATCGCGCAGCTCTCCGCCAATGCGGTGAAGGCGCGCGCGATGGTGATGCGACTGTTGCGGTCGCTGCCGGCGGAGCGGACGGCGTCGCCGATCGATACGTGTCTGGACAGCGCGATCATCACCGCGAAGAGCGCGCGCGATCCTGCGTTGGTCGCGAAGCTCGATGCGATCGCGGGACGGGCGTTGGGCTCTTCTTAAGCCTCTCCTCTGAAGAGGAGGGACTTTTTGGGTCAGCGCTCCGGCCCGACGCTCAGCCCATGACGATAGTTCATCGTTACCGCGACGCGGCTCGTTCCCGCCGCCACCGGCACCGCCACCTGTGCGAACGCCGGCTTCAGCCGCAGCAGCGACAGCTTGGGATCGCGGGAGAAGCCGCCGCCGTCCGTCCCGTCGGATTTGCCGTTGGCGTTGGCATCGTGCCGGACGGCGATGCCATAGGTGCCGGGGCGGGGGACGGGGACGCAGACCTCGATCGTGCGCTTGCCCTCCGCCGACGCTTCGACGCGGGCAAGCCAGCGGCCTTTTTCGAGGAAGCCCGCCGCATCGTAGAGTTGGACGCGCACGCCGCCACCGCCGGCGCGCAGGCCGCGGACGGTAACGATCAGCCGGTGTGCCGTCGCAGCGGTGCAGCCGGCGGTATTGCGCTGGGCACTTGCCGGTGTGGCGAGCGCGAGCAGAGAGAACGGGACGATCAGGCGGACCATAAGGCTCCCGGAAAAGCGTGAGTATAGCGCGCGATATGGCGAGCGTGTGGCCGCCCCTCAACCATCGTCATCACCGCGCAGGCGGGAATCCATAGTCGCTGATGTTGGTCGCTCTCGCCAGACTGGCGACTATGGATCCCCGCCTGCGCGGTGATGACGATTCGTCGGTTAGAAGCCCAACGAAAAAGGGGAGGCGCCTCGCGGCACCTCCCCCATTCTCGCCCTGTGCGCCCGCTTACGCGGCGAGGTTGCGCAGCACGTATTGCAGGATGCCGCCGTTGAGGAAATATTCCAGCTCGTTGACGGTATCGATGCGGCAGCGCGTTTCGAACGTCTCCGCGACGCCATTTGCGCGGGTGAGGGTCACCTCGACGGTCTGACGCGGACGCAGGCTCGCGACGCCGGTGATGGTGAACGTCTCAGACCCGTCGAGCCTCAGCGTCTCGCGCGTCACCCCTTCGGCGAACTGGAGCGGCAGCACGCCCATGCCGACCAGGTTGGAACGGTGGATTCGCTCGAAGCTCTCGGTGATGACCGCGCGCACGCCGAGCAGGTTGGTGCCCTTCGCCGCCCAGTCGCGGCTGGAGCCGGTGCCATATTCCTTGCCCGCGACGATGACGAGCGGCGTGCCGTTCTCCTTGTGGCGCATCGCCGCGTCGAAGATCGGCATCGTCTCGCCGTCGAATTTGGTCATGCCGCCTTCGATCCCCGGCACCATCTCGTTCCGAATGCGGATGTTGGCGAAGGTGCCGCGGACCATGACGTGGTCGTTGCCGCGGCGCGCGCCATAGCTGTTGAAGTCCGCGCGCGACACCTGCCGCTCCATCAGCCACTTGCCCGCCGGGCTGTCCGCCTTGATCGAGCCCGCCGGGCTGATGTGGTCGGTGGTGATCGAATCGCCGAGGATCGCGAGCGGCTTCGCCTCGATGATGTCGGTGACCGGCTTCGGGGTCATTTCCAGCCCGTCGAAATAGGGCGGGTTGGCGACATAGGTCGACCCCGAAGGCCAGGCGTAGGTGTCCGATTCGGTGACGTCGATCGCCTGCCACTTGGCGTCGCCGGCATAGACGTTGCCGTAGCGGCTGCGGAACATCGTGTCGTCGATGTTCGCCGCCATCACGTCGGCGACCTCCTGGTTGGTCGGCCACACGTCCTTGAGGTAGACGTCCTGCCCGTCGGTGCCCTGCCCGAGCGGCGTCTCGGTCATGTCGAGCGTCACCGTGCCCTTCAGCGCATAGGCGACGACGAGCGGCGGCGAGGCGAGGAAGTTGGCGCGGACGTCGGCGGACACGCGGCCTTCGAAGTTGCGGTTGCCCGACAGCACGCTGGCGGCGACGAGGTCGTTTTCGTTGATCGCGGTCGAGATCGGGCCGGGCAGCGGGCCCGAATTGCCGATGCAGGTCGTGCAGCCATAGCCGACGAGGTTGAAGCCCAACGCATCGAGATCGGCGGTGAGGCCGGCCTTGTTGAGATAGTCGGTGACGACCTGGCTACCCGGTGCCAGCGACGTCTTCACCCACGGCTTGGGCTTGAGGCCGAGCGCGTTCGCTTTGCGCGCGACGAGGCCGGCGGCGACGAGCACTGACGGGTTCGACGTGTTGGTGCAGCTGGTGATCGCCGCGATCACGACGTCGCCGTCGCCGATGTCATGGCCGCGATCGGGCACGTCGACGCGGACGGCGCGCTCCTTATGGTAGATCTTGAACAGGTCGCCGTTGAACACCTCGTCGACCTTGCCGAGGCTGACGCGGTCCTGCGGGCGCTTCGGGCCGGCGAGGCTGGCGGTGACGGTGCCCATGTCGAGTTCGAGTGTGTCGGTGAAGACGGGCTCGGGTGCATCGTCGTGGCGCCAGAAGCCGTTCGCCTTGGCGTATGCCTCGACCAGCGCGACGTTCTCCTCGGAGCGCGCGGTCAGGCGCATATAGTCCATCGTCTTGTCGTCGATCGGGAAGAAGCCGCAGGTCGCGCCATATTCGGGCGCCATGTTGGCGATCGTCGCGCGGTCGGCGAGCGTCATCGACGACAGGCCCGGGCCGAAGAATTCGACGAAGCGGCCGACGACGCCCTTGGCGCGCAGCATCTGCGTGACGGTGAGCACGAGGTCGGTGGCGGTGATGCCCTCGCGCAGCGCGCCGGTCAGCTTGAAGCCGACGACCTCGGGGATCAGCATGCTGACCGGCTGGCCGAGCATCGCCGCTTCCGCCTCGATGCCGCCGACGCCCCAGCCGAGCACGCCCAGGCCGTTGATCATCGTCGTGTGGCTGTCGGTGCCGACCAGCGTGTCGGGATAGGCGACCGGCGTGCCGTCGCCGTGCTCGCCGACGCTGTCCGACGACCACACCGCCTGGCCAATATATTCGAGATTCACCTGATGGCAGATGCCGGTGCCCGGCGGCACGACCTTGAAATTGTCGAGTGCGGCCGAACCCCACTTCAGGAACTCATAGCGCTCGCCGTTGCGCTGATATTCGAGATCGACGTTCTCCTCGAACGCCTGCGGCGTGCCGAATTCGTCGACCATGACCGAATGGTCGATGACAAGGTGGACGGGAACCTGCGGATTGATCTTGGCGGCGTCACCGCCGAGCTTGGTGATCGCATCGCGCATCGCGGCGAGATCGACGACGCAGGGGACGCCGGTGAAATCCTGCATCAGCACGCGCGCGGGGCGATACTGGATCTCGCGATCCGACCGGCGCTCCTGCTGCCAGTCGACGATCGCCTGCACGTCGGCCTCGGTCACGGTCTTGCCGTCCTCGAAGCGCAGCATGTTCTCGAGCAGCACCTTCATCGAGAAGGGCAGGCGGCTGATGTCGCCGAACTTCGCCGCGGCCTTGTCGAGGCTGTAATAGGCATAGGTCTTGCCGCCGACATCGAGCGTCGTGCGGGTATTCAGGCTGTCCTGGCCGATGGCGGTCATGATGATCCCTTCTATATGGCCCAGGGCGCTCGGGGAGGCGGCCGGAAGACCGCGCGGGCGCGCGAGAGCGCTTCAGCGAAAGCGTGTGTCGCGGCGGCCTTAGCAAGGGGTAACCGGCGGGGGAAGCACCGATGCTGCGGTTGCGTGAAAGCGCGTCAGCGCCGCGCCAGCCGCAGCGCGTCGACCTCGACGATCACCTGTTCCAGTCGGGCGAGCTCGGCGGTGGCACCGACGAGGTCGAGCGCCGCCCACGCCTTGGCGAGATGATCGCCCGCCTGATCGAGCCAGGGTCGTACGTCGGGGAGCTCCCCGTCGCCATGGCCCGCCGCGCGCAGGTCGCGGCGCAGCTCGAATGCGGCGACGGTGCGGCGGGCGAGGTCCTCCAGCGCCAGCCGTTCCTCGGCATCCAGATCGCCGCGCGGTTCGACGTCGACGACGCAGATCGTGCCGATCCGCGCCCCGTCGCGCATCCGCAGCGGCGCGCCGGCGTAGAAGCGGATGCCCGGACCACCGGTGACGTTGGGATAGTCGCGGAACCGGTCGTCGCGCGTGGCGTCGGGAACGACGAACACGTCGTCCTGTTCGATTACCTTGGCACAGAACGATTCCTCGATCGGCCCCTCGCCGATATCGAGGCCGATCCGCGCCTTGAACCACTGCCGGCGTGCGTCGATCAGCGAGATGGTGGAGATGGGCGTGTCGAATCGCTCGGCGGCGGTCTCGACCAGCGCATCGAACGTCCGCTCGGGCGGCGTATCGAGCAGATCGTACCGCGCCAGCGCCGCCAGCCTGTCTTCCTCGTCCATCATCGCTCGATCCGGCCTCTCCCAGATCCGGAAAACTAGCAGCGGTTCCAGCAGGACGACAAGGGTTTAGGCGAGCAAAGGCGGACGGATTTGCGGCGATGCCGATCGATCGTCAGCCGACGATCGCCTGTCCGGTGGCGAGCGCCTTGCCGCGGGTGATGATGACGCGGTCGCCGACCCTGGCCTCTGCGAACAGCAACCGTGCGAAGGCGGTCGGCACGCCGATACAGCCGTGCGTCGCATAGCCCCAGGCGACCTCCGTACCATGAACCGAAACGCCGTCACCGGTCAGCCGCAGCGTATAGGGCATCGGCGCGTTGCCATAGGTGCGCGAGAAATGGTGCGCATCTTTCATCAGGATCGGGAAGCTGCCGAGCGGGGTCGGCTTGTCGTCGGTGCCGTACAGGATCGCGGCGGCGCCGATCTCATAGCCGCCCCGGAAGACCGACAAGGTCTGCGCGGCGAGATCGACGGTGACGATCAGCGGCCCGTCGGGCACGCCCTTGGCGTCCCAGGCATAATCGCCGAACTTGATCGGGCCGATGTCGAGGATGCGCTTGATCGCGATCGGCGTAGGGCTGGGGGCGGGCGCGGGAGCAGGCGGAGCCTTGGCGACGGCCGCACGCGCCGGCGCTTTCGTTGGTGCGGCGACCGACGCCGCCGCGACGGCCGGCGCGGCGGGCACGACAGCACGGCGCGGCGCGACCGCGGCCGCGGCGACGCCGATCACGGCGACCGCGAGGATCAGCTTGGCGATAAGCGCCCGGCGTGCGGCCACGATACTCTCCAAAAGAACGGGGCTCTCCATAGCAACGGGCGTTACGATGCGCGGGAATCGCGGGCTTGGCCAGCCGCGGATTCGCGCTGTGCCGTGCCGGTACAGCCGCGGCCGGCATCAACCTTCGTTGCGGAACGGGAACATTGCCGCGCGCCCTCGGGTTGGACGTCGCGAAAGGATCGAATCCATGTCCCATATCCCCAATGCAGCGATGAAGCACGCCGGCCCGACCCATCACGACGAGGCGCCGCCCGCCGCCCCCGACACGCCGTCGCGTGGCGAAGGGCTGGGCGTCGGCGCGTGGATCGCGATCGGCGGCACGCTGATCGCCGGTGCGGCCGCCGCGCTGGCGGTGCCGCTGTTGCGCGCGCGCAAGGCCCCGGTCGCCACCCGCCGCGGCAAGCGCGCGACCGTTCGCAAGCCCAAGGCGTCCAAGGCGTCCGCCAAATAGGCCGCCCCGGCGGTTTCGATGGCGATGCCGGCAATCCGTGCTAGATCGGGACGATAGCGGCGGACGACGTGGGGACAGTGACCGAGACGGAGCAGACGCCGGAGGACCGGCAGGGCGCGGGGCCGGCGGAACGCTCGAATTCCGTTGGCGCGGGGCCGACCGCGCCGCCCCTTGCATCCCTACGCCCCAGACAGGACACCGGAGCGGTGGAAGACACCGCCCGATTCGATCGCCTGACCCGACGCCATCGCGAATGCCTGCGCGGCGTGCGCCAGCTCAAGGGATCGAAGGAGATCGCCGACGATCTGGGCATCGAGAAATCGACCGTCGACAGCTATCTGACCGAAGCGGTGCGGCTGCTCGGCGCGCGCAACCGTCGCGACGCGGCGCTGCGCTGGGCGGAGCATGAGGCCAGCGTTTCCGCACCTGCTCCGGCCGCCCCCGACAAAATCGGGGGCGATTCTGCGCGGCTATCCGAACCCGCCGCCGTCCTGCCAGTCCCGGTGGTGCCGGACGAGATGATCGTCGGAGCACCGGGGGATACCGGGGAGGCGACCGCAAGGCCGTCCTCCCCGGGAAGCCGGTTGCCCTATCGGCGGAAAGGGCAACGGGGCAACGACCTGTCGGTCGGGGATCGGTTGATCTGGATACAGGCCATCACACTCGGCATCGCCATCGGTTTCGGCATGCTGATGACCGGTCTCCAGGTCCTGACCCGATTGATCGAAGTGGTGACCCGCCACCTTTCCTGACTTCAGCGAAAGCGCCCCCATGGGGTGGAAAGGTGGCCCATGTCCTACGCCGATGTGTCCTATGCGAACACCCAAGCCGCAGCCGACGCCGTATCCGAACTGCTGTGGCGCCTCGAGACGCAGCTCGACGAGGCCTTCGCCACCAGCGGCGAACTGCTCGCCGCGCTGCCCCGCGCCCGGGCCGCCGCCAATCTGCCCGCGATCGCCGGGCAGCAGGCGTTCGAGGTGCTCGGCCAGGCGCTCGTCGCGATCGGCGCGGCCCGCGGCCACACCGTTGCCGGCCATCGCGTCATCGAAAAGATCGGAAAGCAGATCGGTTATGAAACGAGCTTCGGCGACGAACGTCCGAAGCCCGATTTCGCCCCGACGGGTGCCGACGTCAGCCATCTGCGCGTCGCTGCCTAGGTGTCATGGCCTGGCCTTCCCATCGTTGCTCCTTTGGCAGGCCAGGCCATGACCCACGTCATCACGTTCAATATCGTCCTGTTCGCGGCGTGTGCGCTGGCCTTTCGATTGGGCGGCGCTCCCGAACGTTATACGGCATTGGTGTTCCTGATCGGATCGGCGGCGACATTCCTGCTGCCGTTCGAACCCCACGAAAGCTTTCACTCGGTGGATATGCTGGCGCTCGGCGTCGATCTGGGCGTGCTGTTGGGGCTGGTCGGGATCGCGCTCTACGCCGATCGCTTCTGGCCGCTGTACGTCAGCGCGCTGCACGTCATTACCATCGCGATCCACGGCGTGAAGGGGTTCGCCCCCGATCTGGTGCCGTGGATGTACGCCGGGGCGAGCGGCAAGATCGCCTATCCCATGCTGGCGTTGCTGGCGATCGGCGCGCTGCGCCATCGCCGGCGGATCGCCACCTTCGGCAGCGACCGCGACTGGTCGCTGCACAGACCGGACATCGAACGACCATGAGTGCCGACTTCCGGTTGCTGCGCTGGCACGAGCGCGACCGTCAGGATTACGAACGCCTCGCCGCTGCGCTGGAGCGCGTCCGGGCGATCGCGGCGCGCGGCCGCGGCGAGATCGTCGCCTGCGTACCGGCCGGGCCGCAGGAGCCCAGCGATGCCGATCGCGCCCGGACGCTGCTGGCGCAGCGGCGCGCGCGCGACGTGATGGCGGGGCCGGCGGCGGACCTGTTCGGCGAGCCCGGCTGGGACATCCTGCTGACGCTGTTCATCGCGTTCGAGGACGGGCGCGGACTGTCTGCGGGCGAGATCGCGGCGACCATCCCGCTGCGGCCGCCGGTGCTGGCACGCTGGCTGGCGGTGCTGGAGGCACGCGGGCTGATCGGCGGGTCCGTCGCGGACGGCGGGAGCGATGTCGTCGCGCGGTCGACGCTGACCGGCGACGGGCTGGCATTGGTGTTGCGCTGCGTCGGCACCGCCTGATCGCGCCTACGCCTGCGGGCCGACCAGCCGTTCGGCCTCCTCGCGCATCGTCTCGACCCCCTGGCAGATGTGCAGCCCCGCCACCGCCAGATCGAGATCGTCGGCGAGCCGCATCAGCTCCTCGCCCAGCGCAACGGCGCGATGCAGCAATTCGCCGCGAATCCTGCGCTCGGTCGGGTCCTGTGGCGTGTCCATCGCGCTACGTCCTACTGCGCCGCGCGCCGGACGGGAAGCCGGTTCGCGCCGGACGGAGCCGGAGCAAAGCCGCCGATCGGACGTTCACGGCCATGCCGGTGATCGCGACGACGCGGACCCGGGCAAGGCAGACAGGAGAGCGATGATGGCGGACGACACGGGTGCAGGCCGAACCGACGGACAGAACGGCGGCAAAGGCGCGGCGGACGCGATGCGCGACACCGCAGGCCGCGCGCGCGAGGCGTTTTCCGATCATGTGATCGACCCCGCCCGCCGCGCCGGCGAGGCGCTGCGCGCATCGGGCCAGAAGGTCGCCGACGGCAGCGCGACGATCGGGCTGAAGATCATCGAACAGGCCGAACAGAATTCGCATCAGGCGTTCGAGGCGATGCGCGAGGCGGCGAAGGCCAAGGACCTGGGCGACGTGATGCGCATCCAAGGCGACTATTTGCGCGATCAGGGCCAGCGCGCGATGAACCAGGCGCGCGAGATCGGCGAGCTCATCATGCAGTTCGGCCGCGACGCGGTGACGCCGCTGCGTCCGGGTGGCGATAGCAAGCCGGACTGACGCCCCGCCCGGACCTGCCCCGTCGGACGCGGTTCGACGGGGTCAGCCGGCGGTCGACGGCATCGCCCGCGCCAGCACCAGCAGGTCGTGGGGCTGGCCGCCGCCGTCGCGGACGTGGTCGACGAGCAGCGCCTCGCGCGCGAAGCCCAGCCCTTCGAACAGCGCGATCGATCCCGCCTGATCGGGCGTCATCGTCGCGGTCAGCTTGGCGAGGCCGTGCGCGTGCGCGATGGCGAGCAACGCCTCGAGCAGGTCGCCGCCGAGCCCCGCGCCGCGCCGGTCGGGGGCGACGAGCAGCCGGATCTCGCCGACATGGCCGCTCCAGCCCAGCGGATCGCGGACCAGCGCGGCGCTCGCGACGATGCGGCCGTCGTCCTCGCCGACCAGGCTGTCGATCCAGCCTTCGCCGACCGCCTGCTGCCACGCCTCGACGACGCGCGGGTGGCGCAGGTCGCGGCCGAGGAACAGCAGGTCGTGTTCGGGCAGCGTCGCGGCGAAGGCGAGCATCGCGACATCGTCGGTCGGGCGGAAACGGCGGATCGTGTGGCTCATGGCGGCTCTCCTGCCCGTCCGGTCAAGCGGTGAAAGGCGCGTCCGTCAATCGCGACGTGGCGCGCCGTTTGGCGAAACCGGCAGCGGGCCCTGCGCCGTCGCCTCCAGCGACGAATCGCCGCCGAGCACGCGGTACAGCGTCACGCGGTTGCTCGCGCCGGTCAGCTGCGTCGCCACCAGCGTCCGCTGCGCGGTGTAGAGCGAACGTTGCGCGTCGAGGCTCGACAGGAAGGTGTCGATGCCGCCCTGATAGCGCGCGTTGACCAGTTGCAGCGTGTCGGCGGCGGCGGCCTGGAAGTTGGTCTGCGCGCGCAGCTGGTCGGCGATCGTCCCCTGCCGCGCGAGCGCGTCGGCGGTTTCCTGGAACGCGGTCTGGATCGTCTTTTCGTAGGTCGCGAGCGCGCCGTCGCGCTGCGCCTCGGTATAGCGGACGTTGTTGCGTGCCGCGCCCGCCTGGAAGATCGGATAGCTGACCGACGGCGCGACCGAATAGTTGAACGCGCCGCCGCTGAACAAGGACGACAACGCGGTGCTGGCGAAACCGACCAGCCCGGTCAGCGAGATGCGCGGGAACAGCGCGGCGCGCGCCGCCCCGATCTCCGCATTATAGGCGCGCAGTTCGTATTCGGATTGCACCACGTCGGGGCGGCGCAGCAGGATGCGGCTGTCGAGCCCGGCGGGCAGGGTGGCGATCGTCGCCTGCGCCTGTTCGATCGACACAGGCAGCAGCGCGGCGTCGACGGGCGCGCCGACGAGCAGTTGCAGCGCGTTGACGTCCTGCGCCACCGCGGTGCGTTGCTCGGCGAGATCGGCGTTGGCGGTCTCGAGGATCTGTTCGGCCTGGCGCAGGTCGGTACGCGCGCTGATCCCGCCTTCCAGCCGCGCGCGGGTCAGCCGCACGCTCTTCTGCGCGCTGGTCGCGGTGTCCTGCGCGATCTTCAGGAGGCTCTGGTCGGCGGCATAGGTCAGCCACGCATCGGCGATATCGCCCACCAGCGTCAGCCGCGTCGCGCGCGCGGCGGCCTCGGTGGCGAAATAGCGGTCGAGCGCAGCGCGCGACAGCGAGCGGATGCGGCCGAACAGGTCGAGCTCGAACGCGGTGACCCCGACCTGCGCGGAAAAGGCGCTGTTGCTGCCGCTGCTCGTCGTGGTGATCGTGCCGGTCGATCCGGTGCCCGTCCCGGTGTTGCCCGTGCCCGTATCGGTGCCCGTGCCCGTATTGCCGGTGCTGCCGCTGCTCGCGGTGCTGCGCGCACCATTGCCGCCGCCGGAATAGGTGTAGCGGCCCGAGGCGTCGACCGCGGGGTACAGATCGGCGCGCTGGATGCGATATTGCGCGCGCGCCGCGGCGATGTTGGCGGCGGCAAGGCGCAGGTCGCGGTTGTTGGCGAGCGCACGGTCGATGATCGCCTGCAGCCGCACGTCCTTGAACACGTCGCGATAGGTGATCGCCGGCAGCGTCGCCTCGCTTGCCCGCAGATAGGCGTCGCCGACCGGCCACGACGGCGGCACCGGCAGTTCGGAGCGGACGTATTTGGGCTCCATCGAACAGCCGGCGAGCGCGCTTCCGGCGAGCGCCACGGAGAGGATCAGGCGGCGCATCATGCGGGCTCCGGATTCACGGCTGGCGGCATCGGCGGCGCGGGCGGATGGTCGTCCTGCCCGCCCTGATGCCCGGTCGGCTTCCCGCGCAATTTGGCGATCCCGTCGCGCGCGCCGCGGCGGACGAGCACGAAGAAGAACGGGATGTAGAAGATCGCGAGGAAGGTCGCGGACAGCATCCCGCCGATCACCGCGGTGCCGATCGCGATCCGGCTGTTGGCGCCCGCACCGGTCGAGATCGCCAGCGGCAGCACGCCGAAGATGAAGGCGAACGACGTCATCAGGATCGGCCGCAGACGGATCTTGGCTGCCTCCAGCGCGGCATCGATGACGCGCGCGCCCTTGCGTTCCGCCTGTTCGGCGAATTCGATCATCAGAATGGCGTTCTTCGCCGCCAGTCCCATCGTCGTCAGCAGTCCGATCTGGAGGTAGACGTCGTTGGTCAGCCCGCGCAGCGTCACGAAGGCGATCGCGCCGATCAGCCCCAGCGGGATGACCAGCAGCACCGCGAACGGGATCGACCAGCTTTCGTAGAGTGCCGCGAGGCACAGGAAGACGACGAGGATCGACAGGCCGTACAGCAGCGGCGCCTGCCCCGAGGACAACCGCTCCTGATAGGACAGGCCCGCCCAGGCGACCGAGGTGCCCGGGATCTGCGCCGCCAGTTCCGCCATCCGCGTCATCGCATCGCCCGAGCTCTTGCCCGCGGCGGCCGAACCCTGGAATTCGAACGACGAGATGCCGTTGAACCGCGACAGCGTCGTCGGCGCGGTCGCCCAGCCGGTGGTAGCAAAGGACGAGAAGGGCACCATCTGCCCGCTCGACCCGCGCACGAACCATTGCTTCAGGTCCTCGGGGCTCGAGCGGTACGGCGCGTCGCCCTGCACGTAGACGCGCTTGACGCGACCGCGGTCGATGAAGTCGTTGACGTACTGCCCGCCCCAGGCGGTGGTCAGCGTGCCGTTGGCGTTGGTCTGCGTCAGGCCCAGCGCGGCGAGCTTCTGCTGGTCCATGTCGACACGCAGCGTCGCGATGTCGGGCAATTCGGTGAGCCGCACCGAGGCGAGCAGCGGATCGGCGTTGGCAAGGCCAAGCAATTTGTCGCGCGCGGCGTTGAACTGGTCCTGCGTCAGGCCGCCGGTGTTCTGCAACTCCATCGTGAAACCGTCGGACGAGCCGAGGCCGCGGATCGCCGGCGGCACCAGCGCGAACACCTGCGCATCGCGCAGCCCGCGGAACGCGCCCGAGGCACGGCCGGTGATCGCGTCGGCGGTATTGTCCTTGCCCTTGCGATCCGCCCAGTCGACGAAGTTGAGGAAGCCTTGCCCCGTATTCTGCCCGCTCGTCCCGCCGCCGCCGCCGCCCGCGACGGTGAACAGGACGGACGTATTTTTAGGCTCGTATTGCGCGAAATAGTTTTCCACCTGCCGCTGCACCTGCAGCGTGCGCGCCTGCGTCGCGCCGGCGGGCAGGCGGAACTGGACGATCGCCGACCCCTGGTCCTCGGTCGGCAGGAAGCCGGTCGGCAGCCGCATGAACAGCACGACGAGCAGCGCGACGATACCGGCATAGATCAGCAGAAACAGCCACTTGCGATCCACGACGGTCTTGACCGCGCTGGTATAGCGTTCGACCCCGGCCTCGAAATTGCGGTTGAACCAGTCGGCGGATTTGGTGCCCCAGCCGGCGACGCGCGGGAAGCGGCGCTTGAAGCCCTGGCCCTCCTCGGCCTCCTTCGACTTCTGCTTGAGCAGCGAGGCGGTGAGCGCCGGCGACAGGATCAGCGCGACGAGCACCGACAGCACCATCGCCGAGACGATGGTGATCGAGAACTGGCGATAGATGACGCCGGTCGACCCGCCGAAGAACGCCATCGGCAGGAACACCGCGGACAGCACCAGCGCGATCGCGATCAGCGCGACGGTGATCTCGTTCATCGATTCGATCGTCGCTTCGCGCGGGGTCATGTCGGGGTTCTCCTCCATGAGCCGCTCGACGTTCTCGACGACGACGATCGCGTCGTCGACGAGCAGGCCGATGGCGAGGACGAGCCCGAACAGCGTCATCGTGTTGATCGAGAAGCCGGCGAGATGGAACACCGCGAACGTACCGAGCAGCACGACCGGCACCGCGATCGTCGGGATCAGCGTCGCGCGCCAGCTTTGCAGGAAGACGAACATGACGATGACGACGAGCATCACCGCCTCGATCAGCGTCTTGACCACTTCCTCGATCGACAGCTTGATGAAGGCGGTGGTGTCGTTGGCGTAGGCGACCTTGAGGCCCGCCGGGAAGCCCTTCGACACGCGCGCGACCTCGGCCTTGACCAGCTCGGCGGTCTCCAGCGCGTCGGCGCCCGGCGCGAGCAGCACGGCGATGCCGGCGCCCGGGTGGCGGTTGACGCGGCTGACCGCGGCATAGCTTTCCGCGCCCAGCTCGATCCGTGAGACGTCGGACAGGCGGACGGTCGCGCCCGACGGCAGCGTCTTGAGGATGATCTGCCGGAACTGCTCGGGCGTCTGCAACCGCGACTGCGCGGTGACGGTCGCGTTGAGCATCTGTTCGGGGCCGGACGGCAGGCCGCCGACCTCGCCCGCCGCGACCTCGGTATTCTGGTTCTGGATCGCTGTCGTCACGTCGGACGGGATCAGCTGATAGCTCGCCAGCCGTTCGGGGTTGAGCCAGATCCGCATCGCATATTGCGACCCGAAGACGTTGACGTCGCCCACGCCCTGCACGCGACCCAGCGGGTCCTGCAGGTTGGAGACGAGATAGTCGCTGACGTCCTGGTTGGTGCGCGCATCGGTTTCGTCATAGACACCGACGATCAGGAGGTTGTCCGGGTTCGACTTGCGGACGACGAGGCCCTGCTGCTGCACCTGTTGCGGCAGGCGCGCGACGCCCTGCTGCACCTGGTTCTGCACCTGCACCTGCGCGATGTCGGGGTCGGTGCCCTTTTCGAAGGTCGCGGTGATCGTCACCGCGCCGCGGCTCGACGACGACGAACTGAAATAGAGCAGCCCGTCGATCCCGGTCAGCTGCTGTTCGATGACCTGCGTCACCGAATTCTGCAGCGTCTGTGCGTTGGCGCCGGGGAAGGTGGCGCGGATCGACACCTGCGGCGGCGCGACGTCGGGATATTGCGCGATCGGCAGGCTGAGGATCGCGCCCACGCCCGCGAGCATGACGATGATCGCCAGCACCCAGGCAAAGATCGGGCGATCGATGAAGATGCGGCTAATCATCGGGGCTGGTGGCCTGACATTCTCGAAAACACCCGTTCGCCCTGAGCCTGTCGAAGGGCAGGCCCGTGAGCGAGACGTGCGCTTGGGGAAACCTGTGCTGCGACAGGCTCGGCACGAACGGATGTGGGGAATCGCATCGGGCTCAACCCGCCTTGCCTTGCGACTTGCCCTGTTGCCCGCTCTTGTCGCCCTGTTTCGGCGGCGCGACGGTCTGCGCGCTGTTCGCGGGCACCGCTTTCACCTGCGATCCCGGCTTCAGCGCGTTCAACCCCTGTGTGATGACCTTGTCGCTGGCGTTGAGGCCGCTGGTGACCACCCATGATGTGCCCTGCGTCCGCGCGGCGGTGACCGGCTTCTGCACGACCTTGCCGTTCGCGCCGACCAGCATCACCGTCGCATTGCCCTTGGCATCGCGAGTCAGCGCCTGTTGCGGCACCAGGAAAGCGTTCTGGTTGATCGCCTGCGCGAAGCTCGCGCGCACGAACATGCCGGGCAGCAGCAGCCCCTGTGGATTGGGGATGCTGGCGCGCAGCGTCACCGTGCCGGTTTCGGTGTTCACCAGCGCTTCGGAAAATTCGACGGTGCCGGTCTGGCCGTAGTCGCTGCCGTCCTCCAGCTTCAGCCGCACGACGGCGCGCGTCGGCACGATGCCGTTCTGGCTGAGGCTGCGGCGCAGCGACAGCATGTCGGCGGCGGACTGCTGGATGTCGACGAACATCGGGTCCAGTCGCTGGATCTGTGCCAGCGGATCGGTCTGGCTCGCCGAGACGAGCGCGCCGACGGTGAACAGCGACCGGCCGATCCGGCCGGTGATCGGCGCGGGCACGGTGGTGAATTTGAGGTTGATCCGCGCCGTCTCCAGCGCCGCGCCGGTCTGCGCGACCGAGGCGGTCGCCTGCCGCGCGGTGGCGACGGCGTTGGTATATTCCTGCTTCGACACCGCCTCGATCGCGGCGAGCGGCTTGTAGCGTTCGGCCTGGATGCGCTGCGCCTCCTGATTGGCGCGCGCGCTCTGCAGGTTCGCCTGCGCCTCGTTCACCGCGGCACGGTACAGGCGCGGGTCGATCTCGTAGAGCGGCTGGCCGCGGCGCACCAGCGAGCCTTCGGTGAAGAAGCGGCGGCGGATGATGCCGTTGACCTGCGGGCGCACGTCGCTGCTCTCATAGGCGCTGGTCCGCGCGGCGAGTTCGGTGACCATCGCCGCGCTGGTCGGCTGGACGACGACATAGCCGACCGTGGTCGGCCCGCGGCCGGCGCCACCCGCGCCGCCCTTGGCCGAACCCTTGTCCTGCGCGCCGCTGCCACACGCGGCCAGCGTCAGAACGAGCGAGGCAGTAGCGGCTCCGGCGAAGAGCCGGCGCCCGCGAATCGATGCTGTGGTCAAGTATGTCACCCGGCTCGTATCTCGGCTCGCGCAGCCGTGATCGCGATCAAATGCACGGCGCGGCGATTGGTTGCTCTTGCTGCCCCAATGACGGCGATACACAGGGAAATGCAACCCGAGACGGGTGTTATTAATGTCGCAAAATGTCGCAGTGCGGAAAAAAGGGACGCGATGATGGATCGGGATGCGGGCAAGGCACTCGCCGCCGGGGCGGCGGTCGCCGAGGTGACGGACGGCATGCTCGTCGGGCTCGGCACCGGATCGACCGCGGCGCATGTGATCCGCCTGCTGGGCGCGCGCGTCGCGCAGGGGCTGCGCATCACCGCCGTCGCCACCTCGCGCGCGAGCGCCGCGCAGGCCGAGGGGGTCGGCATCCGCGTCCTCGACTTCGCCGACGTGCCGCGCGTCGACCTGACGATCGACGGCGCCGACCAGATCGACGCGCGGCTGTTCGCGATCAAGGGCGCGGGCGGCGCGATGCTGCGCGAGAAGGTGGTCGCCGCCGCGTCCGACCGGATGGTGGTGATCGCCGATCGCTCGAAGCGGGTGGCGGCGATCGGCGATGCGCCGGTGCCGGTCGAGATCCTGCCCTTCGCGCGCGCCGCGCTGCTCGCGGCGCTGGGGGAGGGGGCGGTGCTGCGCATGCGTGACGGCGCGCCGTATGTGACGGACAACGGCAACCAGATCGTCGATTGCCGCTTCGACCTTGCCGATCCCGCCGCGACTGCGGCGTGGCTCGACGGCATCCCCGGCGTGCTCGGCCATGGCCTGTTCCTGACCGAGGTCGATGCCGCATATATCGCCGCCGACGGAGTCGTTTCGCGGCTGGAACGGGCGACCATGTCCCGTTAAAGGCGGCCGCGACCGCAACGGATCGGGCGTGCAGGCGTTCGATGCAGCGCAAGAGCAAGGGCCCCATTGCCATGACCGATACCAAGACCGCGATCCACGAGGACGGCTCGCTAGAACGCCTGACGATCGACACGATCCGCACGCTGTCGATGGACGCGGTGCAAAAGGCCAATTCGGGCCATCCCGGCACGCCGATGGCGCTGGCGCCGGTCGGCTATACCCTGTGGTCGCAGTTCCTGCGCTACGACCCGTCGCGCCCCGACTGGCCCAACCGCGACCGCTTCGTGCTGTCGGTCGGCCATGCCTCTATGCTGCTCTATTCGCTGATCCACCTGGCGGGAATCGAAGAGATCGATGCGGAGGGTAACAAGACCGGTCGGCCCGTGCTGACGATCGACGACCTCAAGGGCTTCCGCCAGCTCGCCTCGCGCACGCCCGGCCACCCGGAATACCGCCATACCACCGGCGTTGAGACGACGACCGGGCCGTTGGGCGCGGGCTGTTCCAATTCGGTCGGCATGGCGATCGCCGAACGCTGGCTCGCGGCACGCTACAACAAGCCCGACTTCACGCTGTTCGACCATGACGTCTATGCGCTGTGCGGCGATGGCGACATGATGGAGGGCGTCGCGGCCGAGGCGGCGAGCCTCGCCGGGCACCTCAAGCTCTCCAACCTGTGCTGGATCTACGACAGCAACCATATCTCGATCGAGGGCGGCACCGACCTCGCCTTCGACGAGGACGTCGGCCTGCGTTTCCAGGCCTATGGCTGGAACGTCATCCACCTCGACGACGCCAACGACACCGCCGCCTTCGCCAAGGCGATCGAGACGTTCAAGGCGACCAATGACAAGCCCACCTTCATCGTCGTCCATTCGGTGATCGGTTGGGGCAGCCCCAAGGCGGGCAGCGAAAAGGCGCACGGCGAGCCATTGGGCGAAGACAATGTCCGCGCCACCAAGAAGGCCTATGGCTGGCCCGAGGACAAGGACTTCTACGTCCCCGACGGCGTTGCCGCGCATTTCCACGATGCCATCGCCAACCGCTCCGAGCCGCTGCGCCACGAATGGGAGGCGCTGCTCGCCAAATATGGCGAGGCGTTCCCGGACCTCGGCGCCGAGCTCGACCTGATGCTCAAGGACAAACTGCCCGAGGGCTGGGACGCCGACGTCCCCGAATTCCCGGCCGACGAGAAGGGCCTCGCCACGCGCGATTCGGGCGGTAAGGTCCTCAATGCCCTCGCCAAGCGGGTGCCGTGGCTGATCGGCGGTTCCGCCGATCTCGCGCCGTCGACCAAGACCGACATCAAGGGCGCGCCCTCGTTCGAGGCGGACAATTACGGCGGCCAGAACTTCCACTTCGGCGTCCGCGAACATGGCATGGGCGGCGTCGTCAACGGCATGACGCTGTCGCATTTGCGCAGCTATGGTTCGACCTTCCTCGTCTTCGCCGATTACATGCGCGCGCCGGTGCGGCTGTCGGCGATCATGGAGCTGGCCAGCGTCTGGGTCTTCACCCACGATTCGATCGGCGTCGGCGAGGATGGGCCGACCCACCAGCCGATCGAGCATCTGGCGACGCTGCGCGCGATCCCTGGGCTCGACACGATCCGCCCCGGCGACGCCAACGAGACCGCCTGGGCGTGGCGCGCCGCGCTGGAGGATGCCGGCCGCCCGACCGCGCTGATCTTCTCGCGTCAGGCGCTCCCCACCCTCGATCGCGGCAAATATGCCTCCGCCGAAGGGGTGATGAAGGGTGGCTATGTCCTCGCCGACTGTGATGGCACGCCCGACCTCATCCTGATCGCGACGGGCAGCGAGATGCACCTCGTCGTCGAGGCGCACGAGAGACTGATCGCCGAGGGCGTGAAGAGCCGCGTCGTCTCGCTGCCCAGCTGGTATCGCTACGAGCTGCAGTCCGAGGACTACAAGGACAGCGTGCTTCCCGCCGCAGTACCGACGCGCCTTGCGGTCGAGCAGGCCGGCGAGATGGGCTGGCATCGTTACGTTGGGTTGAAGGGCAAGACGATCACCATGTCGACGTTCGGTGCCTCCGCCCCCATATCCAAGCTGCAGGACAAATACGGCTTCACCGTCGACAACGTCGTCAAGGTGGCCAAAGAGATGCTGGAGACCAAGTGATGGGCACGCTCAACGATCTCTCCGCGGCGGGAACCGCCGTCTGGCTCGACTTCGTCGATCGCAAGTTCCTCGAGGCGGGCGGCCTCGACAAGCTCGTCAAGGAGGACGGCCTGACCGGCGTCACCTCCAACCCGTCGATCTTCGAGAAGGCGATGGGCCATGGCGACGCCTATGACGCAACGCTCGCCGACTTCGACAAGCAGCATCCCGGCGCGGCGACGATCGACCGCTACGAGCATCTCGCGATCCAGGACATCAAGGCGGCGGCGGAAACGCTGAAGCCCGTCTACGACCGGTTGGGCGCCAAGGACGGCTATGTCAGTCTGGAGGTGTCGCCGTATATCGCCGACGACACCGACGCGACGATCGCCGAGGCCGAGAAGCTGTGGCACGCGGTCGATCGCCCGAACCTGATGATCAAGATCCCCGGCACGCTCGCCGGCGGTCCCGCGATCAGCGCGACGATCGCCAAGGGGATCAATGTCAACGTGACGTTGCTGTTCGCGCTCGACGCGTACATCCGCGTCGCCGAGGCCTATGCTGCCGGTCTCGAGGAGCGGGTCAAGCAGGGCCAGCCGATCGACCGGATCGCCAGCGTCGCCAGCTTCTTCGTCAGCCGCATCGACACGATGATCGACAAGGCGATCGACGACCGCGTCGCCGCCAACGATCCCGAGGCGGAGGCGTTGAAAGCCTTGCGCGGCAAGGTCGCGATCGCCAACGCCAAGCTGGCCTACCAATGGTTCCTCGACTTCGAGAAGTCGGATCGCTGGCAGGCGCTCGCCGCCAAGGGCGCGCAGCCGCAGCGGCTGCTGTGGGCGTCGACGGGCGTCAAGGACAAAGCGTATCGCGACACGCTCTACGTCGACACGCTGATCGGCCGCGACACGGTCAACACCATGCCGCCGGCGACGATGGACGCCTTCCGCGAACGCGGCACGGTGGCGGACACGCTGAACGAGGACGTCGAGGACGCGCGCCGCGTGCTGGCGGAAGCGGAACGGTTGGGGTTGGACCTGAACGGCGTCACCGACACGCTGGTCGAACAGGGCGTCGCGTCGTTCGCCAAGGCGTTCGACGACCTGCTGGGCTCGATCGCCGCCAAGCAGCCGGCTGCGGTTTAAAGGTTCGCCCTGCCTCACCTCCGCGTCACCCCGGACTTGTTCC
Organism: Sphingomonas liriopis; assembly: GCF_024211255.1. GTDB lineage: Bacteria > Pseudomonadota > Alphaproteobacteria > Sphingomonadales > Sphingomonadaceae > Sphingomonas > Sphingomonas liriopis. Next base: position 125,337 of record NZ_JAMLDY010000010.1, on the reverse strand, counting down.
GGGGTCCACTCTGCGGCGAGGCATGCGGCATGACGGGGAACGTAGGGCTCGCGGCCCGGTGGACCCCGGAACAAGTCCGGGGTGACAAAGGAATGGGGACGGCGTTCAGGACCCCCATACCCCGTGACCTTTGTGACCTTCCGCGGCCTCCATCACCCGCAACCCAACCGCCGCCGCTCCGTTTAGCCCCCATCACCGCAACAACCGGCAGGACAGCAGACATGAAGATCGGACTGATCGGCCTCGGCCGCATGGGTGGCAATATCGCCCGCCGGCTGATGCAGGCAGGGCATGAGATCGTCGCCTACGACCGCAGCGCCGACGCGGTCGCCACGCTCGCCAGGGACGGCGCGATTGCCGCCAATTCGCTCGACGACGTGCGCGGCAAGCTGGACAGCCCGGCGATCTGGTGGGTGATGCTCCCCGCCGGCGCCCCGACCGAGGACACGATCGCCGCGATCGGCGAAGGCGCGCGTGACGGCGACATCGTCATCGACGGCGGCAACACCTTCTACAAGGACGACATCCGCCGCGCCAAGCTGCTGGCCGGCAAGGGCGTCCATTACGTCGACGTCGGCACCTCCGGCGGCGTCTGGGGGCTGGAGCGCGGCTATTGCATGATGATCGGTGGCGACACCGGGACGGTCAATCTGCTCGATCCCATCTTCGACGCGCTCGCGCCCGGCCTCGGCAGCATCCCGCGCACCCCCGGCCGTGTCGCCGACGTCGTTGATGAACGGGCCGAAAAGGGCTATATCCACGCGGGCCCCGCCGGGGCCGGCCATTTCGTCAAGATGGTCCACAACGGCATCGAATACGGCCTGATGCAGGCCTATGCCGAGGGCTTCGACATCCTGAAATCGAAGAACAGCGACAAGCTGCCCGAGGACGAACGCTTCGACCTCAACATGACCGATATCGCCGAAGTGTGGCGGCGCGGCAGCGTCATCTCGTCGTGGCTGCTCGATCTCACCGCGATCGCGCTCGCCAAGGACGGCAAGCTGGAGGGCTTCTCGGGCAGCGTCGCCGATTCGGGCGAGGGCCAGTGGACGATCGACGCGGCGATGGAGGAAAAGGTGCCGGCGAACGTCCTCACCGCTTCGCTGTTCGCGCGCTACCGCAGCCGCGTCGAGCATACGTTCGGCGATCAGGTGCTCTCGGCGATGCGCTTCGGCTTCGGCGGTCACGTCGAAATCCCGCAATGACCCCGATCCGTCTGGTCGTATCCGATATCGACGGCACGCTCGTCGACAAGCACAAGCAATTGACCCCCGCCACCACCGACGCCGTGCTGCGGCTGGAGGCGGCGGGCGTCGGCTTCACCGTCATCAGCGCGCGGCCGATGTCGGGGATCATGCCGATCGCCGAGACGCTTGGGCTCGATGCGGCGATGGCGGCGTTCAACGGCGGCATCGTCTTCCGCCGCGACGGGACCATCACCGAACATCATGTCGTCGACGAAGCGGTGGCCCGTGGCGTGATGGCCATCGCCGCGGACAGCGGTGCCGATATCTGGGTCTTCGCCGACGACCGCTGGTACGCCTCGACCGACGTCGGCGCGCATGTCGACAGCGAACGGCGTGCGTCCAACCAGGACCCAGTCGTCACCACCGATTTCGCCGACCTGCTGGACCGCGCCGACAAGATCACCTTCGTCAGCGACGACGCGGCGATGCTCGCGGGCCTCGCCGAGCGTTGCAAGGCGGCGCATGGTGAGGACGCGACGATCGCGCAGAGCCAGGTCTATTACCTCGACGTGACCGCGCTTGCCGCCAACAAAGGCGACGGGCTGGTCGCGCTCGCCCGGACGTTCGACCAGCCGCTGGATGCGGTGGCGGTGCTCGGCGACCAGTATAACGACGTGCCGATGCTCGAACGCGCCGGCCTCGCGATCGCGATGGGCAATGCGCCCGATCCGGTGAAGGCCATTGCCCATGACGTGACGACCGGCAATGACGCCGACGGGGTCGCGCACGCGATTCACACCATCATCTTTCCCCGCCTTGGAGCCCCTGCATGAAACAGCTGATCGCCTTCGACCTCGACGGAACGCTGGCCGAGAGCAAACAGCCCCTGCAGGACCCGATGGGCGAGGCGCTCGCCGATCTGCTCGGCGTCGCGCATGTCGCGGTGATCTCGGGCGGCGACTGGCCGCAGTTCCAGAAGCAGGTGGCGAGCCGCCTGCCGGCGCGCGCCGACCTGTCGAAGCTGTGGCTGATGCCGACGACGGGCACGAAGCTCTACACCTATCGCGATGGCGCGTGGAATTCGGTCTATGCCGAGCTGTTCGACGACGCGACCAAGGCGAAGATCCTGAAGGCGTTCGACGAATCCCTGGAGGCGACCGGCTTCAAGCCCGAGCAGACCTGGGGCGAGCGGATCGAGGACCGCGGCAGCCAGATCACCTTCTCCGCATTGGGCCAGGAAGCCCCGGTGAAGGAAAAGGAGCATTGGGACCCCAAGTTCGAGAAGCGCAAGGTGATCCAGGCGGACCTCAAGCAGCGGCTGCCGGGCCTGTCGATCAACATGGGCGGCGCGACCTCGATCGACATCACGCAGGAGGGTGTCGACAAGGCCTATGGCCTCAAGAAGCTGCGCGACGAGAGCGGCATCCCGCTCGACAGCATGATGTTCATCGGCGACGCGATCTTCCCCGGCGGCAACGACTATCCGGCAAAGGAGCTCGGCCTCGATACGGTACGCGTGCGCGATCCGGAGGAGACGATCTCGGTCGTGACCGCGATCGTGGCGTGCCAGAAATAGGGCAAGTTTCGTTTCGAAAGGAAGGGCGCCTGTCGTGAGACGGGCGCCCTTTTCGTTTCAGGCGGCGGCGTGGCGGAGCCACGCCGTCAGTCCTCATGTGCCATGAGGCTGGCCGACAGCGCGGATGCGGCAAGCCGCACCGGCGCGGTCGTAGCCGCGCCTTACGCGCTGTAGTACATATCATATTCGACCGGGCTCGGGGTCATTTCCCAGCGCGCGACCTCCGCCCACTTCACCTCGACGTATGCCTCGATCTGGTCCTTCGAGAACACGTCGCCCTTGAGCAGGAAGTCGTGGTCGGCGGTCAGGCATTCCAGCGCCTCTCGCAGCGACGCGCAGACGGTCGGCACCTGCGCGAGCTCTGCCGGCGGCAGGTCGTACAGGTTCTTGTCCATCGCCTCGCCGGGGTGGATCTTGTTCTGGATGCCGTCGAGGCCCGCCATCATCAGCGCCGCATAGGCGAGATAGGGGTTGGCCATCGCGTCGGGGAAGCGCACTTCGACGCGCTTCGCCTTGGGGCCGGTGCCGTAGGGGATGCGGCACGAGGCCGAACGGTTGCGCGCCGAATAGGCGAGCAGCACCGGCGCTTCGTAGCCCGGCACCAGCCGCTTGTAGCTGTTGGTGGTCGGGTTGGTGAAGGCGTTGATCGCCTTGGCGTGGCGGATGATGCCGCCGATGAAATACAGGCACATGTCGGACAGGCCGGCATATTTCTCGCCCGCGAACAGCGGGGTCTTGCCGTCCCAGATCGAGAAGTGCGTGTGCATGCCCGAGCCGTTATCTTCCTTGATCGGCTTGGGCATGAAGGTCGCCGACTTGCCATAGGCATGCGCGACCTGGTGCACGACGTACTTGTAGATCTGCATGCGGTCGGCGGTGGTGGTCAGCGTGCCGAAAGTCATGCCGAGTTCGTGCTGCGCGGCGGCGACCTCGTGATGGTGCTTGTCGCAGGGCAGGCCCATTTCGAGCATGGTCGAGACCATCTCGCCGCGGATATCGACCGCGGAATCGACCGGCGCGACGGGGAAATAGCCGCCCTTGGCGCGCGGACGGTGGCCGAGGTTGCCGCCTTCGTATTCGCGACCCGTGTTGGTCGGCAGCTCGATATCGTCGATCTTGAAGTAGGACGCGGCATAGTTCGTGTCGAACTGCACGTTGTCGAACATGAAGAATTCGGCTTCCGGGCCGACGTAGACGGTGTCGCCGATGCCGGTGGTCTTGAGATACGCCTCGGCGCGCTTGGCGGTCGAGCGCGGATCGCGGGCGTAGAGCTCGCCGGTCGACGGCTCGACCACGTCGCAGAACACGATCAGCATCGGCGTCGCCGAGAAGGGATCGGTGTAGACCGCGTCGAGATCGGGCTTCAGGACCATGTCCGATTCGTTGATCGCCTTCCAACCCTCGATCGACGAACCGTCGAACATCAGGCCGTCGGTGAACTCGTCCTCGCCCATGATGCTGGCGACCATGGTGAGGTGCTGCCACTTGCCCTTGGGGTCGGTGAAGCGCAGATCGACCCACTCGATCTCCTCGTCCTTGATCTTGTTCAGGATGTCGTTGGCAGTCGCAGCCATGTGTTCTTCCCTTGCTCTCGCCGCAGGTGCGGCGTTTTACTCGAAATGGTTGATGGTTAGTCCGAGATTGTCGCTGTCTAGCCAGCGTACCGAAGGGCGTCGCGTCGGTGTTCCATCGCCGACATACCGCAAATCGCCGGCGGCACTGGCAAAGCCGAGAAGCATCGCCTGAACGCTATCGACCCCCACAGCAGAGTGTTTTTTCAGTTCACCCCCCGGAAACAGGATGGAATACCAGCATATCCAATCGGGTTCGCGCTCGACGGCGTCGCTGCGCCATGGCTGCGGTCGATGGATGTGCAGTTCGACCTGGCCAGCCTCGCTGTCGAATGTTCGGCATGCGATGACGTCGTCAGCATTAAATGGCGGCTTCATCGCGCTCGCCGGTACGGATGCGCAGCGCGGCCTCGACGGGGATGACGAAGATCTTGCCGTCGCCGATCCGGCCGGTCTGCGCGGCGGCGGCGATCGCCTCGACCACGCGGTCGGCGAGCGCGTCGTCGACGACGACCTCCAGCTTCACCTTGGGCAGGAAGTCGACGACATATTCGGCGCCGCGATACAGCTCGGTATGGCCCTTCTGGCGGCCGAAGCCCTTGGCCTCGGTCACGGTGATGCCGCTGACGCCGATCTCGTGGAGCGCTTCCTTCACCTCATCCAGCTTGAACGGCTTGATGATGGCCTCGACCTTCTTCACCGGTATACGCCCCCTACTGAAACCCTCGCCCCGAGCGCGGGTGTTGCACCAAGCGTGCCAGTCCGCGCCCCTTGGGGCAACACGGATTCGGACGTTTTTGCTGCCTGCGAATCGGGCATCGGCGGGTGTGGTGCACGGTGTTTGGGCAATTGTCGGTTCGGCCGATTCGCCGGCGCGGGGGATGCGGTTCGGCATGGCGGGAGGATAGGCGTTCGGTGGCGTGTAGGCTCTACGGCCTCACCAATCACCATTCGTCACCCCGGACTTGTTCCGGGGTCCACTCTGCGGCGAGGCGCGGGATTAGAGAGGCGGGCTTTACGCTTGCGGCCCGGTGGACCCCGGAACACGTCCGGGGTGACGGGGGAGGTTGGCGGGCGGGGTGCCGCCTCGCTCGGTCAGAGGATCGTCAGGACCTTTTCCGGCGGTCTCGCGAGGACGACGCCTTTGTCGGTCTCGACCAGCGGGCGCTGGATGAGGATCGGGTCGATCGCCATCGCTTCGAGGATCGTCGCGTCGTCGGCGTCGGCGAGCGCCCTGGCGGCGGGTTCGGTGAGGCGCAGGCCTTCGCGCGGGGTGATGCCGGCGCGGGCGTAGAGGCGCGAGAGGTCGGCGACGGTCGGCGGGTGATTGAGGTATTCGATGACGGTGACGTCGGCGCCCGCTTCGGTGAGCAGCGCGAGCGTGGTGCGCGAGGTGCCGCAGCGGGGATTGTGGTAGATCGTGGCCTTCACTTCCCCTCTCTCGCCGGGAGAGGAGCAAGCCGCGTCAGCGGCGCGGGGTGAGGGGAGGCGGGTATCACGTCGGTCATCGCACTCGCCCTCGCCCTTCCGCCGTGCCGCGCGCGGCTCCCTCCCGCGTCGGGTCGGTCATGCCCCCGGCATGACCTGAACAACGCTGGGCGTTGTTCACCCGGCGCGCCCGAAGGGAGAGGGACCTGGTCACCCCTGCCGCGCCAGCCATTCCTCGAGCCATTTGATCGTGTACTCGCCCTGCTGGAACTCCGGATCGTCGAGCAGCGCCTGGTGGAGTGGGATGGTCGTCGTCGGGCCCTCGATCACGAACTCCTCGAGCGCGCGGCGCAGGCGGCGGAGCGCACCGGCGCGGGTGGTGCCGTAGACGATCAGCTTGGCGATCATCGAATCGTAATAGGGCGGCACGCGATAGCCGGCGTACAGGCCGCTATCGACGCGGACGTGCATGCCGCCGGGGGCGTGGTATTGCTTCACGAGGCCGGGCGAGGGCGCGAAGGTGCGCGGGTCCTCGGCGTTGATGCGGCATTCGATCGCGTGGCCGCGGAACTGGACGTCCTCCTGCCGCAGCGTCAGCGGATGGCCCTCGGCGATGCGGATCTGTTCGCGGACGAGGTCGAGGCCGGTGATCATCTCGGTCACCGGATGCTCGACCTGCAGCCGGGTGTTCATCTCGATGAAATAGAATTCGCCGTCTTCCCACAGGAATTCGATCGTGCCGGCGCCGCGATAGCCCATGTCGGCCATCGCCCGCGCGCAGATGCCGCCGATCCGTTCGCGGTCCTCCTGGCCTAGGACGGGGGAGGGGGCCTCCTCCAGCACCTTCTGGTGGCGGCGTTGCAGCGAGCAGTCGCGCTCGCCCAGATGGATGGCGTTGCCGTTGCCGTCGCCGAAGACCTGGATCTCGATATGGCGTGGATTGCCGAGATACTTTTCGAGATAGACGGTGGCATCGCCGAACGCGGCCTTCGCCTCGCTGCCGGCCTGCTGCATCAGCGTTTCCAGCTCGTCCTCGGACGTGCAGACCTTCATGCCGCGGCCGCCGCCGCCCGACGCCGCCTTGATGATGACAGGATAGCCGGCCTTCGCCGCGATTCCCTTGGCCTCGGCGAGGTCGCTGATCGCACCGTCGGAGCCGGGGACGAGCGGCAGGCCGAGCGCGCCGGCGGTACGCTTCGCCTCGATCTTGTCGCCCATCGTGCGGATGTGTTCGGGCTTCGGCCCGACGAACAGCAGATTGTGCAGCTCGACGATCTCGGCGAAGCGCGCGTTCTCGCTGAGGAAACCGTAGCCGGGGTGGATCGCGTCGGCGCCGCTGATCTCGGCGGCCGAGATGATGTTGGGGATGTTGAGATAGCTGTCGACCGCCGCCGGCGGGCCGATGCAGATCGCCTCGTCGGCGAGGCGGACGTGCATCGCGTCGGCGTCGGCGGTCGAATGCACCGCGACCGTCTTGATGCCCATTTCGTGGCAGGCGCGGTGGATGCGCAGCGCGATCTCGCCGCGGTTGGCGATCAGCAGCTTCTTGATCTGCCGCGTTGGGGTCGAAGGCACGGGCGCTTACTCGACCACCACGAGCGGCTGGTCGAACTCGACCGGCTGGCCGTTCTCGATCAGCACCTGGCGGACGGTGCCGGCGGTGGGCGCGGTGATCGGGTTCATGACCTTCATCGCCTCGACGATCAGCAGCGTGTCGCCGGCGGCGACGGTCTGGCCGACCGCGACGAAGGGCTTGGCGCCGGGTTCGGCGGAGAGATAGGCGGTGCCGACCATCGGCGATTTCACCGCATTGGCGGCGCTGACCGTAGGGGCCATCGCGCCGGCTTCGGCGGCGACCGGCGCGGCTGCGGGTGCCGGCGCCATCGGCTGCGGCGCATACTGGACGGGGGCGGCTACCGCGGCGGCCTTGCGCGCGACGCGGATCTTGCGGTCGCCCTCTTCCACCTCGATCTCGGTGAGATGGGTGGCGTCGAGCAGTTCGGCGAGCTGGCGCACGAGGTTCACGTCGACCTGCATAGGTCCACCCTGGGCACCCGATTGGCTTTGTTCAGTCATGGGGGAGCCTCCTGTCAGAACCGCGCCGCGGCTTCAAGCGCAAGGGTGTAGGAGAGCGCACCGAAGCCGGCGATGGTTCCCTTCGCCGCGCGCCCGACATAGCTGACGTGGCGGAAGGCTTCGCGGGTGTGCGGGTTGGAGAGGTGGACCTCGATCACCGGGGTCTTGATGCTCTTGATCGCGTCGTGGACGGCGATCGAGGTGTGGGTGAAGGCGCCGGCGTTGAGGATCACCGCCTTCGCGCCGCGCGCCTGCGCTTCGTGGAGCCAGTCGACGAGGTGCCCTTCGTGGTTGGACTGGCGCATGTCGATGGCGAGGTTCAGTTCGCGGGCGCGGTCTTCGAGGCTTCCCGCGATGTCGTCGAGCGTGTCGGATCCGTAGATCTCGGGCTCGCGGGTGCCGAGCAGGTTGAGGTTGGGGCCGTTGAGGACGTAGATCGTTTCGGTCATGCGCGCGGCTTATCGCTGTTCGGCGGGCGGTGCAAAGAGGGGTGTTTCACGCGAAGGCGCGAAGGCGCGAAGAGAAAGAAGGTTTGTTCACGCGGAGGCGCGGAGGCGCGGAGAGATCGCTTGCGGGGACTGCACGCCTTTCCGCGTAGCGGCTGATATCTTGCAACGGATGTGATGTGAGAGCCCGCTGCCGCGGGCGGGCCAATCTCCGCGCCTCCGCGCCTCCGCGTGAACAAACCTTCTTCGCGTCTTCGCGTCTTCGCGTGAAACCACTCTTCTGAACCCTACGAAGGTGGACACCGACGATCCCGCGCCTAGATGGGGCGCTCAAGGAGTCTTAGCGTCATGCCCCATACCGACGGCACCGTGTCCATCACCGTCAACGGCGAACACAAGCGCGTCGCCGCCGGCCTCAGCCTCGCCGATCTCGCCACCGAACTGGGGCTGGTGCCCGAAAAGGTCGCGGTCGAGCGCAATCTGGAGGTGGTGCCGCGCTCGACGTTGAATGACGTGCGCGTCGAGGATGGCGACGATATCGAAATCGTCCATTTCGTCGGCGGCGGCGACCATCAGAAGCCGATCGCCGAGGATACGTGGACCGTGGCGGGGAGGACATTCCGGTCGCGGCTGATCGTCGGCACCGGCAAATACAAGGACTTCGCGCAGAACGCCGCCGCGCTCGAGGCGTCGGGGGCGGAGATCGTCACGGTGGCGGTGCGGCGGGTCAACGTCAGCGATCGCAATGCGCCGATGCTGACCGACTTCATCGATCCCAAGAAGGTGACGTACCTCCCCAACACCGCGGGCTGTTTCGATGCGGAAAGCGCGATCCGCACGTTGCGGCTGGCGCGCGAGGCGGGGGGCTGGGACCTCGTCAAGCTGGAGGTGCTGGGCGAGGCGAAGACGCTGTACCCCGACATGCACGAGACGCTGCGCGCGACCGAGGTGCTGGCCAGCGAGGGCTTCAAGCCGATGGTCTATTGCGTCGACGATCCGATCGCGGCGAAGCGGCTGGAGAATGCCGGCGCGGTGGCGATCATGCCGCTGGGCGCGCCGATCGGGTCGGGCCTCGGCATCCAGAACCGCATCACCATCCGGCTGATCGTCGAGGGCGCGGGCGTGCCGGTGCTGGTCGATGCCGGCGTCGGCACCGCGTCGGACGCGGCGGTGGCGATGGAGCTGGGTTGCGACGGCGTGCTGATGAACACCGCGATCGCCGAGGCGAAGGACCCGGTGATGATGGCCGCCGCGATGCGCCACGCGGTGGAGGCGGGGCGGCTCGCCTATCGCGCCGGGCGGATGGGGCAGCGCCGCTATGCCGACCCGTCGAGCCCGCTCGCCGGGCTGATCTGACGGATTTGTCACGGAACCGGGCTGCGCGCGACCCGTTTATCCTTGCGTCAGATCAAGCGGCCCGGCTGGCGGGTCGCACGCACGCAGGAGGTCCCCGATGGGCGAGTTCACCGACAAGGTCGCAGCAGCCGGCAACAAGATCGCAGGCAACGTCAAGGAAGCCGTCGGCAAGGCGACCGACAACGACAAGCTGGTCGCCGAAGGCGAAGCGCAGCAGCTCAAGGGCACCGGCCAGGACGTCAAGGGCACCGTCAAGGGCGCGCTCGGCGACAACATCTGAACCGACGCTCTGTTGAGCATGAGGGCCGTCCCGGCAGCGGGGCGGCCTTTTCATGTCGAGCCGGTAAAAAGGACGAAACCCCATGAAGACCACGATCACCGCATTCGCGCTGGGCGCGATGGCGCTGTCGCTTTCCGCCTGCGGCGGCAAGGGCGACGACAAGCTCGGCAGCCAGGTCGAGGCCGCCGCCGACAACCGCGCCGACGCGCTGGAAGCCGCCGCCGACAATCTGCAGGACCAGGCCAAGGCGACGCGCAAGAGCGGCGAGCAGCAGTCCGACGCGATCGACGACGCCGACGTCAACGCCGCGGCGATGAGCGACGAACAGAAGGCCGCGCTGGTCAACGGCTCCGCCAAGCTGCGCTGACGACGCAGGGAGGGGTGCGTCCCGAGGGGACGACCCTTCCGATCGGCATGCCGTCACAGCGATTCGACTCGCCGCAAAGTGCAGTCACTTTGGTGGTTAACGCCGGAACGCAGCCCGCGCTGTCGGGTTGGCGGCCGCATGAGCAAATTGGAATCGCACGTCTTTTCGTTCGAGGAGGCGGATCACCTGACCCGCATCCACCTCAAGCTGGCGCTCGAGGATGTCGGCTTTGCGGTCGAGGAGGATGCCGTGACGCTGGGGATCGTCACGGAGGGAGCGGTCGTGCTGTCGGGGGATGGCGGGGCGATGTCCTCGTTCCTGCTCGAGGCGGGACCTTCGCCGGACCTCCCGGCAGCAACGGAGCCGTTTCACCCTGGTGAAGGTGGGAGATTTGCAAAAATCTGACTCCACCCCGGACTTGCTTGAGGCCTCTGCGAAACTCCCCAGTGCTCCCGCGCAGGCGGGAGCCCAGACGTCACGCACGCCACACGCCGTTGTTTTGCTTGGCCCTGGGCTCCCGCCTGCGCGGGAGCACTGAAGGGGATGCGTCGGGCCTTTGTCGGTTATCGCAAACTTTTGACCCGACTGAACCGCCACCTTCGCGGGGTGGAGCTTGTCGTGGTGCAGCTCTCCCGCTGCGTGACGGCAGATTTATCGCTTGCCAGCCGCCACGGCGGTGAGCGTGGTGCCGGCGGTGATGATCTCGATATCGGTTCTGATGTGCAACAGGCGGACGCCGCGCTCCGCCTGCGCGCGGGCGAGCGCGGGGGCGAAGTCTTCGGTGCGGGTCACCGTTTCGGACCAGCAGCCATAGGCGCGGGCGAGCGCGGCGAAGTCGGGGTTGGCGAGGCGCGTGCCCGACACGCGGCCGGGGAATTCGCGCTCCTGATGCATGCGGATCGTGCCGTAGCCGCCGTTGTCGATTACCAGCACCAGCAATTGCGCATCGTGCTGGACCGCGGTCGCCAGTTCCTGTCCGTTCATCAGGAAACAGCCGTCGCCGGCGAGCGCGACCACCTGTCGCTCCGGGTGGCGGAGCGCGGCGGCGATCGCGGCGGGGACGCCATAGCCCATCGCGCCGGCGGTCGGCGCGAGCTGCGTGCCGGGGGCGGCATAGGGCCAGTAGCGGTGCCACCAGCCGCTGTAATTGCCCGCGCCGTTGCAGATGATCGTATCCACCGGCAGGCAATCGCGCATCGCCGCGACGCAGGGGCCGAGGTCCATCGCGACGCCGTCGCGCGGCGCGGGTGTGGACCAGGCCTGCCATTCGGCGTGCGCCTCCGGCCCGCCGGCGTGCGGCGGGCCATCGAGGCCGCTCAGCGCCTCGGCGAAATCGGCCATCCGCGCACAGATGGCGAGATCGGTGCGATAGGTCATGCCGAGCTCGTTCGCGTCGGGGTGGACGTGGACGAGGCGCTGGCCGGGATGGTCGGGGGTGACGAGCGTATAGCCGTCGGTGGTCGCCTCGCCGAGGCGCGGACCGACGACGAGCAGCAGGTCGGCGGCCTTGATCCGCGCGACCAGTTTCGGATTGGGGCCGTAGCCGAGGTTGCCGGCGTAGCTCGGGCAGGCGTTGGGGATCGCGTCCTGCCGGCGGAAGGCGGCGGCGACGGGGACGCCGGTACGGTCGGCCCAGGCGGCGAAATCCTGTGCGGCGATGCCGTCCCAGCCGGCGCCGCCGACGATCGCGACGGGCCGTTCGGCGGTGGCGAGCAGGTCGGCGAGCTGCGCCATGGCGGCTTCGTCGCACGCCTGCGCCAGACGCTCGACGCGGGGGCGGTCGGTCGCCGCGACCTCGTCGAGCAGCATGTCCTCTGGGAGCGCGAGGACCACCGGTCCGGGTCGCCCGTTCATCGCTACCGCATAGGCGCGCGCGACATATTCGGGGATGCGCGCGGCGTCGTCGATCCGCGCCACCCATTTGGCGAGGGGGGCGAACATCGCGGCGAAGTCGACCTCCTGAAACGCCTCGCGGTCGCGCGTGGCGCGATCGACGTCGCCGATGAACAGGATCATGGCTTGCGAATCCTGCCGCGCGACATGGACGCCGATCGAAGCGTTGGTCGCGCCGGGCCCACGGGTGACGAAAGCGACGCCGGGGCGGTGCGTCAGCGTGCCGTCGGCGCAGGCCATGAACGCCGCGCCGCCCTCCTGCCGGCACACCACCGTCTCGATCTGCGGCGAGTCGTGCAGCGCGTCGAGCACGGCGAGGAAGCTTTCGCCCGGCACGGTGAAGATCCGCTCGCAGCCTTGCGCGAGCAGCTGATCGACCAGAATACGGCCGCCGGTGCGTGTGGGTCTCTCCATGGCGCGACTATCGCGGTCGCCGGGCGGGAAGTCGAGCCGCGTCAGCCGCGCGTGCGGGGGCCGAAGTCGAACCAGCCGGGGCGATTGCCGGCGGGATAGGCGGGACGCGCAACCGTCTGGCGCCGGCCGGTGACGCGCTCGGTCAGCGTCGGTGCGGCGGCGACAGGCACCGCCTCGGCCGCCTTGGCGAGGCGGGCGTTCTCGCGCTCCAGCTCGGCGATGCGCGCGTTGGCGGCGGAAAGGCCGGTGTCGCCCTGCTTGCGATAGGCGGCATGCGCCTCGCGCTCGGTGGCGTAGCGCGCCTTCCACTTCTTGCCGCCGCTGCTGCTGGCGAGGCCGAAGAACCAGCCGGCGACGAGGCACAGCGCCAGCGCGGCGAATTGCGTGGTGGTGGTGAAGAGCATGCGGGCCTCCCTGTTACGGGGGCATAACGATGACGGTGGGGGTTGGTTCACTTGGGGGGACGTTCTGGCCCGGCGCCAAGCCCTTCGTCATTCCCGCGGAGGCGGGAATCCATAACCACGACGGTCGGTGATGGAGCCGCGGATTTGGCGACTATGGATCCCCGCCTTCGCGGGGATGACGAAACCTTACCTCACGACAGTCCGGGCCTAGCCCCCAACCGGTCATGCTGAGCTTGTCGAAGCAGGGTGAGTCTCAGTGCCCTTCGACAGGCTCAGGGCGAACGGTGGGGAGAGGGCCCGCAATTGCCCCGCTTAGAACGCGTCGCTGATCGAGCAGGCGGCCGGTCCCAGGATGACGATGAACAGCGTCGGCAGGATGAACAGGATCAGCGGGATGGTCATGATCGCGGGCAGGCGCGCGGCCTTTTCCTCGGCGCGCATCATGCGTTCGTTGCGGAATTCGGCCGACAGGACACGCAGCGCCGAGGCGAGCGGGGTGCCGTATTTCTCGGTCTGGATCATCGTCGTGACGACGCCCTTCACCGCGTCGAGATCGACGCGGGTCGAGAGGTTCTCGAACGCCTGGCGCCGTTCGGTGAGGAAGCCCAGCTCGATCGCGGTCAGCGTGAATTCGTCGCCGAGTTCGGGATAGGCGCGGCCCAGTTCCTTCGCCACGCGGTGGAAGGCGGCATCGACGGTGAGGCCGGCTTCGGCGCAGATCACCAGCAGGTCGAGCGCATCGGGCAGGCCCTTGCGGATCGCGTCCGAGCGCTTGGTGATCTTGTTCTTGAGGAAGATGTCGGGCGTCTTGTAGGCGAGGATGAAGGTGATCGCGACGAGGCCGTAGCGTTTCAGCGGCGACCAGGTCGGGAAATAATCCATCCCGTAGACGACGAGCACCATCAGCCCGCCGAACACGATCGGCAGCGCCAGCCGGCCGAAGATCACCGCGACCGCCCAGTCCTTCGACCGGATGCCGGCGCGCATCAGCTTGACCTGCGCCTCCTTGACCTGGCTGTCCTGCAGCACCTTCAGCGACGACAGCAGGCTGCGCATGCGGTCGGTGGTGTCGTTGCGCTGGATCAGCTTGGCACGGCGCTTGGTCGAGGCGGTGATGCCCGCCTTCAGCTGTTCGCGGCGGTCGTTGAGCGCTTTCACGCGCTTGCTCATCGGATCGCTGACCGTGGTGGCCGCGTAGATCGCGAGCATCACCGCGAAGGCGGCGACGCCCGACAGGATCGTCGCGACCCACAGGACGTCGATCCCCATCAGTGTCGGTCCGGAAGGCTGCATGTCGTCTATCCGTTCCCGCGTCAGATTTCGAAGCTGACCATCTTGGCCATGATGAACACGCCGATCCCCATCCACAGCAATCCGCCAAGGCCGGTGATGATGAGGCGTGGATCGACGAAGAAGTTCTGCATGTATTTGTTGTTGATGACCCAGATCATGCCGAAGACGATGAAGGGCAGCGAGCCGACGATATAGGCCGATGCCTTCGATTCGGACGACATCGCCTTGATCTTCAGCTTCATCTGGCCGCGCTGGCGCAGCACCGTCGCGAGGTTGGCGAGCGTTTCGGCGAGGTTGCCGCCGGTTTCGCGCTGGATCGCGATGGTGATGACGAAGAACTGGAATTCGGGCGTGCCCAACCGGTCGGCGGTGTCCTGCAGCGCCGAATCCATCGACTTGCCGATCTTCATCTTGTCGGACACCATGCGGAATTCCTCGCCGACCGGGCCCTCCACCTCGCTGCCGACGATGCCGATCGTCTCGGTGACCGGAAGACCCGAGCGCAGGCCGCGGACGAGCAGCTCGATCGCGTCGGGGAATTTGGTGGTGAACTTGGTGACGCGGCGCTTGATGAAGAAGCCGACGAGCCAGTGCGGCAGGCCGGCGCCGACGGTCAGGCCGAACAGCAGCGCGAGCAGGATCGGCGCGCCCTTCAGCCACAGCAGCGCGGCGACGACGACGACCAGCCCGGCGCTGACCATGCCGTATTTGCCGACGGTCCAGTCCTTGCCGGTCATCGCGAGGCGCTTGGCGAGCTGCGCCGGATTGGGCAGCAGCCGGCCGAAGGCGACGTCGGTCCTGGTCTGCGCGCGGCCCGCGGTGATGCGGCGCATCTGCGCCTCGGCGACGATGCCGCCGTCGCCATGGCGTTCGCGCATCGCGGCGATGCGGCGGGTCTGCGCGCGCTGCGGCGACGGCCCGGCGAGCGCGAACAGCACCAGCCCGAGCACGGCGGCGCCGCCGATGCCGATCATCAAAAGGGGGAACAGATCCATCGCGCCGCGTCGCCTTTACGCTCTGGGGTTATTTCTTGGCGCGCTTGGACAGCAGCGACGAGAAGCCGCCGATCAGCGACTTGCCCTTCGCCTTGCCGGCATCGTCGCCGTCCTTGCCCGCGATCAGTTCCTCGCCGGCGCCCAGCACGTGGCGGGTGAGCGCGAGGATCGGCGCGACCGTCTTGGAATTCTTGCCCGCCTCGGCGAGCGGCTTGCCGAGCTTCGCCGCCTGCGCGACCAGTTTCTGGTCGAAGGGGATGACGAACTCGACCTTGCGTTCGATCGAGCTTTCGAAATCCTTGCGGCTGATCTCGAGTTGGCCGGCGGCATGGACGCGGTTGGCGACGAGCGTGACGTGCGTCTGCGGCGCGTTGGTCTTGAGCCAGGACAGGATGCGGATCGTGTCGCGGGCCGCCGCCAGCGTCAGTTCGGTGACGATCACCGCCGCCTGGATGTCGCTGATGAGGTGCGGGTGCTGGACCAGCATGCCGCGCGGCAGGTCGACGACGGTCGCCTCGAACGCGGCGCGCATCTCTTCCTGCAGCTGGTAGAAGGCGGCGCCGTCGGTCATCAGCGGCGCGTTGATCGGCGCCTCGGCGGACAAGACGGCGAGGTTCTCGGTCGCCTTCACCATCGCGCGTTCGATGAACAGCCCGTCGATGCGGCTGGGATTCTCGATCGCGTCGGTGAGGCCGCGGCCGGGCTCGAGGTCGAGCGTCAGCGCGCCGGTGCCGAAATGCACGTCGAGGTCGAGCAGCGCGGTCGAGCGCTTCTCACGCTCGCTGGTCAGCCAGGCGAGCGAGGTCGCGATCGTCGACGCGCCGACGCCGCCGCGCGTGCCGATCACCGCGATCGCGCAATGCGGCCGATCGACGCTCGCCTCGACATGCTTGGGCGCGTTGAGCATCGTCTGCGCGTGGCCGAACGCCTCACGCAGCGCATCGGGGTTCAGCGGTTTGAGCAGATAATCCTGGATGCCGCTGGCGACGAGGTCGCGGTACAGGCGCACGTCGTTGACCTGACCCGCGGCGATGACCACCGTGCCGGGTTCGCACACTTCGGCGAGCGCGTTGATGTCGTTCAGCGGATCGCCCGATTCGGCGAGGTCGACGAACAGGATCTGCGGGCTGGCCGACACCGACAGCGACTGGACGGCGTTGCGCAGGCCGCCCTTGTAGACCTTGTCGACCGACCAGCCGAGATCGCCGGCGACCGGGCGCAGCGTTTCCGCCGTCGCCTCGTCGCAGACATAGGCGGCGAAGGGGTCGCGATGACCGACGCCGGCGGGTTTCCACGGAGCGTTCATATCAATTGGCTCCCTTGGCGCTGACCTGTTCCAGCGCCGCCGCGCCGGTCGCCGGCTTCTTGCGATAGGCCTCGATCGCCTTGGTGGTCAGCGCAGGATCGGTGATCGGATCGTGATCGACACCGCGCACCAGATCGGCGGGGCGTGCGATCATCGCGGCGAGGTTGGTGTTGACCGCGCAGCCGTAGTTGGACGAGGTGCTGCCTTCGAATTCGTGGCTGCTGTCGCGGCTCCAGTCGGGGCAGCCGGGGACGCTGGCGTGCATCCGGCTGACGACGATGCGCAGCGTGCCGGGGGTGACCGGCGCCGGCGTGACCGGCCGGTCGTCGGACAGCAGCAGGCCGTAGCTCGCGACCACCGCGGCGATCTGGTCGCGCGCCGCCGGCGGCGCATCGCCCGCCTCGTCGATCGCGACGCGATCGCCGTAGCCGAGGTGCATCGCGGTCATCCAGCCCCCCAGACGCCGGCTTTCGCCCGGCGCGAGCCGGCCGCCGGCGGTGGCGAGGTCGAGCGCGAAGTCACGCTGCGCGACCACCGGCTGGTGCACCGATTCGAGGCCGCGGTTGTCCGTGCCCATGCACCCGCCGAGCAGCAGGGCGGGCGCGGCGAGCGCGGCGAGGAGGATCGAACGCTGGGTCATCGCAACCATGTCCTTGACGCAAGCCATCAGTTGGAGAAGCCGGGGGCGGGCAGCGCCCCCTTCTTCTTCGCGGTGGAACGGGTGTCCGCGGCGACCGGCGGGTCGCGGCGCGGCAGGGCGGGCACCGGTGCGGCGGCGCCGATCGTCGGCATCGGGGCAGGGCCGCCGGGGATCATCGTCGGCACCGGGCGCGGGCCGTTGCCGCCGCTGCCCAGCTCGCCGAGCAGGATGCGGCTGGCGTCGTCGGGCGCGCGATAGCCGTCGTGCGGCAGCGCGATCTGCGACGGGCTGTTCACCGGCTTCACCAGATACGGCGTGATGATGATGACCAGCTCGGTCTCGTTGCGCTGGAAGCCGTTCGAACGGAACAGCGACCCGATGATCGGCAGGTCGCCGAGGAACGGCGTCTTCTGGATGTTGTTGTTGTGGCTGTTCTGCAGCAGGCCGCCGATCATCATCGACTGGCCCGAGCCGAGCTCCAGCGTCGTCTCCGCGCGGCGGCTGGTGATGCCGGGGACGCGCGTGCCGTTGAGCTGGACGGCGTTCGAATAGTCGAGCTGCGACACTTCGGGGCGGACGCGCAGCGAGATGCGGCCGTCCGACAGCACCGTCGGCGTATAGGCGAGGCTGACGCCATACTGCTTGTACTCGACCGACACGGCGCCGAGGCCCTGCGCGATCGGGATCGGGATCTCGCCGCCGGCGAGGAAGGTCGCGGTCTCGCCCGACAGCGCGGTGAGATTGGGGTTGGCGAGCGTCGTCACCTGACCCGTCGTCTCGCCGAGGTCGATCGCGCTGAGCAGGTTGACGCCGAGCAGCTTGCCGGCGAGCGCGATCGTGCTGCCCGCGGCGCCGGTGGCGAGGCTGGTCGTTCCGGCGGATGCGGTCGTCGTGTTGACGAACAGCCCGCCGCCCGGCGCGTATTGCGCCGCGCCGCGACCCTGGCCGATGCCGAACTGGAACCCGCCCGAATTGTCGAACGACTGGAGGTTGACGCCGACGTTCTTGATGAAGCTGCGGCTGACCTCCGCGACGCGGACCTGCAGGTTGACCTGCAGCGGCGTCGCGGTGCGCAGGCGCGAGAGGACCTTGATGCCGTCGCCGACATAGGCCTGGACCAGCCGTTCGGCCTCGGCGGCGTCGCCCGGGCCGGCGACGGTGCCGGTCAGCAGGACGAGGCCGTTCATCGGCGTCGCGGTCAGCTGCGCATCGGGCATCGCGAGGCTGAGCATCGCACCGATCGAATCGATGTTCTGGCCGACGCGGACGGTGGTCGCATAGACGACCGCGCCGCTCTTGCCGGTGGCGGAGATCGTCGTCTCGCCGGTCTTCTTGCCGTAGATGTACAGCTGCGTCGGCGAGCGGACCTGCACGTCGGCGATCGTCTCGTCGGCGACGAAGATGTCGGTCATCGGCCGCGCCAGCGTCACCAGCCGGCCGCGGCCGGTGTTGACCTGCACCATCGACGACGTCGCCACGCTGGTGCCGCCGCGTGCGGCGACGGTGGTGCGGGCGTCGGCCATGCCGCCGGTCACCGTCGCGGCGAGCGCGATGGCGAGCGGCACGCCGAGCGGCTTGCGCCCCGGCGCGTGGCGCGCCGCGAGAGACACGAGGTCACGCATCTTAATTCTTCCCCCCGACCGGAACGATCGTCACGTTGTTGCCGCGCGCGATGCGCACGACGGGTCCCTGGATGGCGGGGGCTGCCCCGCCGATGCCGCCCGCGGCGGCTGCGCCGGCGACCGGCACGCCCTGTACGCTCTGGGTGCCGCCCTTGGGCGGCACCGTGCTGCGCTGGAAGCGCGACACGTCGGCGCCGGTGGCGAAGCTGGAGCTGCCGGTCTGCGGCTGCGTCGCGACGCGCACCATCATCGCCTTTTCGGCCTTCGGATCGCCGTCGGGCATCTTCACCGCGCCGCTGGCGATCGCCTCTTCCAGTTCGCTCGAATTGTCGGCGAGCGCGCGCAGCGACAGCGACAGTTCGCCGATCGTGCGGGCGACCGCGACCTGCTCGGCCATCTTGGGCGTCGCTTCCAGCGTGACGGTCGAGAAGCTGCTGACCTTGGTCTTGCCATCCTCGCCGACGACGTTGTCGGTGCGCTGGTCGGTGGCGAGCACGCGGACGTTGCGCATGATCGTTTCGGACACCTTGAGCGGCTGGCCGTCGCCGCCGCCCGCGACCGTCTGCGTCAGGACGAGGTCGATGCGGTCGCCCGGAAAGACGAACCCTGCGACCGCAGCCTGGTTGGAGACGCTGACGGTGACCGCGCGCATGCCCGGCCCCAGCGCGGCGGCGAGGAAGCCGCGGTCGCCGGGCGAGACGAGCGCGCCCCTGGTGACCGGCTGGCCCGCGGTGATCGCGTTGCGCACCACGGTGCCCTGCAGTTTGGTGAGGTCGGTGCCCGTCTTCAGATAATAGGCGCCGTCGACCAGCTCCTTGGGCCACGGCTGGAACTTCAGCGCGGTCGCATCCAGGATGGTGCCGATCGGCAGCGCACGGGTGGCGACCAGCACTTCGGGGCCGGTGGCCGCGGGTGCGGTCGGCTGGCCCATCGCCGCGGCCTGCGGCGCGGCCGAGCCCATGATGAGCGTGCGGGCGAAGAATGCCGTGATGCCGGCCACGAACAACGCGCCCACCAGCAAAACGATCTTGCGACTATCCATGTCTCATCGGGCCTTTCAGCGCACCGGTGGTTGATCCGGTGGTAATCGTTGGGGGCGAACTGGTTAAAATCCGGTTCGTGGCAGCGTGGCGGGGAGCGCGAGCAGCGCGGCGGCGGCGATGGCGACGCCATAGGGGACCTCGACCTGACCGATTCGCCGTTGCCAGCGCCGCTCGATCATCATCGCGATCGTGATCGCACCGCCCAGCACCGACATGACCATCAGCATGTCGAGCAGGCTGCCGAGCGGCAGCCACAGCGCGAGCGCGGCGATCATCTTGACGTCGCCGCCGCCCATCCAGCCGGCGGCGAATGCGCCGAGGAAGACCGCGAAGACGATCGCCGCGATGCCCAGCTGGATACCGACGTCGCCCCAGCCCAAACCCAGCGCCCACCACCACAGCGGCGCGAGCAGCGCGATCGCGGCGTTCTTGGCATTGGCGATCTCGCGCGTGCGCGCATCCTCGATGCCCGCCATCACCAGCAGCGCACCCAGCATGACGACCAGCGCCGGAATCGGAAGATTGTGCCACCCCATCGGGCAGAACAGGTAGACGCGATGGCTTGCGAAACCGTAACCACGCGCCGACGATGATCGATCCGCTCACTTTGCGCCGCGAGCCGGCGGCCGATTCCCGCCTGTCGGAATGGCGTGCGCCCGATGGCTGGCGGCACCGCCGCTTCGACTGGCCGCACCCCGATCCGCGTGGCCGCATCCTCGTCCAGGGCGGGCGCGCCGACATCATCGAAAAGTTCTACGAGACCATCGCGCATCTGCACGACGCCGGCTGGTCGGTGACCGCGTTCGACTGGCGCGGACAGGGTGGATCGGGGCGGCTGGCGGCGGACCCGCATGTCGGCCATGCGGCGAGTTTCGATCCCTGGGTCGCCGACCTTGGCGATTTCTGGCGCGGATGGCGGGACGAGGGGCCGGGGCCCGCGATGCTGCTCGCGCATTCGATGGGCGCGCATCTGGCGCTGCGCGCGCTGCTCGACGGCGGGATCGATCCGGCCGCGATGGTGCTGGTCGCGCCGATGATCGGCATCCGCTCGCCGGTCGGGACGGGGGCGGGCACCCGCGTCGCGCGGCTGATGACCCGGCTCGGCGATCCGGCGCGGCCGGCGTGGAAAGTGCGCAGCGACGCGAAGTCCGCCGGGCATCGCCAGCAGTTGCTGACCCATTCGGTCGAACGCTACGCCGACGAAGCCTATTGGTACGACCGCGATCCGTCGCTGCGGCTGGGGCCGCCGAGCTGGGCGTGGGTGCTGGAAGCGTTCGTGTCGGGCGCGCGGCTGGAGCGCGACTCGCGGCTCGGCGGCGTTACGACGCCTATCCTGATGCTGGTCGCTGAGGCCGACGGGCTGGTCGATCCCGCCGCGGCGCTGCGGCTGGCGGGCAAGTTGCCGAACGTCGAACTGGTGCGATTCGGCGCCGAGGCGGCGCACGAGCTGCTGCGCGAGGACGATGCGGTGCGCACCCGCGCCTATGCGGCGATCGACGCTTTTCTGGAGGCGCGGACATGATCCACGATATCGCCATCGTCGGCGGGGGAATCGCCGGCGCCAGCCTCGCCGCGGCGATCGGCACGCGGGCGCGGGTACTGCTGCTCGAGGCGGAGGAGCAGCCGGGGTATCACGCGACCGGGCGCTCGGCGGCCTTCTGGTCGGAAACCTATGGCGGGCCGGGCATCCAGCCGCTGACCAGCGCGTCGGAAGCGGCGTTGCGCGAGGGCGGTGTCCTCGCGCCGCTGGGGTCGCTGCATATCGGGCGGGCGGAGGATGCGGGGCGGATCGACGCCTTCCTCGCCGCGTTCGCGGGCACCGCGGTGCCGCTGGCGCGCGTCGATCCGGCGGAGCATATCCCCGGGCTGCGTCCCGAATGGACGCTCGGCGTGCAGGAGCCGAGCTGCGCCTATATCGACGTCGCCGCGCTGCATGCGTCGTATCTGGCGACGGTGCGGCGCAGCGGCGGTACGATCGCGACGCGCGCCGGGCTCACCGCGGCGAGCCGGTCTGACGGCGTGTGGACGATCGAGACCGAATCGGGCGTCCACCATGCGCGCGTGCTGGTCGATGCCGCGGGCGCGTGGGCCGATATGGTGGCGGTGCGCGCCGGCGCGGCGCCGCTCGGCATCCAGCCCTATCGCCGCACCATCGCGCAGCTGCGCACCGATCCGCCCGCACCTGCCGCGATGCCGCACGTCGCCGACATCGCCGGACGCTTCTACTTCAAGCCCGAACCCGGCGGGCGGCTGTGGCTCAGCCCGCACGACGAGACGCCGGTCGATCCGTACGATGCGGCGCCGGAAGAGATCGACGTCGCGATCGCGATCGACCGGTTCGAGGGCGTGGTCGACTGGCGCGTCGCCGCGGTCGAGCGCAGCTGGGCGGGCCTGCGCAGCTTCGCGCCGGATCGCTTGCCGGTATATGGTTTCGACCGATACGTGCCGGGGTTCTTCTGGTGCGCGGGCCAGGGCGGCTTCGGTATCCAGACCGCGCCTGCGGGGGCGGCGGTGGCGGCGAGCGTGTTGCTGGGGGAATCGCTGCCGCCGGGGTTCGAGCGGATCGACGTGGAGCGGTACAGCCCGGCGCGCTTCTAACTCCTCCCCATGCCGGGCATCGAATGCCAAGGTTCCTTCGTCACCCCGGACGTGTTCCGGGGTCCACTCCGCGGCGAGGCGAACGATCTGAGGCGCGAACATACGCCCGCGGCCCGGTGGACCCCGGAACACGTCCGGGGTGACGACGGGCTTGGGAAACCGCCGCGCGACCCGATCGTCGGATGCGATGCCCCCGTTCCGCGGAGGATTGCACGGCGCGCGGCACATGTTACCCTCCCGCGACCATCCGAAGGGGAGGCTGTCATGGCGCACAAATTCGTGATCGAGAAGAACAAGGCCGGCGACTTCGTCGCCAAGTTCAAGCACAACAGCGAGCTGATCTGGTGGACCGAGGGCTATGAAAGCCGCGCCTCCGCACGCAACGCGATCGCCTCGATCCTGAAGAACGGACCCGGCGCGGAGGTCGAGGAGGAATAGGGCTTGGGTCGATTACCCCGACTCGTTCGCCGGTCGAAGGGCCTGTCAGCTCAGGAACCGTCGCTTGTGGCGCGCAGGGCTTCGACAGGCTCAGCCCGAACGGATTTCGGTTTGTCCTGCTGATTGAATACCACAGTTCGTGCTGAGCCTGTCGAAGCACAGGTGAGTCTCAAAGCCCTTCGATAGTGAGCAGGTTATGTCCTGCCTCACGCCGCCTTGCGCGCCGCCGCCAGCGCGGCGTCGCTCGCCAGTCTGTCGACGCGTTCGTTGTCGGCGTTGCCGGCGTGGCCCTTGACCCAGATCCATTCGATCTCGTGGCGCTGCGTCTCGGCGAACAGCGCCTGCCACAATTCGGCGTTCTTGACCGGCTTCTTGTCGGCGGTGCGCCAGCCGTTCTTGCGCCAGCCGTGGATCCAGCGGGTCAGGCCGTCCATCACGTATTTGCTGTCGGTCGACAGCTTGATCCGGCACGGCCGCGTCAGCACGCGCAGCGCCTCGATCGCCGCGGTCAGCTCCATGCGGTTGTTGGTGGTCAGCGCCTCGCCGCCCGACAGTTCCTTTTCATGGCTGCCGAAGCGGAGCAGCGCCCCCCAGCCACCGGGGCCGGGGTTGCCTTTGCACGCGCCGTCGGTGGCGATCTCCACCAATTGCGGGGTATCGGTCATGCGAAAGCCTCCGGATGCGCATCGTACCAGTCGAGCCGGCGAAGATAGGCGAGCGGGTCCTTGCGTGTCACCAGCGCATCGGCGGGGGTGTTGAGCCAGTCCCACGCGCGGGTCAGCAGGAAGCGGATGCAGGCGCCCTTCGCCAGCACCGGCAGCGCGGCGCGCTCGGCGGCGGACAGGCCGAATGCCGCGTCGTAACCGGCAAGCAGCGCCGATCCGACGCCCTCCAGCGGCACGCCGAGCGGATCGAACGCCCAGGACGTGTGCATCACCGCGACGTCATAGGCGCGGATATCGCGGCAGGCGAAGTAGAAGTCGATGAGGCCGGTGACGGCATCGCCGAGCATCAGCACGTTGTCGGGGAACAGGTCGGCGTGGATGACGCTGACCGGCAGATCGTGCGGCCACGCCGCCTCGACCGCCGCCAGCGCGCCATCGACCCGCGCGAACAGCCCCGGCGCAATGCCGTCGAGGTCGCGGCCGCAGCGGTCCAGCAACGGCCGCCAGTCGGCGACGCCGAGGCTGTTGGCACGGCTGCCTGCGAAATCGGCGACCGCGCCGTGCAGCCGGCCGAGCGCCGCGCCCGCGGTTGCGGCATGCTGCGGTGTCGGGCGCGTCACCGAGATGCCGGTAAGGAAGCGGATCAGGCAGGCGGGGCGCCCCTCCAGCGTCTGGATCGCCTGCCCATCGCGGTCGCGGATCGCCGGCGGCACCGGCAGGCCGCGGGCCGCGCAATGGTCGAGCAGGTCGAGGAAGAAGGGCAGGTCGCCCGCATCGACGCGGCGCTCGTACAGCGTCAGGATGAAGCGCGCGGTGTCGGTATCGACGAGATAATTGCTGTTCTCGACCCCCTCCGCGATGCCCTTGGCGGAGACGAGCTCGCCGACGCCGTCGTAGCGGCGCAGGAACGCGGACAGCGCCTCGGCGGACACCTGCGTATAGACGGCCATGGTTTCCCCCCTCCTTACTCTACGTCTTCGTCACCCCGGACGTGTTCCGGGGTCCACTCCGCGGCTTGGCGGTCGGCAGGAGCCTCTATCCGTCCGCCTGCGGATGGGTGGACCCCGGAACACGTCCGGGGTGACGGGTCGTTCTGTGGAAACGTGGTCGACCTATGCCGCCGCGTCCAGCCCGCGCGGCAGCTTGAACGCGATCGTTTCGCGCGTCGTTTCTTCCTCTCGCTCGCTGACGTCGAAGCGCGTCGACAGCAGATCGACCAGCTCGCGCACCAGCAGTTCGGGCGCCGACGCGCCCGCGGTGATGCCGAGCGTGCCGACACCGTCGAGGAACCCCCAGTCGAGATCGTCTGCGCGCTGGATCAGCCGCGCCGGAATCCCCTCGCGCTCCGCGACCTCGACGAGGCGTACCGAGTTGGACGAATTGGGCGCGCCGATCACCAGCATCGCGTCGCACGCCGCGGCGATCGCCTTGACCGCCGCCTGCCGGTTCGACGTCGCGTAGCAGATGTCCTCGCCGCGCGGCGGCAGCATGTTGGGGAAACGGCGCTGCAGCACCGCGACCACCGCGGCGGTATCGTCGACCGACAGCGTCGTCTGCGTCAGGAAGGCGAGGTTGTCGGGATCGGCGGGCGCGAACACCTCCGCATCCGCGGCGGTCTCGATCAGCGACATCGCACCGGCGGGGACCTGTCCGAAGGTGCCGACGACCTCCGGGTGGCCGGCATGACCGATGAAGACGATGTGGCGGCCGGCGGCGACCAGCCGTTCGGCCTGGCGATGGACCTTCGACACCAGGGGACAGGTCGCGTCGAGATAGTCGAGCCCGCGGTTCTGCGCCGCCGCCGGCACCGACTTGGGTACGCCATGCGCGGAGAAGACCACCGGCGCGCCGTCGGGCACCTGGTCCAATTCCTCGACGAACACCGCGCCCTTCGCCTTCAGCGTATCGACGACGAACTTGTTGTGGACGATCTCGTGCCGGACATAGACGGGGGCGCCGTGCTTTTCGATCGCGAGCTCGACGATGCGGATCGCGCGGTCGACGCCGGCGCAAAAGCCGCGCGGCGCGGCGATCAGCAGGTCGAGCGGCAGCCTGGCGGCGCTGGCGGGAAGGGCTGCGTTCGGAAGAGAAGCCATGGGGACGCGCTTTACGCGATTGCCCCGCCGTGCGGAAGCACGCGATTGCCCCGCCGTGCGGAAGCACGCGATTGCCCCATCGTGCGGAAGCACGCGATTGCTTGCACGCGCGAAAGGCGGTTCCTATGGTGCCGCCCGCACCGCCGGCTCGTCCCGGCGTGGCATCGTTGCCCGTTCGACAAAGGTACGCGTCCCCGTGAAAACCCCGCTTCTCGGCCTGTCCGCCCTCGCGCTGCTCCTCTCCGGATGCGCCGGCAAGGGCGAGATCGTGGAGGGCGGCATCACCGCCGTGCGCTCCGCCTGTCCGACCGTCGGCGTCGCCGCCGGCACCGGCGACCTGACGGTGTTCGATCCCGTGACCAGCCAGGACGCGAGTGCGATCGACGTCGTCGCGACGATGACCAACGTGCGCGGCGCGTGCAACGACGCGGGCGACCAGATCGCCACCAGCGTCACCTTCGACGTGCTCGCCCGCCGCACCCGCACCGACGCGGCCCGCGACGTGAGCCTGCCCTATTACATCGCGATCGTCCGCGGCGGCACCGCGGTGACCGCCAAGCGCAAGGGCGAGATCGTCGTCCACTTCGACGCCGGTCAGGCACGCGGCCAGGCGAGCGGCACCGCCTCCACCCAGATCGCGCGCTCCGCCGCGACGCTGCCCGACGAGGTGCGCGAACAGCTGACCCGCAAGCGCAAGGCCGGCGACGAGGATGCCGCGACCGATCCCCTGACCCGGCCCGAGGTACGCTCCGCGGTGTTGCGCGCGAGCTTCGAGGCGCTGGTCGGGTTCCAGCTGACCGATGCGCAGTTGAAGTATAACGCGCAGCGCTAGTGAGCGGTGATGCGGAGGCGAGGCGGGCGGATTATGTCGCTGCGGTGCACGCCTTGCGCGACGAGATTGCGCCGCTCCATGATGCGGGATGGTCCGAGGAAGCGATCGCGCGTCATCTCGTCGCGCGGCGCAACGCCTTGAAACAGGATGCCCGTGCCGGCGATCCGGAGGAGATCGTGGCACTCATGGCAGCGCGCAACCTGCGCAAATACGGCGATCCTGTTGGCCCCGGCGCAGACTGGTTCTTCGCCAAATACGGCAATTGGGCGGCTGTCATCCAGGCAGCCTTTCGCACGGCGGACTTGAGTAAAGGTTTGTGAAGGAGCATATGGGACATTGGGACCATGGAACTGCTGTCGCTTCCTGACGCTCGCTTGAGCCTCGAATTCACCGAAGACGAGATGCCGATGGTCGTCTCCGGCTTGCGGTTGGTGGCGCGCCGGTTCCGCAAGCCGATGCAGGTGACGTCGAAACAGGCGACCACCCATCGCGTGTTGCATGTCGGTGGCGCGCGGTTCATCCTGATGACGGAAGACGGCGATCCTGCGCTTCTGTCGACATCCGCCCATGGCGACGCCATGTTGCGTGCGGTGGTGGACACGGTGCGTTCGGTGCGCACGCGCGAGAAGGTCCGGGGCGCTTCGCACGCCGCTCCACTGCGGGAACATGCCTGTTAGAGGTCGCTGACTGCGCCGCTTTCCCGATTGACTAACCCCCATCACGCCGCCACAGCTTGACCCGTCGATGCCGGGCGACCGGCATGGGCGCGCGCGGGAGAGAGCCCCTCCGCAAGGGGGCCGCCGAAGGAGCAACCACCCCGGAATCTCTCAGGCAAACGGACCGCGCGCCGCCTCATCGACACTCTGGAAAGCGTTCCTTTGAGGAGCCACCGAAGGGGTAAGCCGGGCGACCCGCCCGGTCAAAGCTCTCAGGTCACCGTGACAGAGGGGGTATGACGGATCGGATGCGGCGCTGCGCCGTCTTCGGTCACGTACCTTTTTGGAGACGGTCGATGAGCGAGACGCTGCCAGATACTTTGCCCGACCCGCTCGACGGCGTCGATGAGGGCGACGAACCCGCGATCCAGCACCTGCCGCTCGACGCCTGGCACCGCGCCCGCGGCGGCCGGATGGTGCCGTTCGCGGGATACGAGATGCCCGTCCAGTACGAAGGCATCATGGCCGAGCATCTGTGGGTGCGCGAATCGGCGGGGCTGTTCGACGTCAGCCACATGGGTCAGGTCGGCCTGACCGGCGACGGACTCGATGCCGCCGGCATCGCGCGCGCGCTCGAGGCGGTGCTGCCGGGCGACATCGCCGGGCTGGCGCCGACGAAGATCCGCTATTCGCTGCTGCTCAACGACGAGGGCGGCATCCTCGACGATTTGATGGTGACGACGCTGCCTGCGGAGGGCGCGCATCCGTTCGGCGAGGCGAGCCATTACGTCGTCGTCAACGGCGCGACCAAGTACGACGATCTCGCCTATCTGCTCGACGTGCTGCCCGATGCGGTCACGCTCAACCTGATGGAGGATCAGGCGCTGCTGGCGGTGCAGGGGCCGAAGGCGGTCGAGGCGGTCGCGCGGCTGGTGCCGGGTGTCGAGCGACTCGTGTTCATGACCGCAGGCGCGTTCGCGTGGAACGGCCATGCGCTGTGGATCAGCCGTTCGGGTTATACCGGCGAGGACGGCGTCGAGATGTCGGTGCCTTCCGAAGTCGCCGCGGCCTTCGCCGACGCGCTGTGCGACCAGCCCGAGATCAAGCCGATCGGCCTCGGCGCGCGCGATTCGCTGCGGCTCGAGGCGGGCTTGCCGCTCTACGGCCACGACCTCGATCCCGAGACGACGCCGGTGATGGCCGACCTCGGCTTCGCGCTGTCCAAGCGCCGCCACGAGGCCGGCGACTTCGCCGGCGCCGCGCGCATCCTCGCCGAGCGCGCCGATGGTCCTGCGGTCAAGCGCGTCGGCCTGTCGGTCGAGGGGCGCCAGCCGGTGCGCGAGGGCGCCAGCGTCGTCGATGCGGACGGCGCGGTGATCGGCCGCGTCACCAGCGGCGGCTTCGCGCCCAGCGTCGGCGCGCCGATCGCGATGGCCTATATCCCCGCCGATCTGGCGAGCGTCGGCACCACGGTGCGCCTCGTCCAGCGCGGCAAGATCCACACCGGCACCGTCACCGCGATGCCGTTCGTTCCCCACCGCTACGTCCGCGCAGGAGGCAAGTGATGAGCCGTTACTTTACCGAAGATCACGAATGGGTCGACGTCGATGGCGATATCGGCACCGTCGGTATTTCCGAATATGCGCAAGGCCAGCTGGGCGACATCGTGTTCGTCGACGTGCCCGAGGACGGCAAGGCCCTGTCGAAGGGCGACGAGGCCGCGGTGGTCGAATCGGTCAAGGCGGCCTCGGACGTCTATTCGCCGGTGTCGGGCAATGTCCTCGAGGGCAATACCGCGCTCGCCGACGATCCGAGCCTCGTCAATTCGGACGCGGAAGGCGAGGGCTGGTTCTTCAAGATCACGCTCAGCGATCCGTCCGAGCTCGAGACGCTGATGGACGAGACCGCCTACGAAGCGTTCGTCGCGAAGCTGTGACCCGCAAAGCCCCCTCCCCACCGGGGAGGGGGTTGGGGGAGGGGAGCGTGCTCGCCTGACGGCAAACGCCGCGCGAGCGACTCTCCGTAATCCCCGGACGCGCCCCTCCCCCAACCCCTCCCCGTCGGGGAGGGGAGAAAGACCGCCATGCGCTACCTGCCGCTTACCCAGCCCGATCGCGACGCCATGCTCGAGGTCATCGGTGCCGCCAGTATCGACGATCTGTTCGTCGACGTGCCCGAGGCCGCGCGCCTGTCGGGGGCGATCCACGGCCTGCCCAACCACGCCTCCGAGCTCGCCGTCGAGCGGCACATGACCGCGCTCGCTCGCCAGAATACGGTCGCGGGCGAGGTGCCGTTCTTCCTCGGCGCGGGCGCGTACCGCCATCACGTGCCGGCCAGCGTCGATCACCTGATCCAGCGCGGCGAGTTCCTGACCGCCTATACGCCGTATCAGCCCGAGATCGCGCAGGGCACGCTGCAGATGCTGTTCGAGTTCCAGACGCAGGTCGCGCGCCTGCTCGGCACCGACGTCGCCAATGCCTCGATGTACGACGGCTCGACCGCCTGCTGGGAAGCGATCGGCATGGCGCGGCGGATCACGCGCAAGAGCAAGGCGATCCTGTCGGGCGGGCTCCACCCGCATTACGTCAGCGTCGCGAAGACGATGGCGAAGTACACCGGCGACACGCTGGAAACCGCGACGCCGCAGCTGACCGCCGACACCGATATCGACACGCTGATCGCGAGCATCGATGCCGAGACGTCCTGCGTCGTCGTCCAGTATCCCGACATCCTCGGTCGCATCGCCGACCTGACGCCGCTCGCCGACGCCTGCCACGCGCACAAGGCGCTGCTGATCGCGGTCGTCACCGAGCCGGTGGCGCTGGGCGCGATCCGCTCGCCCGGTGAGATGGACGCGGATATCGTCGTCGGCGAGGGCCAGTCGATTGGCGTCGGGCTGCAGTTCGGCGGGCCGTACGTCGGGTTGATGGGCTGCAAGGAGAAGTACATCCGCCAGATGCCCGGCCGCTTCTGCGGCGAGACGGTGGACGCCAACGGCAAGCGCGGCTTCGTGCTGACGCTGTCGACGCGCGAACAGCATATCCGCCGCGAAAAGGCGACGTCGAACATCTGCACCAACTCGGGGCTGTGTGCGCTCGCCTTCTCGATCCACATGACGCTGCTGGGTGAGGCTGGCCTGCGCCGGCTGGCGGGGATCAACCATGCCGGCGCCTGCCGTGCGGCCGACCGGCTGGCGCAGGTGCCGGGCGTCGAGCTGGTGACGCAGAGCTTCTTCAACGAATTCACGCTGAAGCTGCCGACCGAAGCGCGCCCCGTCGTCCGCACGCTCGCCGATCGCGGCATCCTGGCGGGCGTATCGCTCGGCCGGCTCTACCCGGATGAGGCGGGCCTCGCCAACGGCCTGATCGTCGCGGTGACCGAGACGACGACCGCGGAGGACGTCGAAACCCTTGCCGCCGCACTCGAGGAGGTTTTGGCATGAGCATCAACCAGAGCGGCTGGCGCCCCAAGATGACCGCCGCCAACGGCAACGACGCCGCCCCCACCTTCACCGGCAACAGGGCGCTGATGCTGGAGGAAGCGCTGATCTTCGAGATCGGCGATACCAGCACGACCGGCGTCGATTTCGCCGAGGGCGACGTTGCGGGATCGCGGCTGGGCGACCTGTCGCGCAAGGCGCCGATCGGGCTCGCTGGCCTGTCGGAGCCGGAGACGATCCGCCACTACACCCGCCTCAGCCGGCAGAATTACGCGATCGACCTCGGCCTGTTCCCGCTGGGTTCGTGCACGATGAAGCACAATCCGCGGCTCAACGAGAAGGTCGCGCGGCTGCCCGGCTTCGCCGACGTCCATCCGCTCCAGCCGGTCGATACCGTGCAGGGCGCGCTCGGCGTCATCAACGAACTCGCGGTCTGGCTCATCGAGCTGACCGGCATGCACGGCGTCGCGATGAGCCCCAAGGCGGGTGCGCATGGCGAGCTGTGCGGCATCCTGTGCATCAAGGCGGCGCTGGAGAAGCGCGGCGAGGGGCATCGCAAGGTCGTGCTCGTCCCGGAAAGCGCGCACGGCACCAACCCCGCCACCGCTGCCTTCGCGGGCTTCATGGTGGAGGACATCCCCGCGACCGCCGACGGCCGCGTCGATACCGATGCGCTGAAAGCGCGGCTGGGGCCGGACGTCGCCGCGGTGATGATTACCAACCCCAACACCTGCGGCCTGTTCGAGCGCGACCTGAAGGCGATCAGCGACGCGGTGCATGACGCGGGCGGCTACGTCTATTGCGACGGCGCCAATTTCAACGCGATCGTCGGGCGGGTCCGTCCCGGCGACCTCGGCGTCGATGCGATGCACATTAACCTGCACAAGACCTTCTCGACCCCGCACGGCGGCGGCGGGCCGGGGTCGGGGCCGGTGGTGCTGTCGGAGGCATTGAGCCCGTTCGGCCCGCTCCCCTTCACCGCGCGGATGGCCGACGGCCATATCCAGCTGATCGAGGAAGAGACCGCGGGCGACGACCATCCCGACACGTTCGGGCGGATGACCGCCTTCCACGGTCAGATGGGCATGTTCACGCGGGCGCTGACCTATATCCTCAGCCACGGTGCCGACGGCCTGCGCCAGGTCGCCGAGGATGCGGTGCTCAACGCCAATTACGTGCTGCGCAGCCTGGAGGGCACGCTCGACGCGCCGTTCGCCGCCTCGGGTCCGTGCATGCACGAGGCGATCTTCAGCGACGCCAACCTCGCCGAGGGCTTCTCGACACTGGACGTCGCCAAGGGGCTGATCGACGAGGGCTTCCACCCGATGACGGTCTATTTCCCGCTCGTCGTCCATGGCGCGATGCTGGTCGAACCGACCGAGACCGAATCGAAGGCGGCGCTCGACCAGTTCATCGGCGCGCTGCGCAGCGTCGCGGAGCGCGCGAAGGCGGGCGACACGGCGCTCAAATCCGCCCCGCACTTCGCGCCCCGTGCGCGGCTCGACGAGACGCTGGCGGCGCGCAAGCCGGTGCTGGTATGGAAGGAACCGCCGCTGGCGCAGGCGGCGGAATAAAGGGCACCGTCACCCCGGACGTGTTCCGGGCGTGAGCCTCTCGCCCTCCGCCCCGCCGCGGAGTGGACCCCGGAACACGTCCGGGGTGACGGAGGAAGTGGCGCGAGGGCGTACCTCTTCCGTAACGCATCCGCCGCCGCTACCCTCGCCAAAAGGGCAGGGGGTACAAACATGCACACACAGCAGCCGGGCGGGTGGATCAGCTATGCGATCCCGCTCGTCGTCGTGGCGGTGGTGATGGCGATCCGCTGGCGGCGGATGAGCCGGGTGCGGCCGCTCAAGCTCGAACGGCTGTGGATCCTGCCCGCGGTGTATGCGGTGGTGATCGGCTTCACTTTCTCGCGCTTTCCGCCGCACGGGGCGGGCTGGGCGTTCTGCCTCGTGGCGCTGGCGCTCGGCGGCGCGCTCGGGTGGCAGCGCGGCAAGATGATGCGGATCACGCTCGATCCCGAAACGCATGACCTGGGGCAGACCTCGTCGCCCGCGGCGCTGCTGTTCATCGTGCTGCTGGTCGTCGTGCGCAGCGGCGCGCGCGGCGCGATGAGCTATGGCGGCGGCGGGTTCGACCCGATGGCTGTCACCGACGTGCTGATGGCGCTGGCGCTCGGCCTGTTCACCGCGCAGCGGCTGGAAATGTACCTGCGGGGCAAGCGCATGCTGGCGGCGGCGCGGGCGGCCTAGGCCACGTCGTCCGCGCTCGCGACCAGCGTGTCCGTCCGCCGCCGCACCGCCTCGCGCCAGACGATGACGAGGCCGCTGGCGACGATGACCGGCGCGCCGATCCACGTCGCCGCGGCGGGCAGCGTCCCGAACACCAGCCAGCCGAGCGCGGTCGCCCACAACAGGCTGGAATAGTCCATCGGCACCACCACCGACACCGGCCCGAGCCGCAGCGAATTGGTCATCGCGATCTGCGCGCAGCCGCCGAGCAGGCCCACCGCGGCGAGACACGCCCAGCCGAAGACGCCATGCCCGCGCGCGATCGGCACGTAGAACAGCGACAACGGCACCAGCGACAGGACGGAGAACCAGAAGACCGTCGTCAGCGCGCCTTCCGTCCGCCCGATCTGGCGCAGCAGGATCGTGACGCACGCCGTCCCCAACGCGCCGGCGAGCGCGAATCCGGTGCCGGTCAGCGAGCCGTGGGCGCCGCCCGGCTGGGCGACGATCAGCACCCCGACGAACCCCGTGATCACCGCCCCCCAGCGCCACGCGCCCGTCGGTTCGCGCAGGATCGCCGCGCCGAGGATCGTGGTGATCAGCGGCACGGTGAAGCCGATCGTCGTCGCCTCGGCGAGCGGCAGCGCGACGATGCCGTTGAACGTCATCGTCATCGCGCTGAGCCCCACCGCCATCCGCAGGACATGCGCGGGCAAGCGCTGCGTCGCGACCGAACGCAGGCCGGGACCGCTCAGGATCACCCCCGATACCAATACCGCCGCGCCGAACTGGCGAAAGAACAGGATCTCGACGACGCTCGCCCCCGCCTGTTCGGCGAGCTTGATGCACGCGTTCATCAGGGCGAAGAACACGACCGACAGCAGGCGCAGGCCGATCGCGGGCAGGATACGGTCGTTCATCCGCGGGGGCTTAGCGGCAACGGGTGGGGGCGGGTAGGGTTGGCTCGAACGATTGCACAACCGACCGCGCGCCCAACATCCTCCGTCACCCCGGACTTGTTCCGGGGTCCACCGGTGGGCGGGCGTATCGCTTCGAGCAGATGCCGTTCGCCTCGCCGCGGAGTGGACCCCGGAACAAGTCCGGGGTGACGGTGGGATGGGAGGATCGCCTTGCGAGCCAATCAGGCGATAGGCGCCCTTGCGGGGGTGACGAGTATTCGTCTGACGGATAAAGGCCCCCCATGAAGCACGCTCTCCCCGTCACCCGCGACGCCGATTTCGCCGCCTGGTATCAATCCGTCATCGCCGAAGCCGACCTCGCCGAGGAATCGGGCGTGCGCGGGTGCATGGTCATCCGGCCGTGGGGCTATGGCATCTGGGAGCGGATCCAGCGGCTGCTCGACGACCGGATCAAGGCGACCGGCCATGAAAACTGCTATTTCCCGCTGTTCATCCCCTTGTCCTATTTCGAGAAGGAGGCCGAGCACGTCGAGGGCTTCGCCAAGGAGATGGCGGTGGTCACGCACCACCGGCTGATCCCCGACGGCAAGGGCGGGCTGATGCCCGATCCGGCCGCCAGGCTGGAGGAGCCGCTGGTCGTCCGCCCGACGTCGGAGACGGTGATCGGCACCGCGTTCGCGCGCTGGGTCCAGTCGTGGCGCGACCTGCCCGTGCTCATCAACCAATGGGCCAACGTGGTGCGGTGGGAGATGCGCACGCGCATGTTCCTGCGCACCAGCGAGTTCCTGTGGCAGGAGGGGCATACCGCGCACGCCACCGCCAACGAGGCGCGCGAGGAAACGCGCAAGATGCTCGAGGTCTATCGCAGCTTCGCCGAGGACTGCCTCGCGCTCCCCGTCGTGGCGGGCGAGAAGCCGGAGAACGAGCGCTTCCCCGGCGCGGTCGCGACCTACAGCATCGAGGCGATGATGCAGGACGGCAAGGCGCTGCAGGCGGGCACCAGCCACTTCCTCGGCACCAATTTCGCCTACGCGCAGGACATCAAGTTCCAGAACAAGGAGGGCGTGTTCGAGCTCGCCAACACCACCAGCTGGGGGGTGAGCACGCGGATGATCGGCGGCGTCATCATGGTGCACGGCGACGACGACGGGCTGCGCGTGCCGCCGCGGATCGCGCCGTGGCAGATCGTCATCGTGCCGATGCTGCGCGACACGCCCGAGGACGAGGCGCTGATCGCCTATGCCAAGGACATCCAGTCGAACCTCGCCGGCCTGTCGGCGCTCGGCGAACCGGTGCGGGCGCTGCTCGACCTCAAGCCCGCCAAGGCGGCGACCAAGCGCTGGGGCTGGGTCAAGAAGGGCGCGCCGATCGTCGTCGAGATCGGCGGTCGCGATATGGCCGGCGGCGCCGTCTCGGTGATCCGCCGCGACCGATTGTATCGCGAGGACGGCAAGCTCGACAGCCAGGTGATGCCGCGCGGCGATTTCGAGGCGGATGCGCCAGCGCTGCTCGCCGCGATCCAGCAGGCGCTGCACGCGGAGGCGAGCGCACGGCTGAAGGCGGGAATCGTGCCGGCTGCCGACTTCGCCGCGGTCGAGGTGCATTTCGCGGAGGGGGTGAAGAACCCCGGCTGGGTCGAGGTGCAATGGGCGCGGCCGACGGGCGCGGCGCTCGACGCGGTGGTCGAGCGGCTGAAGGCGCTCAAGCTGACGATCCGCAACGCGCCGGGGGATCAGGCGGCGGCGGACGGGGCCTGCGTGTTCACCGGCGAACCCGCGGTCGAACGCGTGCTGCTCGCGCGCGCCTATTGACCGCAGGCGAGGGGCACGCGACGGCAGCGGCATGAACGACGACCTCAAGGCGCTGATCCGCACCATCCCGGACTTCCCCAGGCCCGGCATCCAGTTCCGCGACATCACGACGCTGCTGCTCGACCCCGCCGGCCTCGCCGCGACGGTCGAGCGGATGGTCGCGGCGACGCAAGGTCCCGTCGACCTCGTCGCGGGGATCGAGGCGCGCGGTTTCCTGTTCGCCGCGGCGCTGGCGGTGCCGCTCAAGGCAGGCGTGCTGCTGATCCGCAAGGACGGCAAATTGCCCGGCGCGACGATCGCCGAGGATTATGCGCTGGAATACGGCCAGGACCGGATCGCGATGCATGAGGATGCGCTGGTGCCGGGGCAGCGCGTGCTGCTGGTCGACGACCTGATCGCCACCGGCGGCACCGCCCGCGCCGCGATCCGCCTGTTGCGCAAGGCGGGCGCCGACGTGAGCCAGGCGCAGTTCGTCATCGACCTGCCCGATCTGGGCGGTGCGGATGCGCTGCGCGGGGATGGCGTGCGCGTCGATGCGCTGTTCGATTTCGCGGGGCATTGAGGGATTGGCTTGTTATTTGCCAACCGCGTAGCCGTGGTCATCCTCACCCTTCGCCGCCTTCGGCGTCTTTTCCCTCTCCCGCCGGGAGAGGGAGGGAGCGGCGCAGCCGCGGAAGGGTGAGGGTGAGGGTGAACGGGCGGCAGCGAAACATCCGCCGCTCCCCTCCCGTTCGCCCCGAGCCTGTCGAAGGGCAGGTGAGGCTCATCGTACTTCGACAGGCTCAGCACGAACGGATTGCGTAGCGCAACGCTTGTCGGGTTCGCAGAGGATTGGGGAAACACCCGCCCACGCACCCGCCCTCCGACAGTCTCAGGGCGAACGGGTGGCTGGGGGCATCCTCGTCCCCCCAACCCGCTCATCCGTCATTCAGCGGGAACCTGCGACGATCCGCCCTCGTTGAACGACGATCGGCGCGTCCTTGCCTCATGCTCGCGCCCCTCGATGACGGGAGAGCATCATGTTTTTCAAGCGGTTGGCCCTGGCGGGCCTGATCTTCGGTGCCGGCATCGGCACGGCGGCGTGTACCGACGGCTATGGCTATAGCGGCGTCGCGGTCGGTTATGGCGGCGGCGGCTATTACGACGGCGGCTATGGCTATGCCGATCCGTACGGCGGCTATGGCTATGGCGCCAATCCGGGCTATTTCGGCTGGTACGGCGACTATTATTATCCGGGCACCGGCATCTACGTCTACGACCAGTATCGCCGCCCCTATCGCTGGAACGACGGCCAGCGCCGCTATTGGGAAGGGCGCCGCAACACATGGCGCGGCGACCGCAATTTCCGCAACGACTGGAACGGCTTCGACCGCGGCCGCGGCGACGGCATCCGCGGCAACGGCGTTCCCGGCCAGCGCTGGGACGGCAATCGTGGCAACGGCGTCCCGGGGCAGCGGTGGGACGGCAATCGCGGCGACCGCACGCCGGGCTATCGCAACGACGGCCCGCGCGGGGATCGCGGCAACTGGCGCGGCAATCGTCAGAACTTTTCCGGCCAGCCCCGCGGCGATACGCCGCGCGCGGTGACGCCGGGCGGGGGCCAGCCGCGCGGCTGGGGCGGCAATCGCGGCGGCGGGCGTCGCGACGGTGGCGGACGCGATCGCCGCTGATTGGGGCCGCCGCGCCCTTAGGGGTAGAAGCGGTCCCCCCAAACCATCCGTCACCCCGGACCACTTGCCCGCGAGCGCAGGACAAGAGGCTCTAGCCGTTCGCCTCGCCGCGGAGTGGACCCCGGAACAAGTCCGGGGTGACGGGGGCATTGCTTAGCGTTCGCGCGTCGCGATCAGCCCGTTCGACACGAAGGTCATCACCATCACGTCGTCCTGGTTGAACACCGCCATCCGGCTCTTGATGATCCCCATCTCGGGCCGGCTGGCGGAGCGGCGCGTCTCCAGCACTTCGGTCTCGCAGCGCAGGCGATCGCCGGGATAGACCGGCTTCAGCCAACGCAGTTCGTCGATTCCCGGCGAGCCCAGGCTGGCCTGCGCGTGCACCTTCATATGCGCGACCAGCATCGCCATCGTCATCGCACAGGTATGCCAGCCGCTCGCCGACAGCCGCCCAAAATAGGTCCCCGCCGCGGCCTCGTCGGACAGATGGAAGGGCTGCGGATCGTATTGCCCGGCAAAGGCGACCACCTCGTCGCGCGTCACCGCATAATCGCCGAAGCTGGCCTTCGACCCGACCTCGATATCCTCGAAATACTGCACCCGCCGCTCTCCTATCGGTTCAGCACCTGTCTAAACGGCGCATCGTCGCCGTCCAGCCCGACACCCGCGGGCAGGCCGATCAGGTCGCGCAGCAGCGGGTTGATCGCGACATTGTCGAAGCTCGCCAGCCGCTTGCCGGCCGCGAACGCCGGCCCGTTGGCGACGAACAGCGCCGCCATGTCGGGCGACCGGTTGTCGTAGCCGTGCGCACCGCCGTGGAACGGCCCGGTCGCCGCCGATTTGAGGATCAGCCAGCCCGTCTCGGCGAGGCAGAAATAGGGCGGGATGCGGGGGTTGGTGCCGTAGCGAAAGCGCGCCGGCACCTCGCCCTTCCGCCAGCACGTCATATGCCGATGCGGCTTGAGCAGTTGCGCCTCCAGCGCCGCTTCATGGCCTGCGACCGGGAAAAGCATCGCATAGGGTCCTCTTTCGGACAGCAGCCGAAAGTCCCCGGGATCCGCAATGCGGTCAAGCGCGATGGTCCGCGTGCTGTCGGTCGCCGCCATGCCATGGTCGGCGACGATCACCAGATTAGCGGGCTGGTGCAGCGCACGCAGCCCCTCGACCAGCCGGCCGATCTGAACGTCGACCGCGGCAACCGCCTGCGTCGTCTCGGCCGCCTGCGGGCCGTTGGCATGGCCTGCGCTGTCGACCGTGTCGAAATAGAGCGTGACGAAACGCGGCCGCGTCGCCGCCGGGCGGCGCATCCAGTCGATCACCGCATCGACGCGTTGTGCGCCGGTCACCGCCTGGTTGAACTGCTGCCAGTCCTCGGGCCGCGTCGCATTGGCGACCGCGCCATGGCTGTCGGGCAGCAATGTCCCGCCCCAGCCGACGTTGGCGCCCGGCCAGAACATCGTCGCGGTGTGCACGCCCGCCTTTTCGGCGGTCACCCAGATCGGCTCGGCGGCGTTCCACCAGAAGGGATCGTCGCTGCTCATCGTGAAGGTCTCGCCGGGGCGGGCAGGGTCCTCCATCTTGTTGCCGACGATGCCGTGATGATCGGGCACCTTGCCGGTCACCAGCGTCCAGTGGTTGGGGAAAGTGATCGATGGAAACGCCGGCCGCATCGCCGCCGACACGCCGCCGGCGGCAAGCGCGTTGAGGTTGGGCGTCACGCCGCGGTCGAGATAATCGGGGCGGAAGCCGTCGATCGAGACGAGGATGGTGATCGGCGCGGCGGCGGTCGTCGCGGAGGGCGGCGGGGGAAACGCGACGTTGCCGCTCGCCGGCGCCGGCTGCGTCGCCGGCGACAGCGCCGGCGGCGTGTAGGGCAGCGCGCAGCCGGCGAGCGACAGCGCGAGCAGGCCGAGGGGGATCAGTCTCACGAAGCGTTCGTCCCGAACCGTGGAGGGCGACTTCGCCTTACGCGGGACAGGGGTGCTGCGACAAGGCGGCGCGTGCCGCGACGCCGCCAGCCAATCGTTCGTGCTGAGCCTGTCGAAGCACAGGTGAGACTCAGGGCCCTTCGACAGGCTCAGGGCGAACGGGGAAGAAGCGGATGAGCTTTCCAAAACTCCTCCGTCACCCCGGACTTGTTCCGGGGTCCACTCCGCGGCGAGGCGCGGGCCAAGCGGTTCCAGGCCTGCGCGTGCGGCACGGTGGACCCCGGAACAAGTCCGGGGTGACGGTGTATGTGGGGTGGGCGATGGCCATCCACCACCGCCGCCGCCAGGTCACACGTTGAAGCGGAACAGCATCACGTCGCCGTCGTGGACGACATACTCCTTGCCTTCGGCGCGCAGCTTGCCGGTGTCGCGGGCGCCGGCTTCGCCCTTGCAGGCGACGTAATCGTCGTAGGCGATCGTCTCGGCGCGGATGAAGCCGCGTTCGAAATCGGTGTGGATCTCGCCCGCCGCCTGCGGGGCCTTCGCGCCGGCATGGACGGTCCAGGCGCGCGCCTCCTTCGGCCCGACGGTGAAGAAGGTCAGCAGGTGTAGCAACTTGTACCCGGCGGTGATGACACGGGCGAGGCCGGTTTCCTCCAGCCCCAGCTCGGACAGGAATTCGCCGCGGTCCTCGGCGGGCATCGTCGCGATCTCCGCCTCGATCGCGGCGGAGACGACGACCGCCTCGGCGCCCTCGGCCTTGGCTTTCTCGAACACCTTCGCCGACAGCGCATTGCCGTTCGCTGCGTCGCCTTCGTCGACGTTGCAAACGTACAGCACCGGCTTGGCGGTGATGAGCTGCGCGCCGGCGAACACGCGCGCCTCCTCGGCATCCTTGGGGACCGTCAGCCGCGCCGGCTTGCCCTCGCGCAGCAGCTCCAGCGCCTGCCCCAGCACGGAGGCGCCGATCTTCGCCTCCTTGTCGCCCTGCTGCCCCTTCTTGACGAGATTGGGGACGCGCTTCTCGAGGCTTTCGAGGTCGGACAGCATCAGCTCGGTCTCGACCGTCTCGGCATCGGCGATCGGATCGACCTTGCCCTCGACATGCGTCACGTCGCCGTCGGTGAAACAGCGCAGCACGTGGACGATCGCATCCACTTCCCGGATGTTGCCGAGGAACTGGTTGCCAAGTCCCTCGCCCTTCGACGCGCCGCGCACCAGCCCGGCGATGTCGACGAAGGCGAGCTGCGTCTCGATGATCTTCGCCGACCCGGCGATCGCGGCGAGCTGGTTCAGCCGTGGATCTG
Source organism: Sphingomonas liriopis (assembly GCF_024211255.1). Lineage (GTDB taxonomy): Bacteria > Pseudomonadota > Alphaproteobacteria > Sphingomonadales > Sphingomonadaceae > Sphingomonas > Sphingomonas liriopis. The sequence continues at coordinate 84,846 of NZ_JAMLDY010000010.1, read as the reverse complement.
GGACCGCGACGTTGCCGACGTTGGGCTCGATCGTGCAGAACGGATAATTGGCCGCCTGCGCCGCCGCCGTCTCGGTCAGCGCGTTGAAAAGGGTGGACTTGCCGACGTTCGGCAGGCCCACGATGCCGCAGCGGAAACCCATGGCCTGTGCTCTGTTCTGCAAAAGGGGATGAAGGCCGCGGCCTTAGCGGCGCATGGGGGAATTGACCAGCGGTTCCCGCGGCCACTCGGTTCGGCGACGGAATCCACCGCGTCGCCGCAAGCAGCCGCGCGGCCGCTGTGTCGCGTCGGTGCGCGCGACGTCTAGTCCCATGCAGCGGTCAGCGCCATGGGGATGGCGCATGCAGGGGCGGCCGCTGCCACGGGGGAAAGACGCATGCGTCGGTTGGGGCAGGTCGTGGCGGTTCTGGCAACGGGAATGGCGGGGGCGGCCCATGCGCAGGTCGCGGTGCCGACGCCGGAACTGCCCGCCTTCACCACGCCGTCGCGGGCGCCGCTGGCGATGACGCTCGCGCCGGTGGCGATGGGTGGATCGGTCGAACGCTCGACGCGGCTGACCAACCGGCTGCGGCTGCGGGTGACGCTGGAATCGGCGGCGTCGGGCGCGGGCGCGGGCGCGCGCGACCGGGTCCATTCGCGGCTGATCGGGCAGATGGTCGATTTCTTCCCGGCGGGCGACCACGGCTTCCACCTGTCGGCAGGCACGCGGCTGTTCAATCCGGGCGCGCCCGGTGCGGCGGAGGTGGCGGCGCGCGGCCTGCTGCCCAGCCAGCGGCGGCTCAACATCCCCGGTCTCAAGACGACGATGCGCCGCGCGCCCGCGCTGACCCTCGGCTACACCGACCGGATCGACGCCGACACCAGCCTGGGGTTCGAGGTCGGCGCGATGCAGGGCCGCGCGTACAACGACGCCGCCGACGTCGCCCGCCAGACCCGCCTCGCACGCAACGCGATCGGCCGCCCGATCAACCCGGTGGTCAATCTGGTGATCGGCCACCGATTCTAAATCTCCGCCGCCGCGGCGCGGCTTGTGTGCGGCGCCGGCTCGGCTAGGCGGGGCGGCGATGCTCACCCCGACCACCCTGCTGCCCGCCTTCGCCCCGTGGTTCGACGTCGCCGGCCTCGCCGTGTTCGCCGCCTCGGGCGCGCTCGCCGCCGCGAAGCGGGGGCAGACCGCGGTGACGCTCGCCTTTTTCGCGCTGGTCACCGGCGTCGGTGGCGGCACGGTGCGCGACCTCTTGATCGACGCGCCGGTGTTCTGGGTGCACGATCCGCGCGCCGCGGCGGTGTGCCTGACGATGGCGGCGGTGATCTGGACGACGCCGGTGCGCTGGTGGCGCGACAGCGCGCTCGCCTGGTTCGACGCGGTCGGCCTCGCCGCCTATGCGGTGTACGGCGCGGCCAAGGCGATCGGCTACGGCGTACCGCCGCTGCCCGCCGCGCTGATGGGCGTGGTGACCGCCTGCGTCGGCGGCATCATCCGCGACGTGCTGGCCGGCGAACCGTCGATCCTGATGCGCCCCGAACTGTACGTCACCGCCGCGGCGCTGGCCTCGGCGCTGTACGTGGCGCTGGGGCTGGTCGGGCTGACCGGCGCCCCCGCCGCGATCATCGCTGCGCTGGCGGGTTTCTCGCTACGGGCGGCGGCGATCCGCTGGCATCTGGCGCTGCCCGCGTATCGCGGCGAGACTTGACGGGCGGCGGGCGGCCTTAGCGTTCGCGTTGCAATCGCTGAACACGTGGGTGAAGAAGCGATGCGGCGAAAACTGCGATTCCCAGAAGGTACCCGGTACCGCGCAATGCGAGGAATGTTTCCGGCTCTGATCCGGCATGCCCCCCAAAACTGCCGATGGCAAAGCCAATGGCCAGAAACAGACCGGCGTACCGCGCCTGGCTTGCCGATCCGATACGTCCGGCGAGGAATCGACCCAGCAATCCATACAATATGACATTACCGGCGGCGACCGCGATCGCTAAAGCCATGACAGCCCCTCACATCTGATCGCACATTCCGTAACTGGCCGTAAGGCTACGTGCAATCGCGGGTGTCTTAGTGGTTTGCCTGATCTACCGATGGCGTCGGCGCAATCGTCTGACGAGGAATTTGCCAGCGCAACGAGCCAGCAAAGGTCGATACAATTGGCTTGCCGTTCGTGCCGACAGCAGGCTTGAAGCGGGCCGTTTGTCTCAATTGTGCGCAAGTCTGTTGGTCGAGGTCAACAAAGCTGCTCGTACGCGTCACATGGCATCCCATGACTTTGCCATCCTTCGCAACTTTGACTTCATAGCCCACCGCCCCTTCACGACCGGCGAGCAGCGCAGCCGGAGGATATCTCAGCTGCGCCGAGATCAGTTGAGCCGAGGCCGGCGCACCCAGAACACCCAGCGCTATGACTGCCTTACGCAACCAGTGCATTGCAACTCTCCCCAAGCCTGTCCGCGTTTCGATCATCGAATGAGCGGTGGGCAACGGACATGCGCTCACCGTAGCGAGAGGTGAAAGTCCGCATCGAACGAGCGTACTGAGATGACGTCCATCCTGATGCAGGCGAACTTATCCCAACCCTCACCCCCGCACCACCCCAATCTCCGCGAACCGCTTCGGCTCCGCCGGCGGGCTCGCGGCATCCGCCAGCTCGCACTGCCAGTACCCCACGTCGATCCACTGGCCCTGCTTGTAGCCGATCTCGCGGAACACGCCGGCGCGGCGGAAGCCTACGGATTCATGCAGCGCGATCGACTGGTTGTTGGGCAGCGCGATCCGCCCGATCCCCTGCGTGAAGCCCTGCGCGCGCAGCGTGTCGATCAGCGCCTCGTACAGCAGCCGGCCGACGCCTTGCCGCTGCGCGACGTCGGCGACGTAGATCGTCGTTTCCACGGCCCAGCGATACGCCTCGCGCTCCGAAAAGCGCGTCGCATAGGCATAGCCGAGCACGCCGCCCGTCTCCGCACCATTGGTCGCGACGATCCACGGATAGAGACCCGCCGACGCCGCCATCCGCGTGCGCATCGCGCGCGCGTCGGGCGCCTCGGTCTCGAACGACACCGTCCCGGCGAGGACGTGCGGCGCATAGATCGCCGCGATCGCGCCCGCGTCCTCGGGCGTCGCCGCGCGCAGCCCGATCATCGCGCGAACCCCACGCGCGCGAGGATCAGGTCGAGCAGCCGCGCGTCCGACCCCGCGCTTTCGCTCGGCCCCAGCCCGCCGCATTCCAGGCAGCGCGCCTGCACCGATCCCGCCATCGCCAGCCGCTTCACGTCGCCCAGCGCCTGCGCGAGCAGCCCGCGCCGCTCCGCCGCGATCCGCGCGAACACGTCGCCGCCGCCGCTGGCGTCATCGTCGTCCCTGCGCTCCGCGAAGGCGGCGGCGAACTGCGCGGCGACGCCGGGCTCCTTCTCCAGATATTCGGCATGGACCTTGGCGGGGTCGAGCTTCGCGCGCTTCGCCGCCTCGTGTATCGCGTCCTGCAGCCCGCCGAACCGGTCGACCAGCTTCAGCTGGCGCGCGGTGCCGCCGTCCCACACGCGCCCCTGCGCGATTGCGTCGACCCGCTCCGGCGTCATCCGCCGCGACGCCGCGACACGCGCGAGGAACTGGCGATAGCCGTTCTCGATCCCCGCCTGCAGGATCGTGTCGAGCTGCGGCGTGGTGCCGGCGAACACGTCGGGCTGGCCCGACAGCGGCGTCGCCTTCACCCCGTCGGTGGTCACGCCGATCTTGGCGAGCGTCTTCTCGAAGGTCGGGATGATGCCGAAGATGCCGATCGACCCGGTGATCGTCGAGGGTTCGGCGAAGATCACGTCGCCCGGCGTCGACACCCAGTATCCGCCCGACGCGGCGAGTCCGCCCATCGACACGACGATCGGCAGCCCCTTCTTCTTCGCCTCCAGGATGGCGAGGCGGATGCGCTCCGACGCCAGCACCGATCCCCCCGGCGAATCGACGCGCACGACCAGCGCTTTCAGGTCCTTCTTGGCGAGGCCGTTCAGGATAAGCTTGGCGATCGTGTCGCCGTGCGCGGTGCCCGGCCCGCCCTCGCCATCGACGATGTCGCCGGCGATGGTCACGACGCCGATGCCGTCGCCCGTCCGCGGCAGCGGGTTCGCCGCGACCCAGGCGTCATAGCCGATGCGCGCGAAATTGCCGACCGGCTTCTTCGCGTCGCTGCCGACGATTGTCGCGACGCGCTGGCCGAAGGCGGTGCGGTCGCCGAGCGTATCGACGATCCCCGCCGCCTTGTTGGCCTCCGCGATATTGCCGTTGGCGGCGACGATCAGCCGGTCGGGGCTGGCGAGGAATTGTGCGAGCTGCGCGCGTGGCCGAGCCTTGGCGATCGCCTCGCGCCACTGGCCGAAGATCGCGCCGAGCAGCTGCTGCGACGCCTCGCGCGCCTCCGGGCTCTGGTCGGCGCGCGTGTAGGGCTCGACGAAGCTCTTGAACTTGCCGACGCGATAGACGTGCGTGGTGACGCCGAGCTTGTCGATCAGTCCCTTGTAATACAGCTGGCTGCCGCCCGGCCCCATGAAGATCGTGCCGCCCAGCGGATGCACCCACACTTCGCTGGCATTGGCGGCGAGGCGATAGCCCGCATCGGTATAGGCGGTGGCATAGGCGAGCACCGGCTTCTTGGTATCGCGGAAGCGGCGGATCGCCTCGGCGACCTCGTTCAGCGTCGCGGGATAGCCACCGGCGAAGCTGTCGAGGTCGAGCACCAGCGCCTTCACCCGGTCGTCGGTACGCGCGGTATCGATCGCGCGCAGCACGTCGCGCGCGCGATACTGGCGCGGCCCCGCATCCCCCGACAGCGCGGCGAACGGCGCCTGCTCCTCGGGTTGTTCGACGATCGTGCCGTTGAGGTCGAGCACCAGCGCCCCCGGCGTCACCGGCTTGCTCCCCGGTCGCGCGTTGAGCGCGGCGAACAGCAGCCCGAAGAACAACAGCATCGCGATCAGGACCAACCCGTCCTTGATCGCCACCAGCAGCTTCCATGCGCCCCGAACCAGCTTCACGCGATGCTCCTTCAATTCCGCCCCAGCGGTAGAGGAGGGAAGGGCGGGGTGCAACGGTCCGTGTTAGGGGGGTAAGACGCGATGGCGTTTGTCGGACGGGATGACCGACATCCGATGGCAATCGGGTACGAAGCAGGTTTGAAAAATGCAGCGGAGGCATCGTAAGACTTCGGGCAGTTTCGAAGGGGGGTAAACCATGCGTAAAGTCATCATGCTGGCCGCGATCGCGGCGGCGACCGGAACGGCGACCGCGGCGGCGGGGCAGAAGGCCGACGATGCCGCCCGTGCCTTCGGCGCGCGCGAGGACGTGCGGCAGATCAGCATCTCGCCCGATGGCAATCGCATCGCGATGGTGCGCGCTGCGCCCGGCGCGGGCAGCGCCCTGGTCGTCGTCGATCTGACCGCGGATAGGACGCCCAGGACGATCCTGACGTCCACCGGGCGTCCCGACCAGCTCGTCTCGTGCAACTGGTCCACCTCGACGCGGCTCGTCTGCAACATCGCCACGCTGCTGACCCAGAATGCCATGCGCCTCGGTTTCAGCCGCGTGCTGACGCTCAATGCCGACGGCAGCGACATGAGGCAGCTGACCGGCGAGACGCAGAACCGGATCGGCGGCGCGGCGCAATTCGGCGGCAGCGTCATCGACCTGCTCGGCGACGAAGGGGCCGGCGGCGCCGTCTTGATGACGCGCTCCTTCGGCCAGCAGATGACCACCGGCACGATGCTGGCGTCGACCGCGACCGGCCTCGGCGTCGAACGCGTCGATACGACCAACCTGCGTCGCCAGCAGGTCGAGCGCCCCAGCGCGCATGCCAGCGAATATATCACCGACGGCCACGGCACGGTGCGCGTCATGGGCGTGATGCGGGCATCGGACAGCGGCATGCTGGAAGGCCGCACGACCTATCTCTATCGCAAGCCCGGCGACCGCGCGTGGCTGCCCTTGTCCGTCGTCACGTCGACGAGCGGCGTCGATAGCGGCTTCGATCCCTGGGCGGTCGATCGCGATCTCAACGCGGCCTATGGCTTCGACACGCTCAACGGCCGCAACGCCCTGTTCCGCGTGGCGCTCGACGGCAGTCTGAAGCGCGAACTGGTGCTCGACAACCCCAACGTCGATGTCGATTCGCTCGTCACCATCGGCCGGCAGCATCGGGTCGTGGGGGCGAGCTTCGCCACCGACAAGCGCCAGACGGTCATCTTCGATCCGCCGCTGAAGGCACTGGCCGCCTCGCTCAGCAAGGCGCTGCCGCACCAGCCGATCGTCAGCATCGTCGATGCCAGCGCCGACGAACAGAAACTCGTGCTCTTCGCCGGCAGCGACGTCGATCCCGGGCGGTTCTATCTGTTCGACCGGCCCAACAAGAAACTGGCCGAACTGCTGCCCGTCCGGCCGCAGCTCGCCCGGCAGACGCTGGCACCCGTCAAGCCGATCACGTTCAAGGCGGCCGACGGGACGACGATCCCCGCCTATCTGACGCTGCCCGCCGGCAGCAGCGGAAAAGGGCTGCCCGCGATCGTGCTGCCCCACGGCGGCCCCGGCGCCCGCGACGAATGGGGCTTCGACTGGCTACCGCAATTCTTCGCCAGCCGTGGTTATGCGGTGCTGCAGCCGAACTTCCGCGGCTCGACCGGTTACGGATCGGCGTGGTTCCAGAAGAACGGCTTCCAGTCGTGGCGGGTCGCGATCGGCGACGTCAACGATGCGGGCCGCTATCTGCTGTCATCCGGAATCGCCGCGCCGGACACGCTCGGCATCGTCGGCTGGTCCTATGGCGGCTATGCCGCGCTGCAATCCGCCGTGCTCGATCCGGACCTGTTTCGCGCCATCGTCGCGGTGGCGCCGGTCACCGATCTCGAAACCCTGCGCGGCGAACATCGCGATTTCACCGACGCCGGCCTGGTCGATGCGTTCATCGGCCACGGCGCGCATGTCCGGGAAGGATCGCCTGCCCAGAACCCCGGCCGCATCAAGGCGCCGGTGCTGATGTTCCACGGCGACCTCGACCAGAATGTCGGCATCGGTGAATCGCGACTGATGGCGAGCCGGCTGCGCGGTGCGGGCAAGAAAGTGGAACTGGTCGAATACAAGGGGCTGACGCACCAGCTCGACGATTCCGACGTCCGCGCCGACATGCTGGGCAAGAGCGATGCGTTCCTGCGTGCGGCGTTCGGCCTGGGCAACTGACGGCGGCGGGAAGCGCGCGCGCGGCGCAGGGCGATCGGGCGGACGACTTTCTCGAACAGCTCGTCCGCCGCGGCCCTTGACGATCCTCGGAACGCGGCACATATCGCCGCCGTTGGCACTCGCAGATCGTGAGTGCCAGAATTCTGTAACACTGACTGTAAAGAGGGACTTCGCAATGACTTTTCGTCCGTTGCATGACCGCGTCCTCGTGAAGCGCGTCGAGGCCGAGGAAAAGACGGCTGGCGGGATCATCATCCCCGACACCGCCAAGGAAAAGCCTCAGGAGGGCGAGGTCGTCGCCGTCGGCACCGGCACCCGCGCCGAGAACGGCACGATCACTCCGCTCGACGTCAAGGCCGGCGACAAGATCCTGTTCGGCAAATGGTCGGGCACCGAGGTCAAGGTCGACGGCGAAGACCTGCTCATCATGAAGGAATCGGACATCCTCGGCATCGTCGGCTGAGCGATCCGTCTTCCTGATTCTCCCACATATTTTCTGAAAGGGTAGCCACCATGGCAGCCAAGGACGTAAAATTCGGCCGCGACGCGCGTGAGCGCATCCTCCGCGGCGTCGACATCCTCGCCGATGCGGTGAAGGTGACGCTTGGGCCGAAGGGCCGCAACGTCGTGATCGACAAGAGCTTCGGCGCACCGCGCATCACCAAGGACGGCGTCACCGTCGCCAAGGAGATCGAGCTCAAGGACAAGTTCGAGAACATGGGCGCGCAGATGGTGCGCGAAGTGGCCTCGAAGACCAACGACATCGCCGGCGACGGCACGACCACCGCGACCGTGCTGGCGCAGGCGATCGTCCGCGAGGGCATGAAGTCGGTCGCGGCCGGCATGAACCCGATGGACCTCAAGCGCGGCATCGACATCGCCGTCCTGAAGGTCGTCGAGGACATCAAGGCGCGTTCGAAGCCCGTCTCGGGTTCGGCGGAAGTCGCGCAGGTCGGCATCATCTCGGCCAACGGCGACCGTGAAGTCGGCGAGAAGATCGCGGAAGCGATGGAAAAGGTCGGCAAGGAAGGCGTCATCACCGTCGAGGAAGCGAAGGGTCTCGATTTCGAGCTCGACGTCGTCGAGGGCATGCAGTTCGACCGTGGCTACCTGAGCCCGTACTTCATCACCAATCCGGAGAAGATGACGGTCGAGCTGAACGATCCGTACATCCTGATCCACGAGAAGAAGCTGTCGAACCTGCAGGCGATGCTCCCGATCCTGGAAGCCGTCGTCCAGTCGGGTCGCCCGCTGCTCATCATCGCCGAGGACATCGAGGGCGAGGCGCTCGCCACGCTCGTCGTCAACAAGCTGCGCGGCGGCCTCAAGGTCGCAGCGGTCAAGGCGCCCGGCTTCGGCGATCGTCGCAAGGCGATGCTCGAGGACATCGCGATCCTGACCAAGGGCGAGATGATCTCGGAAGACCTCGGCATCAAGCTCGAGAACGTGACCGTCGGCATGCTCGGCACCGCCAAGCGCGTCACGATCGACAAGGACAACACCACCATCATCGACGGTGCGGGTGAAGCCGATTCGATCAAGGGCCGCACCGAGGCGATCCGTGCGCAGATCGAGAACACCACCAGCGACTACGACCGCGAGAAGCTCCAGGAGCGTCTCGCCAAGCTCGCCGGCGGCGTCGCGGTCATCAAGGTCGGTGGTTCGACCGAGGTCGAGGTCAAGGAGCGCAAGGACCGCGTCGACGACGCGCTGCACGCGACCCGCGCTGCGGTCGAAGAAGGCATCGTCCCCGGAGGCGGCACCGCGCTGCTGTACGCGACCAAGGCTCTCGAGGGCGTCAACGGCGTCAACGACGACCAGACCCGCGGCGTGGACATCGTCCGCAAGTCGCTGACGGCTCTGGTTCGCCAGATCGCGCAGAACGCCGGCCATGACGGCGCCGTCGTGTCGGGCAAGCTGCTCGACCAGTCGGACACGTCGTTCGGCTTCAACGCGTCGACCGACACGTACGAGAACCTGGTGACCGCCGGCGTGATCGACCCGACCAAGGTCGTCCGCACCGCGCTGCAGAACGCCGCTTCGGTGGCCGGCCTGCTCATCACCACCGAAGCGACCGTGTCGGAGCTGCCGGAAGACAAGGCCCCGTCGATGCCCGGCGGTGGCGGCATGGGCGGCATGGGCGGCATGGACTTCTGATTTTGGACCGGGGCAGACACAGCCTGCCCCGGACACAAAATCAGAACGGCCAGCGTGCTGGCGGCCGCGCCGCCAGACACGTCTGACGTCCAGCAGCGGCTTTGCCGCTGCCCTCTATTTCTACCAAATGTGAAAAGGCCGACGGAGCATCCCTCCGCCGGCCTTTTTTCAATCCCCGATCCTCCGCATCGGAGCCAACACCCCTGACCCCGCGCCGCTTTGGTGCCATCTGCGTTAACCCTGCCACGCCGTTTCGCGCATGATCGCCCCACCACGACGGGGAGGCGATGCGACGATGACCGGAAAGATCGGCCTGCACGACCTCGTCGGCTCGGTCGCCTCGGCGATCGTCGAGGCGCAGGGGATGGTGGAAAACGCCTTCCTCGCGCTGGTCCGCCGCCGCTTCGATGCGGACGGTCGCCCCTATGGCCTGCACATCCGCATGCCCCGCGGCCCCGGCGCGGTGCCCGATCACGAGGACATGAGTGTGCCGCTGCTGGCGCTGGTCGAAAGCCGGTTGCTGGCGATCGATTCGATGCGCATCGACCTCGACGTCGAACTGGGCGGGCTGGACGATCTGCACGCCCCCGCCGATCCGCTGACGCTCCACATCGGTGCGCCGATCGACGTCCCCGCCATCCCCTCGCTCGACCATCCCGCCGCGGCGCGCGCGCCGACCGCCGCGGCGGCGCCCGCCGCCGATGGCGACCCCAAACGGGCGCTCAGCGTCGGCGTCGGCAACCGCACCGATCCGGCCGGCCCGACCGCGCGGCTGTCGATCAAGGTCAAGGCCAGTCCGCCGAGCGAGACGCTGCTGCGCCTCCTCACCCAGCTCAACAAACTGACGACGCCGGGCGTGCCGGTGGTCGCCGATCCCACCAGCCAAGGAGACTAAGCGATGCCGATCAATATGGGTGACCAGTTCCGCGGCCTGCCGATGGGCGACCTGATCGGTGGACCGCTGATGGCGGCCTGCGACGCGCAGGTGCGCCTCGCCAATGCCACCGCGCAGTTCATCCAGCAGATCGGCTTCGTGCCGCGCGATCCGCCGGCGGGCAACACCGACACGATCGTCTTCGATCCCGCCAAGTTCGACACGCGCAACGTCGCCTTCAAGTTCAACCGGCCCAAGGCGGGCGCGGTCGCCGACGCCAGCGGCAACATCCCGAGCGAGACGGTCGAGCTCGACGTGCCGCTGCTCGCGATCGTCAAGGTGCCCGCGCTTGGCATCGACACGGTCGACATCACCTTCGACATGGAGGTCAAGAACTCCGAACGGTCGAGCGAGACCGAGGAGAAGAAGGGATCGTTCGCCGCCGACGCCAGCGTCGGCTGGGGGCCGTTCAGCCTGAAGGTCCATGTCGAAGGCTCGGTCGCGACGCACAAGGAGAATACCCGCCAGACCGACCAGTCGGCGAAATACCACGTCCAGGTCCGCGCCACCGACAAGGGGATGCCGGAGGGGCTCGCCCGCGTGCTCGACATGATGAATTCGGCGATCGCGCCCAAGACGATCTCCGACGCCGCCGCGCCCGAAAAGGGGTCGCAGACCGGCCCGGCGCGCGCCGGCACGGTGATCGAGAACCCGCCGCAGCGCGCCGGCGCGACCGTCGCCGCGGGTAGCGGCGGCGGCGAACAGACCGGCACGCTGCGGATGGACGACGGCCACGCCTATGACGTCAAGCTGAAGAGCTGACGCCGGTTCCGTGACGACCGACCTGTCGGACATCGCCTTCGTCAAGCGGATCGCCATCGGCGGTGCGGGCGGGATGGTGACGACGCAGGACGTCGAGGCGGCGGTGGCGATGCTCAACCGCTGCCTCACCGAATTCCCGAAGGGGCGGGTGATCGCGATCGAACATACGCCGTGCGTGCAGGAGGATTCGCACGGCAGCCATGTCTTTCGCCTGATCTCCTACCACATCGGCTTTCCACGGCGGCCGTCGTGGCTGGACGAATGATCCGGCTGGGCGACGTCGCGGCGGGGATGCTCGCCGCGGTGCCGTCGGGGGCCGGAACGGTGCGGCTGCGGCTCGTCATCCCGATGCTGGCGCGGGTGGTGCCGGAGGGGGCGGCGTTGTGGGCGACGATCCTGCATGCCCGCGCGCCATCACGCACCGGCTGGCTCGCGCGGTTGCGGCGGATGCGCCGTCGCAGCGCCGGCTGGGCGCCGGTCGCGATCGAACTGCACTGGACCCGCGCCGGCATCGTCGCCCGCACCGATGGCCGCCGCATCGCCGTGTTTCCCGTCACGCAAGGAGGACTTCCGTCATGAGCGAACCCGCCGACGCCCCGCCGATTGCCTGCACGCCCAAGCGGGTGAAGCCCGAACTGTTCGTCGCCGCCGCGCAGAATGCGACCGCGATCAACCCCCACAACCACCCCGGACTCGACCCGCATGTCGTGACCGAGGGCGGCGGCCCGCCAAGCCGGGCGCAGATCGCGGTGCTGACCTCGAAATACTGGGGGCCGCGCGGCGTCGACCTGACCGTCGGCTTCCTCGACCAGACCAGCCGGTCGTTCCGCGACACGGTGCTGCGCCACATGAACGCCTGGGCGAACGATCCGCGCCCCGGCGTCGCGCAGGCCAATATCCGCTTCCGCGAGACGGGCGGCACCGCCGACGTCCGCATCGCCACCCAGCCGGGCGACGGCCATTGGTCGTATATCGGCACCGACATCCGCATGATCCACGATACGACGCAGCCGACGATGAACCTCGACGGTTTCTCGGCCGCGACGAGCGAGGCCGAATTCTGCCGCGTCGTCCGGCACGAGACCGGCCACACGATCGGCTGCCCGCACGAACATATGCGTGCCGAGCTGATCGCGCAGATCGACGTCCCCGCCGCGATCGCCTTCTACGCCGAGAACCAGGGCTGGTCGGAGGATCAGACCCGTGCGCAGGTGCTCACCCCGCTGGAGGCGGGATCGCTGCTCGGCACCGACCGGCCCGATGCGCGCTCGATCATGTGCTACCAGATCCCCGGCACGCTGACCAAGGACCACCAGCCGATCCTGGGCGGCACCGACATCGACGTCAGCGACTACGACTTCATCGCACGCACCTATCCGCGTCCGGTGCTGCTCGCCGCGACGGCGCCGCTCGCCGCCGCCGCGGCGGCGCGGCGCGAGCGCAAGGAGGCCTGCCCGGATTGCATCGTCGTCGAACTGCCCGGCGACATCGACGTCCGCATCCCGCCCGACGCGACGCAGGCACACATCCGCCATGTGCTGAAGGCGCTGGATTGACCTGGAGCGTGTAACCTCACGCTCCGTTCGCCCTGAGCCTGTCGAAGGGCCTTGAGACTCACCTGTGCTTCGACAGGCTCAGCACGAACAGGCGGGTTTAAAGTCGTTGAGTTCTCATAAGCGACGTCCGCGCGCCATCGGTCACGGCGAGCGGCGCCATGCTGCAACCCGGTGCCGTTCCGCTCGTTGCCGCCGGCATGAACCACGATGCGACCCGTCCCGACATTCCCGCCGATGGTGCGATCCTCGGCTATGGCCCGATGCTGCCGCTGGTCGCCGGGGGAATCGCCGCATGGGTGCTGCCGCCGCCGTGGCCGTTCTGGGCGGTGCAGCTCGGCATCCTGTGGGGTGCGCTGATCCTCGCCTTCATCGCCGGGGTGCGGCGCGGGTTCGGCTTCGGCTATGCGGCGGCGTCGAAGCCGGCAGCGATCGGGGCGAGCGTCGCCTATTTCACGCTCGCCGGCCTCGCGCTCGTCATCGGCCGGCCGTCGGCGGCGTTGTTGCCCTTGCTGATCGGCTACGTGCTGGCGGCGCTGCTCGACCGGCGGGCGGCGCTGGCCGGCAACGCGCCGGCCTATTTCGCGACGCTCAGGCCCCGCCAGCTGCTGCTCGGTGCGGCGGGGCTGGCGGCACTGTTCGCGCGGGCGGTCGGCGGCTGACCCGCGGTCAGTCGCGGTCCTTCATCGCCTCGATCAGCTTCTTGACCTCCTGGCTGCGCCCGCGCGGCAGGATGAGGACGTCGTTGCCGCTCGCCACCACGATCAGGTCGCTGACCCCGACGACCGAGACGCGGATGCCATCGGTGCGGATCAGGCAGTCGCGCGTGTCGATCGCCAGCACTTCGCCGCGGTGCGCGTTGCCGCTGGTGTCGCGCTCGCTGATCGCATGCAGCGCGTCCCAGCTGCCGACGTCGCTCCAGCCCATCGCCACGGGCACCACCGCGACGCGCTCGGCACGCTCCATCACTGCATAGTCGATCGAATCGGACGGCGACGCGCCGAAGGCGATTGCGTCGGGGTGGATGCGCGTGCCCTCGCGCCGCGCATCGCGCATCGCATCCTGCGTCGCGGTCAGCATCGCCGGGGCATGCGCCGCCAGCGCGCCGAGGAACATATCGGCACGGAACAGGAAGATGCCGCCGTTCCAGGCATGGTCGCCCGACGCCAGCATCGCCTCCGCCTTGTCGCGCGGCGGCTTTTCGACGAAGCGCGCGACGCGGTGGACGCCGGCGCTCAGTTCCTCGCCGATCCTGATCCAGCCATAGCCGGTTTCGGGCGCGTCGGGCGCGATGCCGAACGTCACGAGCCAGCCGTCCGCGACCAGCGGCATCGCCGCCTCGATCGCGGCGTGGAAGGCGGCGACGTCGGCGATGACGTGGTCGGACGGCATCACCAGCAGCGCGTCCTCCGGCTGCGCGGCGAGCGCGGCAAGCGCGATCGCCGGCGCGGTGTTGCGCGCGACCGGTTCCAGGATCACCGCCTGCGGCGCGGTACCAACCGCGGCGAGCTGCTCGCCGATATGATCGGCGTGGCGGGCGTTGGCGACGACGATCGGCGCGGCGAACGCCTCGCCATGCGCGCGCTGGGCGGTCAGCTGCAGCATCGTCTCCTCGGCGGTCAGCGCGAGCAGCTGCTTGGGCATTTCGGGCCGCGACATCGGCCACAGGCGGGTGCCGGATCCTCCGGAAAGGATCACAGGTACGATCGTCATGACGGGGGACATACTCCTTGGACGCGGCCTTCTGGCACAAAGGACACGGCAGCGAAACGACCAAGACGCGGGGCTTGTTCAGGCTTTCTTTGCTTTTTTCTGCGAACTGCCGGATCAGCCTGTCGGAAAAGCTTACAGGCCGGCGTCAAGGAAACGCCGGGGAGACGCCGGGAATGATCCGCCTGTTCAAGCATTACGTGCCGCATGCCGTGCTGCTGCTCGGTCTGGTCGACGCCCTGCTGCTGATCGCGGCGGCGGAGCTCGGCTGGGTGATCCGCGCTCACCAGATCGGCATGACCGTCGAGCCGATCGTCAACCGGCTGCCGCAGCTGCTCGCCTTCGCCTTTGCGTTGCAGATCGCGCTGATCGCGGTGGGTGCCTATGGCGTCGCCTCGTTCCTGTCGCTGCGCTTCGCCGCCGCGCGGCTGGTGGTGGCGATCCTGCTCGGCGTCGCGTTCCTGTCGATCCTGTTCTTCCTCGTCCCGCCGCTTGCGCTGTGGCGATCGAACCTTGCTTACGCGACGCTGATCGCGGCGGTCTCGCTGGTGCTGGTGCGTGCGCTGCTCGGCCGGATGCTGGGCGGCGACATGTTCAAGCGGCGGATCGTCGTGCTCGGCGCAGGCCACCGTGCCGCGCGCATCCGCGATCTCGCCGGCCAGCCCGGCGCCAACGTCGTCATCGCCGGCTTCGTCGCGATGGGCGAGGCGGACGGAATCGTCGCCGATGCGATCCCGCGCGACCGGATCGCCAACCTCGCCGCGCACGTCGTCGACGCGCATGCGACCGAGGTCGTGCTGGCGCTGGAGGAACGGCGCAACGCGCTGCCGCTGAAGGATCTGCTGCGCGTGCGCACCACCGGCGTGTCGGTCAGCGAAATCTCGACCTTCCTCGAGCGCGAGACGGGGCGGATCGACCTCAATTCGGTGAGTCCGTCGTGGCTGATCTTCTCCGATGGCTTCGCCTCCGGCCGCATGCTGTCGAGCGTGTTCAAGCGCGCGTTCGACGTCGTCGCCAGCCTGTTGCTGTTGGTGCTGACGCTGCCCGTGATCCTCGTTACCGCGGTCGCGATCAAGCTCGAATCGCAAGGGCCCGCCTTCTACCGCCAGCGCCGCGTCGGCCTGTACAACCAGCGCTTCGACATCCTGAAGCTGCGCTCGATGCGGCAGGATGCCGAGGTCGCGGGGCAGGCGGTGTGGGCGGAGAAGGACGATCCGCGCATCACCCGCATCGGCCGCTTCATCCGCAAGGTACGCATCGACGAACTGCCGCAGACCTGGTCGGTGCTGAAGGGCGAGATGAGCTTCGTCGGCCCGCGCCCCGAACGCCCGCAGTTCGTCGAGCAGCTTGAGGAGCATCTGCCGTTCTATGCCGAGCGGCACATGGTGAAGCCGGGCATCACCGGCTGGGCGCAGATCAACTATCCTTATGGCGCGTCGATCGAGGATGCGCGCCACAAGCTCGAATACGATTTGTATTACGCCAAGAACTATTCGCCCTTCCTCGACCTGCTGATCCTGCTCCAGACGCTGCGCGTCGTGCTGTGGCCGTCGGGCGCGCGCTGAGGCCATGCCGACGCTGATCCTGTGGGGCCATGCGCTTGCCGCGCTGGGCTTCGGCGCGCTCGCGCTCGGCTGGCTGCAGCGCTCGCGGCACGAGGCGGTGCGGCTGCCGCTCGCCGCGGCGCTGATCGTCACCGCGTTATGGGCCTTGGCGGTAGCGGGGATCGGCGCCGACGACATCGTGCCGCGCGTCGCCGAATCGCTGCGCAATCTCCTGTGGCTCGGCGTGATGCTGGCGGTGGTGCGCCGCGGCCGTACCGGCAGCGCGCCGCTCTATGCGGTCTATGCCGCGGCGGCGACGATCACCGTCTTCGCGACCGTGCTGGCGCTGACCGAAACCCTGCCGCTCGGCCCCGAGGCGCAGCAGGTCGTCGGCAACGTGCGGCTGATCGCGCGGATGCTGGCGGCGGTCGCCGGGCTGGTGCTGATCCATCACCTGGCCGTCGCACCGCGGGCGCAGGGGCGGATCGTTCTGCTCGCCGGGGCGATCGCGATCATGTGGGGCGGCGACCTGTTCGCCGCTGCGCTGCGCTGGAGCCTCGGCGGACGCCCGCTCGGCATCCTCGCGGTGCGCGGCTTCGCGATGACCGGGGCGGCGGTGCTGCTCGCGCTCGCGGTGCGGCGCGGCGAGCGCGGGCTGGCGGTGTCGCACGGCATCGCGCTCCGGCTGTTCTCGGTCGCTGCGGTCGTCGTCTACGCGGGTTTCACCATCCTGCTGACCCAGGTCGCGGCGCGCTACGCCGGCGACACCGCGCGCATCGTCCAGACCGCGATCGTACTTGGCGCGACCACCGCCCTGATGACCCTGATGTCGACGCCGTGGTTGCGCGCTTGGGCGAAGGTGAAGGTCGCCAAGCATTTCTTCCGCCACCGCTACGATTATCGCGCCGAATGGCAGCGCTTCACCGCGACGCTGGGCACGCCGGTCGATTTGGGGGGCGAAGGGGTCGACCCGCTCGACCGCCGCATCGTCCGCGCGATCGCCGACCTGACCGGATCGCCCGCCGGGCTGTTGCTCGTGCCCGAGGGCGATGGCCTGGGTCCCGGCACCGCTTGGTATTGGTCCGACGCCGGCACCGCGGGCGCCGACCTCGTCGCGCATCTTGCCGCGAGCACCCGCATCGTCGAGCTCGACCAGGTCCGCCGCGGCGAGGCGCCGGCGGACGAGGCCGCGACGATCCCGCGCTGGATGTGCGACCGATCCGACGCCTGGGCGCTGGTGCCGCTGATCCACGGCGCCAGCCTGATCGGCGCGATCCTGCTCGCCCGCCCGCCGATCGACCGCGCGCTCGACTGGGAGGACCTCGACCTGCTCCGCGTCGCCGGTCGACAGGCGGCGAGCTACCTCGCCGAGGATCGCGCGCACGCCGCACTCGCCGATGCGGCGCGGTTCGATGAGTTCAACCGCCGCTTCGCGTTCATCATCCACGACGTCAAGAATCTGGTCAGCGGCCTTACGCTGGTGGCGCGCAACGCCGAACGCCACGCCGACAACCCCGCGTTCCGCGCCGATATGGTCGAAACCCTGAAGGACTCCGCTGCCCGCATGAATGCGCTGCTCGCCCGCCTGTCGCAGCATCACCGCACCGTTCCCGAGGCGGTGCAGACGGTCGACGTCGCCGCGCTGGCGCTGCGCCTCGCCGCGTCGCGCCGTGCGCAGCACGAGGTCCGCGTGACCGGCGAGGGCGTCGCGCGCGCGCAGCCGGGGCGGCTCGAACAATTGCTCGGCCATCTGCTCCAGAATGCGGTCGAGGCGTCGCCCGCCGATGCGCCGATCGAGCTGGTCGTCGGCGCCGCGGACGGGCGCATCCACATCGACGTGATCGACCACGGCTGCGGGATGAGCGCCGCCTTCGTCCGCGACCAGCTGTTCCGCCCCTTCGCCTCGTCGAAGGCGGACGGCTTCGGCCTCGGCGCCTATGAGGCGCGCGAGCTCGCCACCGCGATGGGCGGCGCGCTGGAGGTGACGAGCCGTCAGGGCGAGGGCACGCGCTTCCGCGTCCTGCTGCCGCGCGCCGATGCGGTGGAGCGGGCGGCATGACCGACAAGCCCGTCCTGCTGATCGTCGAGGACGACCTCGCGCTCCAGCGCCAGTTGCGCTGGGCGTACGAGGGATACGAGATCGTCGTCGCCGCCACCCGCGGCGAGGCGATCGAGGCGCTGCGCCTTCACGAACCCGCGGTGGTGACGCTCGACCTCGGCCTGCCGCCCGATCCCGACGGCACGCGCGAAGGCTTCGCGACGCTCGCCGAGATCCTGGCGCTGAAACCCGATACCAAGGTGATCGTCGCGTCGGGCCATGGCGCCCGCGAAAGCGCGCGGGATGCGATCGCGCTAGGGGCATGGGATTTCTACGCCAAGCCGATCGACATCGATGCGCTCGGCCTGATCGTCGCGCGCGCCTTCCACGTCCATGCGCTGGAGGCGGAGAACCGTCGGCTCGCCGCGCGCGAGACGGCGGGGGCGGGGTTCGGCGGTCTGCTTTATGCCTCGGACGAGATGGCCAAGGTCGTCCGCACGATCGAGCGCGTCGCGCCCGCCGACGTGTCGGTCATGCTGCTCGGCGCGTCCGGCACGGGCAAGGAACTGCTCGCCCGCGGCCTCCACGACGCCTCGTCGCGCCGCCGCGGCGAATGCGTCGCGATCAACTGCGCCGCCATCCCCGAGACGTTGCTCGAAAGCGAGCTGTTCGGGCATGAAAAGGGCGCGTTCACCGGCGCGGTGAAGACGACGCCGGGCAAGATCGAACAGGCGGCGGGCGGCACCCTGTTCCTCGACGAGATCGGCGACGTGCCGCTGCCGTTGCAGGTCAAGCTGCTCCGCTTCCTGCAGGAACGCGTCATCGAACGGATCGGCGGGCGCAAGGCGATCCCCGTCGACACCCGCATCGTCTGCGCGACTCACCAGAATCTAGAGGCGATGGTCGCCGAGGGGCGTTTCCGCGAGGACCTCTATTACCGCCTCGCCGAGATCGTCGTGCGCATCCCGGCGCTCGCCGAGCGGCCAGGCGACGCCAGCCTGCTCGCCCGCGCCTTCGTCCGCCGCCATGCCGCGGCGATGAAGGTGGGCGTCACCGGTCTTGCTCCCGACGCGCTCGCGGCGATCGACGCCTGGGGCTGGCCGGGCAACGTCCGCGAGCTGGAGAACCGGATCAAGCGCGCGGTCATCATGGCCGATGGCAAGCTGGTCACCGCCGCCGACCTCGACCTCGGCGGCGACGTCGCGGACACGCTGCCGCTCAACCTGCGCAGCGCGCGCGAGGTCGCCGACCGCCGCGCGATCCGCCAGGCGCTGGCACGCGCCGAGGGCAATATCTCGGGCGCGTCGCGGCTGCTCGGGGTCAGCCGGCCGACGCTGTACGATCTGCTCAAGAGCTACGATCTGCATGGCTGATTCGCCCTATCCGATGCTGCGCCGGCGTCGCCGTCGCTGGCCGCGGCTGCGCGTGCGGCTGACCCGGACGCATCGCATCGCGCTCGGCGTGCTCGCCGTCGTCGGCCTCGCGCTCGCAGCCTATGCGCTGCGTCCCGCACCGCGCGTCGATCCGGTCAAGGCACTCGCCGACGCGCGCACCGCCTATCGCATCGGCAATTACAGCGCGGCCCGCACCCACGCGCTCGCCGCATTGGGCGCCGCGCCGGGCTCGCAGGAAGCGATGCTGCTGCTCGCGCGCAGCTATGTCCGGCTGGGCGACGGCACCGCCGCGGAAGGGGCGTTGAGCCGCGCGCGCGCGCTGCGCCTGCCGCCCGCCGCGCTCGCCGGACTGCGCGCGCAGGCGCGGCTGTTGCAGGGCGACCTGCAGGGCGCGATCGACCTCGCCGCCACCGCGCCCGCCGACGACGGCGAGGCGTTGCGCGCCCGCGCCCGGGGCATCGCGTTGCAGGGCGATGGCGGTACGGCGACGCAGTTGCTCGACGGCTGGATCGCCGCGCATCCGCGCGATGCGGGGGCGTGGAGCGACCTAGGTCGCGTCCGCCTGACCGCGGGAGAGATCGGCGGCGCCACCGATGCCGCCGCGCGCGCCGCGCGCCTCGCGCCCGGCGATCCCGTGCCGCTGACCTTGCAGGCGGAGATCGTCCGCACCCGCTACGGCCTCGTCGCCGCGCTGCCGTGGTTCGCCGCGGCGTTGCAGCGCGATGCCTATTACCACCCCGCGCTGATCGAACAGGCCGCGACGCTCGGCGACATGGGCCGCAATGCCGCGATGCTCGCCGCGACGCGCAAGGCGCTGGCGGCGAGACCGGGCAGCCCGCAGGCGCTGTACCTGCAGGCGGTGCTCGCCGCGCGTGCGGGCAAGCCCGACCTCGCGCGCGACCTGCTCCAGCGCGCCGGTCCCGGCATCGCCGGCCTGCCCGGCGCGATGCTGCTCGGCGGTGCGCTCGATGACGGCCGCGGCCAGTACGAACGCGCGATCGACCGCTGGCGCCAGCTGGCGGCCGCGCAGCCGATGAACGTCACGCTGCGCCGCCTGCTCGCCGCCGTGCTGTTGCGCTCGGGCGATGCGCAGGGCGCGCTCGACCAGCTGCGCGCGCTCGCAATGCGTGCCGATGCCGACGCCTATACGCTGACGCTCGCGGCCCGCGCTGCCGAGGCGACCGGTGACCGCGCGGGTGCCGCGCAGTTGCTCGACCGCGCCGCCGGTGGCGCGCGCGGCGGCGCAACGGCCTTCGCCAGCGACGACAGCGTCGCGACCTTGCAGGCCGATGCGGGGGACGATCCCGGCGATCCCAACGCGCTGCTCGCGTTGATCCGCGCGCAGTTGACCGCGGGCGATACCGCCGGCGCCGTCGCCCGCGCGCGGGGCCTCGCCGCCGCCAGCCCCGGCGCGCCCGCGGCGCAGCTGGTGCTCGGCGATGCGCTCGCCGCGGCGGGGCAGTTCGCCGACGCGGCGCCGGTCTATGCGCGCGCCGCCAGCCTGGCCTTCGACGAACCGACGATGCTGCGGCTGGTCGATGCCTGGGGCCGCGCAAACCGCCCGCGCGAGGCGGCGGCCGCGCTGTCGCTCTACCTCCAGCAGAACCCGCAGAGCCTGGCCGGTCGCCGTATCCTCGGCCATTGGCAGGTGACCAGCGGCGACGCCGATGCCGGAATCGAGACGCTGGAGGGCGTGCGCCGCATCGCCGGCAACCGCGACGCCGCGCTGCTCGCCGACCTCGCCCGCGCCTATGCGGCGAGCGACGACGGTGCGGTCGCGCGTCGCTACGCCCGCGCCGCTTATGCGCTGTCGCCGATGAACGCGGGCGTGTGCGATGCCTATGCGATCGCGCTCGCCGCCGATGGCGATCTCGGTGGCGCGCGCCAGCTCGCTGCCAAGGCGGTGGCGCTCGCTCCCGGCGACCCGCTCATCGCCGCGCACGCGCGCCAGATCGCGCGCTGATCGCTTGCGCCGCGGGCGTCGGCCGGTCATGACGCGCGGCATGACCGACCCTCTGGAGCGTATCGCCGCGGCGCTCGATCGCCTCGCCCCGCCGCCGCCGGCGAGCGACGATGCGACCGCGCACCCCGCCTATGTCTGGCGCGACGGCGCTCTGATCGCTGCGCGCGCCTTCGCACCGCTGCCGCTCGACCTGCTGATCCGCGTCGACAAGCAGAAGGCGGCATTGGGCGAGAACCTTCGCCGGCTCGCCGCCGGCTCGGCGGCGCAGGACGTGCTGTTGTGGGGCGCGCGCGGCACCGGCAAGTCGGCGCTGGTCAAGGCGGCGATCGGCGCGGTGCAGGGGGAGGGCGGGGATGTGGCGCTGGTCGAGGTGACCGCGCTCGACGCGCTGCCGCGGCTGTTCGCGGCGCTGGCGCCGGTGCCGCGCGCGTTCGCGCTGTTCCTCGACGACCTCGGCTTCGACGCGCCCGCGGAGGCGCGAATCCTGCGTTCGCTGCTCGAAGGCGGTGCGGAGGCTCGGCCGGGCAACGTCCGGTTGCTGGTGACCGCCAACCGCCGCCACCTGGTGCCGCGCGACATCGAGGAGCAGAGCAGCGCGATCAACCCGCGCGACAGTATCGACGACCAGCTGGCGCTGGCGGATCGCTTCGGCTTGAGCCTCGGTTTCCACGCGCTCGACCAGGACGGCTATTGCGCGATCGTCGCGGGGTATGCGGCGCGGTTCGACCTGCCGTTCGATGCGGCGGAGGCGATCAACTGGGCGACGCGGCGCGGCAGCCGTTCGGGGCGCGTGGCGTGGCAGTATGTGACCGAGCTGGCCGGAAGGGCGGGGAGGAGTCTGGGCTGACCTGTCGCCCTCACACCCCCCTTCGTCCTCAAACTCCTTCAGTCATCCCGGCGAATGCCGGGACCCATGGAGGGGATGAAACCTGCGTCAGTATCCGGCCATCAGCCACGCGCATCCATGGGTCCCGGCGTTCGCCGGGATGACAAGAGGGGGGATGCCGGGGGAGGAGGAAAGCCTTTATCCCAACCCCTCGACCTGCTCCGCCAGCTCCAGCCAGCGCATCTCCGCCGCGTCCTTCTCCGCCCGCGCCGCGTCGATCGCGGCGGTCAGCGCCGCGAACCGCTTGGGATCACGCACGTACAGCGCCGGGTCCGCCAGCAACGCCTCGTCGCGCGCGATCGCCTTATCGATCGCCTCGATCCGCGCCGGCAGCTGGTCGTAGTCGCGCTGGTCCTTGTAGGTGAGCTTCGTCCGCGCCTGCGCCGGGGGAGGGGGCGCCGCCTTGGCCGCCGCCTTCTTCGCGCCCGCCACCGGCTTGCGCTGCCGTTCCCAATCCTCGTAGCCGCCGGCGACGACGTCGACCGTCCCCGACCCGTCGAGCCCCAAAGTCACGGTCACCGTCCGGTCGAGGAAGTCGCGATCGTGGCTGACGATCAGCACCGTGCCGCCGTAATCGGCGATCACCTCCTGCAGCAGGTCGAGCGTTTCGAGGTCGAGGTCGTTGGTCGGCTCGTCGAGCACGAGCAGGTTCGATTCGCGCGCGAATTCCCGCGCCAGCAGCAGCCGCGACCGTTCGCCGCCCGACAGCGTCCCCACCTTCGCCTCCGCCAGCGAAGGATCGAACAGGAACTCCTTGAGATAGCCGTGGATGTGCTTCCTCACCCCCAGCACGTCGATCCAGTCGCCACCGTCGGCGAGCACTTCGCGCACCGTCTTGGTCGGCGCCATCAGGCTGCGCTGCTGGTCGATGACGATGCCGTCCAAGGTCTTGGCCAGCTTCACCTCGCCCTCATCGGGCGCGAGCTCGCCGGTCAGCAGCTTGAGCAGCGTCGTCTTGCCCGCCCCGTTGCGCCCGACGATGCCGATCCGGTCGCCGCGCGTCACCCGCAGGTTGAGGTCGCGGATGATCGTGCGCTCGCCATACGATTTGGTCGCGTGCTTGACGTCGATCACCACCTTGGTCTTCGAATCGTCCGACGCGGTGGCGAGGTTCGCCGCCCCCTGCGGCCCCATCATCGCCGCGCGTTCGGCGCGCATGTCCTTCAGCTTGGCGAGCCGCCCCTGGTTGCGCCGCCGCCGCCCGGTGACGCCGCGTTGCAGCCAATGCTCCTCGATCTTCAGCTTGGCATCGAGCCGCTGCGCGTTGCGCTCCTCCTCGGCGTACACCTGTTCGGTCCACGCCTCGAACCCGCCGAAGCCGATCTCGGCGCGGCGGATCGAGCCGCGGTCCATCCACAGCGTCTGCCTGGTCAGCCGGGTGAGGAAGGTGCGATCGTGGCTGATGACGACGAACGCGCCGCGGAAGCGACCCAGCCATTCCTCCAGCCAGTCGATCGCGGCGATGTCGAGATGGTTGGTCGGCTCGTCGAGCAGCAGCACGTCGGGGTCCTGCGCCAGCGCGCGGACGATCGCCGCCCGCCGCCGCTCGCCGCCGCTCGCCGAGGCGGACTCGCGCGACAGGTCGATGCCGAGCTGGTCGGCGATCGCGTCGGCCTCGTGCGCCGCGGGCGCATCGTCGCCGCCGAGCACGTAATCGGCGAGCGTCGCGCAGCCGGCAAGGCTCGGCTCCTGTTCCAGCAGCACGACGCGCGTCCCCGGCACGATCACGCGGCGCCCCTCGTCGCTGTCGATCAGCCCGCCGATCAATTTGAGCAGCGTCGTCTTGCCTGCCCCGTTGCGTCCGATCAGCGCCAGCCGGTCGCGCGCGCCGATATGGATGTCGAGGTGGCGGAACAGCCAGCCGTGGCCCTGGATAACGCCAAGGTCTTCGTACGCAAGGATAGGGGCAGCCATGGCCGGCGCAGGTAGGGCGTGGGCGTCGTCCCGGCAAGCACGGGTGGAACGGATCGCCGCCTGAACGCTTTGCGCGTCCGTCATTCACAGGGTGTTCAATGGCTTCCGCCTATGCCAGTCGTCATGAAGATGGTTCCGCCCTTCCTGCTCCTCGCCACGCTGTCGGCGCCGCTCGTGGCGCAGGCACCCGATCAGCGCCGCAGCGATCAGGAGCGCGCCTATGATGCGCGCCGCCGCGGCGAGGTGCTGTCGCCGCGCGCGATCGAGGGGCGCGTGCTGCCGACGATGAAGGGCTACGAATATCTCGGCTTCGACCTCGATTTCGGGACTGCGGTTTACACGCTCAAATTCATGCGCGATGGCGTCGTCGTCTGGGTCGACGTCGACGGGCGCTCCGGCCAGATCATCGGCCGCACCGGTAAATAAGGGGATCACATGCGCGTTCTGATCGTCGAGGACGAGCCGAATCTCGGCCAGCAGCTCAAGAACACGCTGGAAGGCGCGGGCTATGCCATCGACCTCGCCACCGATGGCGAGGAGGGGCATTTCCTGGGCTCGACCGAGAATTACGACGCGATCGTCCTCGACCTCGGCCTGCCGGAGATCGACGGGCTGACCGTGCTCGATCGCTGGCGGAAGGAGGGCAAGGTGATGCCCGTCCTCGTGCTGACCGCGCGCGACAGCTGGTCGGACAAGGTGGCGGGGCTCGACGCGGGCGCAGACGATTACGTCGCCAAGCCGTTCCAGACCGAGGAGCTGATCGCCCGCCTGCGCGCGCTGATCCGCCGCGCGTCGGGCAATGCCTCGTCCGAACTGACCGCCGGCGACGTCCGTCTCGACACGCGTTCGGGCAAGGTCACCCGCGCCGGCGAGCCGGTGAAACTGACCGCGCAGGAATACAAGCTCTTGAGCTATCTGCTCCACCACAAGGGCAAGGTGGTCAGCCGCACCGAGCTGATCGAACATATCTACGACCAGGATTTCGATCGCGATTCGAACACGATCGAGGTGTTCGTGACGCGGATCCGCAAGAAGCTGGGCCAGGACGTCATCACCACGATCCGCGGGCTTGGCTACAGCCTCGAAGACCCCGACGCCTGACGTCGCGCCGATGGACACGCCGTTAGCCGAAGCGCCGCCGCGATCCCGGGCGAAGACCACGGGGTCGCTGTCGCGGCGGATGATCCTGATCGCGGCGGCGTGGATCGGGCTGCTGCTGTTCGGTGGCGGCTTCGCGCTCGACCGGGTGCTGGCGAGCGCGGTGACGCGCAACTTCGACGACCAGCTGCAATATGTTCTGCGTTCGCTGATCGCGTCGGCGGCGATCGATTCGGCGGGCGAGGTCCTGTTCAGCCGCGATGCCGCCGCCGACCAGCGGTTCATCGAGCCCAATTCGGGCCTCTACTGGCAGGTGTCGGCGCCCGGCCGCCCGGTGACGGATGCCTTCCCCTCGCGATCGTTATGGGACCGGCGGCTCGCGTTCGGCGGCGTCCACGACGACCGCAGCGTCCACGTCTACAACAGCAATCAGTTCGCCGACGAGAAACTGCGCATCGTCGAGCGCGACGCGCAGATCCCGGGTTCCAAGATCCACTGGCGCTTCCAGGTCGCGCAGAGCCGCAGCGGCCTCGACGCGCAGATCGCGGTGTTGCGCCGGACATTGATCCGCAGCTTCGTGCTGCTCGGCCTCGGCCTCGTCGTCCTCGCCTGGTTGCAGACGCTCTACGGTCTGTGGCCGCTGCGCCGGGTGCGCGAGGAGATCGCGCGGATGCGCGCCGGCCGGTCGAACCGCGTCGACAGCGCGATGCCCGACGAGGTCGCGCCGATGGTCGAGGAACTGAACGCGCTGATCGAGCATAACGAGCGACAGGCGGAGGAAGCGCGGCGCCACGCCGGCAACCTCGCACATGCGCTGAAGACGCCGCTGACCGTCATCATGAACGCCGCTACCGCGCAGGCCGACGACCTCGCCGACACGGTGATCCGCGAGGCGCGGACGATGCGGCGGCAGGTCGACCATCACCTCGCCCGCGCCCGCGCCGTCGGCCGCCGCGGCTCCGCGCACAGCCGCGCGCCGGTCTGGCCCAGTCTCGAATCGGTCGAGCGCGCCGTCGCCCGGCTCTACCGCCACGTCCGCATCGACGTCGACGGGCCGAAGGACCTGCAGGTCCATGTCGAGCGCCAGGACCTCGACGAGATGCTCGGCAACCTGATCGAGAATGCCGCCAAATACGGCGGCGGCAGCGTGTTCGTCACCGTGTCCGGCCAGTCGGGCTTCGTCGAACTGATGGTCGAGGACGACGGGTTGGGCATCCCCGAGGAAGACCGCATCCGCATCTTCGACCGCGGTGTCCGGCTGGATACCGGCAAGCCGGGCACCGGGCTGGGGCTGGCGATCGTCCGCGACGTCGCGGAGATCTACGGCGGCACGGTGAGCTTGGAAGAGAGCGAAGACCTTGGCGGTTTGCTGGTGCGGCTAAGGCTGCCGGCGGCGAACTGATTCTGCCGGACGGTAGTCTCCATTCCCTCGTCACCCCGGACTTGTTCCGGGGTCCACTGCTCGGCAGGCGTGAAGGCAGAGCCTCTTGTCTGGCGCCCGCGGCCCGGTGGACCCCGGAACAAGTCCGGGGTGACGAGGGCTTTTGGACACCCGGTCGGTCCATGCCGGACGGGCGCTCACGCCGCGACGGTCAGCCCGCTCATCACCTCCGCCGTGATCGCCAGCGACCGCTTGCGCGCGTCATGGTCGTAGATCGCGCTCGCGACCATCACCTCGTCGACGTCGGTGCGTTCGATGAACGCCGCGGTCTGGCGTGCGACCGTCGCGGGCGACCCCACCGCCGAACATTGCAGCACATGGTCGAGGATCGCCGCCCCCTGCGCGCCCAGGCTCGCGCGATAGCCGGCGACGGGCGGCGGCATCTGGCGCGGGTTGCCGGTGCGCAGCGCGACGAACGATTGCTGTTGCGAACTCGCCAGCAGTTCCGCTTCCTCGTCGGTGTCGGCGGCGAAGACGTTGAAGCCCGCCATCGCATAGGGCCGGTCGAGCTGCTTCGACGGACGGAAGTCGCGGCGATAGATCGCCAGCGCGGCATCCAGCGCATCGGGCGCGAAATGCGAGGCGAAGGCGTAGGGCAGGCCCAGCGCCGCGGCGAGCTGCGCGCCGAAGGTGCTCGATCCCAGGATCCACAACGGCACGTTCGCGCCCGCGCCCGGCGTCGCCGCGATCCCTGTTTGGCCGTCGTCGGCGAAA
Source organism: Sphingomonas liriopis (assembly GCF_024211255.1). Classification (GTDB taxonomy): domain Bacteria; phylum Pseudomonadota; class Alphaproteobacteria; order Sphingomonadales; family Sphingomonadaceae; genus Sphingomonas; species Sphingomonas liriopis. The sequence goes on along the minus strand of NZ_JAMLDY010000010.1, from coordinate 57,537 downwards.
TAGCTCTGCAGCTCCATCACGTCCTGCGGGAAGGCGTTGGCATCGGTCTCCAGCGTCCGTCGCATCGCCCGCGCGACGCGCTGGTCCGATCCCGGCGCGCGGCCCAAACCCAGATCGATGCGCCCCGGAAACAGCGCGTCGAGCGTGCCGAACTGTTCGGCGATCACCAGCGGCGCATGGTTGGGCAGCATGATTCCGCCCGCGCCGACGCGGATGGTCCGGGTCGCGGCGGCGACATGGCCGATGACCACCGCGGTCGCCGCGCTGGCGATGCCGCGCATGCCGTGATGCTCGGCGACCCAATAGCGCTGGAAGCCCAGCGTTTCGGCATGCCGCGCGAGATCGGCGGCGTTCGCGAGGCTTTGCGCCACGGTGCCGCCCTCGACGACGGGCACCAGGTCGAGCAGGGAATAGCGTGTCATGCCATGGAAGATGGGGACCGGGCGGTGCGCCCGCAATCATAGCTCCGCTTGGGCCACCCCAAGTGAAAGCCCGGCGGCGTCGCTTGTGCCCGCCGCCGCCGCCGCCTAGACGCCGCCGCATGCTCGCCGCGCTCGCCCATATCGACACGTGGATCTTCGATCTCGACAACACGCTGTACCCGGCGCGCGCCAATCTGTTCGCGCGGATCGACCATCGCATGACCGATTATGTCGCGCGCCGGCTCGGCCTGCCGTGGGACGAGGCGCGGGTGGTGCAGAAGGGCTATTTCCACCGCCACGGCACGACGCTGACCGGGCTGATGGCCGACCACGGCGTCGATCCGCACGAGTTCCTGGCGGAGGTCCACGACGTCGAGATGGACGTGCTGGAACAGGATGCGCCGCTCGCCGCCGCGATCGCGCAGCTACCAGGGCGTAAATTGGTCTTCACCAACGGTGACAAGCCCTATGCGCTGCGCGTGCTCGACCGATTGGGCCTCGGCGAGAGCTTCGAGGCGGTGCACGACATCCACGCGATGGACCTCGTCCCCAAGCCGCACGCCTCGGCCTATGCCGGCCTGTGCGCCGCCTTCGGGATCGAGCCGACCCGCGCGATCTTCTTCGAGGACATGGCGCGCAACCTGACCCCGGCCAAGGCGATCGGCATGACCACCGTCTGGATCGACAACGGGTCCGAACAGGGCCCCGAGGTCGAGCGCGCGCATATCGATTTCACCGTCCACGACCTCGCGCCGTGGCTGCAGCATATCATGGAGGCATCATGAGCCAGGACTTGGCCACCGTCATCGATTCGGCCTGGGACGATCGCGCGTCGCTGGGCTTCGACACCGGCGGCGAGGTGCGCAGCGCGGTCGATCGCGCGCTGGCGCTGCTCGACGCGGGCGAGGCGCGCGTCGCCGAGCCCGACGGCAATGGCGGCTGGCGCGTCAACCAGTGGCTCAAGAAGGCGGTGCTCTTGAGCTTCCGCCTCAACGACAATGCGCTGATCGACAACGGCCCGGGCGCCGGCCACTGGTTCGACAAGGTGCCGTCGAAGTTTTCGGGCTGGAGCGAGGCGGAGTTCCGCGCCGCGGGCTTCCGCGCGGTCCCCGGCAGCGTCGTGCGCCGCGGCGCCTATGTCGCGCCCGGTGCGATCCTGATGCCGAGCTTCGTCAACATCGGCGCCTATGTCGGCGAGGGGACGATGGTCGACACGTGGGCGACGGTCGGCTCCTGCGCGCAGATCGGCAGGAACGTCCATCTGTCGGGCGGCGCCGGCATCGGCGGCGTGCTCGAGCCGCTGCAGGCCGATCCGGTCATCATCGGCGACGGCGCGTTCATCGGCGCGCGCTCCGAGGTTGCCGAGGGCGTCCGCGTCGGCGAGGGCGCGGTGCTGTCGATGGGCGTCTACCTCGGCGCCTCGACCAAGATCATCGACCGCGCCACCGGCGAGGTCTTCAAGGGCGAGGTGCCGCCGTACGCGGTCGTCGTTCCCGGCTCGACCGGCGGCGGCGAAGGCAAGCCCGGTCTCTATTGCGCGGTGATCGTCAAGCGCGTCGACGCGCAGACGCGCAGCAAGACCAGCATCAACGACCTGCTGCGCGACTGAGGTCACGGAGATCGTCATCCCGGCTTTCGCCGGGATGACGGATCTGATCGATCGCTGGGAGTAGAGCACCAGCGAACCATTTCGCCTCCGAACCGTTATCGCAAACCCAGCGGCGTGGGCCGCGCTGCAATGCACGGGTTTCGATGACGTCACGCTCCCTCCGCGCCGCTGCGGCCGGTCTTGCCTTCGCCCTGACCGCCCCGGCGGCGCAGGCGCAACAGGTCGATGTCGGCGCCCCCGCCCCGCCGCCCGACACGGCGGAGGCGGCGCCCGACAGCAGCCAGGGCGATACCCAGCGCCGTCCGCGCACGCCGATCGCCCGGGCGCGTGACACCTCGCCCTCGGCATTGATCGGCGACACGCAGAGCACGCCGCCCGCCGGCCTGATCGGCGACTGGCAGAAGATTCGCACCCGGCTGGGGGAACGCGGCATCGGCGTCACCGCGCGCTATGCCTCGGAGAGTGGCTACAACGTCGCCGGTGGGACCCGGAAGCTGTTCCGCGAGACGGGACAGCTCGACGCGGGCGTGCTGCTCGACCTCGATAAGCTCGTCGGCCTGACCGGTGGCGCGTTCCAGGCGACGGTGACGTGGCGGCGCGGGCGCAACCTGACCGCTGACGCCGGTATCGACGCGCTGCAGCAGGTGCAGGAGGTCTATGGCCGCGGCCAGACCGTGCGCGTCACGCAATTGTGGTACGAACAGCGCCTCGGCCCCGCGGTCGAGGTCAAGCTGGGGCGGACCAATCCGGGCGAGGACTTCGCGGTCTTCTCCTGCCACTTCATGAACCTCAGCTTCTGCGGCGCGCAGCCGGGCAATCTGGTCGGCGACTACTGGCAGAACTGGCCGATCGGCCAATGGGGCGCGCGGGTGCGCGTCGATCTGCCGCGCGACCTGTACGTCGCCGGGGGCGTGTACGAGATCAACCCGCGCAACCTCGACAACGGCTTCTTCATCGCACGCTTCAAGGGCGCGACCGGCGTGTTGATCCCGGTCGAGCTGGGCTGGACGCGCGGCGGCGAGGGCAATGGCGGCAACGTCGGGTCGTACAAGGTCGGCGGCTGGATCGGCACCGCCGACGGCGACGACGTGCTGCTCGACGGCACCCGCCGGCCGAGCGTCGTCACCGGCCTGTCGCCGTTGCAGCACAGCAGCCGCTACGGCGTCTACGCGACGATGCAGCAGCAGCTGACCGGCACGGCCAAGGACGGCAAGGCGCTGACCGGCCTGTCGATGTACGCCAACGTCACGCAGGCGGATCGCGCCACGTCGGTGACCGACAACCAGGTCGCGCTGGGCCTTTTCTACAAGGGGCTGGTGCCTGCGGTGCCGGGCGACGTGCTCGGGCTGGGCGTCGCGCGGACCAACGTCAACGGCCGTGCCGCCACCGCCGACCGGCTGGTGCCCGGCACGCCCGTCCGCCACGCCGAATATGCCGCGGAGGTCTATTACAGCATCCACCCCGCCGACTGGCTGGAGCTGCGCCCCAACCTCCAGTACATCCACCACCCCGGCGGCATCCGCGAGGCGGCCGACGTCGGCGTGCTCGGCATGAAGGCGGCGATCACGCTGTAAGAGCCTGTCGTAAAAGCCTGTTTGAAAACTCGACAAGCCGCCGCGGCGCGCCTATCCCGCCGTTGTACACGTTAAACAGAGGTATCCGCATGTCCGACGCCAGCACGCTCCTCGACCGCGTCCTCGTCCTCGAGATGGTGCGCGTCACCGAAGCGGCGGCGATCTCCGCCTCGAAGCTGACCGGCCGCGGCGACGAGAAAGCGGCCGATGCCGCCGCGGTCGAGGCGATGCGCGAAGCGCTCAACGAGCTCGACATCGACGGCACCGTGGTGATCGGCGAGGGCGAGCGCGACGAGGCGCCGATGCTGTTCATCGGCGAGAAGGTCGGCACCGGCAACGGCCCGGCGATCGACATCGCGCTCGATCCGCTGGAGGGCACGACGATCTGCGCCAAGGCGGGGCCGAACAGCCTCGCGGTGCTGGCGATCGCCGAGAAGGGCGGCCTGCTCAACGCGCCCGACGTCTATATGGACAAGATCGCGGTCGGCCCCGGCCTGCCCGCGGGCGTCATCGACCTCGACAAGACGCCGACCGAGAACGTGACCGCGATCGCCGCCGCCAAGGGCGTCGCGCCAGCCGACATCATCGCGTGCGTCCTCGATCGCCCGCGGCACGAGGCGCTGATCGCCGAGCTGCGTGGGCTCGGCTGCGGCGTGATGCTGATCGGCGACGGCGACGTCGCCGGCGTGATCGCGACCGCCGATCCCGACACGACGATCGACGTCTACATGGGTTCGGGCGGCGCGCCCGAGGGCGTGCTCGCCTGCGCCGCGCTGCGCTGCGTCGGCGGGCAGTTCAAGGGCCGGCTGCTGTTCCGCAACGACGACGAGCGCGCCCGCGCGCGCAAATGGGGCATCACCGAGCTCGACAAGCAGTACGACCTCGAGGAACTGGCCAAGGGCGACTGCATCTTCGCCGCGACCGGCGTCACCGACGGATCGCTGCTGGAGGGCGTCAAGCGCCGCAAGGGCAAGATGACCACCGAGAGCGTCGTGATGCGTGCCTCGACCGGCACGGTGCGCTGGGTCAAGGGCGAGCACCGCACGGCTTGAGGTCGGGGGCGGGCGTCCGCGGGTAAGGGCAACACGCGGCGTGTTTGGGCGGACACCTGTCCAGCAATTCCCCGTCACCCCGGACTTGTTCCGGGGTCCACTCCGCGGCGAGGCGAACGGCGCGATGCTCCAGTCCCTCGCTTGCGGCCCGGTGGACCCCGGAACAAGTCCGGGGTGACGAAGTGCTCTGGATGCTCGTCGCCTTCCTCCTCATCCTGACCCTCGCCTATCAGGCGGCCTTGCTTTGGCGCGGACGGTTGCTCGCCCCGTTACGGATCGGCTTCGATGCGCGACACCTGCGCTGGGCCTCCTCATTGTGTCTCGGCTACGGCCTACCGGCGCTGCTCGGCCTGCTGGCGATCGGGCGGCTGGACGGCATTCTTCATCTGCCGCCCGAATTCCTGCCGCTCGCCTGGTTCGCCGGGGTGCCGCCCGGGTCGATCGGCCCGGACATCGTTGTGATCGGCCTCGTCGCCGGCAGCGCGCTCGGCCTGGCGCTGACGTGGTGGCGGGCGCGGCGGGGCAGGGCGCCTTGGACCGCGGGGGACGTGCGCACGATCATGCCGACCAGCGATGCCGACCTGTGGCCGGCCACTGTCCTCGCGGTGTCGGCGGGGGTGGCGGAGGAGCTGTTCTACCGCCTCTGGCTGCCGCTGATCGTCGCGCTGGCGACGGGCTCGGGGACCGCCGGTCTCATCGTCGGCACGCTCTGCTTCGCGCTGATGCACCGCTATCAGGGCTGGGCGGGCGTCGCCGCCAATACCGTCGGCGGCGGGTTGCTCGCGGCGCTCTACCTCGGCAGCGGCGCGCTATGGCTGCCGATCGCGGTGCATGCGCTGGTCGACCTCAACGCGCTGGTGCTGCGCCCGGCGTTCAGCGCGCGGCTGCGTCGGTAGCACTTCCCCCATCCGGTCATGCTGAGCTTGTCGAAGCAGGGTGAGACTCACCTGCCCTTCGACAGGCTCAGGGCGAACGGTTGTAGTAGGTCCCGAGCCTAGTTCTTCAGCCGCCAGCCGCTCTTGAAGATCCACGCGATGACCGCGAGGCAGGCGACGAGGAAGCCCAATGTCACCCCCAGGCTGATCGCGATGTCGACGTCGCCCTTGCCGAAGAAGCTCCAGCGGAAGCCGCTGACGAGGTAGACGACCGGGTTGAACAGGCTGACCGTCCGCCACGCGGGCGGCAGCATGTCGATCGAATAGAAGCTGCCGCCCAGAAACGTCAGTGGCGTTATCAATAGCATAGGCACGAAGTTCAGCTGTTCGAAGCTCTTCGCCCAGATGCCGAGGATGAAGCCGAACAGGCTGAACGCAACCGCGGTGAGCAGCAGGAAGGCGATCATCGCGCCCGGATGCAGCACCCGGATCGGCACGAAGAACGCGGAGGTCGCGAGGATGATCGCGCCCAGCACCACCGACTTGGTCGCCGCCGCGCCGACGAAGCCCAGCACCATCTCCATCGCAGAGACGGGCGCGGAGAGCAGTTCGAAGATCGTGCCGGTGAATTTGGGGAAATAGATGCCGATCGAGGCATTGCCGACGCTCTGCGTCAGCAGGCTGAGCATGATGAGGCCGGGGACGATGAAGCTGCCGTAGCCGACACCGTCCACCGTCTGCATGCGGCTGCCGATCGCGCCGCCGAAGACGATGAAATACAGGCTGGTGGTCAGCACCGGCCCGACGAGGCTCTGCCAGAGCGTGCGCAGCGAGCGCGCCATTTCGAAGCGATAGATCGCCCAGATGCCGTGGAGGTTCATGCCCGCTCCCCCACCAGATCGACGAAAATGTCCTCGAGGCTCGACTTGGAGGTCTCGAGGTCGGTGAAGGCGATATGGCGTTCGGCGAGTTCGCGCAGCAGCGCGGGGATGCCGTTCTGCTCCTCGGTCGCGTCGAAGACGTAGCGCAGCGTCCGGCCGTCGTTGGCGAGGTTCAGCTGCCAGCGCTCCAGCCCCTCGGGCACCGCATCGAGCGGCTCGACCAACGCGAGGTCGAGCTCGCGCTTGCCGAGCTTCTTCATCAGCGCCGCCTTTTCCTCGACGAGGAGTAGCTTACCCTGGTTGATGACGCCGATGCGGTCGGCCATCTCCTCGGCCTCCTCGATATAATGCGTCGTCAGGATGATCGTGGTGCCGCGCTCGCGCAGCTTGTGGACGAGCTTCCACATGTCGCGGCGCAGCGCGACGTCGACGCCGGCGGTGGGTTCGTCGAGGAACAGCACCTCGGGTTCGTGCGCCAGCGCCTTGGCGATCAGCACGCGGCGCTTCATGCCGCCGGACAATTCCATGATCTTGGCGTCGCGCTTGTCCCACAGTGACAGGTCGCGCAGCACCTGTTCGATATAGGCGCTGTGCCCTGATCGCCCGAACAGCCGGCGCGAGAAGGTGACGGTGGCGAGCACGGTTTCGAACATGTCGACCGACAGTTCCTGCGGCACCAGCCCGATCAGCCGTCGCGCCGCCTTGTAGTCGGTGAGCGCGTCGTGACCGGCGACCTGAATCGTGCCGGTCGAGGGCGTGACGATGCCGCAGATGATGCTGATCAGCGTCGTCTTGCCGGCGCCGTTGGGGCCGAGCAGCGCGAAGATCTCGCCCTTCCCGATTTCGAGGTCGACGTCGTGCAGCGCGGTGAAGCCGCCCTTGTAGGTCTTCGACACGCCGGCGACGGCGAGGATCGGGTCTGGCATGCGGGTCCCCCTGAAGCCGCACAGATAGGGCGGCGACGGCAGGCGTTAAACCCCCGCGCGCGTCCCCGCCGGACAGCGGTTTGCGAATCCTTAAGGAAGCCCCTGTACGCCGGCCGGGTCGATATGGATGTTCCGATGACCCGCCGCCTGCCGCCCCGTCCGTTAGCATCGGCATCCGCCCGCATCGCGGGCGATGCGCGTGGCGCGGTGCTGGTCGAATTCGCGATTGTCGCGGTGCCGTTCATCGCGCTGATGCTGGCGATCATCCAGACGAGCCTGATCTACTTCGCGCAGGAAACGCTGGAGACGACGGTCGAGGCCGCCTCGCGCAGCATCGTCACCGGCAAGCGCCAGGCGGCGGATGCGGCCGGCAAGGTCGCCGGGATGACGCAGGCGCAGCTCGCCGAACGGTTCCGCAGGGCGGGGTGCACGTCGATGCCCGCCTTCCTGTCGTGTTCGCGATTGTACGTCGAGGTCAAGAACGCCGGCAACTGGAACGACACCCCGACGGCGCTGACGTTCGATGCGAACGGCAAGATCTCCAACACCTTCGCCTACGACCTCGGCAGCCAGGGGTCGGTCGTCGTCGTGCGCTTCATGTATCTGTGGCCGCTCCAGGGCGCGCCGCTGTTCAACCTCAGCAACGCTCCCTCCGGCCAGCGGGTGCTGTTCGCGACCTCCGTCGCCAAATCGGAAGCCTATTCGTGATGCGGCGGCGCGGACTGATCGCGGACGAAAAGGGGCTGGCGCTGGTCGAGTTCGCGCTCGTCCTGCCGTTCATGCTGATCCTCTACCTCGGCAGCGTCCAGTTGCAGGACGGCATTTCCTGCAACCGCAAGGTGACGATCGCCACCCGCGCGCTCGCCGATCTGATCGCGCAGAACACCACCGGCTCGCTGACCAAGGCGGAGATCGATTCCAGCCTGGCCGCGATCCCGCAGGTGATGCGGCCCTATTCGGCGACTCCGGCGGTCTTTCGCGTGACGCAGGTCGGCACCGACCTGACGCTGAAGACCACGGTGCAATGGAGCCGGGCGCGCAACGGCACCGCCTATGCCACGGGCAGCGTCGTCAATATTCCGGCGGCGATGAAGATACCCGGCACCTATTTCCTGCTCGCCGAGGTCAACTACGCCTACAAGCCGCCGTCCAATTTCGGCTTCATCGGCGCGCTCGCGCTGCGCGACTCGCTGTACATGCTGCCGCGCAATTCCAACAAGATCGACTGCACGGATTGCTGATGCGCATGCTCCACGCCCTGATCGCCACGCTGCGCGCCGCCAGGCGGGATGTCCGCGGCAACGTGCTGATGCTGTTCGGTTTCGCCGTGCCGCCGATGACCTTCGCGGTCGGCATGGGCATCGATTACGCGCGCGCGATGAAATCGCAGACCAAGCTCAACGCGATCGCCGATGCGGCTGCGCTGGTCGCGGTCAGCAAGACGGTGATGACGCTGCCCGACGCGGCGGCGGCGACCTATGCGCTCCAGATGTTCCAGATCCAGGCGGCGGCGGTGCTCGGCCCCGGGCAGGTGCAGATCACCAGCCTGACCGCGACCGCGCCGACCGATTCCAACGGCCGCCGCACCGCCACGGTCAAATATACCGGCACCTCGGGCAATGCCTTCGCGCGGATCCTGGGGATGGGGTCGCTCAATATCGGCGGCACCTCGGTCACCACCAACGCGACCGCGCCCGACATCGATTTCTACATGCTGCTCGACGTTTCGGGCTCGATGGCGCTGCCGACGACGACCGCGGGCCTCAAGAAGGTGGCGGACAGCAACAACAAGAGCTGCCAGTTCGCCTGCCATTCGACCAACGACCTGAAGGGCACCGACGCGACCGGCAAGCAGACCGATCTGTACGGCGTCGCCAAATCCTATGGCCTGACGCTGCGCATCGATGAGGAAGGCACGGCGGTGTCGCAGCTGACCGCCGATGCCAGCAGCACGTCGAGCAAGAACGGTGCCGACTATCGGATCGCCATCTCGACCTTCCGCGGCAAGGGCGGGTTCAACACGATCCAGTCGCTGACCGCGAACATGACCACCGCATCGACCAAGACCACCGCGCTTACCCCGTCGCTCTATTACACCAACGGCTGCCCCACCTCGGCGTGCAAGAGTACCGAGGTCGGCTACAACGACCAGGACACCGGCAGCAGCGACGCGTTCGACCAGATGAACACGCTGATCCCCACGCCGGGATCGGGATTGAAGGGCGGCGCGCCGCAGGCGGTGATGTTCATCATCACCGACGGGATGCGCGACGAATCGCGGCCCGGCGGTCGGCCGGAGGTGGCGATCGATACCGCCAAATGCACGACGCTCAAGAACCGCGGCATCCGGATCGCGGTGCTCTACACCGAATATCTGCCGCAATCGCTGGCCAACGACAGCTGGTCGCAGACCAATGTCGCGCCCTATCTGAACACCGTCGAACCCGCGCTCCAGGCCTGCGCATCGAGCGGCCTGTACACCAAGGTGTCGACCGATCAGGACATCTATACCGCGCTCGATGCGCTGTTCCAGAATGCGGTGGCGACGGCGCGCATCACGAACTGACCGGGGAGCGCTTGGGGCGCCCCCATGCCCTTCGTCACCCCGGACGTGTTCCGGGGTCCACCGGCCCGCGGGCGTATCGCTCTCGTTACCGTCCGTCCGCCTCGCCGCAGAGTGGACCCCGGAACAAGTCCGGGGTGACGGAGAAAATGGGGCGGCGTTCGCCCTTCCCTCAAAAAGGGCCCGCGCCCTATCTCCCCCGCGCCGCCGCGATCGCTTTCTCGATCTCCTCGATCGGCAGCGCGCCGGACAGGATACGGTCGCCGACGACCCAGCTGGGGGTGCCGTTCATGCCGAGCTTGGCGGCTATCCCCATGTTCTTCGCGATCTCGCCATCGATCGTCGCGCTGTCGACCGCGGCGAGGCTGACGCCCGCCTTGGCCGCGGCGCCCTGAATCGAAGCATCGCTGACCGGGCCCGCCGCATAAAGCGCTTCGTGGAAGCCGCCGAATTTCCCCTGCTGTGCGGCCGCCAGGCTGGCGCGTGCCGCGGTACGGCTGGTGTCGGACAGGATCGGCAGGTCGCGGTAGACGATGCGCAGGTTGGGATCGCGCTTCAGCAGGTCGGCGATCAGCGGCAGCGACGCGCGGCAATAGCCGCAATTATAGTCGAAATATTCGACCAAAGTGACGTCGCCCCTGGGATTGCCCGCCCAGGCGCTGCCGAACGGCGTCAGGATCGCATCGCGGTTGGCGGCGACCGCCTGTCCCGATTGCTGGTCCTGCAGTTTCTGCATCGCCTGCGGGATCAGCTCGGGGTGGGCGAGGACGTAATCATGGACGACGCGCTCGATCCGCGCCTGGTCGGGACCGTGGGGGGAGGCGAAGCGGTCGTAGCTCCAGACGGCGCCGGCACCGATCACGGCGCCGAGACTCGCGATCAGCGGCAGGGTGTAGCGGCTCACTTTTTCTTATACTTCTTGGGGTTGTCGTCCATGTCGTTCTGGGCGGCCATCGCAATGTCCTGTGCGCGGATCCAGTCCGGCGTGTTGGCGGGGATGTTGGCGAGCGCATAGCGCGCGCTCTGCGCGGCGGTGCGGTGGTCGCCGGTCATGCTCGCGCGCTCGGCGGTGGCGAGCGCGGCGCGGGGCGTGTCGCCGGTCAGTTCGTAGGCGGTGCCGAGCTGATACCAGGCGAAGGGATTCTCGTCGTCGCGGCCGACCGCGACGCGCAGCACCCTGATCGCCTCGGGATAATGCGCCTTGTCCTCGGTCGCGATCAGCGCGTGGCCGAAGGTCGTGGCGATCAGCGGGTTGTTGCGCGACCCTTCCGTCGCGGCGCGCAGCGGCGCAATCGCGTCGGTGGGCCGCCCCGCCTCGAGCAGGATCTGGCCGCGCACCTCCTGGAAATAGGGGTCGGCGGGATCGGCCTTGATGAGCGCGAGCGATTCGGCATCGGCCTTGTCGGGATAGCCCGCCTTGTGGAACGCATAGGCGCGGGCATAATGCGCGTAGATGCTGGTATCCGTCTCGGGATAGTCCGTCATCGTCCGCTCGGGCGTCATGACATAGCCCTCCAGCTTCGCCTTCACGCGGCGGAAGCGTTCCTCCAGCGCCGCATCGGGGGCCTTGTTCCACGCGGGCGAGGCCTGCAGGTCGGCGGACAGATGCGCGATGCGTTCGCCCGACAGCGGGTGCGTCTGCATGAACGGATCGATATTCTCGACGCCGTAGCGATATTCCTGCTGCTGGAGCACCTTGAAGAAGCTCAGCATGCCCTTGCCGGTCACCCCGGCGGTGGTGAGGAAACGCGCGCCGGCGGCGTCGGCGGCGGATTCCTGCGTACGGCTGAACGACAGATATTTGGCCATGCCGGCGGACTGGCCGAGCGCCATCAGCCCCGCGCCCGCCTCGCCCGCACCCGCCGCCACCGCGGCGAGGCCGAGCACCATCGACAACAGCGTGATGTGCATCGCCGGCTTGATGCCGTTGTCGGCGAGGACGACGTGGCCATCGGCGATATGGCCGAGTTCGTGCGCGATGACGCCCTGCACCTGGTTGGCGTTGGCCGCCGCCTGGAGCAGCCCGGAATGGACGTAGACGGTCTGCCCGCCGGCGACGAAGGCGTTGATCGAATCGTCGTTGATGAGCACGACCTTGACGTCGCGGGGGCTGAGGCCGGCGGCCTTGACCAGCGGCACCGACATGTCGGCGAACATCGCCTCGGTCTCGGCATCGCGCAGGATCGATTGCGCGTAGGCCGGTTGCGCGAGAAGCAGCGTCGCGGCGGCGGCGGTGAGGACGAGGCGTTTCATGGGCGGGGACGGGTCTCGGCAGGCACGGCGCGCAGCATAGGGGCGGGCGGGGGCGAGGTCACGGCGAAACGTCGGGATGGCATGGGCGAGGGGTAGGTGCGCGCGGCTGAACGGCGGGTGAGTGGGGTGACCCCGACCCACCACCTCCGTCACCCCGGACTTGTTCCGGGGTCCACCGGGCCGCAAGCGTCACGCTCACCCTTCCAGCCTTGCGCCTCGCCGCAGAGTGGATCCCGGAACAAGTCCGGGATGACGAAGGAATTGGGAAAGGGCGGTACACCCCCATTCCCCCAAGGCTGGCAACGCCCCGCGAACCTGCTACACGCTGGCCGCAGTATCATGGCGTCCGAAGCTCCCCGCACCACCCGATTCACCGTCTTCCGCGAGCGCGGCGGCGTGCGCGGATTCGCGCGCCGCGCGTGGGGTCGCTGGTGGGTCAAGGGGCTGGCGATCCTCGCGCTTCTCGCCGCCATCGCCTATGGCGTGTTGTGGGTGACGATCCTGCGCGCGCTGCCCTCGGTCGACCAGCTGCGCACCTACGAACCGCCGCTCCCCACCAACGTGCGCGGCATCGACGGGACGCCGATCCAGTCCTACGCCCGCGAACGGCGCGTCGAGTTGAGCTTCGCCGAATATCCGCCGTTGCTGGTGCGCGCCTTCCTCGCCGCGGAGGACAAGACCTTCTTCGAGCATCACGGCGTCGATTATCCCGGCCTCGGCGGTGCGGTGATCGATTATGCGCGCAAGTTCGGCACCGGCCGGCGTGCCAAGGGCGGATCGACGATCACGCAGCAGGTCGCCAAGAACCTGCTGATCGGCAACGAATATTCCCCGACGCGCAAGCTCAAGGAGGCGATCCTCGCCTATAAGATCGAGGACACGCTGACCAAGCCGCAGATCCTGGAGCTGTACCTCAACCAGATCGCGCTGGGGCGGAACGCGTTCGGGGTCGAGGCGGCGAGCCATGCCTATTTCGACAAGGAACTGGACGAGCTCGACCTCGCGCAGCTCGCCTATCTGGCGATCCTGCCCAAGGGGCCGTCGAACTACGATCCGGTGCGCCACGCCGACAAGGCGATGACGCGGCGCAACTACGTGCTCGGCGAAATGCTGAGGAACGGCTTCATCAACCAGGCGCAGCATGACGCGGCGGTGGCCGAGCCGCTCGGCACGATCCTGCGCCGCACGCCGAAATACGAGCGCGTCGGCGGTTATTTCGTCGAAGAGGTGCGCCGCCAGCTGATCGACAAGTTCGGCGAGAGCGACCGCGACGGGCCGTACAGCGTCTATTCGGGCGGGTTGTGGGTGCGCACCAGCCTCGACACGCGGTTGCAGGACCTCGCCGCGCAGGCGCTACGCGACGGCCTGCTGCGCTACGACCGCGGGCGCGGCTGGGCGGGGCCGATCCGGCACGTCGAACTGGACGATGCCGACAGCTGGCTGCAGCCGCTGCTCAACACCAACATCGGGCTCGATTACAGCGACTGGCGCGCCGGCATCGTGATCGCACGGGATGGCGACGCCTGGGTATTGGGCTTCGCCGACGGCAAGACAGGGCGCCTGCCGCGCTGGGCGGCGCAGATGCCCGTCCGCGGCAAGGGCGGCACCAGCTTCGCGGCGATCAAGGCGGGCGACATCATCGCGGTGGCGCCGGAGGGCGACGATTACGCGCTGCGCTCGATCCCCAAGGTGTCGGGCGGCTTCGTCGTCGAGGAGCCGGCGACCGGCCGCGTGCTCGCGATGCAGGGCGGCTTCGACAGCCGGTTGCAGGCGTTCAACCGCGCGACGCAGGCGCTGCGCCAGCCCGGATCGACGATCAAGCCGATCGTCTATTCCGCCGCGCTGGAAAACGGCATGACCCCCGCCTCGATCATCGTCGACGGGCCGTTCTGCGTCTATCAGGGCGCGCGGCTGGGGCAGAAATGCTTCCGCAACTTCGGCAACATGCGCGCGGCGGGTCCGCATACGATGCGCTGGGGCATCGAACAGTCGCGCAACCTGATGACCGTCCGCGCCGCCGCGACCACAGGGATGCCCAAGGTGGTCGACGTGATGAAGCGGATGGGGGTCGGCGAATACCAGCCCTATCTCGCCAATGCGCTCGGCGCGGGCGTCACCACCGTCAGCCGCATGGTCAACGCCTATGCGACGCTCGCCAACAACGGCCGCGCGCATGCCCCCACGCTGATCGACTTCGTCCAGGACCGCCATGGCAAGGTCATCCTGCCGGAGAAGTGGCGCGCCTGCGACGGCTGCAATGCGAAGGACTGGAACGGCCAGGCGATGCCGCGCCCCGGCGACCGCACGCGGCAGGTGATCGATGCGATGACCGCCTACCAGATGGTTCACATCACCGAAGGCGTCATCCAGCGCGGCACCGCGACGGTGCTGCGCGATCTCGACCGGCCGATGTTCGGCAAGACCGGCACCACCACCGGCCCGACCGACGTCTGGTTCGTCGGCGGCACGCCGCAGTTCATCGGTGGCCTCTACGTCGGTTACGACAGCCCGACCAACCTCGGCGGCTATGCGCAGGGCGGCACCTTTGCAGCGCCGATCTTCAAGGAGTTTGCGGTCAAGGCCTATGAGGGGCTGGAGAAGCTGCCGTTCCGTGCGCCCGCCGGCATCCGCATGGTTCGCATCGACCGCGCCAGCGGCCGGCCGGTCTACGGCACCTTCCCGACCGACACCGATCCCAAGGCGGGCGTGATCTGGGAAGCGTTCAAGCCGCAGAGCGAGCCGCGCCGCGCGATCCGTCGCGGCCCGGCCCCGGTGGCAGCGGCGACCGCCGCGCCGGCTCGCGCCACCAACACCCAGCGCGACAGCGATTTCTTGCAAAGGGAAGGCGGAATCTACTAGCGAACATTATGTTCGTCATCCCGGCGAAAGCCGGGATTTCCTCGTGAGGCATCCCGATGTTGCACGAGATCCCGGCGTTGCCGGGATGACAGTTTTTGGTTTTTGGAGAGTTCCCATGCGCGCCGAAGCGCAATCCCACGTCGATCGTATCAAGGAGGCCCTGGCATTGCTGCGCCGGTTCCTCGACTGGGATCGTGCGCTCCGCCGTCTCGACGAGCTCAACGCGCGCGTCGAGGACCAGGCGCTGTGGAACGATCCCAAGGCCGCGCAGGAGGTGATGCGCGAGCGCCGCCGTCTCGACGAGGCGATCGGCGCGACGCGCGCGATCCAGTCCGAGATGGACGACACGGTCGAACTGATCGAGATGGCCGAGGCGGAGGGCGACACCGCGATGGAGCTGGACGGCGTCGAGGCGCTGGCCGCGCTCGCCGCGCGCGCGGACCACGACAAGATCCAGGCGCTGCTCGCCGGCGAGGCCGACGCCAACGACACCTATATCGAGATCAACTCGGGCGCCGGCGGCACCGAGAGCCAGGACTGGGCGGGCATGCTGCAGCGCATGTACACGCGCTGGGCCGAACGCCGCGGCATGAAGGTCGAGCTGATCGACTATCACGCCGGCGAACAGGCGGGGATCAAGTCGGCGACGCTGCTGGTCAAGGGCGAGAACGCCTATGGCTATGCCAAGACCGAGAGCGGCGTCCATCGGCTGGTCCGCATCAGCCCGTACGACAGCGCCGCGCGCCGCCACACCAGCTTCTCCAGCGTCTGGGTCTATCCGGTGATCGACGACAATATCGTCGTCGATTACAACGAGAGCGACCTGCGCATCGACACGTACCGCGCGTCCGGCGCGGGCGGGCAGCACATCAACACGACCGATTCGGCGGTGCGCATCACGCATATCCCGACCGGCATCGTCGTCCAGTGCCAGAACCAGCGGTCGCAGCACAAGAACAAGGCGGAAGCGTACAACCAGCTGCGCGCGCGCCTGTATGAGCGCGAACTGGCGATCCGCGAGCAGGCGGCGAATGCCGAGAACGCCACCAAGACCGATATCGGCTGGGGGCATCAGATCCGGTCGTACGTGCTGCAGCCGTACCAGCTGGTGAAGGACCTGCGCACCGGCACGACCTCGACCGCACCGGGCGACGTGCTCGATGGCGCGCTCGACCCATTCATGGCGGCGGCGCTGTCGCAGCGCGTGACCGGCGAAAAGGTCGAGGTGGAGGACGTCGATTGATCCGCGTTCCGGTCCTGATCGCGCTTGCCGGTGCCGGGCTGTGCCTCGGCCTGACCGCGTGCGACGGGTCCAAACCGCTCATCAAGCGTGACGAAAAGCGGGTCGCCTTTCCCGCCGCCGACCGGCCGGTCGCGCATATCGTCTCGTCGCGCTGGTCGAACGAGGAAGCGCGCGACCGGCTGAACGAGGCGGGCGAGGTGATGGACAAGGCCGGCATCGCGCGTGGCATGACCGTCGCCGACATCGGCGCGGGCGAGGGCTATTACACCATCCGTCTCGCGCAACGCGTCGGCAAGGCGGGGCGCGTGCTGGCCGAGGATATCGTCGCCGGCGTCCGCGACACGCTCGCCGAACGCGTCGCACGCGAGGATCTGGAGAACGTCTCGGTACGCCTGGGCGCGCCCGCCGACCCCAAGCTGCCCGACGCCAGCTTCGACCGCGTGCTGATGGTCCATATGTACCACGAGATCGAACAGCCCTACGAATTCCTCTGGCGCCTGCGCCCATCGCTCAAGCCCGACGGGCTGGTGGTGGTGGTCGACGCCAACCGCCAGACGCAGAACCACGGCACCCCGCCCGCGCTGCTGAAATGCGAGTTCGCGGCGGTCGGTTATGCGCAGGTGGCGATGACCGAGATGCCCTCGGCGGGCGGCTATATGGCGACCTTCCGCGCGGTCGGGCCACGGCCGGAGCCGGAGGCGATCAAGCCCTGCGTGTTGGGGTAGGGACGGGGTTTTCGCGCGAAGACGCGAAGGCGCTGCGGCCGGGGAAGCGGCAGCCTTTCCTTCCCACCGGCGAGACGGTTGCCATGGCAGGACGAGAGGCTGCGCCGCGCGCGACATCTTCGCGTCTTCGCGTCTTCGCGCGAAACAGCCTTCTTCTTTGCTTCCTCCCCGGCGAAGGCCGGGGCCCAGTTGCGATGCTGGTCGTTGGCTGATGCTGCGCTCTATCAAACTCGCTCCCGCAACTGGGGCCCGGCCTTCGCCGGGGAAGGACGCGTGGCGAACGCCCGCCTACAGCAACCCGGCTTCGCGCAGGCTCGTGACCTCCCGACCCGTGACGATCAGATGGTCCACCAGCATCATGTCGAGCGCCCCCGCCACCTGCGCCAGCGCGCGCGTATAGGCGATGTCGCCGGCACTCGGCCGGGCGCACCCGCTCGGATGGCCATGCGCAAGGATCAGCGCAATCGCATCGAGGCGGAACGCTTCGGCGACGATCGCCCGCAGCGGCGGGGCGACCGCGGCGGCCGAACCAGCGAAGTCGAGACGGCCGAGAAACCTCCATTGCGGATCAAGATACAGCACCGCCGCACGCTCGACCTCCCCATTCGCCAGGTCGGCGACCAGCGCGGCGGCGGCGCGCGCGTCGGTGATCGGGGCGAGGGGAAGGGCGGCCGCTATGTCGCACCCTTGCGCCGCGGACGTGCCGGTGCACCGCCGACCGCGTCCGTTTCGGCGCCACGCTTGGCGACTCGGGCGACACGCGGTACGCGGCGACATGCGCCAATATCTCGACCTCATGGACCGCGTGCTGACTCATGGCGCCGAGCAGATGGACCGGACGGGCACCGGCACGCTCTCCGTCTTCGGCGCGCAGATGCGCTTCGATCTCGCGCAGGGCTTTCCCGTGCTGACCACCAAGAAACTGCACCTGCGCTCGATCATCATCGAGCTGCTGTGGTTCCTGCGCGGCGATACCAACGTGCGCTGGCTGCAGGACCAGCGCGTGAGTATCTGGGACGAATGGGCGGACGATCAGGGCGACCTCGGCCCCGTCTACGGCAAGCAATGGCGCGACTGGGAGACGGCGGACGGCCGCCACATCGACCAGATCAGCGAGCTGATCGAGCAGATCAGGACGCAGCCCGCCTCGCGCCGCCAGATCGTGTCGGCGTGGAACCCGGGCGACCTGCACGCGATGGCGTTGGCGCCGTGCCACTGCCTGTTCCAGACGCATGTCGCCAACGGCAAGCTGTCGCTGCAATTGTACCAGCGATCGGCGGACATCTTTCTTGGCGTGCCGTTCAATATCGCCAGCTATGCGCTGCTGACCCACATGCTGGCACAGCAATGCGGGCTGGCGGTCGGCGAGTTCGTCTGGACCGGCGGCGACTGCCACCTCTATTCCAACCATCTCGAGCAGGCGCGCACCCAGCTGACCCGCGATCCCGGCCCGCTACCGCGGCTGGAGATCGTCCGCACGCCGCCGGCGATCGACGCCTACGCATATGAGGATTTCGTCCTGCACGATTACGTCGCGCAGCCGCATATCAAGGCGCCGGTGGCGATATGATCGTCTTCCACCTCGCGCGGGCCGACAATGGCGTGATCGGGCGCGACGGGCGATTGCCGTGGCGGCTGCCCGCCGACCTGAAGCGGTTCAAGGCGCAGACGATGGGCCGGCCGATGCTGATGGGTCGCAAGACGTTCGAAAGCTTCCCCGCGCCCTTGCCGGGCCGGCGGCACATCGTGCTGACGCGCGACCCCGCCTGGTCGGCGGCGGGCGCGGAGGTGGCGCACACGCCCGAAGCGGCGCTCGCGCTGGCGGGGGAGGACGTCGCGGTGATCGGCGGCGCCGAGGTCTTCGCGCTGTTCCTGCCCCGTGCCGACCGGATCGAGCTGACCGAGGTGCACGTCGCGGCGCAGGGGGATGCGATCGTGCCGGCGTTCGCCGGGTGGCGCGAGACGGCACGCGAGGACTTCCTGGCGGAGGGCGAGCGGCCGGCGTACAGTTTCGTGACGTTGGTGCGGGGGTAAGCTCACTGCACATCCCACGTCACCCCGGACGTGTTCCGGGGTCCACTCCGCGGCGAGGCGCACGGCTTGAGGGGTGAGCGTGGGCGTGCGGCACGGTGGACCCCGGAACACGTCCGGGGTGACGGGGGGTGGTGCTGAAACACCAGCCAGTTGGTCGGGATCACGCAGGCGCTACTCGATCGCGGCTTCAAACCCGACGAGGTCGGCAAGGTGTTGGGCGGCAACATGCTGCGGCTGCTGCGCGCCGGCCTGTCACCGATGGTTGCCCCGGCGCTGCGCCAGCCCTAAGGCGCGGACGATGGAGCGGCTGGACGGCGGCTCGGCGGTGCCGCCAGCCTTGGCCGGCGGGATCGTCGCGCTCGGCAATTTCGATGGCTTTCACCTCGGGCACCAGGCGGTGGTCGGGCGTGCCGTCGCGCGCGCGCGCGCCGAGGGGCGGCCGGCGCTGGTTGCGACGTTCGATCCACATCCGGTGCGGCATTTCCGGCCCGATACGCCGCCGTTCCGGCTGACGACGCTCGACCAGCGTGCCGCGCTGTTCGCGGCGGCGGGGGTGGATGCGATGGTCGTCTTCCACTTCGACGGCGATCTCGCCGCGCTGTCGGCGGAGGCGTTCATCGCCGGGCGGCTGCACGCGAACCTGCAGGTGGCCGGCGTGGTGACCGGCGCGGATTTCACCTTCGGCAAGGGCAAGAGCGGCGACGTCGCGATGCTCGCCGCGCGAGGGGCGGCGCACGGCTTCACCGCGGAGACGGTCGGCGCGGTGACGCTGGATGGCGAACCGGTCTCGTCGAGCCGCATTCGCGCGGCTCTGCGCGCTGGCGACCCGCGTGGTGCGGCGCGACTGTTGACCCGGCCGTTCGCGATAGAAGGCGCGGTGCAGCATGGCGACAAGCTGGGCCGCACGATCGGCTATCCGACCGCCAATCTCGACATGGGCAAATATCTGCGTCCCGCTTATGGCATCTATGCGGTGACCGGGCGGCTGGCGGACGGGCGCGTGCTCAAGGGCGCGGCGAACCTCGGCATCCGGCCGACGTTCGATCCGCCCAAGGAATTGCTCGAACCCTATTTCTTCGATTTCGCGGGCGACCTGTACGGCCAGGGAATCGAGGTCGCGCTGATCGACTATCTGCGGCCCGAAGCGAAGTTCGATCGGCTTGACGCGCTGACCGCGCAGATGGAGGCGGATTGCGCGCGCGCGCGGGCGTTGCTCGATGGTTAACCCGTGTCGTTTATGCGCTTTGTCGAATGCGACACTCACGATAAGACCCCAGCCCTTATGACCGACGCTCCCGACACGCCGAAGGACTGGCGCGACACCGTCTTCCTGCCGAAGACCGATTTTCCGATGAAGGCGGGCCTCGCCGCCAAGGAGCCGGCGATCCTCGAACGCTGGGCGACGATCGGCGTCTACGACCGGCTGCGCGAACAGCGCGCCGGGCGCGAACGGTTCATCCTCCACGATGGCCCGCCCTATGCCAATGGCGACATCCACATGGGCCATGCGATGAACAAGGTGCTGAAGGACATCATCGTCCGCAGCCAGTCGCTGATGGGCAAGGATGCGCCCTATGTTCCCGGCTGGGACTGCCACGGCCTGCCGATCGAGTGGAAGGTCGAGGAGGCGTATCGGGCGAAGAAGCAGAACAAGGACGAGGTGCCGGTTGCGCAGTTCCGCGCCGAATGCCGCGCCTATGCCGACCGCTGGGTCGGCGTGCAGCGCGAACAGTTCCAGCGGCTGGGGGTGATGGGCGACTGGGCCGATCCGTACCTGACGATGAACTACGACGCCGAGGCGACGATCGTCGGCGAATTGCTAAAGTTCGCCGAGTCCGGCCAGCTCTATCGCGGCGCCAAGCCCGTCATGTGGTCGCCGGTCGAGAAGACCGCGCTGGCCGAGGCGGAGGTCGAGTATGAGGACATCGTCTCGACCCAGATCGACGTCGGGTTCGAGATCGCGACCGCGCCGGAAGCCGACATCCTCGTCGGCGCGACCGCGGTGATCTGGACGACGACGCCATGGACGATTCCCGTCAACCAGGCGCTCGCCTACAATCCGGCGCTCGACTACGTGCTGTTCGGCTGTGGCGGCCGGCGGTTCCTCGTCGAGGAAAACCTGATGGGCGCGTTCATGAAGCGCACCGGCCTCAAGATGGAGGAGTTCGTCGCGCTGGTGAAGGGCGCCGCGCTGGAAGGCGCGACCGCCAAGCATCCGATGCACGCGCTGGGCGGGTTCTTCGCCAAGCCGCGCCCGTTCCTGCCGGGCGAGTTCGTCACCCGCGACGCGGGCACCGGCCTCGTCCACATGGCGCCCGACCATGGCGAGGACGACTTCCTGCTGTGCAAGGCGCACGGGATCGACCCCGTGTTCGCGGTCGACGGCGCCGGCATGTACCGCGCCGACTGGGGCTGGCTCGGCGGACAGGGCAGCGTCATCAACAAGAAGTTCGTCGCCAGCGACGGGCCGATCTGCACCGACCTGCGCGAGGCGGGCGCCCTGCTGTCGGCGAGCGACGATTTCGCGCACAGCTATCCGCATTCGTGGCGGTCGAAGGCGAAGGTGATCTTCCGCGCCACCCCGCAATGGTTCATCCCGATGGACCGCGCGATCCTCGCCGACGGCGAGGGGACGGCGAGCAACGGCGCGACGCTGCGCGAGACCGCCTTGGATGCGATCGAGCACACGCGCTGGGTGCCCGAGCGCAGCCGCAACCGCATCCGTTCGATGGTGGAAGGGCGCCCCGACTGGGTCATCAGCCGCCAGCGTGCCTGGGGCGTGCCGATCGCGCTCTACGTCAACCGCTTGAGCGGGGAGTATCTTAACGACCCCGCGGTCAACGCGCGGATCATCGCCGCCTTCCGCGACGGCGGCGCCGACGCATGGTTCACCGCCGACCATCAGGCGCTGCTCGGTCCCGATTACGATCTCGCCGATTACGAGCCGCAGAACGACATCCTCGACGTCTGGTTCGACAGCGGCTCGACCCACGTCTTCACCGTCGAAGCGCGCTATGGCGCCGACGTCCGCGCGAACCTGTACCTCGAAGGCAGCGACCAGCATCGCGGCTGGTTCCAGTCGTCGTTGCTCGAAAGCTGCGGCACGCGCGGCCGCGCGCCCTATGACGCGGTCCTGACCCACGGCTTCGCGCTCGACGGGCAGGGGCGCAAGATGTCGAAGAGCCTCGGCAACGTCGTCGATCCGCTGAAGGTGATCGGCGAGAGCGGCGCCGACATATTGCGCATGTGGGTCGCCTCGACCGACTATTTCGACGACGTGCGCATCGGCAAGGAGGTGCTCGGCACGGCATCCGACGGCTATCGCAAGCTGCGCAACACCTTCCGCTACCTGCTCGGCGCGCTCGACGGGTTCGACGAGAGCGAGCGGGTCGAGGTGGAGGCGATGCCCGAGCTGGAGCGCTACGTGCTCACCCTGCTCGGCCAGCTCGACATGGACCTGCGCGAGGCGGCGGACGGCTATGAGCTCAACCGTTATCTGCGGCGCCTGACCGACTTCGCCAACGAGGATCTGTCGGCGTTCTTCTTCGATATCCGCAAGGATTCGCTCTATTGCGATGCGGCGACCGATCCGAAGCGGCGCGCCTACCGGACGGTGCTCGACACGCTGTTCCATGCGCTCGTCCGTTACGCCGCGCCGATCCTGTGCTTCACCGCCGAGGAAGTGTGGCAGGCGCGTTTCCCGAGCGCGGACGGATCGGTGCATTTCCTCGAATGGCCCGAACTACCGGCGCTGCCCGGCGACGAGCCGCTCAGCACCGACTGGGCCGACGTCCGCCGCCTGCGCACGACGGTGACCGAGGCGATCGAGCCGCTGCGCCGCGAGAAGACGGTGCGATCGAGTCTGGAGGCGGAGGTGACCGTCCCCGAACTGCCGCTGTCGGCGGCGGCACTGGCCGAGACGTTCATCGTGGCGAAGGTCGGGCAGGGCGAGGAGGTGGCGGTAACGCGCACCGATTACCTCAAGTGCGGGCGCTGCTGGCGCCACTTGCCCGAGGTGAGCGCGGACGGTGACCTGTGCGCGCGTTGCGAGGCCGTGGTGCATGCGTAAGCTGCCGACCGCGGGCCTCGTCACCGCCGCGCTACTCTTCCTCGCCGATCAGGCATCGAAGTTCGCGATCACCGACGTGCTGAAACTCGACGAGCTGACCGCGGAGCGGACGATCACGTCCTTCTTCAACCTGCGCTTCGTCGCCAACCACGGCATCTCGCTGGGGCTGCTTCACGCCGACAGCAACACGATGCGCTGGGCGCTGGTGGCGATGACCGGGGCGATCGCGGTGGCGGTCGCGGTGTGGATGACACGCGAGCCCAACCGCGCCGACCGGATCGCGCTGGGTGCGATCCTCGGCGGTGCGCTCGGCAATATCGTCGACCGCGTGCGCTTCGGCTATGTCGTCGATTTCGCCGACCTGCACTTCGGCGACTGGCGGCCGTTCCTCGTCTTCAACGTCGCCGATGCGGCGATCACCCTTGGCGTGCTGGTGCTGCTTGTCCGCGCGCTCCTGATGCGCGACAAGCGCGATGTTTCCTCGGAGAATCCCCATGCGTAAGTCAGTTCCGATTCTCGCCGGCCTCGCCTGCGTCCTCCTCCTCTCGGGCTGCGGCAAGCGCGGCTACGATCGTGCGCGTCCCGACGAATTCGCCGTCGCGCGCCAGGCGCCGCTGGTGATCCCGCCCGATTATGCGCTGGTGCCGCCGCAGCCGGGTGCGGCGCGCCCGCAGGACAATGCCAATACCGCGCAGACGCTCGACGCGCTGTTCGGCGGCAACACGCAGCGCAGCGCCGCGGAGAACGGCGTCGTCAACCAGGCCGGCGGCGATACGGCGGACGCCGGCATCCGTTCGTCGGTCGGCGACCCCGCGACCAACGTCGTCGACAAGGGCGCGACGACGCGCGACATCGTCGCGGCACCGGAAGGTGACGGGCAGGACGCGAAGGCGTCGGCGACGAAGTAGGCCCCATCCGCACGCTACCCGTCACCCCGGACTTGTTCCGGGGGCCACCGGGCCGCAAGCGTGCAGCAAGAGGCTCTAGCCGTTTGCCTCGCCGCGGCGTGGACCCCGGAACGAGTCCGGGGTGACGTAATATTTGGGGCAGCGGTAGCCTACAATGCCGCCCTGAACGCCGCCAGCCCGTGCTCCAGATCGGCGATCAGGTCGCCGGCGTCCTCCAGCCCGATCTGCAGGCGGACCAGCGGCCCGGCATAGTCGCGCGGCGCGGCGGTGCGGATGCGCGCCGGGTCGGCGGGGATGGCGAGGCTCTCGAACCCGCCCCAGCTGTAGCCGATGCCGAACAGGTCGAGGCTGTCGATCAGCGCCGCCCGCGCGCGCTCGTCGCCGCCGTTGAGGACGAACGAGAACAGCCCGCTCGATCCCTTGAAGTCGCGCGCCCAATATTCGTGGCCGGGGCAGGAGGGCAGCGCCGGGTGCAGCACCTGCGCTACCTCGGGCCGCGCCGCGAGCCAGCGCGCGATCTCGAGCGCGCTCGCCTGATGCTGCGCCAGCCGCACCGCCATCGTGCGCAGGCCCCGGCTGCCCAGCCAGCTGTCGTCGGGGGAGGCGACCTGCCCCAATTGGAAGCTCATATCGCGCAACCGCGCGAAATGCCCGGGCGCGGCGGTGACCGAGCCCAGCATCGCGTCGCTATGCCCGACGACGTACTTTGTCGCGGCGAGGATGGTGAGGTCGATGCCCTTCTCGATCGCCGGAAAGAACAGCGGCGTCGCCCAGGTGTTGTCGAGCAGCGTCGTCAGCCCTTGGCGCTTGGCGACCGCGACGATTGCCGGCACGTCCTGCACCTCGAAGGTCAGGCTGCCCGGGCTTTCGAGGAAGATCGCCCTGGTATTCGGGCCGACCAGATCGGCGATGCCGGCACCGATCAGCGGATCGTAGAAGCGCGTCGTGATGCCGAAGCGCTTGAGCAACTGCATCGCCTGCCCGCGGGTGGGGTCGTAGGCGCTGTCGACCAGCAGCAGTTCGTCGCCCGGCGACAGCACCGACAGCAGCGCCGCCGCGATCGCCGCGACGCCCGAAGGGTAGAGGAAGGTCGCCTCCGCCCCCGGCTCGAGGCTCGTCAGCGCGTCGGCGAGGCTCCATTGCGTCGGCGTGCCGCGGCGGCCGTAATAGAGCCGATGGTGCGTGTCGCGCCCGGCATTGGCGCGCAGATCGGCGATGCTGTCGTAGAGGACCGTCGACGCGCGCCATACCGGCGGGTTGACGATCCCCTGCGTCCATTCCGGACGCCGGCCGGCCTGGACGACGCGGGTGGCGTCGCCCAGAACGCGGTCGGTCTTGGTGTCACGCGTCAACGGTTTCCCTGGCTCCCATGGCCTTGGGCGTCGAGCGATCCGCTCCCCATTCCGACCAGCTGCCATCATAGATCGGCATGGCCTTGCCGACCAGATGCGCGCCGAACGCGAGCACCGCGGCGGTGATCCCCGAGCCGCATGTCGCGACCATCGGCCGGTCGAGATCGACGCCGGCGGTGGCGAAGGCCTCGCGCAACGCCTCGCCCTGCTTCCAAGTGCCGTCGGCGTTGAACAGCGTCCCCTGCGGCAGGTTGTGCGAGCCCGGGATATGGCCGGCATGCGTCGCGGGGCGCGGATCGGGCTCCTCGCCGGTGAAGCGCGCGGCCGAGCGGGCGTCGACCACCTGTTCGGCGCCGCTGTCGACATTGGCCTTCATCTGGTCGAGCGTGCGCACGTTCTTGGCATCCGCCCAGACGGTGAAGTGGCGGTGGCGCAATTGCTCCTTGCCGCTCGTCGTCTCGCGGCCCTCGGCCTGCCATTTGGCGAAACCGCCATCGAGGATCGCGACGTCGTGCGCGCCGAAGGTGCGCAGCATCCACCATGCGCGCGCCGCGGTGTGATGCGGCGAATTGTCGTAGAGCACGATGCGGCTGCCGTCGCCGAGGCCCAGGCTCTGCATGCGGCTGGCGAATTTCTCCGCCGACGGCAGCATCATCGGCAGGTCGCTGTCGGTATCGCGCAGATCGCCGAGGTTCATGAACACCGCGCCCGGAATGTGCGCCGCCTCATATTCGGCCGCCGCGTCGCGGGGCGCCTCGCCGGGGAAATTGGCGAAATAGGTGGCATCGACGATCCTGAGATCGCTCGCGCCGAGTTCCCCGGCCAGCCATTCGGTCGTCACCAACGCGTCCATCACTCTCTCCATTCACGTTTGCACGTTTACGCTCGGGCTACGCTGGGGAGGAGTGCCCGGCATCCTCAATAGGCAGATTCGGACTCGTTGTCGAGGCTTTGCAAGAAAATTTCAGATTGATGCCGTGTTTCGTCCTGAGATTGCGCAGATTGCCTGTTCCACGTACGATATGGCATGCGAAGCCGGGGATTGTCGCCCAGCCTGTCCGCGTGCCGCGCCAGGAAATCCCAATAGAGCGCATTGAACGGACACGCGTCCGGTCCGATCCGCTGCTTCACGTCATAGCGGCAATGCCCGCAATAGTCGCTCATCCGATCGATGTACGCGCCCGACGAGATGTACGGTTTCGAACCGAGCAGGCCGCCGTCGCCGAACTGGCTCATGCCGAGCGTATTGGGCAGCTCGACCCATTCATAGGCGTCGATATAGACTTCGAGATACCAGCGATGCACCTCGGCCGGGTCGGCGCCGATCAGCAATGCGAAATTGCCCGTCACCATCAGCCGCTGGATGTGATGCGCGTGCGCCGTCCCGAGCGTCTGGCCGATCGCTTCCTTGAGGCAGTACATGTCGGTGTCGCCGGTCCAGTACCAGCCGGGCAGCTTGCGGTGGTGATCGAGGAAGTTGCGCGTGACGTAGTCCGGCCCTTCGCGCCAGTAGATGCCGCGCATGTACTCCCGCCAGCCGATGATCTGGCGGATATAGCCCTCGACCGAATTGAGCGGGGCACGGCCGGCGCGATATTCCGCCTCAGCGCGGCGGCACAGGTCGAGCGGATCGAGCAGCCCCGAATTGATGTAGGGCGACAGGATCGAATGCCACAGATGGCGCTCGCCGGTCAGCATCGCATCCTCGTAATCGCCGAACTGCGGCAACGCCTTTTCGAAGAAATAGGCCGCCTGCTTCTCGGCGTCCGCCGCGGTCACCGCATAGGCGAAGTCGTCGAGGCTGCCGGGGTGATCCGCGAAGCGCTCGGCGACCAGCGCTAGCACTTGCTCCGTCACCGCATCGGGCGCGAAGGCGTGCGGGCGCGGCATGAACAGGTCGTTCTTGGCCGGCTTGCGATTCTCCTTGTCGAAATTCCAGCGATCCCCGACGGGTTTGGTGCCGTCCATCAGCAGCCCGGTCTTGCGGCGCATGACGCGATAGAAGAACTCCATCGTCAGCTGGTTGCGGTCCTTCGCCCAGGCGTCGAACTCGGCATGGTCGCAGAGGAAGCGGTCGTCGCTGCGGATCTCGACGGGCAGGCCGAACAGCGTCTCCCAGCTGTCGATCATCGCGACGACGCGCCACTCGCCCGCCTCGGTGACGACGATCCGCTCGGGCGCGTGGCGCTGGACGGCGCGGGCGATCTCGCCGGTGAAGCTGCCGCTATTGTCGGGATCGTCGAGGTGGACGTAATCGACGGTCCAGCCCGCCGCCGCCAGCGCCGCGGCGTGGTGGCGCATCGCCGACAGGATATAGGCGATCTTCTGCTTGTGGTGACGGACGTAGGTCGTCTCGTCGCCGACCTCCATCATCAGCACGACCGTGTCGGCGGGATCGGCGTCGCGCAGCGAGGAGAGCGTGGGGGTCAGCTGATCGCCGAGCACCGGAACGAGCGTTTTCATATCGGGGTCGACGTCCTACATGGCGGGGCATGACCCCAAAGCATCTCGGCCAGACCAGCCAGCTGCCCGCTTCTCCCGAAGAGGCGGTGCTCGATTATGTTCCCAACCCGCGCGTCGGCACGACCTATCTGGTGCGGTTCGCGGTGCCCGAATTCACCTCGCTGTGCCCGGTCACCGGCCAGCCCGATTTCGCGCATCTCGTCATCGATTATGCGCCAGGCGAGACGATCGTCGAATCGAAGTCGCTGAAGCTCTTCCTCGGCGCGTTCCGCAACCATGCGGGCTTCCACGAGGATTGCACCGTCGGCATCGGCCAGCGGCTGTTCGACGAGATGCGCCCTCAGTGGCTGCGCATCGGCGGCTATTGGTATCCGCGCGGCGGCATTCCGATCGACGTCTTCTGGCAGTCCGGCCCGCCGCCCGCCGACCTGTGGCTGCCCGATCAGGGCGTGCCACCGTACCGCGGACGCGGTTGATCCAGATCAGCGCATTCGGCCTGGGTGCAGTGCAACAACTCTGCAACCTTTTGATCGATCAGCCGTTCATCGCCCCGCAAGGTTGTGGTTCGTCCACAATGTTGCATCAGCGAGGGAACGGCATGGCAACGACGGCGGCGAGCGGCGACGCGATCAGGCATCTGGCGATGATCGGCAATTTCCTGCCCCGCCAGTGCGGCCTTGCGACCTTCACCACCGATGTGTGGCAGGCGATGCGCGATCGCTTCCCCGACGTCACCGTCGACGTCTATGCGATGGACGACCATCCCGGCCGTTACGCCTATCCCCCCGCGGTGACCGGCAGCATCCCGCAGCACGAGCTGTCCGCCTATCTGGCGACCGCGCGCACGATCGAGGCGAGCGGCGCGCAGGCGATCTGGGTCCAGCACGAATATGGCATCTACGGCGGCCCGGCGGGCGAGCATCTGCTCGCGCTGCTCGATCGCACGACGCTGCCCGTGATCGTGACGCTGCACACCGTGCTCGAAAAGCCCAATGCCGACGAGCGCCGCGTGCTTGAAGGTCTGCTGCGCCGCGCCGCCAAGGTGGTGGTGATGGCCGAGCGCGGCCGCGACATCTTGCGCCGCGTCTATGGCGCCAACCCGCGCCAGATCGCGATGATCCCGCACGGCGTCCCCGACCGCCCGTTCGTCGATCCCGAGACGCTGAAGCCGCGCTTCGGCTGGCAGGGGCGCGACGTCGTCCTGACCTTCGGCCTGCTCGCGCCCGGCAAGGGGATCGAGACGATCATCGAGGCGCTGCCCGCGATCGCCGAGCGTCACCCCAACCTGCTCTACGTCGTGCTCGGCGCGACCCACCCCAATCTCGTCGCGCACGAGGGCGAGGCCTATCGCGACCGGCTGAAGGCGCTCGCCGAGGAACAGGGCGTCGGCGGCAACATCGCCTTCGTCGATGCCTTCCTCGAACATGACGAGCTGATCGACTACCTCCAGGCCGCGGACATCTACGCGACGCCCTATCTCAACCCGGCGCAGATCACCTCGGGCACGCTGTCCTATGCGGTCGGCGTCGGCAAGGCGGTGGTCTCGACACCGTACGTCCATGCGACCGAGATCCTCGCCGACGGCCATGGCGTCTTGGTCGATTTCCGCGACGCCGCCGCCTTCGCGCGCGAGATCGACCGGCTGCTGTCGAGCACCCGCGATCGCACCCGGCTGGCGCAGCGCGCCTACGACCGCGGCCGCACGATGATCTGGCCGCGCCTCGCCGAGGCGGCGCTGCACGAGACCGAGGTCGCCGTCGCCGCCCGCCCTAGGAGGCTGACGCAGGCGCCGCAGGCGATCCGCGCGCTCGCGCCCAATTTCGCCGCGGTCGAGCGGATGAGCGATGCCACCGGCATGCTGCAGCATTCGATCTATTCGGTGCCCGACCGCCGCCACGGCTATTGCATCGACGACAATGCCCGCGCGCTGATGTTCGTCACCGCGATGGACGATATCGATCCGGTCGCGCGCGACAAATGGACGACGATCTACGCATCCTTCGTCCAGTATGCGTGGAACCCCGACGAGCGGCGCTTCCGCAACTTCATGAACTTCGACCGGACGTGGTGCGAGGACGTGGGGTCGGAGGATTCGAACGGCCGCGCGGTCTGGGCGCTGGGCGTCGTCGCGCGCGATGCCCGCGATCCCAAGCACCGCGACTGGGCGCGCGCGATGTTCGACGCAACCGCCAGCTGCGCGCTCGACCTCGGCTCGCTGCGTGCGCAATCGTTCGCGATGCTCGGCGCGGCGGCGATGCTGGAGGCGTCGCCGGGGCATGAGCTCGCGCGCTCGATCCTCGTCCGCTTCCCCGACGATCACCTCGCGCTGCTTGCCGCGGCGCGTCGGCCCGAATGGGAATGGTTCGAGATCGTGCTCGCCTACGACAACGCCCGCCTGCCACAGGCGCTGATCGTCGCCGGCCAGGCGCTGGGCCGCGACGATCTGGTGACCTGCGGGCTGGAGACGCTCGACTGGATCGTCGCCAAGCAGACCTCGCCCGAAGGCCGCTTCCGCGCGGTGGGGACGGAGAGCTTCGGCCGCCCCTATGCCGATCCGCTGCAGTTCGACCAGCAGCCGCTCGAGGCGCAGGCGACCGTCGATGCCTGCATCTCCGCCTGGGACGCGACCGCCGACCCGCGCTGGGTGGCGGAAGCGGAGCGTGCCTATGGCTGGTATCTCGGTCACAACGACCTCGACCTGCCGCTCGCCAGCCCCGCGGACGGCGGCTGTTTCGACGGGCTGATGCCGACCGGGCTCAACCGCAACCAGGGCGCGGAGTCGATTTTGGCGCTGCAACTGGCCAGTTGTGCGATTTCGGGGCTTTCAAAGGCGACCCAAGGCGTGGCAGGGACCTCGCGCGTCGTCGCCTGATCCTTCGGGCGGCGGCGGCGTATACACCGATCGGACGGCGAGGCTGCGAACCGCGATGGACCTGTTCACCCACGGCCTGCGCCTGCACGCCGATCCGTCGCGCGTCGTCGTGCGGCCGTTCCACATCGCCTGGGGCGGAAAGGGCGGCGCGCCCAACCGTACCGAACGGCTGGTCGGCGAAGTGCTCGCCATGTCGAACGGCGAGGCGCGCGAACAGCTGGAGGCGGTGCTCAAGGATTTCGAGGCGCGCCACTGGCAGACGCGCCGCGTGTTCATGACCCGCTACGACGAGATCGCGGAGCTGCTCGGCCTCGACGGCGGTGAGATCGGCGACGAGAAGCGCCAGCTGATCGGCGCCTATTTCTGCCACGAATACAGCTATGCCGCCGCCGCGCTGATGAACCCCAGCGCGGTGCCGCATTTCGACCAGACCGGCATGCCCGAGGGATCGATGCGCATCCTGATGAGCCTGCGTTCGGTGGGGGAGGGGCACATCAGCTCGGTCGCCTTCCGCGAAGGCATCATCACCAGCGCCAACGAACTCAAGCTCGCGCCCGAACCGCCCTTCGCCACCGCGGCGGACGTCGTCGGCGGCGAAGAGGAGATGCCGGCCGGCCCGGTCACCGTCTGGCGCCACCGCGATTCGACGCTGTCGGGCACGGTGATCTTCCCGATCACGCAGGCGCAGTCGAAGGGGCTGGAGGACCTGCGCATCGTCCATTTCCGGCATGAGGACGGCAGTTACGAATGGATCGGCACCTACACCGCCTATAACGGCTCGGTGATTCAGTCCGAACTGATGCGCACGCGCGATTTCCGCAGCTTCGACCTCGTGCCGATGTCGGGGTCCGCGGCGCGCAACAAGGGCATGGGCCTATTCCCGCGCAAGGTCGGCGGCCAGTATATGATGATCGGCCGGCAGGACGGCGAGAACCTGTTCCTGCTCAAGTCGGACCGCCTCGAACATTGGGACGAGGGCGAAAAGATCCTCGCGCCGTTGTATCCATGGGAGCTGGTGCAGATCGGCAATTGCGGCCCGCCGATCGAACTCGACGAAGGCTGGCTGCTGCTGACCCACGGCGTCGGCGCGATGCGCAAATATTCGATCGGCGCGGCGCTGCTCGACAAGGAAGATCCGTCGAAGGTGATCGGCCGCACCCGCGAACCGATCCTCGCCGCGAAGGACCAGGACCGCGAGGGCTACGTCCCCAACGTCGTCTACAGCTGCGGCGCGATCCGCCACGGCGACACGCTGTTCCTGCCGTACGGCATCGCCGACAGTTCGGTCGGCTTTGCCTTCGTCAAGATCACGGAACTGCTCGCCGCGATGGTTTGAGGGGGTGGGACGACGGTCGATGGTGACCCGCGTCGTGAGACGCGTGCCATGGCCACATATCGGTCGTCACCCCGGACTTGTTCCGGGGTCCACGGCGCCGCAGGCCTATCGCTCCAGCATCATTCCGTTCGCCTCGCCGCGGAGTGGACCCCGGAACAAGTCCGGGGTGACGAGGGATGGGGGCAACCGTCATCCAACCCGTTCGTGCTGGGCCTGTCGAAGCACAGATGGGTCTCACGCCCCCGGAGACTATCGCATCAGCCCGCCGAACACCGCCCGTCACGCATCCCCATACCGCCGCCCGACATGCGCCTCCCCCCGCGCCTCGGCGAGCAGCGCCTGCCGATGCCGCTCGGCATAACGCGCGCGATCCTCATCCCCACGCGCAGCGTAACACCGCGGACAACGCACCCCCTCCTCGTACAGTGCCGACGCCCGATCCTCCGGCGACACCGGCATCCGGCACGCCCGGCACAGCGCATGCGTGCCAGGAGCCAGGCCATGCCCCACCGCCACCCGCTCGTCGAAGACGAAGCATTCGCCCTGCCAGCGGCTCGCCTCCGCCGGCACCTCCTCCAGATATTTGAGGACGCCGCCCTTGAGGTGGAAGACGTCCTCGACCCCTTCCGCCTTCAGGAACGCGGTCGCCTTTTCGCAGCGGATGCCGCCGGTGCAGAACATCGCGACGCGCTTGCTGCCGTCGAGCAGCTCTGTGCGATGCTCCCGAAACCACGCCGGAAATTCGCGGAACGTCCGCGTCGCCGGATCGACCGCCCCGGCGAATGTGCCGACCGCCACCTCGTAATCGTTGCGCGTGTCGATCAACACCGTATCGGGATCGGCGATCAGCGCGTTCCACTCGGCAGGTTCGACGTAATGGCCGGTGTCGAGCGGATCGATCGCGGGCTCCCCCATCGTCACGATCTCGCGCTTCAGTCGCACCTTGGTGCGGTGGAACGGCATCGTGTCCGCACGCGCCTCCTTGACGTCGAGCGCGGCACAGCCGGGCAGGCCGCGGATATGCGCCAGCACCGCGTCCATCCCCGCATCCGGCCCGGCGATCGTGCCGTTGATCCCCTCGGGCGCCAGCAGCAGCGTGCCGCGCACGCCGGCCGCCTCGCACGCGCTCAGCAACGGCGCCTGCAACGCGGCGGGATCGGGGAAGGGGGTGAAGCGATAGAGCGCACAAACGCGGATCGGCGGCATCGCCGCGCTGTAGCGCCTCGGACGTGCCCACGCAAAGATCGCGCATGACGTAGGGGGCCGCAGTCCCTATCTCTCGTCCGTGCCAAAACCTAAACCCAAGCCCGGCCTGCCGACGCAGGCGCAGATCCTCGACTTCATCGCGAATTCCGATGTCCCTGCCGGCAAGCGCGAGATCGCCAAGGCGTTCGGCCTCACCGCGCAGGAAAAGATCGCGCTGAAGGCGCTGCTCAAGGACATGGCCGACGAGGGGCTGATCGACAGCGCCCCCGGCCGCGCCTTCCACAAGATGGGTGGCCTGCCCAAGGTCACGGTGCTGCGCATCGCCGATGTCGACGACGGCGGCAACGTCTGGGCGGTGCCCGACCGCTGGGAAGCCGACACGCCCGTGCCGCGGCTGCGCGTGCGCGAACGCAAGCGCGGCGCGCTCGGCATCGGCGAACGCGTCCTCGCGCGCACCGAGGAAGCCGGCAACGGCTGGATCGCGCATCCGATGAAGGTGCTGGCCAAGGCGTCCGAGCAGGTGCTGGGGGTGCTCCGCCGCGACGGGGAGCGCTTCTGGCTGACCGGCGTCGAGAAGAAGGACCGCCGCGAATTCGCCGTCTCCGATACCGGCGGCGCCGAGGCCGGCGACCTCGTGATGGCGGAAATGACCGGCCGGCCGCCGCGCATCACCGTCCGCGTCGTCCAGCGCTTGGGCGACCCGTTCGCGCCGCGCAGCTTCTCGCTGATCGCGATCCATAAGCTCGGCATCCCCGACGTGTTCTCTGGCGACACGCTCGACGAGGCCGAACGCGTGTCGCAGCTGCCTTTGGGGGACGATCGCGAGGACCTCACCCACCTGCCGATCGTCGCGATCGACCCCGCCGACGCGCGCGACCACGACGACGCCGTCTGGGCCGCGCCGCACGAGGACGGCGGCTGGCAGGCGGTCGTCGCGATCGCCGACGTCAGCTTCTACGTCCGCCCGGGGTCGGAGATCGACCGCGAGGCGCGCCGCCGCGGCAATTCGGTCTATTTTCCCGACCGCGTCGTGCCGATGCTGCCCGAAATCCTGTCCGCCGAAGTCTGTTCGCTGAAGGAAGGCGAGGACCGCGCCGCGCTCGTCTGTCACCTGCGCATCGGCAAGAGCGGCACGCTCGACAGCTGGCGCTTCACCCGCGCCCGCGTGCGGATCGCCGCGAACCTCGCGTACGAGGATGCGCAGGCGATTGCCGACACATTCCTCCCCGGCACGGGGAGGGGGACCAGCGAAGCTGGTGGAGGGGGGGCGCCACCAGCGCCACCGCCCGAGGATGCCCCCCTCCACCATCCTGCGGATGGTCCCCCTCCCCGTGCCGGGGAGGAATTGACGGAGACTCTGCGTCACCTCTGGGCCTGCTGGCACGCGCTCGCCAAAGCCCGCAACGCGCGCGAGCCGCTCGACCTCGACCTGCCCGAACGCCGCGTCGTGCTCGACGAGACCGGCCGGATCATGTCGGTCGCGCCGCGCGAGCGGCTCGACGCGCACCGGCTGATCGAGGATTACATGATCGCCGCCAACGTCGCCGCCGCCAAGGCGCTGGAGGCGAAAAAGGCGCCCGTCATGTACCGCGTCCACGAAACACCCAGCCGCGAGAAGCTTGCCGCGCTCAAGGATTATCTCGAGACGTTCGACGTGCCCTTCGCGCTGGGACAGGTGATCCGCCCGGCGACGTTCAACCACGTCCTCACCCGCATCGGCGACGCCGACTTCCGTCCGCAGGTGATGGAGCAGATCCTGCGTACCCAGACGCAGGCCTTTTACGCCCCCGCCAACCACGGCCATTTCGGCCTGTCGCTGGGATCGTACGCGCACTTCACCTCGCCGATCCGCCGCTACGCCGACCTCGTCGTCCACCGCGCGCTGGTCGGCGCGTGCGGGCTGGGGGAGGGTGGCCTAACCAGGGCGGACGCGGAGGCGATGGAGCAGATCGGCACGACGATCAGCGGCCTCGAACGCCGCGCGATGGAGGCGGAGCGCGACACGATCGACCGCTACGTCGCCGCCTTCCTGTCGGAGAAGGTCGGCGAGACGCTGTCGGCGCGGATCACCGGCGTACAGAATTACGGCTTCTTCGCCACGGTCGAGGGGATCGGCGGCGACGGGCTGATGCCCGTTCGCGACCTCGGCGGCGAATATTTCCGGTTCGACGAGGCGGCGCGCAAGCTGGTCGGCGAACAGACCGGCGAGGAATATGCGCTCGGCCAGCGCATCGACCTGCGTCTGGCCGAGGCGAATCCGGTGTCGGGGGTGCTCCGCTTCGAACTGCCCGGCGGCAAGGGTGCGGCGCCGGGCCCGCGCGATCTCGGCAAGGGCCGCAAGGACCGCGTCATCAAGCATCGTGGCCGCCCCGCCAACATCCGCCACAACGGCAAGCGGCGATGACCGGCCGGCTGGAGCGTGTCGAGCGGGGCACGGTGCGCGACCGCTACCTCGTCCACGGCACAATCGCGCCGCGCTTCGTCGAGGCGCATGCGGTGACGCCCGACGATGCCGTCGCCTTCACCCCCGCCGACGCGCGCGAGGCGAAGGCATTCGCTGCGATGATCGCCGACGGATCGATCCGCATGCCGGCGCAGGGGCGGTTCTGGTTCGACATGGACGCCTACGAAGCCGCCGCCGCGGCCCGCCGGGCGAAGCGGGTGCCGGTGATGGTGATCGTGGCGCTGCTGGTCGCGGTCGTCGCGGTGCTGTTCTACCGGGGGTGACGAAGTTCGCGCGGAGACGGCGTCTCTGGCTCTTTTCGTTGCAACCCTTCCGACCGTTCGCCCTGAGCCTGTCGAAGGGCAGGTGAGTCTCAATGTGCTTCGACAGGCTCAGCACGAACGGATTACCCAGGATCATCGCATGCCAGTGAACATGCGAGGCGCTTCGCGCCGGGCGCGACACCTTCGCGTCTTTGCGTCTTCGCGCCCCCTCACTTAACGCCGCATCAACCCCTCCCGCCCTAAGCCTCTTTCTCATGGGAAAGGAGGCGCGGCCATGATCGACAATCTCTCGCTGGCGCTCACCCATGGGCTGATGCTGCTCGCCGCGTGGCTGCTGCTCAAGCGCACCGATCTCGACTCCGAACGCCCGCCGCCGCGCCACTGGGGTGCGCGCAAGGGCCCGCCGGAGCCGCCGCCCGGTGCGTGACCTCGTTTTCGTCGCCTTCCTCGCCGCGTTTTTTGGGATGGGCTTCCGGCGCCCGTTCCTGCTGGTGCTCGCCTATGTCTATATCGACATCGTCTCGCCGCAGCGGCTGACCTACCTCCTGCTTAACGCGGTGCCGATCTCGCTGATCGCGGTGGCGCTCGCGGTCGGCGGCTGGCTGCTGATGGACGACAAGGCGGACAGCCGCTTTTCGCCCCGACAGGGTCTCATCATCGCGCTGCTCCTCTATTGCTGGGGCACGACGATGGGCGCCGATTTCCCGCTCGATGCGAAGGACAAATGGGACTGGGTGTGGAAATGCCTCGCCTTCGCCGCCTTCCTGCCGCTTACCCTGCGCACCAAGCTCAGGATCGAAGCGCTGCTGCTGTTCATGATCCTGTCGGCGGGCACGATCATCATCGTCGGCGGGATCAAGACCGCGGCGGGCGGCGGCGGCTATGGCCAGCTCGACCTGATGGTGAACAACAATTCGGGGCTGTACGAAGGCTCGACCATCTCCACCGTCGCGATCGCGATCGTGCCGCTGATCGCGTGGTTCATGCGCTGGGGCACGATCTTCCCGCCCGACTGGAAGGTGAAGGGCTTCTGCCTGTGCCTGATCTTCGCCTGCCTGCTGATCCCGATCGGCACGTCGACGCGCACCGGCACGCTCTGCACCGTGCTCGTCGTGCTGCTGTCGCTGCGTAACGCCAAGCGCAAGGTCCTGTACGTCTCGCTGATCGCCGCCGCGGGCCTCGTCGCGATCCCGTTCCTGCCGGCGAGCTTCACCGACCGGATGAGCACGATCAAGAGCCACGACGCCGACGAATCCGCCTCGACGCGGCTCGCGGTGTGGCAATGGACGATGGATTACGCCAAGGCGCACCCCTTCGGCGGCGGGTTCGAGGCGTATCGCGGCAACCACATCCGCTATGCGATCAAGAAGACCGTCGGCGCCGACGGCAGCGTCGGTCCCGCCCCCGCGATCACCGACCAGGCGGTGATCGACAAGGCGCGCGGCTATCACAGCGCCTATTTCGAGATGCTCGGCGAACAGGGCTATATGGGCCTCGCCCTGTGGCTGGCGATCAGCCTGATCGGCCTGTTCCGCATGGAGGTGCTGCGCCGCCGCTACCGCGATCCCGACGGCGAGTTCGGCTGGGCGGGACCGCTCGCGGCGGCGCTGCAGACCGCGCACCTCGTCTACCTGCTCGGCGCGGCGTTCATCGCGATCGCGTTCCAGCCCTTCGTCTACATGCTGATCGGCGCGCAGATCGGGCTGGATTCGTATCTCGCGCGCAGGCGGTCGGAGACGGCGAAGGCGCCGATGCGCGCGCCGCGGGGGCAGGCGGTGGCGGTGTGACGTCAGGTGGCCACCGCACATCCTCCGTCACCCCGGACTCGTTCCGGGGTCCATCGTCCCGCGTCACTAGCGACCGATGGGCGCGCTGCCCGGTGGATGCCGGAACGAGTCCGGCATGACGGGGGAGGGGGGACGAGCGTCGCGCGCCGCCACCGGCGAACTCCGCGCGCTCACCGCTGATCGGCGCGCAGATCGGACTGGATTGGTATCTGGCGCGGCGGCGGTCGGAAACCGCGACGGCGCCGATGCGCGCGCTGCGGGGGCAAGCGGTGGCGGTGTGAGGTCAGGTGGCCGCCACACATCCTCCGTCACCCCGGACGTGTTCCGGGGTCCACTGTGCCGTGTCACCAGCGACCGATGGGCGCGCTGCCCGGTGGATGCCGGAACGAGTCCGGTATGACGGGGGAGGGGAGGCAAGCGTCGCACGCCACCACCGGCGAACTCCGCGCGCTCACCAGCGTCCGCGGGATCGCGGCGTGGCTGGTCGTCCTCTACCATATCCGCGGCAGCATCGCCGGCCTGCCCACCGCGGCAGAAGCGCTGTTCGCCAAGGGCTATCTCGCGGTCGACTTCTTCTTCCTGCTGTCAGGGTTCGTCATCTGGCTGGCCTGGCACGAACGCCTGCGCGACCCGGCCGCGATTCCGCGCTTCCTGCAAAAGCGGATCGCTCGCATCTGGCCGTTGCACGCCGTCATGCTCGCCGCCGCGGTCGCGCTAGCGCTGCTGCTCCGCGCCACCGGCCGCGACGATCCCGCCTTCCCCTTCGCCGAACTGCCGCTGCATGCGCTGCTCGTCCAGAACTGGGGCTTCACCCGCGACCTCCGCTGGAACGACCCCGCCTGGTCGATCAGCTGCGAACTCGCCGCCTATCTGCTCGTGCCCTTGCTCGTCCTCGCGATCGACTGGCGCCGCCTGCCGACCGCGCTGCTCGTCGCCGGCGCCGCCGCGATCCTGTTTGCGCTCCACATCGCGATGAACGGCGCGCCCATGCTCGGCGCCGACATCCCGCGCTATGGCCTGATCCGCTGCTGCGCCGAATTCGCCACCGGCACGATCCTCGCCGCGCTGTTCCTGCGCCGCCCGCCGGTCGCCGCGCCAGTGGTGCTCGCGGTCCTCGCCATCGTCGGCTGGACGCTCGGCATGCCCGAGACGCTCGCCGCCCCCGTCACCTTCGCCGCCACGCTGCTCGCGCTCGCCCGCACCGCCGGCGCCACGCACCACCCGCTCGAAGGCCGCACGCTCCATTATCTCGGTGAGATCAGCTACGCGACCTATCTGTCGCACTTCCTGCTGTGGAAGGCGTTCAAGCTCGCGCTCGTCCATGACGCCGCGGTATCGTCGGCGCTGGTGGCGCTCTACCTCGCATTGGTGCTGGCGGCATCGGTCCTGCTCTACCACCGTGTCGAGCGCCCGGCACAGGCATGGCTCAACCGCCGCCCCGCCGCCCGCCCGCACACGCTCCCCGCCGAATAGCGCCACGGGAACACACCCCGCCGCCCGCGCATTTCCCTGTCCTTGCACCAAGGGAGAAAGGCGTGGCCGCGCGACTGGTCTATTGCGACGATTCGAAACCGGGCATCACCCGCAAGAAGGTACGCAACGGCTGGGCCTATTACCGCGCCGACGGCGACCGCATCACCGACCGCGACGAGATCGACCGCCTCAACGCCGTCGGCCTGCCGCCCGCCTATCGCGACGCCTGGTTCTGCCCGAAGGCCAACGGCCATATCCAGGCGATCGGCTGGGACGAGAAGGGCCGCAAGCAATACCGCTATCACGCCGACTTCCGCGAGGCGCAGGAGGCGGCGAAGTATGAGAAATGCGCCGATTTCGGCCATTGCCTGCCCAAGATCCGCGCCCGCGTCGCCGACGATCTCGCCTCGCGCGGCCTCGCCAAGGATCGCGCGATCGCCGCGGTCGTCCGCCTGCTCGACATCGGCCATATCCGCGTCGGCAACGAAGCCTATGCGGAGGCGAACCAGAGCTACGGCGCGACCACGCTACGCAAGCGCCACGGCAGCGTGCGCGGCAACACGCTCAAGCTGCGCTACAAGGGCAAATCGGGCAAGACGCGCGACCTCACCATCACCGACAAGCGCCTCGCCGCGACGGTGAAGAAGATGCAGGACCTCGACGACCAGCACCTCTTCGCCTGGGTCGACGATGACGGCGAGGCGCATCCCGTCACCTCGTCCGACGTCAACGATTACATCAAGCGCGCGACCGGCAGCGATTTCACCGCCAAGCATTTCCGCACCTGGGGCGCCAGCGTCACTGCGTTCGAGGCGCTGGCGGGGGCGCAGGCCGACCTCAGCCTCAAGGCGCTGCTCGAACCCGTCGTCGAACGGCTCGGCAACACGCCGGCGATCGCGCGCAAGAGCTACGTCCACCCCGCGCTGATCGCCTTGGTCAAGAAGGGGCAGGGCGCCTTCCGCAAGGCGCTGCGCCTGCCGCGCTCCGCCCGCTACCTCAGCCGCGAGGAACGCGGCCTGATCGCCTTCCTCGAAGCCGGCACGCCCGCATCGCTTCCCGCGATGAAGGTCGCCGCCTGAAGAGAGTTTCGATGTCCACGACCAATACTACCGCCGCCAAGGCGCCGATCTTTGATGCCGACGATGTCCAGGGGCAGGTGCAGGACCTGTACGTCGCCAGCGAGGTCTGGCTGCACACCCACTGGCTGCAGATCCTCATCGCCTTCGCCACCGGCGCGGTGATCGTCGTCGCGCTGCACGGGCTGCGCAAGCTCGGCGAGCGATTGTGCGGCAAGCATATCGCCGGCGGTACGCCGCTGCGCCGCGGCTGGGGCATGATCGTCGGCCGCGCGGTCACCCGCACCAGCAATTTCTTCATCGTCATGCTCGCCGCCAAGCTCGTCGTCGGTTACGCCGGCGCGCCGAGCCAGGTCGCGACGACGGTCAATTTCCTGTGGACCGTCGCCTCGGTGTTCCAGGCGGCGATCTGGGCGCGCGAGCTGATCCTCGGCGCGATCGAGCACCGCACCAGCAGCGAACATTACAGCGGCGAGGCGCTGCTGTCGGCGATGGGCCTCATCCGCCTGCTCGTCACCGTCGCGCTGTTCGCGGTCGCGCTGGTCGTCGTGCTCGACAATCTCGGCGTCAACGTCACCGGCCTGATCGCCGGCCTCGGCGTCGGCGGCATCGCGATCGGCCTCGCCGCGCAGGGAATCTTCGGCGACCTGTTCGCCGCACTCGCGATCATCTTCGACCGCCCATTCCGCCGCGGCGACAAGATCAGCTACGGCACCACCAGCGGCGTCATCGAATCGATCGGCCTGAAGAGCACGCGCATCCGCGCCTTCACCGGCGAGCTGCGCGTCATCAGCAACAAGCAATTGCTCGACAAGGAGATCCAGAACACCAGCGTGCGCGACCATATCCGCATCCAGTTCACGATCGGCGCGGCCTACGAAACGCCGCCCGACACGCTCGCCCGCATCCCTGCGATGCTGAGGGAGATCGCCGAGGGCGAGGGCGGCAAGGTCGCGCGCTCCAGCTTCGAAAGCTTCGGCGCCTCCAGCCTTGATTTCGTCCTCCAGTTCGACATTCCCGGCGACGACTGGGCGACCGCGCACCCGATGCGCGACCGCGTCATGGTCAGCATCATGACCCGCTTCGCCGCGGAAGGGATCGTCATCCCCTATCCGACGCAGACCACCTACACCGCCGCGCCCGACGGCACGCTGGTCATGCCCTATGCGGTGGCCGACAGACCGGCGTCGTGACCGGCGCTATTGCGCGGGCGGTGCGGCCATCGGCGTGATCGCGTCGCTCGCCACCTTCCACCGCCTGCCATCGGGCGTGCTCACGAACACCGGCATCCGCAGGCTGTACGATGCGAAGACGTGCATCTCGGTCGGCACCGGATCGAGCAGATGATTGACGACGAAGCCGACTGGCTTGGCTCCAGGCGGCAAGCTGGGCAGATCGACCGTTCGGCAGGATTTGTCATAGGGTCGGGTCGACAGCACCGTGCCGTCGGCGGCGACCACGACGC
The DNA here is from genome assembly GCF_024211255.1 of Sphingomonas liriopis. Classification (GTDB taxonomy): domain Bacteria; phylum Pseudomonadota; class Alphaproteobacteria; order Sphingomonadales; family Sphingomonadaceae; genus Sphingomonas; species Sphingomonas liriopis. Next base: position 15,787 of record NZ_JAMLDY010000010.1, on the reverse strand, counting down.
GGTAATTGCCGCCCATCACGTAGCGGCGGGCATCCTGTTGCGCGGTCAGCAGATAGACGACCGCCGGCCCGCCCGATCGCGGCGGCAGCACCACCGTGTTGAACGGAACCGGCGTGCAGGGCCGGTAACCCAGCGTCACCGCCGTCTTCGCCGCGGTCGTGCGCGCGGCGGCCAGCATCGCCTGGGTGGGCGTGAGCGGCACGGGCGTCGCCAGCCGCTCGCTGCTCACCACCTTCAGATCGCGAACGTCGGCGGTGAAGAACGCTCGCGCCTCCGCCGCCGCGCCCCGGTAATAGGTGACGCGCAGCGTCTTGCCGTCGACGATCTCGACGACATAGCCGCCGACGCTGCCGAGCTGGTCCTTCGGCACCTGCGCGGTCAACGCATCCGAACTGACCCATGCCGCGCGATCGAGCGCATAGACCAGCCGGCCGAGGCTCGCCGATTGCGCCAGCCGCTGCGCCTCGGTCGGCGCCGTAGCCGCCGGTGGGGGTGCCGCGGGTGCCTGTTGGGCGATCGCTGCCGACAGCGTGAGGATGGTCAGGGCGGACATCGAACATTCTCCCGTTTGCGCCCGTGTCGCCGGTTCGCCCGACGACGGCAAGACGGGGGTTGCGGGACGCGCACTTTTATCGCCCGTGGCGATCGTCCACAGGTTTTAGAAGATCGGGTCCGCCGTGATCACCACCCTACACGGCGGTTTGAGCCGACAAATCGCTCCCGTTGCCGTCGTCGTTCCAGTTTTCGGTCGGTCGGGTCTTGCGAACAGCGGCATCTCGCGCCTAGAGGGTGGCGAACCTGCGGAGGGCTGCATGACGACCGTCACCGTCGACGAGATGAAGGCAAGGATCGGCACCGAGACCGTCTCCGACTGGGTCGAGGTGACGCAGGCCATGATCGACCGCTTCGCCGAGGCGACGGGGGATCACCAGTTCATCCACGTCGATCCCGTCGCCGCCGCGGCGACGCCGTTCGGCGGCACGATCGCGCACGGCTTCCTCACGCTGTCGCTGATGCCGCTGCTGGCGTCGAAGGTCCCCGACGCACCCCGGCTGGAGGGCGTGCGGATGGGGGTCAATTACGGCGGCAACAAGGTCCGCTTCCTCACCCCCGTGCGTTCGGGCAGCCGCGTCCGCGGCCGCTTCACGCTCACCGCATTCGACGAAAAGCGTCCCGGCCAGTTCCAGCAGACGACCGAATTCACCGTCGAGATCGAAGGCCAGGACAAGCCCGCGCTGATCGCCGAATGGATCAGCCAAGCCTTTGTATAATAACGATATCTAGTTTTCACCGTCACGCATCCATGCGTGAAGTCAGGGAAGTTTGCCCATGCGCTCCGCCGTCATCGTCTCCACCGCCCGCACCCCCATCGGCCGCGCCTATCGCGGCGCCTTCAACAACACCACGCCCCAGGCGCTCGCCGGCCACGCCATCGAGCACGCCGTCAAGCGCGCCGGGATCGACGGCGCCGAGGTCGAGGACGTCGTCTTCGGCGCGGCGCTCCAGCAGGGGCATCAGGCCGGCAACATCGCGCGCCAGGCAGCGCTGATGGCGGGCCTGCCGACCTCGGTCTCGGGCATGTCGCTCGACCGCCAGTGCGCCAGCGGCCTGATGGCGATCGCCACCGCCGCCAAGCAGATCGTCGTCGACGGCATGGACGTCGCGATCGGCGGCGGCGTCGAGAGCATCAGCATGGTCCAGACCCCGCAGATGCGCGTCGGCGTCGACAAGACTCTCATCGCGATGCACGGCGACATCTACATGCCGATGCTCCAGACCGCCGAGACGGTCGCCAAGCGCTACGGTATCGGCCGCGATGCACAGGACGCCTATGGCCTCCAGTCGCAGCAGCGCACCGCCGCCGCGCAGGCCGCGGGCAAGTTCGACGACGAGATCGTCGCACTCTCGGCGACGATGAACGTCATCGACAAGGCGACCAAAGAGGTCAGCACCAAGGACGTGACCCTCTCGAAGGACGAGGGCAACCGCGCCGACACCACGCTGGAAGGCTTGCAGGCGTTGCAGCCCGTCGTCGGCCCCGACGGCGTCATCACCGCCGGTAATGCCAGCCAGCTGTCCGACGGCGCCGCGGCGTCGGTGCTGATGGAGGAAAGCGTCGCCGCGGCGAAGGGCCTGACCCCGCTCGGCCGCTACGTCGGCATGGCGGTGGCGGGCACCAAGCCCGACGAGATGGGAATCGGCCCGGTCTTCGCGATCCCGAAGCTGCTCGAAAAGAACGGCCTCACGATGAACGACATCGGCCTGTGGGAACTCAACGAAGCCTTCGCGGTGCAGGTCCTCTATTGCCGCGACACGCTCGGCATCCCCGACGAGCTGCTGAACGTCAATGGCGGCGCGATCTCGATCGGCCACCCCTACGGCATGTCCGGCGCCCGCATGACCGGCCACGCGCTGATCGAAGGCAAGCGCCGCGGCGCGAAGTACGTTGTCGTGACGATGTGCGTCGGCGGCGGCATGGGCGCCGCGGGGTTGTTCGAAGTTATGAGTTGAAATTTATCCCCTCGGACGATATTTAGATTACGGCGATTGCATACGCGCCTTTCTCGAGCCCCGATCGCTGCAACGGTCGGGGCTCAATGCGTTTGGGGTTCGAGCTGCAACCCGAACCCCGCCCGGCGCCTTATTTCGGACGCGCCACTTCGATGATCTTCAGGATCAAGGTCCCGAAGGCGAAGAGCGTGCCCAAGATCAGGCACAGTTCGGCAAGATGCATACGCTTACCTTTCTCGGATGACGGCAGGATCGCCGCCGAGGAGACGTATGCTGATCGCAGGACAAACCGGCAATGCCTCGCTCTTGTAGAGAGCCCCTCTACAAGAGCGCAACCAACCCCGGCCGCACTCGTTCTCCCGGCACATAGGACAGGAGATGACGCATGGCCGATCACGACAGCCCGCAGGAGGTTGCCGCCAAATTCCTCGACAAGTTGAAGAGCAGCCCGTTCGTAATGATCGGGCTGAACGACGGCGAGCATTCCGAGCCGATGACCGCGCAGATCGACGACGATCAACCCAACACGCTGTTCTTCTTCGCCGGCAAGGACAACCGCATCGCCGCCGGCGGCGACGCGATGGCGCAGTTCGTCGGCAAGGGGCATGACTTCTTCGCCTGCCTGGCCGGCAATGTAACCCGGGACGATGATCGTGCGCAGATCGACAAGCTTTGGAACAACCAGGTCGAGGCGTGGTTTCCGGGCGGCAAGGCCGATCCCAACCTGACGCTGCTGCGCTTCGACATCGACAGCGCCGAGCTTTGGGAAACTGATATCTCGGTCGGCGGTCGCCTCAAGATGCTGTTCGGCGGCACGATCCGCGGCGAGGAATCGGGTAGCCACGCGGTGGTCGGCTCGGTCGCCTGATACGAAAAGGGGCGGCCCGCAGCCGCCCCTTTCCAAACCCATCGAGAGCGGCTCCCACCGGGGCCGCTCTCGTCGTATCAGGCGTGCGTCGCCATCCATTCCTCGACGACCGGCGCGACCTGATTGCGCCATTTCGAACCGTTGAAGATGCCGTAATGGCCCGCGCCCTCCGCCATCAGATAGCGCTTCTTGTCGTCGGCGAGGTTGGTCGCCAGGGTCAGCGCCGCCTTCGTCTGGCCGAGGCCCGAAATGTCGTCGCGCTCGCCCTCGATCGCCAGCACCGCGACGTCCGTGATCGCGCCCGGATCGACGGGACGCCCGCGGTGCATCATCGTGCCACGCGGCAGCGCATGCGTCTGGAAGACCAGATCCACCGTTTGCAAGTAGAATTCCGCGGTCATGTCGCAGACCGAGCGATATTCCTCGTAGAAGCCCTTGGTCGCGTCGGCGCTTTCGCCGTCGCCCTGGACGAGATGCTTGAACATCTCCCAATGGCTCATCATGTGGTTGCCGAGGTTCATCGACATGAAACCGGCGAGCTGCAGGAAGCCGGGGTATACCTTGCGGCCCGCGCCGGGGTACATCATCGGCACCGTCACGACGACATTCTGCTCGAACCACGCATGCGGCCGTTCGGTCGCCAGCGTGTTGACCGCGGTCGGCGCCTCGCGCGTGTCGATCGGGCCGCCCATCATGGTCAGCGTCCGCGGCCGGCACGGATTCCGGTCGGCGCTCATCAGCGCGGTCGCGGCATAGCAGGGCACCGACGGCTGGCAGACCGCGAGCATGTGCGCGCCCGGCCCGATCTCTTCCATGAAGGCGATCAGATAATCGATATAATCGTCGAGGTCGAAGCGGCCGTCGCTGAGCGGCACCAGCTTCGCATCGCGCCAGTCGGTGATGTACACTTCGGCAGACGGGAGCATCCGCTCGACCGTGCCGCGCAGCAGCGTGGCGTAATGGCCCGACATCGGCGCGACGATCAGCAATTTGGGGCTGCCTTCGATGCCCTCGCGGCGGAAGCGCTTCAGCTGGCCGAACGGCTTCTGCAGCACGATCTCTTCGGTGACCGCGACCTCGCGCCCGTCGATCACGGTGTGCGTCAGCCCGAACGCGGGCTTGCCGCGCGTCGCCGAGGCATGCGCGAACACTTCGAGCGCGGAGCTGACCACCGAACCGCCGCCGACATAGGACCAGGGGTTGGCGGGGTTGCGCATCCAGTCGGCGCCGAAGGTCGCTATCGCGCTCGCTCCGTTGAGCATCGAGCGTTGCATCTCATAGGCATCGTACAGCATGATCGTGTTATCGCCCAAATAGGTTGCCGTATACGTAACGTCATTTGCGGCATGTTCAATCGGCCTGAACGCCCGAGACGCGCGATCGGCGCCGAACCGGGGCACCGCGCGCGCCGTTGAGCCCGTGCCCCCCGGCTGCTAGGCGCTGGCGCGATGGCCCAATCTCCCGTTTCCAGCAATCGCCGGCTCGGCGACCTCCGCCTCGTATGGGATCGGGTGCTGTGTTATCCGCGCCATCTCGCGATCGCGCTCGCCGCGCTCGCCACCACCTCGGCGGCGACGATCGGGATCCCCTATGGCTTCAAGCGGGTCATCGATCGCGGCTTCGCGCCGGGGGGCGAAGGATCGGTCGCCTCGTCGTTCCATTACCTGCTGATGATCGTCGCGGTGCTGGCGGTGGCGACCGCGATCCGCTTCTATTTCGTGTCCTGGCTCGGCGAACGCGTCGTCGCAGACATCCGCACGACGGTGCAGGCGCATCTGCTCGGCCTGACGCCGCGCTTCTTCGAGGAAAATCGCCCATCGGAGATCGCGTCGCGCCTGACGTCTGACACGTCGCTGATCGAGACCGTCGTCGGCAGCACGGTCAGCATCGCGCTGCGCAACATGTTCACCGGCGTCGGCGGCATGATCTATCTGTTCGCGCTGTCGCCCAAGCTGGCGGGCATGCTGCTGCTCGGCATCCCGCTGATCATCCTGCCGGTGACGATCCTCGGCCGGCGCATCCGCAACCTGTCACGCACCTCGCAGGATCGCGTCGCCGACGTCGGCTCGCTGGTCACCGAGACGCTGGGCGCGATGAAGATCGTCCAGGCATTCGGTCAGGAACCCCGCGAGGCGCGGCGCTTCACCGCGGCGGTCGACGCGACCTTCGCCGCGGCGAAGCGCCGGATCGGCCTGCGCGCGGTGATGACCGCGATCATGATCTTCCTGATCTTCGGATCGATCACGCTGGTGCTGTGGGAGGGCGCGACCGACGTCGCTGCGGGGCGGATCAGCGGTGGTGCGATCGCCGCCTTCGTCCTGACCGGCGGTATCGTCGCGGGCGCGTTCGGCGCGCTGACCGAAGTCTATGGCGACCTGTTGCGCGGTGCGGGCGCGGCGAGCCGCCTCGCCGAACTGCTCGCCGAACAGCCGGAGATCACGCGTCCGCCCGCGCCGATCCCGCTGCCGGTGCCGGTGAACGGTGCGCTCGCGTTCGAGAACGTGCGCTTCCACTATCCGACCCGGCCCGAGGTCGCCGCGCTCGACGATTTCACGCTGAGCGTCCGCCCCGGCGAGACGGTGGCGGTGGTCGGCCCCTCGGGCGCGGGCAAGTCGACGCTGTTCCAGCTCGCCGAGCGTTTCTACGACCCCGCCGCGGGGCGGATCCTGCTCGACGGTGTCGACCTCACCGAGGCGGACCCGGCGGCGATCCGCGCGCAGATCGCGATGGTGCCGCAGGATACGGTGATCTTCGGCGCCAGCGCGCGCGACAATCTGCGCTACGGCCATTGGGAGGCAAGCGACGACGAACTCTGGGCGGCGGCGGAGGCGGCCAATGCCGCCGACTTCCTGCGCGCGCTGCCGCAGGGGCTCGACACCAATCTGGGCGAGGGCGGCGCGCGGCTGTCGGGCGGCCAGCGCCAGCGCGTGACGATCGCGCGCGCGCTGCTGCGTGACGCCCCGATCCTGCTGCTCGACGAGGCGACGAGCGCGCTCGACGCGGAAAGCGAACGGCTGGTGCAGCAGGCGCTCGAACGGCTGATGGAGAACCGCACGACGCTGGTCATCGCGCACCGGCTGGCGACCGTCCGCGCGGCGGAGCGGATCATCGTGATGGACGAAGGGCGGATCGTCGAATCGGGAACGCATGTCAGCCTGATCGGGCAGGGCGGGCTGTATGCGCGGCTGGCGCGGTTGCAGTTCAGCGAGGCGGCGTAGGGGGGCAGGTCTTCCCTTTCCACCGTCATCCCCGCGGAGGCGGGGATCCATAATCACTGTGGTTCGGGATGGAGCCGTGACGGCAGCCAGTATGGATCCCCGCCTTCGCGGGGATGACGGACATAGAAGAAGGGGCCCCCCTTCTTTCGTCATCCCGGCGAAAGCCGGGACCCGTGGACACGCACCCGTGGTGAGGGTGCGCGCCGCCGCCCATTCACCGCTTCCATGGGTCCCGGCGTGCGCCGGGATGACGGTGGGGGGCCATGGAGGCGTCTTGATCCCGCCCGCCCCAAGGCGCATGACGCAAACGTCAAGCAACGGGAGATGGCAATGCGCGACTATGACATCATCGTCTATGGCGCGACCGGCTTCACCGGGCGGCTGGTCGCCGAATATCTGAGCCAGCAAGGCGTCACCCGCTGGGCGATGGCCGGGCGCAGCGGGGCGAAGCTGGAGGAGGTGCGCGATCTGATTGGTGCGCCGGCCGATACGCCGCTGATCGTCGCCGATGCGGACAATCCCGGTTCGCTGAAGGCTATGGCAGAATCGACGGCGGTCGTGCTGACCACCGTCGGCCCGTATCAGCTGTACGGCGCGCCGCTGGTCGCCGCCTGCGTCGCGGCGGGCACCGCCTATGTCGACCTGTGCGGCGAGCCCGCCTGGATGCGTCACATGATCGACGCACATCAGGCCGAGGCGCAGCGCACCGGCGCGCGGATCGTCTTTTCCTGCGGGTTCGATTCGATCCCCTTCGACCTCGGCGTGCTGACCTTGCAGGAATGCGCGCGGGCCAAATACGGCCATCCCGCGCCGCGGGTGAAGGGCCGGGTGCGCAGCATGAAGGGCGGCTTTTCGGGCGGGACCGCCGCCAGCCTGAAGGCGACGCTCGCCGCGGCGGCGCGCGATCCGTCGATCTTCGGGCTGCTCGCCAGTCCGTTCGCGCTGACCCCGGGGTTCAATGGTCCGCACCAGCCGACCGGGCTGCTCCCCGAATTCGACGCGACGCTCAACACCTGGGTCGCGCCGTTCATCATGGCGGCGATCAACACCAAGAACGTCCACCGCACCAACTTCCTGCTCGACCACCGCTACGGCAAGGATTTCGTCTACGACGAGATGATGGTCGCCGGCCTGGGCGAGATGGGCAAGGCGGCGGCGGAGGCGATCGCCAAGCTCAATCCGCTCGCCAGCGACAAGGGGCCCAAGCCCGGCGAGGGGCCGAGCAAGGAGGAGCGCGACAGCGGCCATTACGACCTGCTGTTCGTCGGGCTGATGCCGGACGGCGCGCGTTTCGACGCGGTGGTGACGGGGGATCGCGACCCCGGTTACGGATCGACGTCGAAGATGATCGCCGAGACCGCGCGCTGCCTGCTCGAGACCGGGGGCGCGGGCGGTATCTGGACCCCCGGCGCGCTGCTCGGCACGACGTTGCGCGACCGGTTGCAGGACAAGGCGGGGCTGACCTTCACCGCCGGCTGAGCGCTCGCGTCCATCGACTGGTCGAGCTCGCCGTCCCAAGTCACCCGTCACCCCGGACGTGTTCCGGGGTCCACTCCGCGGCAAGGCGAAGGGTGTCGAGGGAGGCTTTACGCCTGCGGCCCGGTGGACCCCGGAACAAGTCCGGGGTGACGAGGGATGTGAGGCGGAGTCTTCTCCCGCCTGACGACACGAAAAGCGGCAACCCCTCGCAGGATCGCCGCCTCTTCCATCACGCCGGAACGCTCACCCCTTGCGGGCGCGCTCGGTATCTTCGCCATAGCCCGACGACGGCGCCGGGTCGTGGGTGTGCACCGGCTGCGTCGACGAGGGTGGATCGTGCGGTTGACGCGGCGTTAAGCGGCGGCGTGGCAGGGGTGCGGCATGCGCATCCTCCACGTCCTCGACCACGGACTGCCGTTGCAGAGCGGCTATACCTTCCGCACCCGCGCGATCCTGAAGGCGCAGGAGCAGCGCGGCTGGCAGGTCGCCGCGGTCACCGGCCCGCGGCACGGGCCCGCGGCGGATGCGGTCGAATCGGTCGACGGCCTGACCTTCCACCGGACCCGTGCCGGTCTGAAACCGGGCGTGCTGGGGGAGATCGCCGGCATCGCCTCTTTCGCGCGGCGCATCGACGCGGCGGTCGAATCGTTCCGGCCGGATATCCTCCACGCCCATTCGCCGGTGCTCGACGCGCTCGCGGCGTATCGCGTGGCGCGGCGGCGCGGGCTGCCGCTGGTCTACGAGATCCGTGCCTTCTGGGAGGATGCTGCGGTCGGCAACGGCACCGGTACGCAAGGATCGGCGCGCTATCGCGCGACGCGCGCGCTGGAGACCTGGGCGGTGCATCGCGCCGATGCGGTGGCGGTGATCTGCGAAGGGCTGCGCGGTGATTTGATCGCGCGCGGCGTCGCGGCGGACAAGATCGTCGTGTCGCCCAATGGCGTCGACCTGACGCTGTTCGGCGAACCGGTGGCGCGCGACGACGGGCTCGCGCGCGAACTGGGGCTGGCGGATGCCGAGACGATCGGCTTCATCGGCAGCTTCTACGATTACGAGGGGCTCGACGACCTGATCGCGGCGATGCCGGCGCTGGTCGCGGCGCGGCCCAAGGCACGGCTGCTGCTGGTCGGCGGCGGGCCGATGGAGGCGGCGCTGCGCGCGCAGGCGGCGGCATCGCCCGCGGCCGATGCGATCCGTTTCGTCGGGCGCGTACCGCATACCGAGGTCGAGCGTTATTATGCGCTGGTCGACGTGCTCGCCTATCCGCGCAAGCACATGCGGCTGACCGATCTGGTCACGCCGTTGAAGCCGCTCGAGGCGATGGCGCAGGGCAAGTTGGTCGCCGCCTCCGACGTCGGTGGGCATCGCGAGCTGATCCGCGATGGGGATACGGGGACGCTGTTCCGCCCCGACGATCCCGCCGCGATCGCGACGGCGCTTGCCGGCCTGCTCGCCGATCGCAGCGGATGGGATGCGCGCCGGGCGCGGGCGCGCGCATTCGTCGAGGCCGAGCGTAACTGGTCGTCAAACATTGGTCGTTACGAACCGATTTACCAGCGGCTGATGGCGGCCGCGACAGTGGATGGATCATGGCAGCGTTCTCCCGCCCGAGTTTGAACCTTCCCGATTTCGCAGCGTCGGGGCTGACCCGCTGGATCGCGCCCGCAGGCGGCGCGCTGGCCGGGCTGGCGGTCGCTGCCCTGTTCCTGCTGCTGCCCGATACGGTGCTGGAGGATTGGGTATGGCGTAGCGGCCTGCCGTCGCTGGTCGCGGCGGCGGAACCGCCGCTCGGCACCACCGCGCGCGCGGTGCTGACGCTCGCCGGCGGCGGGCTCGCCGCGGCGGTCGTCTGGTCGGCGCTGTTCCTGCTGTTCGGCCCGGGCGGGTTGCTCACGCCCAAGGCGGTCGCCGTCGAGGGCGTGCCGGTGCTCCGCCGCGCCGACGCGCATCCCGACGCTCCCGCGCGCCGTCCGCTGTCCGCCGCCGACCTCGGCGTGCCGACACCGCCGGAAGACGTGGCGCCGGTCGCGCCGCCGCCGCCGCCGGTGGTGCAGGCGATCCCGGTCGACCTCGACCTGCCGCTCGCCGCCTTCCACCCCGGCGCGCTGCCTGACGTGCCGCGCGAACCCGTCCGCCCGGTCGCGCCGCTGCGCCCGCCGGTCGCGCTGGTCGAGGGCGAGCGTATCGCCACCGTGCAGCTGCCCCGCTCGCCCGCCGAATCGACCACCGCGCCGTCGATCGAGGCATTGCTCAAGCGCCTCGAACAAAGCGCACGACGACCGCTGCGCGCCTGAGCGGACGCGCCCCGGCAAAACTTTAGAATATCGGGTATCGCTTTTCGGCTTATCGCCGCATCGACCGTCTGTTAGCCTCCGGCAAAACCGAACGGAGAGGTCGATGGCTATTCCCCCAGCGGAGGCGCAGCAGGCGCCACGTTACGCCTGGTACGTGCTCGGCATCCTGTTCCTCGTCTACGTGCTCAACTTCATCGACCGGCAGGTGATCTCGATCCTGGCGGAGGACATCAAGCGCGATCTCAAGCTCAAGGACGAGGATCTGGGGTTCCTGTACGGCACCGCGTTCGGGGTGTTCTACGCGCTGTTCGGCATCCCGCTCGGGCGGCTGGCGGACAGCTGGCATCGCGTGCGGCTGATGACGGTCGGGCTGGCGCTGTGGTCGACGATGACCGCGCTGTCGGGTTTCTCGCGCACCGGCGGCCAGCTGGCGATGGCGCGGATCGGCGTCGGGGTGGGGGAGGCGACGGCGAGCCCTGCGGCCTATTCGCTGATCTCAGACTATTTCCCCAAGCGGCTGCGCGCGACGGCGCTGTCGATCTATTCGGCGGGCCTCTACGTCGGCGGCGGCGTGTCGCTGTTCATCGGCGGGCTGATCGTCCAGGGCTGGAACCGTACCTGGCCGGGCGGCGGCCCGCTGGGGCTGGTCGGGTGGCAGGCGGCGTTCCTCGCGGTCGGGCTGCCCGGCCTGATCGTCGCGATCTGGGTGGCGACGCTCCGCGAGCCGATCCGCGGGATGGTCGAGGGGCTGCCCGAACCCGCGAAGCACCCCGCGCCGTTCCGCGCCTTCTTCGAGGAATTGCTGACGATCATCCCGCCGCTGACGCTGATCGGCGCGGCGCGCGGCGGCACGCGGGCGTTGATGATCAACCTGACCGGCCTCGCCGCGGTGGTGGCGGTGGTCGCGTTGCTGATCGGGCTCGGCGAACCCAAGCCGCAATGGCTGGCGGTGGGCACGGGCGTCTATGCGGTGTTTTCCTGGGCGTGCGCGCTGAAGCGGCGCGACCCGCCGACCTTCGCTTTGATCGTCGGCACGCCGGCGTTCCTGTGCACGGTGGTCGCTTATGGGCTCAATTCGTTCCTGAGCTATGCGTCGAGCTTCTGGGCGGCGCCCTATGTGTTGCGCGAACTGGGCGAGACGCCGGCGCGGGCGGGATTGCTGCTGGGGAGCAGCGGCGCACTCGCCGGGTTCCTCGGGCTGACGATCGGTGGCGTCGTCGCCGACCGGTTGCGGCGCAGCGATCCCGCCGGGCGGCTGATCGTCGTGATCTTCGGCGCGACCGTGCCGGTGCCGTTCCTGATCGGCGCGTTCACCGCGAGCAGCGTCTGGGTCTTCTATCCGTGCCTGTTCCTCGCCGGCCTCACCGCCAGCTGCGCGCTGGGATCGGCGGCGGCGACGACGCAGGACCTCGTGCTGCCGCGGATGCGCGGCACCGCGACCGCGACCTTCTTCATCGGCACGACGCTGATGGGGCTGGCGATGGGCCCGTATCTGGCCGGGCGCATCTCGACGCTGTCGGGCAGCCTGTCGGTGGGCATGCTGTCGCTGCTGGTGGCGATGCCGATCACGCTGGGCTGCGCGATCGCGGCGTACAAGCTGGTTCCTGCGGCCGAAGCTACGCGTGAAGCGCGAGCGCGGGCGGCGGGGGAAGTGATGTAGGGCAGGGGCGCTCCAACCCTCCATTCGTGCTGAGCCTGTCGAAGCACATTGAGACTCATCTGCCCTTCGACAGGCTCAGGGCGAACGGCGGGGAGGGTGCGCGCCTCCCCACCTACACCGTCATCCCCGCGGAGGCGGGGATCCATACTGGCTGACCTTGCGGCGCCATCGCGCGACCGGCGACTATGGATCCCCGCCTCCGCGGGGATGACGAAGGTTTTCGGGGGGATGATGCCGAGGCTCTTGGCCCGCGCTTACGCCGCGGCGAAGACGCCGCAGGCGATGCGGCCGCCGCTGTTGCCGGAGGGGTCGGTCATCAGGTCGTCCGGCCCGGCGTGGACGACGATCGCCGCGCCGTCCGCGTCGAGCAGGCCGGCCAGCGTCGCGCCCGGCACCGTCACGCCCAGCGTGCCGCGGCCGTCGGTGCCGATGGTCAGATTGGGCAGGTCGCCCTCGTGCGGGCCCTGTGGGTTCATGCTGCCGTGCTTCATCGTCGTCGGGTTCCAATGGCCGCCCGCGGTGGTGAACTCGGGCGCGTCGCAGCGGCCGGTGGTGTGGATGTGCGCGCCGTGCGTGCCGGCGGGCAGGCCCTTGACGTCGAGCGTGTAGCGCAGGCCGCCCGCCACCTCGGTCACCGTCGCGCGCCCGGCATCGGCGCCGGTGCCGGTCTTGAGCAGCGCGGTCGCGCGCGCGCCGCCGGCCAGCGGGCTGCCGGTCGCGACCGCATCCTGCTGGGTACAGGCGCCGAGCGCCAGCGTCGACAGGCCGGCGAGGACGAGGATTGCACGCATCGAAAGTCTCCCTTTGGTTTTCCTACGAACCCGGCGCACACGTCGCGGGTTCCAGCGGCCAGCGCGCGACCGGTTCATAGGCGGCGCCACCGTGCCCCAGATGGCTCTGGTAGAGCATCAGATGCGGCAGCGTGAAGGCGGGGCCGGCAAGACCCGCATGCACCGCCAGCCACCCGTCGATCTCCGGCGCGAGTCCCGCACTACGCGGCAACCGCGCGAGCGTGACATGCGGCAGATAGGCGCGCCGCTCGGGCGGCAGGCCGGCGCGGACGCACGTCTGTTCGACCTTGCGGGCGAGGTGGTGCAGCGCATCCGCCGGGGCGAGGCCCGCCCACAATGTATCGGTTCGCCCCTGCCGCGTGAAGCGGCCGACACCGGCGATGCGCACCACCGGCGCCGGCGCGTGGATGCTCGCCAGCGCGGCGGCGACGTCCTCCGCCTGCGGTCGTTCGACCTCGCCGATGAAGCGCAACGTGCAGTGCAGCTGCGCATCGTCCTGCCAGCGCGCCGCGGGCACGCCGCCCATCACGGCGGTCAGCGCGGCGCGGATCGCGGGCGGCGGGCGCAGGGCGACGAACAGGCGCATCAACCGCGGGCCCTTTGTAATGTTCTGTTGCTTCGTCGCGCCATTCTATCCGGTTTCGCTTGAAAAGGGACCGCACGGGGCCGATATTTCGACATAGCCGGCACTCGGGTCGGCAAAGGAGTTTGGGATACCATGGCTAACTGGTCTGACCCCCGGCCGAGCGCCGCGCCGTTCGGGGCTTCGCGCACCGATACCGCGCGCAGCGGTGCCTACGACGCGGGTCTGCGCTCGTACATGCTGTCGGTCTACAATTACATGGGGTCTGGCGTGCTGCTGACCGGCATCGTCGCGCTGCTGTTCGCGTCGAGCGGTGCGGTGGGTGCGCTGGTCGGCCCGGGCGGACGCACGAACATGCTCGGCTTCATCGTCGCGCTGTCGCCGCTGGCGATCGTGTTCGCGATGAGCTTCGGCCAGAACCGGATGAAGACCTCGACGCTGCAGCTGCTCTTCTGGGCGTTCGCGGTGCTGATGGGCGTTTCGCTGTCGACGATCTTCCTAGTCTATAGCGGCACGTCGATCGCCGGCGCGTTCTTCGCCACCGCGGCGGGCTTCGCGGGGCTCAGCCTTTACGGCTACACGACCAAGCGCGACCTGTCGGCGTTCGGCACCTTCCTGATCGTCGGCCTCGTCGGGCTGATCGTCGCCAGCCTCATCAACCTGTTCCTGCAGTCGGGGATCATGAGCCTGGTCATCAGCGCGGTCGGCGTGCTGATCTTCGCGGGCCTCACCGCCTACGACACGCAGCGCACCAAGAGCCTGTATTTCCAGGTCGCGGGTACGGACATGGTCGGCAAGGCCGTCATCATGTCGGCGCTGTCGCTCTACCTCGACTTCATCAACATGTTCCTGTTCGTGCTTCGCCTGTTCGGGTCGCAGCGTAACTAAGTCCGCACCCGGACGTTGACAGGATCGGGAGCCCGGTGGCCGATGCCGCCGGGCTCTTTCTTTTGCCCAAAGGACCTGATCCCATGCGGCTCGAAATCGCCGTCGACCTCGATTACGCCATCGTCGGCCCGCCGACCGACGTGCTGCTGCAGATCGAGGCGGCGGCGATGCCCGACCAGCGCATCGAGTCGGAGGCGCTGACGATCTGGAGCGATTCGCCCATCGCCGCGGTCGCGGGCGAGGACGGCATCGGCCAGCGCTGCTGGATCCGCGCCGACAACTGGCTGAAGGCGGAATATCGCGCGGTCGTCGAGGTGAACCGCACGATCGTCGATCTCGCACCGCTCGCGCCGACGCCGGTGCGCGATCTCGCCGGCGGGCTGGTGCCCTATCTGCTGCCCAGCCGCTATTGCCAGTCGGATCGGCTGGAAGGCTTCGTCCGCCGCGAATTCGCCGGGCTGGAGGGCGGGGCGCTCGCCGCGGCGCTGGCCGCCTGGGTGGCGGATTCGCTCGAATATCGCTCGAACAGCAGCAGCGGCGAGACGACCGCGCTCGACACCTTCGCCAGCCGGTCTGGCGTGTGCCGTGACTATGCGCATCTGCTCGTCGCGCTGGCGCGTGCGGGCGAGATCCCGGCGCGCTGCGTCGCGGGCTATGCGCCCGGCGTCGAACCGCCCGATTTCCACGCGGTGGCGGAACTGTGGCTCGATGGCGCATGGCGGCTGGTCGATGCGACCGGCATGGCGCCCGCCGACACGATCGCGCGCATCTGCGTCGGCCGCGATGCCACCGATATCGCGTTCATGACCGTCTTCGGCATGGCGAATTTCGTGCATCAGAGCGTCCGCGTCACGCGGCTTTGACCCGAAGGGAAGAGGAACGGAAACGATCGGGCAATCGTTCTGCCCCTGTAATCACAGGAGGGTGTCATATGACCGGTATCGACGAAAAGGCGCTGGACAGCCTGTCGGTCGCGCCGAGCGACGAGAGCGAGGGCCGCGATCCGCGTCAGGACGCGGGCCAGGACAAGTCGATCAACAAGCGCCTGGAAAAGAACCCGGAAAGCAGCGACGCGCGGCTCGACGCCGGGCTCGACCAGTCGATGGACGCGAGCGATCCGCCCTCGTCGACGCAGCCGGTGCACAGCCACGATCCGGCGCCGTCGTCGGGCTACGACGAAGAGGCCGAGCGCGCCCGCAAGGGGTGAGCGTTCCGACCGGATGAAGGAGACGGCGATCCTGCGAAGGGTCGCCGTTTTTTTTGTCGTCAAGTGCGGGCGAACCTCCCCCACCACCCTCCGTCACCCCGGACTTGTTCCGGGGTCCACTCCGCGGCGAGGCGGAGGGTGTCGAGGAGGGGCCAAACGCTTGCAGCCCGGTGGACCCCGGAACAAGTCCGGGGTTGTCTCTGAGGATTGTGGTTTAAGCTGATGCGGCTGGCGAGCGCGCTGCGGGGTAACGGCCCCGCAGCGCGTGGCGTCACGGCTCCCGTTCCG
>NZ_JAMLDY010000001.1 GCF_024211255.1 Sphingomonas liriopis | reverse complement strand
CGCGATCCGCTCCCACTGCGCATCGGAAAACCAGAAGAAATCCGCCATTTCACTACCTCCTCACAAAGGTAGTGAATCACCATCAGGCATCCAACGGAAGCCGGTTATTGGGTCCGGACCCTAGCTCCAGCCCCTCCGGATCGTGCCACATCCAGATGATGCCGGCGCGCTCGATCGTCGGAAAGGTGCGCAGCTTCGCCGCCTTGGGTCGGAAGTCGGAGTAGGGAATGTGGTTGCACTGACCGTCGGTGCCGAACCGCTAGCCGTGATAGGGGCATCGGATCGATCCGCCCTCCACCTGCTCATTGTCCCGGACGATATAGGAGGTCGAGTTGTTGGCGAGATGCGCGCCCATGTGCGGGCAATAGGCCTCGACGATATAGGGCGTGCCGCGTTCGCCGCGATAGATGACGAGATCCTGCCCGAAATAGCGGATCGCACGCGGGGCGGCGGTCGCTTCGGTCGCCGGGCCGATCATGAACCAGCCACGCGGATACTCGAAGTCGACGCGTCGGTAGTCTGCCGAAGTCGCCATTAGTCATCCTCTCTTGCCGACCGATCGCTGCGGGCGCTTGCGCGTTGCGCCGAGAGCGATCAGGTGTTGCTCGCTTCACTACGCCTTTCGGGATAGACTGTTGATTGTCATGAGCATGACTCGCGCAAATTATGCCATGAAACTGCGCAATATGCGGGTGGGACCGCCGTTTCGTGGTTGATCTGAGCGGCAAGGTCGCGCTGGTGACCGGGGGTGGCCGGGGGGTCGGTCTCGGTATCGCGACCGCGCTGCGCGAAGCGGGTGCGCGGGTGATGCTGTCGGGTCGGACCGCGGCGGTTCTGGCTGTTGCCGCGGAGCGGCTCGCCGACGCGCGCTACGTGGTCGGAGACGTGCGCGACGAGGTCGCGTGCGGGGCGATCGTCGACGGCACGGTCGCGGCGTTCGGCGGCATCGACATCCTCGTCAACAATGCGCAGGAAGTGCCACTAGGCCGGATCGAGGACGTCACCGACGCTGCCTTCGTCGCCGGGTTCGAGAGCGGCCCTCTGGCCGCGTTTCGTTTGATGAAGCTGGTCGCGCCGGCAATGCGGTCGCGGGGCGGCGGCGTCATCTTCAATCTCGTCAGTTCGGCGGCGGTGCGCTGGGACATGGCCGGTTTCGGCGCCTATGGCGCGGTCAAGCAGGCGATGCGCGTACTGGGGCGGGCAGCCGCGTCCGAATGGGGCCGCGACAATATCCGCGTGCTGTCGGTCGCGCCGCATGCACTGAGCGAGGCGATGGAGCGCTGGATCGCCGCGCATGCCGACGAGGCGGCGGCGTTCTTCCGCACCATTCCGCTCGGCCGGCTGGGCGATCCGCACACCGATATCGGGCGGGCGGTCGCGATGCTGGCGAGCGACGATGCCGGCTATCTGACCGGCGCGACGATCCCGCTGGACGGCGGACAGGCGAGTTTCGACTGATGATAAAGGACGGTATGATGCGCGGAATGAAGCGGCGATTGCTGACCGTGGCGAGTTTACTGACGCTGGTGGCGGCCACCACGCCGGCGGATGCGCAGGCACCGGCGGGCGGACCGGTCGCGTCACCCCCGGCCCCGTTGCAGCGCCAGGCGCCGAAGGGCGCGCCCAATGTCGTCCTCGTGCTGCTCGACGATGTCGGGTTCGGCACGACGTCGACATTCGGCGGGCCGGTCGATACGCCCGCGTTGACCGCGCTGGCGGCGCAGGGGTTGCGGTTCAACCGTTTCCACACCACCGCCATGTGTTCGCCGACCCGCGCCTCCCTGCTGACGGGGCGCAATCCGCATGCGACGGGGGTCGGGGCGGTCGTCACCGACAGCCGTCCGGGCTATACCGGCCTGCACGGGCGGGACACCGCGACGATCGCCGAGATCCTGCGCGAGAACGGCTACAGCACCGGCGCGTTCGGGAAATGGCATCAGACCGCGGCATGGCAGACTTCGCCCAGCGGGCCGTTCGACGCCTGGCCGACGGGGGAGGGGTTCGAACGATTCTACGGCTTCGAGGGTGGGGAGACCGACCAGTTCGAACCGTCGCTGTACGACGGCACGACGCCGGTGCCGCGCCCGGCGGGGGCCGGCTATCACCTGACGCAGGATCTGGTCGATCACGGCGTCGACTGGTTCCGCACGCTCGCGTCGGTCACGCCCGACAAGCCGTTCTTCCTGTATCTGGCGCCCGGCGCAATCCATGCGCCGATCCAGGTGCCGCCGGAATGGATCGCGCGGTACAAGGGCAAGTTCGACCAGGGCTGGGACAAACTGCGCGAGGAGACGTTCGCGCGGCAGAAGCGGCTGGGCATCATTCCCGCGAACACCGAGCTGACGCCCCGCCCCGCCGGCATGCCGGCGTGGGACAGCCTGTCGCCCGACGAGCGTCGCTTCGCGTCGCGGGTGATGGAGGCCTATGCCGGATTCATGGCGCATACCGACGCGCAGATCGGGCGGCTGATCCAGTCGCTGAAGGACGCCGGGAAGTTCGACAACACGCTGTTCATCTACGTCGTCGGCGACAATGGCGCGAGCGCAGAGGGCGGGCTGGGCGGCAGCCTCAACTATCTGGGCGCGTTGCAGGGCATGCCCGAGACGCTGAAAAGCAAGATCGACCATATCGACACGATCGGCACCCGCCACGCCAACGCGCATATCAACGCAGCGTGGGCCTGGGCGGCGGACACGCCATTCCAGTGGACCAAGGCGGTGGCCTCGCATCTGGGCGGCACCCGCAACGGCATGGTGGTCAGCTGGCCGGCGCGCATCCACCAGCCCGGCGGGCTGCGCAGCCAGTTCGGGCACGTCAACGACGTGGTGCCGACGATCCTCGACGCGGTCGGCCTGCCCGCACCCGCGACCGTGCTGGGCGTGCCGCAGAAGCCGATGAACGGCACCAGCCTGCTCTACACCTTCGACGATGCGGCCGCGGCCGAGCAGCATCGCACGCAATATTTCGAGATTTTCGGCCACCGTGCGATCTATCACGACGGCTGGATGGCGTCCGCGTTCCATACGCGCCTGCCGTGGGGTGGGGCGCTGGGAGCGGGCAAGAAACCGTTCGAGGAGGATCGGTGGGAGCTGTACGACCTGCGCACCGACTTCTCGCAGGCGCATGATCTCGCCGCGCGCGAACCGGCGCGGCTGCGCGAGATGCAGGCGCTGTTCACCACGGAAGCCGCGGCGAACCAGGTGCTGCCGCTGATGGGGCAGCAGTTCGGAGGGGGCGGGCTCCCCACCCTCGCCACGGGGCAGGCCAGCCAGACCTATCACCGCGGCGCGGTCGGCATTCCCGAGTCGGCGCTGCCGCGCATCTTCAACCGGCCGTGGTCGGTGGAAGCGGACGTGACCGCACGGGCCGGCGCGCGTGGTGTGATCGCGACGCTGGGGGGCAGCGATGCCGGATGGTCGATGTACGTCGATCCGAAGCGGCGGCCGGTCTTCACCTATCGCCTGTACAATATCGCGACCGTGACATTGCGGGGCAAGGCGCTGCCCGTGGGACCGGCGAAGCTGCGGTTCGATTTCGTGCCGGTCGCCAAGGGACTGGGCCAGCCGGTGCGCCTGCAACTCATCGTCAACGGCACACCCGTCGCGCAGGGGATGGTGCCGACCAGCCCGATGGCGTTCTATTCGCCGGGCGGCAACACGTTCGACGTCGGCGTGGATACCGGTGCGCCGGCGGGCGACTATCCGGCGGATGCGCCGGTCGGCAATCCGGCGACGGCGCTCGACATCGGTGCGGTGACCGTTTCCTTGCGCTAAGGCTCGCGGGATGACGGACACGCCAGCGACTTCGACCGCACCCGACGCCCCGACCGCGCCGCCGGAGGACATGCGCTTCGTCCCCGGCGGCCGGTTCCGGATGGGGTCGGATCGCTTCTACCCCGAGGAGGCACCGGTTCGCGAGGTGCGCGTCGATCCGTTCTGGATCGAGGTCGCGCCGGTCACCAACCGGCAGTTCGCCCGCTTCGTCGCGGCGACCGGGCATGTCACGGTCGCGGAACGCGCGCCCGATCCGGCGCTGTATCCCGGCCTGTTGCCGGAGATGGCGATCGCGGCGTCGATGGTGTTCGTGCCGCCGCCCGGCCCGGTCGGGTTGGACGATCCGGGGCGCTGGTGGCAGTATCGGCCGGGGGCCGACTGGCGCCATCCGTTCGGACCGGACAGCATGATCGACGCGATGCAGGATCACCCGGTGGTCCATGTCGCTTATGCCGATGCGGTCGCCTATGCCCAGTGGGCGGGGCGGGATCTGCCGACCGAAGCGGAATGGGAATATGCCGCACGCGGCGGCCGCGATGGCGCGGACTACGCCTGGGGCGACGAGCCGGCACCCGGCGGGGCGATGCTCGCCAATTACTGGCAGGGCGCGTTTCCGGGCGAGAACCTGCTGCTCGACGGATGGGCGCGAACGTCACCGGTCGGCACCTTTCCCGCCAACGATTATGGCCTGGCCGACATGATCGGCAACGTCTGGGAATGGACGAGCGACTGGTGGTCGTTGCCGCAGCCGCATCGCAAGCGGTTCAAGGGCGCCTGTTGCGTCCCGGCCAATCCGCGCGGCGGGCGCGAGCGCGACAGCTACGACCCCGCGCTGGCGGGCATGCGGCTGGGACGCAAGGTGCTGAAGGGCGGATCGCATTTGTGCGCCGACAATTACTGCCGGCGCTATCGCCCCGCCGCGCGTCACCCGCAGGACGTCGACACGACGACGAGCCACATCGGCTTCCGCTGCGTCCTGCGGGTATCGGAGAGTAGGCTCTAGCGACCGGCCCGCGCGATCGCGCGTTCGGCCAGCGGTCGCATCGCGGCATAGGCCGCGCGATTGGGATGGACGCCGTCGTTGGTAAAGCCAGCGCGGATGCCACCCTCCGCATCGCCGATCGCCGCCGCGTAATCGACGAAGACGATCCGCCGCTCGTCTGCCAGTTGGCTCAGCCTGGCGTTGATGGCCCGAATGCGCCGCGGCTCGCCGGACGTGTGGAACAGGGTCGATCCGGTAGAGGGCAGGATGCCGGTCAGCACCACCGCGATGCGGTTGGCCTGTGCCATGTCGATCATCGCGCGCAGATTGTCGACGATCTCGTCGTCGGTGACGACCGTGCTGCCCATCACGCCCAGATCGTTGGTGCCGGCGTTGAGGTGCACGACCCGCGGCGACAGGCGCACGACGTCCTGATAGAAGCGCAGCAGGATCTGGCCGCTGGTCTGCCCGGCGATGCCGCGATCGACCGTGGTCGGGGCGAACAGCGAAGGGTCCGCGACGCCCCAATTCTCCGTGATCGAATCGCCGATGAAGACGACCCGGGGTCGCATGCCCGCCGCGTGCAGACGCGCATTGTCGGCGCGGTAGCGGCACAGCGCGGGCCAGTCGCGCCGCGCGTCATCCTGCGCATTCTTCGAGATCGCGGGAAGATCGGCGACCAGCAGCTTCATCGCCGCGGGCAGCGACGCGCCGCGATCATCGGCCACCTGCGCGTCGCGCAGCGCCGCCAGCGCGGGTACTTCGGCCCGGGGCGGACAGGCAGGCGCGACGGCCGGTGGTTTTGCCGCGGGGGCGGTCATCGCGACAGCGGCAGCCAGTAAGGCGAGAGGCATCGTCGTCCGTAGGAGATCCTCAGTGGCGCTGTTCGATCAGCTCGACCGGGCCGATCAGCCCGGAGGGCAGCAGCGGCGCGCGCGCCGAATAGGTAGGCGCGGTGGTCCAGCCCACCTTCGTCGCGCCTGGCTGCGCGTCGCCGGCCAGCCGGTTGACCCAGCGATTGGCGACCGTCACCTCGATGCGGTTGCTGCCGCGCCGCAAGGCGTCGGTGATGTCGACGCGATAGGGCGCGTGCCAGACGGTGCGGACGGGTGTGCCGTTCACCGACACGGCCGCGATGTCGCCGACCGCCCCCAGCGAGAGGATCGTCCGCGCCCTCTTCGCCACCGCCGGCACGCGGATCGTGCGCGAATAGGTGGCCGTGCCGGAGAAGTAGCGGATGCCGGGCTGCTCGCTCTGCGTCCACGATCCGGCCGCCATCGCCTGCGCGCCCGTCGGGGCGCCGCGATCCGGCTGGAAACGGACGCTCCAGTCGCCGTCGATCGCCGCGACGACGCGCTCGGCCGGTGCGGCCGGCGTGCGCACGGTCGCCGTCGCCGGCGTGCGGAACACGACGATCGCCGACCCGCTGTCCCCCAGCGTCAGCGGCACGAGCGTGCGGCCGTTCTCGATGCGATAGGGCAGGGGCGTCGCGGTCCCGGTCTCCGCATCCCACAATTCGGGCGCGCGGCCCGTGACGCGGAAGGCGACCTCGCCGGCAAAGGTCTTGGTCGTCGGATTGCTGGCGAACCACAGTTCGCCGTCATCGAGCGTGCGGTGCAGGAAGTTGAGCGTCGGTGCGTCGCCGCTGCCGCCCGTGATCTCCTGGTCCGGCGCGACGCCGCTCGCCGCCAGCGCCTGTTCCACCGGCAGGTCCGCCAGCACGCGGCCGCGCCCCACCTTCGTCTCGGCACCGCCGGCCCACAACCGGTCGGCGAGCGCGCGGAACGCCGCCGGATCGTCGGCAAGGCTGGGGGAATCGGTCGGCTTGTCGCCGACGATCGTGGCGCCCGCCTCCACCAGCGCCGCGATCCGGGTCAGCACGGGCAACGTCATGCGCCGCGACGAGCCGCCCAATTGCAACACGCGGTAGCGCATGCCCGACGGTGTGGCCAACGCGCCGTCGACCACCGACAGGTTCGATCGCAGCGCCTCGGCGTCGACGAAGTCATAGCCGTAGCGTTTGGGCGCGTCGGCCAGCTTCCCGGCCTCCATCAACGTCACGATCGGCGCTTCCTCGCCGTAGAAATAGGCGACGTCGGCGGCATAGCGCCCCTGCGACAGCATCCATTGCGTCCGTGCGAGATAGTCGACCCACGGCCGCGCCTGTCCGGCCCAGCTTTCGTTGCGGTTGAAGTTCTGCCCGAAGATCCACAGCGACAGGCCCGGCGCCTTGCCGACCAGCGGCTGGTGCACGCTGCTGTGGATCGACATGTGGTTGACGCCGAGGGCGAATTCGGTGTCCGCGACGCGCTTCAGCTGCGCCGGGCTGTACGCCCAGTACTGGAACATCGCCGACATCGATTCGGCGCCGACATAATGGCGACCGTAGAGGTGCGCCGCCGATGCCGCGCCTTTCAGGTCGGCGACGTGCGCGGGCTTCGGTCCCTTGGCGGGATCGAAGGTCCACATCGCGCCCATGGGCACCTCGGCATGCGACCGCATCGCGAGATCGTCGCCCAGCGACGGGCGGTTGCCCGCCTCCAGCGCCTCGCCATAGGACGTGAGCCCGCGCTCGCGCGCCACCGCGGCGACGGTGCCGTAATGCGCCTCGGCGATCAGATCCATCAGCGTGCGGCGATAGTCGTACAGGAAGGCGTCGGTCGCCGCCGCACTGTCGACGACGCGGCCGGTCAGCGCGGGCAGGAAGGGCATGGGATCATAGCCCCGCCGCCGCGCGAATTGCGCAAGCATGTCATCGGTCCAGTTCTGGAACCCCGCCTCGATGCTGTCGCTGACGATCGCCTTCAAGCCGCGCTGCTCGGGCGCGCTGCTGCCCAGCACCTGGAGATGATCGTCGAGATAGCGGTTCATATAGGCGCGCACGCGCGGCGCGTTCAGCTTGTCGACCTCAAGCCCGGTCGCCTCCGCGGTGGTCGGCCCGTTCATGTGACCGGTCAGCGAATAGCCCATCCTCACGACCCGCCAGCGTCCCCTGGGGGGCGTCCAGTCGAGCGTGCCGTCGGGCTTCATCCGGTCGGTGAGGTCGATCACGTCGCCGTGCCGGATCGCCAGCCCGGCATCGACCGCGGGGGTGGGCACGGCGTAATAATCCGCGACCGAGGCGAACCCGGCCTTTTCCTCGAAACGGTTGACGCGCGGCTCGGCGGTCAGCGCGATCTCGCCGATCGGCAGCGTCTTGGGCTGTGCCAGCGACGGCAGGCCGGGTTGGAGCAGCGCGCCGGGCGCCATGCTGATCCCCGCGCCGGGAAAGCCGCCGGCGACGGGTTGCAGCACGACGCGGAAGATGCGGCCGGTGACGGGCGCGAAGCTGCTGGTGTTCTGCACGAACGCGCCCGCCGCGATGTCGGCGACCTTGCGGAACGTGACGCCGTCCGCGCTGACCTCCAGCCGCGCCGGGATCGCGTTCGACAGCCCTATCGCCGCCGGCTTGTCGTCCAGCACGATCGTCGCGGCGCGCAGCGTGACGATGCGCGGATAGTCGAAGCGGATCCAGCCCGGTTTCTTCGCGGTCGGCCGATCGATCTCGATCGCCTTGGCCGGGTCGCCGTCGAACAGCGCGGCGGCAGCCACCTCACCCGCCGCGGTCGTGACCTTCGGCACGGGCAGCGCGCGGTCGGCGGCGGGCAGGCGATAGGCGACGACGCGCGCGTCGTTGTAGAAGCGCGGCGCCCGCGGCTCCTTCTCGCCGGCCAGGCCGGTCTGCTCGCCGAGATCGACGCTGCCGAACGGGCCGGGGGCGTCCGCGGGCTTCGGCAACGTGCCCGCGAAGCGACGACCGCCGACGATCTCCGTGTCCGTCCAGACCAGTTTCTTCATCGCGTCTTCCGGCTGAACGAACGGCGCGCCCGTCTCGCTCCAGCCGGCGGAAGTGGGGATCGCCACTTCCATGCCTTGCGCGGTCGCCTGCGTCACCGCCGCGCGGAAGGCGCGACGCCATTCGGGAGTCATGTAACGAACCGGCGGGGTGACGACGTCGTTGTTGTTGGGCATCGCGCCGTAGAAGATCTGGACGCCGCCGATCCCGGCCGCCTTCATCCATTCCAGGTCGAGCTTCAGCCCCTCCTCGGTGATGGCACCGTTCAGCCAGTGCCACCAGACGCGCGGGCGCGCCTCCGCCGGTGGATCGCGGAAGCCATCGGCCAGGTGGTCCTGCGCCTGTGTGGCCGATGCCGCCAGTGCCGTGCCGGCCAGGAAGATCGTTTTCAGCATACGGGTCATGGCGGTGTCGTTTCCGTGTTTGGAATGCGGGTGGGGATTCAGGCGCGGACGATCAGCGTGGCGGTCTTCAGCGATGCCGAACTGGCACCGGCCGAAATCGTGAAGCTGCCGGGCTCGACCACCCAGTCCAGGTCGATGTTCCAGAAGGCGAGATCGTCCGGCGTCAGCGCGAAGCGTACCGTCCGCCGCTCGCCCGGCTTCAGCGTGACGCGCTCGAACCGCCGCAGCTCCAGCACGGGGCGCGGGGCGGAGCTGACGTCGTCGCGAATGTAGAGCTGGATCACCTCGTCGCCCGCGCGCTTGCCGGTGTTGGTCACGTCGACCTCGATCGAGACGTCGTCGCCGCGTCCGATCTCTGTGCGTGACAATCGCGGTGCCGACAGGTCGAAGCTGGTGTAGCTGAGCCCGTGACCGAACGGGAACAGCGGCGTGCGCTTGCCCTCGAGGTAGCTGCCCTCGGCGGACGCGTGATGGTTGTAGAAGATCGGCAGGTCACCCGTCGAGCGCGGCACCGAGACGGTCAGCTTTCCGCCCGGATTGACCCTGCCGAACAGCACGTTCGCCACCGCATGGCCGCCTTCCTCGCCCAGATACCAGCCCTCGAGCAGCGCGTCGGCCTTCTCCGCCAACCGGTTGACGGTGAGCGGGCGGCCGTTGAGCAGCAGCGCGACGACCGGCTTGCCGGTGGCGAGCAGCGCCTCGACCAGCTCGTTCTGGAGGCCGTAGAGGTCGATCGAGTGGCGATCGCCGGGGCCCGCAACCGATTCGCGCGTGATCTGCGGGTTGTCGCCGAGCACGAGCAGGATGGTGTCGGAGCGTTTCGCCACCTCGACCGCCTGCGCGATGCGGGCACGGTTCTCCGCGTCGGGCACCGGCTTCATATAGGCCATCATCGGATGCTCGCCCTTCGCGTCGGGCTGGCTGATCCAGACGCCGTCGGCCTGCTCGATCGCGATCCCCGGCCCGGCCACCGCCCTGATGCCGGCGAGCACGCCGACCTTGCGGTCGTTCTCGCCCGAATAGCCGCCGATCATCGCCTCGACGGCGTTGGGTCCGATCACCGCCAGCTTCATCTTCGCCGCCGGGTCGAACGGCAGGATGCCGTCGTTCTTGAGCAGGATCAGCGCCTTTTCCGCAACCGTGCGAGCGAGCGCGATCGCGGCCGGCGTGTTGGTCTCGCGCTTCACCCGCGCCGCGTCGACATAGGGGTTCTCGAACAGCCCCGCCTCGAACTTCAGCGCGAGGATGCGCGCGACCGCGGCGTCGATCCGCGCCACGTCGACGCGACCCGCCTTCACCAGCGCGGGCAGGCGGGCATAGGCATTGCCGTCGGGCAGGTCGGCGTCGACCCCCGCCTCCAGCGCCAGGATCGCCGCCGCGTCGAGATCGGCCGCGACGTGATGCGACTTGGCAAGCTCCTCGATGCCGCCATAGTCGCTGAAATAGGCGCCCTTGAAGCCGAGCCGACCGCGGCCGGTCTTCTCGAGCAGCGCCTTCGATCCGTGCGCGGGCACGCCCTCCACCTCGTTGTAGGAGGGCATGACGATCGCCGGGTCGGCGTCGCGGATGACATGGGCGAACGGCACCAGGTAGGTTTCGCGCAGCGTCCGTTCCGACATGTCCGCCGGCGCCTTGTTCAGCCCACCCTGGGGCGAGCCGTGGACGAAGTGCTTGAGCGTCACGAACACCTTGTCGCGGCCGAGCGGGCGCGGGCCCTGCTGGCCGCGCACCGAGGCGGCGCCCATTGCACCGACCAGATAGGGATCCTCGCCGAAGAATTCCTCCATGCGCCCCCAGCGAGGCTCGCGCATCAGGTCGATCACCGGACTGAGCGCGACCGTCACGCCGCGGACCCGCGCCTCCTTGCCGACCACGGCGAAGACGCGCTCGACCAGCGCCGGGTCCCAGGTGCTGCCCAGTGCGGGCGGAATCGGGAAGATCGTGGCGCCGCGCGCCTGATAGCCGTGCGCCGTCTCCTCATGCACCAGCAGCGGGATGCCCAGCCGGGTGCGCTCCACGAAGTACCGCTGCATCGCGTTGACCAGCGGCGCGGTCTCCTCGGGCTCGCGAAACCATTGCGCGGGAAACCGCCGGGTGCCGAAGGTGTCGGCCGGCCGGCCGATCTGCCCGATCCCGTCGGGGAACGCCTGCGCCGCCTTGTCGGGCGAAAAGTTTCCCTGCGCGTCGAGGATCTTGCCTTTCTCCGTCCAGACGCAGCGCATCTGCGCGACCTTCTCCTCGAGCGTCATCCGCGACAGCAGATCCTTCACCCGGTCGGCGATCGGTGCGCGCGCGTCGCGATAGACGGGCGCAGCGCCGAACGCGCGCGCCGGAACGAACGCGAGCAGCGCGCTGGAGGCGAGGAGGGCACGGCGCGAGACGACGATCGTGGTCATGACGGGCTTCCGGGGTACGGACGATGAAGGGACGTGACGTGGGGATGCGGTGCGGCGTCCGATTCAGGGCGCGGTGTCGAGTCGGACGGTGTCGATCGTCCCGGTGAAGGGGAATGGCGCGACATAGGTCCGGCTGGCCGGGGCGGCGGTGTCGCGGCCGATGTCGATCTCCTGCATTGACGAATAGATGATCCCCATCTTGCCCTGGTCGACCGCCTTGCCGTCGATGGTCAGCATCGCCTTGCCCGCCGCGGGCATATAGGCGCCGGGCTTCGGCCCTGGATTGATGGTGAAGCGATACCCGATGCGATGCCGCCCCGGCGACAGCGCCACGGGCGCGCGCAGGACCTTGGTGCCGAGCAGCGGCAACCCCTCCGCGGCGACCTGCCCCTTGTCGACGTAAAGGCTGAAGGCGCCGCCATGCGAGAACAGGACGCCCTGCGCGCCGTTCGCCGGCACCACCACATCGGCGTCGATCGCGAAGGACCTGCCGCCGAAATCGGGGGCGGCGAGCGCAAGGATGGTCGGCATCCCGCCCGGAAAGGTCATCGACGTCGGCACATGCGCCGGGGGATAGGCACCGTACATGTTGTTGGAGATCAGCGGATAGACCTGGTTGCGGCGCGCCTCGGCATCGAACAGCGTCTTCATCGCCGCCAGCCGTTGCGGCTCGCGCGCGGCGAGATCCTGCGACTGGCTGAAGTCATGGTCCAGGTCGTACAGCTCCCAGCGGTCGGCGGCGAACGCCTCCGGCGGATCGAGCGGGTCGCTCGCGCCCTTCATCTGCCACGGCACGCCGTGCCGGGCAGAGGCCATCCAACCGTCCTGATAGATGGCGCGATTGCCCCACACCTCGAAATATTGGCGACGATGATGCGACGGCGCCCGCGCGTTGGCGAAGGTGTCGGCGAAGCTTGCGCCCTCCAGCGGCTTTTGCGCGACGCCATCGACCGTTGCGGGCATGGTGATGCCGGCGATGTCGTACAGGGTCGCGGCGATGTCGTTCAGGTGCGTGAACTGGGTGCGGATCACGCCGCGATCCCTGATGTGCCCCGGCCACGAGACGACCATCGGGTTGCGCGTGCCGCCCAGGTGCGAGGCGACGCCCTTCGACCACTGGAACGGCGTGCTGCCCGCCCAGGCCCAGCCGGCGGCGTAGAAGGCGTCTTTCTGGCGGGGTTGCAGCGCCGCCATCGTCACCGCGCGCTGCGTGTCCATTTCGCCTGCGCTGCCGTTGTCGCCGACGATGTAGATGACGATCGTGTTGTCACCGCCGGGCTGCGCCCTGACGGCTTCGAGCAGGCGGCCGATCTCGTGATCGGTGTGCGAGATAAACGCCGCATAGGCCTCCATCTGCGAGGCGAGCACCAGACGTTGCTTCTCGGGTAGCGAGTCCCAGGCGGGCAGCTCGGCCGGGCGCGGCGTCAGCCTGGCGTCCTTGGGAATGACGCCCAGCGCCTTCTGCCGTGCGAAGGTCTCCTCGCGCAGCTTGTCCCAGCCGCCGTCGAACCGCCCCTTGTACCTGGCGATCCACTCGGCGGGCACGTCGTGCGGCATGTGCGCGGCAAGCGGCGCGAAGTAGAGGAAGTACGGCTTGTCGGGGTTCAGCGTTCGCCGCGTCCGAACCCACTCGATCGACCGGTCGGTAATGTCGGTGGTGAAATGATAGCCTTCGGCCTGACTCTTCGGCTGCGCCACCATCTGCGTGTCGTTCCACAGCAGGGGCGTCCACTGGCTCGCCGCACCCAGCATGTTGCCGTAGAAATGCTCGAAGCCGAGGCTGGTCGGCCAGTGATCGAACGGACCGGCGGGCGAGATCTCGCGGAAGGGCGTATTGTGCCACTTGCCGAACAGCGCGGTGCCATAGCCGTTGCGGCGCAGCACCTCCGCCACCGACACCGTGTCCTTGCCCCAGATGCCGTCATAGCCGGGATAGCCCAGTTCGCCGACCGATCCGTAGCCGACCTCGTGCGCATTGCGTCCGGTCAGCAGCGCGGCGCGCGACGGCGAGCAGAGCGCGGTGGTGTGAAAACGGTTGTAGCGGGCGCCCCCGGCGGCCAGCGCGTCCAGCACCGGCGTGCTCTCCGGCCCGCCGAACGTGCCGGTATCGCCGAAGCCGACGTCGTCGAGCATGATGAGGACGATGTTGGGTGCGCCGGCCGGGGCGACCGCCGGTTTCGACCATTGCTGCGCTGGCATCGCCTGCGCCGTTCCCGCTGTCCCGGCGGCCTGGGTCGTCGCAGGCGCCGGCGTCGTCGTCTGCGCCGCAGCGGCGAACGGGGCTCCTGCGGTCAGCGCCAGCGACAGGGCCAGCAACGATACACGGTTCGGAATGCGGGACATGGCGATACTCCCTACCAGGTGCGGGCGAAGGCGTTCGCCAGCGCGTTGCGGATCGCGGTATCGAACTGCACCGAGATGCCGGCCTTCGGCGCGATGGCCTGGAATCCGTGGAAGGCGCCGGGAACCAGCAGCAGCTCGGTCGGCACCGCGGCCTCGACCAGCCGGCGCGCATAATCGAGGTTTTCCGAGACGAACAGGTCGATCGAGCCGACGCCGATGAACGTCGGTGGCAGGCCGGCAAGCCGCTCGACGCGCGCCGGCACGGATCCGGGCGGCGGCGTGCGTCCGCCGGCCGGCCGGCCGAGGAATGACGACCAGCCGAACCGGTTCGCGCCCTCGTCCCACGCCAGATAGCCGACCGGCGGCGCGACGCGGCGCGTGCTGCCGGTGCGGTCGTCGAGCATCGGATAGACCAGCGACTGGAACAGCAGCGGCACCTCGCCCCGGTCGCGCGCCGCGATCGCCAGCATCGCCGCCAGCCCGCCGCCCGCGCTCTCGCCCATCACCGCGATCCGGCGGCGATCGACGCCCAGATCCGCGGCGTTGCGGAACAACCATTGCAGCGCGGTGTAGCAATCCTCTAGCGGTCCGGGAAACGGCGTTTCGGGCGACAGGCGATATTCGACGGTGACGATCACCGCATCTAGTGCCTGCGCCAGCGTTCGCAGCCGCCCCGTCTCGCTCGCCGCGCTGCCGGCGATATAGCCGCCGCCATGGACGTGGAGGATCGCCGGGCGCGTGCCGCCGCGCGTCGTCTCACCCAGCACGTAGACGCGCACCGCGGGCGCGCCGGCGCGGGGCGGCAGATCCACCGGCCGCGCGGCCGGATCGCGGGGTGCGCCGCCCACCATCTTGCGCAGCGCCGGCAGCGCCTGCGCGTTCATCGTTCCCCCGGTCTTATACTTCAGCAACATCGGGACGAACGGGCGCAGCTCGGGGTGTACGAAGGGCGTCGGGTCATAGCCCGGCGCGGCAGCGGCTGCCGTCACCGCCGCTTGTGCGGCATCGAATGGCGCCGCCGCCCATGCCGCCAATCCCATGCCACTGAAAGCGAGCATCTCCCTGCGCGTGGATACCGGCATCCATTCCTCTCCGTGTTCTCTTGTGTTCCACCTATCATCATGGCAATTAAAAATGAATAGGATTTGTTATTATGAGTCGACCGGGGATGGAGTTTCTCCCGGCGATCGTTCGGGAGAGTGAACCATGACGCCGATGAACACCGTCCTCGACCGCCGCTCGCTGCTCGCCGCCGGTGCGGGAATCGCCGGCGGCGCCGTGCTGGCGACGGGCGATGCCGCCGCCGCCGCCGCAGCGCGGCCCGCACCGGCGGGCGGGCGCTTCCCCAAGGGGTTCCTGTGGGGGGCGGCGAGCGCAGGCTACCAGACCGAGGGCAACAACGTCGCGGCAGACCTGTGGGTCGTGGAGACCATGAAGCCGTCGCCGTTCCCGCAGAAGTCCGGCGACGCCTGCGACAGCTATCATCGCTGGCAGGAGGATATCGACCTGCTGCGCGGCACCGGCCTCAACGCCTTCCGCTTCTCGATCGAATGGTCGCGAATCGAGCCGGAGGAGGGGCAGTTCTCGATCGCCGAACTGGATCATTACCGCCGCATCCTGGAGGCGTGCCACAAGGCGGGGGTGACCCCCAACGTCACGCTCAACCATTTCGCCTCGCCGCGCTGGTTCGCGGCGCGCGGCGCGTGGAACAAGCCCGATGCGCCCGACCTGTTCGCGCGCTACGCCGACCGGGTGGGACGCCATATGGGCGACCTGATCGGCATGGCGGTGCCGTTCAACGAGCCGAACGCGCCGCTGGTCGTCAAATGGTCCCCCGACATGATGGCGGCGACGGGCCAGCCGATGGACGTCGCCTCGATGGCGGCGCCGCTCATGAAGATCGCGGCGAAGAAGGTCGGCAGCGACGAATTCTCGTCGTTCCTGTTCAGCGATCCCGCGATCGCGGTGCCGGCGATGATCCGTGCGCACGACCTGGCGCGGGCGGCGCTGAAGGCCGGGCCGGGCGATTATCCGGTCGGCGCGATCGTCTCGATCGGCGACGATCAGGCGGTGGACGGCGGCGAGGACAAGGTCGCGCAGAAGCGGCGCGAGGTCTATGGCCAGTGGCTGGAGGTTGCGGGCCGAAGCGACTTCCTGGGCGTGCAGGCGTATACCCGCTACCTGATCGGTCCAAATGGTCCGCGCAAGCCGGCGGCGGGTTCGCCGCTGACCAAGACCAAGTGGGAATATTACCCCGCGGCGCTCGGCCATGTCGTCAGCTACGCCGCGTCGCAGGTGAAGGTGCCGATCTACATCACCGAGAACGGCATCTCGACCGATGACGACCGCCAGCGCATCGCCTATACCCGCGACGCGCTCGCCGGACTGAAGGCGGCGATCGACGCCGGCGCCGACGTGCGCGGCTACTTCCACTGGACGCTGCTCGACAATTGGGAGTGGAACGAGGGCTACAAGCAGAATTTCGGGCTGTTCTCTGTCGACCGGTCGACCTTCAAGCGCACCTCCAAACCGAGCGCGGCGTTCCTGGGCGGCATCGCCCGACGCAACGCGCTCTGACGAAGGCATCGGCCGGCACGGCCGCAACGGCACGAAAGGACAGTCGATGACCACTCCATCTCTATCGCGCAGGGCGTGGCTGACCGGGGCGGCGCTGACCGTCGGCGGCGCAGCGGCGGGGGCCTTGCCCACGCCGCCACGCCCCGGACCCGGCACCGGGCCGCGGCCGAACATCCTGTGGCTCGTCAGCGAAGACAACAACCCCTACGTCGGCGCCTATGGCGACACGCTGGCGCATACGCCGACGATCGACGCGCTGGCCCGCAAGGGGGTGCTGTACCGCAACGCCTATTCCACCGGTCCGGTCTGCGCCATCTCGCGCTTCGCGATCCTGACCGGCATGTACGCGGAGACCTGCGGACCCGCGCAGCACATGCGCGCGCGGGCGCATCTTCCCGCCGAGCTGAAGACCTACCCGGAATATCTGCGCGAGGCGGGCTATTACTGCACCAACAACGCGAAGACCGACTATAACTGCGACGTCGATCCCAAGCGAATCTGGAACGAGTCGAGTCCGCGGGCGCAATGGTACAACCGGCCCGAAGGCACGCCGTTCATGGCGGTCTACAATCACGGCACGACCCACGAATCGCAACTGTTCTGGACGACGCCAGGCCGGGTGACGCCGGACATGGTGCGGGTGCCGCGCTATCTGCCCGACTCCCCGGCGGTAAGGGGCGATATCGCCAGCTACTACAATCTGATGGAGAAGATGGACGGCCAGTTGGCCGAACGGCTTCGCCAGATCGAGGAGCGCGGCGCCGCCGACGATACGATCGTCTTCTATTATTCGGATAACGGCGGCGTGCTCCCGCGGAGCAAGCATTATAGCTGCGACGAGGGCTATCGCACCTGCCTGGTGATCTACGTGCCGCCGAAATGGCGCCATCTCGCGCCGGCAGCGCCGGGCAGCGTGATCGACACGCCGGTCAGCTTCATCGACCTCGCGCCGACGCTGCTGTCGCTCGTCGGGCAGGCGACGCCCGACCACATGCAGGGCCGCGCGCTGATGGGCGCGCATGCCGGCCGGGCCGAAGCCTATGCATTCGGCGGGCGCGACCGGATGGACGAGCATTATGACTTCTGCCGCACCGTCACCGACGGCCGCTATCGCCTGATCCGCAACTATCTGCGCGACCGACCGGGTGCGGTGCACGACGCCTTCGCCTGGCAGATGAAGAGCTACCAGGACTGGGAACGCCGGCATCTCGACGGGACGCTCGATGCCGATCGGGACCGGTTCTTCGGTTTGCGCCCGTTCGAGCAATTCTACGATCTGCATACCGATCCCGACGGCGTGCGCGACGTCATCGACGATCGCCGGCATGCGGCGCGCGTCGCGACGATGCGCCGGGCGCTCGACGCCCATATGCTGCGCGTCAACGACAACGGCTTCATCCCCGAAGGGGCCGCCGCGGAGGGATACTACCCCAGCCGCGATTCCCAAGCCTATCCCCTGGCAAGGGTGATGACGCTGGCGGCGCTGGCCGCGCAACGGGTGCCGCACAACGTTCCGGCGCTGCGCACGGCCCTGGGCGATGCGAACGAGATCGTCCGCTACTGGGGTGCGATAGGGCTTCGTTTTCTCGGCAAGGAGGCGATTGCGGCGCTGCCGGCCATACGCCAGGTCATGGTCGCCGACCCGTCGCCGCATGTCAGGATCGCGGCCGCCGGATGCACAGCGGCGATGGGAGAGGGCGAGGCCGCGGCACACCGGCTGGCGACCTTCGTCGTCGCCGACGCGAACGCCAAGCCGGTCAGGCTGCAGGCCCTCGACACGCTGACCTACCTCGGACCAGCCGCTGCGGCGGCGCTGCCGCAGATCCGGGCGGCAGCCACCGAGGCCGACAGCGACATCAAGGTGTCGGCGCGCTATCTCGCGGCGCGGATCGACGGCAGCTACACACCCGCTTCGCCGATCTTTGCGGCACAACCGATCGGCGAAGGCAACAAGGCCATCCTGCCTCCGCCCGCACTCTGAGCGCGGCGGGGCAGGGCGGTGTCGGCGGGCGCCACTCGCCCGCCGCCCGTGTCACTTCTTGACGGGCACCTTGGCGAGGTCCGCGTCGATCGCGGCCAGCGCCGCATCGGTGACGGTGTCGGCCGCATAGGGCTGGATGACCTTCAGCGTCATGCCGCGTGCCATCTCGATCTGCGGATTGCTGGACATGCCCGGGATGTGCTTGTCGATGATCGCCTTGGTCTGCGGATTGTCGAGCAGCGTGCCGAGATCGGTCGCCTCGACGGAATAATGCGCGGCGACGGCTGGTGCGCCAGCGGTCGCTGCGGGGGCCGGGGCCGTCTGGGCGAGCGCGGGGCTGGCGATGGCGGCGGCAGCGACGAGAAGCAGAACTTTCATGACGATCCTCTCTAAAACGGGCCGATGCTTCGGGCGTCGGCGAGTCGGATATAGCGTGACGACGAAAAAAGTATAGCTATTGTCATTATATGTTGCGTCGCGCGCCGGAGCCGAGGCGTGGTAAACCTGTGCCAGATGCGTACCGGAGCACACGCAAAACGGGCGTGGATCGCCATAATCCGCGCATGAAGCCACGTAATGCGTCAGTTGAAAGGCAATATTCTACGCAAACTGCTATGAGGTCAGGAATTCCGGTCTTGTCCCGCGAGATGCGGCGCGGTATGATGGGTCGTGTCCCCGAACTCGACAGAGCGGGGCGAATTCGGAGAGGTCTTCATCATGTCCAGCAATCCGTCGAAGCAGGCACTGTCCGACATCCTGCGCCCCGTCTCCCCGCCGCGCGAGCTGAGTGATGTCTATACCGACGACCAGCGCGAGCGGATGCTCAACGTGGTCCGCGAGAATGGTCCGTGGAAGCTCATCATCGCGCAGCACTTCTCCTCGGCCGAGGCGCTGATGGCGACGATGAGCGGCGCGATGCCGGAAGGCGTCACGCCGACGATGGACATGTTCCTGACCCCGACGTTCCGCGGCTATCTGGCCAATTATTCGGCGGCCCTGTACCCCGAGATCCACGACTGCTTCTACAACGAGCGGTTCCTGGATCTCGCCAAGAGCTACTGGAATGCCGAATATGCCAAGCCGCAGATGATGCTGTTCAACATCAACGGGCCGTGCGGCAACACCGATCCCGGCCATCTCGATTCGCCCAGCTTCCGCGGCGTGCGGTACGAGAATTCGCCGACCTGGCTGTGCTCGGTCATGGGCAAGTCGGGGCTGTTCCGCGACTATCTCATCAAGATGGCGCAGGTCATCGCGTGGTTCAGCCATGACGGGTCGAGCGGCTTCACCTATTGGCCCGACGGCCCGGCCAAGGCGCCCAAGCGGCTCGCCGCGCCGATCTACAACCGCGGCGTGCTGGTGCAGAACGAGATGATGGTCCACCGCGGCGAAGCCAACGGCCCGCTCGAACAGCAGCGCCCGGCCGGCCTGTCGTTCGACACGGTGTTCGCCGGCGATCCGGGGAATCGCGACCAGTGGGTGCTGCGCAACGGCGACCAGGTCATCGCCCGGCACCATACCGACGAGCTGCGCTTCCTGGTCCACTGGTCGGCGGAAGTGTTCGAGGATTTCGCGGAGCTGAAGAAGAACATGGACGGGTCCGACAATCTGACCCACGATCAGGTGTTCGACACGCTGATCAAGGACGTGCGCTCGAAGGGGATCGAGATCGCCACGCCGAGCGATCCGTTCCGCGATCCGGTGTTCATCAAGACGCTGAACGCCGCCTACGATTTCGGTGGCCCGACGACCTACCCGCAAGAAGCGCCGGTCACGTCTGTATACCGCGAGGCCGCGTAAGCGGAGCGCGACTGGTCGGCGCGCGGGTGCGGCGGCCGACCGGAGGCGAGAGGGATGCGGATGACGGACGGCGAGCGGGCGATCGCGATGGCGGATATCGCCGCACTGAAAGCGCGATACTGCCGGACGCTCGACACCAAGGATTG
This sequence comes from Sphingomonas liriopis, assembly GCF_024211255.1. Classification (GTDB taxonomy): domain Bacteria; phylum Pseudomonadota; class Alphaproteobacteria; order Sphingomonadales; family Sphingomonadaceae; genus Sphingomonas; species Sphingomonas liriopis. The sequence continues at coordinate 289,728 of NZ_JAMLDY010000001.1, read as the reverse complement.
GGACGGACATCGTGCCGTGTTCGCGCCCGATCTGGTCGCCGATTTCCGCGCTTCGGCCGGAGGCGACGACCCCGCGATGATGACTCACGGCGCTGCCGCCTATGTCGCCAAACTGGCGGCGGCGCTGGTTGATGTCATAACCGTGCATCATTGCCACACGCCCGAGGTTCGGATCGAGTCATCGGCGGCGGCGACAGGCATCTGGGCGATGGAAGACAAGCTGTGGGTGGGCGCGAACTCGGCTCTGCCGTTCGCCTGGATGCACGGCTACGGTCATTATCACGAACACTACGTGCGGATCGACGGCACGTGGCGGATCGCGGCGACGCGACTGTCGCGCCTGCGAGTCGATATCGGCGAGCGGCAGCGGAACGGATAGGAAGCAGCGATGGGCAGACTCGACGGCAAGGTGGCGATCGTCACCGGCGGCGCACGCGGGATGGGCGCGGAGACGGTGCGATTGTTCGCACAGGAGGGGGCAAGCGTCGTCATCGCCGACATGCTGATCGCCGAGGGTTCCGCGCTTGCGGCGGAGATCGGCGGGGCCGCGCTGTTCCACCCGACCAACATCGCGCGGGAGGAGGACTGGGCCGCGCTCGTCGAGGCGACCACCGCACGGTTCGGCCAACCCGACATCCTCGTCAACAACGCCGCGATGCAGCGGTTCGCCTCGATCCTCGACTGCGACGTTGCGGATTTCCGTTCGGTGCTCGACGTCAATCTGATCGGCACGTTCATCGGGCTGAAGCTGGTCGGCGCCCTGATGGTGCGGCGGGGCCGCGGGTCGATCGTCAACATCTCGTCGGTCGACGGCATGCGCGGCGCGAACGGCTACGCCGCGTATTCGACCAGCAAATGGGGCGTGCGCGGGCTGACGAAGGTCGCGGCGATGGAATTCGGGCCGCGCGGCGTTCGGGTCAACTCGGTCCATCCGGGCGGTGTCTTCACCGTCATGGGTAATCCGACCGGGGAGACGGTGGAAACCATCGACGGATCCTTCGGCATGGTGCCGCTGCAGCGCACCGGCCGGCCGGGCGAGGTCGTTGCCGCCTCGCTGTTCCTGGCCAGCGACGAGGCGAGCTATGTCTGCGGCGCCGAACTGGCGGTCGATGGCGGCTGGACTGCGGGTATCTACAACCCGATGCTTTCGGGATCGCCCGACGACCATGATTATGGACTTCGCGAGGGTGCGCATCCGCTGAACGCGCATTTCGACGCTGCGCTTGCGGCGAAGGCGGCGGTACCGGCATGAGCGATCTCCAGACGCTGCTCGACGAGCGCGCGATCGTTCGAGGCCTTGCCGCCTTCGCGCGGATCGTCGACGGCAAACGGTGGGACGACCTTTCGCAGGTGTTCGCCGACGACCTGACCTTCGACTATGGGGCGATCGGTTCGTTTTCGGGGATCCAGTCGCTGCGCGACGTGCTGGTCCGGTTCCTCGACCGCTGTGGCGCGACGCAACACCTGATCGGGAGCATCGTCGTCGATATCGAGGGCGATGCCGCAACCAGCCGCGCGTATGTGCAGGCGCGGCATCAGGGCGTCGGTGCCGTCGCCGGACCCGTGTTCGACTCCAACGGGGAATATGTCGACCGGTGGGAACGCCGCGTCGAGGGCTGGCGGATCGTCCGCCGCGACGCCAGCTGGGCGATCCACACCGGCGATCCGACCGTCCTCGATGCGAGTGATTCCGACCTGCGTTGACCGACGGGCGGTTCAGCCCGTCGCGGCGCGGGGATAATCGGTGTAGCCCTCGTGCCCTTGCGTGTACCAGGTCGCGGCGTCGTCGGGGTTCAGCGCGATACCCTTCGCCAGTCGTTCGGGCAGGTCGGGATTGGCGAGGAAGGTCCGCCCGAAGGTGATCGCGTCGGCACGGCCCTCGTCGAGCGCCGCCTGCGCGGTGTCGCCGCGATAGTCGGAATTGAGCACCAGCGGCCCGTCGAAGGCGGCGCGGATCGCCGGCGCGATCGGAGCACGCTCGGCCTTGCCGAAGGTGCCGTCGAAACCAGGTTCGCGCACCTCGATGAAGGCGATGCCGAGCGCCGACAATTCGCGCGCCGCGGCCACGAACAGTGTCTCGGGGTCGCTGTCGTTGGTGCCCTGGCGCTCCCCGTTCGGGGACAGGCGCACGCCGGTGCGGTCCGCGCCGACGGTGTCGGCGACGCGGCGGGTCACGTCGGTCAGCAGGCGGATCCGGTTTGCGACCGGACCGCCGTAATCGTCGTCGCGCAGGTTGGTGCCGTCGCGCAGGAATTGGTCGATCAGATAGCCGTTCGCGGCATGGATCTGCACGCCGTCGAACCCCGCCGCCATCGCATTCGCGGCACCCGTTCCGAAATCGTCGACGACGCCGGCGATCTCGTCGCGGGCCAGCGCCCGCGCCGCCTCGTACGGCTTCTTCCCGTCATAGGTGTGGGCGTGCGCCGGCGCGGTCGTCGCCGAGGCGGACACCGGCGGTGCGCCGTCGAGGAAGTCGGGATGGACCAGCCGGCCCATGTGCCACAGCTGCGCGACGATCCGGCCACCGGCGCGATGCACCGCCGCCGTCACGGGCTTCCACGCCTCGACCTGCGCGGCGGTCCACAGCCCGGGTGCGAACGGCCAGCCCATGCCCTCGCGGCTGATCGCGGTCGCCTCGGACACGATCAACCCGGCGCCGGCGCGCTGCGCATAATAGTCCGCCATGATCGCGGTCGGCACATGATCACGCGTCGCCCGGGCGCGGGTCAGCGGCGCCATGAAGACGCGATTCGGTGCCTCGATCGCACCGAGGCGGAGAGGCGAGGACAAGAGCGGCACGGGCAAAATCCTGGAATGAGAACCTATTGTAGTCCCTGTAGGAAAAGCCCGGGCCGAGCGCCAGTCCTACGCTGTATTTTGCGTAGATCATCCCCGGGACGAATACGCATCGGTGCGCAGCGCGGACGCCGGACGATTCCGTCGACCGCGGTTCGTCGTACCGGTCCTTCATCGGCTTTTCTGGCCAGTGGCGGGGGCACACCAGGCGGAAAAGCGCAGCGCGTCGCAGAGGAGTACCTGGGTCGGTCAGGTATCAACAGGAGGGAATGCGTAGCCAAAGCGCGAGCTCATTTCGCAAACCATTATTTTCCCACTTGATGTTCAAATGACAATCGATGTATATTTTCTTATCGAGTCTGAAGCGCACGACCGGAGCAGCGCCGAACGCTGCGCGGGATAGCGCCTATCAGCCAATTAGGAGGGGATCACATGCGACGCGCATCGAACGGGCTTTCTATGCTGCTGGCCGGCGCGGCGTGCGTCACATTGGCGCAGGCCGCCACGGCGCAATCGACCACGCCGGGCGCGGCGCCTGCCACCGGTGAGTCGGCCGCGCCTGACGTGGCGAGCCCGCAGGAGCAGGAATCGCCCGATATCGTCGTCACCGCGACGCGCAAGAACGAGAGCCTTCAGGACGTGCCGCTGGTGGTCACCCCGATCAGCAACGAGCGGATCCAGGAGCTGAACCTCACCCAGTTCAGCCAGATCCAGACGCTGTCGCCGGGCCTGAACATCGAGCCGCGCGGATCGGCCGGCACCGTCACGACGCTGCGCGGGGTCAGCACCACCGTCACCACCGGCGCGCCGCCCGCGGTGGTGATCTATTTCAACGAAGTCCCGATCAACGACGTGATCGCGTTCCAGTCGATCTACGACGTCGGCCAGATCGAGGTCGTCCGCGGTCCGCAGGGCACGCTGCGCGGCGCACCTGCGCCGGCCGGGTCGATCACGCTGACGACGCGGCGCCCCGATCTCAACGAGGTCGGCGGCACGATCGACGGCACCTTCACCGACCGACTGCTGTACAACGCGCAGGCGGCGATCAACCTGCCGATCATCCAGGACAAGCTGGCGCTGCGCGTCGCCGGTCTGTTCGACCACAATCTCAACGGCGACATCTTCAATCCGCTGACGGATGCGCGCTCGAAGGCGCGGACAGTGAGTGGCCGCGCCACGCTGCTGTTCGCGCCGACCGATGCGCTCTCGATCCTTGCGACCTACCAGTATCTCGACAACCGTCGCGACAGCCTGGCGCTGGTCGAGGGTAACGGGCTTGGCTATAACGGGCCGGTCATCACCGATGCCACGAGCAACCGCCAGGCGGTGCAGGACATCGCCGACCAAACCCACCTCAAGGCGCATTTGGCGACCGTGTCGGCGAAATACGATTTCGGCGGCGCGACGCTGAGCTACATCGGCGGGTTCACCAAGTTCCATCAGCTCCAGCAGCCCGGCGACCAGGACGTCGGCAACGCCATTCCCGGCTATTCCCCCAATCCGCGGCTCGACATTCCGGTCAGGTCCTGGTCGCACGAACTGCGGGTGGACGGCTCGGTGAGGAACTTCCTCGATTATACCGTCGGCGCGTTCAGCTCGGACGCGTCGGGCACCTCGACGTTGGTCAATTACTCGCCGCTCGCCGGCGCGTTCGGCCGGCCGGGCAGCGCCGCACCGGTGTTGACTACTCCCGATCCGCGCTACGTGCTGACGGGCGACATCAGGCTGCCGACGCATGACCTCAACCGTTCGGTGTTCGCGAGCGGAACGGTGCATCTGCCGACACGTACCGACATCGTTCTGGGCGCACGGCATATTTGGGCGACGGCGGAGAAGGGATTCTCGCTCAACTTCAATCCGGCGTTCGTCGGGGTGGCGGTGCCGATCCCCAACTTCCTGTGTCCGGCGGTCGTCCCCGGGTCGGTCGGCTCGCCGTCCTATACTGGCGTCTGCGATATCAGGGTTGCGCCGGCCGCGATCACCGAGGCCAATCCGAAGCGCAAGTTCCGGACCTGGGTGTACGACGCCAAGATCGTCCAGCATCTGAACGACGACGTGCTCGTCTACGCATCCTACGGACACGGCTGGCGTGGTCCGGGTTCGAACCAGGCGTCGGCAATCCCGATCGCCGCGCGCAACGTGAACCCTGAGGAATCCAACAATTACGAGATCGGGTTGAAGGCGGAGCTGTTCGACAAGAAGGTGCGCTTCAACGGCGCAGTGTTCCAGCAGGACTTCGACGGCTATATCGCGCGCGCGCGGTCGATCCCCAACGTGAACGAGGGCGGCTTCCAGGTCACGGCGCAGGATATCACCTTCAACGGCGATGCGCGGGTGCGCGGGTTCGAGGGCGATCTGTTCGTGCGGCCGAGCAGCCGTTTCTATGCGCAGGGGACGGTCGGTTACGCCAACGGCAAGTTCAAGAATGCGCTGGTGCCGTGCCGCGACACCAACTTCGACGGCATTCCCGACAACGGGCCGACGCCGACCTCGCCGGCGGCATTCCCCGCGGGCAAGCCGATCGCCTATTGCCGCAGCAGCGCGGCGATTTCCGACGCGCCGAAGTGGAACTTCACGGTGACGTCGGAATATAACGTGCCGCTCGGCGGGGCGGAGGCGTATCTGCGCGGGATCTATACCTGGCAGGGCAAGATCAGCGATCTGTCGACGAACAACAATTACGACGCTTATGGCACGTTGAATCTGTTCCTGGGCGCGCGCGGCATCGCCAAGGGGCTGGACATCAACCTGTTCGCGAAGAACATCCTGAACGTCGAGCGGCTGCGCTTCCGCGATGCCGAGTGGACGTTCGGCGGTTTCCGCAGCGGGTACAGCGCGGTGACCTACAACGCCCCGCGCGAGGTGGGCGTCACCGCACGGTGGAGCTTCGGCGGGGGCTGAGCCCGCCACCCGCGTTTCCACCCCCGTATTCGTAGCGAGACCAGATGACCCGCCAATCGATCCCGACGTCGGTGAAGGCGGTGCTCGCCGCGACGGCAACCCTCGCGATCGCGGTGCCGGTGTGGGTGGTCCGAACCGGGCCGCAAAGCGCGGCGGCGCGATCGGATGGCAGCGATTGGGCCGACTATCTGGGTAGCGCGACCTCGGCGCAATATTCGCCGCTCGAGCAGGTCAACGCGGGCAACGTCGCCCAGATGCAGATCGCGTGGAGCTACCCGCTGCCCGGCAACGGGCAGACGGTGGGCAATCCGCTGGTCGTCGACGGACGGATGATCGTGCCGTGGAGCGGCGGCATCGTCGCGCTGGATCCCGCCACCGGCCGCGAATTGTGGACGGTGGCGGCGCCGGGCGTGGTGATGCGCGGCCTGAGCAGCTGGGCGGACGGGCAGGGGAAGCGCCGCGTCTTCTATCACCAGCGCGACCGCCTGTATGCGATCGATGCGGCCAGCGGCGTATCGATCGCCGGGTTCGGCGACAACGGCTCGATCGACCTGAAACAGGGGCTCGATCGCGACCCTGCGTCGGTCAAGCGGATCGAGCCGAAGACGCCGGGCCGGGTGTTCGGCAACCTCATCATCCTGGGGTCGGCGGGCGGCGACGAATGGAACGCGCCGCCGGGCTATATCCGCGCCTTCGACGTGCGCACCGGGCGACTGGTGTGGACGTTCCATTCGATCCCGCATCCCGGTGAGCCGGGGTATGACAGCTGGCCGAAGGACGCGTGGCGCAGCATCGGCGGCGTCAACAACTGGAGCGAGATGACACTGGACGAGGACAGCGGCATGCTGTTCGTCCCGCTGGCGTCGGCGAAGTACAATTTCTACGGCGTCAACCGAACCGGTTCCAACCTCTATGCCAATTCGCTGGTCGCGCTGGACGCGCGGACCGGGCGGCTGGTCTGGCATTTCCAGACCGTACACCACGACCTGTGGGATTACGATCTGCCGCAGGCGCCCAAGCTACTGACGCTGAACCGCGGCGGACGGCGCGTCGAGGCGGTCGCAGTCGCGGGCAAGACCGGGTTCATCTATACGTTCGAGCGGCGCACCGGCACACCGGTGTTCCCGATCGAGGAGCGCGCGGTTCCCGCCTCCGACGTGCCCGGCGAGCAGGCGTCGCCGACGCAGCCGATGCCGACGGCACCCGAGCCCTTCTCGCCGCAGCGCATGACCGCCGCCGACCTCAGCCCGTATCTGTCGCCCGACGAGCGTGTGCGCGTCACCGGGATGCTCGCGGGGCTGCGCAACGAGGGCATCTTCACCCCGCCCAGCGCGCGCGGCACGTTGCAGATCCCGGGCAGTTCGGGCGGCACAAACTGGGGCAACGGGGCGGTCGATCCGCGGACTGGCCGCTTCTACGTGGTGTCGTTCAACATCCCGGCGATCCTGCGGCTGGAGCCGCCCGGGGGCAAACCGAAGTCGATGTTCACGACCGGCGCCGAACCCGCCCCGAAGGCGCCCGCCGCCGATGCCGCGAGCGCGACCGGAGCGAGCGTCTATGCGCAGAATTGCGCGGCGTGCCATGGCGAGACGAAGGCGGGCCAGCCGCCCGCTATCCCCGCGCTGACCGACCTTGCCGCGCGGCGCACGATTGCGCAGGTGCAGGACACGATCGCGCGCGGGCGCGGCCCGATGCCGCCGTTCACGCTTCAGCCAGCGGCGTTGCGCGCGCTGTTGCGGCATCTCGGGTTCGCGCAGTCGCAGGTGGACGCGGCGGTGCCGGGGACCGCGGGGGCAGCGGTGCCGGCGACGCCGGTCCGTCCCGGCCCGATCAAGCTGACCAGCGGCTACAATTTCCTGTTCAGCAAGACGATGCTGCCCGCGAGCGCGACGCCCTGGGCGACGCTGACCGCGTATGACATGAACGCCGGGCGCAAGTTGTGGACGGTGCCGTTCGGCGAGTTGCCGATGATGAAGGGGTCGGGGACATTGTTCCCGCGCGGGACGATCGTGGCGACCGGCGGCGGCCTGATCCTGTCGGGAACGCAGGACCGGCATCTGCGCGCATGGGATTCCAAGTCCGGCAAGCTGTTGTTCCAGGCGGCGCTGCCATCGATCCCCGGCGGCGTGCCCGCGGTCTACAGCGTGCGGGGCCGGCAGTTCGTCGCGTTGCCGGTCGCTTCCTACGATCCTTCGCTCGCCAAGATGGTGTCGAAGGCGATCATGCCGGAAGGGCGCAACAGCATCGTCGCCTTCGCCCTTCCCGCGAAACGATAAAAGGACAGGTCATGGCAGTACGCGGTCTGATTCGAGCCAGCGCGGCGCTGGTCTGCGCGACGCTGGTCGCCCCGCCGCTCCTTGCCGGCGACAAGCCCGCAGCGGTCGGACGGGTGACGATCGCCGGCCCGGTCACCGCGGGCACCAAGGGCATCCCCTATTCGGCCTCGGTCGTCGATCTGGCGCCCTATGGCTATGATGAGAAAGAATATTTCGTGTCCGGTCAGGCGCATCCGTTCCGGCCCGTTTCCGGCACCACGCTCGGCCCCGACGGGCGCTGGCGGGTCGAGGCCGGGAACGACGTGGCCTATACCACCCGCATCCTGGTTCGCCGCCCGTCCGCCGCGAAGTTCAACGGCACCGTCGTCGTCGAGGTGATGCAGGAATATTACGGGTCCGAGCGCGACACCAATTTCCGCTGGAACGCGGAAACGCTGCTGCGCCGCGGCTATGCGTGGGTCGGGGTGTCGCTGCATCACGAAGGGATCGACGACCCCTCGCCGCCCAAGACGATCCGCTTCGGCAACCGCGACATCCCAATGGGGGTGACGATGGCGCGCTGGGATCCGGCGCGCTACGGCACGTTGTCGGTTCCCACGAGCGACCTGTCGTTCGACATCTTGTCGCAGGTCGGGCGCGCGATCCGGCAGCATGCCGATGCGCCGGCGGCGACCGATCCCTTCGCGGGGCTGAAGGTGCGCAAGGTGATCGCGGCGGGCAACACGATCGCGGCGGAGCGGCTGGCGATCTACATCAACGCGGTGCAGCCGATCACGCACGTCTTCGACGGTTTCTATCTGCAGGATTTCACGCCCGGCGCCCGGTTGAAGCTGGCGGCGGGGGTGGAGACGCCGGCCGGCGTGCTGCGCACCGATCCGGACGTGCCGGTGGTCGTCCTCGACACGATGACCGCGGCGACCAAGATGGGCTCGCATGCGGAGGGTCCGAAGCTGCGCTACTGGCATCCGGCCGGCAGTTCGCATACCACGGGCGCGTTCATGGCGCGCGTCGATGTGGGCAACAAGCGCGATTTCGGCATGGGCGGCGGCTTCTGTTCGGTGGAGAAGGCCAACAGCCTCCCGCAGCAGTATATCTCGGGTGCGGCACTGGTGGCGGTGGATCGCTGGGCGAAGGGTGGCCGCGCCGCGCCGCGCTTCCCGCAACTGACGGTCTTCACCGGCCCGACGGCCCCGGTGCCCGAACCGCGCGGCTATTTCGACGCCGACGGCAACGTCCTGGGGGGCATGCGCAATCCGTGGGTCGACGTGCCGGTCGCGCGCTACGACTGGCGCGGCGACTGCCTGGGGGGCAGCGGCCTGACGTTCCGCTTCTCGCCCGAACAGCTCAAGGCGCGGTACGGCACGCCGGCGGCGTATCACGCGAAATTCGCCGCGGCGGCGCGCGATGCCGCGCGACGCGGGGTGATCCTGACCGAGGACGTGGCGCCGGCCATCGCCGGGGCCAAGGCGGTGACCTGGTAAGGCCCGCCACGTCCCGGCTGCTCACCGTTCTTCCCTGTTCATTCCCCACGAGGTTCGTCATGCGTCATCGTCTGCTGCTCGGTATCGCGCTGCTGGCGCCGATCGGTCCCGCCACCGCGCAGCAGCATCCGCCCGCGCCATCGGACGCGGACCGCCGCGCCGAGGCGACGGTGCGGCAGATGACGCAGGCGGAGAAGATCGCGCTGCTGCACGGCCCGGTCGTCGCGATGGTGCCGCTCGCGAAGCGGTTGCCCGGGATCACGGTCGGCGCCGGTTACGTGGTCGGGATCCCGCGGCTGGGCATCCCCGCGCTGGTCGAGACCGACGCCAGCATGGGCGTCGCCAACTCCGAATTCCTGCGCAAGGGGGACGTCGCGACCGCGATGCCCTCTACCCTGGGGCAAGCCGCGAGCTGGGATCCCGAGATGTCGCGCCGCGGCGGCGCGATGATCGGCGCCGAGGCGCGCGACAAGGGGTTCAACGTCATGCTCGCGGGGGGCGTGAATCTCGTCCGCGATCCGCGCGCCGGGCGCAATTTCGAATATGCCGGTGAGGATCCGCTGCTCGCCGGGACGATCGCGGGGGCGCAGATCGCGGGGGTGCAGTCGAGCGGCATCGTCTCGACCGTCAAGCATTTCGCGGTCAACGACCTGGAAACCGGCCGCAACGTCCATTCGGTCGCAATCGACGAGGCGGCGATGCGCGAGAGCGACCTGCTCGCGTTCCAGATCGCGATCGAGAAGGGCGATCCGGGGTCGGTGATGTGCGCCTACAACAAGGTGAACGGCGTCCATGCGTGCGAGAACCGCTTCCTCCTGACCGACGTGCTGCGGCGTGACTGGGGGTTCAGGGGGTTCGTGATGTCCGACTGGGGCGCGGTGCATTCCAGCGAGGCGATCGTCGCCGGACTGGACCAGCAGTCCGGCGAGCAGCTCGACGGCAAGAGGTGGTTCTCCGATCTGATGCCCGCGGCGATCGCGGAAGGGCGCGTGCCGGCATCGGCGATCGACGTCGCGGCACGGCGGATCGTGCGCACCATCTATACCCATGGCCTAGACAAGCGGCCGAACGAGGCCCGCGGGACGATCGACTACGACGCGCACGCGCTGGTCTCGCAGCAGGCGGCGGAAGCGAGCATGGTGCTGCTGCGCAACGAGGGCGACGTCCTTCCGCTCGTGGCGACCGCACGGCGGATCGTACTGATCGGCGGCCATGCCGATGTCGGCGTGCTCGCCGGCGGCGGGTCGAGCCAGGTGCGCCCGGTCGGCGGGTTCGTGCTGGAGGAGAAGGGCGACGGACTGGGCTTCTCGAAGCGCAGCTACGTCGCGTCGTCGCCGCTGTCGGCGCTGCGCGCGGCATTGCCGGGGGCGGACGTCACCTATGTCGACGGACGCGATCCGGCCGTCGCCGCCGCTGCGGCGAAGGCGGCGGACGTCGCGATCGTGTTCGGCGAGAAATGGGCCGGCGAGGGCGCCGACCAGCCGAACCTGTCGCTCGACCGCAACGGCGACGCGCTGATCGCCGCGGTGGCGGCGGCGAACCCGCGGACGGTCGCGGTGCTGGAGGTCGGCAATGCGGTGGCGATGCCGTGGCGCGACCAGGTCGCCGCGATCCTGGTCGCGTGGTTCCCGGGACAGCGCGGCGGCGCGGCGATCGCACGGGTGCTGACGGGGGCGGTCAACCCGTCCGGCCACCTGCCCGTCACCTTCCCCGCCGCGACGACGCAGCTTCCGCATCCCGTCCTGCCGGGCGCCAACGCAATTCCCGCCGATGCCGCGTCGCGCGCGGTGTACGGCCTGCTCTCCGACACGAAGCCGTTCGCCTATTCCTTCCCCGAAGGATCGGACGTCGGCTATCGCTGGTTCGACCGGACCGGCGCGGCGCCGCTCTACGCCTTCGGTCACGGACTCAGCTACACCCGCTTCCGCTATTCGGACCTGCGCGTCGCCGGCGGCGAAAGGCTGACTGCGACCTTCACCGTCACCAATATCGGAACACGCGCCGGGGTCGACGTGCCGCAGGTCTATGTCCGCCGCAGCGGCAAGGCGAAGCGGCTGGTGGGCTGGGGTCGGCCCGCGCTCGCACCTGGCGAGAGCCGGGTGGTGACAGTGACCGCCGACCCGCGCCTGCTGGCCGATTTCGACGGCGCGCGACGGCGCTGGACCGTGCCGAAGGGGCGCTACGCCATCGAAGTGGCGACGTCGGCGACCGCTCCGGTCCTGACCGGCAGCGTAGTGATGAACGCGGTGACGCGGCGGCCCTGAGCCGTCGCATCTCCTACTTTGCGGTTGCGATCATGCCCTTCAAGGCGATCGAGCCATCGCCGAGCAGCATCGGGTCGATCGTCGCGCCGGCCTCAACCAACCCGCGGCCCTGGACATAGTCGCGGACCGCGTTGACGCAGTCGAGCGCGATCGCACGGCCGGCACGCAGATAGACGAGAGTGAAACTCCGCTTCGCCGGATCGCCGCGCACCACAATCGCGTCGTGCCCGCCCGACAACCCGACCGTCTGCAGCTTGAGATCGTACTGGTTGGACCAGAACCAGGGAACCGCGTCGTAGGTGGCGGGAATGCCCAGGATCGTTTTCGCGGCGACCACCGCCTGATCATTGGCGTTCTGCACCGATTCAAGCCGGACCTCGGCACCGTCGGCGAAGCGATTGGCGTGGAGCGCGCAGTCGCCGATCGCGAAGACGTCCGGCAGGGTGGTGCGCGTCTGCGCGTCGACGCGCACGCCGTTGGTTCCCGCTGCCCCGGCGGCGAGCAGCGGCGCGACCGCGGGAACGATGCCGATCCCGACAATCACCATCTCGCCCGCGATGCAGGCGCCGTCCGCCAGCCGGACGCCGGTGACCCGACCGTCCGCGCCGAGGATAGAGTCGACCACGACGTTCAGGCGTATGTCGACGCCGTGGGCCCGGTGTTCCGCCTCGTAGAAGCGCGATAACGGAGCGCCGGCGACGCGCGCCAGCAGGCGGTCCTGCGCCTCCAGCAGGATGACCGACTTACCCGCCTTGGCGAGCGCCGCCGCCGCCTCCAGCCCGATATAGCCACCACCGATCACGATCGTGCGCCGGACTCTCGCGAGCTCCGCCATCATCCGGTCGGCGTCGGCGCGGGTGCGGACGGTGTGGACTCCCGCCAGATCGCGCCCTGCGCAATCGAGCCGCCGCGCCGCGCCGCCAGTTGCCCAGATCAGCCGGTCATAGCCGATCCGGGCGCCCGCAGCGGTGGTGATCCGATGCGCGACGGGATCGACCGTCTCGACACTCGCCGAGCCTGAGCGCGACGTCGCGCTCGATCCAGAAACCGGGCGGGCGGATCAGGATGCGCTCGAAGGTCCGGGCGCCGGCGAGATAGTCCTTCGACAGAGGCGGGCGTTCGTAGGGCGGATCGGGCTCGTCGCCGATCATCAGGATGGTGCCGGCGAATCTACCCTGGCGCAGCGCTATTGCCGCCTGTGCGCCGCCGTGCCCCGCGCCGACGATAACGACATCGTGAAATTCATCGTCCCGTGTGACGGTCATTCGCGTTCCTGCGTCCAGACCTGCGCGAAATAAGGGCTGCGCTCCGCGGTGGCGGGATAGGTCGCCGGGTCGATCATGCAGGTCGGGCACCAGTGCCCGCCCGCCAGCATCAGATTGGGCGTCATCGCAAACCGGTGGCCATGCGCGCAGCTCCATTCCACCGGCGTGTCCGGATCGCCGCTTTCCGTCGCATGGCAGGCGCCGCCGCGGAATGCCGCCGCCCCGGCGAGGTCGGCGGCGGTCCATTCTCCCGGTCCGCGCGCCTCGTCATAGCCGTGGTCGAGCAGCACCGGCTGCCGCGACGGCTGGTCGAGCGTGAAATGCGCCCAGTCGCGCGGGATCGCCTCCCATGCCGCGCGCGACCCGAAATAGGCGCGGATATGCGGCTGGTCGTCGGTGTCGAACCAGTGGAGCGAGCCGTCGGGCGCCTTCGCCAGCCCCTCGATCCGCTTGCGCACCGCACCGGGCAGCAGCTTCGGCACCACACGGGCGATCCAGGGCATGTGCCGGGGCGCCTCGGCCAGATAGTCGTGGATCGACTGTTCGCGGAACGGCACCAGCGCCTCCAGCTTGTCGCTGTCGGCATACCATTGGCCATGAAAATTGCGCGTGGCGAACCAGTGCGGGCGCAGCACCTTTCGATAGGTCGGCATGGTGCCGGCCATGAATTCGTGATTGACGACGCGCGAGGTCGCGCCGCCGCCGATATTGTAGAAGCCGCGCCAGAAGGCGTCCGGCACCGCGTCGCCGCACACCGCCGCCATCAGGCGTCCGCTGTCGTTGGCGGTCGACCATTCGAACACGCCGTTCAGCGGATTATGGAACATGATCGGGTCGAACAGACGCCACAGGTCGTAATGCGCCATCCCGCTCTGCCGCACCGATACCCAGTGACGGATGCCGCTTTCGGCGATCACCGCCTCGGCTTGCGTCTTGGTCACGGCATAATGGTCGTAGGTGCTGATCTTGATCGGGTCGCCGGTGCGGCCCCAGTGGATGGGGGCGTTGCGGCTGCCGGTCTGCGCGACGGTGCCGATGTAGACCAGCCGCGTCGTGGCAGCCGTTCCCTCCGCCTTGATCGCGTCGACGATGTTGCGCGCGCCGCCGACGTTGACGCGCGTCACCACCTCGGGCGGCATCCGATCGCAGGCGGGGGACACCAGCCCGCCGACGTGCAGCACGACGTCCGCGCCGGCCACACCCTGCCGGATCGACGCGGGGTCGGTCAGGTCGCCCCACACGACCTCGGCGAGCGCGCGGCGCTGGATGTCGCGCACGACCGGATGGTCGCGCTCTTCCGGGCGGACCAGCACGCGCAGCCGCAGGTCGGCGGATCGTTCGGCGATGCGCTTCACCGCCTCGCGGCCCATGTTGCCGGTCGCACCGGTGAGGAAGACGGTCTTGCGGGTATCGGACATGGGGTCGCTCGCGCCTTTAGCTGAGGATGTAGCTGGTCTTGATGGTGGTGTAGAATTCGCGGGCGTAGCTGCCCTGTTCGCGCGGTCCATAGCTGGACGCCTTCCGTCCGCCGAACGGCACATGATAGTCCAGCCCCGCGGTCGGCACGTTGACCATCACCAGCCCCGCCGCCGAGTTGCGCTGGAAGTCGCGGGCATGTTTCAGCGACGTGGTGGCGATGCCCGACGACAGGCCGAACGGCGTGTCGTTGGCGACGGCCAGCGCTTCGTCATAGTCGCGCACGCGGATCACGCTGGCGACCGGCCCGAAAATCTCCTCGCGGCTGCTGCGCATGGTGTTGTCGGCGCCCAGCAGCAGGGCGGGCGAAAGGAAATGCCCCTTGGTGGGGCGTTCGAGCGGGTCGCCGCCGATCACCTCGCACCCTTCCTCGCGGGCGAGGCGGATATAGTCGAGGTCGGTCTGCAACTGCCGCGCATCGACCACCGGGCCGATCTGCGTCTCGGAATCTAGCGCGTGGCCGATGCGCAGGGCCGCCATCTCCGCCTTCACCCGATCGACGAAGGCATCGTGGATGCCGTCGGCGACGATGATCCGGCTGGTCGCGGTGCAGCGCTGCCCGGTCTGGAAGAACGCGCCGTTGACCGCGCAGGCGACCGCGATGTCGAGGTCGGCATCGTCGAGGACGACGAACGGGTTCTTGCCGCCCATCTCCAGCTGCAGCCGCGCCATGTTGCCGATCGCGCGCGCGGCGATACGGCGGCCGGTGGGGACCGAGCCGGTGAAGCTGACCGCATCGACGCCATCGACGATCGCGTCGCCCACCACCGATCCCCGCCCCATCACCAGGTTGAGGACACCCGCCGGCACCCCGGCGCGGTGCAGGATCTCGACCAGCGCCCAGCCGCTGGCCGGCGTCAGGTCGGCGGGCTTGAACACGACGGCGTTGCCGTAAGCGAGCGCCGGCGCGATCTTCCACGCGGCGATCGCGATCGGGAAGTTCCACGGCGTGATGATGCCGACGACGCCGACCGGCTCGCGCGTGACGTCGACATCGACGCCGGGGCGAACCGGGGGATATTTCTCGCCGATCGCGCGCACCGCCTCGGCGGCGAAGAAGTGCAGGACCTGCGCGGCGCGGACGACCTCGCCGACCGCATCGGCGCGCGTCTTGCCCTCTTCGCGCGCCAGCAGTTCGCCCAGTTCCGGCGCACGCGTCTGCAACTCCGCCGCGGCGGTCGCCAGCACGGCGGCGCGTTCGGACGCGGCCTTGCGCGCCCAGCCCGGCTGCGCCCGGCGGGCCGCGGCGATCGCGTCGGCGACCTGCCCGGCATCCGCCGCCGCGAAGTCGCCGATCACGTCATTCGCGTCGCTGGGATTGCCGTTGGTGCGAAGCTCGCCACCCGCGATCCATTCGCCGTCGATCAGGTTGCCGTGATCGCGCATCGTCTCTCCATTTCGCCGTTGTTCTGCGTGAAATATGACGAAACCTCGTCAGTGGCAACGATTTGCGTAGCGCTTAATGATAATGTGGACGCATATATTGACCGTTTGCGCCCGAATCCTGTATCGGCGCGGGATTGTCGCGGTCAATGCGGCGGAGAGGAACAGGACATGGCTACGCAGCTCGGGGCAGGCGAGGATCGGTCGATCGCACTGGACTGGCAGGACCGCCGCCTGCCGATGGCCGATACGCCCGATCTGCGCGCCGCGCTGGCGGAGGCCAACGTCCAGACGCTGCTGATGGTGTATGTTCACCTCACCCACGACGCCGCGATGCTCGACGTTTTCCAGAACTATATCCACCCGCCCTTCGCCATGCCCGGAACCGACATTCCCGTCGAGTGCCAGACGGACCTGCGCGAAAAGCTGCACCATGTCCTCGTCACGCCCGGCGCGGCGCGTACGGATGCGCCGTCACAGGCACTGATGCAGCGGATGATGAGCGTCGGCGTCGGCGAGCCGGTGGACGACGAGTTCCTGCCGCTGCTGATGGACCAGATCGGCTTCGAGCAGCCGGTGCCGCGTCGCGAGCGATCCGGCCGCGCCGCACCGCCGGCGGACTTCAAGGTGCTGGTGATCGGCGCCGGGCTGACCGGCATGGCCGCTTCGATCAAGCTGACCGAGGCGGGCTACGACCATGTCGTGATCGAGAAGAACCCGGAAGTCGGCGGCACCTGGTACGAGAACCGCTATCCGGGAGTCGGCGTCGATACGCCCAGCCACTTCTATTCCTATTCGTTCGAAATCACGCCCGAATGGACCACCTATCATCCGGTGGGCGCGGACATGCAGCAATATCTGCTGCATGTCGCCGACAAGTACGACGTGCGGCGCCATGTCCAGTTCAACTCGGTGGTGACGGCGCTCGCCTATGACGACGACACGGCGATGTGGGACGTCACGGTGCGCCGCGCCGACGGCCAGGAGGAGGTGCTGCGCGTCAACGCCGTCATCAACGGCCACGGCCCGCTCAACCGCTGGAAATGGCCCGACATCCCGGGCCTCGACCGGTTCCACGGGCGCAAGCTGCATACCGCGACCTGGGATCCGTCGCTCGACCTGACCGGCAAGCGGGTCGCGGTGATCGGGACGGGGGCGAGCGGCGCGCAGCTGGTGCCGGCGATCGCGCCGCAGGTCGAGCAGCTCACCGTCTTCATGCGCTCCCGCCACTGGGTGCTCTACAATCCCGAGATCGCCGACCAGGTGTCGCCCGGCATGAAGTTCGCGTTGCGGCATATCCCGCATTTTCGCGAATGGTTCCGGTTCCGCGTCTACTGGTTCGCCGCCGACGGCCTGTTCGGCAACGTCCTGATGGACCCCGACTGGCCGGCCGATTCGCCGTCGGTATCGGCGCTGAACGAGGGGATGCGCCAATATGCGCTGGCGCACCTGCACGCGAAATTCGCCGACCGGCCCGACCTGATCGAGCGGCTGACCCCGGATTTCCCGATCTTCTCCAAACGCATCATCCTCGACAACGGCTGGTTCGACGCACTGAAGCGCGACAATGTCGCGCTGGACAATGGCCGCATCGCCGAGATCACCGAAACCGCGATCCGTATGGAGGACGGGACCGAACATGAGGTCGACGTGATCGTCTGCGCGACCGGATTCGACGTCGCCAACATGATGGGCAACCTCGACATCCATGGCCGCGGCGGGCGGTCGCTGCGCGACGAATGGGGCTATGACGATCCGCGCTCCTATCTGGGCGTCACGGTGCCGGGCTATCCCAATTACTTCATGACCGTCGGCCCCAACAGCGCACCCAACCACGCCGCCGGCCAGAACCTGATCTCCGAAGTGCAGGTGAACTATATCATCGAATGCCTCGACTGGGCGGTCGCCGCCGGCCACCGCGCGGTGGAAGCGCGGCAGGAACCGTTCGAGGCGTGGAACGAACAGATCGCGACCCGCATGCGGCAGATGATCTGGAGCCATCCCAAGGCCAACAGCTATTACAACAACGCGAACAAGCGGAACTTCATGTCCTGGCCCTATCGGCTGGTCGATTACTGGAACGCGATGCGGATGCCGGACAAGGATCACTTCGACCTGCATTGATGGGGGCGGCGGTGCTGCGGCCGAAGGGAGACGGGATGGATAGCGAGAACACCGGCAGGATCGCGCTGGTCACCGGCGGCACCCGCGGGATCGGTGCGGCGATCGTGCGCCGGCTGCTCGGCGACGGGTGGACGGTGGCGACATGCGGCCGAACCGCACCCGATGCGGACATCGCGGTCGACGGACGGAGCGCGGGCTTTCATCCCTGCGACATCCGCGATCCCGCCGCCGCCGCCGCGCTGGTGCAGGACATCGTCGTCGCGCATGGCGGGCTGGACCTCGTGGTCAACAATGCGGGCGGATCGCCGCAGGCGGAGGCGGCGAGCGCCAGCCCGCGCTTTTCCGAACGGATCGTGCAGCTCAACCTGCTGGCGCCGCTCCACGTCGCGCAGGCGGCCTATCCCCATCTGCGCGCGCGGCGCGGGTCGATCGTCAACATCGCCAGCATCAGCGGCGTGCGGCCGTCGCCCGATACCGCGATCTACGGCGCGGCGAAGGCCGGACTGCTGAGCCTGACGACCAGCCTCGCGCAGGAATGGGGTCCGGAGGTGCGCGTAAACGCCATCGTGGTCGGCCTGATCGAGACAGCGGATGCCGCGATGACCTATGGCTCGCAGGCGGTGCAGGCCCGCATCGCCGCGACGCTGCCGCTCGGCCGGATGGGGCGCGGCGAAGATATCGCCGATGCGGTGGCGTTCCTCGCCTCGCCGCGCGCCGCCTATGTCAGCGGCGCACGGCTGGAGGTACATGGCGGCGGCGAGCGCCCGTTGTTCCTTGAACTGGTCAAAGGCGCGGCATAGCACCGCGGCCATGAGTCTCGAATCGGTTCGGCGCTTCCTCGCCGATCATGCCCCCGACATCGCCGTCATCGAGCAGGCGGCGAGCACCGCCACGGTGGCGGAAGCGGCCGCGACGCTGGGCGTCCTGCCCGCGCAGATCGCCAAGACGCTGTCGCTGCGCGTCCGCGACGAGGTCGTGCTGGTGGTCGCCTGCGGCGACGCCCGCCTCGACAATCGCAAGGTGAAGGACGCGCTGGGTGCCCGCCCGCGGCTGCTGGACGCGGGCGAGGTCGCGGCATTGACCGGGCATCCGGTCGGCGGCGTCTGTCCGTTCGGGCTGGCGACGCCATTGCGGATATGGTGCGACATGTCGTTGCGCCGCTTCGCGCAGGTCTATCCCGCGGCGGGATCGCCGACGACGTCGGTATGTCTGTCGCCCGAACGGCTGGCGTCACTGGCCGGCGCGTGCTGGGCCGACCTGTGCCGCACGCCTGATTAATCCGCGAAAGCGCGCTTCAGGAACGCGCAGGCGTCCGCCATCGCGGTCTGCGCGCCCGGCAGGAAGCCGACCCACGATACGAAGCCGTGGACCATGCCGGGATAGCGCTTCACCTCGACCTCGACGCCCGCCGCCCGCAGCACGGGGGCATACATTTCCGTGACGTCGCGGAGCGGATCGCATTCCGCGCTGCCGATGAGGTGCGGCGGCAGGCCGCGATGGTCCGGCGCGCGCGTGGCGCTGACCCGGTAGTCCCCGTCCTGTGCGGGGTCGGTGATGTAGAGTTCGTGGAAATAATGCGCATCGTCCGCGCGGACGATCGGGCCGTCCGCGAATTCGGCCATGCTGCCGCCATCGGGGACGGGATGCTGCGCGGGGCCGTACCAGTTGACGACGGCGGCGAGGCGCGGTCCGCCCGCGTTCAGCGCCTGCAGCGCCATCGCATAGGCCAGCACGCCGCCGGCACTGTCGCCCGCGACCGCGATACGCGCGGGATCGCCGCCGATCTCCGCGCCGTGCGCCGCGATCCATTGCACCACCGCATAGCCATCGTCGGTCGCAGCGGGAAAGGGATGTTCCGGGGCGAGGCGGTAATCGACCGATACGACCAGCGCACCGGCACCACCGGCCAGCCCGCGCGCGATCATGTCCTGCGTGTCGAGGTCGCCGAGGATGAAGCCGCCGCCGTGGAAATAGACCACGACCGGAAAGGGGCCGGCGCCCTCCGGCGTGTAGACCCGCACGGGAATGTCGCCAGCGGGACTGGGGACGGCGCGGTCGGCCACCGATGCCAGCGTGACGGCGGGCGGCGGTATCTGGATGGACGTCGCGCGCACGTTCGCGCGCAGTTCCTGAAGCGGAACCCCGCGCACGGGGGGCCATGCGGGCTGCTGCGACAGCATGCCCTCGATCATCGGGTCCAGCGCCATCCTCAATTCTCCCTGGTCATGTCGCGCAATGCGGTGCGCAATATCTTGCCGCCGGCATTGCGCGGCAGTTCCTTCGCGAAGACGATGTGCCGGGGCACGCGATAATTCGCCATGTTCGCCCGCGCCCAGGCGGTGATCGCTGCGGCATCCGCGCTCGCGCCGGGGCGCAGCACGACGAACGCCTTGCCGACCTCGCCCATCCGTTCGTCGGGAATGCCGACGATCGCGGCCATCTCGATCGCGGGATGCCCGCTCAGCAGCTTCTCGATCTCGGCCGGATAGCAGTTGAACCCGCCGGAGATGTACATGTCCTTCTTGCGATCGGTGATCGCCAGATAGCCGCGCGCATCGATCGTGCCGATGTCGCCGGTGTGGAGCCAGCCGTCGCCGTCGATCGCCTCTGCGGTCGCGACCGGATCGTCGAGATAGCCCTGCATCACCGCATGGCCGCGGACCAGGAATTCGCCGGCCTCACCGGGGGCCAGGTCGCGGCCCTCTGGATCGACGCAGCGCACCTCGATGCCGGGCAGCGGGCAGCCGGCGGTATGCGCGACCGTCTCGGCGTCGTCGCCCTGGCAGGTCATCGCGATCGCGCCGCATTCGGTCATGCCATAGCCGTTGACGATGTTGCCCATGCCCAGTTCCGCCCGCATCCGCTCGACCAGGGCGGGCGCCACCGGCGCGGCGCCGGTCACCGCGACGCGCAGGCTGGAGAAATCGCGCGGCCGGTCGCCGGCGAGCTCCTGCAACAGCGACTGGTAGATGGTCGGTGGGCCGGGCAGGAAGGTGATCCGGTGTCGCTCGATCAGCCGCGCGCTCTCGGCGGCATCGAACACGGGCTGGGGGACGATGGTCGCGCCGCGGGCGAGGCACGCCGCCCAGCCGGCCTTGTAGCCGAAGGTGTGGAAGAACGGATTGACGATCAGGTAGCGATCGCCCGTCCTCAGGTCGACGCGGTCGGCCCAGTCGGCGAAGACGCGCACCGCCTGTCCGTGCGCGGTCAGCACGCCCTTGGGCGCGCCGGTGGTGCCGGAGGTGAAGATGATGTCGGCGATCGTCTCCCCGGTCAGCGTAGCGAAGGCGGCATCGACCGCGGGATCGTCCGCCCCCCGCCCGCGCGCGACGAACGCGTCCCAGCCGGTATCCGGATGCACCATCCCGATCAGGTCGGGCAGGTCCTCGCCGGCGAGGAGCGCGCGATAGTCGGTCTGGAGGAAGGTTTCCGGAGCGAAGACCAGCCGCGCACGCGACCGGCGCAGGATGTCGCCTGCTTCCGCTCCCTTGAAACGCGTGTTGAGCGGCACGATCGTCGCGCCCATCGTCTGCGCGCCCAGCGCCGCCAATATCCATTCGCGCGTGTTCGGACCCCATAGCGCGACGCGGTCGCCCGCCGCGATGCCGGAGGCGATGAAGGCGGACGCCGCGGCGCGCGCGTCCTGCCACAGCGCCGCGAAGCTCCATTGCCGGTCGTCGACGATCAGCGCCGGCGCGTCGGGCCAGCGGCGCGCGGCGGCGGCGGCGGCGTGCGGGATCGTCGGGGGAAGGGGGGCCTCGCCGGTCATCCCCGCGGTTCCCGCGGCAGGCCGAGCCCGCGTTCGGCGATGATGTTGCGCTGGATCTGGTCGGTGCCGGCGTAGATCGTGTCGGCGCGGCTCATCAGGAACATGTTGGCGAGGCCGTCGAACCGCTCCTCGCTCGCGCCGATCTCGCCGTCCTGCCCCAGCACGTCCATCGCCAGTTCGCCGAGCGCGACGTGCCAGCGCGACCAGTAGAGCTTGTAGGTGAACCCCGCGCCCGACAGCGCGCCGTCTTCGCCGTTCGCCAGCATGCGCAGCGCGTTGGCGCGCATGATCGTCAGGCCGGCGTGCGCCTGCGCGATCCGCTGCCGGATCAGCGGGTCGGTCGCGGCACCATTGGCCTTCGCCGCGGCGACGATTTCGTCGAGCTCGGTGCGAAAGCTCATCTGCTGCGCCAGCGTCGAGACGCCGCGCTCGAACGCCAGCAGCGCCATCGCGACCCGCCATCCGTCGCCTTCGGCGCCGATCCGGTCGATCGCCAGCGCCTCGGCATCGTCGAAGAAAACCTCCGCGAATTCCGCCTCGCCGGTCATCTGGCGGATCGGCCGCGCGTCGACGCCGGGCTGATCCATCGGCATCAACAGGAACGACAGCCCCTTGTTGCCGACGCTCCCCGGCTCGGTTCGCGCCACGACGAAGATCCAGTCCGCGATCGTGCCCATCGACGTCCAGACCTTCTGGCCGTCGACGCGATAGCCGTCACGCTCGGCGCGTGCCTTGGTCTTCACGTTGGCCAGGTCGGAGCCGGCACCCGGCTCGGAATAGCCCTGGCACCAGATCGCGCGGCCGGCCGCGATGTCGGGCAGGAACCGCTGCTTCTGGTCCTCGCTGCCCATTGCGAGCAGCGTCGGGCCGAGCAGCTCGACGCCCAGATGCCCGACCCGCGGCGGCCCCTTGGCGCGGGCATATTCCTCCGCGAACACGATCTGCTGCGCGATGCTGGCGCCGCGCCCGCCCCAGGCCTCTGGCCAGCCGATCACGCTCCACCGGGCGTCGCCCAGCGCCGCCTCCCATGCGCGGCGCTGTTCGACATTGTCGACCTGGTTGGTCTGCCCCCGGATCGCGCGGAACGGACCGGACAGTTGCGCCTGCAACCACGTCGCCGCCTCGTCGCGAAAGGCCTTCAGCTCGGGCGCGTACGCTTGGGCCATCAGGCGACCTCGAACAATCCGGCCGCGCCCATCCCGCCGGCCACGCACATCGAGACGACGACGTACTTCACCCCGCGCCGCTTGCCTTCGATCAGCGCGTGGCCGACCAGCCGGCTGCCCGTCATCCCGAACGGATGGCCGATCGCGATCCCGCCGCCGTTGACGTTCAGCTTGTCGGGGTCGATCCCCAGCTTGCGCTGGCAATAGAGCGCCTGGCTGGCGAAGGCCTCGTTGATCTCGAACAGGCCGATATCGTCGATCGTCAGACCGGCGCGGGCGAGCAGCTTGGGGATGGCGAAGACCGGGCCGATGCCCATCTCCTCCGCCTTGCACCCGGCGACCTGGAACCCGCGATAGAGGCCCAGCACCGGCAGCCCTTCCTTCTGCGCGGTGGCGAGGTCCATCACCACCTGCGCGGACGCGCCGTCCGACAGCTGGCTGGCATTGCCCGCGGTGATATGCCGGCCCTCCTGGATGACCAGTCCGTCCTTGAACACGGGTTTCAGCGCCGCCAGCGCCTCATAGGTGGTGCCGGGGCGGACGCCTTCGTCGCTGCCGACCGTTACCTCTTCCTTGCCGGTCTCGTTGCCCTGCTTGTCGAACAGCGCGCGCGTGACCGTGATCGGCACGATCTCGTCGGCGAACCGGCCCGCCGCCTGTGCCGCGCCCGCGCGCTGCTGCGACCGGGCGGCGAAATGGTCCTGATCCTCGCGGCTGACGCCATAGCGGTCGGCGACGATCTCGGCCGTCTCGATCATCGCCATATAGGCATGGGGATCGTGCGCCTTCACGAATTCGGAGCGGTTGCGAAAGGCGGGCGCATGCTTGTTGATGGTCAGCGAGATGCTTTCCATCCCGCCGGCGACCGCCACGTCGATCTCGTCGCACATGATGCCGCGCGCGGCGAGCGCCAGCGCGTTGAGGCCCGACGAGCATTTGCGGTCGAGCGTGAAACCGCCGGTCTCATCGGGCAGCACCGATCCCTGCACCGTCAGCCGGCCCAGATTGTAGCTCTGCGTGTTCCAGTGGTTGCCGACACCCAGATAGACGTCGTCGACCCGCGCCGGATCGATCCCCGCGCGCGAGATCGCGGCATCGACGACGTGTGCCGACAGGACGGGGGCCTCGGTATCGTTGAACGCCCCGCGATAGGCCTTGCCGACGCCGGTGCGGGCGGTGGAAACGATCGCTGCTTCGCGCATGGATAATCCTCTCAAAAACCGGTCATGTTGGCAGGCCCCCAGAAGGCCCGCATCTCGACCACCTCGTTCGCGGCGTTAAAGCGGAACGTGTCGATGACGTCGATACGTCTGCGCGCGCCGTCATATTCGAGATGCACCGAAAAGGCGAAGGCCGCATAATCCCCCGCGATCCGTACGGGGCCGTCGAGCCGCAACTTCGCCCCGGTCTGCATCGCTCCGGCGTAGAAGGCGCGGATCGCCGCGCGGCCGTGATGGATCGGCGCGCCGATCGGGTCCTCGACGGTCGCATCCGCCGCGTACAGCGCGGCGACGTCGTCCGCGCTGCCGGCATCGAAGGCGGCGACATAGGCGCGGACGGCGGCTTCCATCCTGGCGGGATCTGGCATGGGGCTTACTCCGGAAAATAGCGGCTGATGGTGTCGACGACGCAGGCGGGTTTGTCGCCGCCCTCGATCTCCACGGTGACGCGGACGACGGACTGGATCGCGCTGCCCTTTTCCTCGACGTGGACGATCTCGCCGGTCGCCCGGATGCGGCTGCCCACGGTCACCGGCGCGAGGAAGCGCAGCCGGTCGGCGCCGACATTGACCGCCGACGAGAAGCCGCGCACCTCGATCAGCTGTGGCAGGAAGAAATTGACCAGGCTCATCGTCAGATAGCCGTGCGCGATCGTCCCGCCGAACGGGCCGTCCTTCGCGCGATCGACGTCGACATGGATCCACTGATGGTCGCCCGTGACCTCGGCGAAGCCGTCGACGCGCGTCTGTTCGATCGCGAGCCAGTCGGTCGGGCCGAGGGCGGTGCCCTCGGCGCCTCGCAACGCGGACGGATGCTCGAAGATCGCCGGCGCGGTCATGCGTGCTGGCTCGATACCGGCACGATTTCCCCGGTCATGTAGCTCGACAATTCGCTCGCCAGGAAGATCATGACATTGGCGACTTCCCAGACCTCGGCGGGGCGGCGGAACGCTTCCTTCTCGACCAGCTTCGCCAGCGCTTCCTGGGTCGTCACCTTCGCGAGGAAGGGGTGCATGGCGAGGCTGGGGGCGACGGCGTTGATGCGGACGCCATATTCGGCGGCCTCCACCGCGGCGCAGCGGGTGAAGGCCATCACGCCGGCCTTGGCCGCGGCATAATGCGCCTGCCCCTTCTGCGCGCGCCAGCCCAGGACTGAGGCGTTGTTGACCATCACGCCCGACCGGTTCGCATACATCGCGGGCAGGAAGGCGCGGGTCATGCGGAACAGGCTGGTCAGCGTGACGTCGAGCACGCGGTCCCACTGGTCGTCGGTCATGTCGACCACCGCGGTTTCCCCGCCCAGCCCGGCATTGTTGACCAGTACGTCGATCCGGCCGAGCGCGGCGAGCGATGCGTCGCGCAGGCCCTGCACGTCGCCTTCCTTGGTCACGTCGCAGACGAAGGTCGCCGGTCGCGCGACCCCTGCCTCCGCCGCGATCCGATCCGCCGCCTCGCCGAGCCGGCGTTCGTGGAAATCGCTGACGAGCAACGTCGCACCCTCTTCGGCGGCGCGCCTGGCGACGGCGAAGCCGATGCCGGTGCCGGCGGCGGCGGTGACGACGACGGTCTTGCCGGCCAGCAGGCCGCGCGGGGTGGGGTAGGGGGGAACAGGTACGGTGCCGGTCATGCGGCGTCCTCCAGGATGATGCGGGCGAGCGCCTCGCGATGGGCGTCCGCGGTGCCGAGCCAGGTCGCGCTCGCGCGGGCGCGTTTGAAATAGAGATGGGCGTGATGTTCCCAGGTGAAGCCGATGCCGCCGTGCAGCTGGATCGCGTCGGCGGCGACCTGCCGGAACGCGTCGCTGGCATAGGCGCGGGCGGCATGGCAGGCGGCGTCACGCTCCGCATCCACCGCCCCGTCGCTCATGTCGATCGCTGCGGCGGCGGCGAGCGCGGCGGAACGCGATGCCTCGACCAGCAGCATCATGTCCGCCAGCATGTGCTTGACCGCCTGGAACGATCCGATCGTACGGCCGAACTGCACGCGCTGCTTCACGTAATCGACCGTCGCGTCGAGGCTGTACTGCGCCGCGCCGGTCTGTTCCGCCGCCAGCAGCCCGGCACCGATCGTCATCGCCTGCCTCATCGCGCCGGGCCGGGCGAGCACGGCGCCGTCCGCGACCGCGCAGTCGAAGGTCAGCCGCGCGAAGCGGCGCGTCCGGTCGAGGCCGGGCAGCGGCGCAACCGTCAGGCCGGGCGTATCCGCCTCCAGCACGACGATGCGATCGTCGTCCGTCGCCACCAGGATCAACTCGGCGACATGGGCGAAGGTCGCGAAGCCGGCGCTGCCGGTCAGCCGGCCGGCGCGGAACGTCGGCCGGTCGGCGGTGCCGGCGACGCTGACGCGGGCGCCGGCGGCGAGGCGGGGAAGGTAGTGCGCCTGCTGCGCCGCATCGCCGCCCGCCAGCACCGCCGTGACCGCGACCACCGCGGTTTCGAAGAACGGCACGGGGGCGAGGCAGCGCCCCGTTTCCTCCAGCACCAGCGCCATGTCGATCGCGCCCAGACCGGCGCCGCCATGCGCCTCCGGCACGATCAGCCCGGCAAAGCCCATTTCGATGGCGAGGCCCCGCCACAGGTCCGCGTCGAAGCCCGTTCCGCCCTCCACCGCGGCCCGCACGCGATCCGGCGATGCGGCATCCGTCAGGAAATCCCGCGCAGCGTCGCGGATCGCCCGCCGTTCGTCGGTCAGCGTCAGGTCCATCAGGCGGCGCCGTAGACCGGCTTGGCGGGCGCGCGCCGGTCGATCAGGTCACGCACGATCGCGTCCATCTCGCCCGCCTCCAGCCGCGCGCCCTTGTCGTGCGCGGGGCTGTCGGTCCACCCCTGCGACAGGAACACGGTGCCGCCCTTGAGCTCGAACACCTGGCCGGTCACGCCGTTCGATCGCGCGGACACCAGATAGGCGACCAGCGGCGCCATGTTTTCGGGCGCGTAGACGTCGAAAGCACCCTCGGCGGCGGCCATGTCGAACGCGCCCGTCTCGGTCATCCGCGTCCGCGCATTGGGGGCGAGCGCGTTGGCGGTGACGCCGATCCGCCCCAGCTCCGCAGCCTGTACCAACGTCAGCCCGGCGATCCCGGCCTTGGCGGTCGAATAGGCGGACTGGCCGACCGAGCCCTGCAGCCCCGCGCCGCTCGTCGTGTTGACGATGCGGGCGTCGACCCGGCGACCGGCCTTCGCCTCGGCGCGCCAGTATTCGGCGGCGTGGCGGCTGGTACAGAAATGGCCGCGCAGGTGCACGCGCATGACCGCGTCCCATTCCTCCGGCGAGCAGGTGAAGAACATCCGGTCGCGCACGAAGCCGGCATTGTTGACCACCGCATGCAGCGCGCCGAAGCTGTCGAGCGCCTGTTCGACCATGCGCTTGCCGGCGTCCCAGTCGGCGACGTCGTCGGTGTTGGCGACCGCTTCGCCGCCGGCCGCGCGGATCTCGTCGACGACGCGCTCCGCGGCGCCCTTCGTCCCGCCCGCCTCGCCGTGCGTGCCGACCCCCAGGTCGTTGACGACGACCTTCGCGCCCTCCGCCGCCAATCCGATCGCATAGGCGCGGCCGAGGCCGTTGCCGGCGCCGGTGACGATCGCCACGCGTCCTTCGCAGATACCCATCAGTGTTCCCGCCTCATGATCGTGTGCCAAGTGTCGGGCATCACAGCCGCTCGATGATCGTGACGTTGGCCTGGCCGCCGCCTTCGCACATCGTCTGCAAGCCATAGCGCCCGCCGGTCCGTTCGAGCGCGCCGAGCAGCGTCGTCATCAGCCGTGCGCCGGTCGCACCCAAGGGGTGCCCGAGCGCGATCGCGCCGCCCTGTACGTTCACCTTCTCGTGCGGGATGCCCAAATCTTTCATCCACGCCAGCGGGATCGAGGCAAACGCCTCGTTGCATTCGAACAGGTCGATGTCGTCGATCGTCATTCCTGCCTTGGCCAGCGCGTGACGCGTCGCGGGGATCGGCGCGGTCAGCATCCAGACCGGATCGGCGCCGCGTACCGTCAGGTGATGGATCCGAGCGCGGGGCGTCAGGCCGTGCTCGCGTACCGCGCGCGCGCTGGCGATCAGCAGCGCGGCGGACCCGTCGCAATTCTGGCTCGCGACCCCTGCGGTGACGAGTCCGCCCTCGCGCACCGGCTTGAGCGCGGCGAGCCCTTCGAGCGACGTCGTCGGGCGGATCGTCTCGTCGCGGTCGAGGCCCTCGAGCGGCGCGATCTCGCGCGCGAACCAGCCCTGCTCGGTCGCCGCCTGCGCGCGCTGGTGGCTCGCCAGGCTGAACGTCTCCATGTCGGCACGGCTGACGCCCCATTTGTCCGCGATCATCTCAGCAGAACGGATCTGGTCGACCTCCTGGTTGCCGTAGCGCGCGTCCCACCCCGGCGAGCCGATGAAGGGGCTGTCGAAACCATAAGCCTGCCCCGCGATCATCGCCGCCATGATCGGGATGCGGTTCATCGCCTGGCTGCCGCCGGCGACGACGAGGTCCTGCGTGCCGCTCATCACGCCCTGCGCCGCGAAATGGACCGCCTGCTGGCTCGATCCGCACTGGCGATCGATCGTCACGCCGGGCACTTCTTCGGGCAGTCCCGCGACCAGCCATACCGTCCGGCCGATGTCGCCGGCCTGCGCACCGATCGTCTCGGTGCATCCCCAGACGACATCGTCGATCGCGGACGGGTCGACGCCCGTGCGATCGACCAGCGCCTTGATCGGATGCGCACCCAGATCGGCGGGATGGAGGTGCGCCAGGCTGCCCTTCTTGCGACCGATGGGCGAGCGGACGGCGTCGATGATATAGGCTTCAGGCATGGTCATACTCGCGGGCGAAGGTCGTGTCGGGGCCGGTCGGGCGGGTGAAGAGCCGCTCGCCGATGCGGGCGCGGTGGACTGCGGGGGTGCCCCATTGCCCGGTCAGCGCCAGCGCGCGCTTGAGCAGCAGGTGGACGTCGACCTCCCAGCTGTAGCCCATCGCACCGTGCACCTGGATCGAGGCGCGGGCGGCCTGGTCCGCCGCCTCGAGCGCGACGATCTTGGCATGGCTGACGCGCGCGCGCGAGAAGACGTCGCGATGGCCGATCTGCGCGGCGGCGGCATGGACGACGGGGCGCGCGAACTCGATTCCGACCTGCGCGGACGCGAGCATGTGCTTGACCGACTGATAGGTGCCGATCGGCTTGCCGAACTGCTGGCGCTCTTTGGCATAGGCCACCGCCATGTCGATCGCGCGTTGCGCGAGGCCCAGCCCCTGCGCGGCGGCGAACACCGCGCCGCGATCAAGCGCCAGATCCCAGTCGGCGGACCCGAGCGGCGTCGCCTCGTCCCACTCGACCGCGAACACGCTGCGGAACGGATCGATACTCTCGCGCCGCACCAGTCGCACCTGATCGGGGGTGGCGACGAATGCCTGGCCGTCGCGGTGCAGGACGATCGCAGCGGCGCTGTCGGCGTCCGCGACCAGCGGATTGGCGGGATGCTGGATCGCGATGCTGGCGGCGGGATCGGCGAGCGCGGCGTGATCGGGCGCGAGGCTCGCCAGCATCGGTGCGGCGATCCCTGCGCTTTCGACCAGCGGATCGGGCAGCGCGACATAGCCCGCGGCCTCTGCGATCAAAGCGAAGTCGATCTCCGCCAGTGCGAGCCCGCCCGCGTCTTCGGGAAGCAGGATCTGGGTAAAGCCCGATTCGACGATCGCGGCCCAGCGCGCGGGGTCACGCGTCTCGCCCGCCGCCATCATCCGGCGCCAGTGATCGGGAGTGACGGTGTCCGCGAACAGCGCGCGCGCGGTATCGGCGAACATCCGCTGTTCTTCGGTCAGGGTGAAGTCCATGCCGGAGGTCCTCAGCGCGGAAGGCCGAGCATGCGCTCGGCGATGATGTTACGCTGGATCTCGTTCGAACCCGCATAGATCGGGCCGGCGAGCGAGAAGATGTAGTCGTCGATCCAGTCGTGCGCGCCCGGCTCGCTCAGCAACTCCGCTTCGGGGCCCAGGATCGCTAGCGCGGTGCGGTGGAGATGGATGTCGAGCTCCGACCAGAAGATCTTGTTGGTCGACGCCTCGGGCCCGATACTGGCGCCCGCGATCAGCGCGCTGGCGGTGCGATAGATGGACAGCGCATAGGCTTCCGCATTCATGAATGCGCGCACGACGTCGGCCTCCAGCGCGGGATCGGCCGAGTTGCCACGCACCTTCCACAGATCGGCCAGCGCGGCGGCCGCCACCTGATAGCGCGCGGGACTGCGCAGCATCAGCCCGCGTTCGAACCCCGCGGTCGCCATGCAGATGTGCCAGCCCTGGCCCTCGTCGCCCAGCCGGTTGAAGGCGGGGACGCGCACGTCCTCCAGGAAGATCTCCGCGAAGCCGACATGGCCGTTGATCTTGCGGATCGGATTGACCGTGACGCCCGGCGTATCGAGCGGGAAGAAGATCAGCGACAGCCCCTTGTGCCGCTCGCTGCCGGGCGCGCGGAACAGCCCGAACGCGATGTCGGCGAACGCGGCGCGGCTCGACCAGATCTTGTGGCCGTTGAGCACATAAGCGTCACCATCGCGGACGGCGGTCGCGCGCACGCCGGCCAAGTCGGACCCTGCCTGCGGTTCGGACCAGGCCTGCGCCCAGATCTCCTCGCCACTCGCCATCGGCGGCAGGAAGCGTTCCTTCTGCGCCTGCGTGCCGAACTCGATCAGCGTGGGCCCAAGCAGAAAAATGCCGTTCTGGCCGACGCGGCCGGGCGCACCGGCGCGCGCATATTCCTCCTCGAAGATCAGCCACTGGATCAGGTCGAGGCCGCGGCCGCCATATTCCTTCGGCCATGTCACCATGCCCCAGTCGCCGGTCTTCAGCGTAGCCTCCCAGCGGCGATGCGCCTCGAAGCCTTCGCGGCTGGCGTCGAAATGGTCGAGCGGTTCGGCCGGCACGTTCGCCGCCAGCCAGGCGCGCACCTCGGCGCGGAACGCCTGCTGTTCGGGGGTGTAGGCGAGGTCCATCAGAACGCCGCCGCCTGCTTGCCGGCGACGAAGGCGTCGCGCGCGGTCTGGCTGTCCTCGTGCGCGTACATTTCCAGCGTGAAGCCCTGTTCGATGCGGTACATGTCGGCGGGGTTCCAGGGTTCGATCAGGTTCAGCGCCTGCTTGGCGATCACCAGCGCGGCGCGGCTCTTGCCGGCGATGATCGCGCAGAAGGCGCGCGCCTCCTCCGCCAGCCGCTCTGACGCCACGATCTTCTCGACCGAACCGTGGCGATGCAGGTCCTCCACCGGTACGCGGCCGCCGGTGAAGAAGTTCGCGCGCACCTTCTGGACCGGCAGCATCCGGCTCATGAACGCCGCACCGCCCATCGCGCCGCGATCGATCTCGGGCAGCGAGAAATAGGCGCCCTCCGCCGCGATCAGGCAGTCGCACGCGCCGGCGATGTTGACGCCGCCGCCGATCACGAAGCCGTGCAGCGCCGCCACCACCGGCACTGCGCAGTCGCGGATCGCCTTAAACGTCCGGTAATTGTCGCGGTTCAGCTTGGCGATCCGCTCGGGGTGCGCCGCCATCTCCTTGATGTCGACGCCGCCGCAGAAGCCGCGCCCCTCGGCGCGGATGAGAACGCAGCGGACATCCTCGTTCTGTGACGCCGAGTCGATCAGCGCGGGAATCGATTCCCAGCCGGCGGTGTCGAAGGCGTTCACCGGCGGATGATCGAACACGATCTCGGCGATGCGGTTCCGAATGGTCAGGGTGATGGGCATCAGGCGGCGACCGTCATGCGAGGGTGGGTGAGGGCGGCGATCCGCGCCTCGGCTTCGTCCATGATCCGGGCGACGAGGTCGGCGCAACTCGGCACCTCCCCGATCCGGCCGCCGACGACGCCGGTGGCCATCACGCCCTGTTCGATATCGCCGTGGACGACGGCACGCTGGATCAGCATCGGCATGGTCGCGGCCATGAACGCCTGGCGCAGCGGCATCGCGCCGTGCGCGGTCATGCCGCGCGCGGATGCGATCATCTCGCCCCAGCTCGCGCCGGTCTGCTTCTTCATCGCGAGGCCGGCTTCGAACGCGCGGCGCCACATGCCGAGCGGGCCGGATCGTTCGATCCGGTCCATCAGCGGCGTGCGCACCATGCGCTGCGGGATGCCGTCGAGGCGAGTGGTCACGACGATATCGTCGGTGCCCGCCTTCAGATACGCCGCCTTCGCCGAATCAGGGACGGGGCTTTCCTTGGTCAGCAGGAAGCGCGTTCCCATCGCGATGCCGACCGCACCGTAAGCGAGCGCGGCGGCCAGGCCGCGGCCGTCGCCGAATCCGCCCGCCGCGATCACCGGCACCTGCACCGCGTCCAGCACCTGCGGCAGCAGCACCGTCGTCGGCACCGATCCGGTGTGGCCACCACCTTCGCCGCCCTGCACCGTCACCATGTCGACGCCCAGCTCGACCATCTTGCGCGCATGCTTCACCGCGCCGACGGTGGGGATGCACAGGATGCCCGCGTCTCTGAAGCGGCCGATCATCGTCGCGTTGGGACCGCGGCCGAAACTGACCGCGCGAACCTGTTCGCGGTGGGCGAGGATCAGGTCGACGATCCGGTCGGCGCCGGGCTGGAAGCTGTGGAAATTGACTCCGAACGGCTTGTCCGTCCGATCGCGCACGGCGCGGATCTTCACTGCCGCCTCGTCGGGGGTCATCACCGCGCAACCGAGAAAGCCGAAGGCGCCGGCCTCGCAACTGCCCACAACCAGCGCCGGCTCCGCCACCCAGCCCATCGCGGTCTGGATGATCGGCGCGGTGCAGCCCAGCCGCTCGGTCAGGATCGTGGCGAGCGCCGTGGTCATCGGTCGCCGGCCTCGCGCTTGTTGGCTTCCGCCATCTCCTTCGCGCCGAGCCCGGCGATCGAGCTGCCCTGCGCCAGATCGTTCTGTGCATGCGCGAAATGGTGCATGTGGTAATGCGCGTCCATGGCGGTGCGCTTGCCGCGCAGGTCCTCGACGTGGTTGATCGCCTGCTTGGTCAGCCAGTTGCCGAGCCGCGGCTGCGCGACCAGCTTCGCCGCCATCGCCGCCACCGCATCGCGCAAGGTCTCGCGGGGGACGATCCGGTTGACCATGCCGAACTGCTCGGCACGCTGCGCACTCATCCGCTCGCCGAGCAGCAGGAATTCCTTGGCGATGCGCGGTGGCAGTTCGAACGCATGTGCGAAATATTCGACGCCGGGGATACCCATGCGGTTGACCGGGTCCTGGAAGAACGCGTCGTCCGACGCGACGATCAGGTCGCATACCCACGCCAGCATCAGCCCGCCGGCGATGCAGGCGCCCTGCACCATCGCGATCGTCGGCTTCGCCACGTCGCGCCAGCGCCGGCACATGCCGACATATTGTTCCTTCTCGCGCGTGTAGAGCAGCTCGGCCGCGGGCTTGTTGACATGGCCCGGCACCATCAGCCGGTTGTCGAAATGCCGGTGCAGGTCGCGCCCCGGCGTGCCGATGTCGTGCCCGGCGGAGAAATGCTTGCCGTTGCCGCCCAGGACGATGCAGCGCACGTCGTCGTCGTTGGTCGCGCGGACGAACGCATCGTCCAGCGCATAGGTCATCTGGCCGTTCTGCGCGTTGTTGAACGTCGGCCGGTTCATCATGATCCAGGCGACCCGGTCGATCACCTCATAGGTGACCGGCTGGTCCGTCTCATACTGAATGTCGGTCGCCTGCGGCGTGACCAGATCGTCGCTCATGCCGCCCTCCGGTCGCCGGCGGGATCGTCCTTGAACACCGACCTGCGCACGCCGTTGGGATCGAGCGCGGCGATCGCGGCGCATTGCTCCGCGGTGGGGGCGGGCGTCACCGGCAGCGCGTCCGCGATCCGCGCCAGCGGAAAGCCGGTATTGTCCTGCACCTCGTCGAATCCGACGCCAGGATGGAGCGAGACGACGCGGACCTGATGCTCCGGCCCGCCGAAGTCCATCACCGCCAGGTTCGACACGATCCGGCGCAGATCGAGGCCGCGGGGCGGCTTGCCGCCGATGTAGCGCGCCGGATTGTACCCCGCCATGCAGACGAAATCGACCTCGCCCGCGACGAACGCGCGGGTGTTGTGGCTGGGCATGAAGAAGCTGTTGGGGTGGCTGATCGAATTGCCCGGAAAGCCGCGCGCACCCAGCATCGCCGCCTTGGGCTTCGCATGGTCGCCGATGACGCTGATGTTCGCCTGCCCGAAACGGTCGAGCTGGACCGGCCCGACCATCGCGTGGCGGCGCCCGCCCCACAGCGCGGAGAACACGCGGTCGTAATTGGCATAGCCTTCCAGTGCCACCGGGCCGACCCGCTTGCCCGGCGGGACGGGTTCGTCGGCGTAATAGACCTCGCCATCGGTCACCTGCAGCGCGGGGTTGAAGCTCGTCTTGGCGAGGCTCGCGCCCAGCCGGGGCAGCGGGCCGATGCCGGTGGCCATCACTTCGCCATCGTCGCGCCACGCTTCGGCACACGCGACGATGACCAGCTCGGCCAGCGAATAGGATGATGCGGTCATGACGCGGGCCTCCTCAATAGACCGGGCGGGGGAGGGCGGCGGCGGCGTCGCGTCCGCCGATCGCAGCGGCATAGGCCTCGTCGCTCACATCGACGAAACGGGCGCGATAGTCCGCCCAGGCCTCGGGCGAGGCGGCGCTGTCGACATAGGTCTTGAGCGCCTTCAGATCGATCTGGTAATCGGGCGCGGCACCGGTCGGATGCGCGCCCAGCGGCGCCTCCACCACGCCGGTGATCCGCGCGCGTTCGACCAGCGCGAACCGCGCATTGGCCTCGATGTCCAGATCGGCGGTCGGCACCAGCTGTTCGACCGAGGCATAGACTTTCGGCGCCGCACGGGTGAACAGCTCGTCGAAGAACGGGTCCGGCGAGAGCGTCAGCAGATTGCCCTTCGCATCGCCGCGATGCGCGTGGATCAGTGCGGCGTCGAGCCGCAGCGCCGGCATCGCGACCAGTTCCTCGCCATCGTCATAGGGGCTTTTCACCATGCGGAAGCCGGGCTGGGTGATGATATCGGTGCCGATGCCGATCCGCGTCGGCAGGAACGGCAGGTCCATCGCCGCGGCGCGCAGGCCCCAGTGGAACATGCCCTCGTCCAGCTCCAGCACCTCGATCGCACCGGTCTGGCGTGCCGCGCGGAAATGCGGGTCGAGCGGATAATGATCGAGGCTGACGAAGGCGAAGACCAGTTTCTTCACCTTGCCCGCCGCGCACAGCATGCCGACATCGGGCCCGCCGTACGAGACGATCGTCAGATCCTTGAGGTCGGACCGCAGGATCGCGCGGATCAGCGCCATCGGCTTGCGCCGCGTCGCCCAGCCACCGATGCCGATCGTCATCCCGTCGGAGAGCGAGGCGACCACCGCGTCGGCGGTCATGCGTTTGTCGAACATAGTCGTCATCAATCCTGCTCGTGCGCCCATTTGTGGCCCCAGGCGGACACCGACATGCTGGTGGTCGGCACCCAGGTGGCGGGATCGATGACCAGGCCGTTCCAGCCATATTCGATGTCGAACCCGCTCGGACTCTGCACGTAGAAGCTCGTCATCTTGTCGTTGACGTGCTGGCCGAGCGTCGCGGACACGGCATGCGCGCCCTTGCTGCGCAGCACCCGGTCATAGGCGCGGCCGACGTCGGGCAGCTCGCCGACCTCCAGCATCATGTGCACCGCGCCGTTGGGGCTCTCCGGCAGCTGGCCCAGCGCCAGGCTGTGGTGGCGTCCGTTGCAATGCATGAAGGCGAAGCCGACGCCCGCATCCTCCGGCCCGCCGCCGCCCAGGTAGAAGCGGCCGAGGTCGGTATCGCCAAAACCCAGCACGTCCTTGTAGAAGGCGTGCGTCTCCTCGAAATTCGGCGCGGTCAGGACGACGTGGCCCAGCCCCATGTCGCCGTTGTCGCCGGTCACGAAGCCGCTGACCCCGGCGGGGGAGGAGAAGGGCGCGTAGTCGACGAAGCGCCCGTGGTACAATTCCATCGGATTGCCCGCGGGATCGGACGAACGCGCCAGTTCGTAGACGTGCCGGCCGCGCGCTTCCATGACCCCGGCCAGCTCGACCGGACGGCCGGCGGCGCGGAGCCGGTCGAGCGTCGCGTCGAACGCCGCCTTCGATTCGAGTTCCCAGCCCGGCGCGACGAACGCGTCGCGCTCGCCCTTGCCGACCCACAGGCGCCAGGGCCGGTCGTCGATGCGGAACAGGAGCACGTCGTCGCGCGGCGACGGGGCGGGCATCATGCCGAGCACGTCGGTCGCGAAGGCGCGCCACCGTTCCAGGTCGCGCGTTTCGGCCACCACATATCCCAGCGATCTGACTGCCATTCCATCCTCCTCGTCCCCGGCCCGCTGCGGCCGGGGTGATTGTCCCTGCACCTGCCGCCCGCCCGGCGGTCGCTGTGCAACTCGTACGGCCATCGCGGCCAAATATCATGTTCGCTCGTTGAGCTAGGTATAGCTTGACGTTTTGCGTAGAACAAGGCAAATAGTTCTACGCAACCGTCGATCGCGACGGGGATCGGAGAGGAACGTGATGAGCGCCACGGTAACCGCATTGCGGCCTGAAGGGACGGACGCCCCGTCGGCCGAGACGTTGATCGAGCGTGCGCGGGCGATGATCCCAGTGTTGCGCGGCCGGGCGCGCGATTGCGTGCGCGGCGGCAACGTGCCGGCGGAAACCATCGCGGAGATGACGGCGGCGGGATTCTTCCGCATCCTTCAGCCGCGCCGTTATGGCGGCTACGAGATGAGCCCGAACGTCTTCTTCGAGGTGCAGAAGGCGCTGGCCGAGGGCTGCATGTCGACCGGCTGGATGTACGGCGTCGTCGGCTGCCACCCCTATGAGATCGCGCTGTTCGACGATCGCGCCCAGGCCGAGGTCTGGGACGGCAATCCCGACATGCTCGTCTCCTCCACCTATCAGCCGGTCGGCAAGGTCGAGAAGGTGGAGGGCGGCTTCTACCTGTCGGGCCGCTGGGGCTTTTCGACCGGATCGACGCATTGCGGCTGGGTGCTGCTCGGCGCGATCAACTTCGATACCGATGGCGGTCCGCCCGACATGCGCACCTTCCTGCTGCCGCGCGGCGATTATCAGGTGATCGAGGGGACGTGGGACACGTTCGGGCTGCAGGGGACCGGCAGCTTCGACATCCTGGTCGAGCGCGTGTTCGTGCCCGAATATCGCACGCACAAGGCGTCCGACGGCTTCGCCGGCACCAATCCCGGGCAGGCCGCCAACGACGCGGCGCTCTATCGCATCCCATGGGCGCAGATCTTCGTGCGGTCGGTCTCGACCGCGGCGTTCGGCGGCACGAGGGCCGCGATCGGCGCGGCGATGGACATCATGAAGAGCCGGGTGTCGAGCAATACCGGCAAGGCGTCGAAGGCGGACCCCAATCTGCACGCCGCGATCGCACGCGCGATCGCCGAGGTGGACGAGATGGAACTGGCGCAGCGTGCCACGTTCGAGGAGCATCTCGCCTATGCCGAGCGGGGCGAGGCGATCCCGATGGAACGCCGCGCGCTGTTCGCCTATCAATCGTCCAACGTCGTGCGCCGCATGGCCGATCTGGTCGATGACATGGTGAAGCTGCTAGGCGGGCGGGCGATCTACATGTCCAGCCCGATCCTGCAGCCCTGGCTCGACCTGCACGCCGCACGCGCGCACGTCGCCAACGATCCCGCCAACCGCGTCAGCGATGTGGTCGGCACCCTGCTGGGCGAACCGCCCGCCTTCACCTTCGTCTGAGGCGCTTCGCGATGGAGATGCGGACGACGACCCACCGGGTATCGGGCGGATACGATATCGTCATCAACGAACTGGGCGAGGGGCCGGCCGTGGTGTTCGTCCACGGCAGCGGTCCCGGCGCGTCCGGCGCGTCGAATTTCCGGCAGAATGCGCGCGCGTTCGCCGATGCCGGCTTCCGGGTGATCCTGCCCGACCTGATCGGCTATGGCGCGTCGTCCAAGCCCGACGGCATCGACTATACGCTGGCGCTGTTCACCGACACGCTGAAGGCGGCGCTGGTCGCGCATGGCGTGGAACGAGCGACGCTGGTCGGCAATTCGCTGGGTGGCGGGATCGCGATCCAGATCGCGCTGGACGATCCGGAGTTCGTGGAACGGCTGGTGCTGATGGCGCCGGGCTGTATCGAGGAACTGCCGGTCTATTTCGCCATGCCGGGGATCGCGAACATGCGATCTTCCTTCGGCAGCCCGGATTTCTCGGCCGCCGACCAGAAGCGCCTGATCGAGAATCTGGTCTACGATCCCGTCCACGCGACCGACGCGCTGGTGGCGGAACGCTATGCCGTCGCGATCACGCAGTCGAAGGACGTGATCGGGCGGATGCGTACCCACAACCTGCAGCCGCGGCTGGACGAGCTGGCGATGCCGATCCTGGTGTTCTGGGGCAGCGAGGAACGCTTCATGCCGCTGACGGGAATCGACTATTTCCTGAAGCAATGCGCCGACGTTCGCGTCATGATCTTCAACAAGGTCGGGCATTGGGTACAGGTCGAGCGGGCCGACGAATTCAACCGCCATGCGATCGCCTTCCTGCATGGCTGACGGTTATCCGGTCATTCCCGACGATCTGCCGGCGGTGTACCGCGCGGCGATGCGGCGGCTCGCCGCGTCGGTAGCGATCGTCGTGGCGCGGGGCGACGATGGCCCGGTGGGCATGGCGGCGACGTCGATCACCTCGCTGACCGTCGATCCGCCCGCGGTGCTGGTCTGCGTCAACCGCGCGACCAGCCTGCACGCGGTGCTGGTGCCGACCGCGCCGTTGTCGGTCAACCTGCTCTCGCGCGACCAGCAGGCGGTGTCCGCGGCGTTCGGCGGCGGCGTGCCGCGCGGCGAACGTTTCGCGACGGGCGACTGGCGGGATGGCGCCAACGGCCTGCCCGCGCTGGAGGGCGCGCAGGCGCACCTTTGCTGCGTCATCGACGCCATGCTCGCCTATGGCACGCACAGCATCGTCATCGCCCGCGTGCTCGCGGCCGAAATCGGCGGCGAAGTGGCGCCGCTCATCTATCAGGACGGACGCTATCTATGACCGGACCCGTCGCCACCGGCCGCATCGCCGCGGCCGTCGAGCAGCTTCATGCCGCGCTGAGGACGCGGCGCCCCGTCCCGCCGCTCAGCAGCGGCGATGCCGGACTGACCATCGACGATGCCTATGCCATCTCGCTCGGCGTACTGGCGAAGCGCCAGGCGGAGGGCGAGCGGATCGTCGGCAAGAAGATCGGCGTGACCTCGAAGGCGGTGCAGGACATGCTGGGCGTCCACCAGCCCGATTTCGGATTCCTGACCGACCGCATGTGGATCGAGGGCGAGATCGACATCGCCAAGGAAGGGCTGATCCAGCCGCGCGCCGAGGCCGAGATCGGCTTCATCCTGAAGGACGGGCTGAAAGGCCCCGGCGTCACCGCCGAACAGGTGATCGCCGCGACCGAAGCGATCGTCCCCTGTTTCGAGATCGTCGACAGCCGGATCGCCAACTGGAAGATCGGCATCGTCGATACGGTCGCCGACAATGCCTCGTGCGGCGTCTTCGTGCTGGGCGAGGCGCGGGTCGATCCGCGCGACCACGACCTGCCCGCGCTCCACGTCACCGTGACCAAGAACGGCGCGCCGCTCAGCGAAGGTTATGGCCGCGCGGTGCAGGGATCGCCGGCCGAGGCGGTCGCGTGGCTGGCCAACACGCTGGGCGAATATGGCGTGACGCTGGACGCCGGCGACGTGATCCTGTCGGGCAGTCTGGTGCCGCTGGAGGATGCGAAGCCCGGCGACGTATTCGAGATGCAATTACATGGGGTTGGCGGCTGTACCGCCCGCTTCGTCTGAGGAGGACAGGATGACCGGACGCGTCAAGGCCGCGATCATCGGATCGGGCAATATCGGCACCGACCTGATGATGAAGATGCTGAAATACCCGCAGAACATGGAGCTGGTCGCCGTCGTCGGCATCGATCCCGCCTCCGAAGGGCTGGCGATGGCGCGCGAGCGCGGCGTCGCGACCACGCATGAGGGGATCGAGGGGCTGAAGGCGCTGCCCGGCTATGCCGAGATCGGCATCGCCTTCGATGCGACCAGCGCCTATGCGCACAAGGTGCACGACGCGGCGTTGCGCGCGGACGGCATCCAGGTGGTCGACCTGACGCCGGCGGCGATCGGTCCCTATACGATCCCCACCGTCAACGGCGACGCCAACCTCGACCAGCCCAACGTCAACATGGTGACGTGCGGCGGACAGGCGACGATCCCGATCGTCGCGGCGGTCAGCCAGGTCGCGACGGTGCATTACGCCGAGATCGTCGCGTCGGTCTCGTCGCGCTCGGCCGGGCCCGGCACGCGCGCCAACATCGACGAGTTCACGCGGACGACCGCGGGCGCGATCGAGAAGGTCGGCGGCGCGGCGCAGGGCAAGGCGATCATCATCCTCAACCCTGCCGAGCCGCCGATGATCATGCGCGACACGGTGTTCACCCTGTCGGAAGGCGCCGACGAGGATACCATCCGCGCCTCGGTGGAGGCGATGGTCGCCAAGGTGCAGGCGTACGTGCCGGGATACCGGCTGAAGCAGGCGGTGCAGTTCGAACGGTTCGGCGACAACAACAAGCTGCGTATTCCCGGGCGCGGCGACTTCACCGGCGTCAAGACGATGGTGATGCTCGAGGTGGAAGGCGCGGGCGACTATCTGCCGAGCTATTCGGGCAATCTCGACATCATGACCGCCGCGGCCAAGGCGACCGGCGAACTGCTCGCCGAGCGGATCCTCCAGCGCGCGAAGGTGGCGGCATGAGCGGTTTCGACGTGAACACCGGCAAGCTCTATCTGCAGGATGTGACGCTGCGCGACGGCATGCATGCGATCCGCCACATGTACGGCGTCGATCATGTCCGCGCCATCGCCGCCGCGCTCGACGCGGCGGGGGTCGATGCGATCGAGGTTGCGCATGGCGACGGCCTCAACGGCGCCAGCTTCAACTACGGGTTCGGCGCGCACACCGACTGGGAATGGCTGGAGGCGGTGGCGGAGGTGCTGACCCGGTCAGTGCTCACCACGCTGATCCTGCCCGGCGTCGGTACGGTGGACGAATTGCGCCGCGCCTATGATCTGGGCGTGCGGTCGGTGCGCGTCGCGACGCACTGCACCGAGGCGGACGTGTCGAAGCAGCATATCGGCATCGCGCGCGATCTGGGCATGGACGTGTCCGGCTTCCTGATGATGAGCCATATGATCGAACCCGACGCGCTGGCCGCGCAGGCGGTGCTGATGGAGAGCTATGGCGCGCAGTGCGTCTATGTCACCGATTCGGGCGGCGCGCTCGACATGGACGGCGTGCGGGCACGGTTCGAGGCCTATGACCGCGTGCTCAAGCCCGAGACGCAGCGCGGCATGCACGCGCACCACAATCTGTCGCTGGGCGTCGCCAATTCGCTGGTCGCGGCGCAATGCGGCGCGGTGCGGATCGACGCAAGTCTCGCGGGCATGGGCGCGGGTGCGGGCAATGCGCCGCTCGAGGTGTTCGTCGCCGCCGCCGACCGCAAGGGCTGGAACCACGGGTGCGACGTGATGGCGCTGATGGATGCGGCGGAGGATCTGGTCCGCCCGCTGCAGGACCGCCCGGTCCGCGTCGATCGCGAGACGCTCGCGCTCGGCTATGCCGGTGTCTATTCGAGCTTCCTGCGGCATGCCGAGAAGGCGAGCGAGACCTATGGCATCGACACACGCACGATCCTGGTCGAACTGGGCCGGCGCAAGATGGTCGGGGGCCAGGAGGACATGATCGTCGACGTCGCGCTCGACATGATCAAGGCGCGCCAGGACGCGGCGTAGCGACGATGCGGCGCCTGTCGCTCGATCACATCACGGTGACCGACACGACCCCGGCGCAGCTTGCCGAGGTCGCGGCGCGCACCGGGTGCGCGGGCATCTGTCCGTTTCTGCACGCGATGCCCGTCCTGCCCGCGATGCCCGTGTTCGACCTGGTGCATGACGCCGGCGCGCTCGCCGCGACGCGGCGGGCGGTGCGCGACGCCGGGGTGACGATCGACCTGGTCTATCCCTTCACGCTGACCGGCCGGACGAACGTCGCCGATTTCGCGCCCGCACTAGCGGCGGCGGCGGCGCTGGGTGCGCCGCTGGCCAATGTGCTGTGCTACGATCGCGATCCGGCGCGGCGGATCGATCGGCTTGCCGAACTGTCGGTACTGGCCGCTGGATACGGCGTCGGACTGGCGATCGAATTCTATCCGCCGTCCCAGGTTGGTTCGCTGGCGTCCGCGCTCGACACCATCGCTGCGCTGGGGCGCAGCGACGTCGGTGTGACGCTGGATTTGCTTCATCTGACGCGGGCGGACGAATGGCCGCGGATGGCCGCGCGACTGGCCGATCCGGCGATCCGCATGGTGCAGGTCAGCGACGGCCCGCGATCGATGCCCGCGGACCGGATCGAGTGGGAGGGCGGCATCCAGCGATGGCTGCCGGGCACCGGCGATTTCGCGATCGCGGACATGCTGGAGGCGATCGATGGCGCGATACCGGTCAGCATTGAGGTGCCGCAGCAATCCGCGATCGATGCGGGTCGACCGATACTGGAACGCGCGCAGATTGCGGTCGCGTCGATGAGGAACATGGAGAGGAAACGTTGATGGGACGACTGGAAGGAAAGGTGGCGATCGTCACCGGCGCCGGGCGCATGGGGAATATCGGGGTCGCGATCTGCGAAGCGTTTCTGCGCGAGGGTGCGAAGGGCGTCGTCGCGACCGA
Source organism: Sphingomonas liriopis (assembly GCF_024211255.1). Classification (GTDB taxonomy): domain Bacteria; phylum Pseudomonadota; class Alphaproteobacteria; order Sphingomonadales; family Sphingomonadaceae; genus Sphingomonas; species Sphingomonas liriopis. The sequence goes on along the minus strand of NZ_JAMLDY010000001.1, from coordinate 246,847 downwards.
CCTGCGCGATGACGATGTCGCGGCGATCCGCGCACGGCTGTCGGGCGTCGCAGCCGCCGATGCGTTTCATTTCGTCCCGCATGACGTGACCGACGAAGGCGACTGGGCACGCGTGGTCCATGCGACGGTGTCGCGCTTCGGCGCGCTCGACGTGCTCGTCAACAATGCCGGGATATCGGTCCACGGCGGCGTCGTCGATACCTCGCTGGCCGACCTGCGCCGGGCGATGGCGGTGAACCACGACGCGCTGTTCCTCGGCATGAAAGCGTGCCTGCCCGCGTTGCTCGACAGTGCGACGCGGTTCGCGGGCGGCGGCGCGATCGTCAACAATCTGTCGATGGCATCGTACATGCCCAACGCCAACAACCTGGGCTATCACGTCTCGAAGGCGGCGGGTCGGATGCTGACCCTGTGCGCGGCCAGTGAGTTTGGTCCGCAGCGCGTCCGGGTCAATTCGGTCCACCCGGGCCTGACGATGACGCCGCTGATCCACGAGGCGTTCGACGATTACACGCGCGCGGGAATGTGGGACAGTGCCGCGGCGGCGGAGGCGGCGATCGCGGCGATGGCGCCGCTCGGCGTGTCCGGGCAGCCCGAGGATACCGCGCACGCATTCGTCTATCTGGCGTCGGAGGAATCGCGGTTCGTGACCGGGGCTTCGATCTACCACGACGGCGGGTTGGGTCGCCGCTTTTGAGCCACGCTCGTCCCGCGGAGCACTGACCGACGTCGGCGCTCCGCGGGGCGGCGTCGCGCTCAGCCGGCGCGCAATTCGGCGACTTCGTCCGCCGACAGGTCGAGCGACGCCGCGCGCACGCTTTCCTCGACGCGCGCCGGGCTCGACGCGCCGAAGATCGGGATCACCTGCCCCGGCTGGTTGAGCAGATAGGCCAGGACCACGTCCGCCACTGGCACGCCGTGGCGTGCAGCAACGCGCTTTGCCGCGGCGAACCGACCCTCGTTGGCGGGATGGTCGTAGAACGCCTTCAGGTCATCCGTCGCCTCGCCCGCGTCCAGCCTGGAGAAATAGCCGCGGCTTTGCCCGCAATAGGGCACGATCGCGAGCCCTGCATCGCGCAGATCGGCGCCGTAGTCCTCGAAGTACAGCTGATACCCCTGCTGCATCGCATTGCCCTCATTAGGTTTCGCCAGACCCCAGAACGGCTCGATCGCGATGAAGCCTTCGCTGCCCCTGGATTGGGCATAGGCATTCGCCTCGCGCACGCGATCCGCGGTCCAGTTCGACGCGCCGAACCAGCGGATCCGCCCCGCCGCCTTGGCCGCGATCAGCGTGTCGACGATCGGGCCGACCGGCGCCTCGGGATTGTCCATGTGAAGCCAGTACAGGTCGATCGCATCGACGCCGAGATGGTCGAGGCTCTGCGCCAGGTCACTTTCGATATCGGCCGGGGTGATGCGGTTGCGATAGTCGCCGACGCGCATGTCGTAAAAGCCGCCCTTGGTGGCGATCACGAATTCGTCGCGGTTGCGGCCCTTCAGCCATGTACCGACGGCGCGTTCGCTGGCGCCCGCGGGCGCATCGGGAATCCAGTCGCCGTAGGAGCGCGCGGTATCGATGAAGTTGCCGCCCAGGTCGACGAAGCGATCAAGAATGGCGGCGGCGCCCGCCTGATCGATCGCGGTGCCAAGCATGTTGGTGCCGTAGCACAAGCGGCTGACGGTGAGATCGGTATTGGCCAGCGTGACACGGTCGAGCATCTGTTCCTCCTGAAAACGTCGATACGCAACCTAGCAATCACGAAGCCAAAAATATACAGGTATGCGTAGTTGGTCCGGTATTTCGATGATGAAATATTGACTGTCGCGCGATTTGTCTGGCGAACGTGAAGCGGTCGCGTTAGTCATCGTCGTCTCGTTGTCGGTAGTGGGGGACGACCGAACCATGCAGATCAGAAGCGGCCGGGCCTTTGCGCCGCCGACCCTCGACGAGGTCGATACCAAGCTGATCGAGCTGCTGCGCGCCAACGGCCGCGCCACCAACCAGGAACTGGCCGAGCGATTGTCGGTGACCGCGGCGACCGTGTCGGCCCGGCTCCGGCGGCTCGACGAAGCGCGGGTAATGCGCGTCGTCGCGGTCACCGACTTTTCCGCGCACAATTACAACGTGCTGATCGCACTGGGGGTGAAGGTGCGGGGGCGTGGGGTGCGCGACGTCGGCCGCGACCTGGCCACGCTGCCGGAGGTGCTCAGCGTCAACATCATGAGTGGGGCTTACGAGTTGGAGCTGCTCGTCGGACTGCACGGATTCGAGGAGATCAAGACGTTGCTGCTCGATCATATCGCCGGTATCGAGGGGGTGGCGGAGATCGACCCCGGCATCGCCGCCGACATCGTCAAATTCGAGTTCAACGTGGTGCCGCTGTGAACGGCGATAACAGTCGGCTCGACGAGCTCGACCGCCGCATCGTCGAGAAGCTGTCACGCGACGCCCGCGTGTCCAACCGCTTCATCGCCGCCGATCTCGGCGTGACCGAGGGAACGATCCGCACCCGCATCAAGCGGTTGCAGAACGAAGGACTGATCCAGTTCACCGTCGTGTCGGATTTCCGGCTGGCGGGGTCGCCCAACCTCTGCATGATCGGCATCGATGCCGATCCGCCGCGCGTGTCGGCGCTGGCGAAGGAGCTGTCGGACATACCGGAGATCGGTTGCGTGATCGTGCTGCTCGGCCGCTACAGCCTTCTGGCGATGACGCTGATGACCAGCGTCGAGGCGCTGAGCGACCTCGTCACCGACCGTATCCGCCCGCTCGCGGGGGTCCGGCGGGTGGAAACGTCGGTGTCGGTGCACAACCTCAAATATGAGGCCGGCGTCGCGAAGATCGCGCAGGTGGGCTGACGACGGCGGCGGAGACGCGTCCACGCCCCGCCGCCGCCGCGATCAATCCAGCAGCGCGCCGCCGTTGCCGTGGATGACCTGTCCGTTCACTCAGCGCCCGTCCTCGGACAGCAGCAGCGCCGCCATCGCCGCGAGGTCCTATGACTCGCCCAGCCGCGGGCTGCGCGCCGTCTCCAGCATCCGTTCGATGAACGGCTGCGGCACCTGTCCCGACGCCTTCAGTTCCTCCGTCATCGTGAAGCCCGGCGCGACGACGTTGCCGGTGATGCCCTCGCGGCCCCAACGCGACGCGACGTGCCGCATCAATGCGCCCAGCCAGCCCTTGGACATGGCGTAGCTCGGCCGTTCCGCCTCGCCGCTGTCGCTGGCGCCCGATCCGGTATAGACGATCGCACCCGCGCCTGCCGCGAGCAGGTGGGGCAGCACCGCCCGCGTGGCGAGCAGGTGTCCGCGCAGGTTGACCGCGATCGTCCGGTCGAACACCCCCAGGTCGACGCCCAGCGCGTCGCTGTCCTGGAAGATGATGCGCAGGTCGGCGGCATTGACGTGCGCGCCGTCCAGCCCGCCGAGTCACCCGACCGCTTCTGCGACCCGGCGTTTACCGACGCTTCGTCGGCGATGTCCATCGGCACGGCAAAGGCGCCGTTCCCGGCGGCAGCAGCGCTTGCCCGTACGCCATCGAGGTTGATGTCCGCAGTGCAGACCTGTGCGCCCTCGGTAGCCAGCCGTTTGACCGTCGCCGCACCGATCCCGTCGCCGACCCGATGACGATCAGCCTTTTGCCTTCCAGTCGCCGTGACATGCGGTCATCCTTCCATGCGGGGGGTGGGAATGCCGGCGCGTTCGCAGGCGAGGTCGAGCAGCGCCGAATAATCCTTCGACGCGTAATCGCCCGCGCGCGCACCGCCGAACACCGCATGCGCCGCGGCGCCCATCGGCAGGCCGACGCGCTGTTCCGCCGCCGCGTTCATCGCCAGCGTCAGATCCTTGAAGGCGAGATCGATGGTGAAGCCGGGCGAGGTATCGCCTTTCAACGCCTTGTTGACCATCAGCACGTGGAACTGGCCGTTGCGCGCGGTGGTAGCGCCGGTGACGTCGTGCATGATTTGCACATCCAGCCCGAGTTTGGTGCCGAGCGCGAGCGATTCGGCGACGATCTGCGCGGTCGACAGCAGCATGAAATTGTTGATGAGCTTCATCCGACTGCCCATGCCGGGCGCGCCGCAGCGGAAGATGTCCGTCCCCATCGCCTTGAGCGCGGGTTCGATCCGCGCGAAGGTGGCGTCGTCCGCCCCGACCATGAACAGTGATTCGCCACGCTCGGCGTGGAGCGCCAGCCGGCCGATCGGCGCGTCGGCGAAGGCGATGCCGCGCTCCGCACACAGCGCGGCGACGCGGTCGGTCCCCTTGGCGTCGATCGTCGACAGATCGACCAGTACCGCCTGTGGATCGATATGGGCGAGCACGCCATCGGGGCCGAGCACGACCGATTCCACATGCTGGGTGGCGGGCAGGACGGTGATGACGATATCCTGCCCGCGCGCTGCCTGCGCCACGTCGGCGGCGGTCGTCGCCCCCAGCGCGGCGACGGCCGCGACCTTTGCCGGGTCGATGTCATAGGCGGTGACGGCGAAGCCCTTGCGCTGCAGGTTGGACGCCATGGGCAGCCCCATCGCGCCCAGTCCGATAAAGCCGATCCGCGTCGTCATGCTATTGCCTTTCGCTCGCCGGGTGCGGGTCGCGCAGCGTTTCCGCGACGACGCCTTCTCCGATCAGGGTGGTGATATCTTCGTCGCTCAGGCCCAGCAGGTCGCGCAGCACCGCGCGGCTGTCTTCGCCCGAACGCGGCGGTGCGCGCCGATAGTCGGGTGGCGTCCGCGAAAATCGGCCGGGATAGCCGAGCACGCGAACCGGCGTGCCGTCAGACCGCGTCATGGGCTGGATCAGCCCGCGCGCGGCGATCTGCGGATCGGCGAGAATCTCGGGGATCGTATTGACCTTGCCGCCGGGCAGCTTCGCCGCCTCCATCGCCGCGATCAGGTCCGCCGCCTGCCACGTCGCGATCACCGGGCACAATGCCGCCTCGAGTGCGTCGCGATGCGCGGCGCGGCCGCTATTGTCGCGGAACCGCGCGTCGGCGGCGACTTCCGGCAGGCCCAGCAGCGCGCAGAAATCGCGGAACTGGCGGTCGTTGCCCAGCGCGACCAGCACGTCGCCATCGGCGCAGGCAAAGTCCTGATAAGGGACGACATTGGGGTGGCGGTTGCCCAGCCGCCGGGGCTGCTGGCCGCCGTTCAGCCAGTTGCTCGCCTGATTGGCGAGCAGCGATACCTGCGTGTCGAGCAGCGCCATGTCGATATGCTGCCCTTCGCCGGTGCGGTCGCGATGCGCCAGTGCGGCGAGGATCGAAGTGGCGGCATAGAGGCCGGTGACCAGGTCGCTGATCGGCACGCCGACCTTCAGGGGCCCGCCCCCCGGCTCCCCGTCCGGGTGGCCGGTGACCGACATCAGCCCGCTCATCCCCTGCACCAGAAAGTCGTAGCCGCCGCGATCGCGATACGGCCCGTCCTGGCCGAAGCCGGTGATCGAACAATGGATCAACCGCGGATTGAGCGTTGTAAGGCTCGCATGGTCGAGGCCGTATTTGACGAGTCCGCCGACGCGAAAATTCTCGACCACCACATCTGCGTCGATCGCCAGCCGGCGGATCAGCGCCGCGCCGCGCGGGTCGGCGAGGTCGATCGCGGCGGAGCGCTTGTTGCGGTTGGCGCAAAGGTAATAGGCGGAATCGCGCGACCCGTCGTCGAGGAACGGCGGACCCCAGCGGCGGGTGTCGTCGCCCTGGCCCGGCTGTTCGATCTTCGTCACCTCGGCGCCCAGATCGCCGAGGATCTGCGTGCACCACGGACCCGCCAGCACGCGTGACAGGTCGAGCACCTTGAGCCCCGCGAGCGGCCCCGATGCGGGCGCCGTCATCTCAGCGATCCTCCAGCACGGGTGCGCGTTTTTCGAGCATCGCCGCCACCGCTTCCTCATGGTCGCGGGTGTGATGGGCGAGCGCCTGATAGGCGGCGGAGAGTTCCAGCAGGGGGCCGAGTTTCATGTCCTGCCCCTCGCGCAGCAGCCGCTTGGCCAGCCGTGTCGCATGGCCGGGATTCGCGGCGATGCGGCGCGCGATCGCCATCGCCGCGTCCATCAATTGCTCCGGCGGCACGACGTCGAGCACCAGCCCATAGTCGAGCGCCGTCCGCGCATCGATCGCATCGCCGGTCAGCGTCATCAGCGTCGCGCGTGCCATGCCGATCACGCGCGGCAGCAGCCAGGCGCCACCGTCGCCCGGCACGATGCCCAGCTTAACGAAGCTCTCGGCGAAGGTTGCGCCGTCGGCGGCGATCCGTACGTCGCCCATGCAGGCGAGGTCCAGCCCCGCGCCGATCGCCGCGCCGTTGATCGCGACGACCACCGGCACTTCCAGCTCGTACAGCGCGGTCGGGATCCGCTGGATTCCGGTGCGGTAGGCGCCGCGCAGCGTGAACGGGCTGCCCGCGAACATGCCCGATCGCGTCGCCATGTCCTTGACGTTGCCGCCGGCGCAGAACGCCTTGCCCGCACCCGTCAGCACGACGGCGCGGATCGAGTGATCGGCGGTGACCATCGCACAGAAGTCGACGATGTCGGCGATGTCCCGATCGGTGGAAATCGCGTTGCGCTGCTCGGGCCGGTCGAGCGTCGCGACGACGATCGGGCCGTCGCGCACGATCGTCAGAAAGGGTGTCGTTGCGCCCTGTGTCATCCTCGCCCCCGCTTCACATCTTGTCGAAATCCGGTCTAGGGCCACGCGTCGCGAGCTGCTAATATCAATTTGAAGCGTGACGATAGCAGGAGACTATCATGGAGCTGCGGCAGTTGCGCTACTTCGTGGCACTGGCTGAAACCGGCAATTTCCATCGCGCCGCGGAGCGGCTGCACATTTCGCAGCCGCCGCTGACGGTGGCGATCCGCAAGCTGGAGGCCGAGCTGGGCACCCCCCTGTTCGAGCGGGGCGCGCGCGGAGTCACGCTGACCGCCGCGGCGGAGGCGGCGCTGCCGATCGCGCGGGCGACGCTGGCGGGCGGCGAGCAATTCTGTGCCGCGGTACGCGAGGGTGCCAAGGGAGAGCGCGGCCGGCTGCGGATCGGCTTCGTGGGATCGGCGACGTTTGAGCTGCTGCCGCGGCTCATCCCCGCCTTCCGCACCGCCTACCCGCTTGTCGAGCTGGTGCTGGAGGAGGCGAGCAGCGTCGAGATCGCGCGCTCGCTGGAGGCGCACGACCTCGATGTCGGATTGGTGCGCCTCCCGCTGCTGGAGACTGCCACCGTCGACACCCGCGTGATCGACCGCGACGAGCTGCATCTCGCGGTATCGACTGCGAGCCCGCTCGGCGGCCTCGGCCGCATCGAGCTGGCGGCGGTGGCGGGCGAACCGTTTGTTCTCCAGAGCCGGATCAGCGTCCTCCACGCGATCGCGCTGATGGCTTGCCATGCCGCCGGTTTCACCCCGCGCATCGCACAGGAGGCTACGCAGCTCAGTGCGGTGCTCAGCCTCGTGCGGAGCGGACTCGGCGTGGCGCTGGTGCCGTCGCGCGCGACCGCGGCGATGCCGCAGGGCGTTCGGCTGATACCGCTCGCGCAGCGGGTGCCGATCGAGATGGGGGTGGCGCTGCCGCGCGACCGGCCGACTTTGCCAGCGAACAATTTTGCCGGACTGGCCGATACCGATCGACTATCGTAATCGCCTGAATTAATATTAGACTGCCGTGCAGCGCCCGCCGCATGGCTCGCCTGCATTCGATTGGCAGGGGGCGAAGGAGCGTGTTCGAAACGTTGACGCTTGCGGCGATACCCGCCGAGGACGAGGCGCTGCGGGCGCCGCTCAGGGCACTGATCGCCGAGACGATCGCGGCGATGCCCGCCGATCGGAGAGCGCGGTCGTGGCAGGGGTTCGACGCCGGGTTCAGCCGTGCGCTCGGTGCCGCGGGCTTCCTGGGGCTGACGATGCCGGTCGACTATGGCGGCGCCGGCCGCGGCGCGTTCGCGCGGTTCGTGGTGGTCGAGGAACTGCTGGCCGCCGGCGCGCCGGTCGCTGCGCACTGGATCGCAGACCGGCAGAGCGCGCCGCTGATCCTGCGTTTCGGCACCGAGGCGCAGCGTCGCCGCTACATTCCCGCGATCTGCCGTGGCGAGGCGCTGTTCTGCATCGGCATGAGCGAGCCCGGATCCGGGTCCGACCTCGCCAGCGTCCGCACGCGCGCCGACCGGGTGGACGGCGGCTGGCGGCTGAACGGGCAGAAGATCTGGACCACCGGCGCGCTCCATTGCGACTATATGATCGCGCTGGTTCGCACCTCGGGAACGAGCGCGGATCGCCACGCCGGCCTCTCGCAGGTGATCGTCGATCTTCGCGCGCCGGGGGTCACGACGCGCCCGATCACCGACCTGACCGGCGACGCGCATTTCGCCGAGGTGTTCTTCGACGACGTGCTGCTGGACGACGACGCGCTGATCGGCACGGAGGGCGGGGGCTGGGCGCAGGTCACCGCGGAACTCGCCTTCGAGCGCAGCGGTCCCGAGCGGATCTACTCCAGCGTTGTGCTGCTCGATGCCTGGACCCGGCACCTGCTGCGGGAGCGGCCGACCGACGTGGCGGCGCTCGAGGCGCTCGGCGGCCTGTCCGCCCGGCTCGCGGTGCTCCGCGAGATGTCACTGGCAGTCACCGCGCGGCTGGCCGACGGCGAGAGCCCGGTGGTGGAAGCGTCATTGGTCAAGGACCTCGGCACCCGGTTCGAGCAGGACGTGCCGGTGATCGTCGGCGAGGACCTCGCCGCGCATCCCGACGCGCCGGTCGGGGGCGAGCTGCTGCGCACGCTGCTCTACACGACGCAAGCCGCCCCCAGCTACTCGCTGCGCGGCGGCACGCGCGAAATCCTGCGGGGCATCATCGCCCGCGGACTGGGGCTGAGGTGAGACGATGCAGGAACTGATCGAACCGTTCGCGCGCCTGCTGGAGGACCTCTGCCCGCCATCCGTGGTGCGCGCCATCGAGGCAGGCGGCGACTGGCGGCCGCTATGGCAGGGGATCGTGGACAGCGGCTATCTCGATGCGCTCGTACCGGAAGAGGCCGGCGGCGCCGGGCTCGCGCTGAACGAGGCGGCGCCGCTCGTCGGCCTGCTCGGCCGTCACGTGGTGCCGCTGCCGGTCGGCGACACGATGGTCGCGCGCGCGCTCCTCGCCCGTGCGGGCACCGCTTGGTCCGATGAGCCGATTGCGCTGGCGACGGGGGCGTCGTTCGCGGCGACGCCGCCGGTCGCCGCACAGATGCTGGTCGGCACGCCCGACGAGCCGCGGCTCGTCGGGGCGGAGGCGCTGGCCGATCCGGCCGAGCGCGCGCCCTTGCGGCCGCTGGCGGCGGTGCTGCGCGCACAGCAGATCGCCGGCGCGGGCGCGCGCGTGCTGGAGATGAGCGTCGCCTACGCCAACGACCGCGTCCAGTTCGGCAAGCCGATCGGCCGCCAGCAGGCACTCCAGCAGCAGCTCGCCGTCCTCGCCGAGCAGGCGGTCGCCGCGCGCCTCGCCGCCGCGATCGGCGTCCGCGGCGGCCTGCCGCCCGCGCCTCGCGACGCCGCGATCGCCAAGCACGGCGCCAGCCTGGCCGCCGCCGAGATCGCGGGGATCGCCCATGCGATCCACGGCGCGATCGGCATCAGCGAGGAATATGACCTCCAGTTGCTCACCCGATCCCTCCACGCCTGGCGGCTGGCGGACGGCGGTGCCGGCTACTGGGCGGCGGAACTGGGCCGCGAGCGCGCCGCCACGCCGGCCGCGGCGCTCGATTGGCTCCTCGCGCCCGCGGAGGTCTGATCCATTCGAAGGGGGGAGGGTGACACGCCCTCCCCTTTTTCGGGAGACCGATCAGCCCGGCTGCTGGGCTGCCCACGCGCCGGTGATCTGCACGATCTCGATCAGATTGCCTTCCGGGTCCGCGACGAAGCCGACGCGGACGCCATAGTCGGGCTGATCGCGCGGTGTCTCCACGATCGTCCCGCCCGCTGCAATCGCGCCGGCAACCGTCGCGTCGGCGCTTTCGACCTGAAAGCCCAGGATGACCCCGTCACCGGGAGCGTCGTCCCGGTCGCGCCATTTCCACAGTACGAAGGTCGCGCCGCCGGTGGCGGTCGGCTGATAGATGATCTCGTCGATCGCCCGTTCGTTCACCGCCGCGGACACGCGCGCCATTTCGGTGAGACCGAACACGGTACCGTAGAACCCCGCCTGCCGATCGAGGTCGTGAACCACCAGTTTCGTAAATCCGAAATGTGCCACAGTCATTCGCCGTCTCCCATGTTTGAATCTGTCCTATGCGTAACAAATGCTCCAAATCACAACGCATCTGCAAGCGCGCCTGCGACATGATGCTGGGATTTCGTTTTACGGCGGACCGGGATACGATATACCGCGGCGAGCGAATCCGCGACGCGGCGCATGGCCGTCGCCGCCAGCGATAAGGGGATTACGGATCACCAGATCGCACGAGAGCCGCGAGCAGTTGCACTTCGAACTGACGAACGTCGGCCTGCGTGCCCAGGCCACCGCCGCCGGGCTCGTGCAGCTCTGCATCGAGCTGCGCCAGACGGAGCTGCTCGGCGACGACGCGATCGAGCGTGTCAAGACCGCCATCGCCGACGAGATCGCGATCGCCGTCCCGCGCCACGTCATGACCCCGCAGTTCCGAACCGACGTCGAGTCCCGTCTCGACAAGATCTTCCGCGGCGGGGAGGACGTGGGCTCGGCCGACCGGCTGGGGTTCGACGCGCCGAACGTCTGACCGCCGCGTCCTTTTACGATGCGCTTCGTCCCGGAACGGCTATTGACGGTAACCAGTACGGTGATGTGAAGTTCGGAACCCGGAATATGAATCGAATCGACGACGGGCAGCCTGTGCCTGCGAAGCCGACAGGCCGTCGCGGCCGGCCGTCGCGGGCCGAGGAGCAGGTGATTACCCGCGCGATCGTCGACGCCGCGCTCGCGCTCTTCCTCGCCGACGGCTATGGCGCGACGTCGATGAAGCGCGTCAGCGAGGCCGCCGCCGTGGCGCCCAACACGCTGTACGCCCGCTTCCCGGAGAAATCGGTACTGTTCCGGGCAATCGTGGAGTGGCAGGTCGCCAGCTGGCAGGAACGCAGCCCGCCGCGCCGCGCGCCGGCCGGTGCGCCGCTGCAGGCGATCCTGGAGGCCTGCGCGCTCGGCATGATGGAGGCGCTGGAGGATGGAGAGATCAGTGCGTTGACCCGCCTGCTGGCGCAGGAGGCAAGCCGGTTTCCCGAACTTGCCGGCATCTGGTACGACAGCACCGTGCGCATCTTCGAAGAAGAGGTCCATGATCGGGTGGCATCCGCGCCCGATCGCGCCTTCGCGCCGGAGGACGTGCGCGACATCATCGCGACTCTGGTGGAGGCGGTGATCGGCCACATGCACCAGCGCGTCCTCGTGATCGGCTCCCCGGAGCCCGATGGCTTGACTACCGCCGCGGCTCGCATCGCACGCGTCGTGGCGCGCGGCTGGACGCGGCACGCCGGCTGATCGTCCGACCGACGTGAGACGGTGCAGGGCGGGTCGTCCCCGCTTGGCCGCCACTAGAGATGGTCCAGCCCCCATCGGTGTGTCCGGTCCGTCTTGCCGATGCCGGGATTGAAGACGTTGCGCGGATCGAGCTCACGGTAGTGATCGGCGAGCGCCGGCTTTGCAGGATAGAGATGGCCGACGTTGTGCTCGGCCGGGTATTCGGCGCCGCGCCGGTCGAGGCTCTCCAGCATCGCCGCCTCGACGCCATGGGTGTCGCTGCCCTTCTTGAGAATATAGTCCCAGTGGAAGACGTGGCAGAAGAAATGTCCGTAGTAGAGGGCATGAAGGACCGGTGCGCCGAGCGCGGCGGGCAGCGGCTCGAACCAGTGCGGATCGTCGCGCCGCAAGGCGACGTCGAGGGCGACGATGTCCTCGACCGTGTCGGCATGCACGGCGCGATAGCGGACGGCCGCGCCGGCCGCTGCAAAGCGGTGCAGAAACGCCTTCCTGTCCTCCTCGGGTGAGCATTCGAAAACGTCGGCCTCGACGCCGTTCAGCGTGTCGTCGAGATAGCGGCGCGCTTCCGCGATTCCGCCGCCTTCCATCTTGAGGAGGAGGTGATGGTCGAACCGACGTCGAAACGCGACCATCCGCGGCGGCAAATGATCGGGCAGCAGTGCGCCGAGCCATTGCAGCAGCCGGTCTGCCGGGTCGCGGCGGACGAACGGCACCCGCGCCAACAGCCGGTCGAAACGGTTCTTCCACGCCAGAAGCATGGGCAGCCTGGCGGTGCCGAGCCGCTCGATCGCAAGGAAGCTGTCCTTTCCGTAGGTCGCGGCGACGTCGAACGCGTCGCGATGCATGTATTCGCCGGAGACGGGAAGGTGCGTGAACTGCGTCAGGATGTGGCGGCGGATCGTCGTCAATCGCCGGGGATCGCTGGTGCCGATGTAGAATGTCGCCGTCGCTGTCGGCTTCGCGAAGGTGTCGAGCCGTACCGCAAACAGCGCGACGCGGCCCGCGCTGCCCGATGCCTCGAAGAGGCGCGACGGGTCCGCGTTGAAGCGGGCCGGCGTCGGTGCGTCGACCCGTCGGACATGCGTTTGGTAATCGCCGTCGGACGCGCGCCGATCCTCCGGCCATTCGACTTCCGCCTCGGCGAAACCATGCCGATCGAGGCGGTCGAGCATCTCCTCGGGGTGGTCGCCGAGCGCGATGCCCAGATGATTGATCAGCCGCAATTGCCCTGCCGCGTCCACTTGCGCGTATAGGGCGAGCTCGCTGTAGGCCGGGCCGCGCCGGATCAGCGAACCACCGGAATTGTTGCAGATGCCGCCAAATACCGACGCGCCGATGCACGACGACCCGATCACCGAATGCGGTTCGCGGTCGAGCGGCGCCAGCGTCCTTTCGAGGTCGACCAGCGTCGTTCCGGGGAGACACACGACCTGCCGACCGCCGTCGATGAGATGCAGCCCTCGAATGCGCATGGTATTGATGATCACGACCGGCCGATCATAGTCGCCATCGGGGGTCGATCCACCCGTCAGGCCGGTATTGGCGGCCTGGAAGATGACGATGACGTCGCTCTGCACGCAGGCCTGTAAGGCGCGCCACTGTTCGACCAACGTGCCCGGTTTCACGACGGCTAGCGCCGATCCGTTGCCAAAGCGGTAGCCTTCGGCGAAGGGCGCTATGGTGTCCGCATCGACGAGCACGTGGCGGCGACCCACGATCGTCCGTAGACGATCGATCAACCCGACCCCTGCGATCCGGCTATCATCCGTCTGGCGCGCGGCAGTGTTCGTTGTTCCGGGAATGTCTTCTTGCTCCAGAAACGCGCGACTGACGATTTTGATAAAATAGGTAGGGCGATCTTCTTTATGCCTGTAACGCCGCGATGTCGAGCATCGCGGCTTTGTTTCTGGGTGAGGCGAGACACCCTGTCCCGACTGGCTCGAGGGCTATGCTCGGATGCGTCGATCCCGTGTTGACGTCCTCCCTGTTTTTTCATCCGTGTTGAGCGCCTTTCCAGAACAATTGCCGGACCAGCGCGGTGGGGTTGGAATAATCGGGATAGCTGTCGGCTGCTGGTCGGGGCGGGGCCCGATGACGGGCAGATTGTATGCCGGCTCCCAGCACTCGCTGTTCCTGGCGGCGTTCATGTTGAGGTCGAGCGTCACCGACGGGCCGAGCCCGCGACACCAGCTTGCGAACGTATCGGTATGCGTCCAGCGTTCGCCGGAGAATGCGAAGCTCGATCCCGGCCACGCAAAGCGATGCCGGGTGCGGACGATGCCGCTGCCGTAGCGCGACACGCGCGTCGCATGGCCGTCGGTGGCGATCAGGATGACGATCGAGGGCTATGCGCGCTCGACGCTCTGCACGGCGCTTCGCATCGGGGGGCGATCGTGGTGGCGAGGACGACCGCGAGCGGCCGTGCGGACAGCCGCGGCTGCACGGGGCGTTCGTGCCGTTGCGGGACCTGTGCAGCCGCTCTCCCTTGACGCGCCCATTCGGCGGGTTCGTCAGGAGCTTGCCCTGCCAACTGGTCAGGCCACCACGGCAAATCGGGCCGGACGGCGTCGATCAGGCGTGGAGACGCCGGTTGAGCGCGCCACGGCGCTCCTCGATCTCCGACCTGGTCGGGCGGCCTGTCGGGCGACGTCGATCTGGAGATCGCCACCGCGATGAAGCGCAAGGAAGGCGGCTTCATCAAGGCGTCGGCGGAACCGCCGCGCTGGCGGCGCTCGGCTGACCTATTGCACGATCGTCGCCTGTGCCGGCTTCGCGGCCGACACATGCGTGCCCTCGCCGGCGAAGGGCGTCAGGCGGAAGGCGAAGTGCCGCGGTGCCAGCGGCACACGGTACTGCGGTAGCGGCCGGCCCGAGGCGTTCCACTGCGTATTGCCGCCGACGCCCGACTGCACCGCATCGACCAGCAGCGAGACATGGTCGTGCGGCACGATATCGGTGCTGCGCCGCGTCCCCGGGCTCCTGCGCGCGAGGTCGTCATAGGGAAAGGCGAGGACGTTCATCGACAGCGGCCGCGCGCCGGTGACGCGCAGTCCCGGCACCTGCGGGCCGGTCAGTTCCATCCAGCGGACGTCGACCTTGTTGCCCGTCTCCTGCGGGCGCATGTAGTCGTGGTTCTGGTCGGCAATCGCCCCGCGCCACAGGCCGATCGCGGCCGAGGTCTTGCGATCCTGATAGCTCTCATGCGGCCCGCGGCCGTACCATTCCACGGTGCGATACGCCTGCGGCATCGCATAGAGGAAGCCGATGCGCAGCGGATCGGGCAGGTCCTGGCGCAGAGGCGTAAAGTCGCCGTCGACCGTTACCGCACCGCTGGCGTCCATGCGATAGCGGGTGACGAAGCGCACCACGCCATCCCCCATCGTCGCGCGCACCGTCACCGCCGCGCCGCCATCGGCGAGCCATTCCGTCTCGACCGCGTCGATGCGGCGGCTGCGCGACATCGTGTCCCAGATGCCATGCGTCCGCCCCGGCCCGGTGCCGATATCATTGTCGGTGAGCGCGCGGTAGAAATGCGGGGTGCCCCCGCGCAGCATTTCGCGTCCGGCGACGTGATAGCCGGCGAGCTGCCCCGTCGCGCGATCGATCGCCAGCGATGCGCCGTTCGCAGCCAGCGTCACGGTGCCGCCCTGGTCCTGCAACGCCACCGCGCCCGCAGCCGGTGTCGGCAGCGTGGCGGGCGGTGGGGTCAGCGCGAACTGCTCCCATCCGACGATCGCGCCGGCGGCGACGAGCGGCACCGAACCGTCACGCGTGGTGGCGCGGATCGTCACCCAATATTCCACTCCCGGCCGCCGCACGATGTGCGCGAGCGGCAGCGCGAAGGCCTCGCGTGATCGCGCCGCGGTGGCGAGCGCGGGGCCGGTGCCGCGTGCGACGCTCACCCCGTCCGCGGTCACGTCCCAGCTGAAGGCGAAACCCGACAGGTCGCGGAAATCGTGCCGGTTGAGGACCGCGAACCGACCCGCCGCCGCATCGACGGCCTCGAACTGGATCGGCGCATAGACCTTCTGCACCTCGAACAGCTGCGGGTTGGGGGTCCGGTCGGGCTGGTTGAGCCCGTCGCCGAACTCGATCTCGCCGCCCGGATTGGGGCCGTAGGAACTGCCGTCGCCCCAGTAGCGCCGCCCGTCCCTGGTGTAGCGGTACATCGACTGGTCGACCCAGTCCCAGATGAAGCCGCCCTGCAACCGGTCGGGATGCGCGTAGATCGTGTTCCAGTAATCGATCAGGTTGCCGCCCGAATTGCCCTGCATATGCGCATATTCGCACTGGATCATCGGCTGCGTCAGCTCGCGGTGATTGGCGTAATCGACCATCTTGCCGATCCCGTCGTACATCGGCGCATAGATGTCGACGAACGGGTTGGGGCGGTGATCGTCGAGCTGCGACCAGCCGAGGAACGAGATCAGCCGCGTCGGATCGAGCCGCCGCGCCTCCGCCGCCGCGGCCTCGAAATTGGGGCCGTTGCCCGATTCGTTGCCGAGCGACCAGAAGATGACCGAAGGGTGGTTGCGGTCGCGCATCACCATGTTGGCGACCCGCGACACCTGCGCCGCGCGCCATGCCGGATCGTAGCCGATCTCGACCTTGCTGCGGTCGATGCCGGTCTGGCGCGCGTTCATGAGATAGCCGTGGCTCTCGATATTCGCCTCGTCCATCACGTACAGGCCGTATGCGTCGGCGAGCGCGTAGAGCCGTTCGTCGTTAGGATAGTGCGAGGTGCGCAGCGCGTTGATATTGTTGCGCTTCATCAGTTCGATATCGCGGCGCATCGACGCTTCGGAGATGACGTGAAACGTCTCGGGATCGTGCTCGTGGCGGTTGACGCCGCGGATCGTGATCGGCCGGCCGTTGACGGTGACGACGCCATTGAGGATCGCGACGGTGCGAAAGCCGATGCGCTGTGCGGTCGCCTGCACGACGCGGCCCGCGGGATCGCGCAGTTCGATCAGCAGCGTGTAGAGGTTGGGCGTCTCGGCGGTCCACGGCTTCACCGCGGGGATGGTCGCGGTGACTCGCGGCGCGTCGCCGGTCACCGTCACGTCGCGCGCCAGCACCGTCCGCGGCCCGTCGAGCAGCGTCGCACGCACCGTCATGCCTTTGGCGGCGGCGGTCGTGGTCAGCGCCACGTCGAGCGTGCCGTCGCGATACTGCGCGTCGAGCCCCGCCTTGGCATAGACGTCGCTCACCCGCGCGGCGGGCGCGGCGATCAGATAGACCGATCGCTCGATGCCGGAGACGCGCCAGAAATCCTGATCCTCCAGATAGCTGCCGTCGGACCAGCGGAAGACCTGGATCGCGACCGTGTTGCGGCCGGGCTTCAGGAAGCGGGTGACGTCGAACTCGCTGGGGAGCTTCGAATCCTCGGCATAGCCGACCTTCTGTCCGTTGACCCACACGTCGTACGCCGATCCCGCCGCGCCGATGTGGAGGATGAGATCGCTGCCCGACCAGCCCGCCGGGATGACGATATCGCGCCGATACGACCCCACCGGATTGGTCGCGTGCGGGATCAGCGGCCGGTTGGCGGGAAACGGATAGGTGATGTTGTTGTAGCGCGGCTGATCGAACCCCTCCGCCTGCCAGTCGGCGGGGACCGTGATGTCCTTCCACCCGGACACGTCGTAGCCGGGCTGTTCGAACCCCGCAGGCCGTTTGTCGGCATCGGGCGACAGCGCGAATTTCCAGCGGCCGTCGAGCGACAGGAAGCGCGCGGATCGCGCCCGATCGCCGGCAAGCGCGGCGGCGCGGTTCTCGAACGGAAAGCCGGTGGCGTGCGCGGGCAGCGTGCCGCGCGCGAACACCGCCGGGTTTTCCCAGTCGGGACGCGCCGGATCGACCTGCACCGGCTGGACGCGGGGCAGACTGTCCTGCGCCGCCACCGGCGTGCCGAGCGTCAGCGTGGCGAGCAGGATCCGTCTCATCGCGCCGCGGCCTCGGTTCGGGTCCAGTCGAGCAGCGGCATGAAATTGTAGGTGACGACCCTGATCCCGCACGCGGCAAGATGCGTCAGGCTCTCCCGCCACGCGGCGATGCGCGCATCCCACGCGGGGCCGCGCCGCTTGATCTCGTCATCGACGGGCAGGCTTTCGACCACCGTCCAGTCGAGCCCCGCGTCCGCGATCATCGCATGTCGCGCCGCGATCGCGTCACGCGGCCAGACCGCGCCATTCGGGATCTCGTGGAGCGCGGCCACCACCTCGGCGGCACCGGTCTGGCGGATCGCGGCGAGCGTTACCGGGTCTGCCGGACCAAACTGGCGCATCCCCTGAACCATCCGCACGGCAACCCCCTCAGGACCTAACGAGCGTCACGCTAATCGGTTGAAGACCAATCGGACAGTCCAGTTCTACAGAAAGTCGGAGGTTCGATCACGGACACGGTCCGCGGCTGCCCAACCGGTGGTCAGGAGCCGCGCGACGGACGGGGAAGCGACCGTCCGGGATATCACCAACGCCGCGCGGGGAGGGCGACCCTGGTTGTCGTATCCAGATCGGTGGCGGAATGGCCCGTCGCAAAGGTGTAGGTGCCGGCCGCCATGGTCCACTTGCCGTCCTGCCACGTGGCCACGACCCGCGGCTCGATCGGTATCTCCAGGACGCGGCGCTCGCCGGGTTTCAGCTGCACCTTGGAGAAACCGACGAGGCGCGTCGTGGCGCCGGCCGGCGTGCCGGTCAGATAGACCTGCCCGACCTCGGCGCCCTCGCGCTTGCCGGTGTTGGTCACGGTGAACCGCGCGACGGGGGTCGGTCCCGGTACGATCGTCAGCGGCCCGTGCGCAAAACTGGTGTAGCTCAGCCCGAAGCCGAACGGGAACAGCGGCGCCGCCTGGCGCCGGGCGAACCAGCGGTAGCCGACGTCCGCGCCCTCGACGTCATAATCGATATCCAGCGTCTGCCCCGGCGTTCCCTTCCCCATGAAGTCGGGTTCGAGCGTTTCGCTGCCCGGCAGCTTCGGGCGGGGCAACTGGTCCACCGACGCGGGAAAGGTCACCGGCAGCCGTCCCGACGGGTTGACGTCGCCGAACAGGATGGCGGCGATCGCCTCGCCACCGCGCGCGCCGGGATACCAGGCCTCGATTACCGCCGCTGTCCTGTCGAGCCACGGCATCAGCACCTGGCTGCCGGTTTCGAGCACGACGATCGTGTTCGGATTGGCCTGCGCCACCGCGGCGATCAGCGCATCCTGCCCCTCGGGCAGCGACAGATCGGGCGCGTCGAGCCCCTCGGTCATCCACTGCGTCGCGAAGACGATCGCGACATCGGCCTGTTTCGCCGCGATCACCGCATCGGCGATATAGCGGCCGTTTCGGAATACCACCTCGGCCTTGGGCGCGCGCGCCTTGATCGCCGCGAGCGGCGACGATCGCTGATAGGATTGCGCGAGCAGCGCCGCGAACGGCCCGCCGATCGTCGGAATCGCCACTGCGGGGCCGCCGACGCCCTGCACCTGCGACGATCCGCCGCCCGACAGCACGCCGCTGTCGGCATAGCCGCCGATCACCGCGATCCGCTGCGCCTTCGCCGCCAGCGGCAGCACGCCGCGGTTGCGCAGCAGGACGATGCCCTGTTCGGCGACATCCTGCGCCACGCGTGCGTTCGCGGCGAAGTCGATCGGCGCGACCACCGGCGGATGCGCATCGACCCCGACCGCGAACATCGCGCGCAGGATTCGCCGGTTCATCTCGGTCAGCCGCGTGGCGTAACGTGGATCGCGCCGCGCCGCGGCGGACAGTTCGTTGCCGAAATACAATCTGGCGTCGAGCTGCGCCCCCGATTGCTGGTCGAGCCCCTTGAGCGCGAAATCGAGGCCGTGGACCGCGCCCCAGTCCGACATGACGAACCCCTTGTATCCCCAATCACGCTTGAGGACGCCGTTGAGCAACGCATCGTTGCCGCAGGCGGACGCCCCGTTGACGCGGTTGTAGGCACACATCACCGAGCCCGGGTTGCCGCGTTCGATCGCGATCTCGAACGCCAGCAGATCGCTCATCCGCAACGCGGCATCGCCGATGATCGCATTGTGGAACTGGCGGCCGGTCTCGACCGCGTTGATCGCGAAATGCTTGACCGTGGCGAGGACGTGGCGCGACTGAATGCCCGCGACCGCGGCACCGCCGAGCAACCCGGAATGCAGCGGATCCTCGCCGAGATATTCGAAATTGCGCCCGCCGCGCGGATCGCGGACCAGGTTGATGCCGCCGCCAAGCAGGACGTTGAACCCCTTGGCCTGTGCCTCGCCGGCGATCGTCGCGCCGCCCCGGCGGAGCAGCGCGGGGTCCCAGGTCGCGCCCATCGCTAGCCCCGAGGGGAGCGCGGTCGCGCCATCGCCGCGCAGCCCGCCGATATAGGCGACGCCGAGGCTGGCATCGGTTTCGGTCAGCGCCGGCACGCCGAGCCGGGGGATGCCCTCGACCCGGCCGGCACCGAGCAGCACGCCGGTGGGGACTTTGGTGTCGCCGAAGGGAATCGCCATGATGCCGTGCGTCAGCGTCACGCGTTCCGCATCGGTCATCTGCCGCTCGATCGCCGCGGCACGGGCATCGGGGTCGGTCGCCTGCGCCAAGCATGGCGTCGCGGTCGTCAGCGCCGTACCCATCGCCAGCAGCGCGTGGCGCCGCATCGTGCCTGCCCGAACCATCCTTGCTCTCCCATATGTTTGGCGACGGTATCGGGCAGTCGCGGCCATTATAGAAATAGAGTGTTTGCATCGATCGATCAGCGTCCGCTATCGATCAGCGCAGGAGAAAGTCCATGCGCCGCACCCCGAGCCTGTCGAGCCTGCGCCTGTTCATGCAGGTCGCCGTCACCAGCAGCTTCAGCGAGACCGCGCGGCTCGCCAATCTGTCGCAGCCGGCGCTCAGCCGCACGATCAAGCTGCTCGAGGAGGAGCTCGGTGTCCGGCTGTTCGACCGCAATTCGCGCAACGTCGCGCTGACCCCGGCGGGCGCGGCGCTGCTGCCGACCGTGGAGCGGCTCGCGGGCGACTTCGACCTCGCCTTCGAGGAATTGCAGCAGACGTTCGCAGGGCAGCGCGGGCGCGTGATCGTCGGCGCGCTACCGTCCGCCGCGGCGCATATCCTGCCCGCGATCATCGCCGGGTTCCGCCGGACGCATCCGCAGGTCGAGATCATCCTGCGCGACAATCTGTCGGGCGCCCTCTACCAGCAGATGCTCGACCGGCTGATCGACTTCGCCGTCACCACGCCGCCCGGGGCAGGCGAGGGGTTCCGCTTCGATCCGATCATGGACGACGAATGCGTGCTGGTATGCCGACGCGAGGATGCCGACGGCATCGGTACGCCCGCCGACTGGGCGCTGTTCGCGGCGCAGCCGTTCATCGCGATGGAGCCGCGCAGCAGCGTGCGGCTGCTGACCGACGGCGCCTTCGCGAAGACCGATATGCTGGTGCGGCCACTATACGAATGCGCGCAGCTCGCGACGGTCGGCGGGCTCGTTTCCGCCGGGCTCGGCATCACGTTGCTGCCGCGCTCGACGCTGCCGATGCTCGGCGTCGGCGGCGAAATCGCGTGGCGGCCGATGGCACCGCCGCGGGTGTCGCGTGCGATCGGCATCGCGCGGCTGGCGAACCGCACGCAGTCGCCGGCGGCGCAGGCTTTTCTCGACGCGGTGATGCGCCACGCCGTGGTCGATGCCGAAAGCTGATTGTCCGATCAGATAACTCGAATTGCTGGATAGATCATTCGGCGGCATCATGGCCACGAGCGATAACGAACGACGGGGGAGGGTGGGAATGCTGGCGCTGATGGCCGCCGCGACGATCGTGTCGCTGCTCGCCGCGATCCTGTCGAACCGGGTGTCGCCGCTCGCCGCGCTGATCCTGATCCCGATCGCCGGCGCGATCGCCGCGGGCGTGGCGCCGGGCATCCCCGATTATATCGTCGCCGGCCTCGGCAAGATCGCGCCGGTCGCGGGCATGTTCGTCTTCGCGATCCTGTTTTTCGGGATCATGACCGATGCCGGGCTGCTCGCGCCGCTGGTCGGCGCGGTGCTGCGGCTGGTCGGCGAGCGGCCGTCGCGGATCACGGTCGGCACCGCGTTGCTCGCGCTGGTGATCCATCTCGACGGATCGGGCGCGGTCTGTTTCCTCGTCACCATCCCGGCGCTGCGGCCGCTCTACGACCGGCTGGGGATGGACCGCCGCATCCTCGCCTGTACCGCGTCGATGGCGGCGGGGGTCAATTTCCTGCCGTGGACCGGGCCGACGCTGCGCGCGGGCGCCGCGCTGAAGATTCCGGTTGCGACGATCTTCACGCCGATGATCGGTGTCCAGCTCGTCGGCCTCGCCTTCGTCTTCGTCGTATCGTGGTGGCTCGGCATCCGCGAGGAGCGCCGCCTCGCGCGCGTGGCGCAGGCACCGGGGGCGCCCGACGCGACATCGCCGCTCGCCGCGGACGATCCCGCCGCGCTGGCGCTACGCCGGCCCACGCTGTTTCCGGTCAACGTCGCGATCACCCTGGTCGTGGTGGCGACGATGGTGACGGGGCTGATGGAGCCGGTCGTCGTCTTCATGGCCGGCACCGCACTGGCGCTCATCATCAACTATCCGTCCGCCGTGGAGCAGCGCGAGCGGATCGACGCCCATGCGCGCGCCGCGCTGATGATGGCGGGCATCCTGTTCGCCGCAGGCGCCTTCACCGGCATCATGACCGGGTCGGGGATGATAAAGGCGTTGGCCGAGGCCTCCGTCGCGCACGTCCCCGATGCGATCGGCCCGCGCATCCCGGTGCTGCTCGGCCTGATCGCGATGCCGCTCAGCCTGGTGTTCGATCCCGACAGTTTCTATTTTGGCGTCCTGCCGGTGATCGCCGAGGTCGCGGGCCATTTCGGCGTGCCGGCGGTGCAGGTCGGGCAGGCGGCGCTGCTCGGCCAGATGACGACGGGCTTCCCGGTCAGCCCGCTGACCCCCGCGACCTTCCTCGTCGCAGGGCTCAGCGGCGTCGACCTCGGCGCGCATCAGCGCTTCTCGATCCCCTGGCTGTTCGCTGCCTCGCTGGTGATGACGCTCGCCGCACTTCTGTTCGGGATCTTCGCGTTATGACCGGTCGCACGATCCGCATCGGCGCGGGCGCCGGTTTCTCCGGCGACCGGATCGAACCCGCGCTCGAACTGGTCGAGCACGGCGGGCTCGATTTTCTCGCCTTCGAATGCCTCGCCGAACGGACGATCGCGCTCGCCCAGGCGGCACGCATCGGCGACCCGGAGGCGGGGTTCGATCCGTTGCTGGAAGAGCGGATGCGCATGGTCTTGCCCGCGGCGCACGCGCGCGGCGTCCGCATCGTCACCAATATGGGCGCGGCCAATCCGGCGAGCGCCGCACGGCTGGTCGCCCGCATCGCCCGCGAACGCGGCCTGGCCGGGCTGCGGATCGCCGCGGTGGGCGGCGACGACGTGCTCGACCTGATCCGCGCCGGCGATTTCCCGCTGATCGACCGGCCCGGCACCAGCCGCGATCTGGGCGCGGCGATCGTCTCCGCCAACGCCTATCTCGGCGCGGGCGGTATCGTCGCGGCGCTCGACGGCGGTGCGGACGTGGTCGTCACCGGCCGGGTCGGCGATCCGGCGCTGTTCCTCGGGCCGATGATCCACAGCTTCGGCTGGGCGATGGACGATTGGCCGCGGCTGGGGCGCGGCACCGTCGTCGGCCATCTGCTCGAATGCGCAGGACAGGTCACCGGCGGCTATTTCGCCGATCCGGGGGTCAAGGACGTGCCCGACCTCGCCCGGCTCGGCTTCCCGTTCGCCGACATCGGCGACGACGGTTCGGCGATCTTCGGCAAGGTCGCCGGCTCGGGCGGCCGCCTGACCGTGGCGACGTGCAAGGAACAATTGCTCTACGAGATCCTCGATCCCGGCGCCTATCTGCAGGCGGACGTCGCCGCCGATTTCCGCACCGTCCGCTTCGAACAGACCGGAGCCGATCGCGTCGCGGTCAGCGGCGGCGGCGGCGGCCCGCAGCCCGCCACGCTCAAGGTATCGATCGGCTATGGCGACGGCTTCTCCGGCGAAGGCCAAATCTCGTACGCCGGTCCCGGTGCGGTGGCGCGGGGCCGGCTGGCGCTCGATATCGTCCGCGAACGGCTGCGGATGACCGGCGTGCCGGTCACCGACCTGCGCTGCGAACTGATCGGCGTGGATGCGATCGACCGCACCGGGCGCGGCGGCGACGCCGACCCGCGCGAGGTGCGCGCGCGCGTCGCCGGTCGCGCCGCGACCCGCGCGGCGGCGGAGCGGATCGGTGCCGAGGTCGAGGCGCTCTATACCAACGGGCCGTTCGGCGGCGGCGGCGTCGTCACCGCGGTGCGCGAGGTGCTGGCGGTCGCCTCGACGCTGATCGACCGGTCGCGCATCGCGCCCACCGTCCATTACGAGGTCGCCTGACATGATCCTGCGCGACGTGGCGCATATCCGCACCGGCGACAAAGGCGACATCTCTCAGATCGCCGTCATCGCTTACGCCGAGGCCGATTTCGCGCTGCTCGCGAGAGCGGTGACCGTCGATCGCGTCGCGGCGCATTTCGCCGACCTGCCGGTGCGCAGCATCCGCCGCTACGAACTGCCCGGGCTGGGCGCGCTCAATTTCGTGATCGAGGGCGCGCTGCGCGGCGGCGTCACCCGCTCGCTCGCGCTCGACGCGCACGGCAAGACGCTCGGCGCGCAATTGCTCGATCTGGTCATCGATTCCGAATGAAAGGTCCGGTCATGCGTACCGCCCGTCTCCTCCTCGCCGGTTCGGCGCTTGCGGCGATGCTCGCCGCGCCCGCGGTCGCGCGGCTCGATCATATCCGGATCGACGGCGTGACGCCGGCGCCCACCGGCGGCCCGATCGCTTACGAGATCGTGCGCGGCCGCTTCTTCGGCACGCTCGACCCGGCGGATGCGCACAACCGGATCATCACCGATATCGACGGCGCGCCGCGCGATGCGCGCGGACGGGTCGGCTATTCCGCGACCTTCGCGATCGCCCGGCCGGTCGATCCCGCCAAGGCGAGCGGCGTGCTGTTCTACGACGTGCCGAACCGCGGCGGCTGGCCGATCGGCGCCGATCCCGACGGCCATGTCCGCGTCATCAGCGGCTGGCAGGGGGATCTTGCGCCCGGCACCGACGTCCAGTCGGCCACCGTCCCGATCGCACGTGCGCGCGACGGCGGCGCGCTGACCGGGCCGGTGCTCGCGCGCTTCACCGACATGGCCGCCGGTGCGCGATCGCTGCCGATCACCGGCAGCATCGGCAAACCGACCGCGCGCCCGCTGCCGGTGACGCTCGACACGACCAAGGCCCGGCTGTTCCGCCAGACGTCCGATGCCGCCCCACCGGTGGATATCGCGCCCGGCGACTGGGCGTTCGCCGATTGCGCGACGACGCCGTTTCCGGGCAGGCCCGATCCCACCAAGCTGTGCGTCCGCGGCGGCTTCGACCCCGCCTTCGCCTATACGCTGGTGTATCAGGGGAAGGACCCGCCGGTGCTCGGCATCGGCTTCGCCGCGACGCGCGATCTCGTCGCCTATCTGCGCAGCGGCCGGCCCGACGACCGCGGCACCGCCAATCCGGCACGTGGCGTACGCTGGACCGTCGCCAGCGGTACCTCGCAATCGGGCAATTTCCTGAAAAGCTTCGTCAATCTCGGCTTCAACGCCGACGAGGGCGGCAGGCGCGTGTTCGACGGCGTCAACCCGAACATCGCCGCGCGACAGGTGCCGCTCAACCTGCGCTTCGCGGTGCCGGGCGGCGCGGCGGGGCTCTACGAGCCGGGCAGCGAGGGCACGCTGTGGTGGGGCCGCTACGATGATGTCGCGCGCGGGCGTGGGGTCAGCAGCCTGCTCGATCGCTGCACCGCGAGCGACACTTGCCCCAAGGTGATCGAGACGTTCGGCTCGGCCGAATTCTGGGGCCTGCGCATGTCGCCCGGGCTGATCGGCACCGACGCTAAGACCGACCTGCCGCTTCCCGCCGGGGTGCGGCGCTACTACTTCCCGTCCGTCACCCATGGGGGGTCGTGGACCGGCGGCTTCCCGCTCGCCGGCGATCCGAAGTCGCCGACCTGCGCGCTGCCCGGCAATCCCAATCCCTCGCTCGACAGCCTGCGTGCCGCGCAGGCGATGCTGATCGCCTGGGTCCGCGACGGCAAGGCGCCGCCGCCGAGCCGATATCCGACCCTGCGATCGGGCGATCTGGTCGAGGCGAACGCCGCCGCCATGGGCTTTCCGCGCTGGCCGGGCGCGCCGTCGCCGGACGGCAAGCTCAACGCCTTCCTCGATTACGACATGGGGACGAGCTTCGCCTATCACGACGTCAGCGGCGCGATCACGCGCCAGCCGCCGCGCACCCGCGGCGTGATCCCGTCGCGGGTGCCCCGCGTGAACGCCGACGGCAACGAAACGTCGGGCGTTCCCTCCGTCCAGCTCCAGGTGCCACTCGGCACCTATCTCGGCTGGAACGTCCAGGCGCGCGGTTGGGGCAAGGGCGGCGGCTGCGGCTTCTTCGGCGGCTATATCCCGTTCGCGCGGACCCGCGCCGAACGGATCGCCGCCGGCGACCCGCGGCCCTCGCTGGCAGAGCGCTACGGCGATCATGCCGGCTTCGTCGCGAAGGTGCGTGGCGTGGTCGCCAAGCAGCAGGCGGATGGCTGGCTGCGCGCCGACGATGCCGCGAAGCTCGTCGAACAGGCGACCGCCAGCGACGTGCTGCGTCCCTAACCATCAGTCAAACGCATCGATCAATCGAAAGATTGTATTTCCGTTCTGGAACCGAACGGCTCATTCAGATCACGACAAGAACGCCCGCAGCCGGGCGCCGTCGAGAGGATGCAAGGGCGGTCTTCGCACGACCCACCCGACACGACCGCCAGCACGCGCATGGCGGCACCATCCCTCGCGGCACCGGCACGACGGCTACCAGGGAGGGGATATCCGGTGACCATTCAGCTCGCATCCACAGGCTCGCGCCGGCTGCTCGGCGGCCTTTCGATCGGCACGCTGGCGATAATGCTGGCGAGCGCGGCGGCGGCGCAGGTCGCACCGGCCGCGACGCCGCTGCCCGCCGATCCGCAGACGCCCGCCGCGGTGCCTGCCGTGCAGGACGATGCCGACGCCCCCGATATCGTCGTCACCGGATCGTACCTGCGCAACGTGCGGCAGGAGGATCGCGCCTCGCCGATCCTGACGATCGATTCCGAAAGCCTCGCCAAGACCGGCGTCACCTCGCTCGGCGATATCACCCGCTTCATTCCGCAGAACGTCGGCAGCGCCGGCGGCATTCAGGATCTGGCCAAGGGCGGCGGCGCGGATTCGCGCGACACCCGGTCGGCGAACCTGCGCGGCCTCGGCGCCGGCGCGACGCTGGTGCTGCTCAACGGCCGGCGCGTCGTGCCCGCCGACGGCTTCGTCAACCTCAACAGCCTGACGCCGGAGATCGCGATCGAGCGGGTCGAGACGGTTCTCGACGGCGCCTCGTCCACCTATGGCGCGGACGCTGTGGCGGGCGTGTTCAACGTCATCACCAACACGCGCTTCAACGGGCTGAAGCTGTCCGCGCAATACACCCATATCGAGGACGCGCCGGCGGCGACGGTGCAGGCGATGTGGGGCGTCGGCGACGACCGCTTCCACACCGTGACGTCGCTCGCCTATCGCTATCAGGCGGGGCTGCAGAACAGCCAGCGCGCGGTCACCAACTTCTTCAACCCCTCGTCGGGTGCCGGCGCCAACCCCGGCGCCTTCACCTTCTATTCGCGCCCCCGCACCGCGGCGGGCGGCGACGTCGTCATCAACGGCAACAATTATTCGACGCTCTACGACCGCTTCCGCTCGACCGCGGGGACGCTGACCGTCGTCGATCCCAATTGCGGCTCGGCGGCGAGCCAGAGCCGCTACGTGCCGTCGGCGAACAGCCCCGGCTTCGGCCTCGGCTCGTGCCAGTTCAGCTTCCAGGCGCAGAACCCGATCCGGCCCGAGGCGAAGAGCTACCTCGCCCATAACGACACGACGTACGAGATCGCACCCGGACAGACGCTGTTCGCCGAGATCGGCTTCTACCATCAGGATTCCAACCGCCGCAGCGTGCCGTCCTATGCGCAGAACCGCGTCGGCGCGCGGCCGCCGATCGTGCCGGCGGGCAATCCCTACAATCCCTTCGGCGTCGACGTGGCGTTCACCGGCCGCGCGATCGGGTCGCAGGGCTTCCCCGGCTACGACTATCGCCTGATCCAGGACAAGGTCGACCAGCGGCAGATCGTCGTCGGCGCGCGCGGCAATATCGGCGGCGGCTGGAAATACACCGCCAACGCCACCTATTCGGGCGCGGACATCACCTCGACCGACCGCGACACCGACATGAACCTCTTCCAGGCGGCGCTCAACGGCTATGGCGGGCCGAACTGCAACATCCGCTACAGCGGCCCGGGCGCCGGCAGCCAGCCCGGCGTCGGCAATTGCTTGTACTTCAGCCCGTTCACCGCCGACGTTTCCAAGATGGATCCGTCGCTGATCTTCAACCTGCAAAGCAACGTCACGACGCTGACCAAGATCGAATATCTGATCGGCGAAGCGGTGGTGAACGGTTCGCTGGCGCAGATCGCCGGCCATTCGCTCGACGTCGCGGTCGGCGCGCAATATCGCAAGGAAAAGCAGTCGAGCGCCTATTCGGACCTGCTGCTCAGCGGCTTCGGCGGCTTCCTCGGGCCGTATCGCAACACCGCGTTCGACCGCGAGGTGAAGAGCGTGTTCGCCGAGGCGAATTACGAGATCGTCGACGGCCTCAACCTCAACGCCGCCGCGCGCTACGAGGACTACGGGAACTTCAAGACGACCGCGCCCAAGATCGCGGTGAACTGGCGCGTGTTGCCGCAACTGTCGCTGCGCGGATCGGCGAGCAAGGCGTTCCAGGCGCCGGCGATCGCCAATTCGGCGGCGACGCTGATCTCGAACAACGTCGTCAACATCATCGATCCGCGCGATGGCACGACGACGTTCCGCTCGGTCCAGCAATATGGCAATCCGGCGCTGCAACCGCAGAAGGCCGATGTGTTCAACGTCGGCGCGACGCTGCTGCCGATCGACCATCTCAGCCTGTCGATCGATTACTGGCACTACAAGTACAAGAACCAGATCCAGCTGCAGAATGCGCAGGCGGTCATCAACGCCGCGCCCAACGGCCCCAACGTCATCCGCGATGCGAACGGCGTCGCGCAATCGGTCATCATCTCGTCGTACAACGCGCCGAGCGGCACCGGCACGTCGGGTATCGACGTGGCGGCCAATTACCGGATCGACATCGGTGCGGCGCGCATCACGCTGCGCGACAATCTGAGCTATCTGGCGACCTACGACGTCGATACCGGCACGATCGTCTACGACGGCGTCGGCCACCGCAACAACTACCAGACCTCGCCCCTGACCGCCGCCGCCGCGCCGCGCTGGCGCAACCTCGCCGCGGTGGACGTGTCGCTGGGCGATCACTTCGTCTCGGGAACCTGGCGCTACGTGTCGAGCGTGATCGACGACTATCAGCAGCTGGTCGGTGCGCCGACGGTGGCGAAGGTCGGTGCCTGGTCGGTGTTCGACGTGCAATACGGCCTGCGCTTCGGGTCGGACAAGCAATACGAGCTGACGCTCGGCATGATCAACGCGTTCGACAAGGCACCGGCGGCGGCCCTCTACACCGGATACCTCTCGACGCTGGGCGACCCCTACGGCCGGCAGGCCTATATCCGGGTGGGCGCGAAGTTCTGACGGGGCGGGGTCGTCCGCGCTATCGTGGCTGCGCCCTCATAGGAGAGCCGTCGATAGCGTGGGCGGTATCGCCTGCGATGCGACCATAGGTGCCGCCGGCGATCCCGCGCGCGCCGGTGTGCGTAACCTCGCGTCGCAGATACAAGACCGCGACCACCACCGACAGCAGCATCGCCGGGGTCAGCGACATGCCTTCGCCCGGCGTGATCGCCGACCACGAGGCGAGGATCGCGACCGCGAGCACGATCAGCGGGATGCCCGGCACATGCGTCGCGATATTGCGCTGTCGCGGCAGACGGTCAACCGTATCCTCAAGCATCTCGAGACGAATGGCACGATCGCCCTGAAACATCGGCGGATCGAGATCGTGGATGTGGCGGCGCTTATGAAAGCTATGCGGATAGACGAACCGCGGCCGATGAGGGCAGCGGCATTCCCCCAGCCGTTCAACGCTCGCCGCGCACATGCTCCCAGACATTGGCGATGACCACCGACCCTTCGCCGACCGACGAGGCGACCCGCTTGGTCGATCCCGCCCGGACGTCGCCGACCGCGAAGATGCCGGGGCGGGACGTCGCGTAGGAGGACGCCGCGCCCGCCCCTTCGCCGGTAAGCACGAAGCCCTTGTCGTCGAGCGCGACGAGATCGGCGAGCCAGTCGGTATTCGGCGCGGCGCCGACCATCACGAACATGGCACAGGTATCGATCCTCCGGTCCCCCCGTGCATTTCGAATCGTCACGGCTTCCAGCGCATCGCTGCCGTGCAGTTCGGCGACATGCGCGCCATATTCGATGGTGACCGCCGGGTCGCTCTCCAGCCGGCTCGACAGATAGTGCGACATCGACGTCGCCAGATTGTCGCCGCGGACCAGCAGCCGCACATGCCGCGCCACCCGGCTGAGGAACATCGCCGCCTGACCCGCCGAATTGCCGCCGCCGATCACCACCGCCTCGCTATCGTGGCAGAAGCGCGCCTCGTTCTCGGTCGCGGCATAATAGATGCCCGCCCCTTCGAGATCGGCAAGGCGTGCGAGCGGCAGGCGGCGATACTGAACCCCCGTCGCGACCACCACTGCGGTGGCGCGGATACGCGGCCCGTTGGCGAACGTCGCGCAGAACGCGCCGTCGGCGAGTTGCTCCAGCATCTCGACGCGGCGCGGCATGACGAACCGCGTACCGAATTTCATCGCCTGGATCTCGCCGCGCCAGACGAGATCGGCGCCGGAAATTCCGGTGGGGAAGCCCATGTAGTTTTCGATGCGGCTGGAGGTGCCGGCCTGTCCGCCGATCGCGATGTCGTCGACGACGAGCGCCGTGAGGCCTTCGGCGCCCGCATAGACGCCGGCGGCGACGCCCGCCGGGCCGGCGCCGACGATCAGCACGTCGAACGCATCGTCTTCGGGCAGGTCCTGGTCGAGGCCGAGCAGGCGCGCGACCTTTTCCGGCGTGGGATCGGTGACGACGAGGTCGCGGCCGAACACGACCACGGGCGCGTCGGGGCCGGTGCCGCAGCTGGTGGCGACGGCGGCGGCCTCTTGGCTGCCGATCGGATAGGAGCGATAGGGCACCCGGTTGCGCGCGGCGAATTCGGCGACCCGCCGGATCGCACGATCGCTGTCTTCGCCGACGAGCACGAGCATGCCGTCGCCCGCCTCCAGCTGCCGCCGCCGCCGCGCCGCGAGGACGGTGATGACGATGTCCGACATTTCGGGGATCGCGGCCATCAGCCGCAGCATCGCGGCCCGCGGCACCTCCGTCACGACCGTGTCGCCGGCAGCGCGCATCGGTATCGACCAGCTGCCGCCTGACAACAAAGCGATCTCGGCCATGAACTGGCCGGGGCCGAGCGTCGATGGCACCAGCCGTTCGCCGGTGAACGGATTGACGACCTCGACCTCGCCCTGTTCGACATAGACGAAGCGATCCGCCGGCGTGCCGATCTCCGCCAGCATCGCGCCGCGGGCGTAATGCCGCCGCGTTCCCGCCGCTTGGATCGCCGCGACATGGTCGGGTTCCAGGGGAATGCGCTGCATCTCGCGCAGGTCGCGCCCGATCGTTTCCATGGTCGTCTCCCGCCTGACGTCCGGGCTAACCCGGCGGTCGCCCGCAGGCAACCGTTGCCGCGATCGCATTGACGCCGTCCGGGGCAGCTTGCACAGCGGGCGGGGCGAGCATGACAGGGGGCGGCTTCGTGCATCCAGCGGCGAATTTCGAGCTCATCATCGGCATGTTCCTGGTCGTGGTGGGGCTCCACTATCTCGCCCGGCGCCTGTCGCTGCCGCCCGCCGCGGCGCTGATCGTCGGCGGCTGCGCGGTCGCCTTCGTGCCGGGCGTGCAGGGGATCGCGATCGATCCCGAGCTGGTCCTCGTCCTGTTCCTGCCGCCGTTGCTGATGGATGGCGCGTGGTTCACTGCGATCGCGCCGTTCCGGCGTCACATGGCAGGGATCCTGTCGCTGGCGGTCGGCGCGGTCTTCTTCACCACCGCGGTCGTCGCGATCGTGACCCGATTGCTCATGCCCCAGCTGCCCTGGGGCGCCTGCGTCGCGCTGGGCGCGATCCTGTCGCCGCCCGATGCGGTATCGGCGCGCGCCGTGTTGCAGCGGGTCAGGCTGCCGCGCCGGCTGACGACGCTGCTGGAGGGCGAAAGCCTGTTGAACGATGCCGCGGGGCTGGTCCTGTTCCGCTTCGCGGTGGCGGCGGTGCTGACGGGCAGCTTCGATCCTGTGGCGGCGACCGGCACGTTCTTCCTGCTGGTCGCGGGCGGGATCGGCGTGGGTGCGGCGATCGGCGGCCTGTGGGTCGTCCTGCTCCGCCGCCTCGGCGACGATACGGTGATGATCGCGGCGACCGTATTGGTGTGCTGGAGCGCGTATATCGCGGGCGAGCTTCTCCACGTCTCCGGCGTCATCGCGGTCGTCACCGCCGGCCTGACCTGCGGCTGGTATCAGCACGTCGTCTTCACCGCGAGCGTGCGCATCCGGGCGCTGGCGTTCTGGCAGGTGCTCGTCTTCCTGCTCGAAGCCGCGGTCTTCCTGCTCATCGGCCTGTCGCTCAGGAGCCTGCTCGACCGCGTCGGCGGGCTCGGCGTCGTCGTCGACACGATGGCGCAGCCGGTGCTGCTCATCGTCCTGGCGGTCGTCGTCGCGCGGTTCCTGTGGATCTTCGGCGTCGATGCCGGGATCGGCGCCGTCCATCGCATCGGCTGGACGCGACACCGGCCGCTCGGCCCGCGCGCCGCGGTGGTGATGAGCTGGGCGGGGATGCGGGGTGTGGTGACGCTGGCGGTCGCGCTGTCGCTGCCCGAGACGATGCCGGCGCGCGACCTGATGCTCGTCACCGCCTTCGTCGTGATCCTCGTCACGGTGCTGGTGCAGGGCACCTCGCTCGGCTGGGTCATCGGGCGGATGAAGCCGCGCGAGGATGGCAGCGCGCGCCCGCCGCTCGACCTCCACGCCGCCGAGACGGCGATGTTCCAGGCGCAGCTGGCCGTCGTCGAGCGCGAGGCGATCGATGCCACGGGCACGGTCATCCACCCCCAGCTGCTGCGGCGCTACCGGACGCGCGCGACGGCGGCGGACGCCTTCGACGGCACCGCGGAAGAGCGCACGATGGCGATCGCCCGCCATTTCGACGTCATCATCGCCGCCGTCGCCGCGGGACGCGCCGAGCTCGTCCGCCTGCATCGCGCCGGCCGGATCGACGACGAGACGCTCCACGATCTCGAACACGACCTCGACCTCGAGGAGCTTGCCGCGGTGGCGGCGAAGGGCTGACCGCCGCCGCCGATCCCGCTATCGCCGCGCGATGGCAAGGAAGAAGCGTTACCTGACCGCGGTCATGGCCGACGGCTATGTGAAGACGATCGGTCCCACGAACGCGCCGTTCACCCATTTCTGGCGCATCGTCGCGGTCCTCCAGAACGGCAAGACGGAGGTGTTCTGGGGCCATTCCGCCTCGCTCAGGGATGCGGCCGGCAAGCGCACCGCGGCGGCCGAGGCCGCGCGGCAACGCGGCTGGACCGGCTACGACTTCGAGATCGTCGAACTGGACGAACGCGACGATCCGTGAGCGAGCGCGACCTGCGGACGACCGCGCCTGCCTAGCGGCGCGTCGGGCCGCCGAGCCGTGCGAGCGCGTCGCTGGCATAGGTGTTGGCCGGATCGAGCGCGAGCGATTGCCGGAACAGCGTCATCGCCTGCTTCGGGTCGCCTTCGGCGACGGCGATGTCCGCCAGGCCGTCGTGGCTATAGGCCGATTTGGGGAAGAGCGTCAGGTTGAACCGGAACATGGCCTTGGCATCGGCATAGCGGTGCGCCTCGTACAGATCGTACCCCAGGCCGACCAGCGCGTCGTCGCCGAAGTCCATGGCGGCGCCGGCGCGCTTGAGTTCGCGATACCGGTCGATCGCCGCCGCGGCTCCGCCACGATCGATGCGATCCCACAATATCTCGCGAAGCTGCGCGGTCGGCGTCGCGACCGTTTGCCCCAGTGCAAGGCCCGCCATCGCATTGCCGACCTTGCCTGCCGATGCGCGGTCGCTGTTGCTCAGCACGATCGCGGTCAGCCGCTCGGTCGGGAAGCGGATGATATAGGTCGAGAAGCCGTTGTCGCTGCCAGAATGATCCATCTCGCGCCGGCCGAAGCGCTCGCCGATCCGCCATCCGAAGCCATAGCCGTTCCGCGCGGGGGTGAACATCGCGTCGAGCGACGGGCCGCCGACCAGCCTGCCCGGGACGAGCGCACGCTCCCACAGCAGCAGGTCGCCGCCCGTCGAATACAGCCCGCCAGCGGCATAGCCGACGCTGCGGCTGATGATCGGGGCGTTGATGAAGGTGGTGCCGAGCGAATAATAGCCCGACGCGCGGTGCGGCACGAGCGCGCGGCTATTGTCGTCGCCGCTGTGCGTCATGCCGAGCGGGCCGAGGATGCGGCGTTGCATATAGGCGCCCCAGCCCATCCCGGATGCCCGCTCGATGACCAGCCCGAGCAGGTGGTAGCCCGAGTTCGAATATTCGAACTTCGTACCCGGCGCGAACCGCAGCGGAAGGTCGCGGAACAGCGAGACCAGCTCGACCGGGGTATAATCGCGCCGCGACAGCACCTCGTCCCATTGCGGCAGGCTGGAGAAATTGGCGATGCCCGAAGTGTGGTTGAGCAACTGGCGGATCGTGACCGATGCCCAGGCGGGCGGGCAATCCGCCAGATAGCGACAGACCGGGTCGTCGACGGCGAGCTTGCCCTGTTCCTGAAGCTGCATGATCGCCAGCGCGGTGAACTGCTTGGTGACCGAGGCGAGGCGGAATACCGTGTCGGTGGCGTTAGGCACGCCCAGCTCGTAATTGGCCATGCCATAGCTGCGGACGAACACCGGTCGCCCGTCGCGCGCCAGCAGGACCGTCCCCGAGAATTGTTCGTGACGCGTCGCCGCCTGCAGATAGGCGTCCAGTTTCGTGTCCAGTGCCTTGTCTGCAGGCGCGGCCCGAACGGCATCGGACGCCTGTCGTCCCTGCGCCGCCGCCGGCAGGACCGCCGCGGCGAGCGCGAAGGTCACGACGTGAAGAATGCCCCGCATAGGTCCTGCTGTATTGCTCATACAATACAGCTATAACGGTCCCGCCCGTCGTTCAAGACGTTATGCCACCGGACGATGCTCGACAAAGATTCTGGGCAAGCGCAACGGTCGCCGTAGCGGCTCAATAGGGCGGATCGGATCGGTCGCGCTGGTGGCGGGCAGCGTCGGTCCACCAGGCGAGGTCGTCGGCGAAGCGCGGGAAGGCGCGAACGAGCGCGGCGCCGCCGTCGCCGGACGGATCGCCATCGGCGTCGAAGGCGTGCGCGACCGCGCCGACCGCGAGCGAGGTGGAGACGACGACCATCCCCATCTCCGACAGGATGCCGTGCCAGGCGAGCCCGGCGCGGGCGCCGGCAAAGCGGCCCGCCGAATAGCTGGCGATCGCCGCCGGCCGCCAGAACCATTCCTCGAGGAAATGGTCGGTCAGGTTCTTGAGCCCGGGCTGGACGCTCCAATTGTACTCGCCTGCGACGAAGACGAACGCGTCGGCGCGCCTGATCTTTGCGGCGAGCGCCTCGAGTGCCGGCGGTGCCTCGCCGCGGGGATATTCCTTGTACATCCGGTCGAGCATCGGCAGGTCGACCGCCTTCGCGTCGATCAGCTCGACCGTCGCGCCGCGTTCGGCGAAGGCGCGGACCAGCCAGTCGGCCAGCGCGATGCCCTGCCGATCCGATCGGTACGAGCCGTAGAAGATCAGGATACGATCGCCGATGGGACACCCTTTCGAAAGACGCGGGTGTCGCCCGGATACGTGGCGGACGCAAGGCTTGGCGCGGCATGCCGAGCATCAGGCCGAGCGTGGCCGACTGCGTCGTCGTCGCGCAGGATCGGCGGCTGATCGGCTTGCTGGTCGACGGGCTACGCCATCGCGCGAGGCAAGCCGGCGTCACCAGCTCGGCGGCAGCCAGTCGAACGCGTGCACCGCGGAATGGCCGGTCCAGCGTTTGCACAGCCGCTCGAGCGGCATGAAGGCGATGCCGCCGAGCGCGAGGCCGGGGAGGAAGCCGAGCATGAAGATGCCGAATCCGGTGGTGCCGGCGATGGCCTGGGCGATGCCGACGCCCAGCAGGACGCCGGCGGCGAGCATGGCGAGTTCCAGCGCGACGAAGACGAGCAGCAACGGCGCGCGCCAGTACCAGCCGGGGCTCGCCGGGGCGGCGCGTGCGATGGCGCGGGCGTCGCGGCGCTGTTCGCGCAGGCGCTCGCGCTGGACCGCGGTCAGGATGCGATCGAAGCGCAGCCGCCGGATGACGAGGATCACGCCGACCACGACCGATATGGTCGCAAAGGCGATGTACGAGCTGGGCGGCTGGCGCGTGCCGATCGCCGCCATGAACAGCATGAACAGCGTGAGCACGACGATGTCCGAATAGTTCGGCTGCATCGACGCATCGGGGTCGCGCGCAGGAAGTCGCGGCGGACGATGGGCGAGCGCGCGCGTCGGCGCGTCGGCGTGATGGCGCAGCGAACCGTGGAGCGCGAGCGCGATCAGCGGCAGGATTATACCGAACACGATCGCGTGGCCGTTGTCGCTCCAGTCCGGCAGCATCCGGACGAGCAGCAGCCAGGCGAGGATGCCGAAGACGACGAGCGCGATCGCGTGGACGACGAGCGCGGTCAGCCCCGCGCGCATGAACGCGGCATATTCGTCGTCGGACACGGCGATCGCCGGGCCATGGCCGTAGCGACGGAACCACCAGCCGTGATCGGTACGCTCGAACTGCGGCGGCAGGCCGGCGAAGCGATCGATGCCGGCGCGGCGGTGGAAACGGCGAAAGGCGGGCGTGGTCGGCATGCGGCTCTCCTGTCGGTGTCGCGCCCGTCTATGTCACGGGCGCGCGGCGGCGAGGCTTTCGCGGACGCGGGCGAGCGCGACCGTTTCGGGATCGTGCTGGCCCATCGCCGCCCACGACCCGGTGATCGCGAAGCTGCAATGGCCATGGACGGTGGCGACGAGCGAGCGCGCGAAGGTGCCGAGCGTTTCGTCGACCGGCCGGGCGAGCGCGGTCGCGACCTCCGCCGCGACGATCCGCATCAGCCGGCCGCGGGTCGCCTCCTGTTCGGGGGTCAGCGTCTCGCACGCCGGGCGATGGTCGTAGATCGCCGCCCAGCGGTGCGGATTGTCGCGCGCGAAGGCGAAATAGCCGGCGACCAGCGCGGCGATCCGGTCGTCGTCGGCGGCGGCGAGGCTTGCCTCCAGCGTGTCGGCCCAGTCGGCGAAGGCCGCGGTGTTGATCGCGGTCATCAGCCCGTCGACGTTGCCGAAGACGTTGTGGATCGTCCCGATCGTATAGCCGATGCGCTTGGCGACCTCGCGCGCGGAGAAGGCGGCGAACCCCTTTTCCGCCATCAGCGCGATGCCGGCATCGAGAATCAGCGCGCGCAGTTCGTCGCGGCTGTGGTCGGATCGTCTGCCCATATGGTGGCGTCGGCTTTCGTTGGCGGCTGGCGTCGGTGGTGGATCGCGTGGCCACCATCGGGCAGCCACGCGTTTCCATTGTGGGCGATCAGCCGACGCGGCGGAAGAGGCGGCCGCTGCGCGGGGTCATGTCGCTGGTCGCGTCATAGCCCTCCAGCCGGGTGACCAGCCCGCCCTCCGTCCGGGTGATGCGGAACAGGCGGGTGCCCGACGGGCCGCGGCCGGGATCGGTCGGGCGGAACTTGTAGAGCTTGATGACGACCGAATCCATCTCGGGCGTGGCGGTGCACTTCCACTGGCGGGAGGTCTGATAGCCCTCCGCATCGAGGCGACAGCCGGTCGAACCCGCGGCGGGGCCGAGCGTCAGCGTGTGGGTGACGAAGATCGCGACGCCGTCGCGCCCCGGGCCGCCGATACGGTCGAGCGATTCCTCCCAGACGAACCGGCCGTGCCATTCGGACAGCGGCGCGGCGGATGCGGGCGCGAGGGCGATGCATGCGGCGGCGCCGAGCGCGGCGGCGGTCTTGGACGACGTGAACATGATGATGTCTCCCGTTGCTAGGGGTGTGAAACGTTTCGGAGCCGTTTCGGCTTCACCGGACGTGGAGCGGCATCCGGCCGGTCAGCGGCTGCACCGCATAATCGCTGCCGCCGCGCGGCGACGGCCACATGGTGACCCGGAAGCGCTGCCTGGCGGCGCAGGCGTTGAGCGTCCAGATTTCGGCATGGCCGCCGTTCGGTGTAGCGCTGTCGGGGACGACGCGCATGTCGGCCGAGAAGATGAAGCTGCACCCGCCGGTCGCCTTCGAATAGCGGGCGATGTCGTTCAGCACGTCTGCGGCGAGCCGCGGGCTGGCGAGGGTGCGGCCGGTGGTGGTGAGGTCGTAGGCGGCGGCGGGCTGGCTGGCGACGCCGGCCGCTGCGACGATCGCGGCGGCGATCAGGGTCATGCGCTTCATGGTCGTTCTCCTTCGTGCCGATCCTTGGCGGATCGCCGTTGCGACCGTGGTGGCCGCCGGGATTTAATTACTCATTGCTCAATTAACTTGAAATGAACAGCGATGAATTAAATTCGACGGGCGGATGGGGGTGGGTCGGTACGCTCCGGGAACGATCCTGGTATCCCGCGCGTCGTCGTTGGCAGCGAACGGGAGAGTGAGGCGATGTCCTTCTGCAACCAATGCGGCACCGAACTGGCGGACGGTGCGAAATTCTGTGCGAACTGCGGCACGGCGGTCGCGGGTGGTGGCGGCGGCATGGCCGAGCCGGCGGCGACGGTTCGTCAGCCGGCATCGCCTGCCGAGCCGTTCCGGCCGGGCGCGACGCAGCCCGTCGTGTCGCCATCGGGCGGCGGGCTCGGCTGGGTGCTGCCCGTGCTGGTCCTCGTCGCGGTGGTGATCGTCGGCTATCTGTTGCTCGCCCCCAAGGGATCGGTCCCTGCGGCGGATACGCGCAAGGCCGCGGTGGCGAGCGACGCTGGCACGCGGCAGGAGACGGCGAGCGGGCGCCGCGCGGTCGACGAGGCGTCCGACGCCGCGACGATGGCGGGCGCCGATGCGCGGACGGGCAGCAGCGTGTCGGCCGCGGTGCTCGATTCGGCGTTCAACAGCGATCCGGCGGGCGCCGCGGCGCGCTATGCCGGGCCGATCCGCGTCTCGGGCACGATCGCATCGATGGTCCAGCCCGGCGCGACGCCGTCGCTGTCGATGGAGGGGCGCACCCGCTTCAACTTCATGGTCGTCGAATTTCCCGAAGGCTATCGCACGCGGCTCGCACCGCTGGCCAAGGGGCAGTTCATCAGCGTCGCCTGCGATCAGGTCCGCGGGCTGGGTGGCACGACGATCCTGTCGGGATGCCTGCTGACCTGATGCGTCAGCGCGTCCAGCGGCGGCGCAGGCGGTCGAGCCAGATCACCGGATAGACCGCGATCGCCGCGCCGAGGCCCCAGGCGATCAGGAAGCCGGTGCCGATGTCGGGATCGTAGCCGCGCGCGGCGAGCGGCGGCCCCAAGGGTTCGGCGACCAGCGCCGCGATGGCGATGCCGATCGTGAGTTCGACCCAGAGCAGGAGGGCGGAGAGCAGGCAGCCGCCGGTCTTTGCCAGCGGCGAACGGACGGGCGGTAGGGGATCGGTCGGCCGGGTCATGCGATGGCGTCTTCCCTGCTGCCGATCCGGCGTTGGTGTACCAGCACCGCATGCGTTCGCCCAGCGCGGGCTTTCGATTGAAAAGCGACGGTGCGGCTGGCAGGTTCGGGGGCGATCGATCGGGGGAAGAGACGCGATGGACAGGG
Organism: Sphingomonas liriopis; assembly: GCF_024211255.1. Lineage (GTDB taxonomy): Bacteria > Pseudomonadota > Alphaproteobacteria > Sphingomonadales > Sphingomonadaceae > Sphingomonas > Sphingomonas liriopis. Next base: position 207,317 of record NZ_JAMLDY010000001.1, on the reverse strand, counting down.
TACGGCGGTTCGGCTGGTTCTATTGCATCGGGTTCATGGCGGTCGTCGCGATCGGTTATGTGCCCGCCTTCCACGATGCCGACGGCAATCTGTTCGGGCTGTTCAAGCTCGACCTGTACGACGACAGCCTGCATTTCTTTTCGGGTGTCTGGGCGGGCGTCGCGGCCTGGTGGTCCCATGGCGCGAGCCGGACCTATTTCCGGCTGTTCGGGCCGCTCTATTTCGCCGACGGGGTGATGGGGCTGTTCCTGGGCAGCGGCTATCTGGACGGCGGCATCTTTCTCTACGGGCCGATCCGGCAGTCGCTCTACGCGCATGTCTTCGCCAATCTGCCGCACCTGCTGATCGGCGGCCTCGCGATCTGGGTCGGCTACAGGCTCGCCAGGGCGCCCGCGTGAAGCGGCGCTGGCGCCTGCTCGCCGGGCTGGGCGCGATCGCCGCGACGCTGGTGGTGGTGCCGGTGGTGGGGATCGACGTCGGCTGCCGCGCCGGGCCGGTGCCGTCGGTCGCGATGCCAAGTCCCGTGCCGCGCGGCGAACGGCGGCCGGAGGCGCGGACGTGGCTGACCTATCCCGAATGGCATATCGTCTATGCGGCCGAGAGCCTGGGGCGCTATCTCGCCGCGGGCGGCCGGCCGAGCAGCTACGATTACGGCGCCGACGTCGCCGGCTTCTGGCGCAGCTATTGCGCGATCCACCGCGTCGCGGGTGCGCGGGCCGGTGCGGCGGACGCCAAGCTGATGATCGCGATCATCGGGATCAGTTTCACCGCCGAGATGGCGGTGAAGGCGGCGTGGGAGAATATCGTCGGCCGGCTGAGCGAAGCGCTGGGTGGCTGGCACAGCCCGGAGGATCGCTATGCCGCCGCGGTCCAGCAGCGCTATGGCGCGTTCATGCACGAAACGCCGTGGTACGGGTTCGACTTCGCGGGCGCGCTCGGCGGGCTGTGGCGGACGAGCGGCGGCTGGTCGCTGGTCCGGCGGCCCGAGCGCCGCGTTGCGCTGACCGGCGAATACGGGGTCAAGGCGCTCTATGCGAAGGGCATCGGCGCGCTCGCCGGGTTGCAGCCCGACCAGACGACGCTGCTGATGGTCGTGCGTGCCTCGCCTGCGGAGATTGTCGCGGTCGATCCGCGCTTCCGCGCGATCGCGAGCGGCGGCGGGCGGACGATGGTACGCGTCCCCCGCTATGCGCAGCTCACCGACCTGATCGGCATGCTCGCCGGCCGCGGTATCGGGATCGACGACATCGCCGGCAACACCACGATCTTCGTCACCGTCCGCGCGCCCGACCGGCTGCGCCCACGCGACGTGCTGGTCGCGATGCCGCTCGGCGACCGGCCGGGCTGGTCGCGCTACGGCGTGACGCTGCCGGTCGCCGGCCTGACGCGCTGGATCGCGGTGGCGCGCGCATCGGGCGCGGAGATCGAGCATGTCTACGATTATTAGGATCGCGCGCGGCACGGCGCTGGCGGCGCTGGTGCTGGGGCTGTGGACGCTGGTGATGCTGGCGATGCCGTTCGTCGGGCCGGCGGGGCGACAGGTCGCGGTGATCGGCGATGCGGCGGCGGCGGTGCGGACGATCGCGGCGGCGGGCGGCACCGTGGTCGAGGTCCGCCGCGGCGCGACGCTGGCGCGCTCGGACCATCGCGGCTTCGTCGCCGGCCTCTATGCCGAGGGCGCGCCGCTGGTGATCGAGGGGCGGATCGCGGCAGGCTGCTTCGCGAAGGCGGGGGCGTAGCGGGCATACCAGGTGTTGCTGAACAGCCCGTCCGGGTCCCAGCCGCGCTTGGCGGCGAAGAAGGCGCCGATTTCCGGATAGGACCGCTCGAGCTGCGCCGGTGTGTAATGCAGCTGGTAGGGGAGGAAGAAGCGCCCGCCCTGCGCCGCGGTCAGATCGATGAGGTCGCTGGTCAGCCGCCGCATCCGCGCGGTACCGTCCGCCGTGGTCGGCTGGTTGAGGTACAGCACGACCGAAAAGGCGGGGGCGGGGGCGTAGGACAGCGCATTGTCCTCGACCCCGACCGCGCGGATCGAGGCGTTGACGACGTTCGCGTCCTGCGTGCGGAAGATGGCGCGCATGCCGTCGATGAACGGCACGATGCGATCCCGCGGCACGAAATATTCGTGCAGGATGTCGGTTTCGCCGGGCAGGTCGTTGAACAGATAGGCGACCGAATCGTGCATCGGGTCGTTGCGCGCGACCAGGCACGCCTCGCCCGACCCCTGTGCCTGTGCGCGCGTGACGGTGCAGGTCTCTATGCGGTGCTCGATATGCTTCTCGCTCCACCATTTGAGCGATTTGAACATATCGTTCTTCTTGGCGAGGTTGACGGTCAGGCGGCGGACCTTGGTCGAGGCGACTTCGCTGAGCGGCGCGCGGGCCAGCGCCTGATCCTCCGGGAAGCGGCGATAAGCGTAGACCAGCGCCTCCTGCAGCAGCGTGGCAGGCGCGGTGGAGAGGTGGACGTAGCTGAGGCCGACGGCGGGATCGGCGGCGATCTGCGCGAAGGTCGCGGGGAAGGCGCGATAGTCGATCAGCCGGCGTTCGGAGCGGTAGACGTCGTTCGGCACCACATCGAGCACCGCCGACACGATCACCCCGAACAGGCCATAGCCGCCGACGACGTGGCGGAAGAGGTCGGCATTCTCGTCGCGCGATGCGGTGACGATGCGGCCGTCGGCGAGCATCACGCGGACGCTGCGCAGCGATCCCATCACCGCGCCGGCGCGGTGGTCCATGCCGTGTGCGTTGACCGAGATCGATCCACCGACCGAGAAGATGTCGGTCGACTGCATCGCCTTGACCGCGAAACGCGGGTGCACCGCCTGCTGGATCGCATGCCAGGTCGCGCCGCCGCCGACGGTGACGGTGCGCGCGGCCTCGTCGAGGCGGATCGCGGCGAGGCCGCGCATGTCGAGCACGATGCCGCCGGCGCGAAACGCCTGGCCGCCCATCGAATGCTTCACCCCGGCCGCCGACACCGGCAGGCGATGCGCGCGGGCATAAGCGAGCGCGGTGGCGACATCGGCCTCGCTGCGCGGCCGGACGACGCCGGCGACCGCGGTGCGGCTGAGGCAACTCGCGTCGTTGACGGTGCCGCCGCGCTGCGACCAGCGCGGTTCGGCGACGGTGATGGCCGGCGTTGCCCGGGAATCGATCGCGGGGAGCGGCGGCAGGATGCCGGTGCAGTCCTTCGGCCCCACCGGATCGGCGGCGAGCGGTGCGACCCAGGCGGCGATTCCCGTCGCGGTCAGCGCCAGCACCGACCCGCCCGCCATCCAGCGCCGTCCGCGCGCAGTCATATCGTCCCTTCCCGGTTCGCGCCGTCGTGCGACGACCGACCGGGAGGTTGGATCACCGCTGGCTGGAACACAAGCGCTGCGGGGGAGGGCATGATGGTTGGGTCGGTCAACGCTTCCAACATCCCTTCGTCACCCCGGACTTGTTCCGGGGTCCACCGGGCCGCAAGCGTACGCTCACGCCTCAAGCCGTTTGCCTCGCCGCGGAGTGGACCCCGGAACACGTCCGGGGTGACGGGGTGTTTGCTGCGATGGAGGGAGACCCACCGTCTGCCTCCCGATCGAAACGATCGTGGGGCTGGCGTCGCCGTCCGGCCGCTCGCATAGTGACGCCGCGCCGCGTCCGGCGGCGGGGGAAACGGCATGAAGACGACGATGTGGCTGATCGCGACCGTGCTGCTGGCGGCATCGCCGGGTGCCGCCCCGGCGCAACGCGCCGCCGATGCCCGCCATGCGCGCGAGACCGGCCGGATTTCGGCCGAGCGGCTCGCGCCGGTGCGGCAGCTGTTGCAGGGTTATGTCGATCAGGGGCGGATCGCCGGCGCGGTGGTGCAGGTCCAGCAGGATGGCCGCACCGTGTTCTCCACCGCGGTCGGCTGGCGCGACAAGGAAGCGCACGATCCGATGCGGCAGGACAGCGTCTTCCGCATCGCGTCGCAGACCAAGGCGCTGACCAGCGTCGCGGCGATGATGCTGATGGAGGAGGGCAAGCTGTTGCTGAGCGATCCCGTCGGCAAATACCTGCCCGAATGGTCGTCCACCACCGTCGCGGTGCCGCGCCCCAATGGCGGCTACGACGTGGTGCCGGCCAAGCGGCGCATCACCATCCGCGACCTGCTGACCCATACCAGCGGCGTCTCGTACGGCGGTGGCCCGGCCGAAAAGGCATGGCGGGATGCCGGCTTCATGGGCTGGTACTGGGCCGACCGCGATGCCCCCGTCGGATTCGCGCTCGCGCGGATGGCCTCGCTGCCGATGGCGGCGCAGCCGGGCGAGCAGTTCGTCTATGGCTACAGCACCGATATCCTCGGCGCGATCGTCGAGAAGGTGAGCGGCAAGACGCTGGACGCGGTCCTGCGCGAACGGCTGATCGAGCCGCTGGGGATGAAGGACACGGCCTTCTACCTGCCCCGCGACAAGGCCGATCGCCTCGCCGTCGTCTATTCGGCGAAGGCGAATGCGATCGTGCGCGCCGACGATCCGGGGACGTGGCGGGACGGCAGTTTCCTGGGGCAGGGCCAATATGTCGAGGGGCCGCGCGCGGCGTTCTCGGGCGGCGCGGGCCTGCTGTCGACCGCGGCCGATTACGGCCGGTTCCTCGAGATGCTGCGGCAGGGCGGCACACTGGATGGGCGGCGCTACCTCGGCCGCAAGTCGGTGGAACTGATGGTCAGCAACCAGCTGACCGACGCGCCCTATCTGCCCGGCAAGGGGTTCGGGCTCGGCTTCAGCATCCGCACCGACGTCGGCAAGGCAGGCGAGCCGGGGTCGGAGGGCGAATTCGGCTGGGGCGGCGCCTATCACAGCACCTATTGGGTCGATCCGCGCGAGCGGCTCACCATCGTCTATCTGACGCAGCTGATCCCCGCCGGCGATATCGACGACCACGGCAAGCTGCGTGCGCTGATCTATCAGGCGCTGCCCTGACGAACCGCGGGGAGCATCGCATGGGGCGATATCGCGGTTGGTGGCTGGCGGCGGCGTGCGTGCTCGTTGCGTTCGGCAGCGAGGCGGGGGCACAGGGCGACCGCGTCATCATCCGCGGCGGCACCGTCTACACCGGCGGCGAGGACAAGCCGTTCGTCGGCGAGGTCGAGATGCGCGGCGACCGGATCGTCTATGTCGGGCCGACGCGGAGGGTGCCCGGCGGCCGCGTCGTCGATGCGCGCGGCAAGATGGTGACGCCCGGGCTGATCGACGCGCATACCCATCCCGAAACCTTCCTGCGCTCCCCCGACCCCGCGGCGCGCGTCAACGCGCCGTGGCTGGCGCAGGGCGTCGCGACGATCGTCATCGGCGTCGACGGCTACGGCACGCCCGATATCGCCGCCGATGCCGCGGTGCTGACCCGGGGCGGCATCGGTATCAACGTCGTGCCCTTCATCGGCTTCGGCGCGGTGCGGACGCGGGTGCTGGGCCAGGACGCACGTGCGCCAAGTCCCGCCGAACTGGCGCGGATGCAGGCGCTGGTCGCCAAGGGCATGTGCGAGGGCGCCGCCGGCCTGTCGACCGGGCTGTTCTATGCGCCGCAGAGCTTCGCCACCACCGACGAGGTGATCGCCGTCGCGCGCGAGGCGGCACGCCGCGGCGGTCTGTACGACACGCACCAGCGCGACGAATCGAGCTATTCGATCGGCCTGTTCGCCTCGCTGCGCGAAGTGCTGCGCATCGGGCGCGAGGCGGGGATGCCGGTCCATATCGCGCATCTCAAAGCGCTCGGCGTCGACGTGCAGGGGCAGGCGCCGCAGATCATCGCGCTGATCGACGCCGCGCGCCGCGCGGGGCAGGACGTGACCGCGGATCAATATCCCTGGCTGGCATCGGGGACGAGCCTGGACGCCGCGCTGGTGCCGCGCTGGGCGGTCGATGGCGGCTTCGCCGCGCTGATCGCGCGCCTCGACGATCCCGCGCTCGCGACCAGGATCCGGGGCGCGATGCGCGACAATCTGAAGCGGCGCGGCGGTGCCGGGGCGATCCTGCTCAATTCCCCGGATTTTCCGTGGTCGGGCAAGACGCTCGCCGCGATGGCGACCGCGTGGAACCTCGATCCGGTCGAGGCGGCGATCCGCATCCTGCGCGGCACCCGCGACGCTCCCGAGGGGGCGGATCGCGCCGGTGCCAGCATCGCCTCGTTCAACATGGCAGAGCCGGATGTCGAGGCGATCATGCGACAGCCGTGGGTCGTCACCGGGTCGGACGGGTCCGACGGCCATCCGCGGCAGTTCGCGACGATGCCGGAGACATACCGCAAATATGTCGTCGGCCGCCGCGTCATCGATACCGCGACGTTCATCCGACGATCGACCGGGCTGACCGCCGACATCTACCGGCTCGACCGGCGCGGCTATCTGCGGCGCGGCTATCATGCCGATGTCGCGGTGATCGACCCGGCGCGGTTCGCGCCGCGCGCCGATTATGTCCATCCGGCGGTGCTCAGCGTCGGCGTCGATGCGCTGTACGTCAACGGGCGGCTGGCGTTCGAGCGCGACCGTCCCACCGGTATAACCGCTGGACGCGTGCTGCTGCGGCCGACGCCGGCTGGCTGTCCGGCGGGCTGAGACGGCGGGCGTGGCACGATCGTGGATCGCGCGCTAATCTTGCCCGGATGAACCTGCGCCACATCGAGATTTTCCACGCCGTCTACGTCAACGGCACGGTGAGCGCGGCGGCGCGGGCGCTCGCCATCTCGCAACCCGCAGTCACCAAGACGCTGCGCCACGCCGAACAGCAACTGGGCTTCGCGCTGTTCCTGCGCCATCGCAACCGGCTGGTACCGACCGAGGATGCCCACGCGCTGTTCGGCGAGGTCGCCGACGTTCAGGCGCGGATCGGGTCGTTGCGGCAGGCGGCACGCAACCTGCGTCGCGGCCATGGCGGCGCCTTGCGCATCTCGACGCTGCCCAGCCTCGGGCTGGATCTCGTGCCGCAGGCGGCGGCGCGGTTCCTGGCGGATCGGCCCGGCACCTTCTTCGACCTGCAGATCACGCATCACGACGAGATCGTGCGCCGGCTGTACGAACGCGAAACCGACGCCGTCGTCGCGATCGACGTGCCGCGCGACATGCCGTTGTCGCGGCGCTGGCTGGGCGAGGGCGAGCTGGGCGTGCTGTACCGCGCGGGCGATCTCGACGAGGGGCCCGGCCGGATCGACCTGGCGACGATCGCCGACCGGTCGTTCGTCAGCCTGGAGCGCAGCGGGCCGCTTGGCGATCTGTTCGCGGCGGAGACGCAGCGGCTCGACCTCGACCTTGCCGAGATCGCCTCCGCACGAACCTTCTACGTCGCGGCGGCGCTGGTGCGGGCGGGGGTGGGCATGGCGGTCGTCGACAGCTTCACCGCGGCGGCGATGACCGGTCCTGCCTTGCGATTCAGGCCGCTGCGCCCCTCGCTGGCGTTCGACATCGTCGCGATCACGCTCGAGGCGCGGCCGCCGTCGGCACTGATGAACGATTTCCTCGCCACGCTGGCGGCGCTGATCGAACAACCATGAGCGTGGGTTATGGTAGGCGGTCGAGCTACTATTGGCGGCGGTGGCCGGTCGGGCGCTACCGGCAGCGCATGCGATGCTACCCGGTGATGCGACGATGATCCCTGCGCCCTATCTCCTCTACCTCGGCCATTCGGACGACGAGATCGGCATCAAGACGTCGCGCGGGCTGGCCACCTTTCGCGCCGGGGATTGCGTCGGCGAATTGCGCCACGACGACTGCCCGCTATCGCTCGGCCTGCCGCGGCTGACGATCGAACAGGCGGTGGCGTCGGGCGCGCGGACGCTGGTGCTCGGCATCGCCAATGCCGGCGGGGTGCTGGGCGAGGCGCTGATCCGCGATGCGCTCGCCGCGATCGCCGCGGGCCTGCATGTGGCGTCGGGCCTGCACAGCCGCCTGCGCGACGAACCGCGGCTGGCGCGCGCGGCGGCCGAGGCGGGCGTGACGCTGTTCGACGTGCGCGATCCGCCCGCCGATCTGCCGGTCGGCAACGGCCTTCGCCGTGCCGGGCTGCGGCTGCTGACCGTCGGCACCGATTGTTCGGTCGGCAAGATGTACGCGACGCTGGCGCTGCGCGACGCGATGCGCGCCCGCGGCCTCAGCGCGGATTTTCGCGCTACCGGCCAGACCGGCATCCTGATCGCGGGTGAAGGCCTGCCGCTCGATGCGGTGATCGCCGATTTCCTGTCGGGCGCGATCGAGACGCTGTCGCCGGCGCGGCATGACGGCGGCTGGGACCTGATCGAGGGGCAGGGGTCGCTGTTCCACCCGTCCTTCGCCGGCGTCTCGACCGGCCTGTTGCACGGCGCGCAGCCCGATGCGCTGGTGCTGTGCCACGATCCCGCCCGCGTCGGCATGCGCGGCCTGCCGCATTGTCCGCTGCCCGACCTCGCCGAATGTCTGGACGCGAACCTGCGCGTCGCGCGGCTGACCAACCCGGCGGTACGCGCGGTGGGTATCGCGCTCAACACCGTCAAGCTCGACGACGCGGCGGCGCGCGCGCTGTGCGCCGCGACGGGCGAGCGGCTGGGCCTGCCCTGCACCGACCCATACCGCTTCGGCGGCGACCCGATCGTGGACTGGATCCTGCAATGCTTCGCACCCTCGACGCCGGCCACCACAGCTTCGCGCTGACGACGCCGTTCCGCATCTCGCGCGGCGTGAAGGCCGTGGCAGATGTCGTGGCGGTGACGATCCGCCAAGGCGATGCGGTCGGGTGGGGCGAGGCGGTGCCTTACGCCCGCTATGGCGAGACCATCGATGCTGCGCTGGCGGCGATCGATGGCGTGCGTGGGCTGATCGAGCAGGGCGGCGACCGGCCGGCGCTGGCGACGGCGCTGCCGCCCGGCGCGGCGCGCAACGCGCTCGATTGCGCGCTGTGGGATCTGGAGGCGCGGCGGGCGGGCACGAGCGTCGCGGCGCTGATCGGTCGACCGGCGCCCGGCCCGGTCCCCTCCGCGATCACCATCGGGCTCGACACGCCGGAGGCGATGGCCGCCGCCGCGGCACGCGTCGCCGGCGTGCCGCTGCTTAAGGTGAAGGTGGACCGCAACGATCCGTTGCGCCAGATCGCCGCGGTGCGCGCGGCGGCACCCACCCCGCGGGTGATCGTCGATCCCAACGAAAGCTGGACGTTGCCGGACCTGCATGCGTGGGACGCGGAACTGGCGGCACTGCGCGTCGATCTGCTCGAACAGCCGATACCCGCGGACGCCGATGCCGGTCTGCGCGCCGCGGACTACACGATCCCGATCTGCGCCGACGAATCGGTCCATGTCGCGGGCGATCTCGACCGGCTGGTCGGCCGCTACACGCACGTCAACGTCAAGCTCGACAAGGCGGGCGGCCTGACCGAGGCGCTGGCGCTGGTCGAGGCGGCGCGCGCGCGGGGGTTCGGGCTGATGGTCGGTTGCATGGTCGCCTCGTCGCTCGGCATCGCGCCGGCGCTGTACCTTGCCGGTGAGGCGGATTTCGTCGATCTCGACGGGCCGTTGTGGCTGGCGGAGGATCGCGTCGGTGGCGTGCGTGACGACGCGGGCATCCTGCTGCCGCCCGCCGCGGGTTTTTGGGGAGGGGCATGAGCCGCGGTTATGCATGCGCGGCCGGTCGGGGCCTATGCAGCGCCTTCGCGGCTGTCATGATGGCGCGATGATGACCTTGCCCTTCCTCGCCCCGACCAGCGTGCGCCCGGCATGACGATGCTGCGCCGCTGGTTCGCCATTCCGCTGTGGCGACGTGTGCTCGTGGCGTTGGCGCTCGGTGTCGCCATCGGGGTGTTGCTGCCCGGCGCGGCGCCGTGGATCGCGATCGTCGGCGACCTGTTCATCCGGCTGATCAAGATGCTGGTCGTGCCGATCGTGCTCGTCACCATCGCCGCTGGCATCACCGCGCTGGGCGATCCGCGACGGTTGGGTTCGATCGGCGGGCGGACGATCGCGCTGTTCGCGACGACGACGCTGCTGGCGGTCGCGATCGGCATGACCGTCGGGCTGGTGCTGCGCCCCGGTGAGGGCGCGGGGCTGGCCGGCGCCACCGCCAGGCCACTGGGCCCGGCGGTATCGGGCTATGACCAAATTCTCAGCATCGTCCCGGCGAATATCGTCGAGGCGCTGGCGCACGGCGACATGCTGGCGATCATCGTCGTCGCGGTGCTGCTCGGCATCGGCACCATTTTGTCGGGGGAGGCCGGGCGGCCCGTCGCGGCGCTGCTCCAGTCGCTGTCGGCGGTGCTGTTCCGCATCGTCGGGCTGGTGATGGAGGCGACGCCGTTCGGGGTGCTGGCGCTGATCGCCAATGCCGTCGCCGCCAACGGCGTCGCGGTCTTCGTCCACATCGGCTGGCTGGCGCTCGCCGTGCTGATCGGCAGCATCGCGCAGATGGCCATCGTCCACGCGACGCTGATCGGCGTCGTCGCGCGATTGCCGGTCGGCCGGTTCTTCCGGGGCATCGTCGATGCGCTGGCCATCGCCTTTTCGACCGCCTCGTCGTCGGCAACGTTGCCGGTCGCGATGCAGGTCGCGCAGGACAACCTGGGCGTCGCGCGGCCGGTGGCGGGCACCGTCCTGCCGCTCGGCGCCAGCATCGGCAAGGACGGCACCGCGATGTACGTCGGCCTGCTCGGCCAGTTCGCGCTGCAGGCGCTGGGCATCGCGCCGACCCCGGTCATGCTGGCGCTGATGCTGGTCACCGGCGCGCTGGCGGCGTTCGGCACCGCGCCGGTGCCCTCGGCATCGCTGTTCATGCTGGCGGCGATGCTGTCGGGCGTCGGCGTCGGCCCCGAACAGACCGCGCTGGTCGTCGGGCTGGTACTGCCGTTCGACCGCCTGCTCGACATGACGCGCACCGTCCCCAGCGCCTCGGCCAATCTGGCGGTGGCGACGGTCGTCGCGCGTGCCGAGGGGGCGCTCGACGAGGCACGCTATCGGGGTGGCACCCTCGTATAGGCCGGATGGTAGCGTATCAAAGAAAGAAGAATGTTTCGCGCGGAGGCGCGTCCCGGTCAGCGCACCTTTTGCCAGTCGCTGAAGGTGACGGTCGAGCGCAGCTCGCCCGATTTGCCCATCATCGATCCCGTTATCGCGCTGGCCATGTCGGCGGGCGCCATCTGTCCGTCGGGCAGGCGGCGATAGCGGCTGACGAAGGCCATGCTCTTGACCGAGGCGACGAGCATCATGCGAAAGCCCCTGGTCGAGGTGAAGCGGACGCGTTCGACATACGGCGCGCCGCCACGCGTGTTGACGACGACATCCGCCGCGGTGTCGGCCGACGCATCGTGCGAGCCGAGCTTCACCGTGCCCGCGGGCAGCGACGCGTAATGATAGGTCACGGTGCCGTTCGCCCCGTCGGCGCGGGTCGCGGGGGCGGCGAGCCATTTGGCGAGTTCGGCATAGGCGGGCACCGCATCCCGCTTCGCCTTGCGCGACTTTTCCAGCTCCCTGGCCGTCGGCGTGCGGCCGTCGATGCTGACCAGCTGCCAGCGATCGGCCGCCGCGCGGCGCGGGTCGTAGGCGGTGACATAGCTCTTGTTGCCGACTCCGATCCCCGTCGCGGTGATCGTCTGGCGAAACGCATGCCCCGACGTATCGGTGGCGCGGGCACCGGCGACGAGGCGGTTCTGCAACTCGTCCGCGCCGGCATGCGCCGGAAGCAGGACGGACACGGCGGCGGCGAGCAGGCGAAACATGCGGGGAGGATAGGCATCCCTCGGGGTCGATGGCAAACGTGGCGTCCGTGCGATCATCGCAGGTCGCCGTGTCGCGCGCCGGCGCTGCGCCACGCTGTCGTGCGATCGATCGCGTTGCGACGCAGCGCGGCGTAGAAGATGCCGTAATCGTTGAGGTGATAGCTGCCGAAGATCAGGCTGACCTTGTCCGTGAACCCCGACGGCGCGGACCATGGGATATCGACCTCGAGCAGCCCGTTGCGGCAGACCGCGCCGGTCAGCTGCGGCACCAGCGCGGGCAACGGCCCGGCGGCGCTGCCGAACGGGGCGTGGGGGAAGGGCAGGCTGCCGCGATTGGCGCGCGCCGGGGCGGCGTTGCGCTGGCTCCAGTCGAGCGGATTGACGCACAATGCGTTGGACCGTCCCTGCGTCGTGCGTGCGCCGCGCCACCAATAGGTGCGGTTTTCGGTAATCATCCGCGCGCCGGTGCGCCCCGCTTGGCTGGTGTTGTACGACACGACGCATCCGGTCGCGCGCGCGGTGGCGCAGATCGGCAGGCCGATCTCGCCGAACGTGTCGGGCACGTAGCCGCCGATCAGATAGGCCGCGACCAGCCGGTGCTGCACCGGGCGGCCAAGGATCTCCTCCTGCAGCAGCCGGATCGCGTGCGCGGTGCCCTGGCTGTGCGAGGCAACGATGAACGGCCGGCCATGGTTAAGGTGCGCCAGATAGTAACGGAACGCCGCGGCGACGTCCCCATAGGCGACATCCATCGCCCGCGGTTCCTTGAGCGCGGCGAGCGTCGCCTGACGGTAGCGTGGCGCATACAGCCGGCAGCAGCCGTTGAAGACGCTCACCTGATCGAGCAGCACCGGCGGATTGAGCGGCGCGGCGGCGTCGCCGGCGTCGAACGGCGCGACCCAGACCGGGCTGCCCTGGAAGGTAGTGGGGTGGACGAAGAACACGTCCGCCGGCGCGCGCGCCTCGTCGACTGCCGCCATCCCTGGCGGGGTGGAGCGCTCAAACCCGTTCCGGCCGGGCAGCGCCAGCCAGGCGCGTGCTCTGGCATAATCGGGCGCCGGCGGCAGCGCGCGGGCGTCGAACGGCGCCTTGGGGCCGCGCAGGCTGGCGACGAGGCCCCAGCCGCCGATCGCCGTGAAGGCGGCGAGCGACAGTACGACGACCACGCCGAGACCGATCAGTCCGCGGCGCAGCCAGCAGCGCCTGGGACACGGGCCGGTCACGGCCGACCGGCCCGGGCATGCGCGGCGAGCACCTGCGCGCTGGGCTTGATCGTGCGCTTCAACGTGGTGCGGTCGACCGCGACCAGCCCGAACTGTTTGGCATAGCCCGACGTCCATTCGAAATTGTCGAGCAGCGACCAGTAGAGGTAGCCCGTCACGTCGATCCCCTCGGCGATGCACCGCGCGACCTCGGTGACGGTGGCGTCGATGAAGCGCGCGCGGATCGAATCGTCGCTCGTGCCGATGCCGGTCTCGGTCAGATAGATCGGGCGGCCGATATGCTTCGCGGCATAACGGATCGTCGCGCCGATCGCGTGCGGATAGTTTTCGTAACCCATGTCGGTGAGGGGGACGCCCGCTTCCGGCTTCATCATTCCGTGTGCGTCGATGCGCAGTCGCGAATAGGTCTGGACGCCGACGAAATCGGCGCGCCGTGCCGCCTCGATCCAGCCGCCGTAGATCGTCCGTTCCGCCTGCGCCGCCTGATTGTCGGGGCCGACGCCCTGGATTTCCTGCATCGACAGCGTTACGCCGACGGGGAAGTCGCCCGGCCCGGCCTTGATCGCCGCTTGTCCCTTGGCATGCGCGTCGAGCATCACGTCGCTGATCCGGTCGGGATCGCCGAACAGCATCGACGAGAAACGCGGCGAATCGGTACGCCGCGCCGCCGCGGCGATCATCGCCCGCGCGTTCGCCGCGGCGGCGTCGCTGGCGAAGCGCGGCAGCACCTTGCGCAGCAGCACGATGTTCGCCTCGTTGAAGGTCGAGGCCATGCCGATCAGTGGCCCCAGCCGCTCGGTCGCCTTCGCGCAGAAGCGCGCGAACAGATCGGCGCCGTCCGCGACCTCGAACCCGCCGCGCATCGCGAACCACAAGGGCACGGTGAAATGATTGAAGGTGACGATCGGCAGCAGCCCGCGCGCATGGCACGCCTCGAGCACGCGGACATAATGGTCGAGCGCCGCGACCGAGAACATGCCCGGCGCGGGCTCGATCCGCGCCCATTCGATCCCGAAGCGATAGCAGTTGAGGCCTAGGCTCGCGGCGATGTCGAGGTCCTCGGTATAGCGGTGATAGCTGTCGCAGGCGTCGCCCGAGGGGTCGCGGAACGCGGTCGGCGTGTTCGTTTCGAGCAGCCAGCTGTCCGAATTGGTGTTGCCGCCCTCGCTCTGGTGCGCGGAGATCGCCGTGCCCCACAGGAACCCGTTGGGCCGGCGCCAAGCGGCGGCCGGCGTACGCGCGGCCGCCAGCGTCCCCGCGGCACCCGCGATCAGCTGACGCCGGGTCGGGGCGACGGTCATGGCCGCGGCGTCCCCGCCCATTTCCGGCGCGCGTCCGCCATCGCCGCCGCCTTGGCGCGCTCTTGGACCGGCTCGAGCCGCTTGACCGTGGTCGTCGCACCGACCGCGAGATAGCTGGTCGGCACCGTCGTCACCTGCGGCCAACGCGGCGCGCCGCCGCCATTGGGATCACCGGTCTTCGCGAAGCGTACCCAGTAATCGCCCATCAGCTTCGACACCGCGATGTCGCGTGCGTCCCAGCGATGCTCGGCCGGTCTGGTACCGAAGACATATTCGATCTCGCCGCCATGGTCGGTCCCGGCGGCGGTGGCGCGCTGATCGACCGGCACCTGATCGAAATAATAGACGAACGCCTTGTGCCCCGCCGCCGCATGCTGGTCGGCGAGCGCGAACGACGGGAGGACGAAACCGCCGTCCTCGGCGAGATCGACCGCCGCGGCGGGCGCGGGCTTGCCGGTCATCGCGACATAGCCGTCGAGCAGCGGCTGGAAATCGGCGCCGAACAACGCCTTCGCCGCCGCTTCGGTCATTCCGCCCAGGCTCGATTCGTTCGAATTGCCGCCGATGATGAGCGGCACCGGCATCTGCGTGCGGGCGTAGAAGGGTTCGCCCGGGCTGTGCACGACGACCTTGCCGTCGATGAACGGAAAGGCGCGGCCGTTCTTCACCACGTCGGCGAGCGGTACTGCGCGGAGTTGCTCGGCGGTCGCGTCCTTGAGGCCGAGGCTCGCTGCCCACAGCTGGCCGACCGCCTCTGCGTTCAGCGCGCCGCCGCGGATCGGGAACAGCGCGCTGCTGCCCGATCCCGATCCGGAGATCGCCTTGTGGAACAGGCCCTTGGCGACCGGCGAATCCATCAGGATCTGGACGCTGCCCGCGCCCGCCGATTCGCCGAACACGGTGACGTTGCCCGCATCGCCGCCGAACGCCGCGGCGTTGCGCCGCACCCATTCGAGCGCCGCGACCTGATCCATGATCGCATAATTGCCGAGCCGCCCGTCGGGGCTTTCCCGGGTCAGCGCCGGATGCGCGAAGAAGCCCAGTCGCCCGAGCCGATAGTTGATCGTGACGATCACCGCGCCGCGCGCCGCCAGGCTCGAGCCGTCGTACAGCGGCACGCCCGCGGCGCCATAAGTGAAGCCGCCGCCGTGGATGAACACCATCACCGGATAGCGTCCGGCGCGCGCGGGGCGCCAGACGTTGAGGAACAGGCAATCCTCGCTCATCGTGCCGACCTGCGCCCACGGCTCCTTGTGCTCGGGGCCCTGCGGACAGGCGGTGCCGTAGCGTGTCGCATCGCGCGTGCCGGTCCAGGCGGCGGGCCGGGCGGGGGGCCGCCAGCGCATCGGACCGACCGGTGGCGCGGCATAAGGGATGCCCTTGAACACCAATGTGTCGCCGGCGCGCGCGCCCTGCAGCGCGCCGGTGTCGATCGTCACCCGCGTCTGCTGCGCCTGCGCCTGCGCCGTGGTGGCGAGCAGCGCCGCGGCAAGGCCGGCGAATCGTGTCATCCATCGCTTGGTGTTCGGCATGGCCATCCCTTTCGTCATCCGTGGCCGGACCATCGCGTCGGCGCCGGCCTGTCACGGGCCAAACGCGATCCGACGCACGGTATCGGCCTGCATCCTCTCGTCCGCGCCGGGTTCGCCCCGGCTGCAGGATCAGACAATAACACGAAAAGAAATCCTCACTAGCGATTTAATGAAAGTTGACAGAGGTCCGGGTTCGATGCCAATCAGCATGCCGACGCGCCAAAGAGCGCGACGTTCAGGAAGAGGATGAGGGATGCGCACGTTTCTGCTGTCGGCGTCGATGATCGCCATGATGAGTTCGGCCACGGCCTATGCCCAGGTCGGTCCCGCCGAAGCCCCGGCGACCGCCGCGCAGAAGACGCCGCAATCGTCGCAGAACCCGGTCGACGCGACCGATCCCAATGCGATCCCCGGCGATACCGATGCCCCCGGCGACATCGTCATCACCGCCGAGCGCCGCTCGACCAGCCTGCAGCGCACCGGCGTCGCGGCCAGCGTGCTGACCGGCGAGGACCTGATCCGCAAGAGCGTCAACACCGTCGAGCAGCTGCAGTTCTCGACGCCGTCGCTGACCGTCAACACCTCGGGTCAGGCGAACAGCTTCAACATCCGCGGCATCGGCAAGTCGGAAATCAGCAGCTCGGTCGGCGTCGGCGTCGTCACCTATCGCGACGGCGTGCCGGTCTTCCCCGGCTATTTCCAGTCCGAGCCGTACTACGACATCCAGTCGGTCGAGGTGCTGCGCGGCCCGCAGGGCACGTTCGCCGGCGGCAATGCGACCGGCGGCGCGGTGTTCATCACCGAAACCAACCCGACGTTCGACAGCGTGAAGGGCTTCGCCACCGCGCAATACGGCAACTACAATCAGGTGAAGGCGCAGGGCGCGATCAACCTGCCGTTGAGCGACACGCTGGCGATCCGCCTCGCCACCAACCTCGAGAAGCGCGACACCTTCTTCACCGTAACGGGGCCGTGGAGCGGCAATCCCGGCAACCTCAATTCGATCAGCGGCCGCGCCAGCCTGTTGTGGCAGCCGGACAGCCACCTGCGCCTGCTGGTGAAGGGCGATTACAACAAGATCATCGTCGGCGGTTATCCCAACAGCCCGGCCTATTTCGGCAGCGCCGCGGCGCCGACGCTCAACACCAGCGATCCGTTCACCGTCGGCAGCAACACCTTCCTGTCGGGCCAGGACGAGTTCGGCCGCATCTCGGCGAACCTCAGCTACACGTTCGACAGCGGGCTGATGATCCGTTCGATCAGCGCCTTCCAGAAGGGCACGCTGCAGGAGACGATCGACGCCGACGGCACCGCCACCGCCAACAACACGTTCCAGGATTTCGCCAACGAGCATATCTGGTCGCAGGAGGTGAACATCATCTCCCCCGATACGGGCCGGTTCACCTGGCTGCTCGGCGGATTCTACCAGTTCGACAAATATGAGTTCCCGGTCGGCAACGGCTACGTTTCGCTGGCACCGACCGGCGTCGTCCGTTCGCTGCGCATCGAGGGCACCAACCCGCACACCGCGACCGCGGCGTTCGGCCAGATCGGCTACAAGCTGACCGACGCGTTGCAGGTGACGCTGGGCGGGCGCTGGTCGCGCACCACGTCGCGCAACGACGTCAACTATCCGATCGAGCTGTTCCTCGGCGCGCTGCCGACGTTCAAGACGACGCTGGTCCAGCACGATTTCGACGCGAGCAACAACGTCGACGGCAAGCTGGCGCTCAACTGGACGGTCAACCCCGATCACTTCGTGTACGCGTTCGTCGCGACGGGGACCAAGGCGGGCGGCCTCAACGGCGCCAATCTGTTCGGCGTGACGCCGCGCGGCTTCGTGCCCGAGAAGGTGACCGATTACGAGCTGGGCTGGAAGGGGACGCTGCTGAACGGCCATCTGCGCACGCAGCTGGGCGGCTATTACAACGTCTACCGCAAGTTCCAGGTGCTGATCGTCGATCCGGCGACGCCCAACTTCACCTCGATCTTCAACGTCACCCGGCCGACCAAGCTGTACGGTCTGGAAGCCTCGGCGCAGGGTTCGTTCGGCAACTTCCTGTTCGATTTCTCGACCTCGATCTCGCATTCCGAGCTCGGCCAGTTCTTCGCGCGCGATCCGCGCAAGGGCACGACCGGCGCGTGCGATGCGGTCAATGGCCCCGCCTCGGCCACGGGCTGCATCAACCTCGGCGGGCGTCGCCAGCCCTATGCGCCGCAGTTCACGCTGAGCGCCGGTGCGCAATATGCCATTCCGGTGGCGGAGGGCATCACGCTGACGCCGCGGCTCGACTATGCGCACATCTCGGCGGTGTGGGGCACGCTGTTCCAGGCGCCGGAGCTGGGCGATTACCTGAAGGCGCGCAACATCGTGAACGCGCAACTGACGATCGACAACGGGACGTGGTCGGTCGCCGGGTTTAGCACCAACCTGACCGACCAGCATTATATCGGTTCGCTCAACGGCATCCGGCGCCTCGCCGCGGCGCCGCGCCAGTACGGCATCCGCGTCAGCACCAAGTTCTGATGCGCCAGGGGCGCGACCTTCACCGGTCGCGCCCGTCCGGCCGCGCGGCCCCCGGCTCATCCTCGAAAGACCCGTCATGAATCCCGGATCGATGCAGCCCTATGCGCTGACGCTCGACAAGTTCATCGACCATGCGGCCAAATGGCATGGCGCGACCGAGGTCGTGACCGGTGGCGACGGCGGCAGCGAACGGATCGGCTATGCCGCCTTGCGCGAGCGCGCCAACCGCCTGTCGGGTGCGTTCGCCACGCTCGGCCTGAAGGCAGGCGACAATCTCGCGACGCTGGCGTGGAACAGCCAGGCGCATATGGAATGCTGGTATGGCGCGATGGGGACGGGGATCGTCTGCCACACGCTCAACCCGCGCCTCGCGCCGGCGCATCTCGCGGCGATGATCCATCAGGCCGGCAATCGCGTGCTCGCGGTCAGTCCCGGTCTCGGGCCGCTGGTCGAGGACCTCCTCGCCCGTTGCCCGAGCATCGAGCACGTCATCCTGTTCGACGAACCCGGTGCGGCGATGCCGGCGCCGGTGTCCGACCGGGTGCGCGTGTGGCGGCTGGAGGAGTTGCTCGCCGAGCATGGCACCCCCATGGCGTGGGGCGGGTTCGACGAGAATGCGCCCGCGGGCCTGTGCTTCACCTCGGGCACGACCGGCGCGCCGAAGGGCGTCACCTACACGCACCGCTCGAACTACCTGCACACGATGCACCTGCTGCCCGCCGACGTCATCGGCATCACCGCGCGCGATGCGGTGCTGGTCGCGGTGCCGATGTTCCACGCCAACGGCTGGGGCTTCGCCTTCGCCGGGCCGGCGGCGGGCGCCAAGCTGGTGCTGCCCGGCCGCAACCAGGACGGCGCCAGCCTCGCGCGGCTCATCAACGACGAGGGCGTCACCGTTGCCGCCGGCGTCGCGACGGTGTGGCTGGGCCTCGTCGATCATCTCGAGAAGACCGGCGGCGCGGTGCCGTCGCTGCAACGTATCCTGCTCGGCGGATCGTCGGTGCCGCAGGCGCTGATGGACCGCTTCGAACAACGGCTCGGCGTCACCGTCCAGACCAGTTGGGGCATGACCGAATTGTCGCCGGTCGGCACCGTCACCCCCGCCAACGCTACCGATCGCCAGTCGTCGAAATCGGGCACGCCGCCTATGGGCGTCGACCTGCGCCTGACCGACGAGGCGGGCGTGCCGCTGCCCGACCAGCGCGGGGCCGAGGGGCGGCTGTGGGTCCGCGGCGCGAGCGCGGTCGAACGCTATTTCGGGCAGGACGCGGCGGCAACCGATGCCGAGGGCTGGTTCGACACCGGCGACCTCGCGCGGATCGATGCCGACGGCAACCTCAGCATCACCGGCCGCGCCAAGGACCTCATCAAATCGGGCGGCGAATGGATCAACCCCGGCGAGATCGAGGCGATCGTGGGTGCCTTGCCCGAGGTGGCGCTGGTCGCGGTCGTCGGCCGCGCGCACCCGCGCTGGGGCGAACGCCCGGTGCTCGTCGTCGAGGAGCGGCAGGGCGCCGGCCTCACCGACGAGACATTGCTCGACGCGTTGCGCGGCCGGATCGCCAGCTGGTGGCTGCCCGACGCGATCGTGCGCGTGCCGGCGATGCCGCTGGCACTGACCGGCAAGATCGACAAGATGCGCTTGCGGGCGGAGCATGGCTAGGGCCATGGATGGCGGCATCATGACCGACGCGCCGATCCGCCCCAGCCGCCGCCCCACGAAAAAGGCCGACCAGCGCGCGGCGACGATGGAGCAGATCTTCGATGCTGCCGAGGCGCTGTTCGCCCGCCACGGCCTGTACGGTGTGACGCTGAAGGAGGTCGCGCAGGCGGTCGGCGTCCACCAGTCGCTGCTGCATTATTATTTCAAGGACAAGAAGGAGCTGTTCGACGCGGTCATCGCGCGTCGCGCGCCGGTGACGATCGAGCGGCGGTTGGCGACGCTCGACGCCTATGAGCGTGAGGCGGCGGGCAAGCCGACGGTCGAGGGCGCGCTGCACGCCTATCTCGATGCCGACCTCGACCTCTATGGCAACGGCGACATCGGCTGGCGCAACTTCGGCATGCTCGGCGCACAGATGAGCAACACCGCCGAATGGGGCGCCGAACTGATGGACACACATTTCGACGCGGTCGTGCTGCGGCTGATCCGGATCCTCAAACAGGCGCTGCCCGACTGCCCCGACGAGGACCTGTTCTGGGGCTATCACTTCGTCACCGGCGGGCTGATGCTGTCGCTGGGGCGGACGGGGCGCATCGACAAACTGTCGGGCGGCCTGTGCCGGTCGGAGGATTTCGCCGCGATCAAGGAACGCATGGCGCGCTTCATGGCGGCGGGCTTCCTCGCCACCTGCGCCGCGCGGGTCGGGGAGCGCGACGCGGCGGGGTGAGGACGATCGGGTCGGTTCAGACTCCCCTCCCGATCAACGGCGGCATCGCGTCAGATATATCATACGACTTTTGGCCGAATGA
Organism: Sphingomonas liriopis; assembly: GCF_024211255.1. Taxonomy (GTDB): domain Bacteria; phylum Pseudomonadota; class Alphaproteobacteria; order Sphingomonadales; family Sphingomonadaceae; genus Sphingomonas; species Sphingomonas liriopis. Next base: position 186,570 of record NZ_JAMLDY010000001.1, on the reverse strand, counting down.
ACGTCGGGCCCGATCTGCGTGGATAGGGGTTGAGCCGGAACAACGGAAGGACACCACATGACCGACGATCAGCAGGACGCGCGCGAGCCCACGGACGACGCCGCCGGAACGCCGGATGGCGAGGGTGCGAACGATAACGGGAAGGCGCAGGAGGATCTGGAGGCGGAGGATCTCGAGGGGTTCGTCAAGGACCCGCTGGAGCAATAAGCCGGCGCGGCGCTTGGCCGGCGGCGCGAGGGATCAGAACCAGGTCCGCAAGCCGAGCGCGAGCGCGACGCCGCCGTGGTCCTGTCCGTCGCTGCGGGCGTAACGCGCGGTCGCGCCGTAGCGGCCGTCCCATGACACGCCGACATAGGGCGCGAGTTCGCGTTTGATCTCGTAGCGCAGGCGCAGGCCGAGTTCGGCGGTCGACAGGCCGGCGCCGACGCGGCTCGCGGGCATGTCCTGCGCGGCAAGATTGAGCTCGATCCGCGGTTGCAGGATCAGGCGCTGGGTGATGCGCTGGTCGTACCACGCCTCCGCCCGCGCGAGCAGGTCGCCCTTGTCGGACAGGAACAGCGCGCCCTCGACGTCGAACCAATAGGGGGCGAGCCCCTCGATGCCGACCGTGGCATAGGTCCGGTGTGCGCCCATGCCGAGGTCCTGACGCACGCCGGCCTGCAGGTTCCAGTAGGGATCGATAGCGCGCGAATAGAGCGCCTGCACCTCGGCATCGTCGATACGGTCGCCGAAGCCGCCTTCGCCCTCGCTCTTCACGACGAGCCGGTCGATGTCGCCGCCGAACCACCCCGCGCCGTCCCAGCGATAGCCGTCGCGCCCGCGGCGGACCTGTACCTCGGCGAGGTTGAAGAGGATCTGGGCGAAGCGCATGCCGCCGTGTTCGTCGCGCATCGTCCGGTTCGCACGCGCCATCGTGGCGGGGTCGTAGAAGCGCGCGGCGGCGAGCGTCGTCGGCGGGGCGGGCGGCGGTGCGTTGCCGGCTGGTTGGTCGGTGCCGGCCGGCATGTTTGGCGGTGCATCCGCTGTCGTGGCGGCGGGGGTAGGCGAACAATGCCCCATCGCCGCATGCTCGGGCTGGCAGGACGCGGGGGTGGGCGCCGTCATGTCCATGCCGGGCATCGCGGCGGGTTTCGGGTTCGCGGCGCGCGGCGTCTTGCGCGCGGGGGCCGTTTTCGCCGGTTTCGGTCGGGCGGGCGCCTTCTTGGGTGGCGGCATCGTCATGCCCGGCATGTGCATGCCGCGCATGTCGTGCATTTGCGCCGCGGCGGGCGCGGCGGTCGCGATCGTCGCGATCAGGACCAGCGGCCTCATGCGCCCGCGCCCGCTTCGCCATCGGGGCGCACCGTGACCACCTGCATCATGCCGGCGTGCATATGGTAGAGCAGGTGACAATGGAACGCCCAGTCGCCCGGCGCGTCGGCGGTCAGGTCGAACGTCGCGGTGCCGCCGGGGGCGACGTTGATCGTGTGCTTGCGCGGGGCATGGTCGCCATGCCCCGTCACCAGTTCGAAGAAATGGCCGTGCAGGTGGATGGGGTGCGCCATCATCGTGTCGTTGACCAACGTCACGCGGACGCGTTCGCCCTGACGGAACGGGATCGGCGCGACGACCGCGTTCAGCTTCACCCCGTCGAACGCCCACATATAGCGTTCCATATTGCCGGTCAGGTGGATGCGCAGCTGGCGCGAGGGCGCGCGCAGGTCGGGGTTGCGGTCGAGCGCGACGAGATCGCGATAGACCAGCACGCGATGGCCGGCGTCGGCCAGCCCCTGCGGCGGTTCGCCGGTGCGATCGACCGGCATCGGCGCGACCGTCTGCACCACCGGCGTCTTCGGCAACTCCGGCGCGTTGGCGAAGTCGCGCATGCCGTGCTTCATGCCCGCCATGCCGGTATCGCCGGCGGGGGTGCAATGGCCCATCGCGGCATGCTCCGGCGGGCAGGCGGCGGGGGCGGCGTGGTCCACCCCGCTCATCCCCGCCATCGCGCCCATCCCCATGTCCTTCATCGTCGCGAGCGGACGCGTGCGCAGGGCGGGGACGGGCGCGACCATCCCCGGCCGCGGCGCCAGCGTCGCGCGCGCCATGCCCGACCGGTCCCACGCCTCCGCGACCAGCGTATAGGCCTGCGGCGTGGCGGGTCCGACCAGCACGTCATAGGTTTCGGCGACCGCGATCTGCAGCTCGTCGACCGCGACGGGCTTCACGTTCTGCCCGTCCGCCTGCACGACGGTCAGCGTCAGTCCGGGGATACGGACGTTGAAGTTGGTCATCGCCGAGGCGTTGACGATGCGCAGCCGCACTCGCTCGCCGGGCGCGAACAGCGCGGTCCAATTGTCCGCCGGGCCATGGCCGTTGACCAGATAGCTATAGGTCGCGCCGGTGACATCGGACACGTCGGTCGGGTCCATCCGCATGCCGCCCCACATCAGCCGCTCCTTGAGCGGCTGGTCGCGACCGGCGAGCAGGCCGGCGAACGTCTGCTTTTGATAATTGAAGTAGCCGCCCTGCAGCTTCAGCCGGCGGAAGATCGCGTGCGGGTGCAGCGGGCTGTGGTCGGACAGGACGATCACATGCTCGCGATCGGCCTGTACCGGATCGGCGCCCTCGGGATCGATCACGATCGGGCCGTAATGCCCCATCTGTTCCTGCAGCCCCGAATGACTGTGATACCAGTAGGTCCCCGCCTGGATCACCGGAAAGTCGTAGGTGAAGGTGGTGCGCGCCGGGATGCCCGGAAAGCTGATCCCCGGCACACCGTCCATCTGGAACGGCAGCAGCAGCCCATGCCAGTGGATCGAGGTGTCCTCGTCGAGCGTGTTGGTTACGGCGAGGCGGACATTCTGCCCCTGTTTCAGCCGGATCAGCGGCCCCGGCACGGTGCCGTTGATGCCGATCGCGTGCGAGGGCTTGCCGTCGATCGTCATCATCCGGTGTGCGACGGTCAGCGCGATATCGGTGCCCGACACCGTCTGCAGCGGCGTAGCGAGCCCGGCGGACACCGGCTGCGCCCAGGCGGGCAGCCACGGCAATGCCAGCGCGCCGCCGCCCAGCGTGGCGTCGCGCAGGAAGCGGCGGCGGGTGGGTCGGGTCATCGCAATCCTCGGGAGTTGGGCCCGCTTTCTACCGTTCGCCCTGAGCCTGTCGAAGGGCCTTGAGTCTCACGGTGCTTCGACAGGTTCAGCACGAACGGGGTAAAGGCTTCAATAGGCGAGCGACAGGCCGATCGTCACCAGCGGCACGACCACGCCGGTTTCGGCGTCGAGGCTGCCGAGCCGGCGCAAGGTGCGGTCGCGCACCACCGCAAGCCCCTCCACGCGCAATCGCCAGTGCGCGCCGCCGGCGGTGAAGGGATGCGAATAGGCGAGGCCCGCGCTGCCATAAGCGGCGCTGCCCGATCCCGGATCGTAGAAGCCGCCCCAGCCGACGCCGGCGATCGCGGGGAAGCTGAGGGTCGGGCCATCGTCGCCGTCGTACAGCGCGATCTCCGGCGCGATGCCGATCTGCGTGTAGAGGCCGCCGTCGCCCTTGGCGCGGATCGTCGCCGCCGCGCTCGGGTGGAGCGCGGCGAGGCCGTGGTCGCCGTCGAGCGTTGCGGTCAGGCTCGCTTCGTGCGTCGTCGCGGAGATGCCGTTGGGGCTGGTCTTGATCGCATAAGCGGCGCCGATCGTCGCGCCGCCGCCGACCTTGCCGACGAGGCCGATCAGGTTGTTGCTCTCGTACCAGCCGCGCGGCGAATCGCGTTCGGCGGCGACCGGCGCGTGCACGCCGTTCGACGACGTGCCGACCAGCCATAACGATCCCGGACGCAGGTCCCAGGCGAAGCCGACCTGGACATGGACGGGCAGGCGGTCGAGGTTCGCCGCATCGTCGTCATAGCCGCCGCGCGCGAAGTCGCCGTTGCGTATGTCGATACCGAACGTCGGGTGGAACCGCCCCGTGCCGACCTTGGCCGAGCCGAGGCTGGCATCCTCGGTATCGATCGTCGGCACGCTCTGCGCGCCGGCCGCCGGCATCAGTAGCAACCCCGATACCAGTACGGCGGCGAGCGTTACGCCAACGCGATCAACCACGCGGGGCGGGGGCGGGACTGACGCGCCAGACCGTGTTCGACAGGTCGTCGGCGACGAACAATGCCTTCGTCCGCGGATCGAACAGCACACCGACCGGGCGGCCGCGTGCCTTGCCGTCGGGGCCGATGAAGCCGGTGACGACGTCCTGCGGCTGGCCGGCGGGGCGGCCGTTGGCGAAGGGGATCCAGGCGACCTTGTACCCAGCGAGATCCTGCCGGTTCCAACTGCCATGTTCGCCGACGAACGCGCCCTCGCGATACGCGCCCATGCCGCCCTGCGTCGCGAACGACAGGCCGAGCGCGGCGACGTGTGATCCCAAAGCATAATCGGGCACCGTCGCGCGCGCGACGAGATCGGGGCGCTGCGGGCGGACGCGCGGATCGACGTTGCGGCCCCAATAGCTGTACGGCCAGCCGTAGAAGGCGCCGTCCTTCACCGCGGTCAGATAATCGGGGACCAGCCGCGCGCCGAGCTCGTCGCGTTCGTTGACGACGCTCCACAATGCCCGAGTCGTCGGCTCGATCGCGAGCGCGGTCGGGTTGCGGATGCCGGTGGCGATCGTCCGGTGCGCGCCGGTCGCGCGATCGATCTCCCACACGACGGCCCGGTCCTCCTCGACCTCCAGCCCGCGTTCGCCGACGTTGCTGTTCGATCCGATGCCGACGTACAGCTTGCTGCCGTCGGCGCTGGCGGCGAGCGATTTGGTCCAGTGATGGTTGATCCGCGCGGGCAGCGTCGTCACCAGCTGTCCGGGCGTGGTGATCCGCGTCGCGCCGGTCTGGTAGGCGAAGCGCTTGAGCGCGCCCTGTTCGGCGACGTACAGGTCGCCGCCGACCAGCGCGAGGCCGTAGGGCGCGTCGAGCTTGTCGATCAGCACGCTGCGCAGTTCGGGCCGGCCATCGCCGTCGGCGTCGCGCAGCAGCGTCAGCCGGTCGCCGCCCTTGACGCTGGTGGTGCCCAGCCCCTTGATATAGCCGGCGATGACGTCCTTGGGGCGCAGCAGCGGCGCATGCCCGCCCTTGCCCTCGGCGACGAGCAGGTCGCCGTTGGGCAGCACCAGCATCTGCCGCGGCACCTTCAGATCGGTGGCGAAGGCGGTGATCGTATAGCCCGCCGGCACCGTCGGTCGCGCATCGCCCCAGGCGACGGGCTTGGCGATCTTCATCGGCGGGATCAGCGTCTCGTTCTGCGCGGGCAGTTGCGGCCCGGCGCCGGTCTGGCGCACGTCGGCCGGCTGGCTGCCGCAACTAGCGAGCGTGGCGGCGAACGCGAGGCCGGGAAGCGTGAGGCGGTTCATCGGATGATCCTTCCGGTCGTGCGCGGCGCGAAGGCGAGCCAGCCTGCCGTCAGCGCGGCGAGCGTCGACAGGATCGAGAGGATCAGGCCGGGCGCCCCGACCGAACTCCACGCGTCGCGGCTGTGCTGGAAGGCGTTGACCAGCCCCAGCACCCACATCACCGCGAGCAGCAGCGGATAGAGCCAGCCGTTCCGCCCACGCAGGGCCGCGATCGCCGCCCACGCCAGCACCACGCCGCCGACGACCAGCGCGCCGGCGATCGCCCAGGCCGCGAAGTTCGACCATTGCATCTCGGCGGTGTTGAGATAGGCGATGTCGGCGATCAGCCCCGCGGTGAACAGGCTGACGGGAAAGCCGAGCAGCAACGCGTGCACCGGGTGCACGCCGCCTTGCGCGGCGAGAGGACGAACGGGCATGCGGGTCTCCGGCGTGCCGTGGCGGCGCGCATCGCCTTCCTAAAGTCCCGATCGCGACAATGGTTGCGCCGGGGTTGCACCGGGGTTGCGCCGGCGGTGTCTTGCCTCCGTCATGCTGCCGGCCCATGCTGCCGCTACGACAGCGGGAGAGGGCGGCATGCGGCTACACTGGATCATCGCGACGATGGCGGCGCTGCCCGCAGCCGTGGCGGCGCAGCAGACGCCGCCGCCTGCCGCTGCGCCGGGCGCGGGCAGCGCGCAGGGCGACGTGTCGGTCACCATCTACAACAACGACGTCGCGCTGGTGCAGGACGTGCGCAGCCTGTCGCTTGCCGCCGGGCGCGTGCGGCAGAGCTTCCCGGACGTCAGCGCGCAGATCCGGCCGGAAACGGTGTCGCTCGCGGTGCCCGATGCGGCGATCGTCGAACAGAATTTCGACTACGACCTGCTCAGCCCGTCGAGCCTGATGGAAAAGGCGGTGGGCGAGGACATCACGCTGGTCCGCACCAACCCCGCCACCGGTGCCGAGACGCGCGAGCGCGCCCGCGTGCTGGCGGTCAACGGCGGCGTCGTGCTCGACATTGGCGGGAGGATCGAGGTGCTGCGCGACGACGGGCTGCCGGTGCGCGCGGTGTTCGACCGCGTGCCCGAATCGCTGCGCGCCCGCCCGACGCTGTCGGTGACGCTGGCGAGCAGCCGCGCGGGGACGCGGCCGGCGCGATTGTCCTACCTCAGCCGCGGGCTCGGCTGGAGCGCCGATTATGTGACGTTGTTCGACGACAGGAGCGGGACGATCGACGTGCAGGGCTGGGTGACGCTGCGCAACACCAGCGGCACGACCTTCACCAACGCAAAGACGCTGCTGGTCGCGGGCGATCCGAACGGCGAGGACGACGATGATGCGCGTCCGATGCGCCGCCGCGGCAGCAGCGTGCGGACGCGCGCGGGTACGGAGACCGCCGGGCGGGAACAGCTGGGCGATTATTACCTCTATCCCCTCGCCGAACGCACGACGATCGCCGACAAGCAGACCAAGCAGGTGAGCTTCCTCGACGTGAAGGGCGCCACGGCGTCATCGGGCTATCGGTTCGAGAACGAATGGCTGGGCAATGCCGACCAGCCGCGTAGCGCGAAGAGCGTGCTGCGCTTCGCCAATTCGGGCGCGGCGGGGCTGGGCGATGCGCTACCCGCGGGGACGGTGCGCGTCTATATCCGCGACGCGCGCGGCCAGCCGCAATTCACCGGCGAGAACCGCATCGATCATACGCCCCAAGGGTCGACGATCGCGCTGCCGACCGGCGACGCCTTCGACGTCAAGGTGCAGCCGACGACCGTGTCGCGCACCCGGATCGGCGATACGCGCTGGCGCACGCAGATGCGCTATCGCCTGACCAACGCGCGCGGCCGGCCGGTGACGGTCGAGCTGGTGCAGGCCGGGCTCGACTGGACCGACACGCGGATCACCGAGGAAAGCCGCAAGAGCGAGCGCCCCGACGCCGGCACCGCGCAGTGGCAGGTGCCGGTGCCCGCCAATGGGGAGGCGGTGGTCACCGCGACCTTCGACACGCGCTATTGATGCGGGCGCCGCTGCGCCTCGCGGTCCTGCTCGGCCTCGCGACCCCGGCGGTGGCGCAGGACGCGGTGGTGACGTCGCGCGCGCCGGCGCAGGTCGCGCTCACCGTCTATCGCGCGCCGGAGGGGCGCGGCGGGATCGACCTGCGCACCTTGGGCGGCTTCGCGCTGGTGACCGAGACGCGGCGCGTCGCTTTGCCCAAGGGCCCTGCGGTGCTGCGCTTCGAGGGCGTCGCGGAGGGGATCGTGCCGGTCAGCGCGGTGATCGACGGCCTGCCCGGCGGCGTGATCGAGAAGAACCGCGACGCGCGGCTGCTGTCGCCGGCATCGCTGGTCGACGGCACGCTGGGGCGCGAGGTGACGCTGACCCGCACCGATCGGGCGACGGGGCGCCAGCGCGTCGAGACCGCGACGATCGTCGCCGGCCCGGCGCAGGGCGTCGTGCTGCGCACCGCGGCGGGGATCGAGGCGCTGCGCTGTGCCGGCCTGCCCGAAACGCTGACCTTTCGCCGTATGCCGGCGGGGCTTTCGGACAGACCGGTGCTCAGCGTCGCGACGGTCAGCCCGGTGGCGCGCACCGTCACCGTCAGGCTGAGCTACCTCGCCTCCGGATTCGACTGGCGGGCGAGCTATGTCGCGACGCTGGCGGCGGATGGCCGATCGCTCGACCTGTTCGCGTGGCTGACGCTGGCCAACGGCAATCCCGAACCGTTCACGCAGGCCGGAGTGGCGGCGGTGGCGGGCCGGCTCAACCGCGTCGCGACCCCGGCGCTCGAGCGGGCGGTGGGGGCGCTGTCGCTATCCTGCTATCCGCTCGGCACGACGACGTCGGACCTGCAGTCCGAAACGTTCGAGATGGCGGAAGACATCGTCGTGACCGGATCGCGCGCGATGTTCGCGGTGCCGCCGCCGCCCGCCCCGGCACCCGTCGCCGCGCCGCCACCACCACCCCCGCCCGAGGATCTGGGCGACCTGAAGCTGTACCGCGTGCCCGAGCGCGTCACGGTGACGCCGCGCGCGCAGAAGCAGGTCGCGCTGCTCGCCCGCGCCGCGGTGCCGTTCGAGCGCCGCTATCGCCGCCCGGTCGACGCGCTCGAGACGATGGCGCCGGCGCCGACCGCGATCGTCCTGGTGCTGCGTAACCGCAAGGAGGCGGGGCTCGGCCTGCCGCTGCCGGCCGGCGGCACCGCGACCTATGCGGTGCGCGGCAATGGCGAGCGGCTGCTGCTCGGATTGGGCCGGTTCGACGACCGCGCGGAGGGCGAGACGTTCCGCATCGCGGCGGGGACGAGCAATCAGGTGCTGGTCGAGCAGCGCAAGCTGAACGCCACCGAGGCGTCGGTGCGGGTTACCAATGCGACCGCGGCGGCGGTGACGCTCGACGTGCCGATCGGACGGCCGGCGCAGCGGATCGAGGCCATCGGGGCGGCGCTCGTGCAGGTCGATGGCCGCGCCACCTGGTCGCCCGTCGTACCCGCCGGCGGCAGCGTTGAGCTGCGCTATCGCGTGCCGTAGGGCAAAGTGCTTGTCCCGAGCTGACACCGGTATCATAGTCGCGGCAAAGGAGAGGCGATATGGCGGAATTGAGCCGGCGCGATGCAATCGCAGCGCTCGGCGGAGGGAGCATGGCGGCTCTGCCTGCGGGCGCTCCGGCCGCGGCAACCGCGTCCAGCGGCTGCGCGGCCTTCGACAAGGGCTGGCGCCGCGGGTTCGACGGGCAGCGGATCGCCGACCTCGGCGACGGCCGCTTCCTCAACCCGCTGATCGGCGGCGACCGCCCCGATCCCGCCATCCTGCAGGACGGCGCGGACTATTACATGACCTTTTCCAGCTTCGACAGCTATCCGGGGCTGACAATCTGGCACAGCCGCGACCTCGTCAACTGGCGGCCCCGCCAGCCGGCGCTGACCCGCAACATCGGCGCGGTCTGGGCGGTGAGCCTCGAAAAGCACGCCGGGCGCTATTTCCTCTACATCCCCGTGAAGGCGACGCCGAACGACATTTACGTCATCTGGGCGGATCACATCGACGGCCCCTGGTCCGATCCGGTCAGCCTGGGGCTGCATGCGCATATCGATCCCTGCCACGCGGTGGCGGAGGACGGGTCGCGCTGGCTGTTCCTGTCGGGCGGCGACCGCATCCGCCTGTCCGACGACGGTCTGTCGACCGTCGGCGCGGTCGAGCACGTCTACGACCCGTGGCGCTATCCCGACGATTGGGACGTCGAGGGGTTCAGTCCGGAAGGACCCAAGATCGTCCACCGCGACGGCTGGTATTACATGATTACCGCGGTCGGCGGCACCGCGGGGCCGCCGACCGGGCATATGGTGATCGTCGCGCGCTCGCGGTCGCTGCACGGGCCGTGGGCGAACGATCCGGGCAACCCGGTGGTGCGCACCGTCTCGACCGACGAACGCTGGTGGTCGCGCGGCCACGCCAGCCTGGTGACCGCGCCCGACGGCAGCTGGTGGTCGGTCTATCATGGCTTTGAGAACGGTTTCTGGACGCTGGGGCGGCAGGTGCTGCTCGATCCCGTCCGCTGGACCGCCGACGGCTGGTTCCGCATGACCGGCGGCGATCTGGCAAAGCCCCTGCCCAAGCCGAAGGGCGGGCAGGGCGGCGTCCACGGCCAGCCGCTGTCGGACGATTTCTCGGGACCGCTGGCGCTGGGTGCGAAGTGGAATTTCTTCCGCCCCGGCCCCGCCGAGCGCGACCGGGTGCGCGTCGAACGCGGCGCTCTGGTGCTGCGCGGCAGCGGCACCGCGCCGGTCGATTCCTCGCCCCTGCTGCTGATCGCGGGAGATCAGGCCTATGCCTTCGAATGCGATGTCGCAATCGCGCCGGGCGGCACCGCGGGCCTCGTCCTGTTCTACGACGACAAACTCTATTGCGGCCTCGGCTTCGACGAGCATCGCTTCGTCACGCACCAATATGGCATCGAGCGGGGCCGTCCAGCCAACCCGCACGGTCGCCGCATGCGCATCCGCATCACCAATACGCGGCATATCGTCGCGATCCACACCTCGGGCGACGGCGGCCGGACGTGGCGGCGCTTCGACCGCGGCATGGAGGTGTCGGGCTATCACCACAATGTCCGCGGCGGCTTCCTGATGCTGCGCCCCGGCCTGTACGCCGCGGGTGAAGGGGAGGCGCGGTTCCGCGATTTCCGCTTCCGCGCGTTATGATGTCGCGTCGGCGGGCAGGAACGCACCGACGCGGGCGAGCGTGGTTAGCATCCGGAAGAATTCGGCGCCCAGCTTGGCATTCTGCTGTGCCGCCTGTTCGCCGACGACGACCGACAGCGGCGCGATCACGCCGGCACTGCCGATCGTCGTCAGTACCCCGGCGTCGAGCAGTCGCTTCACCTGCCGACGCACGGTTTCGAATGGCATCTCGATCGCACGGGCGAGCTCGCGGATCGTGATCGGCTTGCGCGCGGCGTCGGGCGGCGGCGTATCCTCATGCGCATAGCGCCACGCGAGATCGCCGTCGCTCAGCGTCTCGGCAACGTTGGAGCGCATGACACCGTAGAAAATATAGGCGCGCATTACGTCACCGAAGATCGGCGCCACCATCTCCATGCTGCGTATCTGCGCATCGAGCACGATGCGTGACACGAGCGCGTCGAACGGGCGTGTGCGCATTGGGGAAACGCCGCCGGCGAGCGCAACGAGGTCGAAGCCGATCGACACCAGCACGGCGCGCAACGCTTCCAGCAGGCAGCGGCCCTCATGCATCGCGGCAACCGCCGCGGGTTGCCGCAGCGCCTCGGCCGGCACGACCAACCCGCTGCGTTCGCGCACCAGCATGCCCGTTGCGGTCATCGCGACGACCCGACGGCGAACGGTTTCGTAAGGTAGCGACATCGATTCCGCGATCGCATGCGCGCTGATCGGCCGGCGTAACGCGGCGCCGCCATCATCGCCAGCGGCGGCCGCCGCGGCAAGCGGGCTATCATAGCCGAGGTAGGCCAGATTGGCGCTGAGGATCGTGCAAAAAACGAAGACCGTGGTCACGTCGCCATCATGCACCCGCGCCCAGACCCGTGCGGACGACATCAGCAGGTCGCCCATTGCCCGGGCCAGCAGTCGCGTCGGTTGATTGCCGCTCGTCACTCCAACTCCTTGTCACTGACCCACATTGGGTAGCGGCGCGCGTGAAACAGGACGGCCGTCGGTGCAATAGCTCCGTTTCAGGGACTTCGGCTTTCACACCGCAGATCATCATGCGGGATTGCCGTGCATATCGCATTGGGGAATATCATGACTGTTACTCGCCGCCGTTCGCGGCCGCACGTCCTGTGCGGTTGCGCGACGATCGCCATGGCGATCGCCACGATGCCCGCCGGTGCCGCCGCGCGCGCCGATGACGCGACGATCGAGGCGACGTCGCTCGCCCGTACCGACGCGATCCGCACGCTCGCCGATCGCATGATCGAACGGCCCAAGCATGTGCGCACGCTGCTGATCGAAGCGCGCGCGATCCTGCCGGGCGAGGCGGCGGTGACCGGGCCTGCGTTCGAGACGCTGGCGACAGCCTCGCGCCGCGCCGCGTTCGCGGGCGACCATGCGCGCCTGATCGTGCTGCTGAGCGGCGCCGCACCCGTGGCGCAGGCGGCAGCGACCGCGGCCGCACCGGCGGCGGTGAAGAGCGGCCTGTCGCCGCTGGCGATCGTCGGCGCGCTCGCCGGCGGCGCGGCGGCCGGCCTGCTGGTCAATGCGCTGTCCGACGACGACGCCACCCCCGCGCCCGCTTCGACGCCAACGCCGACCGGCACGGTGACGCCGACGCCAACTCCGACTCCGACGCCAACTCCGACGCCGGCTCCGACGCCGACACCGACACCGACACCGACACCGACACCGACACCGACACCGACGCCGACGCCGACGCCAACGCCGACGCCCACTCCGACACCGACACCGACGCCCACTCCGACGCCGACGCCGACGCCCACTCCAACACCGACACCAACGCCCACCCCGACGCCGACACCCACCCCGGTGTTCAGCCCGACGTCGCGCACCTATGATGCGGCGGCGGCGCAGGCGATCCGGACGTCGGCGGAGTATAACGGCGTCGCGCAGAGCAACGAGCGCAAGGCGCTGGCCGGCAACACCAGCGACGCCACCGGTGCGACCAATCCGTTCGACCGGACCAAGATCTACGTCGCTTATGGCTATGGCCTGAGCGGCGCGGGCGTGAAGGTCGGCGTGGTCGACGACGGCTTCAACCTGGTCGACGGCAAGCCGGTCCACAACGAATTCACCACGGCGGGCAAGATCGTCGTGCTGAGCTCCAGCGCGGCGCTGGAAGGATCGACGACCGCCAAGCCCGACAATGGCGCGCACGGTGCGCACGTGTCGGGCCTGATCAGCGCCGACCGCAACGGCACGACGATGATGGGCGTCGCTTATGGCGCGACGCTCTACCTGGGCATGACCCCCGACGACGCGAACGGCTTCGCCAAGCTGTTCGACGAATACCGGACCAGCGGCGTGTCGGTGTCGAGCAATTCGTACGGCATCCCGATCAAGGGCGACGACACGTCACCCTGGAGGCCCGTGAAGACGAGCACGTCGGGCTATGAGGTGACCGCAGCGAACGCGATCGCCTATCGCGACGCCAACGGGCTTTCGAATGCGCAGATGATGGCCAACATCCATTCGGCGGCCAGCACGCCGGGCGAATGGACGACCGCGATCGGCGCGATGAAGGCCTATCAGGATGCCGGCGGCGTGATCGTCTGGGCCAATTCCAACTATGGCCCGAACGCGATCGCGAATGGCGACAAGGGGCTGGACGGTCCCGACCTCGTCGCCGCGCTGCCGCTCGCCTACACCGAATTGCGCGGCGCGTGGATCACCGTGGTCAACGCCAGCTCGGCCGGGCTGCTCGCCAAGCTCAACGGCGAAGGCTGGGTGGATGCGGCGACGAAGAAGGAGAACAACATCGTTCTCAACTCGGCGCCCTGCGGCCTCGCGGCGGCCTTCTGTCTGTCGATGGACGGCGCCGCGATGTGGTCGGCATCGAGCAAGGGCGTCGGCAGCTACGAAGCCCAGACCGGCACGTCGCAGGCGACGCCGATGGTCGCCGGCATGATCGCGCTGCTGCGCCAGGCGTTCCCGACCGCGAGCAGCGCCGACCTCGCCGCGCGGCTGATGTTCACCGCCGACAACCGCTTCTTCGCCAACGGATCGACCGTCTCGACGGTCACCACCGCCAGCTACACCAACGCCAACGGCACGATCACCGGCAAGGTCAGCGACATCTGGGGCCATGGCTTCCCGGACATGGAGGCGGCGCTCAATCCCGTCGGCGCGGTGACGGTGCGCACGCGCAGCGGCGCGGTGGTGCCGGTGCAGGCGTTGTCGGGCACGTTGCAGGTCGGCGGTGCGTTCGGCACCGGCCGCGGCCTCGCCGGCGCGACGTACCTGTACAACGACGTGCTCAACGGCGTGTTCGCCAGCCAGGTCGGCTCGCGCATTGCGGGGAGCGCCGACACGCGGCTGATCGACACGCTGGCCAACAGCCAGATCGACCTCGCATCGCGCGCCGCGGAAACCGCGGGCGGGCTGTCGGTGCGCTTCGGCATGGCACCCGTCACCGACCAGACCGGCGACCGCGGCCGGCTGGGCACTCAGTTCGCGCTCAGCCAGCGCGTCGGCGAGCGCACCAGCATCGCCTTCGGCTATGGCTTCAGCCCCGATACGACGCTGGGCTTCACCCCGCGTCACGCCGGGCTGCGCAGCGCGTCGATCAGCGACCGGGCGATGGGCATCCCGTTCCTCGGCTTCGGCAATCCGTGGGGGCGGCAATGGGCGTCGATGGGCTTTGCCGGCGGTATCGTCCGCGGCTCGGTCGCGACGTTCACCGGCGGCATCTCGCAGCAGCAGGCGCGCCTGCGCTCGCCGCTCGCCAACCGCGGCCGTACCGAGGGCGTCGTCGTCGATGCGGTGATCGGGGCGCCGGGCGGACGCTTCGGCCTCAACGTCTCGGCCGGGCAGACGCGCGAGAAGGACGGGTTCCTGGGGTCGCAGGCAAGCAACGGCCTGTTCGCCGCGGGCGCGACCAGCCGCTTCGCGCGCGTCGCCTTCACCACGCGGCTTGCTGGCAAGATCGGCCTGCAGGGCAATTACGTGACCGCACTGACCCGCGTGTCGCCACAGGCGCAGGGGCTGCTCAGCGGCTTCTCGACGTTGCGGTCGGACGCCGCCTCGCTGGCGCTGGTCGGCGACGGCCTGCTCGGCAAGTCGACGCTGCTGACGCTCGGCGTGGCGCAGCCGCTGCGCGTGGCGAGCGGCCGCGGTGCGCTGGCGCTGCCGCAGGGGGTCCAGCTCAACGGGCCGGGCGACTACACCTATCTGTACGGCGGCAATAACCTGCGCCTGACGCCGGAAGGTCGCGAGCTCGACTATACGGTCGAGTTCAGCCGCCGCCTCGGCGGTGCCACGACGCTGCGCCTCGCCGGCATGGCGATGCGCCAGCCCGGGCACGACGCCACCGCCGCCATGGGGCTGGCCGGCCTCGTCGGACTGAAGACGGGGTTCTGACGCCGCGCACTCGCCCCCGCCGCGCGACCTGTGCGGCGGGGACGGCCGGTGGCGCGCCCGGACCACCCGAGCGTGCACAATTGTGCCGTTCTGTATCAAAATGATGCCGCCACCCGCTGGCGCTTTCGAAAATCCGCGTTTACCTCATGCACTTGCCGGATAGCGTTTCAGGCTTTCGGTATGTCGTTGGGGGACGACATCGTAACGCGCCGCCGCAGGGCGGGCGGGGAGGGGCGCCGGTGCGCCGCTCGCCGGCCCGTCGTGTCGTCCGGGCATCGCTACGCCAGTCCCACACCGTGAATGTCCGCCGTTGCGGCAAGTGGGACGAAGAGCGTGGGGATGACGGAGACGGTGTCGAAGAGCGTGATGCGCACGGACGCGATTCCGCCGGCATTGCGGCCCGAGGCGTATCAGGCGGAAATCAGCAATACGTTGATGACGACCTTCCTCACCGAACCGGTGATGGCCGACATGCGCTCATGCTACCTCGGCGCGCTCCACGTCATCGAACTCGTCGCCTCGCCGCGCCGTTCGGAACGGACCGGCGCGCAGATCGCCCGCGACCGGCATGACGGGATCAGCATCCAGCTCGCGCTGCGCGGGACGGCACGCGGCGAGGCGGGCGGGCGCAAGGTCGCGAGCGTTCCCGGCACGGTGATGCTGCTCGACTTCGCCCAGCCCTTCCACATGGTCGACGAGGGCGAGCGCGAGGTCATCAACGTGTCGATCCCGCGCGCGATGCTGGCGCCGCGCGTCACCGACCTGCGCGCGCTGCACGGCCGCGTGCTCGATGCGGAGGCGGGCGCGCTGCTCGCCGCGCATCTGACCGCGGTCGCGCCGCGGCTCGAGCGCCTGCCGGCCGCCGCCGCGCCGGTGCTCGGCGATATCCTGCTGCAGCTGGTGCTGCTCGCGGTCGGCGACGCGCCGGAGGAGGCGCCGCTGGCGCTCGACCGGCGCACCTCGCTGCTCCAGCATGCCCGCCGGCTGATCGATGCGCGGCTGGGGTCGAGCGACCTCACCCCCGAATGGCTGTTCGCGCGGCTCAACATCTCGCGGTCCGACCTGTACACGCTGTTCGAGGATGCCGGCGGCGTCGTCCGCTATATCTGGAAGCGGCGGCTGGAGGCGGCGCGCGAGGCGCTGATCAATCCCGCCGACTCGCGCCGGATCAGCGAAATCGCCTTCCATTTCGGGTTTTCCAGCGAGGCGCATTTTGCCCGCGCCTATCGCACCGCCTTCGGCAAGACCGCGAGCGAAACCCGCCGTTCCGGTGGTTAATGGCGTGCGTCGAAAGATTGCTGCATTGTCGTTAACGTCAACGGCCAGTCAATTAAATTGGACGTGGGGCTAAATACCGCGCCGTATCGGACCTTTAAAAGGCGTTATCGGCAAGGGTCCGGCCGGTCGTCGGCCGGACTGCCCGGTGAATGAAGAATGGCGCGCCAGCGGGTGCGTCGAGGGGAACGGGGCTGGGGCTCATCCGGGGGGATGATCCAGGGCATCACAGGTTCTGCGAACGGCGGCGCGCCTTGACGGGTGCGGCGGCGATCGATGGCGTTCGTCTTGCGGTTGCGCGGGGCCGATGCCGCTCGTCTTCTCCATTCGCCGGATGCCTGCCACTCGGGAGACGCGCAGATGACTATCGGCAACAGCAGCAGCAACGGCAACCAGACGATCGTCGGCACGAACGCGTCCGACCTGCTGCTGGGTGGCAACGGCAACGACAAGATCACCGGCGGGTCGGGCAACGACGTCATCAATGCCGGGGCCGGTAATGACTATGTCGATGCGGGCGCGGGCAACGACACCGTGTTCGGCGGCGACGGCAACGACACGATCCTCGGCGGCCTCGGCAACGACACGCTGTACGGCGACGACGGCAACGATTCGCTCGACGGCGGCGACGGCAACGACGTGCTGTTCGGCGGCGAGGGCAATGACACGCTGCTCGGCGGCGCGGGCAACGACATTCTCGACGGTGGCCTCGGCAACGACTATCTCGACGGCGGTGCCGGTTTCGACACCGTGCTCGGCGGCCTCGGCAACGACACGCTCGCCTATCGCCTCGCCGACCACGGCCCGGCAGCCAAGGGGCTGTTCACGCCGCAGGACAATTATGACGGCGGCAGCAATACCGACACGCTGCGCCTGATCTTCACCCGCGACGAATGGCTGCGCAGCGACGTCCAGGCGGACGTGGCGCGCTATGTCGCGTTCCTCGAGGCGGAAGCGAAGAGCCTGCTCGGCCAGCTGTCCGCGCGCCTCGGCACCAACGAATATTACGGCACCTTCCAGTTCGACGCCTTCGACCTCACCGTCAGCCGCGTCGAGAAGTTCGAGGTGGTGGTCGACGGCCTGCTGCTCGATCCGCGCGAGGAGGCGGCCATCGCCCGCGCCGACGCGATCACGACCGACGAGGATCACGCCTCGCTCAGCTTCAACCTGCTCGCCAACGATTCGGTCCCCGACCTCGTCCGCTCGGTCACCGTCGGCACCGCGGCGCACGGCACCGTCGTGCTGACGCAGAATTACACCGATCCGGCGAACCCGGTCGCTAACGTCGTCTACACGCCGAATGCGGCCTATTATCAGTATCTTGCACAGGGCGAGAAGGCGATCGACACGTTCACCTATACGGTGACCGACGCCGACGGTGACGTGTCGACCGCGACCGTCACGGTGACGATCACCGGCAACAACGACGGCCCCGCGATCGTCAGCGGCACCTATACCGGCGTGGTGGTCGAGGATGCGGCGGCGACCCTCGCCAGCACCGGTGCGATCACCTTCAGCGACGTCGACCTCACCGACACGCACACCGTCAGCGTCGGCGCGGCGCGCGTTGCCGTCACCGGCGCGATCCCCGCCGGCTTCGCCCCCGCGGGCGGTTTCGGCACGCTGACCGCCAATGTCGTCGAGAATACGACCGACCAGAACAACCAGGGCACGATCAACTGGCGCTTCGCCGCCGACAACGCCAGCGTGCAGAAGCTCGCCGCCGGCCAGGTCGCGACGCAGGTCTACACGCTGACGCTCACCGACAAGTTCGGCGCGACCACGACGCAGGACGTCACGATCACACTGACCGGCACCAACGACGCGCCGACCGTCACCTCCGCCGTCGCCACCGGCGCGGTGACCGAGGACGCGACCACCGCGGTCGCCGGCAACATCGCCTTCGCCGACGTCGATCTGATCGACACGCACAACGTCAAGTTCGCGCCTGCCGCCAGCGGTTACCTCGGCACCTTCGCCACGGTCATCGACAATGTCGCGACCGGCGACGGCGCCGGCAACGTGCGCTGGACGTTCCAGGTCGACAATGCCTCGATCCAGAACCTCGCGCAGGGCGAGACGCTGACCCAGAAGTACACGGTCACCGTCACCGACAACAACGGCGCCAAAGTCGACCAGGTCGTCACCGTGACGATCACCGGCACCAACGACGCTCCGGTCGCGGTCGCCGACGTCTCGGCCCCCGCGGTCGAGGACGGCACGGTCGTCACCGGTTCGGTCGCGACCAACGACAGCGATGTCGATCATGGCGCGAAGCTCGCCTACACGCTCAACGCGCCGGTCGCCGGCCTGACCCTGAAGGCGGACGGCAGCTATGCCTTCGATCCGTCGAACGCCGCCTATCAGGCGCTGGCGAAGGGTGAAGTGCAGACGATCGTCGCGAACTACACCGTCACCGACGAATTCGGCGCGACCGCGACGTCGACGCTGACGATCAAGATCACCGGCACCAACGACGCGCCGGTCGCCGTCGCCGACACCGGTGCTACGCTCGAGGACACGACGCTGACCGGTTCGGTCGCGACCAACGACAGCGATGTCGATCATGGCGCCAAGCTCGCCTACACGCTCAACGCCCCGGTTGCGGGCCTGACGATCAGGGCGGACGGCAGCTATACGTTCGACGCTTCGAACGCCGCTTATCAGGCACTCGCCAAGGGCGAGGTGCAGACCGTCGTCGCCAGCTACACCGTCACCGACGAGAACGGCGCCACCGCCGTCTCGACGCTGACGATCAAGGTCACCGGCACCAACGACGCTCCCGTCGCGGTCGCCGACACCGTCGCGGCGATCGAGGATGCGACGATCACCGGTTCGGTCGCGACCAACGACGGCGATGTCGATCACGGAGCCAAGCTTGCCTACACGCTCAACGCGCCGATCGCGGGCCTGACGCTGAAGGCCGACGGCAGCTATACGTTCGACGCTTCGAACGCCGCTTATCAGGCCCTCGCCAAGGGCGAGGTGCAGACCGTCGTCGCCAGCTACACGGTGACCGACGAAAATGGCGCTACCGCCACTTCGACGCTGACCATCACCGTCACCGGCACCAACGATGCGCCGGTCGCCGTCGCCGACACCGGTGCGGCGGTCGAGGACCAGGCCGCGCTGACCGGT
The DNA here is from genome assembly GCF_024211255.1 of Sphingomonas liriopis. Classification (GTDB taxonomy): domain Bacteria; phylum Pseudomonadota; class Alphaproteobacteria; order Sphingomonadales; family Sphingomonadaceae; genus Sphingomonas; species Sphingomonas liriopis. Next base: position 167,249 of record NZ_JAMLDY010000001.1, on the reverse strand, counting down.
TCGGTCGCGACCAACGACAGCGATGTCGATCATGGCGCGGTGCTGACCTACACGCTCGACGCCCCCGTCGCCGGGCTGACGCTGAAGGCGGACGGCAGCTATGCCTTCGATCCGGCGAACGCCGCCTATCAGGCGCTCGCCAAGGGCGAGGTGCAGACGATCGTCGCCGCTTATACGGTGACCGATGAGAATGGCGCGACCGCCGTCTCGACGCTGACGATCAAGATCACCGGCACCAACGACGCGCCCGTCGCCGTCGCCGACACCGGCGCAGTGGTCGAGGATGCGACGCTGACCGGCACGGTCGCCGCCAACGACAGCGACGTCGATCACGGTGCCAAGCTGGCCTACACGCTCGACGCGCCGGTCGCCGGCCTGACGCTGAAGGCCGACGGCAGCTACAGCTTCGACGCGGCCAATGGCGCGTATCAGGCGCTCGCCAAGGGCGAGGTCCAGACCGTCGTCGCGCATTACACCGTGACCGACGAGAATGGCGCGACTGCGACCGCGACGCTGACGATCACCGTGACCGGCACCAACGACGCGCCGGTTGCCGTTGCCGACACGGCCGCCACGTTCGAGGATGTGGCCATCACCGGAACCGTCGCCGCCAACGACAGCGACGTCGATCATGGCGCGGCGCTCGCCTATACGCTCGACGTGCCGGTCGCCGGCCTGACGCTCAAGGCGGACGGCAGCTACAGCTTCGATGCGGCGAACAATGCCTATCAGGCGCTGGCCAAGGGCGAGGTGCAGACCGTCGTCGCCCATTACACCGTGACCGACGAGAATGGCGCGACCGCAACGTCGACGCTGACGATCACCGTCACCGGCACCAACGATGCGCCGGTCGCGCTGGTCGATACCGGCGCGGTCGTCGAGGATGCGATCCTCACCGGCAGCGTCGCGACCAACGACAGCGATGTCGATCACGGCGCCAAGCTCGCCTTCACGCTCGATGCACCGGTCGCCGGCCTGACGCTCAACGCCGATGGCAGCTACAGCTTCGACGCCGGCAATACCGCCTATCAGGCGCTGGCGAAGGGCGAGGTCCAGACCGTTGTCGCGCAGTACACCGTCACCGACGAGAACGGTGCCACCGCCACCTCGACGCTGACGATCGCCGTCACCGGCACCAATGATGCCCCGGTCGCGGTTGCCGACACCGGCGCGGTGGTCGAGGATGCGATCCTCACCGGCACCGTTGCCGCCAACGACAGCGACGTCGATCATGGCGCCAAGCTCGCTTACACGCTCGATGCACCGGTCGCGGGGCTGACGCTCGCCCCCGACGGCAGCTACAGCTTCGATGCCGGCAACACCGCCTATCAGGCGCTGGCGAAGGGTGAAGTGCAGACGGTCGTCGCGCATTACACCGTCACCGACGAGAACGGCGCCACCGCTACCTCGACGCTGACCGTCACCGTCACCGGCACCAACGACGCGCCGGTCGCGGTCGCCGACACCGTCGCGGCGGTCGAGGATCAGCCGGCGATCACCGGGTCGGTCGCGACCAACGACAGCGACGTCGATCACGGCGCCAAGCTCAGCTACACGCTCGACGCACCGATCGCCGGCCTGACGCTGAAGGCCGACGGCAGCTACAGCTTCGATGCGGGCAACGCGGCCTATCAGGCGCTCGCCAAGGGCGAAGTGCAGACCGTCGTCGCCAGCTACACCGTCACCGACGAATATGGCGCGACCGCCACGTCGACGCTGACCATCACCGTCGCCGGCACCAACGACGCGCCGGTCGCCAAGGTCGACGTCACCGCGACGCTCGAGGATGCCGCGCTGCTCACCGGCACCGTCGCCGCCAACGATTATGACGTCGATCATGGCGCCAAGCTCTCCTTCGCGCTCAGCGCGCCGGTGGCCGGGCTGACGCTCGCCGCCGACGGCAGCTATGCCTTCGATCCCGCCAATGCCGCCTATCAGGCGCTTGCCGTAGGCGAGACGCAGACCGTCGTGGCGCAATATGAGGTCACCGACGAACAGGGCACGACCAGCTATTCTGCGCTGGTGATCGTCATCACCGGCACCAACGACGCACCGGTCGCCGTCGCCGACATCGCCACCGCGGTGGAGGACGGTTCGCTCGTCACCGGCTCGGTCGCCGCCAACGACTATGACGTCGATCATGGTGCCAAGCTCAGCTTCGCGCTCGACGCGCCGGTCGCCGGGCTCATGCTGAAGGCGGACGGCAGCTACACCTTCGATCCCGCCGTCACCGCCTATCAGGCACTGGCGCAGGGCGAGGTGCAGACCATCGTCGCGCATTACACCGTGACGGACCAGTTCGGCGCGACGGCCGTCTCGACGCTGACCATCACCATCACGGGCACCAACGACGCTCCCGTCGCCGCGGTCGATACCGGTGCGGTCAACGAGGATGCGGTGCTCACCGGATCGGTCGCGACCAACGACAGCGACGTCGATCATGGCGCCAAGCTGGCCTTCACGCTTGATGCCCCCGTCGCCGGCCTGACGCTCGCCGCCGATGGCAGCTACAGCTTCGACGCCGGCAATACCGCCTATCAGGCGCTCGCCAAGGGTGAAGTGCAGACTGTCGTCGCGCATTACACCGTGACCGACGAGTTCGGCGCCACCGCCACTTCGACGCTGACCATCACCGTCACCGGCACCAACGATGCCCCCGTCGCCGCCGTCGATACCGGCGCGGTCAACGAGGATGCGGTGTTCACCGGATCGGTTGCGACCAACGACAGCGATGTCGATCACGGTGCCGTCCTGGCCTACACGCTCGACGGCCCGATCGCCGGCCTGACGCTCAACGCGGACGGCAGCTACAGCTTCGATGCTGGCAACACCGCCTATCAGGCGCTCGCCAAGGGCGAGCTGCAGACCGTCGTCGCCCACTACACCGTGACCGACGAGAATGGCGCGACCGCAATGTCGACGCTGACCATCGTCGTCACCGGCACCAACGACGCGCCGATCGCGGTCGCCGATACCGGCGCGGTCAACGAGGACGCGGTCATCACCGGCAGCGTCGCCGCGAACGACAGCGACGTCGATCACGGCGCGAAGCTCGCCTTCGCGCTCGACGCGCCGGTCGCCGGCCTGACCTTCAACGCCGACGGCAGCTACAGCTTCGACGCCGGCAACGCCGCCTATCAGGCGCTCGCCAAGGGCGAGGTGCAGACCGTCGTCGCCAGCTACACGGTGACCGACGAATTCGGCGCCACCGCCACGTCGACGCTGACGATCGCGGTCACCGGCACCAACGACGTGCCGATCGCGCTCCCCGATACCGTCGCGGTCATTGAGGACGCAATCGTCACCGGATCGGTCGCCACCAACGACAGCGACGTCGATCACGGTGCGGTGCTGGGCTATGCGCTCACCGCCCCGGTCGCCGGCCTGACGCTGAACGCGAACGGCAGCTACAGCTTCGACGCCGCCAACGCCGCCTATCAGGCGCTCGCCGCCGGCGAGGTGAAGACGATCGTCGCGGGCTATACCGTCACCGACGAGAACGGCGCCGTCGCTACGTCGACGCTGACGATCACCGTCACCGGCACCAACGATGCACCCGTCGCGCTTGCCGACGTGAATGCGGTGAACGAGGACGCCAGCGTCTCGGGTTCGGTCGCCACGAACGACAGCGATGTCGATCACGGTGCGGTGCTCACCTACACGCTCGCCAACCCGGTCGCCGGCCTCACCTTCAACAGCAACGGCACCTACACCTTCAACGCCGCCAACCAGGCCTATCAGGCGCTGGCCCAGGGCGAGGTGCAGACCGTCGTCGCCAACTACACCGTGTCGGACGGGCAGGGCGGCACCGCCACCGCGGCGCTGACCATCACGGTGACCGGCAAGAACGACGGCCCGGTTGCGTTCGCCGACACGGCGGTCGCGGTCGAGGACGGGGCGAAGGTGACCGGCAACGTCGGCGCCAACGACACCGACGTCGATCACGGCGCGGTGCTGACCTATGCGGCGACCAACACCGTCGCCGGCCTGACGATCAATGCCGACGGCAGCTACAGCTTCGATCCCTCGAACGCCGCCTACCAGAACCTCGGCGCAGGGGCGACGCGCGTCGTCACCGGCACCTACAAGGTCACCGACCAGTTCGGCGCGGTGTCCAATTCGCAGCTCGCGATCACCGTCACCGGCACCAACGACGCGCCGGTCGTCGGCAACGTCGCGCTGCCCGGCAACTTCACGCTCGTCGCCAACCGCCTCGTAAACGGCGACTTCAGCGATCCGACTGCGCTGAAGGGCTGGACGATCAACACCGCGTCGACCGGCACCAGCGCCGTGCAGACCTCGACCGCGACGGTCCAGCGCAACACCAACACGATCCCGGGCGACAATGCCGTCGCGGTGCTCAGCTACAACGCGACCACGCCGGTCGGTTACGGCACCGGGCAGGGGCCGAGCATCACCAGCACCGCCTTCGCCGGCAATGCGGGCGATACCGTCCGCTTCGTCTACGTCCTGTCGTCGGGATCGGACCAGGCGATCGGCACCGGCTACATCCGCGATGCGGCGACCGGCGCGATCGTCCAGACGATCTTCGACTACAAGGTCCCCGTCGTCGGTTCGACGGGGGTGCAGACGGTCGAGCTGACGCTGGCGCAGACCGGCAATTACACGATCGACTTCCGCGTCGGCTCGTACGACGCCACCGGCGGCCGCGCGATCGGTGCGACGCTGTACATCGGCACCGCCCAGATCGTGCAGACCGGCATTTCGGAAGACGGCAGCTACACCTACACCAACGGCCGCAATCTGCTGCTGGCACAGGCGACCGACGTCGACACCGGCGACGTGCTGACCGTGCCCGCCTTCTCGACGACCAGCGCCTATGGCGCGAGCGTGGTGATGGGTGCCAACGGCGCGCTGACCATCACCCCGTCGGGTGCCGCCAGCGCGCAGGCGCTGGCGCTGGGCGAGACCGCGACCGACACCTTCACCTACCAGGTGTCGGACGGCCATGGCGGGCTCACCAGCGCGACGGGCAGCTACACGCTCGTCGGCCAGAACGACGCCCCCATCGCGATCGCCGACACGGCGAACGTGACCGAGGACGCGTCGATCGCCGGCAGCGTCGCCACCAACGACTATGACGTCGATCACGGCGCCAAGCTGAAGTTCGCGCTGGCGGCCCCGGTTGCCGGCCTGACCTTCGCCGCGGACGGCAGCTATACGTTCGACGCGGGTAATGCCGCCTACCAGTCCCTCGCCGAGGGCCAGACCAAGGTGGTCACCGCCACCTACACCGTCACCGACGAGAACAACGCCAGCGCCACCCAAACGCTGTCGATCACGGTCACCGGCACCAACGATGCGCCGGTCGCTGTGGCGGACGTGGCGTCGGTCGTGGAGGATGCGACGGTCACCGGATCGGTCGCGACCAACGACACCGACGTCGACGGCACCGCCGGGCGGACCTTCGCGCTCGCCGCGCCGGTCGCCGGCCTGACGCTCAACGCCGATGGCAGCTACAGCTTCGATGCGGGCAACGTGGCCTACCAGTCGCTCGCCGCCGGTCAGGTCAAGACCGTCGTCGCCAACTATGCCGTCACCGACGACCATGGCGCCACGGCGGCATCGACGCTGACCTTCACCGTCACCGGCACCAACGACGCGCCGGTCGCGGTCGCCGACAAGCTGAACGCGGTCTACGGCACCGCCGCGACCTTCAACCCGCTCGCCAACGACACCGACGTCGACGGCGACACGCTCAGCATCGCCTCGGTGACGCAGGGCGCGCATGGCAGCGTCGCGGTCAACGCCGACGGCACGCTGACCTACACCGCTGCGGCGGGCTATGGCGGCGCCGACAGCTTCACCTACACGGTGAAGGATGCCGGTGGCCTCACCTCGACCGCGACCGTGGCGGTCGATGTCGATCACCTGCCGGTGGCGGTGACCGACAGCTATACCGTCAACGCCGGCGGCACCGTGAAGCTCGCGGTGACGACCAACGACACCGACGCGGACAATGACGCGCTGAAGGTGGTCAGCGTCGGCACGGCGGCGCACGGCACGCTGACGATCAACGCCGACAACACGGTCAGCTACGCCTCGACCAACGGCTATGTCGGTGCCGACACGTTCGAGTACACGATCTCGGACGGTCGCGGCGGCACCGCGGTCGGCACGGTCAACCTCAACGTCAAGACGCCGGAGAATGCCGTCGCCCCGACGCTGGTCGTGGGTCCCGCGGCGGCCTATCAGCCGACCAACGGCTCGGCGATCCAGACGACGCTGACCCTGCATGCGGGCGACGTCGTCAGCTTCGACTGGCACTTCTCCGCAGGCGATTACCTGCCGTACAACGACTTCGCGTTCGCCACCGTCAACGGCACGCTGTTCACGCTGTCCAATACCCAGTTCACCGGCAACTACGGCTCCACCGGCTGGCAGACGTTCACCTACACCGCGACGGCGGACGGCACCTACGTCATCGGCCAGGGCGTGATGAACAACCGCGACACCGGGCTCGACTCGCATCTCGGCATCGATGCGATGCGCGTGAACGGGGGCATCGTGCAGAGCTTCGAAAGCGGCTTCGGCACGACGCAGACGATCGGCAACGCGATCATCAGCCAGGGCGTCGCCAGCATCACCCCGACCAACGGCACCAGCGAGGCGTATCTGACCTCGTCGCCCGCTTCGGAATCGGCGATCGAGAGCTTCCTCAACCTGAACCAGGGGCGGCTCGCGACGCTGGGGCAGGCGAAGGGCGCCGAATACACCCCGGTGGTGGTGCCGGTCGGCATCGCGATCTCGCCCAACGCGCATCCCGACACGACCTATGTCACGATCACGGGTGCGCCGGCCGGCTCGACCTTCAACCACGGCACCTACGATGCCGCGACGTCGAGCTGGAAGATCGATGCCAACGATCTGGGCGGCGGCCTCACCATCACCACGCCGTCCAGCTATGCCGGCACGTTCGCGCTGTCGGTGACCGCCACCAGCGTGGTCTATGGCAGCAACACGATGGCGACGACCGCGGCGCAGAGCCAGACCGTCATCATCGATGCGGCCTCGGTGAACCTGACCGCGGCGAGCACCGGCAGCACGCTGGTCGGCGGTTCGCTGGGCGACATCCTGCACAGCGGCGTCGGCAACGACACGCTGACCGGCGGGGCGGGCAACGATCACTTCCTCTTCACCAAGGGGGCAGGGCACGACGTCATCACCGATTTCCAGGGTGGTGCGGGTGCCGGCGACGTGATCGAGCTGAAGGGCATGGGCTTCGGCAGCTTCGCCGACGTCCAGGCTTCGGCCTTCCAGGCGGCGGACGGGGTGCACATCGACCTGCACAACGGCGACTCGCTGGTCCTGTCGGGCGTGGCGCTGACCACGCTCGCCGCCGACGATTTCCTGTTCGCCTAAGCCGAGGGACGCATCATGCCTGTCACCAAGTTGAACCCGCTGGGCGTCGCCGGACCCCGCACCATCGCGCCGATCTCCAGCCTGTCGCCCGGGCTGGAGGAGGCGGTCGCCGTCACGCTGCCCGATACGGCGGTGAACGCCAATGCGGTTGCGGTCGGCGCCGGCCGTCCGCAATGGGCGCAATATGAGATGACGGCGCAGGGCACCGGCGCCCAGCACGTCGATCTCGCGCTGTTGCTCGCCGATCGCCACGACGCGCCGGCGGTGGTCGCCCCGGTTGCCGATCCGGCAGATCGCGGCTTGGTCGGTGCCGCCGTGCCCAGCGAGGGACTATGGCATGACGAGACGCCGCTGCATCTCGATGCGCGGCCCGCCGACAGCGCGACGGTAGCGCCGACCGAACTGTTCGCGGCACCGACGAGCATCGTATCGGCGCTCGACGCGGCGCCGGTCGTCGCGGTGGCTGCGGAGGCGCATGCCTTCGCGGCGGTCGATCTTGCGGCGTTCCGCGCCGCCGACGGGGCGCACCTCGCGCCGCACGAGCTGTTCGTCATGCCGTTGCACGACATGCCGCCGATCGACGGCACCGTGCCGCTGCTCGGATAGATTCGGGTCCGATCCGGTTGCGGGGGGAGTGGCATCGTGCGGCGATGCCGCTCCCCCGTGCCGTTTGGGATCGGGATGGTCTTGCCAGCCATCCGTTCAAACTTTGGCAGCGTGTTGCGTGGTAAGGGACCCCGGCCGATCGACCGGCGCGGGATCCGGGTTTGGAACATATGACGGATCGGCAGCGCAGGGTTTCATCATCGCCTCGCCACATCCCGCATGCGGCGGCGGCGAAGCCATGCCCGGTGCCGATATTGCTTGCGATCGCCGCGTCGGCCTGCGTTACGCCGGCGGCCGCGCAGACGGTGACCGCACCCGGCCCGTCGCCGTTGCAGCAGAACCCGCAGATCGGCGCGACCCCGACGCTGCTGCCGCCATCGCCGACGCTGCCCGCCGCCGCCACGCCCACGCCCGTCTTGTCGCCCTCGACACCGTCCGGCTCGCCGGTGCGGATCGGGCCGCCGGCGCCCGTCGTGACCTCGACCGTCGCGGTGCCACCGCCGGCGATCCCGCGCAGCGGGCTCTGGGTGCAGAACGTCCCCGGCGGCCTGCCCGCGCCGAGCGAGGATCCGCTCCACATCGATCCCGCCGGCGACCCGATCCTGCAGCTCGCGCGCGAACAGACGCCGCTCGCCGCCTTCCGCCGCGAGGTCGCGCTGGCGGTCGCGCGCAATCCCGCGCTGGGCGAATCGGCGGCGCAGGCCGAGGAGGCGGAGGCGGTGCGCGACGAGGCGAAGGCGCGGCAATATCCCACCGCCGATCTCTCGCTGTCGACGTTCAAGATCGTCAGCCGCGCCTTCTCCAACGATCCGCAGAACGTCCTCGAACGCTCGCGCCCGGAAAGCCGCACCGACGGTTCGATCCGCATCCAGCAGCCGGTCGTCGATTTCGGCGCGAGCAACGATCGCATCGCCGCGGGCAATGCGCGGATCGCCAGCTCGCTCGCCGCGCTGGACGACGTGCGTGCGCAGATCGCGCTGCGCGCGGTGTCGGTCTGGTACAATGTCTACGGCTATCGCGCGCTCGTCCGCCTCGCCGAAGCCTTCGCCGACAGCCAGCGCGACCTGCGCACCCGCATCCAGGAACGCGTGACGCAGGGCTATGCCGCGCAGGGCGACGTCGCGCAGGTCGACAGCTACGTCGCTTCCTCCGACGCGCAGCTCGCCGATTTCCGCCGCTCCGCCGCCAGTGCCGAGGCGCAATATGTCGCGATCGTGGGATCGCCGCCGCCCGAAGATCTCGGCCGCGCGCCGGTGCCCGATCTGGCGCAGGTCGTCCCCGACCGGCTGCGCGACGACATCGCGACGCTGCCGATCGTCCGTTCGGCGAGCGCGCAGGCCGGCGCCGCCCGCCGCGACGTCGCCGCGCTCAAGGCCGAACGCCTGCCGCAGCTCACCGCCGGGGTCGATGCCGGCCGCTATGGCGTGATCGAGAATGCGCGCGATTACGACGTCCGTGCCAATCTGACGCTCAGCATGCGGCTGGGCGGCGGCGTCGGCCAGCGCATCCGCCAGGCGCAGGCGCGCGCGCACGGCGCCGACGCGCGCCTCGACCGCACCCGCCAGGACGCCGAGCGCGACGCGCGCATCGCGCTGTCCGATATCGCCGCACTCGAACAGGCCAAGGCGGCGATCGAAAACAACTACATCGCCAGCCGCCAGTCGCGCGACGTGCTCGCCGAACGCTTCCGCGTGTCGCGCGGGACGTTGTTCGACCTGTTGTCGGCGGAAAACAATTACTTCGGCGTCGCGGTGCGTTACATCCAGACCGTCACCGAACTCGATACCGCCCGCTACGTCCTGCTCGCGCGCACTGGCAAGCTGCTGCCCGCGCTGCAGATCGATCCCGCCGCATTGGACCCCCGATGAATTCGTCCGCCGATACGATCGAGCATCCCAAGCCGCGGTTCGCGCCATGGCTGCTCGAACCGATGCTGCGCAACAAGCGCGTCTATCTGAAGGTCGCGCTGGCGGCGGCGATGATAAACCTGTTCGGGCTCATCACCTCGCTGTTCACGATGACCGTCTACGACCGCGTCGTCCCCAACAACGCCTATTCCTCGCTCGTCGCGCTGTCGATCGGGCTGCTCGTCGTCGTCGTGTTCGACTTCGTGCTGCGCATCCTGCGCGCCTATTTCGTCGATCTCGCCGGCGCGGACATCGACCATGACGTCGGCGGGCGGGTGTTCAAGCGGCTGGTCGGCATCCGCCTCGACCTCAAGCGCGGATCGACCGGGTCGCTGACCGGCATGATGCGCGAGCTCGAGACGCTGCGCGACTTCTTCGCCTCGGCGACGATGACCGCGATGGTCGACGTGCCGTTCATCGTCGTGACGTTGGTGTTCATCGCGATCATCGGCGGCATGGTCGTCTGGGTGCCGCTCGCCGCGATCCCGATCGTGATCGGGGCAGGGTGGCTCACCCGCCCGGCGCTCGACCGCCTGTCGGCGAAATCGCTGAGCGAGGGGCAGAGCAAGCAGAGCGTGCTGGTCGAGACGATCGGCGCGCTGGAGATGGTCAAGACGAGCGGCGCCGCGACGCTGCTGGGGCGGCGCTGGACCCAGGCGAACCGCGCGCATTCGGACAGTTCGATGCGCCAGCGGCTGGTGTCGACGATCGCGACCACCGTCGCCGCCTCGGCCAATACCCTGTCCTACGCCGGCACCGTCGTCGCCGGCGTATTCCTGATCGCCGATCACAAGCTGACCACCGGCGCGCTCGTCGCCTGCTCGATCCTGTCGGGCCGCGCCGTGCAGCCGCTGGCGCAGGTCGCGACCTTGCTTACCCGCCTGTCGGCGACGCGCACCGCGTACAAGCAGATCAACGGCATGATGGAGCAGCCGACCGAGGGCCCGCAGAGCGAGGCGCTGAAGCCCGCGCATTTCGCCGGCCGGATCGAATTGCGCGGCGTCGAGTTCCGCTATCCCGGCGCCGCCGAGAAGACATTGGACGGCCTCAACCTCACGATCCCCGCCGGCCAGCGGATCGGCCTGCTGGGGCGCGTCGGGTCGGGAAAATCGACGATCGCGCGGATGATCCTCGGCCTCTATCCGCCGCAGGAGGGACTGGTGATGATCGACGGCACCGACATCCGCCAGTTCGATCCCCATTACATGCGCGCGCGCATCGGCACCGCATTGCAGGACAGCGTGCTGCTGAGCGGCAGCGTGCGCGAGAATATCGTCCTCGACCGCCCCGGCATCGACGATGCCGAGATGCTACGCGCCGCCGAACTCAGCGGCACGCACCAGTTCATGGGCCAGCTCGCCAACGGCTACGACCTCATCCTCGCCGACCGCGGCGAGGGGCTGTCGGGCGGCCAGCGCCAGTCGATCGCGCTCGCCCGCGCGCTCGCCGGCCGGCCGCCCGTCGTGGTGTTCGACGAACCGACCAGCGCGATGGACCAGGCGACCGAGGCGCTGCTGATCGACCGCCTCGCCGCCGAGCTCGAGGGCCGGACCTTCGTCCTCATCACCCACCGCCCGGCGCTGCTCCGCCTCGTCGAACGGATCGTCGTCATCGACGCCGGGCGCGTCGTCAACGACGGCCCGCGCGACGCGGTCCTCCAGCAACTCCAGCGCCCGCGAGCCGTCGCCTGATGTCCCCCCATTCCACCACCGGCACCCACGACGCCCATCTCGAAGACTATGTCGATCGCATCCAGCCGCACAAGGCCTCGAACCTGCTGCTGTGGCTGATCCTCGCCTTCCTCGTCCTGTTCGTCGCCTGGGCGAGCCTAGTCCAGCTCGACCGCACGATCCATGCGAGCGGCCGCGTCGTGCCGAGCAACCGGCTGCAGGTCGTCTCCAACCTCGAAGGCGGGATCGTCTCGGCGATCCTCACCCACGCCGGCGATGCGGTGAAGCAGGGGCAGGTGCTCGTCCGGCTCGACCGCACGCAGTCGGGCGCCGAACTGGGCAGCAGCACGATCACCGTCGACGCGCTCACCGCCAAGATCGCGCGCTTGCAGGCGGAGATCGCCGGTCGCGAGCCGGTCTATGCCGCCAGCGCCAACCCCGCGATCGCCGAACAGATCGGCATCGAACGCTCGCTCCACGCCGCGCGCATGGCCGATCTCGCCAGCCTGACGTCGGCCGGCGCGGCACGCGAGGCGCAGGCGCAGCGCGCCGTCGCCGAAGCGGAGGCGGCGTATCGCTCGCGTACCTCGGCGCGCGACGCCGCCCGCCGCCAGCTCGAGCTGATCCGCCCGCTCGTCGCGCGCGGGATCGAGCCGCAGGTGTCGCTGATCCAGCTCGAAAACGGCGCCGCGGTCGCCGCCAGCGACGCCGAACAGGCCGCCGCCGCGATCGCCCGCGCGCGTTCCGGCGTCGCGGAGGCGCGCGCCACGCTGTCGCAGGTGCGTCAGGCATGGCGCGCGCAGGCCGGCACCGACCTTGCCGCCGCGCAGGCGGAGATGGCCGCCCGCCGCCGTGCGATGCCCGCGCTCGCCGCGCGCGACGACCGCGCCGTGGTCCGCGCGCCCGTGTCGGGCCGCGTCAACCGCGTCCTCGTCTCGACCGTCGGCAGCAGCATCGCCGCCGGCCAGCCGATCGTCGAGGTCGTCCCCGGCGCCGATGCGCTCACTGTCGAGGCGCTGGTCACGCCGAAGGACATCGCCTCCGTCCACATCGGCCAGCATGCCATAATCAACGTCACCGCCTATGATTCCGCGGTCTATGGCGGCATGAACGGCGAGGTCGTGACGATCAGCCCCGACGCGGTCGTCGAGGAACGCACCGGCGAAAGCCACTATACCGTCCGCGTCCGCGGCAATGCGCAGACGTTCCGCGACCGCGACGGTCGTCGCCTCGTCATCGGCCCGGGCATGACCGCCGACGTCAACCTGCTCGGCGACCGCCGCTCGGTGATGGCCTATATCCTCACCCCCTTCACCCGCCTGAGCGAAAACGCATTCCGCGAGTGATCCACGTTCACATATGATCGCTGGGCAGGTGGACGCTTCCAAAAGGGCTCGTCACCCCGGACTTGGTCCGGGGTCCACCGATCCGCAAGCCCGTCGCTCAAGCCGCTTACGACAGGGCTCGCGGCAAAGTGGACCCCGGAACAAGTCCGGGGTGACGGACTGTTCGGTAGAGGGAGCGGATTGCCCGCCTACCCCCGCCGCAACCGCCCGCGGAACAGCCCGCGGTACGTCGTCGCCTCGAACATCTCGCCCGGGCCCTCGGGGTCGAGCACCTCGTTGTCGGCGAGCCATGTCTCGATCCCGTCGAGGTCGGGCACCTCGTACGGGCGCAGCGACCGGCCGGGGCCGCGCAGCCGCTCGATCGTCTCGATCAGCGATCCGGTCTGCTCGATCAGCTGCGCGACGCGCTCAGGCGGCACGTCGAGGTGCTCGGCCATCAAATCGTGGCGCGTCGCGGCGATCTTCGCCTCCAGCCCCGCGCCCGGATGCCGCTCGGCATCCAGCACCACGTCGCATTCAGTGTCGAGCCGCAGCGAACGGTTGTTGATGTTCGCCGATCCGATCCTCAACTGCGTGTCGTCGATGATCGTGATCTTGGCATGGCAATAGATCGCCTCGCCGCCGCGCGTGAAGGGATGGTACAGCCGCAGCCGGCCATGTGTGTCGCGCCGCCGCAGCGTCTCGACCAGCCGCGCGCGCGCGGTGTCCATCGCCAGCGGCTCCAGCCAGCCTTGCGCGGTCAGCGGGTTGACGATGACGATCTCCGGCCCGTCCGCCTCGTCGAGCCGCGCGGCGATCGCCTCGGCGATCCGGCGCGAGGCGAAATACTGGCTCTCGCAATAGATATGGCGTCTGGCCGCCCTGATCTGGTCGAGGAACAGCGCCTCGACCTCGGTCACCGGCGGCTCGCCGGGCATTTCGGGCTGGCTGCGCGCGATGCCGAGCTCGACGTTCTCGAACGTCGGTTCCAGTGAGTCCGGCCAGCACGACACGCTGCCCTCGACCGGGTTCAGCCGCACGCCCGTCGCATGGCGCCAGCGATTTCGGCACAGCTCGGCCAGCGCATGCGCCGCGGCGCCGGTGATCGCGGTGGTCGCATCGTGCCACGGCTTGTACGGCGCACCGCCGGGCAGCCGCCGGCCGGGATCGTCGTCGCGGTGCGCGCGCGTGTCCCAGCGTTCGGCGGTCATGTCGATCCCGCCGCAAAAGGCGAGGCAATCGTCGATCGACACGATCTTCTGGTGATGCGACGACCCCGTCGGATGATGCGCGTCGAGCTTGACGTGGATGCGCGGATGCCGCGCCCATTTCAGCACGGTGAACATCGTCTTGCCGCGAAAGATTGACTTCAGCGCGCCGACGTCCCAGCGCAGCAGGTATAGCTCCAGCTTGGGATTGCGCTCGACCAGCTCGTACAGGAAATCGCCGACCGTCTCCGGCCCGGCCACGTTGCTGCCGCTGCCCATCAACCTGATCCGCGCGTCGAAGTCCCAGCCGACCAGCATGATCCGCTGCTTCGCATTGGCGAACGCTTCGCGCGCGACGCCGAAATAGCGGTCGGCATCGACGATCACCGACAGCCGGTCGGCATGCTCGATGCGCCAGACGTTGCGAGCCGTATCGAGCATGAACCCCTGATCCCCGTTGTCGGCCGTGGCTGCCTGCGCAGCACGGCAAGCGGGCGAGACGTTCGGCCGCGATTGTCGATGCGAAACCGCGCGGGACGGCAAGCTGTTCCGCGCGGGCAAGTGCCGCTTTCGCATCCGGCGTTCCGGGCGCGTCAGCGGCTCGGCGGGCTGCGTACCGGTGAAATGCTGCGCCGTGAAGTCGTCGTGGGCGGTTCGCGAACCCATCGGGAACGTTACGCCCCTGTTTCGAGTTTGTGCGGGGTGATGAGAGACGATGCCGATCCGATCCTGCCGCCTCCCGACCTTGCCCGCTACCCGCGGACGGCGCGCTTCCTGCTCGGCCGCGGCCGCGACCGGATGACGGCGGAAGAGCGCCAAGTGCTCGAGGATTGCTGCAGCGTGAAGGATTTTCCCGCGCGGCATCACCTGATCCGCCGCGGCGAGCCGGTCGATACCAGCATGATGATCGTCAGCGGCTACGTCACCCGCTACATGGACGATCGCGAGGGGTATCGGCAGCTGGTGTCGGTCCACGTCCCCGGCGATTTCGTCGATCTGCACGGCTTTCCGACCGGGCGGCTCGACCACGACGTCGGCACGCTGGGGCCAGTGACGATGGCGATGTTCGACCACCGCAAGCTGATCGGCATCACCGAACGCCATCCGCACCTCACGCGCGTGCTGTGGTTCTCGACGCTGGTCGATGCGGCGATGCACCGCGAATGGATCTTCCGCCTCGGCCGGCTCAGTGCCGAGGGGCGGGTCGCGCATTTCTTCTGCGAACTCCACGCCCGGCTGATGCTGGTCGGGCTGGCCGAAGGCGGGCGGTTCGACCTGCCGCTCACCCAGCCCGACCTCGCCGAGGCGTGCGGCCTGACCGGCGTCCACGTCAACCGGACCCTCCGGCTACTGCGCGAGCGCGGGCTGATGACGTTCCGCAGCGGCCGGGTCGACATCCTCGACCAGCCCGGCCTCAGCGCGATCGCCGAATTCCAGGGCGACTACCTCTATTCGGACATGAGCCAATGGCAGACGAACTGAACGTGCCGTCTGAGGGGCGCTCGATGGCGGCCCAGTCCGATCCGGGGGTGGTGTCGATCGCCGACGGGCACGTGATGCTCGACGGCCCCGATGGCGTCGCGGTGACGATGACGCCCTATGCGGCGGCGGAAACCGGGCGGCGGCTGATCGCCGGGGCGGAACGGGCGCTCGCCCAAACGTGACGCGCTGCCGGCAGACGGGGTGACGCGCGCGGATCAGCGGCTATGATCGGCCGCATCATGATCTGGAGAGTGTCTTGCCCCATCCGCTTCTCGCCGCCGGCGCCGCCGCGCTGATGGCCACCGGTGCACTCGCGCAATCGCCCGCCGGACAGGCGACGCGGGCGGACGCCACTGCCAATCCGCTGCTCGCCGAATGGACCGGTCCCTATGGCGGGGTGCCGCCGTGGGACAAGGTGAAGCCGGAGCTGTTTCCGGCGGCGTTCGAGGCCGCGCTCGCCGAACGCGCCGCCGACTATCGCCGCATCGCCGACGATCCCGCCGCCCCGACCTTCGCCAACACCTTCGTGCCGATGCAGCTCGCCGGCCAGCGCTATGGCCGGGTGATGACGCTGTTCGGGGTGATGACCGGCAACATGAACAGCCCGGTCTATCAGGCACTCGACCGCGAATGGTCGCCCAAATTCGCCGCTGCGTCGGATGCGATCACCTTCGACCCCAAGCTCTTCGCGCGGATCGAGGCGGTCTATGCCGCGCGCGCCAAGCTCGACGCGCAGCAGCAGCGGCTGGTGACGCGCACCTACGACAGCTACGTCCGTCAGGGCGCGAAGCTGAACGCGGCGCAGAAGGCGCAGCTGTCGGCGTACAACCAGCAGCTGGCGAGCGCATTCAGCGATTTCTCGAAGCGCCTGCTCGCGGATGAAGGCACAGCGATCCTCGTCACCGATGAGGCCGAACTCGCCGGCGTTCCCGACAGCGTCAAGGCGGTCGCCAGGGCCGCCGCGACCGAACGCGGCCAGACCGGCTGGGCGATCGTCAACACCCGTTCCGCGGTCGATCCCGTCCTCACCTTCGCGAGCAACCGCGCCTTGCGCGAGAAGGTCTGGCGCGCCTTCACCAACCGCGGCGACAATGGCGACGCCAACGATACCAATGCGACGATCGCGCAGATCGTCAAGCTGCGGGCTGACCGCGCCCACCTGCTCGGCTTCAGGACGCATGCCGACTGGCGGATGCAGGACACGATGGCCAAGACGCCGGCGGCGGCGATGGACCTGATGCTGCGCGTCTGGCCCGCCGCGAAGGCGCGCGTCGGCGAAGAGGTCCGCGATATGCAGGCGATCGCCGACAAGGGGCCGGCAAAGATCACGATCGAACCGTGGGATTACCGCTTCTATCAGGAACAGGTCCGCAAAGCCCGCTACGACCTCGATCAGGCGCAGCTGAAGCCGTATTTCGAACTCAACAACATCATCCAGGGTTCGCTCTACGCCGCCAACCGGCTGTACGGGTTGAATTTCAAGGAGATCACCGGCACCGTGCCGGTGTTCGAACCGAACATGCGCGTCTGGCACGTCACCGACCGCAACGGCAAAGAGGTCGGCCTGTTCTACCGCGACGATTTCGCGCGGACCGGCAAGCGCTCGGGTGCCTGGGCGAATACGTATCGCAATCAGCGCAATCTCGCGCCGGCGCAGACCGTGCTGTCGTCGAACAACAACAATTTTGCGAAGGGTGCGAAGGGCGAGCCGATCCTCATCAGCCTCGACGATGCGCAGACGCTGTTCCACGAATTCGGCCACGCGATTCATGCGATGCTGCAGAACGTCACCTATCCCGGCCTCGCCGGCACGCCGCGCGACTTCGTCGAATATCCCAGCCAGGTGAACGAGCATTGGCTGCTCACCCGCGACGTGCTCGACAAATATGCGCGCCATTACCAGACCGGCGCGGCGATGCCGCAGGTGCTGCTCGACAAGATCGAAGCGTCGAAGACCTTCAACCAGGGCTTCGCGACTACCGAATATCTGTCCTCGGCGATCGTCGACATGAAGCTGCACACGGTGCCCGACGGCGTCGTCGATCCCGACGCGTTCGAGCGTAAGGCACTGGCCGAGATCGGCATGCCGAAGGAGATCGTGATGCGGCACCGCCTGCCGCACTTCAATCACCTGTTCTCGTCGGACAGCTATTCGGCGGGTTATTACAGCTACCTCTGGTCGGAGACGATGGACGCCGACACCTTCGCCGCGTTCGAGGAGGCGGGCAGCCCGTGGGACAAGGCGACCGCCGACAGCTTCGCCAAGATCCTGCTATCGACCGGTAACGAGACCGACCGCGCCGCCGCCTATCGCGCCTTCCGCGGGCGCGATCCCGACGTCGATGCATTGCTCGAGAAGCGCGGCTTCCCGACGGGAGCGGCCAAGTGAGCGCCGCGTCGGCACCCGCGGGTCGGCTAAAGTCGATCCTCGGCGGATCGGCGGGCAATCTCGTCGAATGGTTCGACTGGTACGTCTATTCCGCCTTCGGCCTGTATTTCGCGCCGCATTTCTTTCCGAAGGGCGACAAGACCGCCGAATTGCTCAGCATCGCGGCGGTGTTCGCGGTCGGCTTCGTCATGCGGCCGATCGGCGCGTGGATCATGGGCATCTACGCCGACCGGCGCGGGCGCAAGGCGGGGCTGACGCTGTCGGTGACGCTGATGTGCGCGGGTGCCTTCCTGATCGCGATCTGTCCCAGCTATGCGACGATCGGCTGGGGGGCGCCCGCTTTGCTCGTCTTCGCGCGATTGATGCAGGGCCTGTCGGTCGGCGGCGAATATGGCGCGAGCGCGGTCTATCTGTCGGAAATGGCGGGCAAGAACCGCCGCGGCTTCTTCTCCTCCTTCCAGTACGTCACGCTGATCGCCGGGCAGCTGATGGCGCTGTTCACGCTGCTGCTGCTGCAGGCGGTGCTCAGCGAGGCGCAGCTCGAGGAATGGGGCTGGCGCCTGCCGTTCGCCTTGGGCGGGCTGCTCGCGATCGTCGTCTTCCGCATCCGCCGCGGGCTGATGGAGACCGAAGCCTTCACCAACGCCAAGGGCCAGCCCAAATCGAGCGGCTGGCTGCTCTTTACCCAGCACCCGCGCCAGGCGGCAACGGTCGTGCTGCTCACTGCCGGCGGCACGCTCGCCTTCTATGCGTACACGACCTACATGCAAAAGTTCCTGGTCAACACCAGCGGCTTCAGCCGCGAAAGCGCGACGTGGATCATGACCGCCGCGCTCGCGCTCTACGCCGCGCTCCAGCCGCTGGCGGGCGCCTTGTCCGACCGGATCGGCCGGCGGCCGCTGATGATCGGCTTCGGCATCGCCGGCGTCGTCGCGACCGTGCCGATCTTCACCGCGCTGGAAACGGTGCGCGATCCGGTGATCGCCTGGGGCCTCGTGATGGTCGCGCTGGTGATCGTCACCGGCTATACCGCGATCAACGCGGTGGTGAAGGCGGAGCTGTTCCCGGCGCATATCCGCGCGCTGGGCGTCGCCTTGCCCTATGCGCTGGCCAACACCGCGTTCGGCGGCACGGCGGAATATGTCGCGCTCTGGCTCAAGACCGCGCACATGGAGCGGGCGTTCTACTGGTACGTGACCGCGATGATCGCGGTATCGCTCATCACCTACTGGCGCATGCGTGACACGCGGGCGCACAGCCAGATCGCGGAGGATTGATCCCCCTCCATTTCATCGCGCGACGATGACCTCCCGAACCGTTCGTGCTGAGCCTGTCGAAGTACGATGAGTCTCACCTGCCCTTCGACAGTGAGCAGGTGAAACGTCCCCCGGACGTTTCAGTTGAGGCCGGGGGCCTCGACGACCTGCTCCCAGGGCGAACGGGTAGGGGGCTCTTACCGTGGCAATTCGATCGTCGCGCACAAACCGCCGCCGTCGCGGTTCGCCAGCCGCACGTCGCCGCCCGCCTCGCGCACGATCGTCCGCGCCAGCGCCAGCCCCAGCCCGATTCCCCCCGTATCGCGGTTGCGCGACGTTTCCAGCCGGGTGAACGCCTCGAACACGTCGCCCAGCCGTTCGCCGGGGATGCCCGGCCCGCGATCGGCGACCTCGATCGCGACGCGCCGTTCTTCCGCGACCAGCCGGACCTCGGCGCCGCCGCCGTACTTCACCGCATTCTCGATCAGGTTGCGGATCGCCCGCCGGATCAGCGACGGCCGCAACCGCATGCGCAGCCGTGCCGCCTCCTCGAACGCGACATCCTGCCCCAGATCGCGGAAGTCCTCGACCACCGCATCGACCAGCGCGGCGAGGTCGACCTCGGTCAGCGGTTCGCTCGGCCGCCCCATCCGCGCCAGCGACAGGATGTCGTCGAGCGTCCGGTTCATCTCGGCGATCGTCTCGGTCATCCGCGTACGGTCGGTATCGTCCTCGACCGATTCCACCCGCACGCGCAGCGCGGCGAGCGGCGTGCGCAGGTCGTGGCCGATCGCGCCGAGCATCCGGTCCTTCTCGTCGAGCATCGCGGTGACGCGCAGCTGCAGCGCGTTGAACGAGCTGACCAGCCCGGCGATATCGGCGGGCCCGCGCACCTCGACCGCCACCGGCGCGTCGCCGCCGCGGCCGAAGCGCTGCGCCGCCGCGGTCAGGTCGCGCAACGGTCGCGAGATGCGCCGCGCGATCCACAGCACCGGCAACAGCACGATGCCGTACAGGATCAGCGTCTGCGCGAAGAGCCGCCAGAACAGCCGCATGCTCCCATTCTCGCCCCACGGCACGATCACCGCCAGCCAGCCATGCCCCGGCCGCTCGATCGCGATCAGCAGCGCCTGCGCCGGGCGGTCGCGTTCGTCCCGCACCCGGTTGCCACGCGGGAAGCCACGGCCCAGCACCGCATCGTCCGCCGGCGTCCAGCCGCGCACGCCGGTGTCGATCCGGCCGACCTCGACGCCCTGTTCGTGCAATTGCGTGCGGAGTTCGCTCGCCAGTTCCGGCAACCGCGGCAGCGCCGGCGGAATGCCGTCGCGATCCGCGCGGCGGATCCGGCCGCGGTCGCGCGGGATCGGCCGCACGCCTTGCGTTTCGCGCTCGATCGCATCGGCGATCCGCACCGCGACCGGCCGCGTCGCCTGCGCCAGCCGAAACTCGGCACGCTCGCGCAACGCCAGCCCGAAATTGACCGCCTGCGCGACGAACAACGCCAGCGCGATCAGCACCGCCATCTGCCCGGCGAGGCTGCGCGGCCACAGCCTCACAGGCGCGTCACTTCCGCCGCCAGCGTATAGCCGCCGCCCCATACCGTCTTGATGATGTCGGGCGCCTTGGCGTCGGCCTCGATCTTGCGGCGCAGGCGGCTCACCTGATTGTCGACCGCGCGATCGAACGCCGCCGCCTCGCGCCCCTGCGTCAGGTCGAGCAATTGGTCGCGGGTCAGCACCTGCCGCGGTCGCGTCACCAGCGCGAGCAGCAGATTGTATTCGCCGGTCGACAGCGCCACCGAAACGCCCTCGCGATCGACCAGCGCGCGCTCGCCGGTCTTGAGCACCCAGCCGGCGAAGGCGTAGGAACCGCTCTCCGGCGCATGCTGGCGCGCCCCGCCCGCGGTCAGCCGGCGCAGCACCACCTTGACCCGCGTCGCCAGCTCGCGCGGCGAGAAGGGCTTCACGACATAATCGTCGGCGCCCATCTCGAGGCCCACGATGCGGTCGGTCTCCTCCGCCTTGGCGGTCAGCAGGATGACGGGCGTGTCGCTGGTCGCGGCGATATGCCGGCACAGCGACAGCCCGTCCTCGCCCGGCATCATCACGTCGAGGATGACGAGGTCGATCGCATAGGCCGCCAGCCGCGTCCGCGCGCTCTCCGCATCCGCCGCCTGCGTCACGCGAAAGCCCTGTTTGGTCAGATATTGCGCCAGCGGCTCGCGGATCGAACGCTCGTCATCGACGAGCAGCAGGTGCGGCATGTCTCCCATCGTGTCGGCATTAGACACCTGCGGCCCTCCTGCAAAGCCGGGCGGGTTGCGGCCCGCCGGTGGGAATGTCACTTTGCCGGCGGGGCCGGCGGGGCCGGCGGGGCCGGCGGGGCCGGCGGTGCGGGCGGTGCGGGCGGGGGCGGGGGCATGTCGCCGCCGCCGCGCGGGCCCCGCATCGGCCGTGCCGCGGCGATCTCCGCGGCATCGAGCTTGCCGTCGTGGTTGGTATCGGCGCGATCGAAGCGTGCCGCCGCGCGCGCCGTGGCCTCCTCGCGGGTCAGCACGCCGTCGTCGCCGCCCCGCATGCCGAACCCGCCGCCGCCGCGCGGCGCCCCGGCCTGGCGTTGCGCGCGCATCGCGTCGCGCTCTTCGGCGGTGACCTTGCCGTCCTTGTTCGCGTCCATCGCTGCGAAGCGTGCGTCCGCTTCGGCGATCACCTCGGCGCGGGTGACGATCCCGTCGCGGTTTGCATCCGCGCGCATCCATCCGGCGCCGGGGCGCGGGGACGGGGCAGGGGGCGCCGCCATCTGCGCGCCTGCACTCGCCGCCAGCATGCCGCTCGCCGCCATCACCATGGCAAAGGGAATACGCATCGTCCGTCATCTCCACCGGCCGGGCCGATCCCGCACCGTACAGGCGGTTTATCGCGCACGCCTGTCGCGGCCGTATGCCCGGCGGCGGGTGGATTGTCGCAATCTGTCGCAAACACGGCGGACACGCGTCCCGCACCAATTCTTAACCGCTCTGCGCGATGCTGCCCAGAACCGGGGGGACCGATGACGACGGACGATGGCTGGGCAGGCAGGCTGGTGCGCGTGTTCGGGCGGCTCGCCGGCTTTCCGGTCGACGATGCGGTGCTGCGTGCCGATCTGATCCATACGATGATGCTGCGGCCGCTGGGCGTCATCACGGCCAGCATGGGCTTCATGATGGTCGGCATCGCCACCGCCTGGACGACCGGTGCGGGCTGGGCGATCGTGTGGCTGATCGTCGATGCGATCCTGCTGACCGCCCGCCTGATGCCGGCGATCGCGGCATGGCGTGCCCGCAGCCGCGTTCCCGAACGCACCGCGTGCGCGATCATGATCGCGGCCTGCCTCATGTTCACGACCTTCGGCATCGGTTGCGCGGCGAGCTTCGCGACCGGGATCGATACGTTGCGGATCGCCTCGACCCTGGGCGTCATGGCATTGCTCGCCGGGCTGGCGACGCGCTGGGCGGGGCTGCCGCGCCTCGGCATCGGCATGGTCGTCGTCGTCGCCACGCCGATGACGGTGGCATTCGCCGCGTTCAGGCCGTTCGTCGCGCTGCTCTTCGTCGTGCTGGTGGTGGGCACCGCGGTGCTGGCGATGCAGAACAACCGGACGATCCGCTCCATGCTCGCCGCCGAGCGCAGGGCGCGCCTTCTGGCGGAAACCGACAGCCTCACCGGCCTGCTCAACCGCGCCGGTCTGGAGGCCGCGCTGGCGGCCCTGCCGGCGGTGGAGGTCGCGCTGCTGTACCTCGACCTCGACGGGTTCAAGGGGGTCAATGACCGTCACGGCCATGCCGCGGGCGACCGCGTGCTGGCGGCGACCGGCGCGCGGCTGCACGGCATCGCCGACGGACAGCCCGCCGCGCGCCTCGGCGGCGACGAATTCGTCCTCGTCCTGACCGGCGAGGCGGCTCGTACCCGCAGCGCGGTGGCGACCGCGCTGCGACGGCTAGTCGCGCAGCCGGTGCCGCTCGACGATGACGGCGGACAGGTGCAGGTCGGCGTCAGCATCGGCATCGCGTCGGGATCGCTCGCCACCCAGCCGGCGACGGCGCTGCTGGCGGAGGCGGATGCCGCGCTCTACGCGGCGAAGCGTGCGGCGAAGGCGCGGCGGCAGCGTGCGGCGCTGCAGAAGGCCCCGCACGCCCACGCTGCCTGACCGCTAAGCGAAGACCGCGACGCTCTGCATCCCGTCGGCGACCGGCGTGCCGTCCGCCGCCCAGATACCCATCCGCTGGTTCGAATTGCCGCCCTGCGCATAGTCCGTCGTCGCGCGCAGCAGCCACCAGCCGTCCTCGGTCACCGGCGCGGACCCGAGCAGGTTGAGCTGCCACGTCATCGAGCTCACCGGCGCCGGCCTGCCGACCAGCTTCAGCGCGGCGGGTGGCAGGCAATCCGCGACTGCGATCAGCTCGACCATCGGGTCGAGCCCGTCGCGCTCCTTCAGCCTTACCCAGCGCAGCCATTCCGCCGGCCCGGCGTCGCGCCCCTCGACCAGCTCGAAATTCCGGCTGAACGCGATCGCGGGATGGCCGCGCAGCACCTTGTGGTCGGGACCGGGGCGGGC
The DNA here is from genome assembly GCF_024211255.1 of Sphingomonas liriopis. Lineage (GTDB taxonomy): Bacteria > Pseudomonadota > Alphaproteobacteria > Sphingomonadales > Sphingomonadaceae > Sphingomonas > Sphingomonas liriopis. Next base: position 143,430 of record NZ_JAMLDY010000001.1, on the reverse strand, counting down.
AATCTCCGGCGCGGTGCCGGTGCGATGATCGACCGCCGACGGCGCCGCGCCCATGAACACGAAGGTCGCGCGCAGCCCGAGGCCGGCGTCGCTCGTCACGTCGGCCTGCACGAACGCCGCGTTGCGCCCGCGCCGCAGCCGCGTCGCCGAAACCGTGACGGCGCCGTTCAGCGGGCCGACGAACGCGACCAGCGCCGACCGCAGCGGCGGCAGGTCGGTGTCCGACGCCATCGCCGCATGCAGCGCCAGCGCCGACGACAGCCCGCCATAGGTCGTCCGCCCCTGCAGCCAGCCCTCGGGCACGGTGCCACGCCAGCCGCCCTCGACCGGCTCCAGCGCGGCGATCACCTCCGCGAGCGTCGTCATGCCAGCGTCTCCAGCCGGTCGCGCAATTCGCGCTTCAACACCTTGCCGATCGCGCTGCGCGGCAGCTCGTCGACGCGGTGCAGCGCCGACAGCCGCTGCGTCCGGCCGACCCGCGCATTGACCCACGACAGGATGTCGCCGGCATCCTCGCCCTCGAACCCCGGCTTTGCCACATAGAAGCCGACCGGCGTCTCGCCCCACGCCTCCGACGGCGCGCCGATCACGCTGCCGTCCGCCACCGCGGAATGCTGCGCCAGCACCGCCTCCAGATCGGACGGATAGATGTTGAACCCGCCCGAGATGATGAGGTCCTTCTTGCGGTCCATCAGGATCAGGAACCCGTCCTCATCGAACCGCCCGACGTCGCCATGGCGGATATAGCGGTTGCCGTCCGCGTCATGCCATTCCGCCTCGCGTGTCGCGCTCTCGCGGCCGTGATAGCCGGTCATCATCGTCGGCGACCGCCCGACGACCTCGCCCATTCCGCCCGGCGGCACTTCGTTGCCATCCTCGTCGATCAACCGGATCTCATGCCCCGGCAGCGGCTGGCCGACGGTGTGCAGCTTGTCGGGATGCGCGCTCGCGTTGAGCCCGCACGACGCGCCGCCTTCGGTCATCCCGTAATATTCGACCAGCAGTCCCGGCCAGCGCGCGACCACGTCCGCCTTCAGCGCCGCCGCGAACGGCGCGCTGGTGCTCGTCTTGAAGCGGAAGCTGGCGAGATCGAAGCGGTCGAACTCGGGCAGCGCCATGATCCGCTGATACTGCACCGGCACCAGCATCGTATGCGTCGCGCGATGCCGCTCGGCGAGGGTGAGATAGGTGCGCGCGTCGAACTTGCCCATCAGCACCGCGGTGCCGCCCCAGCCGAGCGTCGGCAGGAAGCTGACCAGCGTGGTGTTGGAATAGAGCGGCGTCGCGATCATCGTCACCGCGTCGCCGAACCCCGCCGCGGCGTTGCTCGCGATATGCGCCCAGCGCATCGCATGGCTCTGCACGATGCCCTTGGGACTGCCCGTCGTGCCCGACGAATAGATGATGTTGAATGGATCGCCGGGCGCGATCGCGACGGGGGAGGGGATCGCACCCGCCGGCGCCAGCCAGTCCTCGAACCCCGCACCGAACACCACCCGCCGCGCCGCGAACGCCTGCTCTGCCAGCACCGCGGCATTGGCCTCGTCCAGGAACACGATCGGCGCCCCGCAATCCCCGATCATCGCGGCGATCGCCGCCGGCGTCGCGGACGGCGATAGCGGCGTCGCCACGCATCCCGCGCGCAACGCCCCCAGGAATACTGCGGCATAGCCAACGCTCGCCTGCGCGACGACCGCGACCGCCTGTCCCTGCGCCACGCCATCACGCTGCAACGCCGCCGCTACCCGATCCATCAGCCGGTCGAGCCCGGCATAGTCGAGCGTCCCCCCGCCATCGGCAAGCGCGATCCGCTCCCCCCGCTCACGGGCATGGACGGCGATCAGGTCGGGGAGCGTCGCGAAGTCGGACGCGAGCATGTCGGCGGCGGTCTGCATCGCGTCAGGCTAGGTGAAGCGGCGGGCGAGCGCCATACGCAATCTTCGAAATTTGGGCAGAGAGTGTTCACGCGAAGGCGCAAAGACGCGAAGAGAAGAAGATGATTCACGCGGAGGCGCGGAGACGCGGAGGTGTCGCGCCCGGCGCGTAGCGCCTTCCTCTCTCACCAGCCGCGGGCGATCAGAGAGCCGCTTACGCGGCACAGCGGCCACAAGCCCCCTCCGCGTCTCCGCGTCTCCGCGCGAACAAAAACCTTCTTTCTTCTTCGCGTCTTAGCGTCTTCGCGTGAAAATCTAATCGGCCGAAACCACCCGCACCCGCGCCACCACGATGGCAGCGGCCATCAGCCCCAGCACCCCGGCGATCACGAACGCCGCACCCGGAAAGCCATGGTCGATCCCCCACGCCAGCACCTGCGTGAGCAGCAACGGTGACAGAATCGCGGCGACGCTGCCCATCGATCCCAATCCGCCCTGCAACTGCCCCTGCCGCGTCGCATCGACCATCCGCGACAGCAGCCCCTGCATCGCCGGCATCGCGAATCCCGACAGCGCGCTGGTGCAGAACAGGACATAGACCTGCCAGCTCTCGCTCACTCCGGCGAAGGCGAGGAAGGACAGCCCGCCCGCGATCAGCCCGATCAGCAACGCCCGCCGCTCCCCGACCTTCGCGATCGTCCGCCCGGTCAGCCCGCCCTGCACGATCGTCGACACCAGCCCGACGAAAGCGAGGCTCCAGCCGATCGCCTTCGCATCCCAGCCGAACCGCGCCGTTGCCCAGAAGCTCCACGTCGCCGGATAGACCATATGCGCCAGCTGCCACAGGAACACTGCGAGCAGCAGCGGCGCGGCGTTGCCGGCATGGAACAGCGGCCGGAACGCCCCGACGACATGCGCGTCGCGCCACCGGAACGGGCGGCGGTTCTCACGGCTGAGCGTCTCCGGCATCGCCACCAGCATCACGCTCGCGTTGACCAGCGCCAGCACCGCCGCCGCGACGAACGGCGCGCGCGGTCCCCACAGCGAGAACAACCCGCCCAGCGCCGGCCCGATGATGAACCCCAGCCCGAACGCCGCGCCGATCAGCGCGAAGGTGCCGCCGCGCTTCTCGGGCGGCGTCACGTCGGCGATCACCGACCCCGCCGGGCCATAGACCGCACCCGCCACCCCGGCGATCGCGCGCCCGGCGAACAGCCACGCGACGCTCGGCGCCAGCGCCATCACGGCATAATCGACGCCGAAGCTCAGCATCGATGCGATCAGCACCGGCCGCCGCCCGAACCGGTCGGACAGATTGCCGAGCACCGGCCCCGCGAAGAACTGCGCCGCGGCATAGACGACCAGCATCCACCCCGCGATCCGCGTCGCATGTTCGATGTCGGTCTCGCCCAGGCTCTTCAGCAGCGCCGGAAACACCGGCGCGACGATGCCGAAGCCGATCGTGTCGATCAGCACCGCCGCCAGCGCCATCGGCACCGCTCTGTGTTCGAACCGCACGTGCATGTCCCCTTGCAACCCCGCGCCGTTCTGCCGCATCGCGTTCCCCAAGCCAATGCCGGGGCTTTGCACCGGCGATCTTTCATGGCATGGCGGCGTCAGCATACCCGATCTTCAGATTCGGGACGAGGAGATATCCGATGGCCACCGCCGCCGAACTCGACGCCCCCACCGATCCGCTCGCCGCCTTCCGCAGCGAGGCGCGGGACTGGCTCGCGGCGAATTTACCCAAGGCCCTCGCGCACAAGGACGGCGGCCTCTCCGCTCTCGAAGGCCCGCACGATCCGACTCCGGACGAGGCGGCGTGGACGAAGGCGATGGGCGACAAGGGCTGGGGAGTCCCCACCTGGCCTGCGGCCTATGGCGGCGGCGGCCTGTCCCGTGCCGAGGCGCGCGTGCTGCAGGAGGAGATGGCGCGGATCGGTGCGTGGAACCCGATCGGCGGCATGGGCGTGATGATGTTCGGCCCCACGCTGCTCGAATATGGCACCGAGGACCAGAAGCAGGAGCATATCCCGCGCATCGCGCGTAACGAAGTGCGCTGGTGCCAGGGCTATTCCGAACCCGGCGCAGGCTCCGACCTCGCCAGCTTGCAGATGTTCGCCGAGGACAAGGGCGACCATTATCTCGTCAACGGCCAGAAGACCTGGACGTCCGGCGGCCAATGGGCCGACAAATGCTTCGCGCTGGTGCGCACCGACAAGACGAAGAAGCACGAGGGTATCAGCTTCCTGCTCATCGATATGACCTCGCCCGGCGTCGAGGTGAAGCCGATCCGCCTGATTTCGGGGTCGTCGCCGTTCTGCGAGACCTTCTTCACCGACGTGAAAGTGCCCAAGGACAATCTCGTCGGCCGCGAGGGCGAAGGCTGGACGATCGGCAAGCGCCTGCTCCAGCACGAACGCTCCAGCCTGTCGGGCGGCGGCGGCTCCGCGGGCCGCATGCTCGCCGGCAAGCCGCTCAGCCAGGTCGCCAAGGAGTATCGCGGCACCGACGCGGAAGGGCGCCTGTCCGACGCCGACCTGCGCATGCGTCTGATCCGTCACGAGATGGACACGCGCGCCTTCATGCTCACGCTGCGCCGCGCCGCGCTGGAGGCGAAGTCCAATTCCGGCCCCTCCGCCGCGACGTCGATCATGAAGAACGTCGGCGCGCGCATCATCCAGGACCGCGCCGAACTGGGCGTCGAGATCATGGGGATGGCCGGCCTCGGTTGGGAAGGCGAGGGCTTCAGCGAGGCCGAACTCGCGCAGACCCGCACCTGGCTGTGGGGCAAGGCGGTGTCGATCTACGGCGGCAGCTCCGAGATCCAGAACAACATCGTCGCCAAGCGCATCCTCGGCATGCTCGACCACCAATAATCCCCGTTTGGAGAGGAGCGGGAGGGCGGCGGCCACAACACCGGTCGCCGACCCTCCCGCCATAAATTCAGGAACACCGCATGGCCGTCCTCACCGAAGAACAGACGATGCTCCGCGATATGGCGCGCGAATGGGCGGACAACGAATCCCCCGTCGCCGCCTTCCGCCGGCTGCGCGATGCCGCCCCCGCCGCGGGGTACGATGCCGCCGCGTGGGGCGAGATCGGCCAGATGGGCTGGGGCGGCATCGTCGTGCCCGAAGCGCATGGTGGATCGGGCATGGGCTACCTCTCGCTCGGCATGGTCGTCGAGCAACTCGGCCGCAATCTCGCCGCCACGCCGCTCGGCGCGATCGGACCCGCCGCCAGCGCGGTCGTGCTCGGCGAGAGTGAGGAGGCCAAGGCGGACTGGCTCCCCCGCATCGCCGCCGGCGACGTGGTCGCGACGCTCGCCGTCGACGAAGGCCCGATCCACGGCGGCGCCATCGCGACCACCGTTACCGACGGCCGCCTGACCGGCACCAAGGCGTTCGTCGCCGAGAGCGACAGCGCCGCGGCGTTCGTCGTCGCCGCGGAAGACGGCCTGTATCTGGTGACCGGCGACGAAGGCGTCACCCGCTCGCCCCGCCGCATGGCCGACGCGCGCAGCCACGCCGAAGTGCGCTTCGAGCATTCCCCCGCGATCCGCCTCGGCGGTCCCGAACTGACCGCGAAGGTCGTCGATTACGCCACCGCATTGGTCACCGCCGAGATGCTCGGCCTCGCCGAACAGGCGTTCGGCGTCACCAACGATTACCTCAAGACCCGCGTCCAGTTCGGCCAGCCCTTGAGCACCTTCCAGGCGCTCCAGCACCGTATGGCGAAGATGCTGACCGAACTCGAACTGATGCGTTCGGTGGTCGAGGGCGCGCTGGAAGCGATCGACGCCAACCGCTCCGACCGCGACCAGGCGGTCAGCCTTGCGAAAGCGGTCGCCGGCGACACGCTGAAGCTCGTCAGCCGCGAGATGATCCAGCTCCATGGCGGCATTGGCATGACCGACGAACACGACGCCGGCTTCTACCTGAAACGCGCCGCGGTGCTGGAGGCGATGTGGGGCAATGCGGCGTACCACCGCGAGCGCTTCGCGCGGTTGAACGGGTATTGAGGTTCGCGCGGAGGCGAGGACAAGAAGATGGATTTTCGCGCGGAGGCGCGGAGGCGCGGAGGACGCAGAGAAGAAGAAGGTCGATCTCACGCGAAGACGCGAAGATGGCGTGCTCGCGGCGCCGTGGGGTCGCCGACTTGCCCGTGCCGATAAAGCGATCTTAGTAAACCCGTTCGTGCTGAGCTTGTGGAAGTACGATGAGTCTCATCTGCCTTTCGACAGGCTCAGGGCGAACGGCCAGGGGGTGGGCCGAGATACGCGAACGCGCCCGACCGTCGTCCCAAGCGCAACATGTTAGCGTCTTCGCGTGAGATCGACCTTCTTCTTCTCTGCGTCCTCCGCGCCTCCGCGCGAAAAACTGTTTGGATCGATCGGCGTCGAGCGCGACATCCGACACACCTCCATCCGTCACCCCAGCGAAAGCTGGGGTCTTTGCGTGGGTCGGAGCGACTCGGCCAAAGCGGAAGATCCCAGCTTTCGCTGGGGTGACGGATGGGGGCGCCCGGATCAATAAACGACCCGCTACCCCCCCAAAGCCCGATCGTCGAACAATCCGAACAGCAACGTCGACGCATACATCGCCACCGCTCTCTCGCGCGGCATCGTCGCCGCCCATTTGCGCATGTCGAACGCCGCATTCTGCAGCGCCATCAGCGCCTGCGCCGCGACCAGCGCATCGACCGCACGGATCGACCCTTCCGCGATCCCGTCCATCATCGTACCCGCGAAGCGCCGCGCGATCCGGTTCGACCGGTCGACCATCGCGGTTCGTACCACGCCGGGCAATCCCGACAGCGCCGTCGTCCGCAGCAGCGGCGCACGCTCGGCGAACTGCACGTCGAGCAACGTCGCGATCGTGCTCGCCAGCCGCTGCCAGTGCGTGCCCCCGGCGTCGTCCGCCAGCCGCTGCGCATCGCTGATCGTGTCGAAGCTGCGCCGGTAGCAGGCGATCACCAGATCGTCCTTGGCGTCGAGATGGTGGTAGAAGCTGCCCTTGGTGACGTTCAGCTCCGCCGCGATCCGCTGTACCGACGCGCCGCGATAGCCCAGTTCGTTGATGAGCCGCGTCGCCGCCAGCAGGAACGCCGCGCGCCCCGGCTCGGTCTCGGCATGGTCGAGGTCGATCGGCTGCGGCGTCCAGCGTGCGTCCGGCCCGGCGACGCCGCGCTCGAACACGTCCATCAACCGCGCCTCGATCCGGTCGTACTGGTCGGGTTCGTAGCGGACCAGCCACACCGGCAGCCAGAAGGTGTTCTCCAGCAGCACGTGCGCGCGCGCGCCGAACAGATCGGTCTCGGCGCGGTTCGCCGCCGGACCCCACAGGCCACGCGTCCGCCGGAACACCTCGCGCCAGCGATTCAGCAATCGGGTACGGTTGGGCTCTTCCGTCGCGCGCAGGTCGGACAGGACGGCCATCGCGCGATCCTCGCCGCGCTGTACCCGCGCCAGCCGTTCCATGTTGAGCGCCAGATAGCGGCGCACCCGCGCCCGCGGATCGCCCGCCGCCATCGCCTCGTCCAGCATCGCCAGCAATTGCTCGAGCGTATGCTCGAACGCCGCCGCCGCCAGATCCTCCTTGCGCTTGAAATAATAGGTGACGCTGGTCGTGTTCAGCCCGACGCGCCGTGCCACGTCGGCGAAGGTCATGCCCTTCGCGCTCTGTTCGTTGATCGCCTCAGCCGCCGCGGACAGGATCGCGTCACGCTTCGCCCGGAAGCGCTTCGTGCCCTGTTCCTCGTCCCCCGCGACGCCGCCGGCGTCCGCCTCCGTCTGCTCCATCGGGCGAGTGTATCAATCGCGCTTTCGAAGAAACAGTGTTTTTTCTACATCGCGTCGATCAGGCGTGAAAAAGCGTCGATCCGACGCGCGGCGCCACTTTACCGAATGTGCGGTACGGCCTAGACCCGGCACAAAGACACGTCGGAGAGAGCCTCATGGACTTCACCCTCAGCGAACGCGAAACCTATTTCCGCGACCGCGTACGCGCCTTCATCGACCAGGAGATCCGCCCGCGCGTCCCCGATCACGACCGCGAGGAGCACGAGGGCGAGCGCTGGAAGGTGCTGCAGACGATCGAACAGTGCAAGGAAAAGGCAAAGGCCGCGGGCCTGTGGAATTTCTTCATGCCGCCCAATTCGGGCCAGACCCACGTCGACGACAGCTTCGAATTCGAGGGCACGCAGCTCACCAACCTCGAATATGCGCTGTGCGCCGAGGAGATGGGCAAGATCGGCTGGGCGTCGGAGGTGTTCAACTGCTCCGCCCCCGACACCGGCAATATGGAGGTGTTCCACCGCTACGGCACGCGCGAACACAAGGAGCACTGGCTCGGGCCGTTGATGCGCGGTGAGATCCGCTCCGCCTTCCTGATGACCGAACCCGCGGTCGCCTCGTCCGATGCGACCAATATCGAGACGTCGATGGTCCGCGACGGCGACCATTACGTCATCAACGGGCGCAAATGGTGGTCCTCGGGCGTCGGCGATCCGCGCTGCAAGGTCGCGATCGTGATGGGCAAGACCGATCCATCCGCCAAGCGCCACGCGCAGCAAAGCATGATCCTGATGCCGATGGACGCGCCCGGCGTCACCATCGAACGCATGCTCACCGTCTACGGCTACGACCATGCGCCGCACGGCCATGGCGAGGTGGTGATGAAGGACGTGCGCGTGCCGGTCGCAAACGTGCTGCTCGGCGAAGGCCGCGGCTTCGAGATCGCGCAGGGGCGTCTCGGGCCGGGGCGCATCCACCATTGCATGCGCACGATCGGCGTGGCGGAAACGGGGATCGAGGCGATGGCCAAGCGCCTCCTGTCGCGCGTCGCCTTCGGCAAGCGGATCGCCGATCATTCGGTGTGGGAACAACGCATCGCAAAGGCCCGGATCGACATCGAAATGACGCGTCTCCTCTGCCTCAAGGCGGCGGACATGATGGACAAGGCCGGCAACAAATCGGCGCAGCTCGAGATCGCGATGGTCAAGGTCGCCGCGCCGACGATGGCGCTGCAGATCCTCGACGACGCGATCCAGGCGCACGGCGGCGGCGGTGTCAGCCAGGACTTCAACCTCGCCCATGCCTGGGCCGCGCTGCGCACGCTGCGCTTCGCCGACGGCCCCGACGAGGTCCACAACCGCGCGATCGCCCGGGCGGAGTTCGGTAAATACGGGGAGTACGCTGCGGAACGCCCGACGCGCTGAGCCTGCTGCCCTCACCCTTCGCCGCCTTCGGCGTCTCTCCCTCTCCCGATGGGAGAGGGAGAGACGCCCGCCGCCTTAGGCGGTGGGAAGGGTGAGGACGATCACTCCCTCGACCTTCACAGGACCATTCCATGAAAGCCGCCGTCCTCTTCGAACCGAAACAGCCGCTCACCATCGAAGACGTCACCGTCTCGAACCCCGCCCCGCACGAGGTCCTCATTCGCACCGTCGCGGTCGGCGTCTGCCGATCCGACCTCCATTTCGTCGACGGCATCTACCCGCACGCGCTCCCCACCATCCCCGGCCACGAAGCCGCCGGCGTGGTCGAGGCGGTCGGCAGCGAGGTGCGCACCGTCAAGGTCGGCGACCATGTCGTCACCTGCCTGTCGGCCTTTTGCGGCCAATGCGAATTCTGCGTCACCGGCCGGATGTTCCTCTGCATCGACGCCGGCGTCCGCCGCCCCAAGGGCGCGCCCCCGCGCCTGACGCTCGGCGACCAGCCGGTCGCGCAGATGCTCAACCTGTCGGCCTATGCCGAGATGATGCTGGTCCACGAACATGCCTGCGTCGCGATCGATCGCGACATGCCGATGGACCGCGCCGCACTGATCGGCTGCGCGGTGACGACCGGCGCGGGCGCGGTGTTCAACACCACCGACGTGACGCCGGGCGAGACGGTCTGCGTCGTCGGCTGCGGCGGCATCGGTCTCGCTGCGGTCAATGCCGCCAGGATCGCCGGCGCCGGCAAGATCATCGCGCTCGACCCCGTTCCCGAAAAGCGCGCGCTGGCAGAGAAGCTGGGCGCCACGCACAGCATCGACGCCTTGTCGCCGACTGCGGCCGACGAGGTCGTCGAGATCACCAAGGGCGGCGTCCACCACGCGATCGAGGCGGTCGGCCGCCCGCAGAGCGCCGCCACCGCGGTCAAGGTCCTGCGCCGCGGTGGCACCGCGACGATCCTCGGCATGCTGCCGCCGAGCGAGCGGGTCGGTCTGTCCGCGATCGACCTCCTGTCGGGCAAGAAGCTGCAGGGCGGATTGATGGGCAGCAACCGCTTCCCGGTGGACATCCCGCGACTGGTGGATTTTTACATGCGCGGGGCATTGGACCTCAACGCGGTCATCGCGGAGCGCATGCCGCTCGAACGAATCAACCACGCCTTCGACGAATTACGCAAAGGCGACGCCACCCGCAGCGTGATTACCTTCGGATGAGTCTCCCGATGCTGACCCCATACCCCCCGTCACCCCGGACTCGTTCCGGGGTCCACCGGGCCGCGAGCGTCGCGCTCACCCCTCCAGCCCCGCGCCTCGCCGCGGAGTGGACCCCGGAACAAGTCCGGGGTGACGGAGGTGGTTGGGCGGCCCGCATCCCTCCATCAGCACCGGCGACAGCATGACCGACACCATCCCCGTTACCGACAAGGACCGCCTCGACGAGGCCAACCTTACCCAATGGATGCAGGCCAACGTCGCCGGCTTCACCCCCCCGCTGACCTACGCCAAGTTCGCCGGCGGCCAGTCCAACCCGACCTACCGCATCGACAGCCCGTCGGGCGCCTACGTCCTGCGCCGCAAGCCGTTCGGCCCGCTGCTCCCCTCCGCGCACGCGGTCGATCGCGAATACCGCCTGATCGCGGGCCTGTACCCGACCGGCTTCCCGGTCGCGAAACCCTATGGCCTGTGCACCGACGATCATGTCATCGGATCGATGTTCTACGTCATGGGCCTCGCCGACGGCCGCAACCTGTGGGACGGAACGCTGCCCGATTACGCGCCGGCCGAACGGACGGGCCTCTACAATGCGATGGTCGACACGCTCGCCGACCTCCACAACACCGACCACGTCGCCGCAGGGCTGGGCGATTACGGCAAGCCCGGCAATTACTTCGCGCGCCAGGTCGAACGCTGGACCAAGCAATATCGCGCCAGCGAAACCGAACACATGCCCGAAGTCGAGAAACTGATCGACTTCCTCCCCCGCACCGTCCCCGAACAGACGCGCACCTCCATCGTCCACGGCGACTATCGCATCGACAACATGATCTTCCATGCGACGGAGCCGCGCGTCATCGCGGTACTCGACTGGGAGCTGTCGACGCTCGGCGATCCGCTTGCCGATTTCTCCTATTTCCTGATGAGCTGGGTCACCGACCCGGAGGGCCGATCGGGCGTGAAGGGGCAGACCGGCCCCGCCACCGGCATCCCGACGATCGAGGAGATGACGGCGCGCTATTGCGCGCGCACCAACCGCGACGGCGTCCCCGACCTCAACTGGTATTTCGCCTACAACCTCTTCCGCCTGACCGGCATCGTCCAGGGCATCAAGAAGCGGATCGTCGACGGCACCGCCTCGAGCGCGCAGGCCGAACGCTCCGCCGCCCAGGTCCACCGCCTCGCCGCCGCCAGCTGGCATTTTGCAGAGCAGGCGGGTGCTTAAGAGCAATAGCTTACACGTCGTATCAGCATACCCGACCCCTTTCGGGCGTGACTTTTGAGACTTTAGGAGACCCATGTCGCTCTTTGATCTGACCGGAAAGGTCGCCATCGTCACCGGCTCCAGCCGCGGCATCGGCAAGGCCAGCGCCATCGAACTCGCCCGTGCCGGCGCCCGCGTCGTCATCAGCAGCCGCAAGCAGGACGCCTGCGACACCGTCGCCGCGGCGATCGACGCCGAATTTGGCGAGGGCAGGGCGATCGCCATTGCCGCCAGCATCTCGTCCAAGGAGGCGCTCCAGCACCTCGTCGACGAGACCCGCCGCCAGCTCGGCCGGATCGACGTCCTCGTCTGCAACGCCGCCTCCAACCCCTATTACGGCCCGATGGAGGGGATCGCCGACGACCAGTTCCGCAAGATCCTCGACAACAACATCCTCTCCAACCACTGGCTGATCCAGATGGTCGTGCCCGAGATGCGCGCCCGCAAGAACGGGTCGATCGTCATCGTCTCCTCGATCGGCGGCTTGCGCGGGTCGGAGGTGATCGGCGCCTACAACGTCTCCAAGGCCGCCGACTTCCAGCTCGCCCGCAATTATGCGGTCGAATACGGCCCCGACAACGTCCGCGTGAACTGCATCGCGCCGGGCCTCATCAAGACCGACTTCGCCCGCGCGCTCTGGGACACGCCGGAGGCGGAGACGCGCTCCAGCCGCCACACGCCGCTGCGGCGCCTCGGTGACCCGATCGATATCGCCGGCGCGGTCGTCTATCTCGCATCCGACGCCGGCCGCTACATGACCGGGCAGGCGATGGTCGTCGACGGCGGGGTGACGATCTGATGGCGCGCTTCACCGGCAGATCGATCGTCGTCACCGGCGCGGGCAGCGGCATCGGCCGCGCCGCCGCGCTCCTCTTCGCCGCCGAAGGGGGCAGCGTCGTCGCCGCCGACCGCACCGACGGCGCCGACGCCACCGCCGCGGCGATCGTGGCGGCGGGCGGCACCGCGCAGGCGATCCGCATCGACGCCGGCAACGAGGACGACGTCGTCCGCGCCGTCGCGCTCGCCTGCGACGCGTTCGGCGGGCTCGACGTCATGTTCGCCAACGCCGGCATCTCGGGCGGCATGGCCAACATCTTCGACACCGACGTCGCGCTCATCACCGACGTGCTGCGCGTCAATTTGATCGGCCCGTTCCTCGCGATCAAGCACGCCGCCCCCCACATTGCCGAACGAGGCGGCGGCGCGATCGTCCTCACCGCCAGCGTCGCCGGCATCCGCTCGGGCGCCGGCTCGCCCGCCTATTCGGCGTCGAAGGCCGGCGTCATCAACCTCGCCGCAGTCGCCGCACAGCAGCTGTCGGGCAGCAACGTCCGCGTCAATGCGCTCTGCCCCGGCCTGACGGAGACGGGCATGACCAAGCCCGTCTTCGACTACGCCCGCGATGCCAACAAGATGGACCGCGTCGGCCGCCTCAACCCCCTGCGGCGCGGCGCGCAGCCCGAGGAGCTGGCGAGGGTCGCGCTGTTCCTCGCCTCCGACGACGCCAGCTACGTCAACGGCCAGGCGCTCGCGGTCGACGGTGGCCTGTCGTCGAGTCATCCGGTGACGCGGCAGGAATACGGCAAGACCGCGGTCTGACCGACTTGCAGGCGTCACAAGCACCGGTCAGAATGCGGTCATGAGCCTGATCCTTATCGCCAGCCTGCTTGCCGGCGCCGCCGTCGCCCAGACCGTGCCGCCCCCGGTCGAGCTGTTCCGTCGCACCCCGGGACCGCATGCCAGCGCCGTTCCGGCATCGCCACCGCAGCAGCAGCTCGGTCGCTGGCTGATGAGTCCGGTCCTGTGCGCCGGCGCCGCGGGAAGCGACGTCACCGCGCAGCCGCTGGTCCGCGCACCCGATCCGCAGCGCTTCCTCGGCTGGAGCGGAACGACCCCGCGCCGCACGCTGACGGTCGACTTCCGCATCGATCGCGACGGCCGCCCGCTGTCGATCGCGCGGCGAGGAACGGGCGAATACGTCTACGTCCCCGATGCGGAGGACGTCCTCCCCGCGCTCGCCGCCAGCCGGTTCGCGCCGGGCATCGCCCGCGACCGCTGCACCGCGACGTTCACCGCCGACCTGACGCCGATCGCCGCCGCCCCGATCGACGACGTGATGGCCTATTCGGTCTTCCCCAGCCGCGCGCCGGTCAGGGCGATATGGGATCGCCTCCGCCCGCCGGGCAGCACCTGCACCGACCCCGCGCCCGACGTGCTGCTCCGCGCCTTCCCGGCGTTCAAGGCGATGCCCGATCAGCCGGGCTACCGGACGTGGAGCATGACCGGCTACGACCTCGATGCGGCGGGCAAACCCAGGAACGTCCGCACCGTCGCGGGCAGCGGTGCTGCGTCCCTCGACCTCGGTGCCCGCGACGCGGTGGCGCGCTCGCGCTTCGAACGCGGCGCGCGGGTCGGCTGCCTCTATCCCTATTTCAAGGGGCCCGCGATCCTGCCCGCGCCGGTCCCGCCCGAAGAGGATGCGGTGCGCCCCGCCAGGGCGACGTGTCCGCAGCATCACGGCTGGAACCGCGCGCCGGTGCTGGTCTACCCCACCACCTATCAACGGCGCAGCATCGAAGGCTGGGCGATGATCGCCTATGACGTCGCCCCCTGGGGCCAGACCGGCAACGTCCGCGTGCTGCAGGCGGAGCCATCGGCGGAGTTCGGGGATGCCGCCATGGCGATGATCCGCAACGCGACCCTGCCGTCCTCCGACACCGGCTATACCGGTTGCGTCGATCGCGTCCGCTACGTCATCCGCAAGCCCGGCACGCCGTCGGTCACCCCAGAGATCGACGCGCCCGATTGAGCGTCAGGCTTTCGGCGCCCGCCGCCGGATCAGCCCTTCCTGCGCGACGCTGGCGACCAGCCGGCCGTCCTGCGTGAAGATGCTCCCGCGGTTCATACCGCGCGCATGCCCCGCCCACGGACTGTCGGTCGTGTAGAGCAGCCAGTCGTCGGCGCGGAACGGCTCGTGGATCCACAAAGCATGGTCGAGGCTCGCGGTCTGCATCTCTGGCATCAGCCAGTTGACGCCATGCGGCATCATCGACGTCGCGAGCAGCGCCATGTCCGACGCATAGGCCAGCACCGCGCGATGCACCGCCGGATCGTCGCCGATCCCCGCCGCGGTGCGGAACCAGGCGGCGTTGCTCGGCGCGCGCTTCTCCGGCGCGAACCAGCTGCGCGGGTAGAGCGGTCGCATCTCGATCGCATTCTGGCGGCGGGTGAAGAAGTCGCGGAACCGCTCGGGCACCTGATGCGCGATGGCGAGGCGCAGCTCGCGCTCCGACTTCAGCGTCTCCGGCCCCGGTACGTCGGGCATCGCATCCTGATGGTGCAGCCCGTCCTCGGGCGTCTGGAACGACGCGGCGAGATTGAGGATGGGCTGCCCCTTCTGCAACGCCACCACGCGCCGCGTGGCGAAGCTCTTGCCCTCGAAGTCGCGCGTCACCTGATACAGGATCGGGAAATTCTCGTCCCCCGGCCGCATGAAATAGGCGTGGAGCGAATGCGCGGCCTTGCCCTCGACCGAGCGCTGCGCCGCCTGCAGCGCCTGTGCGATCACCTGTCCGCCGAACACCCGGCCGCGCCCACCCGGCTGGCGCGGCCCGCGGTACAGGTCGGTGTCGATCTCCTCGACGTCGAGCAGCGTGACCAGCCCGGCCGCCAGCTCTTCAGGCGTGCGTTCGCGATACTCGCCCATCAATAACCCGCAGCCTTCGCCAGCCGGTCGGCATGGAAGCCGATGTCGCCGAACATCTCGGCGAGCACGCGGGCGCGCTTCATGTAGAAGCCGATGTCGTACTCGTCGGTCATGCCGATGCCGCCGTGCATCTGCACGCCCTCCTGCACCGACAATGTCGTCGCCATGCCGGTCATCGCCTTGGCGATCGACACCGCCTCATCGGCGTCCGCGCCGGCGTCGAGCAATTGCTGCGCCTTGAGCACCGCGGCGCGTGCCACCTCCATCTCGCTGTAGAGATGCGCTGCGCGATGTTGCAGCGCCTGGAAGCTGCCGATCGCGACGCCGAACTGCTTGCGCTCCTTGAGGTAGCCGACGGTCATGTCCATCGCGCCGCCACCGACGCCGAGCAGCTCCGCCGCCGCGCCCGTGCGGCCCGCACGCAGCAGCCGGCCGAGCGGATCGCGCCCCGCATCGACCTCGCCGATCACCGCATCGGCATCGATCTCGACCCCCTCGAAGTCGATCCGTGCGGCGAGGCTGGAGTCCGCCAGCCGCTCGGGCGTGGCCGTCAGATTGGCGGCGTTCTTCGATACCGCGAACAAGGTCACGCCTTCGGCATCGTCGGGCGATCCGGCGGTGCGCGCGCCGACGATCAGCAGGTCGGCGACATGACCGTGCGTGACGAACCTTTTGGCGCCGGTCAGGCGAAAGCCGTTGCCCGACCGCTCCGCCTTGAGGCCGATCGAATCGCGATGCTTGGCGCCCTCGTCGATCGCCAGCGCCGCGACCGTCTCGCCCGCGACGATGCCGGGAAACCAGCGTTCCGCCTGGCCCGAACCCTTCAGCGCCTCGACCGCCGCGACCGCGGTGGCGAGGAAGGGGGACGGGGACAGGTTGCGCCCGATCTCCTCCAGCACCACGCCCGCCTCGACATGGCCGAGGCCGAGGCCGCCCTGATCCTCGGGGATCAGCACGCCGTTGAGGCCCATTTCGGCGAACTGCTTCCACAGGTCGCGGCTGAAGCCGGTGGCGTCGTTCGCGTCGCGTAACGCGCGCATATGGCCGACCGGCGCATGTTCGGCGATGAAGTCCTTCGCCGTGTCGCGAAGCATCGCCTGTTCGTCGTTGAGGTAGAGGGGCATCGATCAATTCCTGCGTCACCCCGGACTTGTTCCGGGGTCCACCGTGCCTCATGCGGAAGCGCCGGTGGAAGAGTGGACCCCGGAACAAGTCCGGGGTGACGGAGCGTGTGTGTCTAGGCTCCCGGCAGTTCCAGGATCCGCTTGGCGATGATGTTGAGCTGGATCTCGCTGGTCCCGCCCTCGATCGAATTCGCCTTGGTCCGCAGCCACGCGCGCGGCGCTGCGCCGGTGTGCGAGCGGTCGCTCTCCCATTCGAGCGCGTCCGAACCACCCGCCGCCATCATCAGCTCGTGGCGGTCCTTGTTCAGTTCGGTCCCGACATACTTCATCATGCTCGGTTGCGCCGGATGCGCGCGCCCCGCCTTCAGCTCGTCGATGAACCGCTCGCTCATCGCCGCGAATGCCTTCGCCCGCACCTCGAACAGCGCGATCTGCGTGCGCAGCACCGGGTCCGCCAGCCGTCCGTCGTGATCCAGCCCGATCGTCGCGATCGCGCCTTCGATCAGCGGATTGCGCCCGCCGCTGGCGAGGCCCATGCCGCTAATCATCTCGCGCTCGTGCCCAAGCAGATATTTGGCGACGTCCCAGCCCTTGTTCTCGTCGTGGATGCGGTTCGCCTTGGGCACCTTCACGTCGTCCATGAAGGTCTCGCAGAACGGCGAATAACCGCTGATGAGCAGGATCGGCTTGGTCGAGACGCCGGGCGACGCCATGTCGAACAGCACGAAGCTGATCCCGCCCTGCTTCGACGCCTTGCTGGTGCGGACGAGGCAGAAGATCCAGTCGGCCTTGTCGGCGTAACTGGTCCATACCTTCTGCCCGTTGACGATATAATGGTCGCCCGCATCCTCGGCGCTCGCCGCGAGGCCGGCGAGGTCGGAGCCGGCATTGGGTTCGGAATAGCCCTGGCACCAGCGGATCTCGCCGCGCGCGATCTTGGGCAGATGCTCCAGCTTCTGTTCCTCGGTGCCGTACTTCAATAGCGCCGGCCCGAGCATCGAGATCCCGAAGCTGTTGAGCGGATTGCGCGCGCGGATCGCCGCCATCTCCTCGCGCAGGATCTTGGTCTCCGCCGGCGACAGCCCGCCGCCGCCATATGCCGTGGGCCAGTCCGGCACCGTCCAGCCACGCGCGGCCATCCGGTCGAGCCAATCCTTCTGCGCCGGCGACGACGGCTGGAAGTTGCGCCCGCCCCAGCAAACGTCGGCGTCGGATCGTACCGGCTCGCGCATTGCGGGCGGGCAGTTTTCCGCCAGCCAGGCGCGGGTGTCGGAACGAAAGGTGTCGAGGTCGGTCATAGTCTAACTCCCAGTCCGTCACCCCAGCGGATGCTGGGGTCTCCCGCTTGGCACGCGACGCGGCCCGAACCGGGAGATGCCAGCCTGCGCTGGCATGACGGTGATTGTGCTTATTTGATGCTGCCCGACTTCAGGCTCTTGGCGACATCGAAGCCATGCTTCTCAAGCCCTGCCACGACCTTGTCGTAACCCTCGGATTTCGCCCAGAACATCGGCCCACCGCGATAGACTGGCCAGCCATAGCCGTAGATCCACACCACATCGACGTCCGACGCTCGCTGCGCCATTCCTTCCTCCAGGATCAACGCGCCTTCGTTGACCATCGTGTACAGCGTCCGCTCGACGATCTCCTCGTCGGTAACGTCATGCTGCGGCGTGTTGGTCTTGGCGCGCCATTCGTCGATGATCTCCGCCACCCGCGGCGAGGGGGTCGGGTTCCGCTTCTCGTCGTAATCGTAGAAGCCCGCCTGCTTCTTCTGCCCCCAGCGCCCTTCGGCGGCGAGCGCGTCGCGGACGTTCTCGATGCGGTTGGGATCGCGATGCCAGCCGATGTCGACGCCGGCGAGGTCGGCCATCTGGAACGGCCCCATCGGCATGCCGAACGCGACATGGACGCGGTCGATCTGCTCGGGCGTCGCGCCTTCGAGCAGCAGTTTGTTCGCCTCGACCTGCCGCGGCATCAGCATGCGGTTGCCGATGAAGCCATAGGTGACGCCCGCGACCACCGCGACCTTCCTGATCTTCTTGGCGAGCGCCATGACCGTCGCCAGCACGTCGGGCGCGGTCTTCGCCCCGCGCACCACCTCGAGCAGCTTCATGACGTTGGCGGGCGAGAAGAAGTGCATGCCGACCACGTCCTGCGGCCGACCGGTCACCGCGGCGATCTCGTCGATGTCGAGGTAGGACGTGTTCGACGCGAGGATCGCGCCCGGCTTGGCGATGCCATCCAATCGCGTGAAGATCTCCTTCTTCACCTCCATATTCTCGTACACCGCCTCGATGATGAGGTCGCATTCGGCCAGCGCGTCGAAGTCGAGCGTCGGGGTGAGGGCGCCCATCGCCGCCTCGACCTGTTCGGGTTTCATCCGGCCCTTCGCGGCGGTCGCCTCGTAATTCTTGCGGATCGTGGCCGAACCGCGGTCGAGCGCCTCCTGCTGCATCTCGACGATCGTCACCGGAATCCCCGCGGACAGGAAGTTCATCGAGATGCCGCCGCCCATCGTGCCGGCGCCGATCACGCCGACGCGCTTGATGGGGCGCAACTGCGTGTCGGCGGGCACGTCGTCGATCTTCGCGGCTTGGCGTTCGGCGAAGAAGATGTGGCGCTGCGCGGCGGACTGCGTGCCCATCATCAGCTTCATGAATTCCTGCCGTTCAAAGGCGATGCCTTCCGCGAACGGCACCTCGGTCGCCTTGACGACGCAGGCGATGTTGGCGGCGGGCGCGTCGAAGCCGCGGAAGCGACGGGCGTTCTCTTTCTGGAAGGCGGCGACCGCCTCGGGATCGGCCTTCGCCTCGCGCTCCGACGCGCGCGGGATCGGGCTCTTCGCCTTGATCTCGCGCGCGAAGGCGATCGCGTCCGCTTCGAGGCTGTCCTCGCCGACGATTCGGTCGATCAGCCCGGCATCGAGCGCATTTTTCGCCGAGATGGGATCGCCCTTGGCGGTCAATTCCAGCGCCAGCTTCACGCCGGCGATGCGCGGCAGCCGCTGCGTGCCGCCCGCGCCGGGCAGCAAGCCGAGCTTCACCTCGGGCGTGCCGAGCTTCGCCGACGGCACCGCGACGCGGTAGTGACAGCCCAGCGCCACCTCGCACCCGCCGCCCAGCGCGGTGCCGTGGATCGCCGCGACGACGGGCTTGGTCGATGCCTCGATCATGTCGACCACGGTCGGCAGGCCGGGCTCGACCATGGCCTTGCCGAATTCGGTGATGTCGGCGCCGGCGAAGAAGGTGCGGCCGTCGCAGCGGATCACCATCGCTTCGATCGAGGCATCGGCGACGCCTTCCTTGATCGCCGCCTCCAGCCCCTGCCGCACCGCGGCACCCAGCGCGTTGACCGGAGGATTGTCGGAGATGATGACGAGCACGTCGTCATGGCGTTCGGTGCGGATGGGGGAGGTCATGGCAAGGTCCTTCTAAAATCGTCGTCAATTGAGCGCGGCGTAGATCATCGTCTTCAGCTCGCGGCGGATCGGGTAGAGCCCGGACGGGCTGAGCTGCGTCATGAACACCATGTGCAGCCGCTCGACGGGGTCGATGAAGAAGGCGGTCGAGAACATGCCGCCCCAGTAATATTCGCCCTTCGACCCCGGAATCATCGTCCGCGCGACGTCCTGCGTCACCGCGAAGCCCAGCCCGAAGCCGGTGCCGGCATTCTGCGTCTCGCTGAACAGCGACTGCGACAGGCTGGCGAGGTCCTTGCCGCCGGGCAGATGGTTCATCGTCATCAGGTCGATCGTCTTGCGCCCGACGATGCGCACGCCGTCGAGGCTGCCGCCATTCTCGCACATCCGGCAGAAGCGATGATAGTCGAGCGCGCTCGACACCAGCCCGCCGCCGCCCGACAGCAGCTTGGGTCGCTTGCTCCACGCGCTCGCCTCGCCGCGATCGTACATCACGCGACCCTTGCCCTCGGCGAGCGCATAGCAATCGGTCAGCCGGTCGATCTTGTCCCCGGGCACCTCGAAGAAGGTGTCGTCCATGCCGAGGGGCGCAAAGATCCGGTCGCGGAAAAACACGTCGAGCGTCTGCCCCGACACCCGCTCGACGACCGCGCCGAGCACGTCGGTGGACACCGAATAGTTCCAGCCTTCGCCCGGCGAGAATTCCAGCGGCAGCTTGCCCAGCGCGGCGACGAAGCCATCGAGGTCGAGGTTGCCGTGCCATGCCTCCATCTTCGATTCGCGATAGGCGGCGTCGATGTTGGAGCGGTTCTGGAAGCCATAGGTCAGCCCCGACGTATGCCGCAGCAGGTCGAGCATCCGCATCGGCTCGGTCGTCGGCCGGGTGACGAACGGCACGCCCGCGCCGCCGCCATTGTAGACGCCGAGCCCCTTGAACTCCGGGAGGACGTGATGGACCGGCGTATCCACCGCGACCTTGCCCTCCTCGACCAGCATCATGAACGCGATCGAGGTGATCGGCTTGGTCATCGATGCGATGCGGAACAGTGATCCTTCATCGACCGATCCGCCGCCGTCGCGGGCGGCACCCTGATGTGAAAAATGGACGATCTCGCCGTCGCGCGCGATCAGCAGTTGCGCATTGGGCAGCAGCCCGGTGTCGAGGTAGCGCGCCTTCAGGAAGGCATCGATTCCCGCCAGCCGCCCGGCGTCGAACCCCTTGCTCGCCATGTCGCGCTCGCTCATCCTCTGCCATACCCCGATTTCTAATATGATCGTCCTATTGCCTTGAGCGGCGGCGGAATCAACTATAACCTTTCATCGAAACACGGGAATGACAACCCGCAACGACGATCCTGAGAGAGGAAGCAGACTTGGCGAGCGATCCCATCGTGGCCCTTCCGCCGGCATGGCCGGCGATGTCGCTGACGCAGGCGAGCGCGCTGTTGACCGCGCCCGGCGCGAAGTTCGAACTGGATCAGGCGGTGATCCAGGGCGTGTCGACGCGCGTGTGGAAGAACGCGCCGCCGACGATGCGTTTCCTGCTCGAGGCGAGCCGCGCGTACGGCGATCGCCTGTTCGTGATCCATGAGGACGAACGCGTCAGCTACGATGCGCATTATCGCGCCGCAGCGGCGCTGGCCGCGCATCTCGTCGCGCTCGGCGTGGGGCCGGGCGACCGCGTGGCGCTGGCGATGCGCAACCTGCCCGAATGGCCCGTCGCCTTTTTCGCGGGCGTGGCGATCGGTGCGATCATGGTGCCGCTCAACGCCTGGTGGACGGGCGCCGAACTCGACTACGGCCTGCGCGACTCGGGCGCCAAGGTGCTGATCGTCGATGGCGAGCGCCATGCCCGGCTCGAATCGCTCTATCCGGCGTTGCCCGCGCTGGAGCGGGTGATCGTCGCGCGCGCCGCCGCGCCGCTGGGCGAGGGCACCGAACGGCTGGAGGATGCGATCGGCACGCCGCACGGCTGGGCCGACCTCCCCGATGCGGCATTGCCCCCGGCGACGCTGGCGCCCGACGACGATGCGACTATCTTTTACACCAGCGGCACCACCGGCGCGCCCAAGGGCGCGCTCGGCACGCACCGCAACTTCATGAGCAACATCCTGTCGAGCGGCTTCACCGCGGCGCGCAGCTATCTTCGCCGTGGGGAGACGCCGCCCGATCCGACGCCGCGCGTGTCGCTCACCGTCATCCCGATGTTCCACGTCACCGCCTGTTCGGCGGGGATGATGGGATCGATCGCGAGCGGATCGACAATGGTCTTCATGCGCAAATGGGACGCGACGCAGGCGCTGCAGATCATCGAGCGCGAGCGGGTCAACATGACCGGCGGCGTGCCGACGATCGCCTGGCAGCTGCTCGAACATCCCGATCGCGCGCAGTACGATCTCTCCTCGCTCGACACCATCGCCTACGGCGGCGCGCCGTCGGCGCCCGAACTGGTGCGACGCATCCATGAGGAGTTCGGCGCGCTCCCCGGCAACGGCTGGGGGATGACCGAGACGACCGCGACGGTCACCCAGCATGGCGGCGAGGATTACCTCAACCGCCCGGACAGCGCTGGTGCGCCGGTGGCGGCGGCCGATATCGAGGTGCGGGGCCGCGACGGCGTCACCGTGCTGCCGCCCGGCACGATCGGCGAGCTGTGGGCACGCGGGCCGATGATCGTGAAGGGCTATTGGAACAAGCCGGAGGCGACCGCGGCGACCTTCGTCGACGGATGGGTGCGCACCGGCGACCTCGCACGCATCGATGCGGAAGGCTTCCTGTTCATCGCCGACCGCGCCAAGGACATCGTCATCCGCGGCGGCGAGAACATCTATTCGATCGAGGTCGAGAACGTCCTCTACGCGCACCCCGCGGTCACCGACGCGGCGCTGGTCGGCATTCCCCACCGCACGCTCGGTGAAGAGCCCGCGGCCATCGTCCACCTCTGCCCCGGCTGCGAGGCGAGCGAGGCCGAATTGCAGGCGTTCGTGCGCGAGCGGCTCGCCGGTTTCAAGGTGCCCGTCGCGATCCGCTTCCTCCCCGAACCGCTGCCGCGCAACGCCAACGGCAAGATCCTGAAGCGCGACCTCAAGGCGCTGTTCGCCGACTGACCCCGTTCTTCCCCTCTTCCACCCCGGCGAAGGCCGGGGCCAGTTGGGAAAGCGACAATGCTTTTTCCGCGGCCGTTCCCCGACTGGACCTCGGCCTCCGCGAGGCCCCTGCGAAGCCTTATCCGTGCTCCCGCGCAGGCGGGAGCCCAGGAGTCCCGATCCCCATAAGCTGTTGTTTTGCTTGGCTCTGGGCTCCCGCCTGCGCGGGAGCACTGGCAGGGATGCGGACTTTCGCAGAAATCTCGCCTCCGCCGGGCTGGGAGGGGGTGGCGAGCCTTCCGACCGCGACACCGCAAGAAGCAGGATGGCGGCGCCCGAAAATGCGCTAGAGCACGGTGATGGCCGACGATCCCGATCCCGTTCCCCCCACCGTTCCGATCACGCCCGAGGAGCAGGTCGCGCTCGGTGCGCCTCTGCTGCCGGGCACCCGATCGGAGATCGGGCGGATCGCACAGCGCCGCGACCGGCTGCTCGCCGCGCTGACCCTGATCGCGGGCCTGGGCCTCGCGCTCGGCACGCCCTTCGCGTTGAAATCGGGGGCGGAATTCTTCCTGCCGCTGACCATCGCGCTGGTCATCGCCATCGCGCTGGTGCCGATCCTCGAATGGCTGGAGCGGCGGCGCATCCCGTCGGCGATCGCGGCGCTGTTCTGCGTCCTCGTCTTCCTCATCATCGCCAACGTTGTCATCGCCGCGATCGTCGTCCCCGCCACCGATTTCTTCCAGCTGCTCCCCAGCCGGATCAGCCGCATCCAGCACAATCTGTCGCCCTTGCTCGACCTCTATTCGACGCTGGAAAAGTCGGTGAACAAGATGTTCCGGCAGATCGCCTCGACCCCCGTCCGCCAGCCGCAGACCGCCGCGGTCGCGCCGCCCAGCTCGATCCTCGAACTCGCCGCCACCTCGGCGCCGACGGTCATCGTCCAGTTCTTCTTCGGCATCCTCATCGTCTTCTTCTTCCTGTCGAGCTGGACGGGCATGCGCAAGAAGACGATCACCGGCCGCACCAGCTTCGACGGGGCGATGGCGACCGCGCGGGTGATCCAGGACGTCGTCGACGACGTCTCGGCGTATCTCGGCACGATCACGCTCATCAACCTGACGCTCGGCGGCATCGTAGCGGGCGCGCTCTATTTCATCGGCATGCCTTCGCCGTTGATGTGGGGCGGGATCGTCGCGCTGTTCAACTACATCCCCTATTTCGGGCCGATCATCGCCGCCTTCCTGCTGGCGATCGGCGGGATGATGACCTTCACCGACATCTGGCTGGCGCTGCTGCCGCCCGCGGTCATGATCGGCTGTCACCTCGTGGAGGCCAATGCGATCACGCCGCTGGTCGTCGGCCACCGGCTGACGATCAGCCCGCTGATGATCCTCGTCTCGATCAGCTTCTGGGGCTGGGTATGGGGGACGTCGGGCGCGCTGCTGGCGGTGCCGCTGCTCATCATCATCCAGACCGTGCTCGGCGCGGCGGGCAAGCCCGACATCGCCGGTTTCCTGTTCGAACACGGCACGCTGGTGCAGCAGGAGCGCGCGCGACGGCGGCGAACCGACGACGAGGCAGAATAGGCCGTTGACACCCCCCGGCGCCTCGCCTAGTTGGCGCGCCTCAACGCTTTCAGCGGGTGTAGCTCAGTTGGTTAGAGCGCCGGCCTGTCACGCCGGAGGTCGCGGGTTCGAGCCCCGTCACTCGCGCCATTTCCCTCACCGGACATGGGATAAGCGCATCGGAACATGCGGGAGTATGTCGCATCGCCGGGTCGGCGAACGATCTGCTCCGACCGCGTAACACGCGGGTGTAGCTCAGTTGGTTAGAGCGCCGGCCTGTCACGCCGGAGGTCGCGGGTTCGAGCCCCGTCACTCGCGCCATCCGGCATAACGGATGATGTACCCGAAAATTCGGCAGACATTGGGTCGCTCCCCTCCTCGTCGTTCGCCTTGAGCCTGTCGAAGGGCCTGAGTCTCACCTGTGCTTCGACAGGCTCAGCACGAGCGGTTTGCTTCTTTCGACCCGGCCTACCGCCAGCGCCCCGTCTCCATCCACAGCAGCAGCGGCTTCAGCGGCAGGATCCAGACGATCCCCGCGATCAGGTAGAAGGGCAGCTGCAGCCACCACGGCCAGGTGCCGATCATCGCCGATGCGCTGACGATGCCGACGCACCACACGACGATGAACGTCAGGATGAGCAGCACGCCGGCCGGTTTGCGCCAAGAGGGGCTCATGCGATGATCCAATCCGATTCGGTGGCGATGGCGTGAAGGGGAACGTCCCAGGAGTCGGGGATAAGCCGATCGACCCGCTGCACCGACCAGGCGATGCCGATCCGCCACGCGTGCGGGTGCGCGGCGAAGGCGCGATCGTAGTGGCCGGCACCCTGACCCAGCCGGTTGCCCGCAGCATCGAAGCCGAGCAGCGGCGTCAGGATGACGGCGGGGGCCAGTTCGGGAGCATCGGCGGCGGGCTGGCGCAGGCCGAACGGCCCGTGCTCCAGCGGTGTCTCATCATCCCATGCCAGAAAGCGGATCGGCGCGGCGCGCGTGGTGACGTGCGGCAGCGCGATCCTGCATCGCGCAGCGCGGGCAACGGTGACGAAGGGCGCGGGGTCCGCCTCGCTGCCGATCGGGATATAGGCCGCGACGATCAGCCCCGGCGTCAGCCGCGCCGCGAAGGCATCCGGCACGCGGATCGCCCCGGCGGGCACGAAGCCGTCGCGGGTGGCACGCAGGCGGGCGCGGAGGGCGAGCTTGTCGTTCATCGCTCCGGGTCGCGTGCAGGAGGGAAGGGGCGGGTGGCGGGACCGCCGTGGCCGTGTGCCAAAGTATCCGCCGACGCCTGTTAACGTCAGGTGGGGACCATGTGCGTCGGACCAGAGCCCGGGCAGGGACAGCCCCTTGGATGATGAATAGCCTCAGGGATAAAGTAAGGCTCGTACCGGGCAGAACCCGCCACGCCATGATTTAGTGCGTCGGAGGGGTGGTGGCAATGGGGCGACGGCTTGCCGGAAAGAAGTATGCGGACTTCCATCCCTCCGTCATCCCGGCGAACGCCGGGACCCATGGTAGCGATGCGTTTCGACGTATCGCGCCAACGCTGATGTAGCGCATCCATGGGTCCCGGCGTTCGCCGGGATGACGACAAGGGGGCTGTAACGAGCGCCGGACTTACGGCGCCGCATCGCGCTCCAGCGCGTTGGCCAGCGCCTCCAGCCGATCCGCGATCCGCGCCAGCGCAGGTTCGCTGACCGCCGCACCCTCGGGCGGCCGCTGGCGGATGTCCTCCAGATCGTCGGCGAGCATCAGCGCGACGAACAGCATCGCGCGTTCGCCCGGTACGCCGCCCGCGGCGCGCAACGCGGTCGGCCAGCGATCCTCGATCATCTGCCCGAGCAGCTGCAGTCGCGCTTCCTCGCCGTCGCGGCAGGCGACGGTATGCGGGCGCCCGCCGATCGGCAGCGTGACGTTCGCCATCAGGACGCCGTCCCGCGCGCGATCACGTCGTCCAGCGCGCTCACCGCCTCCGCCATCCGCGCCTTCAGCGCCGCATGCCGCCGTGCCAGCGCATCGCCCGCCCTGGCGCGCGCGTCGATCGCGGTTTCGATTCGGGCGATCGCCGCGTCGATCCGATCGACGGCGGTCGGCGTGTCGGGGGATGCATCGGCCATGCGTTCCGACGTAGGCGCCGTCATGGCAGGCGACAAGACGCCAAACTCGCGATGGCAAACCGCTGCACCCGGTTGACAGACCGGGCCGCCCCCTCGCAAAGGCTGGCCCGCCCGGCGCGGCCCCATGTCGTCGCGCACGTATACCCTACGCGAGGAGAGACCAGATGACGGTGAAGGTTGCGATCAACGGCTTCGGACGCATCGGACGCCTCGTCGCCCGTGCAATCATCGAACGCAATGCCGGCGACCTCGAACTGGTCGCGATCAACGACCTCGCCGACGCCAAGTCCAATGCCTGGCTGTTCAGCCGCGACAGCGTCCACGGCAAGTATCCCGGCACCGTCGTCGCCGAGGGCGACGATCTGGTCATCGACGGCAAGCGCATCCGCGTCACCGCCGAGCGCGATCCCGCCAATCTGCCGCACAAGGAACTGGGCGTCGATCTGGTGCTCGAATGCACCGGCTTCTTCACCGACGACGTATCGTGCAAGAAGCACATTGATGCCGGCGCCAAAAAGGTGCTGATCTCCGCCCCCGGCAAGAACGTCGACCTGACCGTCGTCTACGGCGTCAACCACGACAAGCTGACCGCCGAACACACGATCGTCTCGAACGCGAGCTGCACCACCAACTGCCTCGCGCCGGTCGCCAAGGTGCTCAACGATTCGATCGGCATCGAGCGCGGCCTGATGACCACGGTCCACGCCTATACCAACGATCAGAAGATCCTCGACCAGATCCACCCCGACCTGCGCCGCGCCCGTGCCGCCGGTATGTCGATGATCCCGACCACCACCGGTGCTGCCCGCGCGGTCGGCGAGGTGCTGCCCGAACTCAAGGGCAAGCTCGACGGTTCGGCGATCCGCGTGCCGGTGCCCGACGTCAGCCTGATCGACCTGACCTTCACGCCCAAGCGCGACACCACCAAGGACGAGGTCAACGCGATCCTGAAGGCAGCGTCGGAAGACGGCCCGCTGAAGGGCGTGCTGGTCTATTCGGACGAACCGCTCGTCTCGATCGACCTGATGCATTCGCCGCAGTCGTCGACCGTCGACAGCCTCGAGACAGCGGTGCTCGACGGCAAGCTGGTCCGCGTCGTCAGCTGGTACGATAACGAATGGGGCTTCTCGAACCGCATGGTCGATACCGCCACCGTGATGGCGAGCTTCCTGTAAGCGGATGGGCGTGCTGGTCGGCATCGCCCGGCATGCCTTTCCCAAGGCGCCGATGGAGCTGCTCGACGCGGTCGATGTGACCGTCGAGGGCGGGCTCCACGGCGACTTTCGCGGCGCGGTCAAGCCCGGCGGACGCGGCAAGCGCCAGGTGACGATGATGGAGCGCGTCGACTGGGACGCGGCGATGGGCGAGCTTGGGCATACGATTGCGTGGCAGGAGCGGCGGGTGAACCTGCTGCTCGACGGCTTCGACATTCCGCAGGTGCCCGGCACGCGGGTGCGGATCGGCGCGGTCGAGCTGGAGATCACCGTCGAATGCGACCCGTGCAGCCGAATGGAGACGATTGCGGCGGGGCTCAAAGGCGCGCTGACACCCGACTGGCGCGGCGGGGCGTGTTCGCGGGTGAAGGTGCCGGGTCGGATCGCGATCGGCGATCGCGTGATGGTCGTTGAATCCTGAGACTAGCCCCACCCCCAACCGTTCGCCCTTAGCCTGTCGAAGGGCAGGTGAGACTCATCGTACTTCGACAAGCTCAGCACGAACGGTGCGTTTGAACGCACACCGCTTTAACACATGAAGGAAGCAACCGTGACCAAGGCCTTCAAGACGCTCGACGATATGGGTGAGATCAGCGGCAAGCGCGTGCTCGTCCGCGAGGATCTGAACGTGCCGATGGCCGATGGCGCGGTCACCGACGACACCCGGCTGCGCGCGACGCTGCCGACCGTCACCGAACTCGCCGACCGCGGCGCGATCGTGCTGATCCTCGCGCATTTCGGGCGACCCAAGGGCGTGCCGAGCCCCGACATGTCGCTCAGCATGGTCGTCCGGCCGTACAGCAACGTGCTCGGCCGCGACGTCCGCTACATCGATTGGGAGGGCGCGGAAGACGCGGTCGCCATGCTCCAGCCCGGTGACATCGCCGTGCTTGAAAACACGCGTTTCTTCGGCGGCGAAGAGAAGAACGACCCCCAAGTTGTTGAACGATTTGCCAAACTCGGCGACCTTTACGTCAACGACGCCTTTTCCGCCGCGCACCGCGCGCATGCCTCGACGGAGGGGCTGGCGCACCTCCTGCCCGCCTTCGCCGGCCGGGCGATGGAGGCCGAACTCGTCGCGCTGGAGAAAGCGCTCGGCAATCCCGAGCATCCCGTAGCGGCCGTGGTCGGCGGCGCCAAGGTGTCGAGCAAGCTCGACGTGCTGAAGCACCTCGTCACCCGCGTCGATCACCTCATCATCGGCGGCGGCATGGCCAACACCTTCCTCGCCGCGCGCGGCGTGAACGTCGGCAAGTCGCTGTGCGAGCACGATCTCACCGGCACCGCCGAGGAGATCCTCGACGCGGCGGACAAGGCGAACTGCACCGTTCACCTGCCGTACGACGTCGTGGTCGCGAAGGAATTCCGCGCCAATCCGCCGGTACGCACCGTCAACGTCCACGAGGTCGCCGCCGACGAGATGATCCTCGACGTCGGCCCCAGCGCGGTCGAGGCGCTGGGCGACGTGCTCAAGAACTGCCGCACGTTGGTGTGGAACGGCCCGATGGGCGCGTTCGAGACGCCGCCGTTCGACGTCGCCACCGTCAGCCTCGCGCGCATCGCCGCGGCGCTGACCCAGGACGGCAGCCTCGTCTCGGTCGCCGGCGGCGGCGATACCGTCGCGGCGCTCAACCAGGCGGGTGTCGCCGACCGCTTCACCT
This sequence comes from Sphingomonas liriopis, assembly GCF_024211255.1. Lineage (GTDB taxonomy): Bacteria > Pseudomonadota > Alphaproteobacteria > Sphingomonadales > Sphingomonadaceae > Sphingomonas > Sphingomonas liriopis. The sequence goes on along the minus strand of NZ_JAMLDY010000001.1, from coordinate 113,963 downwards.
TCGTCTCGACCGCGGGCGGCGCGTTCCTCGAATGGATGGAGGGCAAGGACCTGCCCGGCGTCGCGGCGCTGATGGGGTAGGGCTCAGGACGGTGCCGCTTCGCGCAGCAGCGGCACCAGATTGGCGTTGAGGTCGTCGAGCTCGAGCGCCGCCGCCTTGGCGTAGCGGACGACGCCGGCGCGATCGATGATATAGTTGGTCGGCACCGCGTTGCCGATCAGCGGATATTTGCCCCTGATCCGCTTGGCGGGGGTGATCGCCAGCGCCGCGAACAGCGGCTTCATTCGATAGGCGGGCACCGAATCCTCGGTCGCGATCGCGAACACGCGCAGCCCGTGCTTCCGGGTCAGCCGATAATAATTGTCGAGCAGCGGCAGCTCCTGCCGGCACGGCCCGCACCACGTCGCCCAGAAATTAAGCACGACGACCTGCCCGCGCAATTCGGACAGCTTGACCTTGCCGCCATCCACCAAGGTCAGCTCGAAATCGGGCGCGACCTTGCCGACCAGCCCGCTCTCGGCAGGCGGCGGCGCAGCGGCCGAGGTCGCGAACAGGGCTGCAGCGATGGCGACACGGAACAGGCGCATGATGATCTCCCCCCGGCAGCAGAAAACCGCGTCATCGCGTCCCCGTCAATCCACGCACGTAAGCGGTTGATCCGACGCGGCCACGCCCGTATGTTAAACGCGTTAAACAGGAGCCGGCATGCTCGGAGTGCGACTCGACAGCGAATTGGAAGAGCGGCTCGCCGCGGTCGCGCGCACGCAGGGGCGCAGCAAGAGCGACATCGCGCGCGAAGCCGTCCGCCGCTACGTCGATCTCCACGACGAGGCGTATCGCCGCGAGGCGCGCCGCCAGTCGACCCGCGCCTCGGGCCGCGACGCCGCCACCGATTCCGCCTTCTGGCAGGATGCCGCCGCGTGGAAGTGAAGCATGGCGGCATCGTATTGGTCGACGGCCCCGATGGCCTGCCGGCGCGCCCTTGCCTCGTCGTCCAGTCCGATTTGTTCAACGCCACGCATGCGACCGTCACCGTCTGTCCGCTGACCAATGTGATGGGCGGCGAGGCGCTGTTCCGCGTCGCCATGTCGCCGCGCGAACACAATGGCCTGACCGCCGAATGCGAGGTGCAGGTCGACCGTATCACCAGCATTGCGCGCGACCGCATCACCGCGGTGATCGGCCACGCCAGTCCCACCCGCATGGAGCAGATCGACCAGGCGCTCAGGCGCTGGCTGATGCTCTGACCCTTTTTTCTGATCCCCAAGGAGCTACCCGATGACCACCACCGTCACCCCCGCCGTCAAGGCGATCCTCGACAAATATGAAGCCACCAGCCCCGCGGTGAAGGGCAACCTCGCCCGCATCCTGATGCAGGGCAAGCTGGGCGGCACCGGCAAGCTCGTCATCCTGCCGGTCGATCAGGGCTTCGAGCACGGGCCCGCGCGCTCGTTCGCGGTCAACCCGCCCGCCTACGACCCCCATTACCACTACCAGATCGCGATCGACGCCGGCCTGTCGGCCTATGCCGCACCCCTAGGGCCGCTCGAGGCGGGCGCCGACACCTTCGCGGGCCAGATCCCGACGATCCTCAAGGTCAACAGCTCGAACAGCTGGGCGACCAGCATCGACCAGGCGGTGACCGCCAGCGTCTCGGACGCGCTGCGCCTCGGCTGCGCCGCGATCGGCTTCACCATCTATCCCGGCTCGGACGGCATCTTCGAGCAGATGGAAGAGATTCGCGAGCTCAGCGAAGAGGCCAAGTCGGTCGGCATCGCCACCGTCATCTGGAGCTACCCGCGCGGCGGCAAGCTGTCGAAGGACGGCGAACTCGCGCTCGACGTCGGCGCCTATGCCGCGCACATGGCGGCGCTGCTCGGCGCGCACATCATCAAGGTGAAGCTGCCGACTGCGCATATCGAGCAGGACGAGGCGAAGAAGGCCTATGAGGGCACCGACTGGTCCAAGCAGTCGGATCGCGTCAAGCATGTGGTGCAGTCGAGCTTCGCCGGCCGCCGCATCGTCGTCTTCTCGGGCGGCGCCGCCAAGGGCAACGACGCGGTCTATCAGGACGCGCGCGACATTCTGGCGGGCGGCGGTAACGGCTCGATCATCGGCCGCAACACCTTCCAGCGCAACCGCGAGGACGCGCTCGAGATGCTCGCCAAGATCATCGCCATCTACAAGGGCGAAGCGGCCTGATCCCCGCGCCGTTCCGACGTTCGCGGGACGTTTGCAAAGGTCGATGCGCCCCATCCAAAGCGCCACCCCGGCGGAAGCCGGGGGGGGCTCGGGAGTTTTGCAAAGGTCTCGCTTTCACCGGGGCGGCGTTGTCGGAACGGGCGCGGACCTGTAGGGGCGCGAGATGACTGAAGACGATCCCCTCGGCCCGCTCGATCCCGATTTCGCCGCGCATTTCCGGCGCAACGACCGGCGGCCGCCGTGCCAGCTGTACCTGATCTCGCCGCTCGACGTCGGCGGCGCGTTCCCCGATCGGCTGGCGCGCGCGCTCGACGCCGGCCCGGTCGCGGCGTTCCAGTTCCGCGTCAAGGACATCGACCAGCACGCCGCCGCAGCGCTCGCCGAGCCGTTGCAGCGCATCTGCGCCGACCGCGAGGTCGCCTTCATCGTCAACGACAGCATCGCGCTCGCCAAGCGGCTGGGCGCGGACGGCGTCCACCTCGGCCAGGACGATGGTGATCCCCGCGAGGCACGCGATGCGCTCGGCCCCAACGTGCAGATCGGCGTGACCTGCCACGACAGCCGCCACCTCGCGATGGAAGCGGGCGAGGGTGGGGCGGATTACGTCGCCTTCGGCGCCTTCTACCCGACCACGACCAAGGACGTGCAGCACCGCCCCGATCCGTCGATCCTGTCGTGGTGGGCGTCGATGTTCGAACTCCCCAGCGTCGCGATCGGCGGCATCACCCCCGTCAACGCGCCGCCGCTGGTGGCGGCGGGCGCGGATTTCATCGCCGTGTCCGGCGCGGTGTGGAACGGCGACGAAGCCGCGGCGGTACAGGCGTTCACCGAAATCCTGGCGGGCTGACCCCTCCATATGTCCGCCGTCACCCCGGACTTGTTCCGGGGTCCACCGGGCCGCAAGCGTCACGCTCGCCCATCCAGCCCCGCGCCTCGCCGCAGAGTGGACCCCGGAACAAGTCCGGGGTGACGAAGGGATAGAGCGACCCAACGAAACCCCACGCCCTTCCGACCGTTTGATCCACCAGCGTAACGGTAAAAGGGAACGGCAATGAAGGCGCTACTCGCAACGGCACTCCTGGCGGGCGCCACGCTCGCCGCTCCGGCGACCGCGCAAGCCGCGCCGGTCGACCGCAATATCCTCCATGTGCAGGTCATCCTCGATTCGCTCGGCTTCGGACCGGGCGTGCTCGACGGCAAGGGCGGCCAGTCGCTGACCGCCGCGCTCAAGGGTTTTCAGGAGGCGAAGGGCCTGCCGCGCACCGGCAAGCCCGATGCCGCGACGCTGCAGGCGCTCTATCCCTATCGCGCCAAGCGCCCGACCGCGCGCTTCGTGCTGACCCGCGAGGCGCTCGCCGGTCCCTATTACAACCCGCTGCCCAAGGATTACGGCGAACAGGCCAAGCTCCCCAGCCTCGGCTACGCCACGCCGATGGAGAAACTGGCGGAGATGTTCCACACCCAGCCCGAGGTGCTGATCGCGCTCAACAGCCCGACGACGCGGCTCAGGGTCGGCGACACGATCGTCGTCCCCAACGCGCTGCCCGCCAGCCGCGCCTACGATCCGAAGCTCCCCGATCACTGGCGCCAGACGCTGAACATGCTCAACGTCGATGCCAACCAGCCGGTGGGCGATCACATCGTCGTCGACAAATCGGACAAGGTGCTGCGCGTCCTCGACAAGGACGATCGCCTGATCGCGCAGTTCAGCGCCACGATGGGCTCCGAACATGATCCGTTGCCGCTGGGGACGTGGAAGATCTACGGCGCCGACTATAACCCGAAATTCCACTACAATCCCGCGCTGTTCTGGGATGCCAAGAAGGGCGATGAGAAGGAGATGCTGCCGCCGGGCCCGAACGGCCCGGTCGGCGTTGTCTGGCTCGACCTGTCGAAGGAGCATTACGGCATCCACGGCACGCCGCACCCCGAGCTGATCGGCCGCACCGAAAGCCACGGCTGCATCCGCCTGACCAACTGGGACGTCGCCCGCCTCGCACAGATGGTAAAGCCCGGGACCAAGGCGGTGTTCCAGGCGTGAGGGCAGGGACTATCCGCATATCCCTCGTCACCCCGGACTTGTTCCGGGGTCCACCCCTCCGCATGCGGATCGTTAGCGCCTCCTGCCGATGCGCCAAGTCGCAGGGTGGGCCCCGAAACACGTCCGGGGTGACGGGGCGTATCGGGCAGGCGGCATGACCCGCCTCGGCTGGATCATCCTGGCCGTCGTGCTGCTGTTCGCCGCTGCGTTCGTGTCGATGACCAGCTTCGGCACCGCCGATCGCCGCATGACGCGGGTCGATACCCCTCCGCCCCCACCGGCGGAAACGACGGCCGGCCCGCTCGTCGTCCCCGTAGCCGGCGTCCGCCGCGAGACGATCGTCGACAGCTGGGGCGACCCCCGCGGCGGCGGCACGCGCGGCCATCACGGCACCGACATCCCCGCCGCACAGGGCACGCCGGTCATCGCCGCCGCGTCCGGCACGGTCGAAAAGCTCTTCCGGTCAGTGCGCGGTGGCACCACCGCCTATGTCCGGTCGACGGATCGCCGCTGGATCTATTATTACGCGCACCTTGCCGCGTACGCCCCCGGTCTTCGCGAAGGACAGCCGGTCCGCGCCGGTCAGCAGATCGGCAACGTCGGCGACACCGGCGACGCGGGGCAGGGCAATTACCACCTCCATTTCGGCATGCAGCGGATGCGGCCGGGCGAGCGCTGGTATCAGGGCGAGGACGTCGATCCCTACCCCATGCTTGCCGCCCGCGCGCGGGGGCGATAAAGGGGCGCCACCGGGCGTGCGCTAGCGCCGCGCCCATCTCGCTCTTTCCAATAGGTTCAGATCCATGAAGATCAGCGGCGTGGACATCCGTCCCGGCAACATCATCGAATATGAGGGCGGCATCTGGCGCGCCGTCAAGATCCAGCACACGCAGCCCGGCAAGGGCGGCGCGTACATGCAGGTCGAGATGAAGAACCTGATCGACGGCCGCAAGAACAACGTCCGCTTCCGCTCCGCCGAGACGGTCGAGCGCGTCCGCCTCGACACCAAGGATTTCCAGTTCCTGTTCCGCGACGGCGAGGCACTGACCTTCATGGACAAGGACAATTACGAGCAGATCACGCTCGACGCCGGCATCCTCGGCGATGCCGCCGCCTTCCTGCAGGACGGCATGGACGTGGTCCTCGAACTCTACGACGAACGCCCGATCTCGGTCGAGCTGCCGAGCACGATCGAGGCGATGATCGTCGAGGCCGACGCCGTCGTGAAGGGGCAGACCGCCTCGTCGAGCTACAAGCCCGCGATCCTCGACAACGGCGTGCGCGTCATGGTCCCGCCGCACATCGGCGCGGGGACGAAGATCGTCGTCGACGTGTACGAGCAGACGTACGTAAGGCGCGCGGATTGATCGAATATCCCTCTCCCTTTGGGAGAGGGTGGCCGAGCGTAGCGAGGTCGGGTGAGGGCAGGGCCTTTACCCGACCTCACCCTCCCACCGCCTGACGGCGGCGGGCCCCTCCCTCTCCCGCCGGGAGAGGGGTAAAGAGATTGCCCCATGCCCAGCCATTCCGGCCTCTTCACCGTCATCGAGCGCGCCGCCCGCAAGGCCGGCACCGCGCTGCGCCGCGACTTCAACGAGGTCCAGAACCTGCAGGTCAGCCGCAAGGGCCCCGCGGACTTCGTCTCGATCGCCGATAAGCGCGCCGAGCAGACGCTGTTCGAGGAACTGCGCCGCGCCCGTCCCGACTGGGGCTTCCTGATGGAAGAGGGCGGTGAGGTCGCGGGCGATCCCAACAAGCCGCGCTTCATCATCGATCCCTTGGATGGCACGACCAACTTCCTCCACGGCATCCCGCATTTCGCCATCTCGATCGCGGTCGAGGAGCCGACTCCGTCGGGCAAGCGCGAGATCACCACCGGCCTCGTCTACCAGCCGATCACCGACGAGAGCTTCTGGGCGGAGAAGGGCCGCGGCGCGTGGCACACCGATCAGCGCCTGCGCGTCTCGGCGCGCCGCGACCTGTCGGACGCGCTGATCGCCACCGGTATCCCGTTCCTCGGCCATGGCGATTTCGTCCAGTGGAGCCGCATCTTCGGTGCGATCGCCCCCGAGGTCGCCGGCATCCGCCGTTTCGGCGCCGCAGCGCTCGACCTCGCGTGGGTCGCGGCGGGGCGATTCGACGGCTATTGGGAATCGGGGCTGAAGCCATGGGACACCGCGGCGGGCATGCTGCTGGTCAAGGAAGCCGGCGGCTACGTCACCGACTTCCGTGGCGGCGACAAGCCGATGGAGCGCAACGAGTTCCTTGCCGCGAACGACGGGTTGCACGTCAAGCTGCACAAGCTGGTGGCCGGCGCGCTGCGTTAAGCGCCTGCATCGCCCTCACCCTCACCCCATCGACGGCTGCGCCGTCTCTCCCCTCTCCCGCTGGGAGAGGGGCAAGGCGCGCAGCGCCGCGGGGTGAGGGTGAGTGCACGACGCCCGTTAATTGCGAGTGATTCTCACACCCTCGCGGCCTTGCCCGTGCCCCCCCACGGGCCTAAAGCGACCCCACATCCTTCGCACCTGCGAGAAGCCCTTTGGTAGACCTGTCGCAATACCTGCCTATCCTGCTGTTCCTGAGCGTCGCGATCGCGCTGTCGAGCGCGTTCGTGTTCCTGCCGATGCTGGTCGCCAGGCTGACCGGCGCGGCCAAGCCCAATGAGCAGAAATTGTCCGAATACGAGTGCGGCTTCCCCGCGTTCGAGGATCCGCGCAGCCAGTTCGACGTGCGCTTTTATCTGATCGCGATCCTGTTCATCATCTTCGATCTCGAAGCCGCCTTCCTATATCCTTGGGCAGTCTCGGTTTTCTCCATCGGCTGGACCGCATGGATCTCGATGATGATCTTCATCGGCGAGCTGGCTCTCGGCCTCGTCTATGCCTGGAAGAAGGGAGCGTTGGATTGGGAATGACCCTTACGTCTACGCCAGTGGAACTCGATCGCTCGGCCGCTGCCACGTCGCTGGTGCCGCCCGATCAGGGTTTCTTCGACAGCCTCAACGGCGAACTGACCGACAAGGGCTTCCTCGTCACCTCGACCGAGGACCTGTTCCAGTGGGCGCGTACCGGCTCGTTGTGGTGGATGACCTTCGGCCTCGCCTGCTGCGCGGTCGAGATGATCCACGTCAACATGCCGCGCTACGACCTCGAGCGTTTCGGCGCCGCGCCGCGCGCGTCCCCGCGCCAGTCGGACGTGATGATCGTCGCCGGCACGCTCTGCAACAAGATGGCGCCCGCACTTCGCAAGGTCTACGACCAGATGTCGGAGCCGAAATACGTCATCTCGATGGGCAGCTGCGCCAATGGCGGCGGCTATTACCATTTCAGCTATTCGGTGGTGCGCGGTTGTGACCGCGTCGTGCCGGTCGACATCTACGTCCCTGGCTGCCCGCCGACCGCCGAAGCATTGCTGTACGGCATCATGCAGCTGCAGCGGAAGATCCGCCGTTCGGGGAGCATCGAACGGTGAGGGCACCCGCACCCGCATGGGCCGCCGACCTCAACGGCGAGACGATCGAGGCCGTCCGCGCCACGCTCGGCACGGCGCTGATCGACGCGGTCGATCAGGTCGGCGAGGTCGCGCTCTACGTCGAGCGTGACGCGATCGTCACCGTGCTCACCGCGCTGCGCGACACGCCGGGCCTCGAATACCAGCAGCTGATGGAGATCGCCGGCGTCGACTATCCGGATCGCCCCGAGCGGTTCGAAGTCGTCTATTGCCTGCTGTCGCTGACGCGTAACCATCGCCTCCATGTCCACGTCTCCACCGACGACGTGAAGCCGGTGCCGTCGGTCACGGGCATCTGGCCGGTCGCCGGCTGGCTGGAGCGTGAGGTGTACGACATGTACGGCGTGCTGTTCGCCGGCAACGCCGACCTGCGCCGCATCCTGACCGACTATGGCTTCCGCGGCCATCCGCAGCGCAAGGACTTCCCGCTCAGCGGTTTCGTCGAGATGCGCTATTCGGAAGAAGCGAAGCGCGTCGTCTATCAGCCGGTGCAGCTGGCGCAGGACTTCCGCAACTTCGACTTCCAATCCCCTTGGGAAGGCGCGCAATACGTGCTCCCCGGCGATGAGAAGGGTATGGTCCCCGAAGCCAAGGGTGCGCCGACGCCGCTGAAGGCGGACGAAATCGTCAAGGCCGATGCGCCGTCGAAGCCGCAGGCAGGCAGCACGACGCACGAACCCAAGACGACCGACAGCACCGCGCAGACCGGCGCCGGCGAACCCGACCCCGGCAACCAGCGGCAGGACAAGCCCAGGGATTCGGACGTCGTGCCGACCAAGGGTGGAGGACAGAACCAGTGAGCGACTATGTCGATGAGCTGATGCACGTCACCGACGCGGCCGATCCGACGACCGGTGACGTCACTATCCAGAATTACACGATCAACTTCGGTCCCCAGCACCCGGCGGCGCACGGCGTGCTGCGGCTGGTGATGGAGTTGGACGGCGAGATCATCGAACGGATCGATCCGCACGTCGGCCTGCTGCATCGCGGCACCGAGAAGCTGATCGAATACAAGACCTATGCGCAGGCGATCCCCTATTTCGATCGCCTCGATTACTGCTCGCCGATGTGCATGGAGCATACGTTCGTACTCGCGATCGAGAAATTGCTCGATATCGAGGTGCCGATCCGCGCCCAGTATCTGCGCGTCTTCTTCGCCGAGCTGACGCGCATCTCGAACCACATGCTCAACCTCGGCAGCCACGTCATGGACGTCGGCGCGATGACGCCGAACCTGTGGCTGTTCGAGATCCGCGAGGATTGCTACAATTTCCTCGAGCGTGCCTCGGGCGCGCGCATGCACCACAATTACATGCGGCCGGGCGGCGTTCATCAGGACGTACCGCTGAAGCTGCTGACCGACATCGCCGACTGGCTCGATACGCGCCTGCCGCGCCTGTTCGAGGATGCGATTTCGCTGGTCGCCGACAACCGCATCTTCAAGCAGCGCAACGTCGACATCGCCGTGGTCAGCCGCGAAGACGCGATCGCCTGGGGCTTCTCCGGGCCGATGATCCGCGCCGCGGGCATCCCGTGGGACCTGCGCAAGTCGCAGCCCTATGACGTCTACGATCGCATGGAGTTCGACATCCCGGTCGGCACCAAGGGCGATTGCTATGACCGCTTCATGGTGCGCGTGGAGGAGGTCCGCCAGTCGGCGCGGATCATGAAACAGTGCCTGCGCGACATGCCGGAGGGGCCGATCGCCTCGTCCGACCGCAAGGTGGTGCCGCCCAAACGCGCCGAGATGAAGCAGTCGATGGAAGCGCTGATCCATCACTTCAAGCTCTACACCGAGGGCTATCACGTCCCCGCCGGCGAAGTGTATGTCGCGACCGAGAGCCCCAAGGGCGAATTCGGTGTGTTCCTCGTCTCCGACGGGTCGAACAAGCCGTATCGCTGCAAGATCCGCCCGACCGCGTTCAGCCACCTTCAGGCAATGGACTTCATGAGCCGCGGCCACATGCTGGCCGATACGACCGCGATCCTCGGCGCGATGGATATTGTGTTCGGTGAGTGCGACCGGTGAATATGCGCGCTGATTGCGTGCGGCAAAAGGAGCTGGGGGTGGGTCATGCCTGAACCGGTAACGAACGACCTCATCTATGCCGTCTTGCAGAAACTTCAGGCCGATATGACCGAAGTACGCTTCGACATTGGCGAACTGAAAGCGCGGGCAACCGCAACAGACGAACATCTGGGTAACATGCTCTTGCAGATGACGGGTTTGAACAGGCGGCTGGACCGCGTCGAGGAACGGTTGGGCCGCGTCGAACGGCGTCTCGATTTGGTGGATCACCGCTAATGGCCGAAGCAGCACAGATCCCCGATGAAGCCGAAACCCGCGCCCGCTGGGGCGGCTTCGCGTGGAACGATGACAACCAGAAGAAGGCGAACGAGATCCTCGCGCGCTATCCCAAGGGTCGCGAGCAGTCCGCGTCGATCCCGTTTCTCGACCTCGCCCAGCGCCAGGTCGGCGCTGAGACGCAGACGCAAGGCTGGCTGCCCGTGCCGGTGATCGAGTTCGTCGCCCGTCAGATCGGCGTGCCGTACATGCGCGTGTTCGAGGTCGCGACCTTCTACACGATGTTCAACCTCGCGCCGGTCGGCCGCTATCATGTGCAGGTCTGCGGCACGACGCCGTGCATGCTGCGCGGGTCGGACGACGTGCTCGCCGCGTGCAAGAACCGCGGGCTGGTCAAGGGCGGCACGACGCCAGACGGCCTGTTCACGCTGACCGAGGTCGAGTGCCTCGGCACCTGCGCGAACGCGCCGATGGTCCAGATCAACGACGACAATTACGAAGACCTCGACTATGACCGCACCGTCGCGGTGCTTGAGGCGCTGGCCAAGGGCGAACAGCCGAAGACCGGCTCGACGATCGGTCGCCAGACCAGCTGCCCCGAAGGCGGCCCGACGACGCTGACCGCGATGGTCGACGCCAACCACGATTACCGGAGCGAGTGGGCCTGATGCTGGCTGACAAGGACCGCATCTTCACCAACGTCTACGGGTTCCAGCCCTGGAACCTGCCGGCGGCGATGAAGCGTGGCGACTGGGACAATACCAAGGCGCTGATGGCGCTCGGCCAGGACGCGATCATCGACGTCATCAAGGCGAGCGGTTTGCGCGGCCGTGGCGGCGCGGGCTTCCCGACGGGGACGAAATGGTCGTTCATGCCGAAGGAGCCCAAGGCCGACCGGCCGAACTTCCTCGTCATCAACGCCGACGAATCCGAGCCCGGTTCGTGCAAGGACCGCGAGATCATCCGCCACGATCCGCACAAGCTGATCGAGGGCGCGCTGATCGCCGGTTTCGCGATGCGCGCGCGCGCCGCCTACATCTACATCCGCGGCGAATATATCCGCGAGGCGGAGACGCTGTTTGCCGCGGTCGCCGAGGCGTATGACGCCGGGCTGATCGGCAAGAATGCCAGCGGTTCGGGCTATGACTTCGACGTCTTCGTCCACCGCGGGGCCGGGGCCTACATCTGCGGCGAAGAGACCGCGATGCTCGAAAGCCTCGAAGGCAAGAAGGGGCAGCCGCGCCTGAAGCCGCCGTTTCCGGCCGGCGCGGGCCTCTACGGCTGCCCGACGACGGTCAACAACGTCGAATCGATCGCGGTCGCGCCGACGATCCTGCGGCGCGGCGCGTCGTGGTTCTCGAGCTTCGGGCGCGAGAACAACAAGGGCACCAAACTCTACCAGATCAGCGGCCATGTGAATCGCCCATGCGTCGTCGAGGATGCGATGGGCCTCACCTTCCGCGAGCTGATCGAAACGCATTGCGGCGGCATCCGCGGTGGCTGGGACAATCTGCTCGCGGTGATTCCGGGCGGATCGTCGGTGCCGCTGGTGCCGGCAAAGGACATCATCGACGCGCCGATGGACTTCGACGGTCTGAAGGCGGTCGGCTCGGGCCTCGGCACCGCGGCGGTGATCGTGATGGACAAGTCGACCGACATCGTCCGCGCGATCAGCCGCATCTCGTATTTCTACAAGCACGAGAGCTGCGGCCAGTGCACGCCCTGCCGCGAAGGCACCGGCTGGATGTGGCGCGTGATGGAACGCCTGCGTACCGGCGACGCCGAAATCGCCGAGATCGACACGCTGCATCAGGTGACCAAGCAGGTCGAGGGCCACACGATCTGCGCGCTCGGCGATGCCGCGGCGTGGCCGATCCAGGGCCTCATCAGGCATTTCCGCCCCGAACTAGAGCGCCGGATCAACGAACGTAGCTGCGGCGGGCTGGCGCCGATGCAGGAGGCGGCGGAGTAATGTTGCCATTGCTCGCGATACTGGTTGCAGAACCGAACCCGGCAAACATTGATGAATCTCGCCGTACGATGGCGGCTTATACTTCGTGTTTAATAAATCGGCTAGGTTATAAGCTTCGCCCTGTCATGGATATGCCTGTTGGTTCGCCACAGGCGAACGCGAAGATGATTGCCCTAAATGACTCGGGTTGTTTGCCGAGTGATGACGTGGGTGGGATCTCGCTCAAGTTTAAGCCTACACTAATGCGTGGCGGATTATTCGAGGCGTTCTACCTGAAGGAATTCGTACACAGTGCGCCGGCGACTTTCGACGGTGTTCCGACAATCTCTTATCCTGTTGGCGATGTTTCTGGGAACGCGGAGGCGGCGCGGTACAGCCTTCAAATGGATATCGGAGATTGCGTCGTTCGTAAGGCTCCGGCGGAGGCCCGAACCCTGCTGGGCGCGGAAGTGGCGAGCGTTGCTGAAGGCACGGCGATAACTGCCCTTGTTCCGGCGCTATCAGCGTGCGCAACAAAGGGGCGCACGCTGAGCCTGAGTAAATCGATTGTTCGTGGAATGATTGCAGAACCGCTTTACCGGCTGACGGCGGCCAAGCGAAAGATGACGAATGCCTAAGCTGAAAGTAGACGGGATCGAAGTCGAGGTGCCGCAGGGAGCGACCGTGCTCCAGGCGTGCGAGGCCGCGGGGAAGGAAATCCCGCGCTTCTGCTATCACGAGCGGCTGTCGATCGCCGGCAATTGCCGCATGTGCCTCGTCGAGGTGAAGCCGGGGCCTCCCAAGCCGCAGGCGTCGTGCGCGCTACCCGCCGCGGACAATCAGGAAGTGTTCACGACTTCGCCGATGGTGAAGAACGCCCGCGAGGGCGTGATGGAGTTCCTGCTCATCAACCATCCGCTCGACTGCCCGATCTGCGATCAGGGTGGCGAATGCGACCTGCAGGACCAGTCGGTCGCCTATGGCAAGGGCCATAGCCGCTACACCGAGAACAAGCGGGCGGTGACCGAGAAGTACATGGGTCCGATCGTCAAGACGATCATGACCCGCTGCATCCAGTGCACCCGCTGCGTGCGTTTCGCCGAGGAAGTCGCCGGGGTCGAGGAGATCGGCGCGATCTACCGCGGCGAGGACATGCAGATCACCAGCTACCTCGAACAGGCGGTGACGAGCGAACTCTCTGGCAACGTCGTCGATCTTTGCCCGGTGGGCGCCCTGACGTCGAAGCCCTATGCCTATGAAGCGCGGCCGTGGGAGCTCAAGAAGACGCTGACGATCGACGTGCAGGACGCGGTCGGCACCAACATACGCCTCGACAGCCGCGGCCGTCAGGTGCTGCGGTGCGTTCCCCGGATCAACGAGGACGTCAACGAGGAATGGGCGCACGACAAGACGCGCCACCATGTCGACGGCCTCGTCCGCCGTCGCCTCGACCGCCCGTATGTCCGTCGTGACGGCAAGCTTGCGCCGGTCAGCTGGGACGAGGCGTTCGCGGTCATCAAGACCAGGGTCGATGCCGCCGGCGCGAATGTCGCCGCGATCGCCGGCGACCTTGCCGATTGCGAAAGCATGTACGCCGCCAAGGCGCTGCTCGCGAAGCTTGGTTCGACCAAGCTCGAAGGCCGCCAGACCGGCATGGACTATGACACGTCCAGCCTCGCCGCGGTCAATTTCAACACGACGATCGCCGGCGTCGAAGAGGCCGATGCGATCCTGCTGGTCGGCACCAACCTCCGCTGGGAAGCGCCGCTGGTGAACACCCGCGTGCGCAAGGCGATCAAGAAGGGCGCGAAGGTCTTTGCAATCGGGCCGGAGACCGAGCTGACCTACAAGGTCGAATGGCTCGGCGCCGATCTGTCGCTGCTCGGCAATCTGCCCGAGACGGTCGCCAATCTGTTCACCGACGCCGAGAAGCCGATGGTCATCGTCGGCGGTGGCGCTTTGAAGGGCGGCCATGGGGCCGCGCTCGCCTTCGCCAAGCAATTCAATCTCGTGCGCGATGGCTGGAACGGCTTCAACGTCGTCCACATGGCGGCGAGCCGGATGGGCGGACTGATGCTCGGCTATGCGCAAAAGGGCGGTATCGCCGATTGCGCCGACGCCGCGGTCACCTTCTTCCTCGGTGCCGACGAAGTCGACTTCACGAAGTTCGGCGGGTTCAAGGTCTATGTCGGCCATCATGGCGACAAGGGCGCGCATCATGCCGACGTGATCCTGCCGTGCGCGACCTATGCCGAGAAGTCGGGCACTTGGGTCAATCTCGAGAGCCGTGTCCAGCGCGGCGAGCGGGCGGTCTTCGCTCCCGGCGACGCGCGCGAGGAATGGGCGATCTTCCGTGCCTTGTCCGACGTGCTCGGTCAGACGCTGCCCTTCGACACGCTCGCCGGGCTGCGCGAGGCGATGGCGACCGAAATACCGGCGCTGCGCAACATCGGCCAGGTCGCGACGTTCGACTGGAGCCCGCCGGCGCTCGGCACGGCTGGGCTGGGCGAGCTTGCCGGCTATCCGATCAAGGATTTCTATCTGACCAACGCCATCTGCCGCGCATCGCCGACGATGCAGCGCTGCTCGGCCGAACTCGTTCATGGCGAGACGTTCGCGGAGGCCGCGGAGTGACCGACTTCTTCAATCATACCGTCGGTATGTCCTACGATTGGGCGTGGTTCGTCGCGACGATCGTCGGCATCCTGGTCATCGCGCTGCCGCTGATGCTGGCGGTGGCGATGATCATCTACGCCGATCGCAAGATCTGGGCGGCGATGGCGCTGCGTCGCGGGCCCAACGTGGTCGGGCCGTTCGGTCTGCTCCAGTCGTTCGCCGACGGCCTCAAGGTGTTCCTGCAGGAAACCATCGTGCCCGCGGCAGCGAACCGCGTGCTGTTCCTGCTCGCGCCGATCATCACCTTCACCGTCGCGCTGATCGTCTGGGCGGTGATCCCGTTCCAGGCGGGCGTGGTGCTTGCCGATATCAACGTCGGCCTGCTCTACGTGCTCGCCGCGTCGAGCCTCGGCGTCTACGGCATCATCCTGTCGGGCTGGGCGTCGAACTCGAAATACCCCTTCTACTCGGCGCTGCGTGCCGCCGCGCAGATGGTCAGCTACGAGGTCGCGATCGGCTTCGTGCTGATCTCGGTCGTGCTGTGGGCAGGGACGTTCAACCTGTCGGGCATCGTCGAGGCGCAGCGCGCGATCTACCGCTTCCTCCCGGTCAACGGCTTCGGGTTCAATCCTTTGCTGTTCCCAATGGCCGTGGTGTTCCTGATCTCGGCGCTCGCCGAAACGCAGCGCGCGCCGTTCGATTTGACCGAGGCGGAGAGCGAGCTCGTCGCCGGCTACCAGACCGAATACAGCTCGATGAGCTTCGCGCTCTTCTGGCTCGGCGAATATGCCAACGTGCTGCTGATGTGCGCGCTCAACGCGACGCTCTTCTGGGGCGGCTGGCTGCCGCCGATCGACTGGGCGCCGCTCTATTACGTGCCGGGGATCATCTGGCTGTTCGCCAAGATCCTGTTCTTCTTCTTCGTGTTCAGCTGGATCAAGGCGACCGTGCCGCGCTACCGCTACGACCAGCTGATGCGGCTGGGGTGGAAGGTGTTCCTGCCGCTGTCGCTGTTCTGGGTGTTCCTGGTGTCGGGTGTGCTGATGATCCATCGGGTCGGGCTGTGAGCCACGTCTCCGCCTGGCTGGCGGGCCACGGGTTCGAGCCGCAGGCAGTGTATCGGCGTGCGCTTGGCGGCGTCGTCATCGGATTGACGGTCGTATCGATCGACCGAATATTGGGGTTTGGGTCTTGAGCGTCGCACAGATCATCAAGTCGTTTACGCTGTGGGAGTTCGTGAAGGCACACGCCCTCACGTTACGCTATTTCTTCAAGCCTAAGGCGACGATCAACTATCCGTTCGAGCGCAACCCGGTGTCTCCGCGCTTCCGCGGCGAGCATGCGCTGCGCCGCTATCCCAACGGCGAGGAACGCTGCATCGCGTGCAAGCTGTGCGAGGCGGTGTGCCCGGCGCAGGCGATCACGATCGAGGCCGAGCCGCGTGACGACGGCAGCCGTCGCACGACGCGCTACGACATCGACATGACCAAGTGCATCTATTGCGGCCTGTGTCAGGAAGCGTGCCCGGTCGACGCGATCGTCGAGGGGCCGAACTACGAATATGCGACCGAGACGCGCGAGGAGCTGATCTACGACAAGGCCAAGCTGCTCGACAACGGCGACCGCTGGGAAAGCGCGATCGCGGCGAACCTTGCCGCCGATGCGCCGTATCGGTAGGCGCGTGCGCATGAATCGCCCCCTCATCGTCATCCCAGCGGACGCTGGGATCTCGTGCCGCAAGCGCGCGCTCAAGCTCGGAAAGACCCCAGCGTTCGCTGGGGTGACGGTGCTGCCGTGATCCAGGCCATAGCCTTCTATCTCTTCGCGATCATCGTGATCGGGTCGGCCGCGATGACGATATCGTCGCGCAACCCGGTGCATTCGGTGATGTGGCTGATCCTCGCCTTCTTCAACGCGGCGGGGCTGATGGTGCTCGTCGGCGCCGAGTTCATCGCGATGCTGCTCGTCATCGTCTATGTCGGCGCGGTCGCGGTGCTGTTCCTGTTCGTCGTCATGATGCTCGACATCGAGGTCGCGCAGCTGCGCGCCGGCGTCGCGCGCTATGCGGCGCTGGGCCTGGCACTCGCCGTCGCGCTGGCGGCGGAGATCCTGATCGGCATCGGTGCGTGGAGCGCCGGCGGCCTCAAGATCAGCCAGCGCATCGCGCCGATCGACGGCAACGTGCCCAACATCCAGGCGATGGGGCAGCTGCTCTACACGCGCTATCTGTTCGTGTTCGAGGCGGCGGGCTTCGTCCTGCTCGTCGCGATGATCGGCGCGATCGTGCTGACGCATCGCCAGCGCGGCGGCGTGAAGGGGCAGAACATCAGCCGCCAGAACGCACGCCGTCCGCAGGATGCGACGCGCAACGTCCAGCCGCCGGTCGGGCAGGGGGTCCAGCTGTGATTGGGTTGACGCATTACCTCGTCGTCGCGGCGATCCTGTTCACGATGGGCGTGCTCGGCATCTTCCTCAACCGGAAGAACCTCATCGTCATCCTGATGGCGATCGAGCTGATCCTGCTCGCGGTGAACCTCAACCTTGTCGCCTTCTCGGCATACCTCCACGATCTGGTCGGCCAGATCTTCGCGATGTTCGTGCTGACCGTCGCCGCGGGCGAAGCGGCGATCGGGCTGGCGATCCTGGTGATCTATTTCCGTGGCCGCGGCACGATCGCGGTCGATGACGTCAATCGGATGAAGGGCTGATTACGGTGCACTCCATCCTTCTCATCGTCTTCCTGCCGCTGCTCGCGGCGGTGGTCGCGGGGCTCGGCAACAAGGCCTTGGGCGTCGTGCCGGCGAAGGTCATCACGACCGGCGCACTCTTCGCCTCGTGCCTGCTGTCATGGCCGATCTTCCTCGGCTTCCTCGCAGGGACCAACACGGCGAGCGTCGTGCCGGTGCTCACCTGGATCGTCAGCGGCGACATGGCGGTCGACTGGTCGCTGCGCGTCGACCAGCTGACCGCGATCATGCTGGTGGTCATCACCAGCGTGTCGGCGCTCGTCCACCTCTATAGCTGGGGCTATATGAGCGAGGACCCCGACCAGCCGCGCTTCTTCGCCTACCTCTCGCTGTTCACCTTCGCGATGCTGATGCTGGTGACGGCGGATACGCTGGTGCAGATGTTCTTCGGTTGGGAAGGTGTCGGCCTCGCCTCCTACCTCCTCATCGGTTTCTGGTTCCGCAAGCCGTCGGCCAATGCCGCCGCGATCAAGGCGTTCGTCGTCAACCGCGTTGGGGACTTGGGCTTCATGCTCGGCATCTTCGGCACGTTCCTCGTCTTCGGCACGGTGTCGATCCCGGCGATCCTCGCCGCGGCGCCGGGGATGGCGGGGTCGACGATCGGCTTCCTCGGCTATCGCGTCGACACGATGACCTTGCTCTGCCTGCTGCTGTTCGTAGGCGCGATGGGCAAGTCGGCGCAGCTCGGCCTGCACACCTGGCTGCCCGACGCGATGGAGGGCCCGACCCCGGTGTCGGCGCTGATCCACGCGGCGACGATGGTCACCGCGGGCGTGTTCATGGTCTGCCGCCTGTCGCCGATGTTCGAAACGTCGCCCGCCGCGCTGCACGTCGTGATGTTCGTCGGCGCCGCGACCTGCCTGTTCGCCGCGACGGTCGGCATGGTGCAGACCGATATCAAGCGCGTCATCGCCTATTCGACCTGTTCGCAGCTCGGTTACATGTTCTTCGCTGCGGGCGTCGGCGCCTATGGTGCGGCGATGTTCCACCTGTTCACGCATGCCTTTTTCAAGGCGCTGCTGTTCCTCGGCGCGGGGTCGGTGATCCATGCGATGCACCACGAGCAGGACATGCGCTATTATGGCGGCCTGCGTAAAAGCATCCCGCTGACCTTCTGGGGCATGATGATGGGGACGCTGGCGATCACCGGCGTCGGCCTGCCCGCGGTGTTCGGCAACCCGCTCGGCATCGGCTTCGCGGGCTTCCATTCGAAGGACGCGATCATCGAGGCCGGCTGGGCCGCGGGCGAGCCCGGCGTGTGGTTCGTCGGCGTGCTCGTCGCGCTCATCACCAGCTTCTATTCGTGGCGGCTGATGTTCCTCACCTTCTGGGGCACGCCGCGTTGGGCCGCGTCGGAGCATATCCAGCACGCGCTTCACGACGCGCACGGCCACGGCCATGACGATCATGCCCACGGGCATGACGCTCATCACGCCGACGAGGCACACGGCAATCCGGCACAGGCCGAGGACAGCGGCGACCATCCCTCGACGCACGGCGCCTCGCAGCACGATCTGCCCGCGGGCACCGGCGGCTATCACCCGCACGAAAGCCCGTGGCCGATGCTGGTGCCGCTCATCCTTCTGTCGATCGGTGCGATCGCGGCGGGCTTCGTCTTCCACGGCTATTTCATCGAGCCGGACGCGGGCGAGACCTTCTGGAAGGGCGACATCGCCTTCCGCGAGCATCTGATGCACGCGATGCATGGCGTGCCGGTGCCGATCAAGCTGTCGGCGACGATCGCGATGCTGCTCGGGCTCGGGACCGCATGGTATGCCTATATCAAGGCGCCCAGCTTCCCGGCGGCGGTCGCGGACCAGTTCCGCATCCTGTACCGCTTCCTCGTCCACAAATATTATTTCGACGAGCTCTATCACCTGATCTTCGTCCGCCCCGCCTTCGCGATCGGCCGCTTCCTGTGGCACCGCGGTGACGAGAAGACGATCGATCGTTTCGGGCCGAACGGCTCGGCCTGGGTGGTGCAGCTCTCCAGCCGCGTCGCGGGCCGGCTCCAGAACGGATATGTCTATACCTATGCCTTCGTCATGCTGATCGGTCTGACCGCCGTCGTCACCTGGGCGATCGCACAGTGAGCGGGCTGCCCATCCTCTCGATCATGCTGCTGATCCCCGCGGTCGCGGCGATTGCCTGCCTGTTCGTCCCCGCCGCGACCGCGCGTGCCATCGCGCTGGCGGCGACGCTGGTCGACTTCGTGCTCGGCGTGCTGCTGTGGGCGAATTACGATATCGGCGGCGCGCAGTGGCAGTTCGTCGAGCACGGCCCGGCGTTCGGTTTCTTCCGCTGGGACCTCGGCATCGACGGTTTCGCGCTGATGCTCGTCATGCTCAGCGTGTTCCTGATGCCGATCTGTATCGGCGCGAGCTGGCGTGCGATCGAGAAGCGCGTGCCCGAGTATATGGCGGCGTTCCTGCTGACCGAAACGCTGATGATCGGCACCTTCGCGGCGCAGGACC
This sequence comes from Sphingomonas liriopis, assembly GCF_024211255.1. Lineage (GTDB taxonomy): Bacteria > Pseudomonadota > Alphaproteobacteria > Sphingomonadales > Sphingomonadaceae > Sphingomonas > Sphingomonas liriopis. The sequence goes on along the minus strand of NZ_JAMLDY010000001.1, from coordinate 94,114 downwards.
TGTTCCTGTTCTACCTGTTCTTCGAAGCTGGCCTCATCCCGATGTACCTCATCATCGGTATCTGGGGCGGGGCGAACCGCATATACGCGTCGTACAAGTTCTTCCTGTACACGCTGCTCGGCTCGCTGCTGATGCTCGTCGCGATGCTGTACATGACGCAGGTCGCGGGCACGTCGAGCATCCCGGCGCTGCAGGCATTCGATTTCCCGGGCCACGTCCAGACGTGGCTGTGGCTCGCCTTCTTCGCCTCGTTCGCGGTCAAGATGCCGATGTGGCCGGTCCACACCTGGCTGCCCGACGCGCACGTGCAGGCGCCGACCGCGGGGTCGGTGATCCTGGCGGGCGTGTTGCTCAAGCTCGGCGGCTATGGCTTCCTGCGCTTCAGCCTGCCGATGTTCCCCGAAGCCTCCGGCGAACTCACTTGGCTGATCTTCGGCCTGTCGGCGGTCGCGGTGATCTACACGTCGCTCGTCGCGCTGGTGCAGTCGGACATGAAGAAGCTGATCGCTTATTCGTCGGTCGCGCACATGGCGATCGTCACCATCGGTCTCTTCGCCTTCAACCGGCAGGGGATCGAGGGCGCGATGATTATGATGCTCAGCCACGGCTTGGTGTCGGGCGCGCTCTTCCTGTGCGTCGGCGTCATCTACGATCGGCTGCACACGCGTGAGATCAGCCGTTACGGCGGCCTCGCGATCAACATGCCGCGCTACGCGCTGTTCTTCCTGTTCTTCACCATGGCGTCGATCGGTTTGCCTGGGACGAGCGGCTTCGTTGCCGAATTCCTGGCGCTGATGGGCACCTATCAGGTGTCGACGTGGATCGCATTGCTCTGCACGACCAGCATCATCCTCGGCGCGGCGTACATGCTGTACCTGTACCGCCGTGTCGTCTTCGGCGAGATCAAGTCCGAGGACGTGCGTGAGATGCAGGATCTGTCGCATCGCGAACTCTGGCTGCTCGCGCCGATCGCCGCCGTCGCGCTCTGGATGGGTGTCTACCCCGAGAGCTTCATGGCGCCGATGCGCAAGGACGTCGGCGTCCTGCTCGCCCGTATCGATCGCGCCACGCCGCCGTCCGATTCCAAGCCGACCGCCGGCAAGCCCATTCCAGCGGCGCATGCCGCCGCCCACGGAACCGCTCACTGATGGATTACGCCGCCAATCTCGCCATGACCCTGCCCGAGGTGATCCTCGGCGTCGGCGCCATCGTCCTGATGCTGGTCTCCGCCTGGGGCGGATCCGCCTCGACGCGTGCGGTGTCGTGGACCGCGGTCGCGGTGCTCGCCGGCGCGTGCCTCGCGCTGCTCGGCCCCGCCAGCTACGGCGGGTCGGCGTTCGACGGCCTGTATCGCGCCGATGCCTTCGCCGCTTTCGCCAAGGTGCTGATCTTCATCGCCTCGGGCGTCGCGATCCTGCTCGCGCCGGACTTCTTCCAGCGCACCACGGGCGACGATCTCCGCCCCGAATATCCGGTGCTGATCCTGCTCTCCGCGGCGGGCATGGGCATGATGGTCTCGGCGAGCGACCTGCTGACGCTCTACGTCGGCCTCGAACTGCAGAGCCTCGCCGCCTACGTCCTTGCCAGCTTCATGCGCCGCGACACGCGTTCGGCGGAAGCGGGCCTCAAGTACTTCGTGCTCGGCGCGCTGGCGAGCGGCATCCTGCTCTACGGCATCAGCCTGGTCTACGGCTTCTCGGGCACGACGCTGTTCGGCGGCATCGCCGCGGCCTATGCCGCGCCGCATTCGCTGGGCCTGCTGTTCGGCCTCGTCTTCGTCTTCGCCGGCCTCGCCTTCAAGCTCGCCGCGGTGCCGTTCCACATGTGGACGCCCGACGTCTACGAAGGCGCGCCGACCCCGGTGACCGCCTTCTTCGCTTCCGCGCCCAAGGTGGCGGCGATGGGTCTCGCGGTCCGCGTCGCGGTCGAGGCGATGGGCCCGGCGACCGACCAGTGGCGTCAGATCGTGATCTTCGCCGCGCTCGCCTCGATCGTGCTCGGCGCGGTGGCGGCGATCGGCCAGACCAACATCAAGCGCCTGCTCGCTTACTCGTCGATCAACAACGTCGGCTTCGCCTTGGTCGGTCTCGCTGCGGGCACGCCGGAGGGCGTGTCGGGCGTGCTGATCTACATGACGATCTACATCGCGATGACGCTGGGCTCGTTCCTGATCGTCCTCCAGATGCGCGATGATGACGGTCAACCCATTGAAAACATTGCTGCTTTGTCCGGTATGTCGCGCACCCGCCCCGGCCTCGCCGCCGCGCTCGCGATCTTCATGTTCAGCCTCGCCGGCATCCCGCCGCTGTTCGGCTTTTACGCGAAGTTTGCGGTGTTTGACGCGGCGGTGCGCGCCGGCCTGTTCCCGCTCGCCGCGGTCGGTATCGCCGCCTCGACGATCGGTGCCTATTATTACCTGCGCGTCGTCAAGACGATGTATTTCGACGATCCCGCCCCGGCCTTCCCCAAGGGCAACAGCCCGGTAGAGGGCGGCCTGATCGTCCTCACCGCCGCCTTCGTCTCGCCGCTCGGCTATCTGGCGATCCCCCTGCTCGGCGGCTGGACGATGACGGCGGCGCGCGCGCTGTTCCCCGCGATTTGACGATCCGCACCGTCGCGGAGACGGGATCGACCAACGCCGACATGCTCCTCCTCGCCAGCCGCGGCGCGGAAGAGGGGCTGTGGCTCCGCGCCGAACGCCAGACCGCGGGACGCGGCCGGATGGGGCGGGTGTGGACCGCGCCGCCGGGCAATCTCTCCGCGTCGACGATCGTCCGCCTTCGTCCAGGCGATCCGCCGCCCGCCTCGCTGGCGCTGGTCGCCGCGGTCGCATTGTACGAGGCGGTGCGCGTCTTCCTGCCCGCGGAGGTGCCGGCGCAGCTCAAATGGCCCAACGACCTGCTGGTCGACGGAGCCAAGGCGTCGGGTATCCTGCTCGAACGCGGCGGCGATGCGGTCGTCATCGGCATCGGCGTCAATTTGACGCACCATCCCGATCTGCCCGATCGCGCGACGACCAGCCTTGCGGCACATGGCGTCGCAGCGGATGCCGCGACGACCCTCGATGTGTTGGCGGAGGCGTTCGCGCGCTGGCTGGCGCGCTGGCGCGACCAGGGCATCGGCATCGTGCGATCCGCCTGGCTCGCCGCGGCGCATCCGATCGGGACCGCGCTGTCAGCACGATTGCCCGACGGCAGCGCGATCGACGGGCTGTTCGACGGCCTCGACGCGGACGGCGCGCTGATCCTGCGCTTGGCGTCGGGGGCGCGGCATGTCATTCACGCCGCCGACGTTTTTGTCCTGAAGGATTGACGATGCTGCTCGCGGTGGATGCCGGCAATACCAATGTCGTGTTCGCACTGGTCGAGGGGCGTACGATCAAGGCGCGCTGGCGCATCGCCACCGATCCGCGGCGCACCGCGGACGAATATGCCGTGTGGCTCAGCCAGCTGCTCGCGCTGGAAGGCTATGACCGCCGCCAGATCGACGCCGTCATCGTCGCCACCGTCGTGCCGCGCGCGCTCCACAACCTGCAGGTGCTCAGCAGCAAATATTTCGGGACCGAGGCGCTGATCGCCGGCCGGGCGCCGGTCGAATGGGGCATCACCATCGACGTCGACGAGCCGTCCAGCCTCGGCGCCGACCGCGCGGTCAACACGATCGCGGCGCATGCGCTGCACGACGGCGACCTGATCGTCATCGATTTCGGCACCGCGACGACGTTCGACGTCAGCGATTACAGCGGTGCCTACAAGGGCGGAATCATCGCGCCGGGTATCAACCTGTCGCTCGACGCGCTGGTCAGTGCCGCGGCGAAACTGCCGCGGATCGCGATCGAGGCGCCGGCGACGGCCAGCGTCATCGGCCGCAACACCGTCGATCAGATGGCCATCGGCGTCTATTTCGGCTATATCGCGATGATTGAGGGGCTGGTCGCGCGGATGAAGGCGGAGATCGGTCGCCCCGCGCGGGTGATCGCGACCGGTGGCCTCGCCACGCTGTTCGAACAGCATACCGACGTGTTCGACGTCATCGAGCCGGACCTGACGATACAGGGGCTGGCGATCATGTACCAAAACGCCCATATCGGCTGAGACGCGCTCGCGCCATCCATCGGCCCGCCGGGCGCATCCTATTCTTTGAAAGACCTAAATGACTCCCAAGACCAACGAACTTCTCTTCTGTGCCCTCGGCGGCTCCGGCGAGATCGGCATGAACGTCAACCTGTACGGCCATGCCGGCAAATGGCTGATGGTCGATTGCGGCGTGACCTTCGCCGACGCCGCCTATCCCGGCATCGACATCGTGCTGCCCGACCTGTCGTTCATCGAGGATCGCATCGACGACCTCGTCGGCATCGTGCTGACCCACGGGCATGAGGATCATATCGGCGCGCTGCCGTACCTCGCCGAGGACCTCGGCGTGCCGCTTTACGCGACGCCGTTCACCGCCGGGCTGATCCGCGGCAAGCTGGAAGAGGAGGGCAACGCCAACCGCGTCAAGCTGCGCGTGATCCAGCCGAACAAGGATACCGGCATCGCCGGCGTGCAGATCGGCCCGTTCGGCGTCAGCTTTGTCGAACTGTCCCACTCGATCCCCGAACCCAATGCGCTGGTGATCGAGACCAAGGCGGGCCGCGTGTTCCACACCGGCGACTGGAAGCTCGATCCGACCCCCGTCATCGGCAAGCCGACCAGCCCGGAACGGCTGACCCAGATCGGCGATGCCGGCGTCGACGTGCTGGTGTGCGATTCGACCAACGTCTTCAACAAGGAGGCATCGGGCTCCGAAGCCTCGGTGCGCCGCGGCCTCGCCGAACAGGTCGCCAAGGCGAAGGGCCGCGTGCTCGTCACCACCTTCGCGTCGAACGCCGCGCGGTTGCATACGCTGGGCGAAGTCGCGCGCGAGACGGGGCGCAAATTGTGCGTCACCGGGCGTTCGCTCGACCGTATCCTGAAGGTCGCGCGTGCGACCGGCTACCTCACCGACTTCCCCGAGACGGTCGATCCCGAAACGGCGATGCGCCTGCCTAAGAACAAGGTGCTGATCGTCGCTACCGGCGGGCAGGGCGAACCGCGTGCGGCGCTGGCGCGTGTCGCCGACGGATCGCACACGATCAAGCTCGATTTCGGCGATACGGTGATCTTCTCGTCGAAGCAAATCCCGGGCAACGAGGTTGCGATCGGCAAGATCCAGAATACGCTCGCCGGCAAGGGCGTGGTGATGATTACCGAGCGGCAGGCGCACGTCCACGTCTCCGGCCATCCGGGTCGTCCCGAGCTGTCGCAGATGTACAAGTGGATTCGGCCCGAGGTGCTGATCCCCGTCCATGGCGAGATGCGCCACATGATGGAGCATGCCCGCTTTGCGTTGAGCGAGGGCGTGCCGCAGTCGCTGGTGCAGAGCGACGGCGACATCCTGCGCCTGCTGCCGGGTAATGTGACCAAGATCGGCAATGCGAGCGTCGGCCGGCTGGTGCTGGATGGCGACGTGATCTTGCCCGCCGATGGCTCGACCATCAACGAGCGCCGCAAGCTGGCGATCAACGGCCAGATTTCGGTCGCGGTGGCGGTCGCCAAGGACGGTCGGCTGCTCGGCCGCCCGCAGATCCGCGTCAACGGCATTCCGGTCGAGGAAGACCGGCTGGCGTTCGTCGAGGACGCCGCCGAGGCGGCGTCCGAGGCGATGAAGGGCCAGAAGCGCGAAATCGACCGCCGTCGCGAGGACGTGCGCCTCGCCGTGCGCCGCATCGCGACGCGCTGGACCGGCAAGAAGCCGATCGTCGACGTGCTGATCGTCGAGGCGTAACGCGTCATGAAGTGGACGTCGCTGCTGGCGATCTACATCCTGTTCTGGGCGTTCTCGGTCTTCCTCGTCCTGCCCTGGGGCGTGCGCACCACGCACGAGGCCGGCGGCGATTTCGTCGCCGGGCAGGCGGAAAGCGCGCCGCACGAGTTCCGGCTCGGGCGGCTGGCGCTACGGGTGACGATCGTCGCGTCGGTATTGTTCGGGCTGTTCGTCGCCAATTACGAATTCGGTTGGGTGACGCCGCAGATGCTGGACCTGTTCAACCGGGATCAGGTCTACAACCAGATGTGAGGGCACCTTCCGTTCGCCCTGAGCCTGTCGAAGGGCAGTTGAGACTCACCCTGCTTCGACAAGCTCAGCATGAACGGAAGGGGGTAGGGACCGGGGGCTCGTCTCTTACCGCAGCCGCTCGATCGCCTGCGCCAGCGCGACGTAGAGCTTGCCCATATCCGACGACAGCAATGTAACGCTGAGCGGCGAGCCATCGCGCTGTGCCAGGATCGTGCGCAGCATGCTCTCGAAATCGTGGATGTAGCGGTTGACCGCCTCGCGGAAACGCGAATCGTCGTCGTAGAGGCGGGCGATGTCGCGCGCGTCACCCGGTTCGAGCACGCGGACGGCGCGGCGGGTGAAGACGCCGCGGTCGCCCTTCAGATAGGCGGCCCAGGCGCTGTCGGAGACTTCCGGCGCGAACGCCTTGGTGATGTCGATCGATGCCGAATGGAGCGATTCGATCAGCAGCGAGGCACGGCGCGCGAACGTGTCGCGCTCCGCCTCGTCGCGTTCGGTGCGCGCATCCTCGATCCGCGTCTCGACGATCGCGGTCTGGTCGAGGATTTGCTGGACCTGCGCCGACAGTCGCTCCGTCGCGCGCGTCGCGGCATCGACCGCATGACCGGTCGCGTCGGCGATCGCGCGGACCTGTCGCTCGACCGTGTCGCTGGTTGCGCGGCGCATCGCCTCGGCGCTGGCGGTTTCGAGCTGGCTCGCGGCGTCGGGGATGACGGTGGCGAGGGTCTCGCGCGCCTTGTCCGCGGCGACCGAGGCGGTGTCGCGCACTCGCAACAGCGCATCCACCAGCCGCGGCGCCGCCTCTTCGGCGAAGCGGTGCGTGCGCTCGATCGTCTCATCGACCATCATACCGAGCGCATCGGCCTTGGCACGACCGTCGGTCAGCGTCTGGATCAGCGAGCCCGAAAGCGTGTCGAGCACGCGGCGCTGGTCGCCTATGACGCCGGCGATCGCCTCGATCGCGTCGTGCGTGCTTTCGGCGGCGGTGACGAGCGCGAGCAGTTCGGGCTTGGCGGCGACGACGACCTGTTTGCTCGACGCGATCTTGGCGTCGAGCCGGCTCAGCGCTTCGGGCAACGTCTCGTCGATCTCACGCGCCGCGGCGTCGAGCGCGATCAGCAGCGATTCGGTGGTGCCGATCGTCCGCGTCGCCATCGCCTCGCCGGTGCGCAGCGCCTCGGTCATCGCATCCGCCGAGCCGCCCAGCGCGCTGATCGATGCGGCAAGCAGTTGCGAACGTTCGACGCCCTGCGTGTGCAGCGTATCGAGCCGCGTCTCGACCCGGCCGATCCCGGTATCGAGCCCGGCGAGCAGCGAATCGCTCGCCTCGCGCTGGTCGAGCAGGCGCAGCGTCACGCGGTCGATGACGTCCTCGACCGCGGTGATCCGCTCGGCGAGCGCCTCGGCGCTGTCGCGCGCGGCGCTGTCGAGCGCCGCTTGGTTGGCGCGCAGCATCGCCAGCATCGCGTCGCCCTGCGCGGCGATACCCTTGCGTGCCTCGTCCACCGCATCCGCGGTACGGCCGAGCAGCGCGTCGACCGCGTCCGACATCTCGCCAGTCACCGCCTCCAGCCGGGCGCCCGCGGTTTCGCTGGTCGCCTCCATCCGGGTGATATGTGCGGCGAGCTTCTGCGCGGCGCCGCCGGCGACGAGGTCCGCCTCGCGCCCGCGCTCGGCGAGCGCCGCCAGCCGCGCATCGAGCGCGGCGGCATGTTCGCCGGCGGCAAGGCCGGTATCCTCGAGCAGGCGCTGCGCCTCCGCCACCTCGGCCTGCGCGCGGGGCAGCGAGGCGAGCAGCACGCCGAGGCTGGTCTGCGCATCGGCGACCGATTCGGACAGCGCGCGGGCATGCGCATCGGCCTGACCGATCTCCAGCGCCATCCCGCGGCCGACCGCGGCAAGCCGTTCGTTGGCGCCGTCGCCCATCGCCATCAGCGTGGTGATCTGTTCGCCGAGCTGGCGGCGGTTGGCGTCGAGCGCGCGCGAGAGGACCGCGACGGTACGCTCCAGGCTCGCCGCCTCGGCCCGCATTGCATGCGCGGTGGCTTGGAAGCGGCGTGCCTCGCGCCGGCTGGTGCGCATCGCCAGCAGATAGACGATGCCGATCAGCGCCGGCACCACCGCCAGCGCGGCGACGAACTCGACCAGCGGCACGGGGAGCAGGAAGGGCAGCTGATCGCGCGCGATCCACAGCATGCCGCCAAGCCACGCCACGCAGGCGAGGGCGGCGAGCACCGGCGGCCACCAGCCGACACGGCGCGGTTCGGGCTCGACCGCTTCAGTCCAGGCGAGCGGCTCCGCGCCGTCGATGCCATGGCCGCCCATCGATTCGTGGTCGTCATGGCCAAACGCGTCGCTGGTCGCCGCGGCATCCGCCCGCATGTCGATAATCATGGAACCCCCGTTCGTGCGGACGCGAACTTAACCATGTTCGGCACCGCCATAAAGCGAAAGTGCAACACTCGGTTAAGCACCGTCGCGCTAGGGAAACGGCATGGCTTATGATCCAGGTGCGATCGATGCGGCGCTGGCCGCGGCAGTGGGCGACGAACCCGGACTGATCGCGGAGCTGCGGCTCGCCTTCGTCGAGAGCGCCGAACGGGCGTTGGCATCGCTGGAAACGGCGACGACGCGCGACGACTGGCGCGAGGCGGCGTCGCGGTTGAAGGGGTTGGCGGCGAGCTTCGGCGCGGTGCGGTTGATGGCGCTCGCGGGCCAGGCTGCCGATAGCCCACGCGACCCCGCGACGCTCGCCAAGCTGCGCCGGTCGGTCGCGCGCCTGTAAGGGCCTAGGCACGGGCGGCGTCACCGCCTAACAGCGGGCGGATGCTCGCCGGTCTTCTTTTCGCCATGCACGACGCGGACGATCGGCCCGCGATGCTGACCGCGACATTGCCCTTCGGCGGCGTGACGCTGATCGAATATCAGGCGCGGCTGTTGATCGCAGCGGGTGCGTCGCAGATCGTGATCCTGGTCGCACGCCTGACCCCCGAATTGCTCGGCGCGATCGCGCGGATCGGCAAGCGCGGCGTCGCGGTCGATACCGTACGCACGGCGATCGAGGCGGCGGAGAAGCTGCACCCGCTGGCGCGCATCCTGATGCTCGCGGACGGGCTCACCACCACCAGCGATACGCTTGGCGTGCTGGCGCGCGAGGGCGGCGATGCGCTGCTGGTGATGCCGGAGGAGCAGGCCGGGCCGGGTTACGAACGCGTCGGCGGCGGGATGGTCTGGGCCGGTGCCGCCCGGATCGAGGCGCGGCGACTGGGCGAGCTGGCGGCGATGCCGCGCGATTACGACGTGCAATCGACGCTGGTCCGCCTCGCATCGCAGGCCCGCGGCGTGCACGTCCTGTTGCCGCAGGAGGCGATCCGCGGCAGCCATGGCGTCGGTCATTCCGGCACGGCGCTGGAGGCGCGCGGGCGCACGGTGATGGCGGCGATGGTGTCGGGCCGCAGCGGCTGGTTCGAACGCTTCATCACCGCGCCGCTCGCCCGGATCGTCATTCCGCTGCTGGTACCCAAGACGGTGCCGGTCGTCGCGGTCGCGGGTGGTGCTGGGACGGTGGGCCTGATCGGGCTGGTGTTGCTCGGTTTCGATTATCCCGTCGCGGGGCTGTTGCTGACGTTGGTCGCGACGGTCGGTCTGTCGCTGGCCGCGATCCTCGCCGACCTGCGCGACGAATCGGCGAGCGAGCGGGGGCTGCATCGCGCCGCGGCGGTACTGCCGGGTCTTGCCGCGTTGCTCTACGGCCATATCGCGACGCGCGACGCGCTGGAGGGAACGCCGCAGGTGCTGGCGCTCGGCCTCGTCCTGCTGGGCGTGCTCGGCGAGCGGGCGCTGGGTGCCGCACCGCGGCGGATGTGGTGGGGGAGTGCGCCCGCCTATCTGCTGGTCGTTTGGCTGGGGGCGGTGGTGGCGGCGCCGTCCGTCGGGCTGGGGCTGGCGACGAGCTATGCCGGCGCAACGCTGGCGGCGGCGATCGAACGATTGCGGCGTCAGGCTTAGCGTCGTCTTAATGATGGAAGGGTAAGCGTCAGACCATGTCGGTCGGACCGGAACAGGCAGGGCGTCACGCGCCCGGCACCCGCATCAACGCTGCGCGCCGGCTGGGCACGCTGGCGGACAGGCGCTTGACCGGCGCGATCGACGATTTCTTCCTGGCCGACGACGTACGGCTCGACGAGCGGACCCGGTTGACGCTGGGACGGATGCTGGCGGCGGTGGTGCAGGGGATCGAGACCGATATCCGCCGTCAGGCCGCCCGCGTCCTGTCGGGCCGCGACCTGATCGAACAGGCCGAGCGGTTGCTCAAGGGGCATGAGGATGTCGTGCGGCGGCTGTCGCGCGCGGGGCTGCTGCGCGACCGGCTGCTGATGGACGAACTGATCGCGCAGGTACGGTGCGACCTGATCGCAGGCGCGCTGTCGCCCGCCGTGGCGGGGCCCGATCAGCCGAGCCTGCTCGTCCGCCTGTCCGAAGTCGACGACGGCGTCGTCGCCGCGGCGGCGCGCGCGCTGCTGTCGGCGGAGGCTCGGCGGCGCACCGCGGCGGAACAGGGCGGGGTGCCCGCGGGGACGCTGCCGGCAGAGCGGCATCATCAATTGGTCTGGTGGGTCGCCGCCTCGATCCGCGAGGCGCAGGTCGCCGCGGCGGGCGACGATACCGCGGTCGATCGCGCGATCGTCGAGGCGGCGCAGCGCAGCCTCGCCGCGCACGACGAGGGGCAGCGCGCGGAGGCCATCGCGATGCGGCTGGCCGCGGCGATCGATGCGCGCGCGGACGAGGTCGGCGAGTTGCTCGTCGAAGCGCTCGGCGACCGGCGGTTGCTGCTGTTCGTCGCCGTGCTGGGCCGCGCGGTCGACATGGATTTCGAGGGCGCGCGGGCGATCGTGCTGGAGCCCGAGGGCGACCGATTGTGGCTGGCGTTGCGCGCGGCGGGGCTCGACCGTGCGACGATCGCACGGATCGGGCTGGCGCTCGCCGATGCCGATCCGCGGCGCGATATCGAAAGCTTCGCCGACGAACTGGACGCGATCGCCGCCGTGCCGGTCGAGGCGGCGCGCTCGGCGCTCGCGCCGCTCACGCTGCATCACGATCTGCGCCTCGCGATCGATGCGCTGGCGCGGGAGGCGGCGCGATGAGGGTGGACGGAATGCCCGATGTGCCGGTCAGCCACGCGACGCTCGACGCCGACGACCGGCTGGTCGCCGCCGATCCGGCGATCATGGCGCTCAACGATGGCGCCGGAGGGACGCTCGGTCAGCCGCTGGCGGTGCCGCAGCTGGCGACGGTCGCGCGGCTGGCGCGGCGGCTCGGCATCCTGGTATCGCGCGGCGTCAAGGTCGCGGATCAGGACGCCGATCTCGATTTGTGGGTGCGGGTGCAGCCGGAGGGCGAGGGCGTCCGCATGGCGGTGAGCGGCTGGCGCGAGACGCGTGCACGCACCGTGGCGGAACGCCCGGCCGGGACGGTAATCGAACTCGGCGATTTGGCGTGGGAAACCGACGCCGGATTGCGGCTGACCTTCGTATCGATCGATGCGGCGCGGCGGCTGGGGCTGGATGCGCTGTCGCTGCTCGGCCAGCCGCTGACGGCGCTGTTCACGCTCGACGCGGCAGGTGACGGCACGTTGCCGATCCTCGAAGCGGTGGCACGACGCCGGCCGCTGCACGACCAGCGCGCGCGGCTGCGTGGCGGCGAGGCGCGCGTGCTGCTGACCGCGAGCATCCGGCACGATACGGCGGGCGGGTTTGCCGGTCTGAACGGCGTTGCGCGGATCGCGGAGGAAGCCCCGCCGCCTCCGGCACCGGCGATCTCGAGCAGCTTCACCGAAGGACTCGACAAGGCGCTGCGCACCCCGCTGGCGCGGATCATCGCGCATGCCGACACGATCCATGCCGAGGCCGAGGGGCCGGTGCAGCGCGACTATGTCGATTATGCGTCGGACATCGCCAATGCCGGGCGGCACCTGCTCGGGCTGGTCGACGATCTGGTCGACCTGCAGGCGGTGGAACGGCCTGACTTTGCGCTGGCGCCCGAACCGATCGACCTCGCCGACGTCGCGCGGCGGGCGGCGGGGCTGCTGTCGGTGAAGGCGGGCAATGCCGGCGTGGCGATCGCGCGGCCGCTGCCGGACCTCCGTGTGCCGGCGGCGGGCGACTTCCGACGCGCGCTGCAGATCATGGTCAATCTGATCGGCAATGCCGTGCGCTATTCGCCCGAAGGCGGCGTGGCCAGCGTCACCGCGACGCTGACCGGCGGCATGGCCGAAGCGGTGGTCGCCGATCAGGGCAAGGGGATCGCCGCGGAGGACCAGATGCGCATCTTCGAGAAGTTCGAGCGCGTCGATCCCACGGAGGCGGGTGGCAACGGCCTGGGCCTCTATATCGCGCGGCGACTGGCGCGGGCGATGGGCGGCGACCTGACGGTGGAAAGCACGCCGGGCGAAGGCGCGCGGTTTACGCTGACCCTGCCGGTTTGAATTGACGCCGTTCGTGCTGAGCCTGTCGAAGCACGGTCGAGTTTCACCTGCCCTTCGACAGGCTCGGGGCGAACCGTAGCGTGCCGGTTCAGCGCCTGAGGCGGCGTGCCACCAGAATCAGCAGCAGTCCGGCGACAGCCAAAGCCGCGCCGCGATCCGCCCATGGCCGCTGATCGAGCATGAAACTCGACTGCGGCCAATGGACGTAACCGAGCCCCTGACCGATCCACAGCAGCCCGACCAGCGTCAGCAGGACGCCGATCGACAGCAGGACCGGCCGGGCGCGGCGCATCAGCGCTGGCCGACCGGAACGTACGACCGCTGCGTCGGGCCGGTGTAGAGCTGGCGCGGGCGGCCGATCTTCTGGTCGGGATCGGTGATCATCTCGTTCCACTGTGCGACCCAGCCGACGGTGCGGGCGAGCGCGAAGAGCACGGTGAACATCTCGGTCGGGAAGCCGATCGCCGAGAGGATGACGCCCGAATAGAAATCGACGTTCGGGAACAGCTTCTTCTCGATGAAATAGTCGTCCGACAGCGCCAGTTCCTCGAGCCGCAGCGCGGTGTCGAACAGGGGGTCGTCGACCTTCAGCGCATCGAACACCTCGCGCACCGTCTTCTGCATCACCGTCGCACGCGGATCGTAGTTCTTGTAGACGCGATGGCCGAAGCCCATCAGGCGGAAGGGATCGTTCTTGTCCTTCGCGCGCGCGATGAATTCGGGGATACGCTCGGGCGTGCCGATCTCACGGAGCATGTTGAGCGCCGCTTCGTTGGCACCGCCATGCGCCGGGCCCCACAGGCAGGCGATGCCCGCCGCGATGCATGCGAACGGGTTGGCACCCGACGATCCGGCGAGACGCACGGTCGAGGTCGAGGCATTCTGTTCGTGGTCGGCGTGGAGGATGAAGATGCGGTCCATCGCCTTCTCGACCGCGGGATTCACCTCATAGGGTTCGGCCGGCACGCCGAAGGTCATGCGCAGGAAGTTGCCGGTGTAGGACAGCGAATTGTCGGGGTACAGGAACGGCTGGCCGACGCTGTACTTGTACGCCATCGCCGCGATCGTCGGGATCTTGGCGATCAGGCGGTGGCTGGCGATGGTGCGCTGCACCGGATCGTGGATGTCGGTCGAATCGTGGTAGAAGGCGGACAGCGCGCCGACGACGCCGCACATGATCGCCATCGGATGCGCGTCGCGCCGGAAACCGCGGAAGAACGCCGCGAGCTGTTCGTGCACCATCGTGTGGCGGGTGATCGTCGTGTTGAAACCGTCGAGCTCGTCCGCCGACGGCAGTTCGCCGTTGAGCAGGAGGTAGGCGACCTCCATGAAGCTCGAATTTTCGGCCAGCTCGCCGATCGGATAGCCGCGGTGGAGCAGCACGCCCTCGTCACCGTCGATATAGGTCAGCGCCGACTGGCACGACGCGGTCGAGGTGAAGCCGGGATCGTAGGTGAAGGCGCCGGTCTGTGCGTAGAATTTGCGGATGTCGACGACGTCGGGCCCGACCGAGCCGGACATGACCGGGTAATCGAGGTCCTTACCGTCCAGGGACACCTTTGCGGCTTCGGTCATGTCGTGGTCCTTCCTATCAGACTGCCATCCGGTCCGCGATCCGGCCGAGGCTTTCCTCTTTGCCGAGCAGCGCGAGCACGTCGAAAATGCCGGGCGACGTCTTGCGCCCGGTGAGAGCGGCGCGGAGCGGCTGGGCGACCTGGCCGAGCTTGACGCCCTGGGCCTCGGCCACCTGCCGTACCGCTGCTTCGATAGCCTCCTGATCCCACCGCTGCACCGCGTCAAGAGCCGCGTGCAGCGCAGCGAGAAGCGCGGGCGTCGTGCCGGCGATGAGGTCGGCCGCAGCCTGATCCATGGCGAGCGGGCGAACCGCGAACAGGAAACCGGCGCCCTCGCTCAGTTCGTTGAGGTTGGCCGCGCGCGCCTTCAGGACCGGCATCGCGCGGGTCAGCAGATCGGTGTCGGCATAGCCGCCGATCCCCGCGACCAGGCCCGCCAGCCGCGCATCGTCGGCGGCGCGGATATAATGGCCGTTGAGGTTCTCGAGCTTCTTGAGGTCGAAGCGCGACGGGCTCTTGCCGACGCCGCCGAGATCGAACCATTCGGTCGCCTGTTCGCGGCTGATGATCTCGTCGTCACCATGACCCCAACCCAGACGGAGCAGGTAATTGTCGAAGGCTTCGGGGAGAATGCCGAGATCGTCGCGATAGGCCTCGATCCCGACCGCGCCGTGGCGCTTGGACAGCTTGGCGCCATCGGTGCCGTGGATCAGCGGGATGTGCGCATAGACCGGTTCGGGCCAGCCGTTCGCGCGATAGATCGGCAGCTGGCGGAAGGCGTTGTTGAGGTGGTCGTCACCGCGGATGACGTGGGTCACGCCCATGTCGTGGTCGTCGACCACCACCGCGAGCATATAGGTCGGCGTGCCGTCGGAACGCAGGAGGATGAGGTCGTCGAGCTCGGCGTTCTGGACGGTCACCGAACCCTGCACGCGATCCTCGATCGTCGTGGCGCCGTCGCGCGGCGCCTTGAGGCGGACGACGAAGGGCTGGCCTTCGGGAGCGGTGGCGGGATCGGCATCGCGCCAGGGCGAGCGGATGCGCAGCGGCTGCTTGGCGGCCTGCGCCGCCTCGCGCTGCGCGGCGATCTCGTCCTGCGTCATGTAGCAGCGATAGGCGTGCCCCGACGCGACCATCTGGTGCGCGACCTCGGCATGGCGGTCGGCGCGCGCGAACTGGAAGACGGCGTCGCCATCCCAGTCGATGCCGAGCCACGTGAGGCCCGACAGGATCGCATCGATCGCCGGCTGCGTCGAGCGGGCGCGGTCGGTATCCTCGATGCGCAGCAGGAAT
Organism: Sphingomonas liriopis; assembly: GCF_024211255.1. Taxonomy (GTDB): domain Bacteria; phylum Pseudomonadota; class Alphaproteobacteria; order Sphingomonadales; family Sphingomonadaceae; genus Sphingomonas; species Sphingomonas liriopis. The sequence continues at coordinate 78,664 of NZ_JAMLDY010000001.1, read as the reverse complement.
GTGCCGCCGTGATGACGCGCGTACAGCCAGTTGAACAGCGCGGTGCGCGCGCCGCCGAGGTGCAGGTAACCGGTGGGCGACGGCGCGAAGCGGGTCACGACGCCAGACGGATTTTCAACTGTTGCGCCCAACGGCGGCTGCTCCCAATGTTCGAAACCTGATGGCCAGTCCAGCCGCCGCGGCCCCTAGCACGCGCTCCGTGCGCCTTCAAATGCCGCGGGCGTGGCTTGGGTTGCATGACGGTATCGAAACATGGCTGGAGGCGGAGCGCGACCAGTTGGTGCTGTGGTTGCCCGTCGCACTGGGCGGCGGCATCGCGGCGTGGTTCCTGCTGCCCGACCCGCGGGGCTGGATGGCGGCGATGCTGGGATGCGTGGCGCTGGCGTCGGCGGCGCTCGCGGCGGGCCGGGGCGGGCGGCTGCCGCATGCGCTGGCGGTGGGTGCGATCGTCGCGGCGATCGGACTGGGGCTGACGTGGTGGCGGGCGGAGCGGGTCGCGGCACCGATCCTGGCGCGGCCGGTGGTCGCGATGGTTGCCGGGCGGGTCGAGGCGGTCGAGCCGCTCGCCGCGCGCGATCTGGTGCGGCTGACGATCCGGCCCGACACGGGGGCGGGCCTGCCGCCGCGTATCCGCGTCAATCTGGCGACGGCAGACGCGCCGAAGGGTTTGCGCGACGGTGCCGGCATACGGCTGCGCGCGCGATTGATGCCGCCGCCGGCCGCGTCGGTGCCGGGCGCGTACGACTTCGCGCGGGTCGCGTGGTTTGCAGGGATCGGCGCCACGGGGCGCGGCTTCGCGCCGGTAGCGGTGACCGCGCCCGGGGAAGCGACGGGCGGCCTGCGCGCTCGGCTGACCGCGCATATCACCGGCCGGCTGGCGGGGAGCCGCGGCGGTATCGCGGCGGCGCTGGCGACCGGCGACGAGGGCGCGATCAGCGAGGATGATTCGGAGGCGATGCGCCGCGCCGGTCTCGCTCATCTGCTGTCGGTGAGCGGATTGCACATCACCGCGGCGGTGGCGGCGACGATGCTGATCGTCATGCGGCTGCTCGCATTGTGGCCGTGGCTGGCGATCCGCGTGCGCCTGCCATTGGTCGCGGCGGGCGCGGGCGCGCTGGCGGCGATCGGCTATACGCTGCTGACCGGCAGTCAGGTGCCGACGATCCGGTCGTGCGTCGCGGCGCTGCTGGTGCTGGCGGCGCTGGTGCTGGGACGCGAGGCGGTGACGTTGCGGCTGGTCGCGGCGGGGGCGCTGGCGGTGCTGCTCGTCCGGCCCGAGGCGCTGACCGGCGCGAGCTTCCAGCTGTCGTTCGCGGCGATCGCGGCGATCGTCGCGCTGCACGAACATCCACGCGTGCACGGCTGGTTCGAACGCCGCGACGAGGGGCGGGGGGCGAAGCTGTTGCGTGGCCTGGGATCGCTGCTGCTGACCGGATTGGTGGTCGAGGCGGCGCTGATGCCGATCGCGGTCTACCATTTTCACAAGGCGGGCGTGTACGGTGCGGCGGCGAATATCGTCGCGATCCCGCTCACCACCTTCGTCGTCATGCCGCTCGAGGCGCTGGCATTGCTGTTCGATGCGGCGGGGCTGGGGGCGCCGGTGTGGTGGCTGACCGACGTGGCATTGCGGGCGCTGCTGGCGCTGGCGCATGCGGTGGCGGCGGCGCCGGGATCGTCGGTGGCGCTGCCGTCGATGCCGGCGGGGGCGTTCGCGGCGATGGTCGGCGGCGGGTTGTGGCTCGCGCTGTGGCGGACGCGCTGGCGGCGGCTGGGGCTGTTGCCGCTGGCGGTCGGGGCGATCTGGGCGTGGACCACGCCGCCGCCCGACCTGATCGTCACCGGCGACGGGCGGCATCTTGCGCTGCGGATCGATGGTCGCCTGGCGATCCTGCGCGAGCGGGCCGGGGATTATACGCGGTCGATGCTGGCGGAGAATGGCGGCGTCGAAGGTGAGCCGGCGCTGCTCGACGATCAGGTCGCCGCATCGTGCAGCCGCGATGCCTGCATCGCGCGTTTGTCGGCGGGGGGGCGGGTATGGCGGGTGCTGGCGACGCGTAGCACCTATCGCCTGCCGTGGGCCGAGCTGATCGCCGCCTGCCGTGCCGCCGATATCGTGGTCAGCGAACGGCGGCTGCCGCGCGGGTGTACGCCGCGCTGGCTGACGCTCGATGCGGCGGCGTTGCGACGGAGCGGCGGCGTCGCGGTGACGCTGGCGACCGGAACGGTGCGGACGGTGCGGCGGGCGGGCGACCGCCATCCGTGGCTGGTCGCGCCCATCGTCGTGCCGCCGCGCGATACAGGCGGTGGACGCGGTGCGGGACGAGCTGGGATTGACCGACATCGGTGGTCGTCCCCTTCGAGCAATCAATAGCATGCCCCGCCCTTGGCCGTGCTCCCGTGAAGGCGGGAGCCCCGGGTTTATGCACAATCAGGCGTGGTTCTGCTTGGCTCCGTGTTCCCGCCTGCGCGGAAACACGGGCTTGCTTGTTTAAGCGGGATAAGCGCCGTCGACATTCAGTAACAGAGATGTTCGCGCGGACGCGCGGAGAACGCAGAGGTGACTCGCGTAGGGCGCAGCATGGTCTGTCATCGCAATCGAAAGTCCAGATGATGCAGCAGGTGCGACATCTCTGCGTCCTCCGCGCCTCCGCGCGAACATCTCTTTTTTCTCCGTTACATCGCCATGCGGCCCGAATGTCGATCGGGCCCAGGCGGTTGGACGGGCGCAGGCCGGTGCGCTACGCGCCACGCCACATTGGCACAGCGACAGGAGCCATGATGATCCGTTTGTTGGCCGCCGCAGCCGTGTTGATCGCTTCCCCGGTCATGGCACAGCGCGATGCGGCGCAACGGCGCGAATGGAATGCGCCGACGACGCCGTTCCGGATCGTCGGCAACGTCTATTATGTCGGGACTGCCGGGCTGTCGGCGTTCCTGATCGTCGATCCCGCCGGGCTGGTATTGATCGACGGCGCCCTGCCCGAAAGCGCCTCGCGGATCGCGGCCAACATCCGCCGGCTGGGGTTCCGGTTGCGTGATGTCCGCTATCTGCTCAACAACCACAGCCATTTCGATCATTCCGGCGGGCTTGCGGCGTTGCATCGCGCGACAGGCGCGCCGCTGTTGTCGAGCGCCGGCGATCGGGCCGATCTGATCGCCGGACGGACGGTGGGGCGTCGCGATCTCGCCGGCTTCCCGCCGATCCGACCGGCGCGGACGATCCGCGACGGCGAAACGATCCGGGTCGGCAAAACTATACTGACCACACACCTGACGCCCGGCCATACCGACGGCGCGACGAGCTGGACGCTGCACACGCAGGAAAAGGGCAGGCCGCTCGACGTGCTGTTCCTGTCCAGCCTTTCCGTCGCCGACCGCCCGCTGGTCCACGGCAGGCCGCCGCGCGAGACCGCGGCGGTGGCACAGTTCCGCTCGACCTTCCGCCGGCTCGCTGCGATGCGTGCCGATGTCGTGCTGAGCTATCATCCCGAGCAATACGACCTGCAGGCGAAGCGCCGCAAGCTGGCGGCGGGCGATCCGTTCGCCTTCGTCGATGCCGGCGAGCTACCGCGCCGGGTCGATCAGGCCCGCCGCGCCTTCGCGCGGACCCTCGCCGAACAGCGCCGCGCCCCTTAGTCGTAGCGGCGCAAGATGCCCGACAATTTGCCCTGCACGCGGACGTGCGCGGGGACGTAGCGCTGCGGTTCGTAGGCGCGGTTGGCGGGATCGAGCCGGATCATCGCGCCTTCGCGGCGGAAATATTTGAGCGTCGCCTCGCTGTCCTCGATCAGCGCGACGACGATCTCGCCGTCGCGGGCGACGTCGGTGCGGCGGATCAGCGCGTAATCACCGTCGAGGATGCCCGCCTCGACCATCGAATCGCCGGCGACCTCCAGCGCATAATGTTCGCCCGAGCCGAGCAGCGCGGCGGGGACGGCGAGCATCGCGCTGCCCTCGAACGCCTCGATCGGCACGCCGGCGGCGATGCGGCCGTGCAGCGGGATCTCGATCACGTCGTTGGCGGGCGAGGGCGCGGGGCGGACGTTGGCGGTCTTTGCCGGTGCGGGGGCAGGCGCCGCCGGCGCGGGCTTGCGCTCCGAACGTTCCGGCATGCGCAGCACTTCGAGCGCGCGCGCGCGATTGGGCAGGCGACGGATGAAATGCCGTTCCTCAAGCGCGCTGATGAGACGGTGGACGCCGGACTTCGACTTGAGGTCGAGCGCGTCCTTCATCTCCTCGAACGAGGGGGAGATGCCGGTCTCTTCGAGCCGGTCATTGATGAAACACACGAGCTCGTGCTGCTTGCGCGTGAGCATAAACGGTCCTTCCCCGTCAGAACAGACGCGGAACTTCTAGGGAACAATGGGGGGTGCGTCAAGCGATGACGAGGATTTCCGCCGAGTCGCCGGCGCGGGCGGCGGGAGCTCCGACCGGACGGACGATCAGGCAGTGCGAGCGCGCCAGCGTCAGCAGCATCGAACTGTCCTGGATGGTCGAGGCGAAGGCATGGCCGTCGCGCAATTCGGCGCGCAGATAATCGGTGCGCGGCCCGTTGGCGGGCAGATTCTCGCCGAGGATCGCACGGGTGGTGCGCGGCAGCGGATCGCGTGCGCCGCCGAGATGCGCGATCAGCGGTTTGACGAACAGGACCGCGGTGACGAAGGCGGAGACCGGATTGCCGGGCAGGCCGAGCATCATCATGCCGCCGCGGCGTCCGGCCATCATCGGCTTGCCGGGCCGGAGCGCGATCCGCCAGAAATCGATGCTACCGCCCGCCGCCTCCAGCGCGGGGCGGACGAGGTCGTGGTCGCCGACCGAGGCGCCGCCGGTGGTGACGAGCAGGTCGGCGTCGACGTTCGCGAAGGTATCGCACAGTGTATTAAGGTCGTCGGGCAGGATGCCGAGGTCGATCACCTCGACCGGCAGATCGGCGAGCATCGCCGCGAGCATCGCACGGTTCGATTCGGGCAGCGCGTCGGGATCGGCGGAGGTGCCAGGATCGACCAGCTCGTCACCCGTTGCGCAGATCGCGACTCGCACCGGTCGGTGGACGGGAAGTGACGCCAGCCCGCCGGTCGCCGCGACCGCGATCCGCGCGGGCGTCAGCGCCTCGCCGCGTGCGATCAGCCGGTCGCCGTCCGCGAAATCGAGGCCGCGGCGGCGGGTGTTGCGGCCTTGCGTTGGGGGTCCTTCGCCGGTCAGGCGGATCGTCGCACCGCTGGCGGCGACCTCTTCCTGGATCATCACCGTGTCGGCGCCCGCCGGCATGGCGGCGCCGGTGAAGATGCGAACCGTCTCGCCCGGTTGTACCGCGCCAGCGAACGGGCGGCCGGCGGCGCTCTCGCCGATCAGCGTCCAAGGGCCGGGCAGGTCGGCGAAACGAATCGCATAGCCGTCCATCGCGGACAGGTCGCTCGCCGGCTGAGTGCGGCGCGCGTGAATGTCGGCGGCGGCCCAGCGGCGGTGCGCGCGGGCGAGGGGCACGTCCTCCACGCCGACCGGCGTCGCCAGTGCGAACAGGCGCGCTTGCGCCTCGGCGATCGGCAGCAGCATGGCGTCAGGCGCGCCAGTCGCCGGATTGGCCGCCGGCTTTTTCGAGCAGGCGGATGCCCTGGATCGTCATCCCCCGATCCATCGCCTTCGCCATGTCGTAGATGGTCAGCAGCGCGATCGAGACGGCGGTCAGCGCCTCCATCTCGACCCCGGTCTTGCCGTCGGTGGCGGTCAGCGCGGTCGCGGTGATGCCGGTGTCGTCGAGCGTCAGGTCGAGCGTGACGCGGGTGAGGGGGATCGGGTGGCACAGCGGGATGAGATCGGCGGCCTTCTTCGCCGCCATGATCCCGGCGACGCGCGCGACGGCGAGGACGTCGCCCTTCTTCGCCGCGCCGTCGCGGATCGCGGCGAGCGCGTCCGCCGCGATGGCGATATGGCCGGTCGCGACGGCGTGGCGCTGGGTCACCGCCTTGCTGCCGACGTCGACCATGTGCGCCGCGCCGTCGGCATCGAGGTGCGTGAGGCCGGTCATCCGATCAGCGCGCGCGTCGCCGCCTCGACATCGGCCTGCCGCATCAGCGCCTCGCCGATCAGGAAGCAGCGGACGCCGTGCTCGGCCATCGCGTTGAGGTCGGCGCGGGTTTCGAGGCCGCTTTCGGCGACGAAGGTGCAGCCCGCCGGGGCCTTGCCGACCAGTTCGTAGGTGCGGGCGAAATCGACGGTGAAGTCGCGCAGGTCGCGGTTGTTGACGCCGATCAGGCGCGACTTGAGCTTCAACGCGCGATCGAGTTCGTGCGCGTCGTGGACCTCGACCAGCACGTCCATGCCGCAGTCGAGCGCAGACGCCTCGATCTCCGCCATCTGGTTGTCGTCCAGCGCGGCGACGATGATGAGGATCGCGTCGGCGCCGATCGAGCGGCTTTCCGTGGCCTGCCAGGGGTCTACCATGAAATCCTTGCGGATCACGGGAAGATCACAGGCGGCGCGTGCGGCGATCAGATAGTCGTCGGAGCCCTGGAACCATTGTTCGTCGGTCAGCACCGACAGGCACGCCGCGCCGCCCGCCTGATAGGCGCGGGCGTGCGCGGGGGGAACGAAATCGGCGCGGATCAGGCCCTTGGAGGGACTCGCCTTCTTGATCTCGGCGATCAGCGCCGGGCCGGGCTTGGCGTCGAGCGCGGCGCGGAAACCGCGCGGCTTGGTGACCGCGGCGATGCGCGCGTCGAGGTCGGCGAGGCTGGTCGTCGCCTTGCGCGCGGCGACCTCGGCGCGCTTGGTTTCGATGATGCGCGAGAGGATGGTCATCGGTAGGCGATCCAGCGGTCGAGCAGCGCGGCGGCGCTGCCGGTGTCGAGGGCGGCGGCGGCGGCCTGCGCACCCATGGTGAGATCGGGGCTGTGCGCGGCGACAACCAAGGCGGCGGCGGCGTTGAGCAGCACCGCATCCCGATAGGCGCCGGCCTCACCGTCGAGCAGGCGCCGCAGCGCGGCGGCGTTATAGGCGGGGTCACCGCCACGGATCGCGGCGAGCGGATGGCGGGGCAAGCCGGCATCCTCGGGCGCGATCCGGCGCGGCAGGTCGGCGCTGCCGACGTTGACCGCGATGCTGGGACCCGCCGTGGAGAGTTCGTCCAGCCCCTCCTCGCCCGAGATCACCGCGGCACGGGTGGTGCCGAGCTGTTCGAGCGCCTCGGCATAGAGGCCTGCGTAGTCAGGGCGGGCGATGCCGATCAGCTGCTGCGTGACATGCGCGGGATTGGCGAGCGGGCCCATCAGGTTGAAGATCGTCCGTTTGCCGATGCGGCGGCGGATCGGCGTGATCCGCGCCATCGCCGGATGATGGTTGGCGGCGAAGAGGAAGGCGATGCCGAGGTCGGCGAGGCTTCCCTCCGCGGTCGCGCCGGCGACGTCCATGTCGAGACCGATCGCCTCCAGCGTGTCCGCGGCGCCCGCCTTCGAACTGGCGGCGCGGTTGCCGTGCTTGGCGACCGGAACGCCGCACGCCGCGACGACCAGCGCGACCGCGGTAGAGACGTTGAGCGTGTGGTGGCCGTCGCCGCCGGTGCCGCAGACGTCGATCGCTCCTGCCGGTGCCGCGATCGGGATCAGCCGCTGACGCAAAGCGCGTGCGGCCTCGGCGATCTCGATGCTGGTCTCGCCGCGGTCGGACAGCGCGATCAGGAAGGCGCCGATCGCCTCTTCGGATACGCGTGCGTCGAGGATGTCGGCGAACGCCTGCGCCGCGCTCTCGCGCGACAGCGGCGTCGTGGGATCGGGCAGCAGCGTGAAAACCGTCACGCGCGATCCTTCACCGGGATGCCGGCGATGCGCAGGAAGTTGGCGAGCATCGCATGGCCGTGTTCGGTGGCGATGCTTTCGGGATGGAACTGGACGCCGTGGATCGGCAGGCTTTCGTGACGGAAGCCCATGACGTGGCCGTCCTCGGCGCGCGCGTTGACGACGAGCGGGGCGGGGACGTCGTTGACGATCAGGCTGTGATAGCGCGTCGCGGTGAACGGCGAGGGCAGCCCTTCGAACAGGCCGGTGCCGTCGTGCTCGACGGGCGAGGTCTTGCCGTGCATCAGCCCGCCGCGCTCGACCCGGCCGCCGAAATGATGGCCGATCGCCTGATGCCCCAGACACACGCCGAGCAGCGGCCGGCCGGCATCGGCGGCGGCGGCGACGAGGTCGAGGCTGACGCCCGCCTCGGTGGGCGTGCAGGGGCCGGGCGAGATCAGGAAGGCCTGCGCGCCCGACGACAGCGCCTGCCCCGCCGAGATGGCATCGTTGCGCACCACCTCCACCTCGCTGCCCAGCTCCATCAGGTAATGGACCAGATTCCAGGTGAAGCTGTCGTAATTGTCGACGACCAAGATCATCGCGTCGCCATAGCCGATGACCGCGCGCGTGCAACGCCTGTTGCGCGGCGGCAATCCTGTAGCAATGTAGCGGCGGCTAAAGCCATCGTCGTGTCGCGCGCCGGGAGAAACTGCGTCGCCTGCACGTTGAGCCTTGCGAAGGAGACGCCCGTCATGTTCCGCCCGTTGCTTATCGCTACCCTGATGGCGCTGCCCGCCGTCGCCGGCGCCCAGACCGCGCCGGCTGCCGATACCGGAGGGACGGGGACGCCGCCGCAGCGGGTGCGCGCGGTGACGCTGGGCGCGGGCCAGAAATGCCCGCAGAGCAGCGATACCGAAATCGTCATCTGCTCGACGCTCGACCAGCCCTATCGCATCCCCAAGCAGTTCCGCGACAGCGGGCCGATCCCTGCGCAGAACCAGGCGTGGGGCAATCGCGTCGCGACGCAGGACCAGGTCGGGCGCGTCGCGGGCGGGCTGCCGGATACGTGTTCGCCGGTCGGCACGGGTGGGCAAAGCGGCTGTGCGCTGATGACCAACAAGCAATGGGCGGCGGAACGGCGTGCGCAGCGGGATGCGGAGTCGACGGTTCCCTGAGGTTCGTACGAGGCGGTTAACGGGGTTTTCGCGCGAAGACGCGAAGGCGCTAAGAGGTTGGGCTTGGGGCAGGGCCTGCCTCACCCCGACCGTTCGCCCTGAGCTTGTCGAAGGGCCTGAGTCTCACCTGTGCTTCGACAGGCTCAGCACGAACGGCGGAAAGATGGAGGCGAGGCTGCCGGCACAGTCCCCCGGTTCGTCATTGCGAGCTTAGCGAAGCAATCGAGAGCCGGACCAGGACGCCCTGGATTGCTTCGCTGCGCTCGCAATGACGGGGAGGGGTTGGTGCTTGTAGCGTCCAAGCCCTCCCGCCAGGCTACTGCCCGAAGCCTCCGTCCGACGCCCGTGCCACCGCATCGCGCGCCGCCGCCAGGATCGCGCCCGCCTTCGCCTCGCATTCGCGCTGTTCGTATTCCGGCACGCTGTCGGCGACGATGCCGGCGCCGGCCTGGGCGTGGATCGTGCCGTCCTTGACGATCGCGGTGCGCAGGACGATGCAGCTGTCCATCGATCCGTCCGGTGAGAAATAGCCGACGCCGCCAGCATAGGCACCGCGGCGTTCGGGCTCCAGTTCGGCGATGATCTGGCAGGCGCGGACCTTGGGCGCGCCGCTGACCGTGCCGGCCGGAAAGCCCGCGAACAGCGCGTCGATCGCATCCGCCGCGGGCGACAGGTCGCCGACGACGTTCGAGACGATGTGCATGACGTGGCTGTACAGCTCGATGCCGTAGCTCGCGGTCACGCGCACGCTGCCGGGCGCGGCGGCACGGCCGACGTCGTTGCGGCCGAGATCGAGCAGCATCAGATGCTCGGCGCGCTCCTTGGGATCGGCGAGCAGACTGGCCCGGTTCGTCTCGTCCTCCGCCGCCGTACGCCCACGCGGGCGGGTGCCGGCGATCGGGCGGATGGTGATCTGGCCGTCGCGGACGCGGACGAGGATCTCGGGGCTCGACCCGATCAGCGCGAAGCCGGGCAGATCGAGGTGGTAGAGGAAGGGCGAAGGATTGATGCGGCGCAGGCTGCGGTACAGCTCGAACGGCGGCAGCGCGAAGGGGGTCGAGAAACGCTGGGCGAGCACGACCTGAAAGATGTCGCCCGCCGCGATATAGTCCTGCGCGCGCGTCACCATCCGTGCGTAGCGTTCGGGCGGGATCGCCGGTGTGTAGGCGAGGCCGGCATCGTCGGTACGCACCGGCGCAGGCAGCGGCGTGTTGGCGAGGCGCGCGGCGGTGGCGTCGAGCCGGTCCTCCGCCTCTGCGACGAGTAGCGCCGGATCGCGTGCCGCATCGGGCCAGACGGGGGCGACGAGGTGCAGCGTGTCGGCGAGCCGGTCGAACACGCAGATCACCGTCGGCCGGACGAACAGCATGTCGGGCAGGCCGAGCGGATCGACGGCGGGCGCGTCGAGCCGTTCGACGAGGCCGATCGTCTCGTAACCGAAATAGCCGACGAGGCAGGCGAGCGCGCGCGGCAGATCTGCGGGCACGTCGGCGCGACATTCGGCGACGAGCGCACGCAGCGTCTGCAGCGTCGGGGTACCGGCGGGGACGAAGGCGTCGCGGTTCGTCGCCCAATGCCGGTTGACCTCCGCCCGGTTGCCATGTGCGCGGAAGACGAGGTCGGGCGCGAGGCCGATCAGGCTGTGGCGACCGCGGGTCGCACCGCCCTCGACCGATTCGAGCAGGAAGTCGCCGCGGCCCGGCTCGATCAGCTTGAGCGCCGCGGCGACCGGCGTTTCGGTGTCGGCGACCTGCCGCCGCCAGACGAACGCCGGCCGGCCCGCGGCGAGCGTATCGACCGCGTCGCTCACCCTCAGTTGCCGGTGCCGGTCAGGTCGGCGCGGACGCGGGCGAGCGCGGCGGCGTCGGTCTTGACGCCGACGGTGTTGCGCACCGCGCGCGCGAACTGCTCGGCATATTCGCGGCCGACGACCCGTGCGATGCTGCCGCGCGCGCCGGCGACGGCGGCGGGCGTGCCGGCGGCATTGCCGGGGACGATCGTGTCGAGCTTGACGATCAGCCAGCCGGCATTGTTCGGCGCCTCGAGCAATTTCGCGTTGCCCTTCGTCATCGAGAACATCAGCGCGAGCGCCGGCGGCACCTGGCCCTGCTGCTGCGCCAACTGCGCGCGGGTGGCGGCGGCGGGCTGGACCGGCGGCAGCGCGCGACCCGCGCCGGCGATTGCCGCGGGCAGGGGTGTGCCCTTGTTCACCTTGGCGAGGATATCGGTGGCGAGCTTGCGCGCAGCAGCGCGGGCGCGATCGGCGGTGACGTCGGCGGCGACCTGCGCGCGGACCTGCGCCAGCGGACGCGGCGCAGCGGCGACGACGCGGCCGATCGCGACGACCGCGAAGCCCCCGTCCTGGCCGACCGGCACCAGCTGTGCGGGATCGCCCTCGGTCATCTGGAAGGCCGCGGCGACGACGGGCGCGATTCCCGGATCGGTCTGCGCCGTCGGTGCGTCGGGATTGCCGCCATTGGCGAGCAGCGCCGGCGTGGTCTGGCCGCTCAGCTTCTGGTCGGCGACCGCCTCGTCGAAGGTCGCGTTCTTGGCGAGCGCGTCGTCGAGCTTGTCGTGGACGTCCGACAGCGCCTGTTGCAGCTTCTGCTTCGACAGTTCGGCGACCAGCTCGGGACGCGCCTGCTCCAGCGTCTTGCCGGCCACCTGTTCGATGCCGTCGACACGCGCGACGACCCAGCCGAGCGGGCCGCGGATCGGGCCGACCACGCCGCCGCGCTGCGCAGCGAAGGCGGCGTCGGCGATGGCCGCGCTGCTGGCGGCGGCATAAGCGGCCTTGGTCACGCTGGTCTGCACCGCGGGTTCGAGGCCGGCAGCGCGCGCGGCGTCGGCGAGCGGCGTGCCGCTTTTCACCTTGGCGGCAAGCGCGTTGGCACCGGCCTGATCCGCGACGACGACCTGCGCGATCGTGCGCTTCTCGGCGGCGGCGAAACGCGGCGCTTGTTGCCTGTAGGCCGCGGCGACCTCCGCCTCGGTCGGCACCGCGCGCGCCTTCACCTGTTCGGGCGAGACGAGCGCGTAGCGGACGATGCGGCGTTCGGGGATCGTGTAGCGCGCGATGTTGCGCTTGTAGAAGGCCTGCAGCTCGGCGTCGGTCGGTGCGGCGCCGGTATCGACCGCTTTGGCGGGGACGAACGCGATCTGGCCGGTGCGCTTCTCGAGCATCAGCGAGGCATAGGGCAGCGCGACCTTCATCGGCACCTGCGTCGCGCCCTGGTTGGGCAGCATCAGCTGCTGCGCGATGATGTCGCGCGCGATGTCGGTGCGGACTTGCGCGTCGGTCAGCTTCTGGTCGGCGAGCAGGCGTTGGTAATTGGCCGGATCGAACTGGCCGTTGGGGCCGCGCAGGCCCGGGATGCCGGCGATGACGCCGTCGATCGAGCGCTTGCTGACGACCATGCCCTGATCCTGCCCGAAGCGCTCCAAGGCAAGGCCATTGATCGTCCGGTCGAGCGTCGATTGCAGGCCGCCCTGTTCGAGCAGCTGTTCCATCGTCGCGGTCGGGTTCTGCTGGCGCACGCCCTGCAGCTCGGTCTGGACGCGGCTGCGCAGCTCGGCGGCGGCCACCTTGGTGCCGCCGACGGTCGCGACCGCGTCGCCCGACAGGCGCGTCGAATTGCCGCCGAGGCCGGTGATGTCGCCCGCCGCGAAGGCCAGCGCGATGACGCCGAGCACGATGAAGGTGACGACGATGCCGGCCTTGGAATTGATGATCCGGCGGAAGAAGCTGAGCATGGAGAGGTCGATCGTCCCTTGGCAGATGCCGCACGCTTTAGGGGGGAGGCGGCTTGCCATCAAGCATGGGGGGAGGCATTGCGTGTTTAACGTGTAAAACAGGAGGTCGGATGACGCGGCGCAAGCTCGTGGCGGGCAATTGGAAGATGAACGGTTCGCGGGCCACGCTCGCCGAACTGGACGCCATCGCGGCGGCCGCGGCGGCGGCACCGGGGGTGGACGTCGCCGTCGCGGTGCCGTTCACGCTGATCGCACCGGCGGCCGAGCGTGCGCCCGGTCTGGCGATCGGCGCGGAGGACGTGCACGAGGCGGCGAGCGGCGCACACACCGGCTGCGTCTCGGCGGCGATGGTCGCGGAGGCCGGCGCGCGCTTCACCATCGTCGGCCATAGCGAGCGGCGGATGGATCAGGGCGAGACCAGCCACGATGCCTGGGCCAAGGCGGCGGCGGCGCATCGTCAGGGGCTGCACGTCATCTCCTGCTGCGGCGAGACCGAGGCGGAGCGCGACGCCGATCGCGCCGAGCGCGTGGTGCAGGCGCAGATCGAGAAATCGGTGCCGGACAATGCCGACGGCAGCTGGTTCACGCTCGCCTACGAACCGCGCTGGGCGATCGGCACGGGGCGCACGCCGACACTGGAGCAGATCGCAGCGATCCATGCGATCGCGCGCGCGAAGCTCAGGATGCTGATCGGCGATGCCGCCGATGGCGTGCGTATCCTGTATGGTGGGTCGGTGACCGGCGAGAATGCCGCGACGATCCTGGCCTGCGACAACGTCGACGGCGCGCTGGTCGGCGGCGCCAGCCTGACCGCAGCGAAGTTCGTGCCGATCGTCGAGGCGGCGGCGGGACTGTAGGAGCCACACCCTTCCTCCGTTCGCCCTGAGCTTGTCGAAGGGCTGGGGCTCGCACGCACCGTCGTCGCAGGTGGAGCGCTGTGCTTCGACAAGCTCGGCACGAACGGGGCGGCGGCGGTCAGCGTTGCGAAAGGCAGCCTGCGGTATCATCTTTCCGATGATGACTTACGGCCCCTCACCGCACGAACGGCTCGGCGCCGCGGTGCTGACCGCGGTAATCGTGGCGGCGCTCGGCTATGCGCTGCTGCTCGGGCTGGCGTTCCGCGGGGCGCCCGACCTGCCGCAGCAGGTGCTGGCGACGTTCGACGTGACGCCCGATCCGCCGCCGCCCGAACGGATCGTGCCGCCGCCCACGAAGATCAACCGTGCGAGCGGCAAGGCATCGCCGCCCAACCTCCGCTCCAAGGCGACCGAGGTCACCGCGCCGGTGCCGATCGTCCAGGTCGTGCCGCCGCCGCCGATGGTGGTCGCACCGCTGCCCTACATCGGCGTGCAGGCGAGCTCCGGCGCGTCCGATCGGGCGGGCCCGGGGACGGGCGCGGGCGGGATCGGCGACGGCCATGGTGCAGGCGGGGACGGCGATGGCGACGGCAGCGGCCTTGAGCGCGTGCCGCGGCTGGTCAGCGGGCGGATCAAGGGATCGGACATTCCCGAGTTCGTGCTCGACACCGGCTTTCGCGGCGTCGTCGGCGTGCGCTACCGCGTCGAGACCAACGGCCGCGTCACAGGCTGCACGATCGCGCGGTCGAGCGGCAGTGCGCTGATGGACCAGGCGACGTGCCGGGCGATCGAAAAGCGCTTCCGTTACGATCCGTGGCGCGATGCCGCCGGCAAACCGGTGCGATCGACCGTGCTGCGCGACCAGCAATGGGACATCGATCCGCCGGCGGTGGATCGATAGGGTTTCCCCAACCCCCTCGTCACCCCGGACTTGTTCCGGGGTCCACCGTTCCGCAAGCGCGCGGAAAGACTCGCGAGCCACTCGCCTCGCCGCGGAGTGGACCCCGGAACAGTCCGGGGTGACGAGGGATCTTATCGACCGTAGCGCTGCTTCAGCACCACGAAGCAGGCACGCAGAGCGTAGGCGTCGCCGCCTTTCGGTCGCCCCGGCTTGCCCGCCGGCCGCCACGCGAAGACGTCCATATGCGCCCAGGCGACACCGGCCGGCACGAACCGGCGCAGGAACAGCGCGGCGGTGATCGCACCCGCGAAGCCGCCGTCGGGCGCGTTGACCATGTCGGCGATGTCCGATTTCAGCATCTCGTCATAGCCGTCCCACAACGGCAGCCGCCACAACGGGTCGTCGAGCGCGATCCCGGCCGCGAGCAATTCGTCCGCCAGCGCGTCGTCGTCAGTGAACAGCGGCGGCAGATCGGGGCCGAGCGCCACCCGCGCCGCGCCGGTGAGCGTCGCGAAATCGAGGATCAGTTCGGGCTTGCCCTCGCCCGCCTTGGTCAGCGCGTCGCCGAGGATCAGCCGCCCCTCGGCATCGGTGTTGGTGTTCTCCACCGTCAGCCCCGCGCGGCTGCGCAGCACGTCGCCGGGGCGGAAGGCGTTGCCGGCGATGGCGTTCTCGACCGCCGGGATCAGCAGGTGGAGCCGCACCGGCAGGCGCGCGGCCATCACCAGCCCGGCGAGCGCCAGCGCGTGCGCGGCGCCGCCCATGTCCTTCTTCATCAGCCGCATGCCGGCGGACGGCTTGATGTCGAGCCCGCCGGTGTCGAACACCACGCCCTTGCCGACCAGTGCGATGCGCGGATGCGCTGGGTCGCCCCATTCGAGTTCGATCAGCCGGGGGCAGCGTTCCTTGACCGCCGCCTGCCCGACCGCGTGGATCATCGGATAGCCGGTCGCGAGCGCATCGCCGCGCGTGACGCTGAGCATCCCGCCATGTTCGCTGGCGAGCCGCGCGACCGCATCCTCCAGCTCGGCGGGGCCGAGGTCGCCCGCGCCGGTGTTGACGAGGTCGCGGACCAGCCGCGTCGCCGCGGCGATGCGCAGCGTCTCCTCGATCCCTGCGGCGTCGGCGGTCAGCAGGATGCGCGGACCGGCATCCTCCGCCTTGCGATAGCGGTCGAAGCGATATTGGCCGAGCAGCCAGCCGAGCGCCGCGTCGCCGATCGGCGCGGCGACGCGATAGGTGCCCGCGGGCAGCGCCTCGACGAGCCTGGCGAGCGTCCACGGACCGGCCGCCTTCGCCACGACGATCGCGCGCACGTCCTCGTTATCGGCGTAGATCGCATGGGCACCAGTCTTGCCGGTAAAGCGCTGCGCGGCGAGCGCGATGCGCACCCGCGGCGGCTGCTGGCCGAGCCAGACATCATAACCGTCGGGCGCGACCCAGTCGATGGTCCGCGCGGGCTGGCCGCGGTCGGGCTGGAGCAATGTGTCGGGCATCAGTTGGCCGGGGACACGAGGAACTGTTCGTAGCGTTCGGCGCCGTCCGGCTCGGCGAAGGTGCCGATCGACAGCTTCCGCTTGGGATAGGTGACGGTGTAGCGCCGCTGCACGAAGCCGCCGCGCAGCCGCTTCGGGCTCGCCAACTCGAACCCGGTCGGCTCGCCCAGCGGCGACAGGCTGGTGCGGTAATCGGCGAGCACCTGCGGCGTGAAATAATAGGAGGCGTTGGCGGTCAGCAGCCGACGATCGAGCGTGCCGCCCCGCAGCGAATCGAACAACGCGCGTGCCGCTTTGGTCTTCGCCGCCTCGGCCGCATCGGCATTGCCGGGGACGACGATTTTGGCGAGCCCCTGCGCGATCGTGACGAAGGCGTCGCCGAAATCGGCGTTGGTCAGCACGACGATCGCCGCCTTCTGGTCGGGAAAGACGATGTTTTCGGACAGGAAGCCGACCGCCTCGCCGCTATGCTCCACGTACGGCTGGCCACCGCGCTTGCCGAGGCTGACGCCGAGGCCGTAATTGGTCGTGCTGCCGTCGGCGAGCAGCACCGGCTTTTCCTGCGCCGCCCAGTCGTCGGCGGGCAGCAGGCTGCGGTTCAATCGCGCGACGTCCCATTTGGCAAGGTCGCCTGCGCTCATCGACAATTCGCCCGCGGCGAACAGCCAGCCATCGGCGGGCGGCGGCGCCACCCGGACGGGCCCGAGTGCGTTGCGGTGATAGCCGACCGGGAAGCCGCCACCGATCGCCTTGTCCTGATCGATCGCGGTCATGCCGAGCGGCGCGAAGACGCGGCGTTGCAGTAACGCCAGCAATGGTTCGCCCGCCGCCTTCTCCGCGATCAGCCCGGCGACGACATAGCCGGTATTCGAATATTGCCACTGGGTACCCGGCGCGAAGTCGAGCGGCTTCTTCGCCCAGCGATCGACGATCGCCTGCGGCGTCGTTGGTTTCTCCATCGCGGCGAAGCTGTAATCCTGCGGCCAGTAATCCTGCAGGCCCGAGGTGTGGCTGAGCAGCTGGCGGATGGTGATCTTGTCGCCGCCGCTGATGCTCGGCAGCCACTTGGCGACGGTATCGTCCATCGACAGCTTGCCGTCGTCCTCGAGCAGCAACAGCGCGGCGGCGGTGAACTGCTTGGAGATCGACGCGATCTGATAGGGCGCATCGGTGCGCGCGGGCGCGGTGTCCGATTGCTTGCCGTACGCCTTGGTCAGCACGATCCGGCCCCCGCGCACGATCGCGACCTGCGCCGATGGCGTGCCGGTGGCCGCGAGGCCATCGGCGACGACCTTGTCGATCGCGGTCAGTTCGGCGGGAGTGAGCGCCTGTGCGGCGACGGCGGCGGGGGTGATGGCGAGCGCCAGCGCGGCGATGGTCTTGAACGGCATGCGGCGCAGGCTGCCACATCGGCTCGTCGTAACGATAGTGAAATCTTCACGCTTGGGTCATTCCCGATCGGGCTGATGCGCCAATCGCGGAGGACTTCACTCAGGTGCTTGATTGGTACCCGCTTTATTGCCGTGTGAAAGGATGCGCGAAGACAGGCGGAGCAATCAAACCGGCACGCCGTACAGATCGTGCTCGTCGGCATCCTCGATGGCGACGGGAACGATGTCGCCGACCGAGAGGTGCGCGGCGTCGCGCAGGAAGACTTGGCCGTCGATCTCGGGGGCGTCGGCCTGGCTGCGGCCGGTGGCGCCCTCGTCGCCGACCTCGTCGATGATGACGGGGAGGGTGCGGCCGATCTTGGCGGCGAGCTTGGCGGCGCTGATCGCCGCGGTCTTGGCCATGATCCGCTGGTAGCGCTCTTCCTTGAGCTCCTCCGGTACGTGATCGGGAAGAAGGTTCGCCGCGGCGCCCTCGACGGGTTCGAACCGAAACGCGCCGACACGGTCGAGCTGCGCCTCATCAAGCCAGTCGAGCAGATACTCGAAATCCGCCTCGGTCTCGCCGGGGAAGCCGACGACGAAGGTCGAGCGGATCGCGATATCCGGGCAGATGTCGCGCCACTGATGGATGCGTTGCAGCACCTTGGCGTCGTTGCCGGGGCGTTTCATCCGCTTGAGTACCGACGGCGCGGCATGCTGGAACGGGATGTCGAGATAGGGGAGCACCAGCCCCTCCGCCATCAGCGGGATGACCTGATCGACGTGCGGATAGGGGTAGACGTAGTGGAGCCGCACCCACGGTGCGATCTTGCCGAGCTCGCGGGCGAGATCGGTCATGTGCGGCACGACCTCCTGCCCCTTCCACATCCGAGGTTCCTTGCGGATGTCGATGCCGTAGGCAGAGGTGTCCTGGCTGATGACCAGCAATTCCTTCGTCCCCGCGGCGACCAGCTTTTCCGCCTCGCGCAGGATCGCGTCGGGGCGGCGGCTGACGAGGTCGCCGCGCAGCGAGGGGATGATGCAGAAGGAGCAGCGGTGGTTGCAGCCCTCCGAAATCTTGAGATAGCTGTAATGGCGTGGCGTCAGCTTGAGCCCGGCGTCGGGGATCAGGTCGATGTACGGCGACAGATTGGCGGGCGCCGCCTCGTGCACCGCCTCGACGACCTGTTCGTACTGATGCGCGCCGGTGACCGCGAGCACCTGCGGGAAGCGGGCGCGGATGACCTCGGCCTCCTTGCCCATGCAGCCGGTGACGATGACGCGGCCGTTCTCCGCGATCGCCTCGCCGATCGCCTCGAGGCTCTCTTCCTTGGCGGAATCGAGGAAGCCGCAGGTATTGACCAGCACGACGTCGGCGCCGGCATAATCGGCGGACATCTGATAGCCGTCGGCGCGCAGCTGCGTGAGGATGCGTTCGCTGTCGACCAGATTCTTGGGACAGCCGAGCGACACCATGCCGACGCGCGGCGGGGAGGGGAGACGAGTTGCCATGAGAGACGCGCACATAGGCGTTTCGGCGCGCTTTTGCCAGATGGTGCCGCGGGCGGTGCGGTTCGTCGCTCGACAGCGGCGGGTGCAGGCGGCACAGCGGCGACAGGGGAGTGATGCACCGATGCTGGCAATAGGGTTGATGTCCGGAACGTCGCTCGACGGAATCGATGCGGCGCTGATCGAGACCGATGGCGAGGGCGCGGTGCGGGCGCTTGCGTTCCGCGGCGAGCCCTATTCGGATGCGGCGCGTGCGCAACTGGCGGCGGCGACCGCGCTGGCGCTCACCTTCGACCGGCCGCGCGCCAGCCCCGATCTGGTCGCGGCGGGCGAGCTGATCGACCGGACGCACGCCTTCGCGGTTCACAAGTTGTTGCGCGAGGCCGGCATCGCCGCGGCGGACGTCGGCGTGATCGGCTATCACGGCCAGACCGTCGCGCACCGCCCCGACCGCGGCTGGACATGGCAGATCGGCGACGGCGCGGTGCTGGCGCGCGCGACCGGCATCGCGGTGGTCAGCGACCTGCGCAGCGCCGACGTCGCGGCGGGCGGGCAGGGTGCGCCGCTGCTGCCGGTCTATCATGCCGCGCTGACCGCGACGCTGGACATGCCGGTCGCGGTGCTCAACCTGGGCGGAATCGGCAACATCACCTATGTCGGCGAAGACGGCGCGCTGATCGCCTTCGACACCGGCCCTGCCAATGGCCTGATCGACAGCTGGGTCGAGGCGGAGACCGGCGCACGCTACGACGACGGCGGTGCGCTCGCCGCGGCGGGGCGGATCGACGAGACGGTGCTGACCGCGATGCTCGACCATCCCTATTTCGCGGCGCCGCCGCCCAAGAGCCTCGACCGGAACGATTTCACCATCCAGCCGGCGCGCGGCCTCGCCGCGGCAGACGGCGCGGCGACGCTGACCGCCTTCACCGCGGCGAGCGTCGCCGAGGCGATCGACCGGCTGCCGGCGCGGCCGAAGCGGCTGATCGTCGCTGGCGGCGGCCGCCACAATCCGACGCTATTGCGCATGATCGCCGAACGCACCGGGTTGGTGCCCGAACCGAGCGACGCGTTGGGCTGGAACGGCGATGCGATGGAGGCGGAAGGCTTCGCCTATATGGCGGTGCGGACGCTCAACGGCCTGCCGATCAGCTTCCCCGGCACGACCGGCGTGCCCGCGCCGCTGCCGGGCGGGATCGTCAGCCGCCCCTGACCGTCATCGCGCGCGGACGCTGACCGGTATGGGACAACCGTCGATCTCGCGCACCACGGTATAGATCGGCTTGGCCGGCGGCATCTCGCCGAGCTTGCGCACGCCCGGCGGCGGCGCGTCGCCGACCCGCCGGGCGCCCGGCCGCTCGCAATGCGCCTTGGCCGGCGCTTTGCCGATCACGGGCATGTTCGATCGCGGGACGGCGGGGCTCTGCTCCGTGACGACCGCAGGCAGCAGCATGGCGAGCAACGGCAGATAACGCATGACGGGTCTCTCGAAGCGCCGATATCATGCCATCATGGGCCGTGTACGGCAACGCCGTGCGAGCGATCCGGAAGCGATGATGGAAAAAGGTGGTGGACGCACTTGGGCTCGAGCTGATCTTTAGCGCCGTGTCGGTCAGGCCGGGTGTAAACGCCCACGATAAATGGCAGCATCCTGATCGCGTTATGTGTCGCGACCCGCTCGCTCACGGATTTTCCCTGATGTCCGCGCACCGCAAGCATATCGGAGCGGTGGACTCCGGCAAGATTTCATATTTGGCGAAGGCACGCTCGACGCTCTGGCGCTCGCCGATGTATCAGGCAGGCGCTTGCTATGGGCGGGGAGGAAGACATGAGCGGTGACGTCCAGCGTCATTATGATGATCTGCTCGCCGCGCATTATTCATGGATGAATGCACTGTCGTTCGATGAGAAGGTCGCCGAGCAACGCGCGTTTCTCCTTGAACTGGGTGTCGAGGTAAGATCCTCCGCCGTCGATCTTGGCTGCGGACCGGGTTATCAGACGATCGCCCTCGATGCGATGGGCTTCAGGACGATCCTGGCGATCGACACGAGCCGCAACCTCCTCGATGAGTTGGAAGGACATCGGGGCAGTCGTCGTTCCATCCGGACCGAACTGGCGGATATGCGCCGCTTCCCGAAATTGGTGGAAGACGCCAGTGTCGATACGATCATCTGCATGGGCGATACGCTGACGCATCTCGACGACAGGCGCGATGTCTCGACGCTGTTTCGCGACGCCCATGCCTGCCTGCGCTCGGGAGGACAACTGGCGCTGACGTTCCGCGATCTTTCGATGGAGTTGACCGGGCTTGACCGATTCCTGCCGGTGCGGGCCGATGACGGGCGCATCATGATCTGTGCGCTCGATTATGAGGAAGAACGGGTCGTGGTCAACGACCTGATCCATATCCGCTCCGGGGACGGATGGACGCTTCACAAGAGCAGCTACCGCAAGCTGCGCTTGAAGCCGTCCGGGCTCGTTGCGGAACTGGAAGGCCTGGGATTTGCTATCGAGCAGGACAGGCCGTCGGGCAGGATGCACGCGATCGTTGCGAGGAAGGCCTAGCTTTCCCGGCCTGGCCCTTCGTCATTCACTTTATGATACATCTCCACCTCGCGGCCGCCGCTATCTTACTCGCCGCCCGGTCTTGCGCGCACGCTCCGCCGCGACGGCCATGAGGCGTCGGAAGGTCGGGCATTGCGCATGACTGGGCGCTTCGCACGCTGCCGCGTGACGTAACCCGTTGCGCAATGCGCGGAGCCGGCGGATCGTCCGGTCGATCTCATCGGCCTTCATCAGCAGTTGCGCCCGGTCGATCTCGGGCCCGCCATCGCGACGCAGCATGCCGCCGATCTCTTCCAGCGAGAAACCCGCCGATCGCCCCAATGCGATCAGCGACAGTCGTTCGAACACGTCGACGTCGAACGTGCGGCGCAGCCCGCGACGACCGATTGATTCGATCAGCCCCTTTTCCTCGTAGAAACGCAGCGTGGAGGCCGGCACGCCGCTGCGCCGGCCGACTTCGGCGATATCGAACAATGCCATCTTGACCTCAAGTTGACTTGAAGTGGCAGAATGACCCGAATCAGGAGTGGTCACAAGGAGGACATGATGGACCGTCGGCAGCCCGACCCGGCAGGCTGGACCACAGGGCGCGGCAACGCGTGGGTCGCGTTACAGCCGATGCTCGACGGGCTGTTCCTGCCGTTCGAACGGATATTGGCGGATATGATGTTGGCGCAAGGCGTGCAGGACGTGCTCGATATCGGGTGCGGCGCGGGCGCGACGAGCCTGGCCATTGCGGAAGTGCTGCGCCCATCGGGGACATGCACCGGCATCGACATTTCCGAAGCTTTGGTAAAGGTAGCGCGTGACCGGGCCATCGCCACCGGGCTGGGCAATGCGCGCTTCCTGTGTGCCGACGCGCAGCGCCACGATTTCGATCCCGAAGCCTATGACGCGATCGTCTCGCGCTTCGGCGTGATGTTCTTCGACGATCCCGTTGCGGCGTTCGCCAATATCCGCCGCGCACTCCGTCCCGCCGGCACGCTGGCCTGTATCGTGTGGCGCAGCCCCGGCGACAACAGGTTCATGGCGACGGCGGAACGCGCCGCGGCTGCGATACTGGGACCGCAGCCCGCATCCGACCCGCATGCGCCCGGCCAGTTCGCCTTCGCCGATGACGGTCGGGTGCATGGCATCCTCACCGATGCGGGTTGGGATACCATCGATATCCGCCCCATCGCCGTGCCCTGCGAACTGAGCGCGAAGGAGCTGCCTGTCTACGCGCGACGCATGGGCCGCATCGGGACCATCCTGCCCCGTCTGGACGACGCGGAACGGATCAGGCTCGAAACGGCGCTGGACGAGGCATTTGCGCCCTTCGTCGTTGGTGAAGTCGCGCGGTTCGGTGCCGCCTGCTGGATGGTACGGGCACGCAAGCCATGACGAAGCGCCGTTCCCGGACGGGCTTCCGGGATGCATGGTGTTTGGCGATCGTAGCGGACAGGATGCCGCGCCGGGTGGTGACATCCACCCGGCGATCGGAAAACCGCGACCATATCACCGGACCAGGTTCGTCATGGGCAGTAGCGAAAGGCGCATGTGCGCGGCGTCCACGAACCAGTCCAACATTTCCGGCTCCTGTCTTTGCGGAACAGTATGCTTCGAGATCAACGGATCCTTCGACAGCTTCTTCCTCTGCCGTTGCTCTCGATGCCGAAAGGGAAGCGGCACGGCCCATGGCGCCAATCTCTTCGCGTCTGGCGCAACACTTCATTGGCTAGCGGGCGAGGCTGAAGTCAAAATCTTCAAGCTGCCCGGCACCCGGCATCAGCGGAGCTTTTGTATGGAGTGCGGGTCGGCGCTTCCGGATGTTCAGATGGACGGTGCCATGCTTCAGGTTCCCGCCGGCTGCCTCGATGGTCCCATCTGGATACGACCGACGGCACATATCTGTTGCGCCAGCCGTGCAGATTGGGATGTCGCTCTGGACGAGATTATCATGATGAACGGCCCGCCCGGCTGATCGACGCAGAGACTTGGATATCGACAGCGATCGGGCAGCGGTATGGTCAGAAGCAGTCAGGGCGCTGTCGAGACGGTGTTTGCGGTGGAAGGCGGGGCCGTCTTCGGATGAACTCAAGGAGATCGCTGGGCTCGTCGGTCATGATGATGCTTACGCCTGTTCCACCAGCCAGTGCCACTGGGTGTGCCGCTGATCTGGTGGGAGCTTGTCCGTTCCGATAAATTTTCCACGAAGATGGCGTGGCTGTTCGTCCCAACATTGATGTCTATCCAGCCGTTGCGATTTGTGTCGTCTCGGCCGACAGTTCCCACAGCCGTTCGGCTTCTTCCGGGTCGGTGGCATAGGCTTTGACGCCGACGAACGGTTCGTCCGCCGTTTCCGCGCGGATGGCGATGTCGCAGTCCTCGCAGTAGAGTCCGCCGAGGCCGTCGAGCCGGGGCGATGTCGCGGCCCAGACCTGTGTCGCCGCCCCTTGCGCGGGCGTCTTGAAGGTCGGATCGGCCGGGTTGCCGCTTGCGTCGAGCCAGCCCTCGGCGGTCATCTCGCTCCGGGTCAGATGGCGCTGGAGCGGCGTGAAGATCTTGCCGGGATGAAGCGAGAAGGCGCGGATGCCATGATCGCGGCCGATCCGGTCGAGGTGAACCGCGAACAGCGCGTTCGCCGTCTTCGACTGCCCATAGGCCAGCCATTTGTCATAGCCGTGCTCGAACCGCACGTCGTCCCAGCGGATCGGCGAAGCGTGATGTCCGGCGGAGGAGACCGATACGACGCGCGCGCCGCCGTCGAGCAACGGCCAGAGCCGGTTCGTCAGTACGAAGTGACCGAGATGGTTGGTGGCGAATTGCGCTTCCCATCCCGGCCCGACCCGGGTCTCCGGGCAGGCCATGATGCCGGCATTGTTGATGAGCATGTCGATATGACGCCCGGACCCCAGAAGCCGCCTGGCGAACAGATCGACGCTGGCGAGGTCTCCAAGGTCGAGCGCATCCACGCTCACGCCGGGAATGTCGCGCGTCGCCGTCCGCGCCGCTACCGGGGTCCGCGCGCCCACGAGCACGTGCGCTCCGGCGGCCGCCAGCGCCTTGGTGGTTTCCAACCCGAGACCGGAATGCCCGCCGGTGACGATGGCGTACTTGCCGGTCAGGTCGATGCCCGCGAGCACCTCCGAGGCCGTCGTGCGAGGGCCGAAGCCGGAACCCAATGGTTGTTGATGATCGGTCATGATGCTTCTTCCGAAGTTGAACGCGGTCCTGCGCCTTGCGGACCTGTCGGTGTTGCTTCGGAAAAGATGAGCGATGGCAGTCCAACGATCCATGCCGTACAGTCCGACTATCTTTCGCGATGATACGGATTTGACGCTTTGGACCCCTTGTCCGACGTTCTTTCCCTGCTGAGGCCCAGGACCGCGATCAGCGCAGGGCTCGATGCCGGCGGCGAATGGGCGATCCGGTTTCCCGCCCATAACGGCATCAAGTTCAACACCGTGTTGCGTGGCGCTTGCTGGGTGAGGGTGGACGGCGAACCAGAGCCGATACGGATCGAGGCCGGAGACTGTTTCCTGCTCACCCGTGGACGGCCGTTCCTGTTCGCCACGGAAGACGCGCCGCCGCCCATCGATTCCGCGACGATCTACGATCACGCGGCGGACGGCATCGCGACCTGCAATGGCGGCGGCGACTTCTTCCTGATCGGCGGGCGCTTCGCGTTCGAGGGCGATCACGCCGGGCTGCTGTTCGACGCGCTGCCACCAATCGTCCATATCCGCGACGCCTCCAGCCAGGCGGCGGTGCTGCGCTGGTCGCTGGAGCAACTGGCGCTGGAATTGAAGCAGCGATCGCCCGGCGGCGCGCTGATGGCGGACCATCTTGCGCAGATCATGCTGCTTCAGGTGCTGCGGCTCTGGCTCACGTCCGGCGAAAAGTCCGGCTGGCTCGGTGCGCTCGCCGACCAGCGGCTGACCCGCGCGCTCGGCGCCATGCACGCCGCGCCGCAACGCCGCTGGACGCTGGCGGAACTTGCGGCTCTGGCCGGCATGTCGCGCACCACCTTCGCCGAACGCTTCCGCAATGTCGTGGGACAGACACCGCTCGACTATCTGGCGAACTGGCGGATGCGCCTGGCCGCCGATCGGCTGCAGCGCAGCGGCGACAGCGTCGCCACCATCGGCTTTTCCGTGGGCTATGAATCGGAAGCCGCGTTCAGCACAGCCTTCCGCCGCGTGATGGGCCGCACGCCGATGCAGCACCGGCGGTTGTTCGTGGCGTAAACGCTCCGACGCTTCGCATTTCCCATGGCATTTAGCCGGCCGCTTCGGTGCGGGACGTCTTGCGGGGGCGTTTTACGACCACGACCGCGATGATCGCCACCGTCGCCGCCAGTGCGGCCACCGAAGCGGCCACCAGCGGAATGGCCGCCAGTCCCCATCCGGCCGATAGGGCGGCGGCGCTGGCCCCCGCTCCGATGGCGTTGCCGAGATTGAAGGCGCTGATGTTGAGCGTAGAGGCGAGGTTGGGCGCGGCGCTCGCTGCTTCGACCACCATCGCCTGCGTGATCGCACAGACCGCGAAGGCGAGAATACCCCAAAGTGTGACGATCACGGTCGCGGACCACGGCGTGCGACCGAACGCAGCGAAGATCAGCAGTATGGTCGCGACCCCGGCCAGGATTGCGACGAGGCTTGGTCCTGCGCGCCAGTCGGCGAGCCGGGCGCCAAGGTAATTGCCCGCCGTCAGGCCGATGCCGACCGCCAGCAGCACATAGCCGACGTCGCCCTTGGCCACCTCACCGAGCTTTGTCAGAATCGGCGTGATGTAGGTGAAGAAGCCAAACATGCTGGTCGAGGCGAGGGTGCTGATCGCAAGCGTCAGCCAGACCTGCGGCGCCTTCAGGACGCGGACCTCCGCGACGAGATCGCGCGCCACCGCGACCGGCGGCAGCAGGCGCACCATGCCGAGGAACGCGACGACGCCGATGCCAGCGACGGCAAGAAAGGTCGCACGCCATCCCGCCGCCTGACCGATGAACGTGCCGAGCGGCACCCCGATGACATTGGCGATGGTCAAGCCGCTGATCATCAGCGCGATCGCCTGAGCACTGCGGCCCGGCGCGGCGAGCCTTGCCGCGACCACCGCTCCCGTTCCGAAAAAGGCCGCATGGCACAGCGCGGTGACGATCCGCGCCAGCATCAGCAGCGTGTAGGTCGGCGCGATGGCGCAGCCGAGGTTGCCGGCGATGAACAGCGCCATCAACCCGACGAGCGTCGCGCGCGCCGGCACGCGTGCCAGAAGCGCCGCCAGCACCGGCCCGCCAAAGGCGACACCCAGCGCGTAGCTCGACACGAGCAGTCCGGCCGCCGGGAGGCCGACATGCAGATCGGCCGCCACCTCCGGCAACATTCCCATGATGACGAACTCGGTCGTGCCGATGCCGAAGGCCGCGACCGCCAGCGCGACCAGCGGCGCTTTCGCAGGACGCGCCGCATCAGCCATAGATCGCATCCCGCAGATCGGTGACGAACTGTCCGCACATCCCCTCGAAGGCCGTATCGGTCAGCGCGACGACCGAGAGCCCGTTCACCCGGTCGACGAACCAGTTATGGCCGTAGGCGCCGCCCCATTGCAACGTTCCTGCCGCCTGCGGTGTGCCGCTTGGTGCGGGATCGACGAGGACGGCCCCGCCATAGCCGAAGCCCCAGCCGGGGCCTTGCGTTTCCGCCTGCGGCCCGACCTGATCGCGCATCATCGCCGCGACCGTTTCCGGTTTCAGGACCGGTGCGCCGCCCGTGCGGATCACTTCGAGGAAGGTCAACAGATCGGCCGCCGTGCCCGCCATGCCCGCACCGCCCGACGGGAAGGAGGCGGGATCGAAGATACGCGCCGGCGTGAACGGGATTGCGCCATCTCCGGCCTGCGGCGGCAGCGGCACCGTGATTGTGCCTTCGATCCGCACCGGGCCGTGAGCGCCATCGGCATAGGGCACCGCCAGGCGCGAGAGATCGGTGACGGCGAAGCCGGTGTCGGCAAGCCTCAGCGGGCCGGTGATTTCATTGCGGACGATGGCATCGAGGGGATCGCCGGTGGCTGCTTCCAGCACCGCGCCGACGACGTCGATGCCGAGCGAATAGCGCCACCCCGTGCCGGGCGCGAAAACCAGCGGTGCCTGCGCCAGCCGATGCAGGTTGTCGTCCATCGCGCGGCCCGGCCGATCGAGACCGTCAGAAATGCCGAGCTGATGATAGGCGCTGCCCTCCGGTTCGAGGAAGCCGTAGCTCAGACCCGATGTGTGCGTCAGGAGTTGGTGCAGCGTGATCTGCGGCTTCGCACCGTTCGGCACGGCGGGACGGAAATCCGGGAGCCAGCGGACGACGGGCTGGTCGAGCGCGATCACGCCGCGTTCGACGAGGCGCATCGCGGCCGCTGTCACGAACGGTTTCGATACCGAGGCGAAGCGGAAAATCGCATCGTCGCGCATTGGCGCCCCCGCCTCGCGATCGAGGAAGCCGGCCGCGCGCCTGTAGGTGATCTTGCCGTGCCGGGCGACGAGGACCACCGCGCCGACGAGCCTGTTGTCCGCAAGGGCCCGGTCGATGGCCCCATCGATCCTGGCGCTGCGAGAAGAATGCTGACTCATCGAGAGGCGTCCTGTATTATCACTATGATCGCTCCATAAAGCACGACTGGTGATGGAATTCTAGAGTGAACGATGTGAAAAATAGAGAGGCTCCGGCGCGACGCCGTGGTCGACCGCCGGCGTTCGACCGCGCGGATGTGCTGGCAAAGGCGGGGGAGACCTTCTGGCGGCTCGGCTACGAAGGCGCCTCGATCATGGATCTGACGGCCGCGATGGGGATCACGCCGCAGAGCCTCTATGCCGCCTTCGGCTCGAAGGCCGATCTCTATCGGGAGGCGCTGGGCTGGTACGGTACGGCCTTCGCGACCCTGACCGACGACATGCTCGCCGCGCCCGGCGTGCTGGGCACGCTGACCGCCTGGCTGGAGGCGCAGGCCGCCCTGTTCACCGACGCCTCTTATCCGCCGGGTTGCATGATCTCGACCGCCGTACTCGGCTGCGCGGTGGAGAATGATCCCGTTTCCAGGATGGTGTCGGCGATGCGGGAGGCGACGATCGCGCGCATCCGCGAAAGGCTGGAACGCGCCAAGGCGGAGAGAGAGCTGTCATCCGCCGCTGACCCTGCCGCGCTCGCCCGCTTCGTCGGGGCGATCATCCAGGGCATGTCGGTTCAGGCTCGCGATGGCGCGGGTCGGGCGGAACTGCTCGCGATGGTCGGGATCGCCAACGAGGAACTGGCTCGCCAGCGGGCGTGATCGGGCAAGGCAGGCTTTCCGCCCCCTTCCGGTCAGATATGGGCATCCGGTCGCACGTTGCGCCGACCGATCCAGCCTATCGCCAGCGCAGCCGCAAGCGCGTAGACGGCGGCGGCCAGGATCGTCACGCGCCACAAGGCGCTCGACCAGTTCGGCGCGAGCGCCACGGCCGCGCCGGCGGCGGCGACGCCGAACAGGCTTCCGATCTGACGCATGGCGTTCAGCAGGCCCGACGCGACGCCCGACGCGGTTTCGGGAACCTGTTCGAGCACGACCGCAATCATCGGCGGCACGGAGGCGGACGTGCCGGCGCCGAAGATGGCGAGCGCCGCCACGATCGCCGGCCAAGCCGCATGGGCGACCAACAGTTCCGCGGCGAGCGGCACCGACAGCGCCGCGAGGATCAGGCTGCCGGCGATGAGTCCGTGGGGCGACATATGGCCCTGCAGCCTGCCGGCGATCACGTTGCCGGCGGTCAGGCTCGCCGCGACGGGCAACAAGGCGAGCCCGGTCTGGCGCGCGTCGAGCCCGTAGTCGCCGTGCAGGTAAAGGCTCAGGACGAACAGCATCCCGAAATAGCCGACATAGACGAGACACCCGACGAGATTGGCGGCGACGAACACCGGGTTGCGGAACCAGACGAGCGGAACCATCGGGTCGCGGACCCGGCGTTCGATCAGGAACCAGGCGGTGGCGGCGCCAGCCGCGATGGCACCGGCCAGCCAGACCGCCGGTGACGCGACGCCCCGTTCCGGACATTCGATCGCGGCGAAGCACAGGGCACCGAGCATGACGATACTCGCGACTTGCCCGGCCCAGTCGAACCTCCGCGCGCGCTGCACCGACCTGTCCGGCACGATCCACGCCGTCAGCATGAACGCGAGCAGGCCGGTGGGCAGGTTGACGAAGAAGACGCTGCGCCAGCCGAAGCCGCCCACCAGAACGCCACCGGCAACGGGTCCGATCGCGGCGGCGACGGAGGCGATGCCGGCCCATGTCGCGATCGCCTTCGCCCGATCGTCGGGATCGTTGAAGACGCTCCGCACGATCGCCAGCGAGGCGGGGAGGAACAACGCCGCTCCCGCACCTTGCATGAAGCGCGCCGCGACAAGCCAGGCGACGGTGGCGGCGCCCCCGCATATCGCGGAGGCGGCGGCGAACAGCGCGAGGCCGACAAGATAGACGCGTTTGGCGCCCCAGCGATCGGCGAGGATGCCGCCGGCGAGGATCAGCGCCGCCATGCTGAGCGTATAAGCATCGACGATCCAGGCGAGGCCGCCGACCGTCGCATCGAGATCGGCGCGCATCGCCGGCAGCGCGACATTGACGATGGTAGCATCCAGCACCGCCATGAACATACCGCCTGCCACCAGCCAGAGGGATAGCCTGCGCCGCCTCGCTGAGATCGCGTCATGTTCGATGCCGGCGTTATCGGCGTTGCTGCCCTCCAAAGTGTCGCATCGCATCATCGGACATCTCCTGTCCGCTTCAATTTTAAGAGTTAAAATGATGCAACAAAGCAGCGCTTATGCATTATCATGATGCATGGATGCATCGTAGATTTTGAACGGTGGAGAAGGCCGCATTGAACTGGGACCATGCCCGCTTCTTTCTGGCGGTGGCGCGCGCCGGCACGCTGCGCAGCGCCGCTCGTCAACTGAAGGTCGATCAGGCGACGGTCGGGCGGCGTCTGGCGGCTCTCGAAGACGAACTCGGCGCACGGTTGTTCTTGCGCACGCCGTCCCTGTACGTGCTGACGCCGGCCGGGGAGGCGTTGGTCGAACCGGCCGAGGCGATCGAGCGCTCCGTCGCGCAGATGGAGCGCCGGGTATTGGGGCTCGACGAGCGGCTGACCGGATCGGTGCGGATCGCGACAACAGACTCGCTCGCGAAGCGGTATGTGCTCCCCGCGATCGCCAGCCTGCGACAGGCGCATCCCGGCATAGAGATCGTCTGCCTGACCTCGCAGGACATCGCCAACCTCACCCGGCGTGAGGCCGACATCGCCATCCGCACCTTGCGGCCGGATGCGCCGGACCTGATCGTGCGGCGCTTGGCGACGCTGGAAACGGGCATCTACACCGCACGCGCCTATCTCGCTCTGCGCGGTACGCCGGTCGCCGGTGGCGCGTTCGCGGGCCACGATCTCATCGCCTATCAGCAGAAGGTCACGCCGACGGGGCCCGAAGCGCTGTGCGGGGAATCGGTCGCCGGCGGGAGGATCGTGTTGCGGGCATCGTCGTCGGTCACACTCGTCGACGCCGCCGCCGCCGGTATCGGCGTGGCCGAACTGCCCTGCTACCGCGCCGATACCGAAGCCGAGCTGGTGCGGATCATGCCCGATCGCGCCGGCACGTTCGATGTCTGGCTCGTCGCCCACGCTGATCTCTACAAGACCGCGCGGGTGCAGGTGACGATCGACGCGTTGGTCAGGCAATTCGCGCCAGGCACGGCAAGCGTCGGGCGATCATGCACCGTCCACCTTTGTCAGCGTTACCCGATCCATTATCTGGCAGCCCATGAGAACCGAATGACATGCCAGGCGAGGAGGCTGGATGGCGCGCGCGGACCGGCTTCTTGAGCTGCTTCAGGTTCTTCGGCGACGCAGGCGGCCGGCATCCGGGCAGGTGCTCGCCAATGTGCTCGGCATTTCCATCCGGACGCTTTATCGGGATATCGATGCCCTGCGGGCGCAGCGCCTCCTTGACCTTGTTGCTCTGCAGATGGCCGGTCATCGACCAGCGAATCGCTTCTTTCGCCAGCGCTTGCGCCTTGCGGGCGCCCTCCTGCACCTGTTCTCGCCAAGGTCGACTTGTCCTGCGCGAACGGCTTCGAGGATACGGGACGGCTCGATCGTCTTGGTGACGAGGACCAACCGCGCCGCATCGCCTGCGCGGCCGGATTGCAGAGCCGCTGCCGCGATCCGGGATTTTACGAGCTTCAGATTGGCGGTCACATCCGCCAGCGTCGCCGTCACGCCCGCACGCCTTGCAGCCATTCGGTCAGCATCCGCCGCGCCGCATCACGCAACGCCGGGCGGAAGCGGGAGGCGTCTGCCATGGCCGCGACCAGCGATCGGTCCGCGGCAACGAACTCGGCGGCTGGAGCGGTCTCTCCATGCGGAATCACGCGCAGACCGATGTGGACCGCCACGTCGCATATTCCAAGCGCGACAAGCAACTCCCTTCAACCCAGCCGCCGCGCTGCTTCGCTCATGCTCTTAGCCCCAGCAGGTACTTCGCGCTGATTTCCGCCGCCTCGATCCGTGGACGGGCGAAGGGCGGTTCCTGCTCGACGAAGAATTCCGTGATGCCTGCCCGGCGTGCGGCACCGATCAGCTTGGGCCAATCGAGACTGCCGGAGCCCACCTCGGCCGGTATCTGCTTCATCTCGTAATTGGGCGCCGTCCCCTTCTTGATGTCCTTTACGTGCATCAGGCGAAAACGCCCCGGATGCGCCGCGATGACCGCTACCGGATCGAGGCCGGCCGCGGCGACCCAGCCGACATCGAGTTCGAACGAGACCGACCCAGGATCGGTGTGCTTCATCAGCACGGCAAAGGGGGTGGTTCCCTCCAACCGGCGGAACTCGACGTTGTGATTGTGGTAGTACAGGCGGATGCCGGCCTGCCGGAACGCAGCACCTCGGCGGTTCAAGAGGTCGGCGATCCGACGCCAGTCATCGAGCGTCTTGCTTGCTGCGATCCGGGAGAGCGCCACCTCTATCGGATCGCGGTTGCCCTGAAGCAAAGCCGGCGAGAAAGGGAAGATGGACACGCCGGCGAAGCGCACGCCGGCCGCACGGGCGCGTTCGATCAGAGCGGGGAAGTCCGCATCGTTCTCCAGCGCCATGGGGTTGAGGTGCACGCTGTTGCAGGACAGACCATGGCGAGCCGCCGCGGCCCGAAACCCAGGCTTGGCCATCCTTTCCAGATCGCACTCGAACCGCCGATATCCGATCCGCGATAGCGCCTGGAACATGCCTTCGGGGTCGGACGTGAACTCGCCATTGAGCGTGTAGAGCTGGATCCCCAGCGGTCGGTCGTCGAGGTTGAAAAGCGATCTGGATCGACCGGCGCCCCAGGCTGAGGTCGCCATGAGCACCGATGCCCCGGCCATGGCAGCAAGCGAGCTGCGCCTCGTGAACTGTACTTCAGGCATGACTGTCCTTTCCATTCGCCACTGGCAATCTATCCGCGATTGAGGCGGCCATCGTCAAAGGCCCGCGTTGCCTTGACGATCCTGACGCGCCTCTCGTGACAACACCGTCCATGTTGGATGCGCGCACCGACACGCAGTCCAAAAGTCCGCGGCTGGCCAAATCCTCGGAACAAGGTGTCCGCTATACCGAAGGCAAATCCCGGCGGCTGATTGTTGTCGAATTGTGTTGACAAACCCTTCGACAGAGAAGTGCTTGCCTTGCATCTCGTAACGGACAAGCACATCGCTTCGCCACCGCGCCTCGTTAACATAGGCTGGTCGCTCAGATAAGACACATTGGATTTGGTTTGGTAGTGCGCACTGATATTCGGCGTCAACGTGCCAGCCCACTCAGATCGAACAGATGCGAATAGCCTACGCGGAACGCAATTCCGCTGCCGCTGCCGATGATGATAATGCCCTTGTTCGCGAATCTGCTTATCATAACCACTCTCCCCGAGCGGCCGCTTTGGCGGTCTCGAGGCGCCTTCTTCGGAACCGTTCTTGTCGTTCTATGACGGGACGGATCAGAGAACGCGTCGGGTCCGACGCATGCCGCACACCCCATGTTTACGTGGACGCATTCCAAGGATCGATCGTGATTTTGTCAACGCCGGGCGAGAGCCACGCAAGTGGACACCTAATGGGAGGACGTCGGCGGTGTCCAGCACCGATGACCTTGCCCACTGTCTCCAATTTATACGGACGGTCGGCTGCGCCGCCGTGGCCCACGAGGTCTTGATAACGATCGCCCGGCGACCCCAATATCGTCGTTATCGACAATTCGCCGGGAGGATCGCGGGAGCGCGACCGGATGGTCCGCGCGGATCAGTCCAGGCTGCGTAGCGCGACCGGCACACTCGCCATCAGCCGCGCTTTTGGGACACCGTCGCGGGCCTGAACCGACAGCCCGTGCAACATCGTCGCGAAATAATCTCCTAAAGCTTGCGCATCGGTGTCCGGTGAGAGTTCGCCGTCGGCAATGGCCTTCTCCAGCCGCTCGACCAGCGATAGGGTTCGACGCCGCCGCAACTCGGCGAGCCATTCGCGAATGCCGTCATTCTCGCTGGCGCAGTTGGTGGC
The DNA here is from genome assembly GCF_024211255.1 of Sphingomonas liriopis. Classification (GTDB taxonomy): domain Bacteria; phylum Pseudomonadota; class Alphaproteobacteria; order Sphingomonadales; family Sphingomonadaceae; genus Sphingomonas; species Sphingomonas liriopis. The sequence goes on along the minus strand of NZ_JAMLDY010000001.1, from coordinate 44,699 downwards.
GGCGCTCACCACCATGCAGCCCTGCGGATGGCCGGGACGGGTATAGGTCTCGATCGCCTCGATCAGGATACGCTCGATCGCGCCATGGACGGTCGGCTCCTCCGCGAGCGCGCGGGTCGCGAACCCGCCTTCGCCCTCGTCGTACAGGGCGATCGCTTCGCGGAACAAGGTCTCCTTCGATCCGAAGGCGGCGTAGATACGCGCGGAGGCCAGGCCGAGCGTCTCGACAAGATCAGCCATCGATACGCCCTCATAGCCCCTCGCCCAGAAGGCATCCCGCGCCTTCATCAGCGCGGCATCGCGATCGAACTGCCGTGGCCGTCCGGCCATCGCTCATCTCCATTGTTGATTGAACAACAAATAATCCGCTTGACTTCGGATCGCAAGGCTTCATTCTTGGTCGATCATGCAAGAATGGAGGCCGTCATGCGCGCTGCCGTCGTCGAAGTCCTGGAAAAGCCCCTCGTGGTGCGCAACATTCCCGATCCTGAATGTCCGCCCGATGGCGCGATCGTGCGGATCGGCGCCAACGGCATCTGCCGTACCGACTGGCATCTGTGGACCGGCGACTGGACCTTCAGAGGCCTGTCGATCGAGCCGCCCTTCGTGCTGGGGCATGAGTTCGCCGGCATCGTCGAGGAAGTCGGTTCGGAGGTCGGGCATTGGAAGAAGGGCGACCGGGTCGTCTATCCGATGAACCTGGGCTGCGGCGACTGCGCGCAATGCCGCAACGGGCACCAGCATATCTGCGACATCGGCCATACGCTGGTCCCCGGCGTGTCCTTCTGGGGGGCGTTCGCGGAATATTCGATGGTCCGCTATGCGGACGAGAACTTCGTGCGCGTGCCTGACAGCATGTCGCTGCTCGATGCTGCCAGCCTCGGTTGCCGCTACATGGCGGCGTTTCGAGCCGTGGTCGATCAGGCGAACACGCGCGGCGGCGAATGGGTCGCGGTGCACGGTTGTGGCGGGATGGGGCTGTCCGCCATCCAGATCGCCGCCGCGGTCGGTGCGAGGGTGATCGCTGTCGACACCTCCGAAGGGGCGCGCGACGCGGCCGGCAAGCTGGGCGCCGCCCATGTCATTGACCCGCGCCAGGCCAATCCGGTCGAGGCAATCCGCGATCTGACCCGGGGCGGCGTGCAGGTATCGATCGACGCGCTCGGCATCGCGGAAACCTGTCTCAACTCCGTCCTTTCGCTGCGCAAACGCGGACGGCACGTGCAGATCGGCCACACGACGCGGGTGGAGGCCGGCTACGTGCCGCTGCCGATCGACGTCATCCTGCTCAACGAGCTTGAGCTCTACGGCGCTTTCGGCCTTCAGGGGCACCGCTACGGTGCCATGCTGGCCATGTGCGAGAACGGCCTGCTGGATCCCGGCAAGGTCGTCAGCCAGACCGTGGGTCTCGACGGTATCACGCCGGTCCTCGAGGCGATGGGACCTTATGACACGGTGGGCGTCGTCGCGATCGATCTCGCCATCGAAGGCTGAGGGGGCGCTTGCTGACCTCGACGGTCGGACGATCGATCTGAGCTTGACCCTGTAGTAACTACAGCCTCTATGGCGCCGTGCCTGAGAACCGTCGCATGGATTGCGGCGCAAAATTGGGACGGTATTTTGACGTTTGAAGTTCATTTTCGTGAGCTGGTCGTGCCAGCGATCGTGGCGTTCTCTGCAGCCATGATCGCGCCGATCCCGGCCGCCGCCCAAGACAGCCCGGCAACGACGGAGCCTGACGAAGGTGACGACATCATCGTCCAGGCGACCCGCACGGGACGCCGGGTGCAGGACGAGCCGATCCGGGTCGAAGTGCTGGACCGGGAAGAGGTTGAGGAAAAAATCCTCATGACTCCAGGCAATATCGCGATGATGGTCAATGAGACGCCCGGCTTACGCGTGCAGGTCACGTCGCCTGCGCTCGGGGCGGCGAACGTGCGCGTGCAGGGCCTCAAGGGCCGCTATACGCAAATCCTCGCGGATGGCCTGCCGCTTTACGGCGGTCAGGCACCCGCACTCGGCCTGCTTCAGATCGCGCCGACCGATTTAGGCCAGGTCGAGATCATCAAGGGTGCGGCTTCCGCGCTCTATGGCCCTTCTGCCCTGGGCGGCGTCATCAACCTCGTGTCGCGCCGGCCCGCGCCGGAACAGCAGGGTGAGTTGCTGCTGAACGCGACCAGTCGTGGCGGGCAGGACGTGACCGCCTATAATTCCGGCCCTCTGACCGACACGTTCGGCTACTCGTTGACGGGCGGCTTCAACCGGCAGGATAGGCAGGACATAGACGGTGACGGCTGGGCTAACATACCGGGCTACGAGCGCTGGACGTTGCGACCGCGGCTCTTTTGGGACGATGGGAGCGGCAGCAAAGTCTATCTCACCGTAGGCACTCTGACCGAGCAGCGCCGGGGCGGAACGCTTCCCGGGCGGGTGGCACCCGACGGTTTGCCCTTTCCCCAGGATCAGCGCAGCCGGCGTCTCGATGCCGGCCTGAATGCGCAGACGCCGATAGAGGGTATCGGCACGCTCTATCTGCGCGCGTCCGGGGTGACACAGTGGCATCGGCACACGTTCGGCGCCGTCGTGGAGAATGATCGCCATCGCACCCTGTTGACTGAAGCCTCGCTGGGCGGCGGCACCGGCGGCATGACATGGCTCGCTGGCGCAGCCTATCAGATCGACAGCTACCGCTCGCGCACGTTCCCGGCGTTCGATTACACCTATCGCGTGCCGGCGGTTTTCGCGCAGATCGAGCAGAAGCTGCTTTCTGATCTGACATTGGCGGGAAGTGCCCGTCTGGACGATCACAGCGCATATGGCACGCGGGTCAGCCCGCGCGTGTCGATGTTGTTCAAGCCGGGGCCTTGGACCGTACGCGCCTCGGTTGGCCGAGGCTTCTATGCCTCAACGCCTTTCATCGAAGAGGTCGAAGCGGTGGGACTGTCTCGCATCGAGCCGCTGCGCGGTTTACGCGCTGAGACGGCCGATACCGCCTCGATCGACTTTGGCTATGCGCGGGGGCCGATCGAAGCCAGCCTGACGCTGTTCGGTTCCAACATCGACCATGCCGTGCAACTTCGCGACGCAAGCGCGACCCGCGCCCAGCTGGTGAACGCCGATGGCGTGACGCGCACGCGCGGGGCCGAACTGCTGCTGCGTTATCGCTGGGAGGCAATCACCTTCACCGGCAGCTACGTCCTCACGGATGCGCGCGAGCCTTATCCGGATGGTCTGGGCCGGCGCCTTGTTCCGCTGACCCCCCGCAATACGGCAGGGCTGACGGCGGTGTGGGAAAAGCATGGCCGTGGCCGGATCGGGCTGGAAGCCTATTACACCGGCCGGCAGGCGCTGGAGGACAATCCCTATCGAACCCACAGCCGCCCCTATGTCGAGCTGGGCGCTATGGGCGAACTCACGCTCGGGAAAGTCAGCCTGTTCATCAATGCTGAGAACCTGCTGAATTTCCGCCAGACCCGCTACGATCCGCTGCTGCTGCCGCGCCGTGCGCCAGATGGCGCCTGGACAGTCGATGCGTGGGGGCCGCTCGACGGACGGACGATCAATGGCGGCGTGCGCTTCCGGTTCGGGGGCGATTGAAAGAGCATCATCGCGCAGGCCGGATTGGCGATCAATACCAGCACGCCGATGAGTCCATCGTTTCCGCTTTCGGCAACGTGCCCGCGACGGCCATCCAGACCGTACTGCCTAGGATCCAGAGGCCGAACAGCAGCAAAGACGCACCTTTCAGCAACGCGGCACGCGCCCGCAATTGAAGCGCGAGACCAGTAACGGCCAGGCTGATCGTGTAGTTGGCGCTGTATCCCAGAAAATCGAGCGCATCAGCCTTGAGCGAGGCCGATTGCGCGGCGACGCCGGCGACGATCTTCACGGTGAACATGCCTGCATTGATCGCCAGCGCAATCCACGGCACGCGCCGCCAAGCTTTGTGCTGGGTTGGCAGGGTCGTTTCACAGCCGCCGCAGCATCCACCTGCCGTGTCGTCACCTCGAAATTCTTAACGCGATCGCCTATATGGACCCTGTAGCTACTACAGGGTCAAGAGCATGGCGTTGACGATCGGCGATATGGGAAAAGCGACTGGGACCAAGATCGAGACCATCCGCTATTACGAACGGATCGGTCTCCTGCCGAAGCCGCCTCGGACAAGCGGAAACTATCGGGATTATGGCGCGGCCGAGCTAGGGCGACTGTCGTTCATCCGCCGCGCGCGAGATTTGGGCTTTTCGCTGGATCAGGTCCGCGCGCTGCTGACGTTGTCGGATGACCGGCAGCGCGATTGCGCGACAGTGGACCGCATCGCAGAGGGGCATCTGCGCGAGGTCGAACGCAAGATCACCGATCTGACGGCCTTGCGGCGCGAACTGAAAGCCGTGATCGAATCCTGTGATGGGGGCACGGTCGCCACTTGCCGAATTATCGAAGCGCTCGGGCCGGAAACATCAGTCTGGCAATGACGAAAGGTGGTGGACGCACTTGGGCTCGAACCAAGGACCCGCTGATTAAGAGTCAGCTGCTCTACCAACTGAGCTATGCGTCCATTCGACTGGCTTGGAAAGGCGCTTTGGAGAGGCGCCGGCCCCGTCGGGAGGCGGCCAATTAGCAGCCGATCCGCAGGTTGCAAACCCTTTTTTGCGGGCGCGGCATTTTTTGCCCTACCAGCGCACCGCGCGGCGGTTCTGGCGGTCGATCGACATCAGGATGCCCAGGCACAGCAGCACCGTCATCTGTGCCGAACTGCCGAAACTGACGAGGGGCAGGGGGATGCCGACAACGGGGGCGAGGCCCATCACCATCGAGAGGTTGATCGCGACGTAGAAGAAGATCGTCGTGGCGAGGCCCGCCGCGGTCAGGCGCGCGAAGCGGGTCGTCGCCTGCTGCCCGACGTTGACGCCCCAGCGGATGACGAGGAGGAAGGCGAGGATCAGCAGGCAGCCGCCGACCAGGCCCCATTCCTCAGCCATCGTCGCGAACACGAAGTCGGTGTGGCCTTCGGGAAGGTAGTCGAGATGGCTTTGCGTGCCGTTGAGGAAGCCCTTGCCCCACAGCCCGCCCGAACCGATCGCGATCTTCGACTGGCTGATGTGATAGCCCGTGCCGAGCGGGTCGCTTTCGGGATCGAGGAAGATCAGCACGCGGTTGCGCTGATAGTCGTGCAGCACATAGTTGAACGCGATCGGCGCGGCGATCGACAGCGCCAGCGCGCCGCCGATGAACAGCCGCATCGGCACGCCCGCCAGGAACATGACGATGATCCCCCCGCCGCAGACCATCAGCGCGGTGCCGAGATCGGGCTGTTTGGCGATCAGCGCGGCGGGGATGCCGATCAGCAGCGCGGCGGGCCAGATCGCGCCGAACCGCCGCGTCTCGCCGGGCGGCAGCATATCGTAGAAGCGCGCGCAGGCGAGGACGATCACCGGCTTCATGAATTCGGACGGTTGCAACCGGATGCCGACATCGAGCCACCGCTGGCTGCCGCCGCGCACCGCGCCGACCAGCTCGACCAGCACCAGCGCGATGACGATCACCACATAGGCGGGCAGCGCCGACGATTTCCACACGCGTTCGGGGACGTAGGAGATGGCGAGCGCCGCACCGAGCAGCACGAAGAAGCGGATCCCCTGCGACAGCGCCCAGGGCTGGAGCGAGCCGCCTGCGGCGGAATAGAGCACGACCTGGCCGAAGGCGCCGATCGCGACCACCAGCAGGATGACGCGCCACGGCAGCCGCGCGATTGGATCGGGGACGAGGCGCGTGCGGCTCATGGTGCCGTCCGTTCGGGGGCGCCGTCGTCGGGCGCGAGATCGCCGTTGGCGACGGCGGGGGCGAGCGCCGCCTGCGTCTGGTTGGCGAGGTCCGTTGCGGCCTCCACCGCGTCCGAATCGCTCGGAACGGAGGGATCGGTCTTGGTGGCGTTGGCGGCGGGCGGCGGCGACTGCGCGGCGCGATAGGCATCCGCCTGCGCGGTCATGCGGGTCTGGATATCGCCACCCCAGGTCGGCTCGACCTCGGCGAGGCTCCTGATCGCGCGGTCGCGGTCGAACAGCCAAGTCATGATGTCGCGGCCGATCATCGGCGTGTCGAGATTGCGGACGGTATGGCCGTTATGCTCCAGCACCACCGCGATGGCGTAACGCGGGTTGTCGGCGGGCGCGAAGCCGACGAACAGCGCGTGGTCGCGCATCTTGAAGGGCAATTGCCCGTTCTTGAGCACGCCGGTGCTGCGCCGTTCGGCCATGGTGATGCGACGGACCTGCGCGGTGCCGGTCTTGCCGGCGATCGCGACGCCGGGCACCAGCAGCCGCGCCGCGCCGCCGGTGCCGCCCTGGTTGACCACACCGTACATCGCGTCGCGCACGGTTGCGAGATGCTCCGAGGCGACGGGCAAGGCTGGCACGTCGAGGTGGACGCGATTGGCAAGCAGGCTGGGCAACAGTGCCCGGCCCGACGCGATCCGCGCCGCCATCACCGCCAGCTGCAGCGGATTGGCGAGGACATAGCCCTGGCCGATCGCGGCGTTGAGGCTGTCGGCGACGGTCCAGCGCGCCTTGTACTTGCGCAGCTTCCACGCCGAATCGGGCACGGTGCCGTAGCGCTGGGTCGAGAAGGGCAGGTCGAACTTCTCGCCGAGCCCCATGACATGCGCGATCGGCGCCACCTTGTCGTAGCCGATGCGCCGGACCATTTCCCAGAAATAGACGTCGCAGCTCTGCTCGATCGCGCGCTTCAGATCGACGGGTCCATGGCCGCTGCGCTTGTGGCAGTGGAACAGGCCGCTGCCGATGCGGATGACGCCCGAACAATTGACGTGGTCGCTGGCGGGCACGCCCGCCTCGAGCAGCGCGAGGCCGGCAAGCGGCTTCACCGTCGATCCCGGCGGATACAGACCCTGCGTGACCTTGTTCATCAGGGGCACATGGTCGTCGTCGGACAGCATCTTCCATTCGAGATGGCTGATCCCGTCGGAAAAGCTGTTGGGGTCGTAGGCGGGCATCGACGCCATCGCCAGCGTCTCGCCCGTCCGGCAGTCGATCACTACCGCCGATCCCGAATTGGTGCCGAGCCGGCGCGCGGCATATTCCTGTAGGCCGACGTCGATCGTCAGCCGCTGCGTCTTGCCCGGCACGTCGGCGCGGGTCGGCAGTTCGGCGACGACCTTGCCGCGCGCGGTGACCTCGACGCGCTTGGCGCCGGGCGTGCCGCGCAGCTGCGTCTCGAGCTGCTTTTCGAGGCCGTCCTTGCCGAGCTTGAAGCCCGGCGTGACGAGCAGCGGATCGCGCGTCTGCTTGAACTGTTCGGCATTAGCCGCGCCGACATAGCCGGTGAGATGCGCGACCGCGGCTCCGGCGGGATAGGCACGCGCGAAGCCGCGAGTGGGGGCGACGCCGGGCAGCTCGGGCTGGCGCAGGCTGACCGCGGCGAAGCGGTCCCAGCTGATGTTCTCGGCGACCTGCACCGGCTGGAATCCGGCGGCATGGTCCAGATCGATGCGAATGCGCTCGACCTCTTCGGGCGGCAGCGCCAGCAGCCTAGCGAGCAGCGTCAGCACGCGGTCGCGCCCGGCGTCGCCGCCCTCCAGCCGGTCGGGAATGATGTCGACGCGGAAATCGGTGCGGTTGTTGGCGACCGGCGCGCCATGACGGTCGACGATCCAGCCGCGGCGTGGCGGGATCATCGTCAGATTGACGCGGTTGCTTTCGGCGAGGAGATTGTATTTCTCGTTCTGCGCGATCGCCAGCCAGCCCATCCGCGCGGCGAGCAGCACGCCGACCGCACCCTGCGCGGTGCCGAGCAGCCAGGCGCGGCGCGAGAAGCTGTAGGTCTGCATCGCCTCGGTGACGATGCGCGGCGCGCGGCGCATCATGCCGCGGCACCGCGCTTGCGGTCGATCCACGCCACCAGGCGCGCCGACAGAGGAAAGAGCATCACCGCGATCACGATCTGCGCCACTAGCACGGTATCGACGTGCGCGCCGAGGGGGAGCGCGATCCAGCGCCCGATCGCGAGGCAGAAGGCGATCGCGCCGCTCGCGATCAGCCAGTCCTGCCAGAAATCGCGGAATACCAGCCGCTGTTCGATCATCTCGATCGCGATGAAGCAGAGCGACCACAGCAGCACCGCCGACCCCAGTGGCTGACCGCTGACGAGGTCGTCGAACAGCCCGAGCGGTGCCGCCGCCCACGGGCGCAAGGCGAAGCGCGCGAGCAGCCGCCAGGTGAGCAGCAGGATGAGGCCGAGCGGCGGCATCAGCGGCAGGCTGGCGACGACCGGCAGCACCGCGGTGAGCGCGGACGCACCGAGCACGCTCGCCCACGGCAGCGCCCGCGCCCTGCCGGGGGGCAGCGGCGGCTCGAACGGCCGATAGTCGATGGAATTCCGGCTCACGCGCTCAGGGTGCCGCCGGGCGCGCGGGCGGGGACGGCGGCATCGGCATGAACGGCCGTTCGACCAGCGCGAAATCGAGCGAATCGGGGGCGGCGTAGGGGATGGCGACGACGCTGTCCGCGCCGGCGCTCTCGACCTGTGCGACCGGCACGCCGGGGGCATAGAGCCCGCCGGTGCCCGAGGTCACGAACATGTCGCCGGTGGCGAAGCGCACGTTGGTCGCGTTGACCGAGCGGATATCGACGCGGCCGTCGCCGCGTCCGGCGGCGATCGCGGGCATCCCGTCGCGGGTGCGGCGGACGGGGACGAGGCTTTCGGGATCGGTGACCAGCAGCACGCGCGCGGCGATCGGTCCCGTCTCCAGCACCCGCCCGACGAGGCCGTTGGGCCCGCGCACCGGCATCCCCGGCCGCACGCCCTGGAAGCGCCCGGCGTTGAGCAGCGCGAAGCGGCGGCCGCTCGACGCGGTCGAGCCGACGAGGCGCGCGGTGGCCACCGCCTCCGGCGTGCGGTCGCGTACCGCCAGCAACGCCCGCAGGCGGCGGTTGTCGTAGGCGATCGTGCGCGCGGCGGTGAGCAGCGCGCGGCTGCGTTTCACCTCGGCACGCAACGCCGTATTCTCGCCATGGACGCGGAACCAGCTGCCGATCGCGGCGGGAACGCTCGCCGCGGCATCGGCGAGCGTGTCGATCACGCTGGCGACGGGGGCGGTCAGCGTGGCAACGCCCATCCGCGCCGCGCTGAACGCGGGCGGATTGAACACCGAGGCGACGAGCAAGGCCGCCCCCACCACCGCGCCCGCCACCGCGAGCACGTAGCCGAAGAACGTCGAATATTGCCGCCGCCGCGAGAAGCCCGTGCGACGGTCGCGGGCAGGCGCCATGCGCCGGTCCCCCCGTCTCTTGAGAGTAGGTACGCCTTACGCGTGTTCCGTTTGCGTCAGCCGGTCTGCAGCACGCCGCGGAACATCGGATCCTCCAGCGCGCGGCCGGTGCCGAGCGCGACGCAGGTCAGCGGGTCCTCGGCGACGGTCACCGGCAGGCCGGTCTCGTCGCGCAGCACCTCGTCCAGCCCTTCGAGCAAGGCACCGCCGCCGGTGAGCACGATGCCCTGGTCGACGATGTCGGCGGCGAGCTCGGGCGCGGTATTCTCCAGCGCGACGCGGACGCCCTCGACGATCGTCGCGACCGGCTCGGACAAGGCCTCGGCGATCTGGCCCTGGTTGATCTGGATCTCCTTGGGCACCCCGTTGACGAGGTCGCGGCCCTTGATGAAGATGATCTTGCCGATGCCGTCGGCGGGCGGACGCGCGATGCCGACCTCCTGCTTGATCCGCTCGGCGGTGGCTTCGCCGATCAGGAGGTTGTGGTTGCGGCGGACGTAGCTGACGATCGCCTCGTCCATCTTGTCGCCGCCGACGCGCACCGACGTCGTGTAGGCGAGGCCGCGCAGCGACAGCACCGCGACTTCGGTCGTACCGCCGCCGATGTCGACGACCATCGAACCGATCGGCTCGGTGACGGGCATGTCGGCGCCGATCGCGGCGGCCATCGGCTCCTCGATGAGGTAGACCTGGCTGGCGCCCGCATTCGACGCGGCGTCGCGGATCGCGCGGCGTTCGACCTTGGTCGAGCCCGACGGCACGCAGATCACGATCTCGGGCCAGCGCGCGAACTTGCGGGGCCCGTGCACCTTGCGGATGAAGTGCTTGATCATCTCCTCGGCGACGTCGATGTCGGCGATGACGCCGTCGCGCAGGGGACGGATCGCCTCGATCGAGCCGGGTGTCTTGCCCATCATCAGCTTGGCGTCGTCGCCGACCGCCTTCACGCGCTTGACGCCGTTGATCGTCTCGACCGCCACCACCGACGGTTCGTTGAGCACGATGCCGCGGCCGCGGACGTAGACCAGCGTGTTCGCGGTGCCGAGATCGATCGCCATGTCGTGGGACATGAACTTGAAGAAGCGGGGAAATGGAAATGCCATCGGGCGCTGGGTTCCGTGTTCGGGACGCAAATAGGTCCGCATCATCCGCCGCAGACCGTGTCGGCCAGGAAGTTCGTCACGTCATGCGTAAGGCTCGCGGGATGCGTCCGCTTGGTATAGAGCATCCGCTGTGTCAATACGCCGTCTGCCCGAACATCTCGTCAATCGCATCGCCGCCGGTGAAGTGGTGGAAAGGCCCGCCAGCGCGTTGAAGGAGCTGGTCGAGAACGCGATCGACGCCGGTGCGAGTCGCATCGCGGTGGTGTTGTCCGACGGCGGCCTTGCGCGGATCGAGGTGGCCGACGACGGCTGCGGCATGACGCCCGCCGACATGGCGCTGGCGCTGGAGCGGCATGCGACGTCCAAGCTCCCCGACGCCCTTGTCGGGGAAGAGGGGGCGATCGAGAACGTCACGACGATGGGCTTCCGCGGCGAGGCGCTGCCCTCGATCGCCAGTGTCGCGCGGCTGACGATCGAGAGTCGCGTGCGCGATGCCGAGGGCTGGGCGCGGGTGGTCGACAATGGCGCGGTGGTGCGCGAGGGGCCCGCCGCGCTGCCGCCCGGCACGCGGGTGATCGTCGAGGAATTGTTCGGCCGCGTGCCCGCGCGGCGCAAGTTCCTGCGCTCGGCGCGGGCGGAATATGCCGCTTGTCTCGATTCGGTACGCCGGCTGGCGATGGCGCGGCCCGATATCGCCTTCACGCTGGAGCATGACGGCCGCCGCGCGCTCGCCGCGAGCCAGGCGGAGGACCGGCCCGCGCGGGTGGCGGCGCTGACCGACCGCGCGCTCGTCGACAATGCGGTGCCGATCGATCTGGAGCGCGACGGACTGGTGCTCGGCGGGGTGGCGAGCTTGCCCACCTACAACCGCGGCGTCGCCGATCACCAATATCTGTTCGTCAACGGCCGGCCGGTGCGCGACCGGCTGCTGATGGGCGCGATCCGCGGCGCCTATGCCGAGATGCTGCCGCGCGACCGCCATGCGGTGGTGGCGCTGTTCCTCGACGTGCCGGCGAGCGAGGTCGACGTGAACGTCCATCCGGCGAAGACCGAGGTGCGGTTTCGCGATCCCGCGATGGTACGCGGGCTGATCGTGTCGGGGCTGCGCCGCGCGCTGGATGCGGCGGGGCACCGCAGCGTGCAGCGGCCGAGCGATGCGGCGCTGGCGATGTGGCGGGCGGAAGACCCGACACATGCCTTCTCCGACCGTCAGCCCAGCGAAAGCTGGGGTCTCCCACCGCAGGGCAGTCCGTTCCTCACGGAGACTCCAGCTTTCGCTGGGGTGACGGGAATGGGTAGCCTCGTTCGCGACCGCCCGACCTTCTTCACCGCACCCCCCGCAGCCCGCGCCGAGCCCGCCTGGGCACCGCCGCCCGACACCGGCGCACACCCGCTCGGGGTCGCGCGCGGGCAGGTCGCCAAGACCTATATCGTTGCCGAGGCGGAGGATGGGCTGGTGCTGGTCGACCAGCATGCCGCGCACGAACGGCTGGTGCTCGAACGAATGCGCGCCGCGCTCGTCGGCGGCCGCGTCGCGGCGCAGGCGCTGCTGATCCCCGAGGTGGTCGAACTCGACGAGCCCGCGTGCGACCGGCTGGAGGCGCGTGCCGGGGAGCTCGCCGAACTGGGTCTGGAGCTGGAGCGGTTCGGCCCGGCAGCGATGCTGGTGCGCGCGACACCGGCGCTGCTCGGGCAGGCCGATCCGAGCGGGCTCGTCACCGATCTCGCCGACGAACTCGCGGCGTTCGATTCGGCGCTGTCGCTGCGCGAACGGCTCGATGCGGTGGCGGGGACGATGGCGTGCCACGGCTCGGTGCGCGCCGGGCGGATCCTGTCGGTCGCCGAGATGAACGCGCTGCTGCGCGAGATGGAGGTTACGCCGCACTCCGGGCAGTGCAACCATGGCCGCCCGACCTGGGTGAAACTGGCGCATGGGGATATCGAGCGGCTGTTCGGTCGGCGCTGAACAGCCACGTTTCCGCCTCGGCCGTGTCGTAGAAAAATGCGACGCCGGGGCGGTCGGGAATATTGAGCCGCTTGGCCTGATGCCGGGCGAGCGAGGCGCCGACGACCATTGCCAGCAACCGCCCCTGGCGCCGGGGATCGCGCACCACTTCGGTGAAGGCGGCAACGACGTCCTGCGTCTGGATGCTCATCTGCGACAGGTCGCACAGCGTGACGTGCTGGTTAGGCGCACCGCGCAATCGGTCATGCTCGACGTGCCACGTGGCGGCGAAGGCACGGACATCGGGTACGGTGAAGAATCCGGCCAATCGGATGTGCACCAGGGCGCGGGCGGCGTCGACGGCGACGTGAAACGTGGCGGCAGGCATAAGTCCGTCCATAGCGGACATTGTACTTCACATATGTTAAAGTCGATGCTGCCAAGTATCCGAACGTGCAGGATATTACCGGTGAGCATCGTGGACGCAAAGGCTGCCGACGCGTTCATCTGCCGGAAACCTTTGCCGGCCTCGCGCATTGAACCGTCCGCTATCCGCAGAGGATTTCGGACCCATGAAACAGATTTTTCCCGTCGTCCTTGCCCTGATCCCGCTGGCAGCGGTGGTCGGCGCCTGCGTCACCTGCCCGTAGGGCGACGCCTTCAGGTCGATCCGGTTTTTCACCGTTCGCCTTGAGCCTGTCGAAGGGCTGGTCTCCGCACGCGACGCCGTCCCTTGTCGAAACAAGTGCTTCGACAGGCTCAGCACGAACGGGGGTGATTGCAACGGCTTGATCCTGCCGCTTGGCAAACGCGACGATCGATACGAAAAAGGCCGCCCGGTGCATTACCGGGCGGCCTTTTCGATGCGTCGGCGACAAGCCGGCGAAGGGGTCAGCCCTGCACCTGCTCCTCGGCCTCCGGCTGAACCTCGGCGGTGGCGCCCGGTTCGGCATTGGGATCGTAATCCTCAATGAAGCCGGCTTCGTCACGCTCGAACATCGATGCCATGACATCGACGCCCGACGCCTGCATCTCGGCCTCTTCGGGCGAGCGGGCGACGTTGACCTTGACGGTCACCGCGACTTCCGGGTGTAGCGCGACGCGCACGTCGTACAGGCCGATCGACTTGATCGGCTTGTCGAGCACGACCTGACTCTTGGTCACCTTGTGGCCGTCGGCGACGAGCGCGTCGACCAGGTCGCGCGCCGCGACCGAACCGTACAGCTGGCCGGTGTTCGACGCCTGACGGATCAGCGTGACGCTCGCGTCCTTGAACGCGACCGCTTCCTTCTCGGCTTCGCCGCGACGGTTGGCGTTGTCCGATTCGATGCGGGCGCGGTTCGCCTCGAACACCTTGCGGTTGGCTTCGTTGGCGCGCAGCGCCTTCTTGTTCGGCAGCAGGAAGTTGCGGGCGAACCCGTCCTTGACCTTCACCACGTCGCCGATGGCGCCGAGCTTCTCGACGCGCTCAAGCAGAATGACGTCCATGTTCCGGACTCCTTACTTAACGACGTAGGGCAGCAGGCCCAGATGACGGGCGCGCTTGATCGCCTGGGCGAGTTCGCGCTGCTTCTTCGCGCTCACCGAGGTGATGCGCGACGGCACGATCTTGCCACGCTCGGACACGAAGCCCTGGAGCAGACGGACGTCCTTATAGTCGATCCGGGGCGCATCCTTGGCGCTGAACGGGCACGACTTGCGGCGGCGGAAAAACGGGCGAGCCATTATGCGGCCTCCTCTTCACGGTCACGACGGGGGCCACGGTCGGGGCGGTCGCCACGCGGGCCGCCGTCACGGCCACCCTCGCGTCCACCTTCACGATCGCCGCGGCGCTCGCGATCGCGCTCCTGCTTGCGCATCATGACGGTCGGACCCTGCTCCAGCTCGTCGACCTTGACGGTCATGTAGCGGATGACGTCCTCGTTGATCTGGGTCTGGCGCTCCAGCTCGGCGACGACGTTGCCCGGGGCATCGATCTCGAGCATGACGTAATGCGCCTTGCGGTTCTTGGCGATGCGATAGGCGAGGCTGCGCAGGCCCCACGTCTCGGTCTTGACCACGCGGCCGCCATTGTCCTGGATGATCTTGGTGGCGGTTTCCGCCAGCGCGTCCACTTGCGCCTGTGCCAGATCCTGGCGCGCAAGGAACGTGTGCTCGTACAGAGCCATGCCTTGTCCTTCGTTGGCCGATCGCTGACGAGCGCCCCATGCGCGTCGCCCCTCCGGCTGTCGTCTTCAATACGAACCGGGGCGGAGAGACTGGCTCTCCACCCCGGATGTGGGCTCCCTTACCGGATCACCGGCAAAAGGCAAGCCGGCTTAGCGGAACGAGCGCTGGATCACGCGGACCACGGTGCCGTTGTCGCGGACGAGGACGGCGTCGCGACCCGAGCGCGCCCAATAGTGCCCGCGCGGCGGCGCGGCGAGGCGATAGGTGCGATAGTCGCGCACGACGCGATAGTTGGTCGCGTAGCGGCGGTCGAAGCGCTGGCCGGCGCGCCATGCGCGGGGGGCGTTATTGCGAACCGTGGTACGCTGCGTCACGACGGTGCGGCCGTTCGGGCGCTCCCTGACGGTGGTGACGGTCCGCTCGCGCTGCGGCGCGGCCTCGGCGGCGCTCACGATCATCGGGCTGGCGACCAGCGTGGCGGCGATCGCACTCAGGATCAGCTTCTTCATCACTCATACTCCCATTCGAAACAGGCGCCGTGTGTCTCGGCGTCGAATGGAAGATGGGGGCGATGTGTCGCACACCTCTTTCACCGACCCGGGAAAACGGTCGCAAGGTGTGGCAACTCCGCAAGGTTCGTTCAGGTTGCGTGAGGGCCGCCGCGGCCCTAGTGGCGCGCTCCTGTTGTCAGAGGAGAGGCACGATGCGGGCTTTCATTTTCCCCGGTCAGGGCAGCCAGTCGGTCGGCATGGGCAAGGCGCTCAGCCAGGCAAGCCCGGTCGCGCGCGAGGTGTTCGGCGAGATCGACGAAGCGCTGGGTCAGCATCTGTTCCGGCTGATGACCGAAGGGCCCGCCGAGGATCTGCAGCTGACCGAGAATGCGCAGCCGGCGATCATGGCCAACGCCATCGCCACGCTGCGCGTGCTGGAGCGCGAGGGCGGCGTGCGGCTTGCCGACAAGGCGGATTACGTCGCGGGCCATTCGCTCGGTGAATATAGCGCCCTGTGCGCGGCGGGGACGTTCGATCTCGCCACCACCGCGCGGCTGCTGAAACTGCGCGGGCAGGCGATGCAGGCGGCGGTGCCGGTGGGCGAGGGCGCGATGGCGGCGCTGCTCGGCGCCGACCTCGACAAGGCGCAGACGATCGCCGGCGCCGCGGTCGACGCGATCCTCGCCGAGGGCGGCGAGGAACTGGTCTGCACCGTGGCGAATGACAACGATCCCAGCCAAGTGGTGATCTCGGGCCACCGCGCCGCGATCGAACGCGCGGTGGCGCTGGCCAAGGACCTCGGCGCCAAGCGTGCGGTGCTGCTCCCGGTGTCCGCGCCCTTCCACTGCCCGCTGATGCAGCCCGCCGCCGACGCGATGGACGCCGCGCTGGCGGAGGCACGCATCGCCGCGCCGCTGGTCCCGGTCTTCGCCAACGTCGACGCGGTCGCGATCGCCGACCCGGGCGCGATCCGGGTGGCGCTGGTCCAACAGGTGACCGGCATGGTCCGCTGGCGCGAATCGGTGCTGGCGATGGCGGCGGCGGGGGTGACGCAGTTCGTCGAATTCGGGGGCAAGGTCCTCTCCCCGATGGTCAAGCGCATCGCCCCGGACGTCGAGGCGATCAGCGTGGTGACGATGGACGACATCGAGGATTTGCTTAAGAAGGTGTGATGTTCACGCGAAGACGCGAAGACGCGAAGATGGTCGATCTTGAGGCGGCTGCCTCGGATGTCATCGACGTGTCGTTTCGTCTTCATCGTGATCTCGGACCTGGTCTGCTGGAAAGCGTCTACGAGACGGTCTTGGCTGCGAAGCTTGCTCAGCTGGGCTATGACGTTCGCCGGCAGATGCCGGTCTCTTTCACTTTCGAAGGGCTGTCGTTCGAGGCGGCCTTCAAGGCTGACCTGATCGTCGAGGGATCGCTGATCGTCGAGATCAAGTCGGTGGAGCGGCTGAACGCCGCTCATGCCAAGCAATTGCTCACCTACCTTCGACTGACCGATCAGCCCCTCGGGCTGCTCATCAACTTTGGAGGCGCAACGCTCAAGGAAGGGCTGCGACGTATCGTCAACGGCCACGACACCTTCGCGTCTTCGCGTCTTCGCGTGAATCAATAAGGATTGCGAAGAATGTTCGATCTCACAGGCATGACCGCGCTCGTCACGGGCGCATCGGGGGGTATCGGGTCCGCGATCGCCAGGGCGCTGGCGGGGCAGGGGGCTCGGTTGGCGGTTTCGGGGTCCAATGCGGACAAGCTGGAGGCGTTTCGGGCGAGCCTTAACGGCGACCATGTCGCGGTGGCGTGCGACCTGTCGGATGCTGCCGCGGTCGATGCGCTGGTGCCGCAGGCGGTCGCGGCGCTGGGGGGGCGGATCGATATCCTTGTCAACAACGCCGGCGTCACGCGCGACAATCTCGCGATGCGGATGAAGGATGACGAGTGGGATCAGGTGATCCGCGTCAATCTGGAGGCCGCGTTCCGGTTGATCCGTGCCGCCGCCAAGCCGATGATGAAGCAGCGCTTCGGGCGAGTCGTGTCGATCACGTCGGTGGTCGGGCAGACCGGCAATCCGGGGCAGGCGAACTATGCCGCGTCCAAGGCGGGCCTCGTCGGCATGTCGAAGGCGCTGGCGCAGGAGCTGGCCAGCCGCAACATCACGGTCAATTGCGTCGCGCCCGGCTTCATCCGGTCGGCGATGACCGACACGCTGCCCGAGGCGCAGAAGAGCGCGCTGCTCGGCCGGATTCCGGCGGGCGACCTCGGCACCGGCGACGATATCGGCGCCGCGGTGGTCTATCTCGCCAGCCGCGAGGCGGGATACGTCACCGGCCAGACCTTGCACGTCAACGGCGGCATGGCCATGATCTGAGCCAGACGGAGGGATCGGCCGGACGGTACGATCCCCAACGGACGCTTGCCACCTGAACCGCCCCGTTCTACGGGCGTTCAGGAAGTATCAAAAACCCCCCAACGTGAAGAGGGATTACACATGAGCGAGACCGCCGACCGCGTGAAGAAGATCGTCGTCGAGCATCTCGGCGTCGAAGCCGACAAGGTGACCGAGGACGCGAGCTTCATCGACGACCTGGGTGCCGACAGCCTCGACATCGTCGAGCTCGTCATGGCGTTCGAGGAAGAGTTCGGGGTCGAGATCCCCGACGATGCCGCCGAGAAGATCACGACCGTCAAGGACGCGATCACCTACATCGACGAGCACAAGGGTTAAGATCCTGGGGCCGAGCGTAGCGCTGGCCCGCGCCCGCTGAGGGCCGGATTCGAACGGCTCCCCGTCCCCGGGCAACGCGGGCGGGGGGCCGTTTTTCGTATCGGCCGCCCGGATCACCGGGTGGCGACATGTCTGGACGAAATGGAGTGAAGGGTATGCGGCGCGTTGTCGTAACCGGATTGGGCCTCGTGACGCCATTGGGCGCGGATGTCGAAACCGCCTGGGCCAATTTGATCGCGGGCAAGTCCGGCGCGGGGACGATCACGCGCTTCGATACCACGGGGCAGAAATGCACCATCGCGTGCGAGGTGAAGCCCAAGGATCACGAATACGGCTTCGACCCCGACAAGC
Organism: Sphingomonas liriopis; assembly: GCF_024211255.1. Lineage (GTDB taxonomy): Bacteria > Pseudomonadota > Alphaproteobacteria > Sphingomonadales > Sphingomonadaceae > Sphingomonas > Sphingomonas liriopis. The sequence goes on along the minus strand of NZ_JAMLDY010000001.1, from coordinate 26,626 downwards.
GCGTCGATCACAAGGTCCAGCGCCAGGTCGATCCGTTCATCATCTATGGCATCGACGCCGCGGGACAGGCGCTGGAAGACGCCGGCCTCACCGAGATGGACGAGGCGACGAAGCTGCGCGCGGGCGTCTCGATCGGGTCGGGGATCGGCGGCCTGCCGGGCATCGAACTCGAATCGATCAACCTGCACGAGCGCGGGCCCGGCCGGGTCAGCCCGCACTTCGTCCATGGCCGTCTCATCAACCTCATCAGCGGCCAGGTGTCGATCAAATACGGGCTGATGGGGCCGAATCATGCGGTCGTCACCGCCTGTTCGACCGGCGCGCATTCGATCGGTGACGCCGCGCGGATGATCCGCGACGACGATGCCGACATCATGCTGGCCGGCGGGGCGGAGAGCACGGTCAACCCGCTCGGCGTCGCCGGCTTCGCACAGGCGCGCGCGCTCAACATGAGCATGAACGATCGCCCGACCGAGGCGAGCCGCCCCTACGACAAGGACCGCGACGGCTTCGTGATGGGCGAGGGCGCGGGCGTCGTCGTGCTCGAGGAATATGAGCATGCCAAGGCGCGCGGCGCCAAGATCTATGCCGAAGTAGTCGGCTACGGCCTGTCGGGCGATGCCTATCACGTCACCGCGCCGCATCCCGAGGGCAAGGGCGCTGAACTCGCGATGCGCATGGCGCTGCGCAAGGCGGGAATGGAGCCGTCGGACATCGATTACATCAACGCGCACGGCACCTCGACGATGGCCGACACGATCGAACTGGCCGCGGCGAAGCGCGTGTTCGGCGACGATCTGTCGGGCGCGTCGATGTCGAGCACCAAGTCGGCGATCGGACATCTGCTCGGCGGCGCCGGCGCGGTCGAGAGCATCTTCTGCATCCTCGCGCTGCGCGACCAAATCGTGCCGCCGACGCTCAACCTCGACAATCCCGACGAGGGCACCGAGGGCGTCGATCTCGTCCCGCATGTCGCGAAGAAGCGGGAGGTAAAGGCGGTGCTCAACAATTCGTTCGGCTTCGGCGGCACCAACGCATCGCTGGTGATGAAGGCGATCTGATCGCGTGCGGAAAGTCGGTTGCCTCGGTCTGCTGATCGGCCTCCTCGCGCTCGTCGCGGCGTTTCTGGTGGTGCAGGGCTGGGGCGGCAGCGGCCCGGCGCCGCGTACGCTGACCGTGCAGGTCGCCGAGGGCAGCAGCCTGGCCTCCGCCGCGCGCGCGCTGGAGGCGGCGGGGGCGATCCGTTCGGCGAGCCGCTTCCGCCTGCTCGCCCGCGTCTTCGGGTCTGGCGAGCCGATCAAGGCGGGCGAATATCGCATCCCGGCGCGCACGAGCCCCGCCGACATCCTGAAGATGCTGCAGGGTGGCAAGGTGCTGCAACGGCTGGTCGTGGTACCGGAGGGCTATCCCTCGGTCCTCGTCCATGACGCGCTCGCCAAGGCGGACGGGCTGACCGGCAGCGTGCCGGTGCCGGCGGAGGGATCGGTGCTGCCCGACAGCTATGCCTTCCAGCGCGGCGACACGCGCGCAAGCGTGGTGGCGCGGATGCAGAAGGCGATGGCCGACTACCTCGCCGCCGCCTGGGCCAAGCGCAAGCCGGGGATCGCGGTGACGACCCCGCAGCAGGCGATCATCCTCGCCTCGATCGTCGAGAAGGAGACGGGCAAGCCCTCCGAACGGCGCACCGTCGCCGCGGTCTATGCCAACCGGCTGAAGCGGGGCATGCCGTTGCAGGCCGATCCGACGGTGATCTATCCGATCACCAGGGGGCGCCCGCTGGGGCGGCGTATCCTGCGGTCGGAACTGCACGCGAAGAACGGCTATAATACTTACGCCGAGGCGGGGCTGCCGGTCGGGCCGATCGCCAATCCGGGGCGCGCGTCGATCGACGCGGTGCTCGATCCGGCGCAGTCGAACGCGCTGTATTTCGTCGCCGACGGCACCGGCGGGCATGTGTTCGCCGATACGCTCGACCAGCACAATGCCAACGTGAAGAAGTGGTATGCGATCCGGCGGCAGCGCGGGGAGATGTAGGCGGTCGCGACGGCCGTTGAACGTCAAGGTGCTTCGACAGGCTCGGCGCGAACGGGCTAGGTCGTCGGATAGCGTCAGCGCGCTTGGGATGGTCGAACGCTATCCCCAATTCCTTCGTCACCCCGGACTCGTTCCGGGGTTCAACGTGCCGCAAGCATACGGCCTCCATTCCATCCGCTACGCCCCGCCGCGGAGTGGACCCCGGAACAAGTCCGGGGTGACGAGGGGGTGTTGAGAAGGGCGGAAACCCACCTGGTAACGCTGGCCGTCAGCCCCGCAATGCTTTCGCCGCGCGGGCCTTCCTCGACAGGCTCGGCACGAACGGGCGAGGTCGTGGATAACATCAGCACGATTGGGGTGGTCGGCGCTGTCCCAACTCCTCAGTCACCCCGGACGTGTTCCGGGGTCCACCGTGCCGCAAGCATACGGCTGGAGCCTCTAATCGATAGGCTCGCCGCGGAGTGGACCCCGGAACAAGTCCGGGGTGACGAAGGGATGTTGAGAGGGGCGGAAACCCAATCGGTAACGCTGGTCGTCAGCCCCGCAACGCGTTTGCCGCGCGTGCCTTCGCTTCTACCTCGGCCATCGACGCGCCGGTCGGGGTGACCCAGCTGCCGCCGACGCACAGCACCGGCTTGAACGCCAGCCAGTCCGGTGCGCTCGCCTCCGTGATCCCGCCGGTCGGGCAGAAGCGGCACTGGTAGAAGGGTGCGGCCAACGCCTTGAGCGCCTTCAGCCCGCCCGACGTCTCGGCCGGGAAGAATTTGAAATGCGTCAGGCCGAGGTCGAGGCCGCGCATGATATCGCCGGCGGTCGCGGTGCCGGGCAGGAAGGCGACGCCGGCATCGATGATCGGGCGCGCGACGCGTTCGGTGAGACCCGGCGACACGATGAATTCGACCCCGGCATCGATCACCTCGCGCGCCTGCGCGTCGTTGACCACGGTGCCCGCGCCGACGATCGCACCGGGGACCTGCTTCATCTCGGCGATCGCCTCCATCGCGGCGGGGGTGCGCAGCGTCACTTCGAGGACGCGCAGCCCGCCGGCGACCAGCGCCTCGGCGAGCGGTTTGGCGGTGGCGGCGTCGTCGATCACCAGCACCGGGATGACGGCGCTGGTCTGCATGATAGTGGCGATATCGGTCATGCGCTGTGTTCCTGTGCGAAGGCGGCCGCGGCGCCGAACAGGCCGGGCTGCGGATGGGTGATGAGCTTGACGGGGATGCCCGCCATCAGCGTCTGGAAGCGGCCCTTGGCCTGGAAGCGCTGGTCGAAGCCCGAACGGATCAGCTTGTCCTTGATCCTGAGACCGAGCCCGCCGGCGATCACCACGCCCTTCGCGCCGTGCGCCAGTGCAAGGTCACCGGCGACCGCGCCCAGCGCGAGGCAGAAGCGATCGAGCGCGGCGAGCGCGATCGAATCGGTACCGTCGATCGCCTCGGTCCAGATCGTCTTGTCGTCGCGGCTGGGGACTGCGCGGCCCTCCATCTCGGCGAGCGTTTCGTAGATGGCGACGATGCCAGGACCCGAGCAGATCCGCTCGGCGGAAACGCGGGTGTAGGTGCGGCGCAGGCGCTTGACGAAGGCGTCCTCGATCCCGTCGAGCGGCGCGTAATCGACATGGCCACCCTCGGTCGGCAGGACGTGATAGGCGCCCCTGGTCTTGAACACCTGCGCGACGCCGAGGCCGGTGCCGGGGCCGCAGACCGTCGTCACGCCCTCGGTCGGCAGCGCGTTATCCGGGCCGCAGAGGTGGACGAAATCGTCCGCGGGCAGTTGCGCGACGGCATGGCCGACCGCACCGAAATCGTTGATGACGGTATAGACGTCGGCGCCCAGCCGCTCGGGAATCAGCGACGGGCGGATGACCCAGGGGTTGTTGGTCAGCCGGATGATGTCGCCGGTGATCGGCGAGGCGACCGAGATCGCCAGCGCCTTGGGCAGGGGCTCGCCGTGGATCGTCGCGAAATGCTGCCACGCGGTCTGCAAGCTGGCGTGTTCGGCGGTCTTGAGCGTGACGGGTTCGCCGAGCGAAACGACGTGGCCGTCCTCCACCTCCGCGATCGCGAAGCGGGCGTGCGTGCCGCCGATGTCGACGCTGACGAGCTGCATTGTTCTTCTCTCCTGTCGTTTCGCTCCCACCCTCACCCTTCGGCGCTTTGCGCCTCTTCCCTCTCCCAGCGGGAGAGGGAGGGAGCGCCGCAGGCGCGGAAGGGTGAGGGCGGCGCTTCCGTTACAACCCCGCCGCCGCGAGCATCCCCGATGCACCCTTTTCCGCCTCGTCCGCCAGCCCGCGGAACATGCCGAACAGTTCGCGGCCCATGCCGCTCGCCGCGCCCGGCGCATCGCACAACGGGCGCTCCAGCCACTCCGCGGCATCGACCAGCGCGTCCAGCGTGCCGTTGACCGCATCGACCCGGATGATGTCGCCGTCGCGGATCTTGCCGATCGCGCCATGGCCCAGCGCTTCGGGCGAACAATGGATCGCGCAGGGCACCTTGCCGCTCGCCCCCGACATGCGGCCGTCGGTGACCAGCGCCACCTTGAACCCGCGGTTCTGCAGCACGCCGAGCGGCGGCGTCAGCTTGTGCAGTTCGGGCATGCCGTTGGCGCGCGGCCCCTGGAAGCGGACGACGACGACGACGTCCTGCTCCAGCTCGCCGCGCTTGAAGGCTTCCAGCACGTCGAGCTGGTCGTGGAAGACGCGCGCGGGGGCCTCGATCACCCAGCGCTCGCGGTCGACCGCCGACACCTTGATGCACGCGCGGCCGATGTTGCCGGCGAGGATGCGCATGCCGCCATCGGGCGAGAAGGGCTCGGTCGCCGGGCGCAGGATGCTGGTGTCGCCGCTGTCGCCGACCGGCTGCCACGCGAGCTGGTCGTCCACGATCACCGGCTTGTTCGCATAAGCGGACAGGCTGTCGCCACTGACCGTCGTGATGTCACCGTGCAGCAGCCCTTCGGACAGCAGCTCGCGGATGACGAAGGGCATGCCGCCCGCCGCCTCGAACGCGTTCACGTCGGCCGATCCGTTGGGATAGACGCGCGCGATGAGCGGCACCGCGCGGCTGAGGCGGTCGAAATCCTCCCAGTCGATGAGGATCCCAGCCGCGCGCGCGATGGCGGGGACGTGGAGCAGATGGTTGGTCGATCCCCCCGTCGCGAGCAGCCCCACCGCGGCGTTGACGATCGCCTTCTCATCGACGCATTGGCCGAGCGGCCGGTAATCCTCTCCCCGCCAGCCCATGCCGGCAAGGCGATGCACCGCCGCGCGCGTCAGCTCCTGCCGCAACTTGGTGCCGGGATTGACGAAGGCGCTGCCCGGCATGTGCAGGCCCATCACCTCCATCATCATCTGGTTGGTGTTGGCGGTGCCGTAGAAGGTGCAGGTGCCCTTGCCGTGATAGGCCTGGATCTCGGCGTCGAGCAGTTCCTCGCGCCCCGCTTTCCCTTCCGCATAGGCCTCGCGCACCGCCGCCTTGGCCTTGTTGGCGAGACCCGAGGGCATCGGCCCGCCGGGGATCAGCACCATCGGCAGGTGGCCGAAGCGCAGCGCGCCCATCAGCAGCCCGGGCACGATCTTGTCGCAGATGCCGAGCAGCGCCGCGCCTTCGAACGTGCCGTGGGACAGCGCGATGGCGGTCGACAGCGCGATCGTGTCGCGGCTGAACAGTGACAGCTCCATGCCGGGATAGCCTTGCGTCACGCCGTCGCACATCGCCGGCACGCCGCCCGCCACCTGCGCGGTCGCGCCCGCCTCGCGCGCCCAGACCTTCATCAGTTCGGGGTAGCGGTAGTAAACGGCGTGGGCGCTCAGCATGTCGTTATACGCGGTGACGATGCCGATGTTCATACCCGTATCGGCGCGCAGCGTGTCGCGATCCTCCTCCGTCCCCGCATAGGCGTGGGCGAGATTGGCGCAGCCCAGCTGCGGTCGCCGAGCGCCGGTGTCCCGCTCACGCGCGATCAGCGCCAGATAGGCGGCGCGGCTGTCCTTCGATCGCTCGATGATCCGATCGGTGACGGCGGAGACTTCGGGGTTCATGACGCGGGTCCTGGGGAGGGACGGGATGAGCAGCTTACCCTGCCGTTCGCCCTGAGCCCGTCGAAGGGCATTGAGTCTCAAGGTGCTTCGACAGGCTCAGCACGAACGGGGGAGGGGTCACGGCGCCCAGTGGATATCGACCGGCAGCTCGGCATCGGCCAGCACGCGGCCGATCGGATAGGGCGACGACGGACCCTGTTCGATCGCCTGTTCCAGCACCCGGCGCTTGTCGTCGCCGGTCAGCGCGATCATCAGCGCACGGGCGGTGACGATCCCCTGCCGCGACAGCGTGACGCGTGCGACCGGCGCCTCGGGCGGCAGCGGATCGGGCATGACGCCGAGCATGCGGCGTTCCTTCGGCCCGTTCAGCGCCTCGTCGAAATCGGGACCGGGGAAGATCGACGCGGTATGCCCGTCGCCACCCATGCCGAGCAGGCACAGGTCGAGCGGCCAGTGCAGGTCCTGCATCAGCGCATCGGCCGAGCGTCCGGCGCTCTTATAGTCGGCGTTCGCCTGCGGCACGATCGGGATGACGCGTGCGCCCTTGGGGATGAACAGCTTGCCAAGCTGCGTGACGTTGGACAGCGGGTCGCCCAGCGGCACGATCCGCTCGTCGCCGGGCACGATCGTCACGCGCTTCCAGTCGAGCTTGGCCGCGGCGAGCTTCTGATACGCGGGGAACGGCGTCTTGCCGCCGGCGAGGGCGACGACCGCCGAGCCGCGCGCGTCGATCGCGCTTTCGATGACGAACTGGATGTCGCCGGCGATGGCGTCGGCCAGTTCGGCCGCGTCGTCATACTCCCACCATTCGATCTCGGTCATGTCGCTGCTTTCGTTGGGCGCGCCGCCGCGATAGCCCGGAGCGGCGCGCAAGGTAAGTAGCCCTGCATACGTATGAGGGACGGATTCGTTTAACCCCTCGTCACCCCGGACTTGTTCCGGGGTCCACTCTGCGGCGAGGCGCGCGGCTGGAACCGAGAGCGTGACGCCTGCGGCCCGGTGGACCCCGGAACAAGTCCGGGGTGACGAGGGCAGCAAGGCGACGCTCGGCGCCCGTCAATCGTCCTGCCAGGTCACCCCGTCGCGCTCGGTCAGCGCGATCGCGCCGGCCGGGCCCCAGGTGCCAGCGGCATAATGTTTCGGCTTGGTCTGGTTGGCGTCCCAGCCGGCGCGGATCGCGTCGATCCAGGTCCATTGCGCCTCCACCTCGTCGCGGCGCACGAACAGCGTCTGGTCGCCCTCGATCAGGTCGAGCAGCAGGCGCTCATAGGCGATGCGCCGCCGCGATTTGGAGAACTCGGCGTCGAGGCTGAGGTTCAACGGCACCTCGCGCAGGCGTAGTCCGTCGCGGTCGAGCCCCGGCTCCTTGGTCATCACCAGCAGCTGGATATATTCCTCGGGCTGCAGGCGGATCACCAGGGTATTGGGCTGGAGCAGCCCGCCGCGGCCGCGGAACATCGAATGTGGCACGGGCTTGAACTGGATCGCGATCTCGCTGCGCCGCTTGGCCATGCGCTTGCCGGTGCGCAGGTAGAAGGGCACACCCTGCCAGCGCCAATTGTCGATATGCGCCTTGATCGCCACGAAGGTCTCGACGTCGCTGTCGTAGCCCAGTTCGTCGTCGTACCCCTTGACCACCTTGCCACCAACCGCGCCTTCCTCATACTGGCCGGTGACGGTGCATTGCGCGGTCGCCTCGGGCGAAATCTTGCGCAGGCTACGGAAGACCTTGGCCTTTTCGTCGCGGATCGCGGTGCCGTCGTAGAGGGCAGGGGGCTCCATCGCGATCAGCGCGACCAGCTGGAGCATGTGGTTCGCCACCATGTCGCGCAGCGCGCCCGCGCCCTCGTAATAGCCGGCGCGATCCTCGAGGCCGACCGTCTCGGCGATGGTGATCTGGACATTGTCGATGCCTTGCGCGTTCCAGATCGGCTCGAACATCGAGTTGCCGAAGCGCAGCGCCAGGATGTTCTGCACCGTCTCCTTGCCGAGATAATGGTCGATGCGGAAGATGCGGTCCTCGGGGAAGGCGGCGGCGACGGTGTCGTTGATCTCCTTGGACGAACCGAGGTCGTAGCCGAGCGGCTTCTCCAGCCCGATCCGCACCGTGTCGCCGGCGAGGCCGACGCTCTCGAGCCCCTTCACCGCCGCTTCGAACAGCGACGGCGCGGTGGACAGATAGATGGCGAGCCCGCTCGACACGTCGCCGATCTTGTCGGCGAGCGCCTTGTACGTGCCCTGGTCGGACAGATCGACCGACTGGTAGAAGAGGCGATCGAGGAAGCCGGCAAGCGCGCTCTCGTCCTTGCGGTCGGCGGGCAGGAACTCGTCCAGTGCCTTTTTGGCGAAATCGCGGAAGCCCGTATCGTCGAGATCGCTGCGCGCCGAGCCGGTGATCGTCAGCCCCTCCGGCAGCAGCCCGTCGGCGTGCAGGCCGTAGAGCGAGGGCAGCAGCATGCGCTGCGCGAGGTCACCGGTCGCTCCGAACAGGAGCAGCTTGCCGACGGGATTGCGCTGCATGACGATCCTTATGTGTTACAGGATGAGGCCGGTGAGCGGGTCGAGCCCGGCCATGATGTTGAGATTCTGCACCGCCGCGCCGCCCGCGCCCTTGCCCAGATTGTCGAGCGTCGCGACGAGGCGGACGTGGCCGCTGTCGGCGTTGCCGCAGACGCGCAGCGTCATGCGGTCGGTGCCGGCATTTTCCTCGATCGCGATTCCCGCGGCATCGCCGGGTGCGACCGAGACGAGCGCGCTGTCGGCATAAGCGGCGGTCAGCGTGTCCTCGATCTGCGCGATGCTCGGGCTCCTTGGCAGCTGGCGGAGCGGCAACGGCACCTCGGCGAGCATGCCGCGGTTGAGCCGCGCGACCGAGGGCGCGAAGATCGGCGGATGCGCGAGGCCGGCATGGACGCGCATCTCGGGCAGGTGCTTGTGCGCGAGCGTGAGGGCGTAGACGCGGAAGGCGGTGTCGGTGCCGCCCTCCTCGAACTCGGCGATCATCGCCTTGCCGCCGCCCGAATAGCCCGAGGTGGCGTTATAGGTCAGCGGCCAGTCGGCGGGCACCAGCCCGGCACGGACCAGCGGCGCGACCAGCGCGAGGAAGGCGGTGGGATAGCAGCCGGGGTTGGAGACGAAGCGCGCCGCGGCGATCGCCTCCCCCTGGCCGGGGCGCAATTCGGCAAAGCCGTATGTCCAGCCGTCCGCGGTACGATGCGCGGAGGAGGCGTCGATCAGCCGGGTGGTACCGTCGCGGACCAGCGCGGCCGCTTCCTTCGCGGCATCGTCGGGCAGGCACAGGATCGCGATATCGGCGTCGTTCAATGCCTCGGCGCGCGCGGCTGCGTCCTTGCGGCGCGCCTCGTCGAGCGTGACGACGGTCAGGTCGCTGCGCCCCGCGAGCCGTTCGCGGATGTCGATGCCTGTGGTGCCGACCGCACCGTCGATGAAGACCGTGACGCTCACGAGTCGAAATCCGTAACTCGATCGAGCGCGGTGCGATCGACGTAACCGACGAGGTCGGCGTGGATGGCGCGGCCCCAGGCATGCCGGCCGGCGAGTTCGAGCACCTCGAACACGTCGCCCATGGCCAGGTCAGCAAGCGGTTCGCTGAGGTTGCGGTCGGTGAACAGCGTGATCGCCTGCAATGCCTTCGCCTTCAGCGGTGCGGCGTAATGCGGCGCGAACACCCGTTCGGCCAGCCGGACGTCGGCCAGATCGCCGCGTACGGCGTGCGTGCGCGGGTCGAGCGTCACCGAGGGGCCGGTAAGCGCGAACGCCTTACGCGAGGGCTGGCTGGCGAGCGTCGGATTCGCCTTCGCCAAGGAATTGCCCGAACTCTTCAAGAAACTCTGCCCCTTCGGATGTACGCGCGACGAAGATATTGCGCTTGTCGCTGTCGTCGCGTTGCCGGCGCAGATAGCCGAGCGCACCCAGCCTGTTCAAGGCGCGCGTGACGACGGGCTTCGAGACGTTCAGTGCGCGCGCCAGTCCGCGCACCGTATGCGGGCCGGGATTGAGATAGACGAGCAGGAGCAGCGCCATCTGCCGGTTGGTGAGATCGGGCTCGCCCGACCGCACGTAATCGACTAGGGCCGTCATCCATGTCGCAAGGGATTGCGCGGCTGTACCCACGTTCAAATATCCGTTTCTGCACCGTTTTCGGGGCTTTGTTTCGCGGTCATAACGCCCCCGGACGACGCTGGTTTCCGGGAAATGAACGGACGCGCCAATTAGTCCGGCATGAGCGCAGATGCGCGGGGCGGTGCGCTGGGAATCACGGGGCGGTGCCCCAGGGAATTCGTCACCCCGGACTTGTTCCGGGGTTCACCGGGCCGCAGGCGTACGGCCACTATTCCATTCGCTATGCCCCGCCGCGGGGTGGACCCCGGAACAAGTTCGGGGTGACGGAGGATTGGGGGAAGGGATTTCCCGCGCCTCATCCGACGCTCCCGCCGCCCGAGGTTGATCGCGCCGCGCCCCTCGCCTATGTGCGCGCCTTCATCCGAAATCCGGGACCATCGATGTTCACCTTCCTTCTCGTCGTTCATGCCATCATCGCCGCGGCGCTCGTGACGGTGATCCTGATGCAGCGGTCGGAGGGTGGTGGCCTCGGCATGGGCGGCAGCCCGTCCGGCCTGATGTCGGCGCGCGGCGCGGCGGATTTCCTCACCCGGATGACGTCGATCCTGGCGACGGTGTTCGTCTGCATGTCGATCGCGCTCGCCTTCATCGCGGCACACCGCCAGACGCAGACGATCGACACCTCGCTCGCCCGTACGCCCCCGGCGGCGGCACCTGCGCCGGCGCAGGATGCGGTGCCCAATGCTCCTGCCGACAATGGCGCGGTGCCGCTGCAGCGCTAAGCCGCTGATCCGTTCATCGTGAAACGCGCGCGGGGCACCCCCGCGCGCTCTTGTCGTTCGACCCCATAACACGCTAGGCGATTTCTCCCATGGCGCGGTACATCTTCATCACCGGCGGCGTGGTCTCGTCGCTCGGCAAGGGCCTCATGGCGGCCTCTCTCGCAGCTCTGCTCCAGGCGCGCGGTTACCGCGTCCGGATCCGCAAGTTCGATCCCTATCTCAACGTCGACCCCGGCACGATGAGCCCGTATCAGCACGGCGAGGTCTACGTGACCGACGACGGGGCCGAGACCGACCTCGACCTCGGCCATTACGAACGGTTCACCGGCGTCGCCTCGCGCCAGTCGGACAACGTCACTAGCGGTAGGATCTACAAGACGATCATCGAGCGCGAGCGGCGCGGCGACTATCTCGGCGCGACCGTGCAGGTGATCCCGCACGTCACCGACGCGATCAAGGCCTTCGCGCGCGCCGAGACCGACGACCTCGACTTCGTGCTCTGCGAGATCGGCGGCACCGTCGGCGACATCGAGTCGCTGCCCTTCATCGAGGCGATCCGCCAGCTCAAGAACGAGGTCGGCCGCGGCAATGCGATCAGCATCCACGTCACGCTGGTGCCGTACATCGCCGCAGCGGGCGAGCTGAAGACCAAGCCGACGCAGCATTCGGTGCGTGAACTCGCCGCGCTGGGCGTCCAGCCCGACGTGCTCGTCTGCCGCTGCGAACATCCGTTGCCGCCTTCGGAGCGCGCCAAGATCGCGCTGTTCTGCAACGTGCCCGAGACCGCGGTCATCCCCGCGCTCGACGCCAAGAGCATCTATGCAGTGCCGCTGCAATATCACGGCGAGGGCCTCGATTCGGAGGTGCTGCGCGCCTTCGGCATCACGCCATCCTCGGCGCCCGACCTGACGCGCTGGACCGATATCATGGACCGGCTCACCAACCCGGAGGGCGAGGTGACCGTCGGCGTCGTCGGCAAATACGTCGGCCTGCAGGACGCGTACAAGTCCTTGAACGAGGCGCTGGTTCACGGCGGCATCGCCAACCGGGTCAAGGTCAACGTCCGCTGGATCGACGCCGAGATCTTTGAGAACGACACGGGCGAGATCGTCAGCCAGTTGGAGCCGTGCGACGCGATCCTCGTCCCCGGTGCGTTCGGCGAACGCGGTGCGGAGGGCAAGATCAAGGCGGTGCGGTTCGCCCGCGAGCGTGAAATCCCCTATTTCGGCATCTGCTTCGGCATGCAGATGGCCTGCGTCGAGGGCGCGCGCGACCTCGCCGGCATCGCCAACGCCTCCTCGACCGAATTCGGCCCCACCGACGAACCGGTGGTCGGCCTCATCACCGAATGGATGGGCCGCGACGGGCTGGAGAAGCGCGAGGAGCAGGGCGATCTCGGCGGCACGATGCGGCTCGGCGCCTATGAGGCGAAGCTCGACGGCAACAGCGTCGTCTCGTCGATCTACGGCGGCACGACGATCCACGAACGCCACCGCCATCGCTACGAGGTCAACACCGGCTATCAGGCGGCGCTCGAAAAGGGCGGCCTCGTGTTCAGCGGTATGTCGCCCGACGGCACGCTGCCGGAGATCGTCGAGCGGCCGGATCACCCGTGGTTCGTCGGCGTCCAGTTCCATCCCGAACTCAAGAGCAAGCCGTTCGATCCGCACCCCCTCTTCGCCAGCTTCATCCAGGCGGCGGTGACGAAGAGCCGGCTGGTCTGACGCTTGCGTCGGCCTGCCGGTCTGCGGCATGATCGCCATGGAGCATAGACATGGCGACATCATCACCCAAGCTGCCCGAGGACCGATCGCCCTTCGACGATCAAGCGCTGGTGCGGCTGCGATCGGTCGTCGGAACCGATGCGGGTGTGTTGCTCCCGGGCGCGCTGGGCACGATCGTCTACCGGCACGACGGCGGCGACGCCTATGAGGTCGAGTTTTCCGACCCGATCGCGTTGGTCGTGACATTGCGCGGCGGCGACCTCTCCCCCGCCGCATGAGCGGTCTTCCCGGGATGCGCATCGTCGGGCTCGCGAAAATCGAAGCCTATCTGCTGAGTCGCGATCATCCCACCGGCCGGGCGAAGGCGGCTTTTTTCGAACGATTCGGATTTTCTCCCTCCGATCCGCTCGCCTTTGCCATGGCCCTCGACCGGCATGGTGCGATGCGACCCGTCGTGCGCACGTTGACGAACGAATATGGTACGAAGCATGAGGTGCGGTGCAGTCTCCTTACGCCGGACGGTCGCAACCCTTGCATCGTCACGGTCTGGCTCCAGCCGCGCGGGGAAGCCGGTTTCCGCCTCATCACGGCTTATCCCGGCGATCGCTGACGTAAAAAGGGCGCCCGGGTCGAAACCCGGACGCCCCATCGCGTTTGCGCGAACCGCGTCGCTTACGCGGCTTCGGCCACGCCGGCGTCCTCGACCGCGGCGAGCGGTGCGCCGGTCCGAATCGCGATGCTCTTGGGCTTCATCGCCTCGGGCACCTCGCGGACGAGGTCGATCACCAGCAGCCCGTCGTTGAGCCGCGCATCCTCGACGAAGACGAAGTCGGCGAGTTCGAAGCGGCGTTCGAAGCTGCGGTTGGCGATACCGACGTGCAGGAAATTGGCGCTGCCCGCCTTGTCGTCCTTCTTGCCCGCGACCTGCAGCAGGTTCTGCTGCGCCGTGATCGCAATCTCGTCGCGCGTGAAACCGGCGACGGCGAGCGTGATCCGGTAGCGATCCTCGGCGAGGCGTTCGAGGTTGAACGGCGGATAATTTTCCGCGGTGGCGGCGCGGGCGTTGTTTTCGATCATGTCGAACAGGCGATCGAAACCGATCGTCGAGCGGCGGTAGGGAGTGAGATCCAGTCGCATGTCAAATCCTCCATCGGAAGCGAGTTGAACGACGGCGTCCGCCACGCGGCGCGACACCGGCACGCGGCCCGTCAGCGGCACCGCGCAACACCCATTTGGTTCGTCCGCGCCGCCGTTCAAGAGGATTCCACCGCCCGATCGCGAGCGCAGAAGCTTCGCTTTACCGGGGTCAAGCTCATGCCGCGTTGATAATATAGTAGATTGGTAGACTTTACCGCCCGACAAGAATCAGGGGAACCTTTCGCCGATGACGTTGACGCTCGCCATTCTGCTCGCCGGTCAGGCATCGGTGCCACCGGTCCAGAACGCCGCCGCCGCCCCGGCAACGCCCGCCCAGACGATCGAGGTGCAGGGGGCCGAGCCGGCACCGCCCGCTCCGGAAGAAACCCTCCAGCGCAGCTCGATCACCGGCGACATCGTCGTCACCGCGCGCCGCCGCGCCGAATCGGTGCAGAACGTGCCGATCCCGATCTCCGTCGTCGGGGTGAAGGAGCTCGACAGCACCGGCAGCTTCAACGTCGCGCGGCTCCAGCAATTGCAGCCGACGCTGCAATTCTATTCGACCAACCCGCGCAATTCGTCGGTCAACATCCGCGGGCTCGGCGCGCCGCTGGGCCTCACCAACGACGGCATCGACCAGGGCGTCGGCGTGTATATCGATCAGGTCTATCTGAGCCGCGTCGCCGTCGCCACGCTCGACTTCCTCGACGTGGCGCAGATCGAGACGCTGCGCGGGCCGCAGGGCACGCTCTACGGCAAGAACACGGTGGCCGGTGCGATCAACATCACCAGCAAGGCGCCGAGCTTCACCTTCGACGGCCGCGCCGAGGTCAGCCTCGGCAATCTCGACTTCAAACAGGCCAAGGCGTCGGTGTCCGGGCCGCTGACCGACGATATCGCGATCCGGCTGGGCCTCACCACCACCGATCGCCGCGGCACCGTCTACAACGTCGCGACGCGGCAGTACGTCAATAGCCAGGACAATATCGGCCTGCGCACCGCGATCCTGTGGAACGCCTCGCCCGATCTCAGCTTCACGCTGTCGGGCGACTACAGCCGCCAGAATCCGGTGTGCTGCGCGCAGATCTTCGTGCGCAACGGCACGACGCAGCGCCCGCTCAACCGCCAGTTCGACTTGCTCGCCCGCGCGCTCAATTACGAGCCGCCCAGCCGCAACGCCTTCGACCGACTGACCGACCTCGACGCGCAGCTCAACGCGCGCAACATCCTCGGCGGCCTGTCGCTGCGCGGCGAGTACAAGCTCGGCTCGGGCACGCTGACCTCGGTCAGCGCGTTCCGTTTCTGGGACTGGCTGCCCGCCAACGATCGCGATTTCACCGGCCTGCCGATCACCACTTTGTCGCAGAACCCTACGCACCAGAGCCAGTATACGCAGGAATTCCGCTACGCCGGCGGCGGCACGAAGCTCGATTACGTGCTCGGCCTGTTCGGTTTCTATCAGGATATCCACACAACCGGCACACAGCGGCAGGGCTCGGCCGCGAGCCGCTGGCTCATCAACCCGTCGAGCGCGCTGGCCAACGATCCGTCCGTCCTCGACGGCCTGACCGCCAGCAACGATATCCGCCTCAAGAACTTTTCGGGCGCGGTGTTCGGCAAGCTCAACTGGAAGCTCGACGACCGCTTCACGCTCTCGCCCGGCGTGCGGCTCAACTATGACGACAAGGTCGGCAGCTACGTCAGCATCGTCCGCGATTCGGCGGGCAATCTCGTCCCCTACACCGGCGGCACCGCGCGTCAGGCGGCGCAGCGCGACGCGATCCAGCCACAATCGTTCAGCGACGAGGCGTATCGCGCCTGGAACGTCACCTATGACCTGACCGGATCGTACAAGCCGGGCCGCGACGTGCTGCTCTACGCGACCTATGCGCACACGTTCAAATCGGGCGGCCTCAACCTCAACGGCGTCCCGGTGGTCAACGGTGTCGTCCAGACACAGCTCGCGCAGATCGCACCCGAAAAGGTCGACCATTTCGAACTCGGCGCCAAGACGCAATTCTGGGACCGCAAGGCAACGCTCAACGTCACCGGCTATTGGACAAGCATCCGCGACTATCAGGCGGTGGTGAACAACAGCTCGACCTCGACGCTGCGCGGCTATCTCGCCAATGCGGGCAAGGTGCGGGTGCGGGGCATCGAGGCCGATTTCTCGGTGAGGCCGAGCGAGCGCTTCACCTTCTACACCAACGGTGCGTTCAGCGACGCGCGCTATCTCGATTTCAAGAACGCGCCATGCCCGCCCGAACTATCCGGCGGCGGCACGCCGACCGCGGCCAACCCGACGATCGGCGCGCCGGGCCAGCCGGGGACCAACAGCCCGATCGTCTGCGACATCTCGGGCCAGTGGCTGCCGGGCATCTCGAAGTTCGCCTTCTCCTATGGCGGCGAATACAATCTGCCGACCAAGGTGCTGGGGCAGGATGGCGAAGTCTATCTGGGTGTCGATGCCAGCTCGCGGACCAAATTCTCGTCCAATGCCTCGCGCTCGATCTACACCGATATCGCCGGCTATACGCTGACCAACGCGCGCGCGGGCTTCCGCACCGATGCCGGGCTCAACGTCTTCGGCTGGGTCCGCAACGTCTTCGATACGCACTATTACGAGGTGCTGGCGACGACGCCAGGCAACACCGGGCTGATCGCCGGCAACGTCGGCGACCCGCGGACCTACGGCATCACGCTGTCGAAGAGCTTCTGAGACACGCTTGGTGGGGCGTGGCGCACCGTCGCCACTCCTCCTTCGTCACCCCGGACTCGTTCCGGGGTCCACTCTGCGGCGAGGCGGGGGACTCGCGCCTCAATTCTTCGCACTTGCGGCGCGGTGGACCCCGGAACGAGTCCGGGGTGACGAACGATGTGGGTGAGGCCGGGCAAATACACCGCCCGTTCCGGACACGTTCAGGATCGCGATGCCAGAGCGGCAAGGCCGGACGAAAGGCGCGAA
Source organism: Sphingomonas liriopis (assembly GCF_024211255.1). GTDB lineage: Bacteria > Pseudomonadota > Alphaproteobacteria > Sphingomonadales > Sphingomonadaceae > Sphingomonas > Sphingomonas liriopis. The sequence continues at coordinate 9,856 of NZ_JAMLDY010000001.1, read as the reverse complement.
TTGGAAGCTCCCGCCCTTCGCCCGGCGCCGGAAAAAGCAAACGCCCGGATCGTTGCCGATCCGGGCGCCTGCGTGACGAGAAACTCGTCAGCCCCCTTAGGTCGTTTCCCGGCGATCGCGCGTATTGTCGCTGCGCTGCCGTTCCACTGTTCCCCGAACCACGGCCGTTGCCTGTGTCTCAGTAAGTCTCTGCTAGGCAGGGGCACCGGCTTTGTCACCGGCTATGTGGGCGTGCCAATTCGATTGCCCGGACCCTGTGTCGAATCCGCAACATTCGTTGCATGGTCCGGGTCCACGCCCTAGAGCCTGCGGCCATGATCCTCTCAACCTACGAACGGATGATCGCCCGCCGCTATCTGCTGCCGGGGAAGGGGGAGGCGTTCATCTTCCTCGTCGCCTCGATCAGCCTCGTCGCGGTGATGCTGGGCGTCGCCGCGCTCGTCATCGTGATGAGCGTGATGAACGGCTTTCGCGCCGAGCTGTTCGACAAGATCGTCGGCCTCAACGGCCATGCCGTCATCCAGGGCGTCGGTGGACGCCTGCCCGACTGGCGCGAGATCGTCGCAGAGGCGCAGAAGACCCCCGGCGTCACCCGCGCGGTGCCGATGGTCGAACAGCCGCTCGCCGCCACCTACAACGGCCGCGCGGAGGCGGTGTTGGTCCGCGGCGTGCGCATCGCCGACGTCAAGCCGCTGATCGGCAGCAAGCTGGTCATGGGCACGCTCGCCGGCATCACACCGGGCAGCAGCCGCATCGCGATCGGCAGCCGCCTCGCCGAGGCGCTCGGCGCGCAGGTCGGCAGCGAAATCTCGCTGTTCAGTCCGCAGGGGCAGACGACGCCATTCGGCACCGTGCCGCGCATCGTCAATTACACGGTGGGCGCGATCTTCGAGATCGGGCTGTACGACTACGACAAGGCGTACGTCATCATGCCGATCGAGGATGCGCAGACGCTCCTGCTGCTCGGCGACAACGTCAGCATGGTCGAGGTGCAGACGGTCGATGCCGACCAGGTCGGGCCGATCCTCGCACCGCTCGCCGACAAATTGCGCGGCGGCGCGGTCATCGCCGACTGGCGCGGCATGAACGCGCAGCTGTTCCAGGCGCTGGAGGTCGAGCGCGTCGCGATGTTCACCGTGCTGTCGATCATCATCCTCGTCGCGGTGTTCAACATCCTCTCCAGCCTCATCATGCTGGTTCGCGCGAAGACGCGCGACATCGCGATCCTGCGGACGATGGGCGCGACGCGCGGCGGGCTGATGCGGATATTCATGGTGGTCGGCACGACGATCGGCGCGCTCGGTACGCTCGCGGGGCTGCTGCTCGGCTTCGTGTTCCTGTTCTACCGGCAGGCGGTGGTGAACCTCGTCCAGCTCGTTACAGGGCAGAATCTGTGGGATCCGTCGATCCGCTATCTCACCGAATTGCCGTCGAAGACCGACCCGGTCGAGATCGTCATCATCGCGCTGATGGCGCTGGTGTTCAGCTTCCTCGCCACGCTCTACCCGGCGTGGAAGGCAGCGAGTACCGACCCCGTACAGGTGCTGCGCTATGAATGATGTTCTTCGCACCACCGGCCTGACCCGCAGCTTCACGCAAGGCGGCGAGACGATCCACGTCCTGCGCGGCGTCGATCTGTCGGTCGCGCCGGGCGAGATCGTCGCGCTGCTCGGCCCGTCGGGCTCGGGCAAGTCGACGCTGCTGCAAGCGGTGGGGCTGCTCGAAGGGGGCTTCCAGGGCTCGATCCGCATCGACGGCGTCGAGGCGGCGCAGCTCGACGCGCATGGCCGCACGGTGATGCGCCGCGACCATCTCGGCTTCGTCTACCAGTTCCACCATCTGCTGCCCGACTTCAACGCGACCGAGAACGTCGTCCTGCCGCAACTCGTCCACGGCGCCGAACGCAAGGCCGCCGAGACCCGCGCGGTCGCGCTGCTCACCGCGCTCGGCCTCGGCCATCGCCTGACGCATCGACCCAGCCAGCTGTCGGGCGGCGAACAGCAGCGCGTCGCCGTCGCGCGCGCACTCGCCAACCGCCCGGCGCTGGTGCTCGCCGACGAGCCGACCGGCAACCTCGACGAACATACCGCCGACATCGTGCTCGCCGAACTGCTGCGGCTGGTCCGCGGCGAAGGCTCGGCGGCGCTGATCGCGACGCACAACGAACGGCTGGCGAAGAAGATGGACCGCGTCGTCCGGCTGCACGAGGGCGTGCTGTCGTGAGCGGCTGGGACGTGACGCCGACGCTGACCGGCCGCCACGTCATGCTGCGGCCGCTGCGCCGTGACGACAAGGACGCACTGGTCGCGGTCGCCGCCGCCGGCGACCTGTGGGACACGTTCTACGCCAACGTGTCGCAGCTGAAGCAGGCGGATCGCTGGATCGATGCCGCGTTCGAACAGCAGGACCAGCGCCGCGCCCGGCTGTTCGCGGTCTGCGATCCGTCGGGGCAGGTGGTCGGCACAACCCGCTTCATGCGGATGAACGCAGGCCATCGCCGCCTCGAACTCGGCGGCACCTTCTATGCCAAGGCGGTGCAGCGCACCGGCGTCAATACCGAGGCGAAGCTGCTGCTGCTCACCCATGCGTTCGAGGCGCTGGGCTGCCAGTGCGTGCAGATCCGCACCGACGCGCTCAATCGGCGCAGCCAGACCGCGATCGAGCGGCTCGGCGCGGCGAAGGACGGCGTGCTGCGTGGACACCAGATCGTCGACGGGCGCTTGCGCGACAGCGTCGTCTATTCGATCCTCGACCGCGAATGGCCAGGAGTGAAGCAAAACCTCCACTATCTGCTGGCGAGACACCTATGACCGCGATTACCGATTTTGCCGTGGAGGGCGCCGATGGCACGCCGCAACCGCTCGACCGCTGGGCGGGACAGGTGCTGCTGATCGTCAACACCGCGTCGAAATGCGGCTTCACCCCGCAGTACGCGGGGCTGGAGGCACTCCACCACCGCTAGGCCGAGCGGGGTTCGAGGTGCTGGGCTTCCCCTGGAACCCGTTCGGGGCGCTGCTGTAATCCGCCTGAGCCGTACGCGACACCGCCAAATCTCCTACGTCACCCCGGACTTGTTCCGGGGTCCACTCCGCGGCGGGGCGAAAGGCTCGAGGTGTGAGCGCGACGCCTGCGGCCCGGTGGACCCCGGAACAAGTCCGGGGTGACGGGGAGCGATCCTATCACACCGCCGGCGCGGCGAACGCCGCCGCGCCTGTCTTATGGTTCAGCGCCGACGCCACCGCCGCGACGCCGCCGAACACGAAGCTGATCCCCAGGATGAACCCCGGCAGCGTCAGCGCCGACCACGGCAGCGTCGCCAGCACGTAGATCGCGAGCAGGATGTTGACCACGCCGAGCGCGATCATCAGTCCGCGCCCGCGCCGGAACCGCGCGCCGAGCCCGATCTCCAGCGCGCCGCGAATGCCCAGCCACACCGCGACCATCAGCGTCAGCGAAATGGCACCGGTGACCGGATTGAACGCCATCAAAAGCCCGATCACCAGCGACAACAGCCCGAAACCGATCGCATAGCCACGGCTCTCGCTGCCCTTGCCGGCGAACCCGGCGGCGATCGACACCAGCCCCGCGACGATGAAGAACCCGCCGATCACCAGCGTCGCCGCATAGGTCGCCGCGAACGGGTTGAGGAAGGCGAGCACCCCCAGCACCACCGACACCACGCCATAGGCGAGGATCCAGCCCCAGCCGGCACCGGCCGAACTGGGCGCAAGCGGATCGGTGAACGCACGATCGTCGGTCATGACACAAGCTCCTGCCGTTGAGCCCCCGTAACGGAGTTATCCACCGGCGGTTCCTCGCCCCCACCTGTTCGAATCGCGGCGGAGGCGCTAAGTCCCGGACATGGCTCATTCCGGTTTCGTACCGCTCCGTATCTTCTCGTCCTACACGATGCTCGACGGGGCGATCGAGCCCAAGGCGATTGCCAAACAGGCGAAGGCGATGCGCTTTCCCGCCGCGGGCCTGACCGATCGCAACGGCCTCTATGCGGCGATGGCCTTCTCCGACGCCGCCAAGAAGGACGGCGTCCAGCCGGTGATCGGCACGATGCTGTGCGTGGCGCGGCCCGACATGCCTGATGGCGTTGCCGCCCCGCTCGACTGGATCGCGCTCTACGCACAGGACACGCGCGGGTACGACAACCTGTGCGCGCTGGTCAGCCTCGCGCATCTCGAACGGCCGATCGAACTGCCCGCGCATGTCGATTTCGCTGCGCTGGAGGGGCGGAGCGACGGCCTGATCGCGCTGACCGCGGGCGGCGAGGGCGCGCTCGCCCGGCTGATCCACGAGGACCAGCCAACCCGCGCCGCCGCCTACCTCGACCGTCTGCAGGCGCTGTTCCCCGACCGCCTCTACGTCGAACTCGCCCGCCGCAGCGATCCGGTCGAGGACGCCGCCGAACAGGCGCTGATCGACTTCGCCTACGACCGCGACCTGCCGCTGGTCGCGACCAATCCCTGCTGCTTCTCGGACAGCGCGTTCCTCGACGCGCACGACGCCATGCTGTGCATCGCGCATTCGACCTATGTCGAGAGCGAGGATCGCATCCGTTCCTGTCCCGACGCCTGGCTCAAGCCCGCCGAGACGATGAAGCAATTGTTCGCCGACCTGCCCGAGGCGATCGACAACACGCTGGTCGTCGCGCAGCGCTGTGCGGTGATGGCGCCTTATCGCAAGCCGATCCTGCCCAGCCTTGCCGGCGATCGCGAGGGCGAGGCGGCGATGCTGCGCGCCGAGGCGGCGGCCGGGCTGGAGAAACGGCTCGACCGCATCGAACAGCTCGGCACCCAGCCGGCCGACGACCCGAACTGGCGCGACGCCTATCGGACACGGCTCGCGTTCGAGGTCGACGTCATCGTCCAGATGGGCTTTCCCGGCTATTTCCTGATCGTCGGCGACTTCATCAAATGGGCGAAGGACCACGACATTCCGGTGGGGCCGGGGCGCGGGTCCGGCGCCGGCTCGGTCGTCGCCTGGGCGCTGACGATCACCGATCTCGATCCGATGAAACTGGGGCTGCTGTTCGAACGCTTCCTCAACCCGGAACGCGTGTCGATGCCCGACTTCGACATCGACTTCTGCGAAACCCGGCGTGGCGAGGTCATCCGCTACGTGCAGGAGAAATACGGCCGCGATCAGGTCGCGCAGATCATCACCTTCGGTAAGCTGAAGGCGCGCGCGGTGCTTAAGGACACCGGCCGCGTCCTCCAGATGAGCTATGGCCAGGTCGATCGCCTCGCCAAGCTCGTCCCCAACCATCCGACCGACCCGTGGGACCTCAAGCGCGCGCTCAACGGCGTGCCCGAGCTCGCCAAGGAATATGCGAACGACAATCAGGTCCGCCGCCTGCTCGACCTCGCCACCAAGCTCGAAGGGTTGCCGCGTCACTCGTCGACGCACGCCGCCGGCGTCGTGATCGGCGACCGGCCACTCAGCGAACTGGTGCCGCTCTACCGCGACCCGCGTTCGGACATGCCGGTCACCCAGTTCGACATGAAATACGTCGAGGGCGCAGGGCTGGTGAAGTTCGACTTCCTCGGCCTGAAAACACTATCGGTTCTCAAGAAGGCCGTGCAACTGCTTGCGAAGCGCGGGATTTCCATCGATCTCGACGCGCTGCTGTGGGACGACGAGGCGGTCTACAAGCTGCTCCAGAAGGGCGACACGGTCGGCGTGTTCCAGCTCGAATCGGAGGGCATGCGCCGTACGCTCAGCGCCGTCCGCCCGAGCAATTTCGGCGACATCATCGCGCTCGTCTCGCTCTACCGCCCCGGCCCGATGGACAACATCCCGAGCTTCGGTCGCCGCAAGCAGGGGACGGAGGAGATCGTCTATCCGCACGCATTGCTCGAACCGATCCTCAACGAAACCTACGGCATCTTCGTCTATCAGGAACAGGTGATGCAGGCGGCGCAGGTGCTCGCCGGCTACAGCCTGGGCGGCGCCGACCTGCTGCGCCGCGCGATGGGCAAGAAGATCAAGGCGGAGATGGACGCGCAGCGCCAGACCTTCGTCGACGGCTGCCTCGCCACCAACCAGATCCCCAAGGGCAAGGCGAACGAGCTGTTCGACCTGATCGACAAATTCGCCGGCTATGGCTTCAACAAGAGCCACGCCGCCGCCTATGCCCTGCTCGCCTACCAGACCGCGTGGCTGAAGGCGCATCATCCGCACGAATTCTACGCGGCATCGATGTGCTACGACATGGCGCAGACCGACAAGCTCTGCATCTTCGTCGATGACATGCGGCGTCTCGGCGTGACGATCTGCGGACCCGACATCAACAGGTCGGATGCCGAGTTCGACGTCGAGGAAACTGCCGACGGCCTCGCCGTCCGCTACGCGCTCGCCGCGCTCAAATCGGTGGGCGAGGGGGCGATGGAGCGGCTCGTCGTCGAGCGCAGCACCAACGGCCCGTTCAAGGGGATCGACGATCTTGCCACCCGCGTCGACCCGCGCCTCATCAACAAGCGCCAGCTCGAAACGCTCGCCGCCAGCGGCACGTTCGACAGCTTCGACGCCAACCGCGCCGGCATCCACGCGGTCGCCGAGACGATCCTCGCCGTCGCCGCGCGCACGCACGAGGGCAAGACCAGCGGCCAGCACGGTCTGTTCGGCGCCGAGGACGTCGCCGGCGACGCGATCAAGCTGCCCGCCGGCACGCGCTGGTCGATGGCGCAGGCGATGGAGCAGGAAAAGGAGGCGTTCGGCTTCTATTTCTCCGCCCACCCGGTCGATCGCCACGGCCACCTCGCCAAGATGCACGGCGCGCGCCAGTACGTCGCGCTGACCGAGCTCAACATCCCCGAGGACGGCACCCGCGCCGGCGCGACGATGGCGGTGCTGGTCGAGGACGCGCGCTGGCGCACCTCCGCGCGCGGCAAGCGCTACATGATGACGACGCTGTCCGACGCGAGCGGCCAGTTCGTCGCGACCTGTTTCGACGACGCGGTCGCCGCCGATCTGGAAGAGGCGGCGCGCTGCGGCGGCTGCGGCCTCATCACCGTCGAACTGGACCGCCGCCCCGGCGAGGAGACGCCGCGCGTCTCGGTCAAGCGCATCCAGCCGTTCGAAGGCCTCGCCTCGACCGCGCGGTTCACGATCGCGGCGAAGGTGGCGCATGCCGCGGCGTTCGAGGCGCTTGCCGGTCTGCTTGCCCACCACCGCGGCGCCCGCGGCGAGGTCCGCGCGCATATCCCGGCAGGCGACGGCGAGGCGACGGTGCTGCTGGGGCGCGACTTCCTCCTCGACATGGAACTCGTCGAGACGATCCAGGCGATCCCCGGGGTCAGCAACGTCGCACTCGATCGCGTCGCGTCGCAGCTGCGTTCGGTAGGATAAGCCCCGCACCCCGATGCCCCCATCCGTTCATGCTGAGCGTGTCGCAGCAGGGTGAATCTCCCGCCCCTCGACATGCTCAGGACGAACGGAGCCCATACGAAAGCCGCGTGAGCCGATGCCGATCGACACCAGCCTGACGTTCCGTGCCGTCAACATCGCGGTCCTTACCGTCTCCGATACCCGCGGCCTTGCCGAGGACCGCTCCGGCGACACGCTCGTCGCGCGGCTGGAGGCGGCCGGCCACATCCTCGCCGACCGCGTCATCCTGCGCGACGACATCGACGCCATTGTCGCGCAGTTGGAACGCTGGATCGACGATCCTGCGATCGATTGCATCGTCACCACCGGCGGCACCGGCGTCACCGGCCGCGACGTCACGCCGGAGGCGGTCGAGCGCGTCGCCACCAAGATGATCCCCGGCTTCGGTGAGCTCTTCCGCTACCTCAGCTACGCCAAGATCGGCACCAGCACCGTCCAGTCGCGCGCCTGCGCCTGCGTCGCGCGCGGCACCTACATCTTCGCGCTCCCCGGCTCGACCGGCGCGGTCAAGGACGGCTGGGACGGCATCCTCCAGGACCAGCTCGACAGCCGCCACCGCCCCTGCAATTTCGTCGAGCTGATGCCGCGGCTGTTGGAACGGTAAGCCCTATCCTCACTCCGTCGTCATCCCCGCGAAGGCGGGGATCCATAATCACGGCGGCTTACGATAGAGGCGATACGTCAGCCAGTATGGATCCCCGCCTCCGCAGGGATGGCAAACGTGGGCTACCTCACCCCGTCTGCATCACCGCCAGCTCATGCCCGTCGGGATCGGCGAAGTGAAACCGCCGCCCGCCCGGAAAGGCGAACACCGGCACGGTGATGCGCCCACCGGCCGCCTCGACCGCGGCCAGCGCGGCATCGACGTCCGCCACTTCGATCACCGGCAGCGCCGCCGCCGTCTTCTGCGCCGCATCCGCCTGGAACCCGACGTCCGTATCGCCGCTCGTCGTCGCGGCATAGGTCGGCCCGAAATCGCTGAACGCCCAGCCGAACGCCGCGCCGTAGAAGGCCTTCGCCCGCGCCGTATCCGCCACCGGCAGCTCGAGATAATTCAACCGCGCCATCGCCTGCTCCTCGTCAAGTTCTTGCTATGTTCTATCGAAGCCCTTATCCTCGCGCAATGGCCAAGCCGCCCGCCAGACGCGCCGTCCGCGGTGCCACGGTCAACACCGAAAGCCGACGCTTCAACCTGCCACAGGTCGAGGCGGACGGCGACTGGCTCGACGCGCGCGACGATCTGGACGGCGTGCCGGCCCCCTTGCACACCACCGTCACCATCGAACATCCGCGCACGATCATCAGCCGCAACGCGTCGCCCGACGTCGGCTTCGATCGGTCGATCAACCCTTATCGCGGCTGCGAGCATGGCTGCATCTATTGCTTCGCGCGGCCGACGCATGCCTTTCACGATCTGTCACCGGGCCTCGATTTCGAAAGCCGGCTGTTCGCCAAGCCCGATGCCGCCGCGCTGCTCCGCGCCGAACTCGCCAGGCCCGGTTACACGGTCGCGCCGATCGCGCTCGGCACCAACACCGATCCCTATCAGCCGATCGAGAGCGACTGGCGGATCACCCGCGGGATCCTCGAGGTGCTGGCCGAAACGCACCACCCGCTGACAATCACCACCAAGTCGGATCGCGTGCTGCGCGATCTCGACCTGCTCGGTCCGATGGCGGCCCAGGGACTGGCGGGCGTCGCGATGTCGGTCACCTCGCTCGATCCGCTGATCGCCCGGACGATCGAACCGCGCGCGCCGCATCCCGAACGCCGGCTGAAGGCGGTACGTGCGCTCGCCGACGCGGGCGTCCCCGTCTACGTCTCGATCGCGCCGGTCATCCCCGCGATCACCGACCACGAACTGGAACATCTCGTCGAACGCGCCGCGGAGGCGGGGGCGCAGGCGTGCTTCTTCATCCCCGTCCGCCTGCCGCACGAAGTCGCGCCGCTGTTCCGCGCCTGGCTCGACACGCATTACCCCGATCGTGCCGCCAAGGTGATGGCGATCATCCAGTCGCTGCGCGGTGGACGCGACAACGATCCGGATTTCTTCACGCGGATGAAAGGATCGGGGCCTTGGGCGGAGTTGATGCGGACGCGGTTCAAGATCGCTTGCCGCAAGCATGGCCTCGCCAACCGCGGGACGACGCTGCGGACCGACCTGTTTCGCCGGCCCGCCGGGCCGCAGGGGGAGTTGTTCTGAGGTATGGGCTGTGCCGAGCGGGAGCCTCATTTCCTTTCGTCACCCCGGACTTGTTCCGGGGTCCACTCCGCGGCGAGGCGGAGGGTGTCGAGGAGGGGCCAAACGCTTGCGGCCCGGTGGACCCCGGAACAAGTCCGGGGTTGTCTCTGAGGATTGTGGTTTAAGCTGATGCGGCTGGCGAGCGCGCTGCGGGGTAACGGCCCCGCAGCGCGTGGCGTCACGGCTCCCGTTCCGGGGTTGGTCGCAACGACCGTC